>NZ_JAIUKX010000003.1:0-514302 GCF_020165935.1 Bacillus sp. RAR_M1_44
ATTTAAAGCGATTCTAGTGACAGAAAAAAATGATCAAGTGAGTTATGATCTTCAAAATGTAAGTGTGAATGATTTATCTCAAGGAGAAGTATTAATTAAAGTTGCATATTCTTCAATCAATTATAAAGATATGCTGGCTGTTCAAAAAAATGGAGGTGTTATTCGTAACTATCCGATGATTCCCGGAATTGATTTAAGTGGAACGATCGTTCATACAACAGATCATCGTTTCGTAGAAGGTCAACAAGTGATTGTAACAGGTTTCGCTATGGGCATGAGCCACACTGGAGGTTTTTCAGAATATGCTAGAGTGCCTGCGGATTGGATTGTTCCTTTGCCAAATAACTTGACTTTAAAAGAAGCAATGATTTTTGGAACAGCAGGCTTTACAGCCGCTCTTTCGATCATGGCTTTACAGGAAAATGGAATGAATACAAAAAATCAACCTCATATACTCGTTACAGGTTCAACTGGTGGAGTTGGTAGCATCGCGATACAATTATTATCTAAAATTGGGTACAAAAATATTCATGCTTTAGTGCGTAAAGATCATCAAGTCGACATTGCAAAATCTTTAGGAGCAACTGATGTCATTTTTGCAAACGAGTTAGGAGAGCTCAAAAAACCATTAAACAAGCAAAAATTTGACTTCGTCTTAGATACCGTAGGAGGAGATGTGGCTTCTGTGATCATTCCTCAAATTTCTTATGGTGGAAGCATGAGCATGTGCGGGAATGCAGGTGGAATTAAATTAACAACAACTGTGTTACCTTTTATTTTAAGAGGGATCAACCTTCTAGGGATCGATTCTGTAAATGTACCAATCAATAAACGCAAAGTCATTTGGAACGAGATAGCAAACGAATGGAATATCGCCCAATCGACTCTAGTCAATGAGATTACTCTCGATACGTTACCTGAAACAATTGAAGCCATTAAAAATGGCCAACATTTAGGAAGAACAATTATTAAATATTAAACTCTATTTGAACTATATTATACAAGACTACCAATCCATATACCCCATGCTCTTAGAGCATCAATACCAAGTAAACACAAAGCTAAAAAAGATGAAACTATACTCCACTAAATAATAAAAGAAAAACTCTATTATAAGGGTTTTTCTTTTTTGGAATCGTACTCTTTAATAATATTAATTGGATCAATCGCATCATCATCTTGTGTATATTCCTCTACATAAGGAGTAATTAATTTCTCAAACTGCTTTTCATCATCCACTAGAGCAATACAAGTTTCATACCCTTCAAAATCAGATGGGTATAAATTTGCAACAGCACTACCGGTTTTTAAAGCCTGATCTATCGCATTTTTTAATTCCAATAGACCCTTCCTGTTTCCTAAAATCAATGCTTCTCTGTGATGAGTTTCTTGAGCATATATATTACACATCTCTAAAACATCATCATCGTCCACTTGAATAGACATATAAAAGCACCTCCGAAGTTAAATGTCAACATGCCAAAGAGCCATGACCTCAAACGTCTGATCCCAATAGTGATTGCGGACACCGCAAACAAAAATAGCTCAAACTACTTAACTGTACTTTGCTCCTTTTTATATTTCATTACTTTTATAATTCTATAAACTATTACAGCAACATAGCACACAACTAAGGTAATCAGATATTCAAAAGGAAAATCTCTTTGTACACCTTGATAAAGAAAAATTGCTAAAAGGACTGTAAACAAAATTATTTGAAAAACTTCTTTTTTTATCATCCAAATCCTCCGATATACTTTCACTTACGTTTTATACTTTTAATTACAATCCAGAGAAAGTTATGTTACCGTGAAATTATAAAACAATCAGTCTTAACATTCTACAGTCAGTTCCATATTTAGGATTTAAGTAACAAAATTGAAAGTATGTACTATATTTGTTTTTACCTCAAATTGTTTTCTTCTCTTTCTTCATAAAAACATCCTGAAATTCTTCATAAATTTTTTTCGATTTTTCAGAATCCCATGCTTTATACAGCTCTCGCATAAATATATACAGTGAAATTGGGTAATACCCGGAGTCCCTCCAACAGACACTGAAAGTCTCCTCTTCAAAAAGCTTAATTAATTCATTTGTTTTTTAGTATCTCTATACGCTGCCATCAAAGCAAATGGAGCAATTAATATAAAAAAGACTCCTTTATGGCATATTCTTTTACCAGAATACCATAAGAAGTCTGACGCTTTAATCCACTTTATCGTTTTTTAACCAATTAACCTCCAGAGCTACCTCTTGATGCAACTGTTTGGACATCTTCATGTAGAGGTTGAGTCAAACCGTTTGTAAAGAAAAGTGTACCTAGAGCTACCACAACTAGTGAAAATGTAATAAAAACCGACTTCTTCAATTAATTCACTCCTTTTCCTACATACTGGCTTGCGAGTAAGGCTCTTTTATAGTAATTTAATGATTGTTTCAGCAAGCCTCTCCCCTCTAAATATTTCGCCACATCAACCAGAATTTCCTCTAAATCAACCCATACTCTTTTCTCTTCAAGCTCTAAACACAGATTGTTTATATTGTTCAATTGAGAGTGATTTTTTTCATACAATAGTTCTTTTAACAATTTAAATTTTATTTGAAAAACGTTATGGTTGACTTGTTCTGATAAAGAAATGCCTAGATCTATCCATTCAATCGCGTCATTACTTTTACTGGAGATTTCTATTCTAGAAAGTTCATATAAACATCTCATCTTCAATAAATCTTGATTTTCGATCTCTTTATAACTCAACGTGCGCCTAAATAGTGCTGATGCTTCTTCTAAATTTTCTTTTTTGCTTTCTAGAAAACCCATATTGTAATATAGATGAATGATTAAATGATTGTCATTAATACTTTCGATCATATTCTCAGCTTCACTAAAAAGAGCTCTTGCTTTATCATATTCAAATTGATCAATTAAGTTTAACGCATGTAGCATCCTACAGTTAATCTGTCTTTTGATATATGTTTCATGCGCATTAAATGTGTCACACGCAATTTGTGCATGATATTTTGATAAAAAGGTCATTTTCAAATCATAAAATAGAACTGCGATTTTATAATGAAATTCAGCTTTTTCTATCTCATCATCAACATAAGTCAACTTTTTTTCAGCTATTCTGAAGTAACTTAATGCCTTATCATAATCTTGTAAGTAGTCATGATAGATCCCATTATAAAAGTAGAAGTAATATGACATGAGTTTATTTGTTTTTTCTTCTTTTTCGTCTGGAGCATTCCGCTGAAAGAATGGCTTATCTAAATTTCTGCTAATATTCTGAAGTTTCAGCTTAAGCCTAAAGCTCAAAAGTTGATAGTACAAAAGAATATCTTGATTTTCTTCCATTAAATCAATTGCCCTGTCTATGTCATCTTGCATTTCTATAGCTGCCGATAAATCCCCTTTTTGTATCGCAAGATTCCAACTGTTTAACATGTTCCCTACCTCCTGAGAGGCAATTAATCCTGACATTCCTTTACCCCCTTCTAAACAAATCCCTAGTATAATTCTAACACGCATTTTACAACATATGTAAAGTGAATCTGCTCATAATAGAAATTTTCGGTATCCCGCAAATATGATAATAATTGAATGATATGCAATTATAAGAGTTGGTTAAAAGAGAGAGTAGCCAAAAAGGACTTGATACTTATTTCTTTTAGATTGACCACCTTCATTTTTTAAAAAGAAATTCACAAAATATTGTTTTGAAATTGATATAAAAAGACCTGACTGAGTTTCAGCCAGGTTCACGAAAGGGTCAATCTAAATTATATTATAATGAATTCAAAACAGATAATTAAACATCCGTTCTCATTCACTCTTTGAAAATTCACCCTATACAGTACACTCTACATGCTCTAATTTTGCCTTAATCTAAAAAATCAATATTAACAGCGAAATTTCCAGCTGTTACAGTTATCTGAGGAATTTCAGTTTTTTCAAAAATGTCTACAATTTCAAATAATGTCTTTTTTATAATATCGTTACTTGGCATTGTATCTACTCTTAATATAAGGATTGTGTCAATGCTTGCAGCTACTTCATAAAGAACGTCTTCATCTTTAACAGATTCAATATAGCTTTTTATTCTTTTAAAGAACCACTCTACTTCTTCTAAATCTTGTAACGGATATTTAGTAATTTGATGAATATCGGCTGGATCAGGTGCTTCTTTCTCTAAGATCGCTTCAAGTTCTGCTTTAGTTATATATTCCTCTTCTTCTTCTTCGTATTCACCCTCTGCTACTTCCTCGTCAACACTGTACTCAACTGTATAAAGCCCCTCAATGAATTCATCAAAGGAATCTGCTAACTTAAAGTCTTCTTCCATCTCAACATCAAAATAATGAATTGCAGGATTCTCTTTCGTTTTTCGATAATCCATCGTTACCCAAGTGTGACCATCCCCGTTAATTAAGACAAGCCCTTCTGGCAGCTCCCACTCTTTTATCAAATAGGCACTATCCATAATTCCTTCATCTTCAGCAATTCCCAAAAGATGATTAAATTGAATATGATCCTCGGCTCATGAATTAGAGTGAGTGGTTGGAAAAGCATTATGAATGGTATAACCACCATTCTGTTCTAATATGAGCTTTTTATATGTATCTGGCAAAGTGATACCAAGTTTCTTTTCAGCCTTAGCTATTTCTTCTGCGTTGATCTTTTTTAACGTATAGTAACCTTTCTCGTCTATTTCCCAAAATGATTTCAAGGTGATGCCTCCTAGTAAAATATGCACATAAGTATACCATCTTGCTGAGTATATTTGACAATTTAATGAAAATAAAAGAAGAATATTAGTTACTTAGTCATTCACGCTGTCTATTTTTGTCGAAACAATAGTAAAAAGAAGGTACTTCATGTAAAATTTCCTTTGCACCTAAAAATCAGGAGGATCCAATATGAAGAAATTATCTATATTCATTTTTATTTGTTTAATGATGCTAACAGCTTGCAGTAGCGCAGCATCAAATGAAAAACAGCTCACGACAGCCAATATTATTGAAGCTTTTAAAAGTGCTGGACTTGAAGCAGAAAAACCATCTGATCTTAAACAAAAAGAGTTTGGAAATATAAGAGAAGAAGGAAAAAGGATTCTCGTTCCTTCCTTAGGTGAAAATGCTGGTGGAAGGATTTTTAAATTCGGAAATGAAACTGATTTACAGCAGGCGAAATCTTATTATGATGAGTTAGGCAATGCTGGATCTATGTTCTTCTCTCACACCTATTCAAAAGGAAACTTTTTATTACAAATGAACGGTGAAATGAAAGATTCTGAATTTGAAAAGTATAAGAAAGTAATGGATGAGGAAATAAAATAATTTCATATATTTTCAAAAGAAGGAAGGTCAATAAATGTCATCATTTTGGCTGCTAACAGTTATCCTTACGATTGTTATATTGGGTGTTTCTTTGATCTTTAAAAGAAAGAATGCACCTTTACAGTATGGAATACCATCGATTCTTATTCTCATGAGTATTATCTTATTATTAATAAGTTTTTTCGTAGGAAAGTGGGAAGGTTTAGGATTGGGTGCAATCAGTATATCTTTACTGATTGCATCTGTGATCACTTTAATTATAAATGCCATCTTGAGTTATTTTAGGAGTAAATAACATAGAGCAACTTCCCATTCAGAAGTTGCGTACTTTTTAATCTTCAGGGTACTCAAAGATAACGGACATGCTTTTAAAAGTGCTTCGACCCTTTCAATAATTGGAGGAAATGCTTAAGTGTTACCCTCTTCCCACCTTCCTTACGCTGCGGAATAAGGCTTGGTTCTGCTATATAGTCATTGTCATTTTTGACAGCAACACGAACGACCATATCCTTCCCTAAAATATGCATATGGCCACATTCCTCAGCACCTTTGTTCCGTATCCAGATTACGCCATTGATAAGGGAGGGTGTTTGATTGTTAGTGAGATTCTAATTTGAATTCATTTTTGAAAGAAAATCTTGAAGAACTAATTTTACTGGTGAATTCGCAGTAGTAGCCAACAAATGATTTGCATGCCATTCTATTGGTTTATTACATACCTGATTTGATCCATCTTTCCATGAAACCCTTTCGCCCCAAACGGCAAAAGCATTCCAAGCGCCGCATTCATACTCGCCTCCTGCTGTTCTTTCGAGATCTTTTTCCCAAACATATCTCTACCAGTAATCGCTTCGCTGAAGCCGTTGGTCGCAATGAGGCCGTATAAACCTTTTTGGGATGTCTTTAGGGCATCAAAAGATTTTTGTGACGTCTTGTAGATATCGACCGCTCTGACTGCGGTTGATGTGGCTTGGGTGGTTTTATAGACCGCTTTTCCACCTTTAAAAATGCGCCCTACCCAGCCGACAATTGGGATGTAGCCAGTTGCCGCCATGCCACCTGCAGCGACTCGTTGGCCTGCGGTAAGCTCTTCGCCTGTGATTGGATCGACGCCCGTAGCTGCACGTTTTGCATCATTCACACCGGTTAGCTCATTGACAATGTTTCCCCCATAATCAAGGGCTTTTTCATACCAAGGACGGTTGGCTAGCGCTTTTTGTTCCTTTGCGATCTCGTGGGCTTCTTCTTGTTCTTTTTTAATTTTGAGATATTCAGCAGTTTGCTTCTCAATATCGCTTTTTGCCTTGTAGATTTCACTATCTTGAAATGAAATGGATTTACCGTCATTCGTGGCATTGATCATTTCTGCATACAATGCCATTGTAGCTTGCTGCTCCGTTTCTGACAAAGCATATTCATCTTTTAAATTTTGATCTAGTTTTATTAAGTCTTTTACTGTCTTTTTTCGAACATCTTCAGCATCTTCTATTTTTTCATCAAAGGTTTTGCTATCGAATACCTCCAGTGAAATGAGGTCATCGATATCTTCAAAAATCGTTTTAAGAGCATTTTTTTGATCCTTCACAATGCTTTTGGCGTTTTTGATGCCCATATGTACAGCGTTGTCTAAAAAGTGTTCTTCTACGAAGGTGTCCCCGCCATAGCTCGTATCATCAAGCGTACCAGAAACACCTTCATGGAACGCTTTTTGCTTATCAATAAAGCTGATAAACATGTCTACATTACCCGCTAGTTCTTTATAAAAGCTTTTAATGTTAACCGCACCTTTTCCAGTGAAATCATCACCGAGGTTTGCCACGCCTTGTAGTGCCTTTTTTAAATCAATCATTTGTTCGCGGAGTTCCTGATAATGTTTCGCCCTTGCGTCCATGGCACTGATTAGTGCTTTAGCATCAAGTATCTTCCCCAGAAGAAGTCACTCCCTTCTATCCATTAACAAGGTCAATTTTACCAACGTGATGGCTGTCATTAAATAGGAGTAAAGATACAAAAAACACAACATAAAAGTGGACACCCATTGTGTGGCACTTAAAGCGCCCAATGATCAGCGTCCGCAGGTTCTTCTTTCTGGACAAAATATTCATGTTCGCTTTTTCTCGGCAATGAAAATAAAAAAAGTGCCCATAAACATGGACACTTTGGTTCTATTATTCCCAAAACGCATCGCCTTCAGAATCAATATACTTCTAGAAAAGTTTTAAAGTCTACATAACAGTCTTTAAACAGATAAAGATATCTTCTTCTATATCATTTTATTTATTGTAACGTATCACACAAAAACGCTATGCTTTTATTAAACCATTTTCTTTTAGAAATTGTTCGAACAATGCATCACCTTTATCCTCAATATCTTCATCATCAATATTATACTCTCCAACCAACAAAACAAAATCATCATATTTTTCATATTTTTGTTCAAGTTTTATACCATAGCTTTCTTGATAAAAAAACAATAACCATTTCCCTGAATCTAAACTTTTTAAAAACACTCCTTCATAATCTAAATCATTTTCATAATAGCCTACATGCAAATGCATTGTATCGTCTAAGTTAAGCAACGTTGATCTCCCCTTTAGAAAATAACATGATGATCTTCTAGATTTGGTGGAACATGATAATGCAGAACAGCAGGTCTTCCATGTTTTATAGGTGCATAATCTAGTCTGAATAGTGGTTTTTTTGCTACGTACCTGTATAATGCACCCTCCTGATCCAGGGCCATCAATAATACGATTTTGAGGCGCCTTTAATGCTTTCTGCACATATGGTCTAGCTACTTTCCATCCTTTTTGCATTCCCTTTTTTCCAACTTGAGAAATTAATAATCTTAAAGCAGCAGCCACCACCGGTATCCACTGACCAGTTACACTGTCTTCTTTCAATTCAGCATTCTGACTCTGTAACGCTAAAGTTTCTTCTATTTCAATAAATACTGGATCATTCAAAAGAAAGTCAAATTCTTTATTAAAGTTTGAAACATCTATACTGGTATCCTCGTATCTTGTTCAATCAATTGATCACTAACCACAAGTTCACTATTCAGTGAAGTTACGCTCTAAGAATATGCTGGAGTCACCGCGAAAAACATAGAATAAAAGACAGTACTACTAAAATAAGCTTATTCTTCATATAAACCCTAGTTTCTCAAAAAAATTTAACTGTATCCATAACTGAATACCCATTTATTTTATCTGAATTTTTGATTTTTTCCCATGATTTTTTAGAGATTGTGGATTTATTATAAGAAGAATATTCTTCAAAAAAGAGCGCAGCAAGACCTGCCATGTAGGCAGCCGCCATTGAAGTACCACTACTATATAAAAAAGAACCATCTTTTGAATAACTTTTTATATAATGCCCCGGAAGTAACACATTTAAGGCCATTACCTACAGTTGTCCCTTTCCATATATCACCGTTCATATTTAATGCTCCTACAGCGATAACACCTTCAAATTTAGCAGGGTAGAGTATATCACTCTTTTCTTGTAACCCATAATTCCCAACCGATGATATTACAACAATAAGTGCCTCATCCAAATTTTCAGCCCAAGACTTTGGAACAACCAAAGTATTACCACTAAGGAACCTTACTAAAATATCATCCTCGGCTACTTTAAGTACATAACCTGCTTTATTAAGTTGTTCTCTTTTTCCTTTCTTAGATGCTTTAATCCAGTCTCCTTCTAAGAATTTGTTTTTCATCTGATAATCCTCCACCTTTTCCTGATCCGACTAAGCAGTTCATATAGATGAACACGATGTCCATCCTCTAAGCGATAAAGTAGGAACCACCGTTTTGATCGTTTGCGTGCCATCTTAGGCAGCCCCGTCTTCCTCTTCTTTTTAATCATTCTCGTCAGAATCGTCTTGCACACTTTGAGGGCAATCTAATCATTAGTAGCTGCTTCTCATCTTTCTGCATAGGTACAGCTTCGTTGGCTTGGACCTCATACTAGAAAAAATAGACACAGATTCAATGAATAATTATGAAGAGTATATCTCCAAGATAATGGAGTGGTTTTTTATCACTTTTTTGTGGGTGAATGGTGGGTGGTGCCTGCTTCATTTTAAAATATAAGAAACACTCATAAAAACAAAAATCCCCCTGAAGCCAATGGCTCCAAGAGGATTTCTTTATTAATACTGAGACATATACTGATCGCGTTCCCATGGGTGTACTTGGGTGCGGAACATATCCCATTCGATTTCTTTTGATTCGATGAAGTGCTCGAATAAGTGATCGCCTAGTGCGTTGATCATGACTTCGTTTGACTTGAGCAGCTCAAGTGCTTCTGCAAGTGTTGCAGGTAAGTCAGCGATGCCGTTTTCAAGGCGCTCTTCTTTGTCCATGACATAGATGTTTCTGTCGATTGGCGCTGGTGCGTCTAGTTTGTTTTTGATTCCGTCTAGACCTGCTGCAAGTAATACACTTAGTGCAAGGTATGGGTTTGCAGATGGGTCTACACTGCGTACTTCTACACGTGTGCTAATGCCGCGTGATGCTGGAATACGAATCAATGGGCTGCGGTTTTGTGCACTCCATGCTACGTAGCAAGGTGCTTCATAGCCAGGAACAAGACGTTTGTAAGAGTTCACCGTCGGGTTTGTGACCGCTGTGAAGCTTGTTGCGTGCTTCACGATACCTGCGATAAAGTGTCTAGCTGTCTCGCTTAATTGTAAATCTGCTTTTTCATCAAAGAATGCGTTTTTGCCATTTTTGAATAATGATAGGTTACAGTGCATACCAGATCCGTTTACACCGAACAATGGTTTTGGCATGAATGTCGCATGAAGTCCGTGCTTTCTCGCAATTGTTTTAACAACGAGTTTGAACGTTTGAATGTCATCACAAGAGCGGATAGCGCCTGCATATTTGAAGTCAATTTCATGCTGTCCAGGTGCTACTTCGTGGTGAGACGCTTCAATTTCAAAGCCCATTTCTTCAAGCTCAAGCACGATGTCACGGCGGCAGTTTTCGCCTAGATCTGTTGGTGCAAGGTCAAAGTATCCACCTTTATCGTTTAGTTCGAGCGTTGGCTCGCCTTTTTCGTCTAATTTAAATAAGAAGAATTCTGGCTCAGGTCCAAGGTTGAAATCACTAAATCCTAGTTCTTCCATTTCCTTCAAGATACGCTTTAAGTTGTTACGAGGGTCTCCATCAAATGGTGTTCCGTCTGGCTTATAAATGTCACAAATAAAGCGTGCAACTTTACCTTTTTCTGCTGTCCAAGGGAAAATAACAAACGTGTTTAGATCTGGATATAGGTACATATCTGATTCTTCGATACGTACAAACCCTTCAATAGATGAACCATCAAACATACATTTGTTATCGAGAGCTTTTTCTAACTGGCTCACAGGAATCTCAACATTTTTAATTGTTCCGAGAATGTCTGTAAATTGCAGACGGATGTACTTTACGTTTTCCTCATTTACTAATTTTACGATATCTTCTCTTGTGTACTTTGCCATTTCGTAAAACTCCTCCCCTACAAAAGGTAAAATGTGTATAGCAATGCTTTTGCTAATTGGTTAACGGAAGAACCTTGACATATCCCCCTGCCTAAAGGTCGTTCCTTGTTGGAAACGTCCAGCCTGAATGAGTTCCTTCTTCAGTAGCTTCCTGAGTTCATCATCTGTCAAGTTGTGCTTCGCTGTGGTTTTCTCCTCTGTCTTTGTTTCAGACGATGGATTTTCTGCCTCAGCTTTGGCAAAAAGTTTTTTGATGCCTGCCATGTTTACACCTTGTTCGATGAGGTTTTTGATTTCTAGTAATTTATCAACATCATGGAAAGAAAACAATCGGCGATTCCCATCACTTCTAGCTGGAAATACTAAACCATTTTCCTCATAATAGCGAATTTGTCTTGCAGATAATTCTGTTAGCTGCATGACAATCCCAATTGGGAATAAAGGCATTGAGCGGCGAATGTTATCACTCATCTCAACTGTCTCCTCCTCTTTGCTTAAATTTATTATATGTCATGTTATATTATGTGTCAACGAAATGTTAGGAATATTAACATGGATTTTTTTATCGAGCAGGCACTTCAATAAAACCTTGCTCTAGTAAGGCATCTACAGCACTGCAAATGGCATTTTTCACATGGGCATACGTGAGACCGCCCTGAACATAGGCTGTGTAAGGCGGTCTAATCGGACCATCAGCTGATAATTCAATGCTGGCTCCTTGGACAAATGTGCCCGCTGCCATAATCACATCGTCCTCGTATCCCGGCATATAGCTTGCATGCGGTGTGACATGACTGTTAATCGGTGATGCATATTGAATCGCCTGACAAAATGCAATCATTTTTTTAGGGTCTCCAAATTCTACAGATTGAATCAAGTCGGTTCTTTTCGCATTCCACGACGGGTTTGTTTGGAACCCGAGTTTTTCAAGAAAACGCGCTGTAAACACGGCGCCTTTTAAACTTTGTGCAACAACATGCGGTGCTAAGAAAAATCCTTGATACATTTCCTGAAGCGCATACAGCGATGCACCCGCTTCACTGCCGATGCCTGGAGATGTCATTCGATAAGAGCAAGCTTCTACCCATTTTTCTTTTCCGACGATGTAACCGCCCGTTTTGGCAAGGCCGCCGCCTGGGTTTTTAATGAGAGAACCTGCCATAAGGTCTGCGCCCACATGACACGGCTCTTGTAATTCAGTAAATTCACCATAGCAGTTGTCAACAAACACAATGATGTCCTCATTGATGTCTTTCACAAATGAAATCATTTGTTCAATTTCTTCTATTGTAAAGGATGGTCTTGACGCATAGCCTTTAGAACGCTGAATCCCGATGACTTTTGTTTTTTGGGAAATAGATTCTTTGACTTTGTCGAAATCGACAGATCCATCTTGACGCAAATCAATGGCTTTGTAATCGATCTGAAAATCTTTTAATGAGCCTGTCCCTTCTTTGCCGCGAATCCCGACAATCTCTTCTAGGGTATCGTAAGGTTTCCCCGTCATGTAAATCAATTCATCACCAGGTCTTAGCACACCGAATAAGGCGATGGAAATGGCATGTGTTCCAGAAATGATCTGCGGGCGTACAAGACCGCTTTCCCCTCCAAATACATCCGCATAGATCTTTTCTAACGTGTCTCTTCCCATATCATCGTAGCCATAACCAGTTGTCGGATTAAAATGAGAGTCGCTGACTTTATGTTTCCGGTAGCTTTCAAGAACCCGCCACTCATTTTGTTCGCTCTTTCGATCAATTTGCTGATGTATTTGTGAAATGTCTTGTTCTGCTTCTGCTGCTATTTTTTCTAAAATGGTGCCATGTTTTAAAGTGTGAAACATCGTGATTTAATTCCTTTCCTACAACATATACTTCTTGATTTGTCCTAATATGGTTTGCTCCTCACCACTAAATCCAGTGATGTCATAAAGCTCTGCTTCCTTTTGGAATTCCAGTGATTCCACCAAGGTTTCTGACTTTAAGGCAGATATGAGTTTCCCTTCATATGCTGGAATCCTTACATGATATGGCTTTAAAAAATCTTTTTTCAGTTCAGCCATGATATCCGCTTTTAACCGCTTCACATCTTCCTCGCGCCTAGCACTGATTAAAATGTGGCGCTGCTTTGAGGAAGGGATAAAATCCGGCCGGATTTGGTCTTTTTTGTTATAGACAGTCAGCATCGGAATACGATCAGCTTCTAATTCTTCTAAAAGCTTATGAACCGTTCGTTCATGCCCTTCATAATCCTCATTCGAAGAATCGATCACATGAAGCAAATAGTCTGCTTCTTTTACTTCTTCAAGAGTGGAACGAAATGCTGCAATCAGTGTGGTTGGAAGGTCTTGAATAAAACCAACTGTATCGGAAATCAGTACACTGTAGCCAGATTCAAGTGTCATTTTACGCGTCATTGGGTCAAGTGTAGCAAACAGCAAATCTTCTTCATGGCTATCCGCTTCTGTTAACTGGTTAAACAATGTTGATTTCCCGGCATTTGTGTACCCGACAATAGCGATTTGGAATACGCCATTTTTTTTCCGTCGTTCCCGGTATCTCGTGCGGTGTTCTTTGACTGCAGACAGTTGTCCGTGAATTTCGTGTATGCGGTTTCGAATATGACGTCTGTCTGTTTCAAGTTTTGTTTCACCTGGACCTCTTGCGCCAATTCCGCCGCCTTGTCTTGAAAGGCTGATCCCTTGTCCACTTAGCCTCGGCAAGGCATACTGAAGCTGGGCAAGCTCTATTTGCAGCTTCCCCTCTCTTGTACGGGCTCTTTTGGCAAAGATGTCTAGAATCAATTGCGTACGGTCAATGATTTTCACATCTAAGGCAGTCGCCAAAGCTTTTAACTGGCTAGGCGAAAGCTCGTCGTTAAAAATAATAACGTCACAGTCTAACTCTTCGCAAAGCACTTCAAGCTCTTCCACTTTCCCTTTCCCGATGTAAGTCGCGCTGTCTTGTCTATTTCTTTTTTGCGTCATGATGCTGACAGCTTCACCGCCAGCTGTTTTGGTTAAGGAAGCTAATTCTTCCATAGAATATTGAAAGCGTTCATCCGTTATATGCGGCAGTTGACAGCCGACAAGGATCGCTTTTTCGATCATTTCATGTTCATTCAACGTCAGTTGTTTCCTTTCTGTACTTAAGTTTCAGTAGTACCATCATACCAAACACACCACACGTATACCACCATTCGGAAGGTTTAATTTCTTGTCTCTTTACAAAAAGGATACGCCATTTCAAGAAGGCGTATCCTCTTTCATTTGCAGATCATGGCTTTTAATCGTAAGTAAGTCTTTTTTATCATAATGATCCACAAGAAGCAGCCTCATAGCCTGAGTTCGAATCGCTTTTTCAATGGTGTTTCGCACAAAACGGCCGTTGCTGAATTTGGCAGGACTCGTGGTGCTCTTGATGTGCATTAAATAGTCTCGCAGTTTCCATTCTGCCTCTTGGGTAAAGACATATTCCCGATCGGCCATCATTCGTTTTGCAATATCCATCAGCTGATCGACCGTATAATCAGGGAAGTTGATATTGATCGGAAATCTCGATTGTAGACCAGGATTTAGAGAAAGAAAATGATCCATTTCCTTGGAGTATCCAGCTAAGATTAGGATGAATTCATGCTGCTTATCCTCCATATGTTTTACAAGGGTATCAATGGCTTCTTTCCCAAAATCTTTCTCTCCTCCGCGGGCAAGAGAATAGGCTTCATCGATGAACAAAATGCCGCCTAGTGATTTTTTAATCAAATCTCTTGTTTTTTGAGCTGTATGTCCAATGTACTCTCCAACCAGATCTCCTCGTTCCGCTTCAATTAAGTGCCCCTTTGAAAGAACATTCATTTCAAAGAAAAGCTTCCCGACAAGCCGTGCAACCGTTGTTTTCCCTGTGCCAGGATTTCCTTTAAACATCATATGAAGCGCTTGTTTTCCTACCTTTAATCCTTGTTCTTGTCTTTTTTGATTGACAAAAATCCAAGCATAAATTTCTTTTATGTTTCGTTTCATTTCATCCATCCCGACAAGGCTGTTCATTTCTCGTTCTATTTCTCGTAAGATGCTGTGTTTGGCCTCATTTTTTTGCAAGGCCTCTAAGTATTCTGCCTCTGAATCTGCATCAACCAATACTTGCTTCTGTCCATTAAGTATAATGTTGATTTGGCCGTTATTTTTATATGTGACAGCTCGCTCCAACGTATTCACCTCTCGCTCTTCTCTCTTTAATCTATTCGGGTGGAGCTGTAATCGTGACAATCGCCCGCACTAGCATCGGTTTACTGTCAAAATGACCCGAGATACCGGTTATTGTAGGGGATTGTGCGGTTTCCCAGGAAATGATGTGCTATTTCCATTGTATTCATCCATTTCGGGCGGACAAACCAACAATTTGTTTTTTCTTAGAAAAATGGCGCTTTTTCATCACAAATTGTGCAAAAAAGAGTCTCGATGATTTCCGCATTTTGTACAGGCAATTTTTCTATTTCCTCATAAAATAAAGACGAGGTGATGAATAGATGGTGAAAATTTTTATTGATCCTGGCCACGGAGGAACAGATTCTGGAGCTGCTGCTAATGGACTTTTGGAGAAAAATATCACACTGCAAATTGCGCTTTTTCTGAGGGATATGTTGATTAGTGAATATGATGGGGTTTCCGTCCGCTTAAGTCGTTCAATTGACCAATCCGTCACGTTATCCCAGCGTACGAATGCGGCAAACAGCTGGGGAGCTGACTATTTCGTGTCTATTCATATTAATGCTGGCGGAGGCACAGGTTTTGAAAGTTATGTGTACCCTGGCGTTTCAGCACCAACCACCACGTATCGCAATGCCCTTCATGATGAGATTGTCCGCTCCGTTGATTTTGCCGACCGCGGCAAGAAAACGGCGAACTTCCACGTTCTGCGGGAAACTTCTATGTCTGCCATTTTAACTGAAAACGGTTTCATCGATACGGTAGCTGATGCAAATAAGCTCCGTAACGCTACTTTCCTTCAAGGGATCGCTCGTGCTCATGCCACTGGATTAGAAAAAGCCCTTCAATTGAAAAAAAAAGCAAGTAACCTATATAAAGTGCAAGCAGGGGCTTTCAAGGTCAAAGCCAATGCGGATGAACTAGCAGCTACACTCAGATCCAAAGGATTTGAAGCGCTGGTCGTACTGGATAGCGGCATGTACCGAGTCCAAGCTGGCGCTTTCCGTTCAAAGCAAAATGCAGATGACCTCGTCGCTCGATTAAAGCAGGCCGGTCACGACGCATTCGTTTTTCAATAATCTAAAAAACAAACCGGCTCAAGTCATCTTTAGAGCCGGTTTGTTGTCTATCCAATTATGCTAAAATGTTCACGACAAATTGAGACCATGTTTCAAGACGATCGAAGTACTCAGGCTTTTTCAAATCTGTTACTTTCATCCATTCGCCTGAGATTTGATCTGTTTCTTTTACTTCTACATGAGCACCCGGTGATAATTCAAGGGCTGATAACAGTCCGATGTGCACACGGCCGACACTGTTGTCATCATCATTAATAAGTCCAAGGGTTTTCATCTCAAGTTTGTCTTCTTCTTGAATCGAAAGTTCCTCGTCCAGTTCACGATCGGTATTTTCTTTTAGAATCTCAGCAAATTTTTTCCCTTCAATGAAATTCATATGACCGCCAAAGCCAAGAGATAACTTATGATGTAAGCGAGTCTCTCCCCCGCCTTGAAGTCTTTCATATACATATACTTCGTCCTCACGCTTAATGACAACATATGGAATTGGCTGCTTAAAGTCAGGATTTTCTTCTGCATCGCCTCTTCGCATTTGCTCGAAGTGCTCTTCGATTTCTTTCATAATGGTGCTGATTGTTTTCTCTTCACTATTCACACCATTAAACGCAAGTGTTTCGTTTTGGAACACGCGTGCGCGCGGTGCAACTAAAATCATTTCGTCCATTTTTCCCATGTTCGGTAACCTCCAGTATGTAACACATTGTTAGAAATGGCAAAAAGCCAAAACGAGTGATGCGTTTTGACTTTTACGCTTTCCTTATGATTCATCTCCAAAGAAGAAATCGTCATCTTTTAACGGCTCAACTGTTGCCTTTTTGTAGCCGTTCCCTTTCATTGAGAAGAAGTCATGTGACTTTGTTTTTGTATTGAGTCCGTTCAATACAATTGGGTTGATCTCTTCTTCTTCAAAGTAAGGGGCAAATCCAAGGTTCATTAACGCTTTATTGGCATTGTAACGAATGAACTTTTTCACATCATGCGATAAATTGACTTGGTCATAAATATCCTCAGTGTAATGAAGTTCATTTTCATAAAGCTCATTAAGCAGATCGATAGAGAAATCATAAAGCTCTTTTTGCACGTCAGGTGTTTGTTTGTTGTAAATTTCTTGTGCTAACAATCCAACATACACACCGTGAATCGCTTCATCGCGCAAAATCAAGTTAATGATTTCACCACTTTGCATGAGCTTTCCTTGCCCGTAGAAATATAGCGGGTAGTAAAAGCCGCTATAGAATAGGAAGCTTTCTAAATACACTGAAGCAACCATTGCTTTAAATAAGGAAATCGGGTCATCCTTTTGAATGGAACGGTACAGACCTACAATCATATCTGCTTTCTTTTGCAAGAATTTATTTTTCTTGACCCATTCAAATACTTCACTAATCGTTTCAGTCGGTGCAAGCGTCATGAAGATATTTGAGTATGATTTTGCATGCACTGCATTTTCCATCATGGCCATAAAGTTTAACACGGCTTTACGTTGATGACCGTCCACATGTTCAGCCACTATCGGCATTCCTGTATTTCCTTGTTCTGTATCAAGTAACGTCAGTCCAGCCAGTACCTTCATGTACGTATCTCGCTCTTCTTCACCTAAATATTTCCATGTTAAAAGGTCCCCGTTTAAGGAAATCTCTTCTGGAAGCCAGAATTGCTTGACGTTTTGGTTGTAAAACATTTGTGTAAAATCGTCTTCGTGTTTTGACCAGTTGGCTGCATCATAAATTTTTGTCACGTTAAACTCTCCTTTAATCAAACAACACAAGAAAGACAGCCTTCCTGCCCTGTATCCTTCGTTCTTGCATAATAAAGTGTCTTAATGCCTTTATGGTGTGCATAAAGATCGATGCGGTTTAAGTCACGCGTTGTCATCGTATCTTTTAGGAATAATGTAAAGCTGATTCCTTGATCGACGTGCTGCTGAATGGTTGCGATCATATCGACCACTTTAAACATGTCCATATCGTATGCTTCTTTATAGAAGAACCAGTTTTGTGCTGAAAGTCCTGGCATTGGATAATACGTTTTGCTGTTTCCGTATGTTCTTTCTTCGATACGTTCCATAATTGGCATCACAGACGCTGTTGCCGATTGAACATACGAAATAGAACCTGTTGGTGCAATGCATAATCGATAGCTATGGTACATGCCATTTTCCGCTACAAAGTCTTTGAGTGCTGCCCAATCTTCTTTTGTTGGAATGTGCATGCCTTCAAATAGCGCAGCTGCTTTTTCTGTTTTTGGAGTGAAATCATTTTCTACGTATTTATTGAAGTACTCACCTGTTGCATAACCAGAGCCCTCATAACGATGGAATGTTTCCCCTTTTTCTTTTGCAAGCTCACTTGAACGCTTAATGGAGTAATAGTTCACCATCATAAAGAACGTATTAGCAAAATCTCTTGCTTCTTCACTTTCATAAGCGATTTGGTTTTGAGCTAAATACCCATGAAGGTTCATCGCACCAAGTCCAATTGACTTCATCGCTTTGTTCGCTTTTCTAACAGCTGGTGCATTGCGGATATCTGTTGTTTCAGACACAAGTGTGAGTGAGTCCGTTGCAAGCTTGACTGTTTTTTCAATGGATTTGTTTTTCATCACGTTCATGATATTTAAAGAACCAAGGTTACAAGAAATATCAAGTCCGATCTCATCATCTTGATCATAGTCCGTGTAAGAAGAGACTTCTGAAGCTTGAAGTACTTCTGAGCAAAGGTTTGAGAATTTCACACGTGAAATATGGTTCAGTGCGTGCTCTCTATTCACATTATCTTGGAACATGATATATGGATAGCCTGATTCTGAGCGCAGAACAGCTAATTTTTCAAGAAGTTTTCTCGGATTGACTTTTTCTTTTTTGACTTTCGGGTTTTCTACAAGCTCGTCATACATTTCTTCCATATCCATCTCATCAAGATGCTGTCCATAAGTTTTATAAACTGTATGAGGATAGAATGTATAAGCTGTTTTATCTTCTCTAGCAAGCTCGATAAATTTATCTGGAATGACGACACCGATCGAAAGTGTTTTCACACGAACATCTTCATCCGCAGAGATTTTTTTCGTATCTAAGAAATCATTAATATCTCTGTGGAAAATATTCAGGTAGGCACTGCCTGAACCTTGTCTTTGTCCCATTTGATCTGCATATCGGAATGCATTATCAAGAAGTTTCATGACGCCTACGACACCTTTGGTCGCATTTTCAACATCTTTGATCGCTTCACCTTTCGCACGAAGCTTTGAAAGGTTCAAGCTGACGCCGCCGCCTAATTTAGACAGCTGCATGGAAATATCAATGGCTCTTGAAATATCGTTTAATGAGTCATTCACTTCAAGCAAGAAGCAGCTCACCAGCTCACCACGTCTTTTACGGCCTGCGTTTAAGAATGTTGGTGTACTTGGCTGATACTCTTGGTTGATCATCAGTTCCACAAACTCAAGTGCTTTCTTTTTGTCTCCGCCCGCAAAGAAAAGAGCCACAACTGAAATGCGGTCTTCATAGCGTTCAAGGATTTTCTTTTTGTCATTTGTTTTCAGTGCATAGTCATTGTAAAACTTAAACGCACTCATAAATGATGGGAATCTAAATTTCTTGGCATATGCAGCTTCAAATACTTCTTTAATATCTGACATGCTGTATTGTCTTAAAAATTCTTCCTCATAGTAGTCGTTTTCTATTAAGTAATCAATCTTCTCTTCTAGATTATGAAAGAAGACCGTGTTTTGATTAATATAATCTACGAAATAACTATGTACAGCTTCTTTGTCCTTGTCGAACTGAAACTTTCCTTCTTTTTGAATCATAATCTCGTTATTTAATTGTATCCACTTTGGAACCTGATTTTGTGACAATTCTTTCTACCTCCTGTGTAAACAATTCAACATCCCTTTTTGTTCCGCTTAGTTCAAAGGTGTGCAAAATAGGAACTTGATATTGTTTAGAAATCGTATCGGCGCTTTTGGCAAAGTTATCTCCCCACACTTTGTTCCCACTCACCGCTACGCCTAGTAAAAGGTGCGCATTTTTCTCTAAAAATGACTGAGTGGTACCAGGGACTTGTCCAAATCCTGTCGTAAAGGTGACGAGAATAAACGGCGTATCCAAAAACTCTTCTCCAGTCAATTTTCGTTTGTCTGTAAAAGGGGTCTTGTCCAAAAAGCGTTGAACATTTCCTGTTTTTGAATCAAATACGATTTGAATCAATTCCATCACGACCTAGTTTTTAGTATTGTTGATCATTCCGCTATTCACTATATATAGTATACTATGTTTTTTCAAAACACAACATATAGATGCTCGAAACGAAAAAAAATCAACCAACCCGGCCGAACATTCATAGCCGAACTCGTACGTTCAAATAAATAGAGCAGAGCAGGTTCTAAAAATAGACTGCCCTACTCCCTATTCAACTGAAACCGAAATCTATCATAACACGAAAAAAAATCGCTTAGTAGACTAGACTTTTTGTTTTATTTTTTGTAGGCATCGCACTGTAAATCTTCTGACACTTCTGTTATTTCCACTTCAACACCTAATTCTTTCAGCACCGCTTCAAGCGCAGAGACGATCGAGGCTTCTCTTACTAACTCTTTCCCGTTTACAGAAACGCTTGTTCCATATTCGAAACAGGAGTCATCTTCACAAGTTTGTTCCCAATGATTAATTTTAATTTTGTGTGTCATGAACTCATCCTTTTCTGTCTAGATGTCTGATGCATGTTTATAGTGTAGCGACTTCACATTCATTTGTAAATTTACGTGCTTACTCTTCATCAAAGTCTTCACTATCACCATCATCTTCATCCCATTCATCTATGTATTTTGTCGTAATGAGCGTCAGCTCTCCTTCTTTTTCATCAAACCGGTATACATGTACTTCATCATCTTTTACAACAGCAATGTGATTATTTTTTAGCGCAACAGATGATGGTAAAAGACCATCAACATGGCTCCCATCATGCTCACCAGAATGGTTATGCCAACTTTCTTGTCTCGTTTCGATGTTCGAGATGGCGCATGCTCCAAATAAGACAACGATTCCAATCAAAAGAAGGATCACTCGAATCCTTCTCAATTCAAGCTCTGCATTTTCCATATAAATCCCCTCACCTTTTAAATGTCCAATAAGGATTTATACGCAACTTGGACAGAAAAGTTTCATGGCATGCAAAATAGCCCCTCTGCACTGACAAAAAACGTAGCGGGTTTCGGCCGGTTTATTCGCAGCTGCATGGGGCTATTGGTGAAAACGGGTGTTTATTCTAATTCAAGATTTACATTTTTTTGAGGTGCAAATGTTGAAATCGCATGTTTATAAATAAGCTGCTGCTTCCCTTCTGTCTCAAGCAGCACCGTGAAATTGTCAAATCCCTTTACTTGACCGCGAAGCTGAAAGCCATTCAGTAAAAATACTGTGACAAATGTATTGTCTTTGCGGATCTGATTCAAAAATTGGTCCTGAATATTAATCGGTTTCATGTTTCGTCCTCCTTGATTCTGATAACTACAGTTTCGCTTTAAGTCCAAGCTTTCCTGCTATATATGCGAAAATTTCCTCTTTTTTGTCCGAAAAGTGGCAAGGTGGTGTCATATCAAACCAGGTGACATCCATTTTATTACGGAACCACGTAAACTGACGCTTCGCATATCTGCGGGAATTTTGTTTTAATTGCTGGATGGCTTCATCAAGTGAGCAGTTGCCTTGAAAATAGGCATACAACTCTTTATAACCAATCGCTTGAACAGACTGACAATCTTTCAAACCAGATTGATAAAGTGCGCTCACTTCTTCAATTAAGCCTTCATCTAACATCATATCAATTCTTTGATGAATGCGCTCGTACAAAAGCTCTCGGTCCATTTTCAGCCCAATGAAGGCAGTATCATAAAGAGGAACTTCTTGATGCCCGTTTTGCATATCAGACATTTTCTGACCTGTTGTATGGATGATTTCAAGGGCCCTGATCACGCGGCGGACGTTATTCGGATGAATCGCTTTTGCAGCGTCAGGATCGGCTTCTTTTAGCTTTTCATACAGCTTGATCGGTCCATGCTGCTGTTCAAACAGCGTCATCTCTTCTCTAAAAGCAGGATCACTTTTCTCATCAGTAAACGTGTAATCATATAAAACAGACTGAATATATAGCCCAGTTCCACCAACAATCATGGGCGTTTTTCCTCTCGCAGCAATCTCTTTGATTTTTAAGCGGACAAGCTGCTGAAATTCAGCTGTAGAAAACGATTCATCCGGTTGTTTAATATCGATTAAATGGTGCGGTACGCCATTCATTTCTTCAGGGGTGATTTTCGCTGTGCCAATATCCATCCCTTTATAGATCTGCATGGAATCCCCGCTGATAATTTCTCCATTAAATGCTTTCGCTATATCAATGCTCAGCTTTGTTTTTCCGACAGCCGTCGGACCTACTAATACAATCACTGGTTGTTTTTTCATAACATCACTCTCTTTTACAAACTGCCTACAGTATAGCATAACTTCTCTTTCTCTCCTATATACTCCTCGTCACCAGCCAAGTGGTTCATTCCCGACCACTTCATATGTCTTTCCTTTTAAACGGTGCTTATGCGTTGGCCTTTCTTCATCTGGACTGTAAACGACTCCCCCGTATGGAATCGGGACAGAATCGGTATAGGCAGAAAACGTGACTTCCTCAATTTCATGATAGTGCGTCCCGTCCACTCTTGGGATAGCAGGTCCAGTGACGCCATAATATCTATGAAAATGCCCTCTTTCAAATGACGTGATCCCCCGGTAATAATGAGTATGTCTGTCGGTACTGCTTCCATTCACAGGCTGAGAAATACCTTCTATTAAATGATAATGTTCTTCTGTTACATCCGTTCGCGCTTTATAAGCATGAGCATGAGGTGGACATTTAGCCCAATCAGACGGATACAGGCCCATTTTTTACATTCCTCCTTATTTTAGGCATTCACCCAAACACAAGTGGGCCACTCGAATACACTGATGTCAGTTACAGTGATTTTATGTGAAAGGAGTCTTTTTTTATGAATTATTTTGACGCACCGTTTGTTCAAGATGAGATGAGAAGACCTTTTGGATTTGGACGCCCTGGATTTGGTTTTGGAAGACCTGGGTTTGGTTTTGGGCGCCCTGGTTTTGGCTATGGGAGACCTGGATTTTTTGGACCGCCATTTTTAGGTGGTTTTGCTGGAGGGCTTTTAGCTGGGTCGCTTCTTGCTCCAGGATATGGCTATGGTTATCCTTATCCACCGCCATACCCGCCATATGGACCATACCCTTATTATTAAATATGACGATTCAGTGAAAACATCCTCTTATAAAATGAATCGATTGACACATTTGTTTTTCATAGGTTAACATTTACTTTACCGACCGTTCAGTAAAGTAGGTGTTTTTTTTATGTCTAAAACGAAAAAAGAACAAATTTTTGAGGCTGCAGCTCACACCATTCTAAAAGAAGGATTGAGTCAGCTCACCCTTCAGCAGGTGGCAGAACATGCAAATATGACCAAAGCCGGGCTACTGTATCATTTTTCAAGCAAAGAAGACCTGATCCAGCAAATGAATGAGCATGCGGTTGCCTCTTTTCGTCAGCAGCTTGACACGTATCAGGAAACATACAAAAACGAAAAGGCGCCCTATGTACGTGCCTATATATTGGCCACATTAAATGATCTTGATAGACAAAACACCACACAGCTATGTACAAGTATGCTGGCAACCATGTCATTTGATGAAGCGTTATTAAATCCTTGGCGTCATTTTTATGCGGAATTTAAAGAAAAAGCAGCCGAGGAAATCAATGACCCTGCACTTAGCCAATTGATCCGTCTTGCCTGTGATGGCATATGGTTTTCAGAAATGTTTCAGCTTGAACCATTGAATCGAGAGGAAAAAACCCTTTTACTTCATCGGATTTTACACATTTTAGAGGAGGGATGATGATGATCCTCGGATATCTTTTTTTGGCTATCGCCATTTTTTCAGAAGCGATTGGGGCAGCGATGCTGAAACTATCAAATGGTTTCACACGCTTTAAACCTAGCGCTGTCGTTGTCGCTGGTTATACACTTGCTTTTTACATGCTGTCATTGACCCTTAATATCATTCCACTTAGCATGTCTTACGCCACATGGTCTGGGGTAGGTACCGTCCTCACGGCTTTTTTTGGCGTGCTCTTTTTCAAAGAAACCTTGAACCGTCAAGCACTTATTGGAATGGCAATGCTTGTTTCAGGGGTCGTACTATTAAATATGTCTTAAAGGATGTGAAGTGATATGAAAGGAATGCTTTATTTAACAGGAGCCATTTTGACAGAGGTTTTTGGCAGTACGATGCTGAAGCTTTCGCAAGGTTTTACACAGGCGCTGCCGAGTATGGGGGTCCTGATCGGATTTGGGTGCGCCTTTACCTTTCTCAGTTTGGCACTCAAAACAATTGAGCTGTCATCTGCATATGCCACTTGGTCTGGGGTCGGTACAGCACTTACTGCTCTAGTGGGCCTCGTGCTATTTAACGAAACTATTCATATGAAAGGATTTATTGGTCTTGCACTTGTCATATGCGGCGTCATTGTCTTAAATCAATCCAAAAAACAAAAGGAAGAAAAGAAAGAACCATTCGATCAAACCGAATGGACGTCATAAAAAAAGTCATTTTCTCCATTAATCAAGAGAAAATGACTTTTTTATCTTAATAACCAGCTTTGATGGTTTCTTCTAAGGAAATATGGACATTCCCTTGCACAGCTCTAGAGATCATACATGAGCTTTCAGCTTTATGTGCAAGCTTACGAGCTCGTTCTATGTCCTGTGCAGTAGCAGACTCTTTGAGAATGATGACAGGACGGTGAATGATTTTCTCATATGTAAACACACCGTTTGTCACATCGACAACTGCCTCAGAGCTCATCGATAGATCCTCTTTCTCTAATTGACTCCGCTCCATCATGGCTGCAAGTGTAATGATATAACATGTGGCTGCTGCACCTAGGAGCATCTCATCTGGATTTGTTCCGATACCCGGTCCATCCATTTCTTTTGGAATGGAAATCTTCGTCTTTAACTGTTCACATTCGATTGTCCCCACATCGTTACGCAGACCAGGCCAGCTTGCCTGAAGATGAAAATGATGACGCGCCATATCTGTCTCTCCTTTTGTTATCACTTTTTATAGTGTAACAAGAATTCACGCTGCTTGTCTTAACATGTGCACCATTTTTATGTATATTCCTCATCAAGCACTGTCCGAATCGCCCTGACATACCGGTAGAACGTCTCATTTTTTGTACTGGACCGCCGCCGAAAGTCAAAACTGTCAAATAAAGCTTCACGCTGACTTCTACTAATCTCTAGCTGTACACTTTGCCCTGTTTTTGTAAGATTATTAATATTATGATTGCTTGTTCCGCTCAGGGTTGCGTGTGCGACAGCCAGTTCAGCAGAAAATCCATTCCGCTCTAATGAGTTCACAATTTTCTCTGCACGATCATAGTCTGTTCCGCCAACAAGGGTGTGGTCAATTCCCGGCTCCCCTTTATAACCATGAACAGCTAAGACATAATCATGTGCTTTTGCCTGTGCGACTCCGATTGGTTCATCGAAGTTTGTACTTGTAATATGAAGTTCTGATGCATTTTCTCTCAAACCTTCAAATAAGTACGTAGAAAAATCGTTATCAAAAAAATGGACAATCTCACTAACGCCGCCTTCGATTCTCCCGCCATGAGGCGACATCACTAGAAGACGGCTGCCAGGCACTGGATTGGATGTAATTTGATAATGATCTGTTGATTCATTCTCTTCCAGTTCTTTAAAATTGCGATACATATCATTTGAACCGCTTTCGTCTTCTCCACCTGATGACACTGGCTCATCATGTTCCTGTGCTTGCATGGTATAATAGACGCCCCATCCGATGACAAGCAGGAGAAGCAAAGCAAAAAACTTCTTCATTCCCGTTCTCCTTTAACAGATTTCTAAGCCGTTTCTATGATTAATATTGAATCATCATTTCTTTTCATTTTTTCCACATTTTCTCTTCAAATTTGATCATAACACTCTAGATCATGAGATTCCTCAAAAATAAGATAATTGCATTTATATACACAGAAACGCCTTTCCTGATTGAAAACAGAGTTAGAATAGTATGACAAACAAATGAAGTTATGTTTAAAATGACCTAGTCCTACCCAGTCTGTTTTCTTTAATTCGTCTTTTTTTTATGCGAATTTGATTTTTTTCATCTGGAATGAATCACATTTGTATGAGCATTGACCCTGTCTAGCCCCTCCTTTTTTCTACAGAATCCATTGTTTTACTGGTTCTCTAAGAAGAACTCTCCCACCTATCATCGGCAGTTTTGATATGATTTCCACCTTTTTCTATTATTTTACAAAATGTAAGCGCTTTTCTTTTTAAAGGGAATGAGTCAGCCGCCAATATGAACAAAAGAAGGGACAAGAATCCGAACAAAGATGCTGTCATGTTCATAACGTAAGAGTGTACGAGAATGGATAGCTAGAATGGAGGGCATCACATGTTTGGATTTTCCATGGTACAAATGGTCAGAACGCATGCTAGTAAATTGGATCAGCCTTTAAGAGAAACCGTCCTTCACCTCTATAAGCCTTTTAAGTGGACGCCTTGTTTTCTTCATCGTTTTTTTGAAGGAAGGTTAAAGAAGAGCAAGAAGCTTCGGGTTATCATTGAATTTAAAGAAGATGCAGTTGAAGCAGGTATTCAAAGCACAAAGCAGCTAATGAAAAAAAGCAGAAAAACAAACATCAAAAAACATTTTTCACATATTAACTGCTGCGCAGCTGATCTTACCCCTGCTGCTTTAGAGGAACTCTTAGCGAATGGGGAGCATATTCGCAAAATATATTTAGACAGACAGGTACATGCACTGCTGGATGTGGCGACACAATCAAGTCATGCGGATGAAGTCGTTCGAAATGGCATGACCTTAACTGGCGAAGGCATTACGGTGGCGGTCGTTGACACGGGCGTATACCCACATCAGGACTTAGAAGGAAGAATTCGCGACTTTGTAGATTTAGTCAAACAAAAAACGAAACCTTATGATGATAACGGTCATGGAACGCATTGCGCTGGGGATGTGGCTGGAGACGGAGCTGCCTCAGACGGCTTATACAAAGGACCCGCTCCAAAAGCCAATATCATTGGGGTAAAAGTGTTAAATAAACAAGGCGCTGGATCACTTTCTACTATTATAGAAGGTGTTGAATGGTGCATACAGTTCAACGAAGACCATCCTGATGACCCAATTCACATTATCAGTATGTCGCTTGGCGGCGATGCGCAGCGTTATGATGACGAACAAGACGATCCGATGGTGCGCGCTGTCAATGCAGCTTGGGATCAAGGGATTGTCGTATGCGTTGCTGCTGGGAACTCCGGTCCTAACAGTCAAACAATCGCAAGCCCTGCCGTGAGTCAAAAAGTCATTACGGTCGGAGCCTATGATGATCGAAATACGCCCGAATCAAGTGACGATGTCGTGGCACCATTTTCGAGCAGAGGTCCAACGGTCTATGGTGAAACAAAGCCCGACCTCCTCGCACCAGGAGTCAATATCGTCTCTCTTAGATCACCAAGATCATTCCTAGATAAACTAGATAAATCAAGTAGAGTCGATGATGATTATACGACGTTATCTGGCACTTCGATGGCGACACCCATTTGTGCCGGTATCTGCGCACTATTATTAGAGCATTCACCAGATTTAACACCTGATGAAGTCAAAACTTTATTAAAAGAAAATACAAGCAAGTGGTCTGGAGAGGACCCAATGATTTACGGAGCAGGTGCCATCGACGCAGAAAAAGCCATCCAAGAATAAATAAAAAAGCCCTTTACGTTTTTCGTAAAGGGTGTTGTTTTGTCTGTTTTATGTGTGAAGTCTTTCTTCTACTTGAGCAGCTGACATGTTATGCTTCGTTCTCATACATCTCATCTCCTTTTTGAATGTGCGTACGCGCTTCGATCACAATTTCAAAAAAAGTGGAAGATTCCTTGTACATGTCGCGTTCCTTATAATAATTAGCCGCATCAAGTGCCAATTCCTCTAAATCAGCAAACATTTTTTTGTTTCGTAGTCCCAAAAGGGCTGACCTCAATTGTTCAGAGCTGTCTGTTTCTATATAGAGTGCCTGTAAAAATTGGAATTTCAATTGATAAATTTCATCTCCCAATATAGAGGCCTGATTCATACCTTCCTTTATAGCCTCACTCGCTCGCTCCATATCTTCGAGTTTAAAACAAGTAAGAGCCAGTGAAAACAATGATTTGATCATCGTTGCAGCTTGATCTTTTTGATAAAGTGAAATGGCTTGTTCAAAGAAGACAGTCGCTGTATGGTAGGTTCCCATACTATAATGACAAGTTCCTAAGTTATTGAGGGCCATCGCCTTAAAATAAGATGTGCATTCTTTTCTTTCCATTGCTTCACACACTTTTAAAGCTTTTTCTAAATAAGGGAGCGCTTTTTGATGCTGACTTACATCAATCCAATTACCTGCCATCACAAAATCGCATTGAATGCTTCTTTTTCCATAAAGCTGATGTTTCTTATAGATGTCTCTCGCTTTTTTCGCATAATGCATAGAAAAATAGGTTTGTTTCATATGATAGTATACTTCAGCAATTTTATAATAAAATTCCGCTTTTTCGATCTCATCTGTCACTAAGATCAGCTGATGTTCCGCATGCTTATAATAGGAAATGGCTTCGATATACCGGTGCTGGGTAAATGCATACATTCCATGGAAAAAATGAAAGTAATAGCCCAATAAACCCGTCATCTCATCTTCTGCCTCTTCAATATCTTTTGGAAAAGAAACCGCTTGAAGCGATTCATTCCCTGCATGGACTGGCGTTAAGTGCTGAAGCATCATTTGATGGCGAAAATCCATGAGAGAATAATAGAGTAATAAATCTTGATCTTCTTCCATCTCATGAATGTCTTCTTCAACAAGGCGCTTCATATCGTTTGCCTGATCAACTTCAAATTTGCAAATATGTGTGTACCATTGATTGATTTTTACACCTACTTCGGAAGATGGTATTTTGTGTGCCATCCACTTCAGCCCCATTCTATCATATCAAACTGATAACTATTATTTTACATAATTTATGATTTTAAGGCAAATTGTCATTTATTTCATATTTTATGTTGATTTTGCACATTTCTATCTTTTTTACCAAGTTTAAAGAGAGTACTTTTGCCCATCAAAACCTTTTTCTACGAAGAAGGGTCGAATTCTCTAAGCACTTCTTTTAAACCACTGACATAGCGACTAAATGCTTTTTTCTTTCCTTTTCTTGTATCAAAGTTGTCAAAAAAGGCTTTTCTCTGCGCCGTACTAATTTCTAATTGGACACTTTCGCCACTTGCATTTTGATTATTAATGTTGTTTGGATCCGTACCAGAGAGGCGCTCACCTTTTTGCACGAGCTCTGCAGAGAAGCCCCGGTCTTTTAGTTCTCGCACAACCGCTTCTTGCATTTTTTCGTTTGTCCCGCCCACAAGTGTATGTCTTCTATCACTTTTATAGCCGTGGATAGATATAGAAAAGGGATATGTTTTAATCATTTGAACCAAAATCGGTTCATCGAATTTTGTACTAGTGATATGCAAGTCACGATTGTTGTCTTGTTTTGTCCCTTCAAATAAATACGTAGAGTACTTCTTTTCAAATGCTTCTACAATTTCACTTGTTCCTGGTTCAATTTCGCCGCCGTGAGGAGAAAAGACAAGTAAGTCACTTCCCCCTTTTTCATGAAACTCTATCTCATAGCCGTCTCTTTCATGCCGTATAAGCTGCTTAAAACTTTCATATTGATCCCCTTTTTTTCGCTCTTTCTTATACTTTTCTACTTCTTCATGATGTTGTTTTTGCTCTTTATTTTCTTGGATAGAATGGCTGCATTTCACCAGTAAAAGAGCACACAGGATGAGAAAGATGAATCCACTTATGAGTAGTCTTTTCATTTCACCGCTCCTTTTCATTCTCTTCGATGTCATCTTATCGCATTATTTTACTATCAATCGCTAAAAGAATTCAAAGAATGTCCGGCTCCTTTTCATGAATCAGGAGAACTTACCTGTTTTTTTATGTTGCCCTAGGTATTTTCGGCTTCTTTAAAACGGTTCTTGTGCAAGTAAAAACTAAATCCTATGACCTCATTTTAGTTTTAGTCAAAAACACCTACAAAATTGGGAATTTTCATCTTTTTTTCAAATAAAAAAGCTGTAAACAAAAGGAATATCTCCTTCTGTTTACAGCCAGTCTCTGTATATCCAGCATTAAACTCTTAATTCATTCTCTAATGCTGTCAGCACTTCATCTTGCGACATGCCTTGTGCAAGTGAAATTTCGCTCACTAACATGCCCCGTGCATCTTCAAGCATCTTCTTTTCACTAGAATTTAAGGCTTTTTTCTGATTACGTCTCATCAGATCTTTGACAACGTCTGCGCCATCTTCAATCGAACCTGTTTTTAGCTTTTTCAGATTTTCATCATATCTTTGCTTCCAAGTAAGCGTGTCGTCGTTTGTTTCTTCTGCAAAATTGTTCATCACAACTTTCAGCGTAGCTTGATCAGCTACCGGACGTATACCTAGTTGATTGATTCTGCCTTTTGGGACCATCATCTGCATATTCGGCATTTGAATCAGAAAATATTCCTGCGTCTTACCTAAAATCTCTTTTTCTTCCATTCCTTCAATCACACCGGCTCCATGCATTGGATAAACAATTTTATCACCTATTTGAAACAAATCCGCCACCTCCGAAAGTATTCACAATATCATTATAACACATTTCAGCAGAGGATAAAAATTTATATTTTATCATGTTAATTTAGCACTAGTCAATTCTTTTTATTTGAGTTTTTAAAGAATTAGCCTTTTTTTACAAAAGGAGCGCCACCATCCAGTCCTCGTACACCTTTCTTGCATATACTAGCATTGAGTCACATTTAGGAGGGATGACAATGTGCAAATGCAAGAGCAAACATTCCCACTCAAAATGCTATAAAAAGCATGACGATCATCACCATATGGATCCGTGTGAAAAAAAGAAGTTTTATCATAAAAAAGATGATTGGTTTGAGAGCGATTTTTGGGATACTTCAAGAAGCTACGATCCCCATTATTTTCCTAAAAGTGTCTGCAGCAGATGTAAGAAGCGTCGCAGAAAAAGACATAGCTTCTCATTTTAGTGTTTGACGCTACACCTGCTTTTTGTTTTCCCGGCTGAAAAGCCGGTTTTTTTGTTACATGTCGTTCTTTTCTTTCATATGGATAGGCTCATGAAACAGGTACAGCTCATAAGATATGGCAACCTGAAAAAAAGGATGAGATACAAAATGAATAATATGAATAACCAAACCAACCATTACCATCAAGGGAATCCCTATCACACGTTTGAAAATGTGTATACAGCCAATCATGAGCATATGATCGCACCAAACATGCATGACCATATGAATATGCCAAATCATTATCATACCGGTAAAAAAGATGCTTATAGCGGACACCACCCGCATCATCATTCAGCCTATTCTCCTTTTACGAAGCAGTATGATCCCTATTCAAATGTACAGATGAACGATCACCATCACTTCGGTCACTACGGCGGTTATGGTATGGCTCCCCACCAGCCATACGGCTATCATGATATGCAAATGATGATGCCGGCAAATCATCATTTGACAGGAAATGCTTACGGAATGAACCAACCAAATGCATTCCTACCCCGTTATTACTAAAAAACAAGCAAAATAAGGGTATAAAATACCATTTAATGACATATAGGAATATGGTAACCTTATAGGTAAATAATGGATGTAATCATCTATTATTTACCTATAATCAACCAAGGGGGAAGGAAGAAATGAAGAAAACATGGACAATCATTATGATGGGGATGCTTACATTGGTCATGGCACTCTCAGTACCGCTAGCCGCATCAGCTGAAGGGGCTAAAACAGAGGAAGGCAAAGCTTCAACAAATGCTCGACCAGCTGCACTTTATGCAAAAATCACAGGAGCAAGTAAACAGGAATGGTCTTTTTCTGACATTGACCTGACTTACCGTCCAAATTCGGTTCTTAGTATTGGTGCAGTTGAATTTACTTTACCAGCAGGTTTTCAAGCCACAACAAAGGATATTATCAACGGAAAAGCATTAAAAGACAGTTACATTTTGAACAACGGAAAAACTGTCCGCATTCCAGCTCGTTTCGATTTATTCGGAAGTTCCCAATATACATTACAACTTTCTCATAAAGTACTTCCTGCTGCAGGTACATATACGTTCCGCGCAGAAAATCGTGCGATCAGCATTGGTTCCACATTTTATGCAGAGGATACGATTGATATTAATAAACGGCCAGTTGTCGTCACACCGCCAAATCCTTGCGGATGCTAAACAAAAAAGCGCTCTTAGAGCGCTTTTTCTCATTCATCACAACCCTTGCCGCTGTGCTTACTGCATTTTATATAATTGTTACACCATATCTCATTTGTTACACCATATCTCATTATGGTCTGTCATCATTTAGTTGGCAAACCCATATATGGCGTTTTTTATTATTATTTTTGCTCTTTTAGTTTTTTAAAAATCACAAATTGATATACGCCAAATAGTAAGGTTAGAATCATCATTGCGGTAAATAGTTGGTCGACTGGAAGCAAAAAATATACGACAAAAAAAGATAAGAGCAAAACAAAGTAACCTATATTGAACGCTTTTTTGAATGTCATCATATTCCCTCCTTTTTACAATCATATCACGCTACACCTAATCGTATAACCAAATAACAAAAACCCCTATCCATTTGAGGAAAGGGGTTATCCTTACAACATGACAGCAGATGTTTATCTTCACATCACAAAAACACGAACCAAACTATCGGATTGAAAAATTAATTGGTGGGCAAACCGATTCACCCACCATCTTAAACCTTGCTACATGACCCGTTTAAACATCTTCTCCATTTCATATGTGGAATGATGAATCATAATCGGCCGGCCATGCGGACATGTAAATGGGTCTTCTGTTTGCCGGAGTTCATCTAATAAGGCTTTGATTTCATCGTGACGCAAATGACGATTTGCTTTAATCGAGCCTTTACAGCTCATCATGATCGCCGCTTCTTCTCTCAGTTTCTTGATATCCACACGCTTTTCATCAAGTACTTGCTGAATGATTTCTTCGATGAGTTCAGCCTCTTCTCCTTTAGGAAACCACTGCGGATGCGATCGAACGATATAGCTGCCTGATCCGAATGGCTCTAAGAAGACCCCTACTTTTGCTAAAATATCGATATGCTCTTCAATAATCAACATATCGTTTTTTGAGTAGTGAAAGGTTAATGGAACAAGCATTTCTTGCACTTCCTGTTCAATGTCTCCTACCTTTTCACGAAAGTACTCATACTTGATTCGCTCTTGGGCAGCGTGCTGATCGATGATATAAAGACCGCGTTCATTTTGAGCCAAAATATACGTTCCGTGCATTTGTCCAATCGGATACATCACAGGGACACGTTCACTTTCATCCTGTTGCTGGGCTGCACTGTCTTCCAGTATCACTTCGTCATGTTGTTCATGCGAAGCTGCAGATTCCTCTACATATACATGGTCAAACGTTTCTTCAGACGATGCTGGTAAAGGCGCTTCCGTACTTTCCGGTTCACGCACCCCGTATGTGTCGTTCTGACTGGTCTCGTATACAGCCGATGCGAGTGAGTCCGGCTCATAGGAAACAGGTGTTTCCATTCGGCTTTTCATTGTTTGTTTAGAATCAAAAGATAAGGACTGCTGCTCATTTTTCACTGCTGGCATTGGTGCTTTTTTTGGCACTGAAGCACTTGGAATGAGCTGCTGCTTTTGAAAGACGTCCTTAATCCCTTGTTTGATCAACTCATGAAGTTCTTGCTCTTTACTAAGTCGTACTTCAAGTTTAGAAGGATGTACGTTCACATCGACTAAAATGGGGTCCATCTTCATCTCAATAAATGTAATCGGATGGCGTCCGATCGGGAGCAGTGTATGGTATCCTTCATGAATGGCTTTCACCAGCGGGAAATGCTTGACATATCTACCGTTGACAACAGAAGACATATAATTACGTGATGCCCTTGTCACTTCTGGTAAGGAAATATAGCCTTTCACTTCAAAATCAAGTGATTGTACATGTAGTGGCAGCATTTTTTTGGCCACTGCCGTTCCATAAATGGCCGCAAGCACATGCCGCACATCTCCGTTTCCATTTGTTTGAAGCAGCACTTTTCCTTGATGTCGCAAACGAATCGACACTTCTGGATGAGCAAGTGCAATTCGGTTCACAACATCAGAAATGTTGCCAAGCTCCGTATGAACCGTTTTCATGTATTTTAGACGGGCTGGCGTATTATAAAATAAATTGGTGACCACAATTTCGGTGCCGCGACGGCCAGTGGTTTTTTTCTCCGAAATGATCTTCCCGCCTTGGAGAGCTAAGTGTGTTCCAGCACCTTCACCGGTACTTGTCTTCATTTCTAAGTGAGAGACGGAGGCAATACTTGGCAGCGCCTCCCCCCTGAAACCGAGCGTCCTGACACGAAACAGATCATTTTCATCTTTGATTTTACTCGTCGCATGACGCTGAAAGGCGAGCTTACAATCTTCAGCATCGATTCCCACCCCATTATCAATAATTCTAATAGAAGAAAGTCCTGCTTCTTCTACATCGATTTCAATGACAGTACTACTAGCATCGATCGCATTTTCCACGAGCTCCTTCACAACAGAAGCCGGGCGTTCGACCACTTCACCAGCTGCAATTTTATTTGATAGGTCATCGGATAACTGAATAATCTTTGCCATTTCTTGCTCACCTCACCTTACATTATAATTTCTTTTGCAATTCATATAGCTTTGTCATCGCTTCAAGCGGTGTCATATCCATTAAATTAAATGACTTCAATTCTTCGATCACTGCTTGATCTTTGTTTTTCAGCACAGGTTTTGTTTGCGGTTTTTCTTCCACTTCAAAGAAAGAAAGCTGCTGTTTTTCCTCAGCCATTTCTTGTTTCGGGGCTTTAAAGACGCTCGGAATCACTTCATGTGATCCGCTCTCAAGCTCCGTTAAGATGGTCTGGGCTCGATCAATGATCGCATCAGGCAGTTCAGCAAGCTGCGCTACATGGATGCCGTAGCTTTTATCCGCTGCTCCTTCTTTGATTTGATGTAAGAAAACAACTGTCCCTTCATGTTCTTCTGCTCGTACGTGGACATTTTTCAGTTCGCTTAATTGGGATTCCAGTACCGTCAGTTCATGATAATGAGTGGAGAAAAGGGTTTTGGCACCAATATGATCATGCACAAATTCAATGATTGCCTGTGCAAGAGCCATTCCATCATAAGTGCTTGTCCCGCGTCCAATTTCATCAAATAAAATCAAACTGTTCTTTGTCGCATGTACCATCGCATTTTTTGCTTCAAGCATCTCTACCATAAAAGTACTTTGACCAGAAATCAAATCATCTGCCGCCCCAATGCGTGTAAAGATTTGATCAAAAATCGGAAGGGTTGCCTTTGATGCTGGCACAAAACAGCCGATTTGCGCAAGAATCGAGATCAATGCCATTTGTCTCATATATGTGCTTTTCCCTGACATATTCGGACCAGTAATGAGCAAGGTTTGTCTCCCTTTGCCCATTTGGCAGTCATTCGGCACATACTCTTGATGATCCATCACTTTTTCAACAACAGGATGACGACCATCAATGACTTCCACTTCATCTGATGAAAATTCAGGGCGAACATAACGCCGTTTTTCACTCACAGTGGCAAAGCATTGCAGCGCATCAAGCTCACTCATTTGTTTTGCAAGCAACTGTAATCTAGGAATATAGGCTTTTACTTGTTCCCGAAGCGCAGAAAATAGTTCATATTCCAATTCACTAATATTTGATTCCGCCTCAAGAATAAGGGCTTCTTTTTCTTTCAATTCAGGTGTAATATACCGCTCTGCATTGGCAAGGGTTTGTTTTCTTTCATAACGGCCTTCTTCTAATAAATGCGTATTTGCACGGGTCACTTCGATATAGTAGCCAAACACTTTATTAAAGCCGACTTTCAACGATCGAATGCCTGTATATTCTCTTTCTTGCTGTTCAAGACGAGCGATCCAATCTTTCCCGTTTCGGCTCGCATCACGATATTCATCTAATTTTGCATTGTAGCCATCTTTAATCAAATTGCCTTCTTTTAACGTCATCGGCGGATTCTCATAAAGAGCATCTTCTAATAAATTAAGTAAATCACCGCATGGGTCAATGTCATTTGCTCTAGATTTCGCCATTTCCTCCGGGAGAGAATGGACAAGCTCTTTAATAGCCGGCACTTGCTTGAGAGATTCTTTCAATTGAATAAGATCTCGGGCATTCACATTTCCAAATGCCACACGGCCTGCTAGACGTTCAAGATCATACACTTGCTTTAAACGTTCTCGCAGATCCTCTCGCTCAAAGAAATGTTCCATCAAAATTTGCACCATTTCCTGGCGTTCTTTGATTTGTGAAAGGCGGATGAGCGGACGATCGATCCATTGCTTCAGCAATCTTCCGCCCATTGCCGTTTTTGTTTCATCTAAGAGCCATAATAAAGAACCCTTCTTGCTTTTTGAACGGATGGTTTCTGTTAATTCAAGGTTTCGCTTTGAGTAAAGATCAATTTTCATCGTTTGTTCAAGCTGAAACACTTGAACTTGCTGAAGATGATCAAGACTCCTTTTTTGCGTTCTTCTTAAGTATGCATAGAGTGTTAAAAATGCTCTTTTCAGATGTTCGTCAAGATGAGCAACGAGTCGTTCAGCTTCATCTATTAATTCAGCGCTATCTTCGTATGAGATGGTCGCTTGGCAGCGTTCCTTCAAGGTTTTCACCGTTTCTTCATCGAGCTGCTTTGATACCACAATCTCTTTTGCACCGACAGAATAAATTTCAGACACAACTTCATCTAACCGTTCAATGAAAGCCGCCATGTTTTCACCTGTTGATAAATCGGAAAGCGCAAGACCGTAGCCATTTTGAAAGCTGGAAACAGACGCGATAAAGTTATTTTCGTTTTCATTCAGTCCTTTGCCATCCATGACCGTACCTGGTGTAATTAGTTGAACGACCTCTCTTTTGACCACACCTTTTGCCGTTTTAGGGTCTTCCACCTGCTCACAAATGGCGACTTTATAGCCTTTTTCAATCAGTTGTTCTATGTATGCAGACGCAGAATGATATGGAACACCACACATTGGAATCGTGCCGCCATCCCTGCTCGTTAACGTAATTTCTAATTCTTGTGCTGCTTCTTTTGCATCATCAAAAAACATTTCATAAAAATCGCCTAAGCGAAAAAATAAAAAGGCATCTTGGTAATCTGCCTTGATCTTTAAATATTGCTGTATCATGGGCGTATAACTTGCCATATTTCTAATCCCTCACTATATTACTTTCGAATTCATACCATCTTTCATTATAGCATAAAAATTCACCTTTTTTCCCTAGATCAAAGCACAAAAAAACTAGGGAGATATGCGCCCTAGTCATCAATTACTCTTCTGGATCACCTGCGAGGAATTCTGGATGAATATCTTCTAATTCCTCATCCACTTCTTCTTCCCATTCGTGATCATCTTTTTCTTTCCAGCTTGAATTGACTTCTACAACAATTTTGGTTTCCCCTACTACTTCAGCAATGAATTCACGCTCTGCTTGAACGACAATTTTATTGCCATTTGGAGAAATGGTGACTTCTAAGCAATTGGGCTGCTGTAAGACTTTCGCAATCACTTCGTGCTCATCATCAAGGAAGTTTTTATCTTTATATCTCAGTTTGATGATATCTACATATTTTACACGTTCTGTGACCACTTCGGTTTTCGTGTTGTCTGCGTAAGAATACCACACGTTAATATCAAATGTACCTTCAATCTCAACTGTTTTACCGACCTTTTCAGCATCATACTTATGATTAATGATCCAACCGCCTAGGATGCTGGTTGGTTTTTGCGATGGAGAAATGGTGTGTGTGCTTTGGGTAAATTTCCTCCCTTTTGCAACCACCGCTTTTGTAATAATTTCTCTGTATTCAGACATTCCGGCATGCCTCCTTGTTCTTGATCGTTTTATCTTATGCTGGGCATTCGTCTAGTGTGTCACGATTTTGAGTCTCATGTTCAATTAAATTCATTTCTGTTTCAGTGTATGCATGGTCGCCCATAAACTTGCCTTGAAAATTGGAAAAGTTGGAGAGTGAGAGATTGGGGTTGATGGAAGCTGAAGGAGAAAGAAGGTATGCAATTCTTACATCAGAAAACAAAAAACCCCGCATCTGCGGGGTTTTCTCATTTAATGGAGCAACTTGGGGATGAGTTTTTCACTTTTGAACCGGTTTCTCCTAATAAAAGGTCACCGCCGGTTGAAAGAATGATTTCATCCGTTACTTGATTAGAAATCGTGTGCGCTACAAGCTGAAGCAGGGAATTAACCTCTGTTTGTGATTCTTTGAATTCTTGAATCACTGGGATCTCATCCAGTTCTTCTTGCAGGGCATCAATTTTTTCTTCCACTTGTTTTAAGGCTTCATGTTTGCCATAATGCTTTAAATTCACAGCTTGCTTTTGAAGCGCCTTAATTTGATTAATGATCGCTGCAATTTTTGTATTTTCATTGATTTGCGCTTCTGCTTTTTTGAAGAAATCAACTTCTTCTGTTTCAGAAATCATTTTCGCGAGCTCTCTTGCGCGCTCGACAATCTCTTTCTTTGAATAAAGCGTCATTTTAATTCACCTCGATAGCTTCTCCAACCATTTCTCCGTCAAGAGACCAAGTTTTGGCTTGTGTGATTTTCACTTTGACGATGTTGCCAATCGCTTCTTTTGGTGCTTTAAAATTCACAAGCTTGCTTTTACTTGTATATCCGGCTAGGATCTCAGGGTTGTTTTTACTTTCACCCTCTACTAATACTTCGACAGTCTGCCCTTCATATTCCTTCATTTTCTTCGCAGAAATTTCATTTACGAGTGCATTCAGGCGCTGCAGACGTTCTTTTTTGACACGCATTGGCACGTTGTCTTTCATATTGGCTGCTGGTGTTCCTTCTCTTGGAGAGTAAATGAACGTATAAGCCGCATCAAACTCAACCTCACGATAAAGGGAAAGCGTCTCTTCAAACTGCTCATCTGTTTCATTTGGGAACCCAACGATAATGTCCGTTGTTAATGAAGCATTTGGCATTGCCTCTTTGATTTTGCGCACTAGGTCAAGGTAACGTTCACGGTCGTATTTTCTTGCCATGAGTTTCAGCACAGAAGAACTTCCTGATTGAACCGGCAAATGAATATGATCGAGAAGGTTTCCGCCTTTGGCAAGCACTTCAATTAAGTGATCATCAAAGTCACGCGGGTGGCTTGTTGTAAAACGGATACGTGGAATATCGATTTTACGCAGCTCATCCATTAGGTGACCAAGACCATATTCCATGTCTTCAAAATCTTTTCCATACGCATTCACGTTTTGACCAAGAAGGGTAATTTCTTTATATCCTTCTGCTGCTAAGCGTCTGACCTCTTGAATAATTTCATCCGGACGGCGGCTTCTTTCCTTACCGCGCGTGTAAGGGACGATACAGTATGTACAGAATTTATCACAGCCGTACATAATATTCACCCATCCCTTAATTTTTCCTTGGCGGGCTCTCGGAAGATTTTCAATCACATCGCCTTCTTTAGACCAAACCTCAATGACCATTTCTTTTGAAAGGTAGCATTCAGATAATAGCTCTGGCAGGCGGTGAATGTTGTGGGTACCGAAAATCAAGTCAACAAATGGGTGTTTCTTTAAAATACGGTTAACGACCGATTCTTCTTGCGACATGCATCCGCAGACGCCTAAGATTAAATCTGGCTTTTCACGCTTTAATGCTTTTAAATGACCAAGCTCTCCAAACACTTTGTTTTCTGCATTCTCACGAATGGCACAAGTGTTTAATAAGATGACATTCGCATCTTCAGTCGAATTTGTTGGTTCATAACCAAGCGCCATAAAAATACCAGCCATCACTTCTGTGTCATGCTCATTCATTTGACAGCCATATGTGCGAATATAAAACTTGCGGCCGTTCCCTAACCCTTGAAACCGCTCGTCAATTTGAAATTGATTGTATTCGACTTCTTCTTTACCCCGTTTTTTTGCATCTTTTAAGGAAGGCGGAATGTACACAGCTTCAAAATACTGGCTGTAGTCCTTCTCGGATTTTTTGTCCGATGAACTTACTTGTCCGCTCGCTTTTCTCTGCTCTTCATTCATGAATTTGTACTCCTTTCAAACCAAGCTCCACCCTACAGTATAGACTATTTTGTCGTGAAATGAAAATAAATTCATATGTGTTTTTTCTATGAAAAATGTCTATCATCTGGACAGTCATCAATACTCTTGATCAAAAGAAAAGAGAGCCTCAGCTCTCTCAATCAAGTATATTCAGTTTTTTTGCTTCTTCTTCGATGATTGTCAGTGCACGGTCAAGCTCTTCTTTTGTGTGCTCTGCTGTGATGATGGCTCTAATTCTCGCTTTTCCTTTCGCTACAGTTGGAAAAGCAATGCCTTGAGCGAAAACGCCGCGCTCGATTAATGCTTTTGAAAAACGGAAAGTGAGTGCCTCGTCTCCAATCATCATCGGAATAATAGGCGTTTCTGTTGGTGCCACCTCAAATCCAAGACCGATGACTTTTTCTTTAAAATAGGCCGCGTTCTCCCAAAGTGTTTCAATGCGCTCCGGTTCGTCTAACAACACTTCAATGGCTTCTTCACAGGCTCTTGTGACAGCCGGCGGATGTGAGGTGCTGAATAAAAACGGTCTTGCTTTATGCTTTAAATAGTCGATTAAAACGGCAGAACCAGCGACGTAACCGCCTAGCACACCAACTGCCTTACTAAGTGTGCCAACCTGAATATGCACTCTGCCGTCAAGTTGAAAATGATTCACTGTTCCGCGGCCATTTTCACCAAGTACTCCAGACGCATGGGCATCGTCTACCATCACAAAGGCATCATATGCTTCTGCAAGTCTTACAATCTCAGGAAGCGGTGCAATATCTCCATCCATTGAGAACACACCATCTGTCACGATAAGACGGACGCGGTAATTCATCGATTTCTTTAATATTTTCTCAAGCTCTTCCATATTAGAATGAGCATATACTTTTTTATCTGCCTTTGTTAAGCGAATCCCATCGATGATTGAGGCATGGTTCAGCTCATCTGAAATGACAATATCATCTTTTGTGAGAATACTGGATAAGACCCCTTGGTTGGTCGTAAAGCCTGATTGGAATACGAGGGCTGCCTCTGTCTTTTTAAAAGCTGCGAGCTTTTTTTCAAGCCGTTCATGCATTGTCATCGTTCCAGCAATGGTTCGTACAGATCCTGTTCCAGCACCGAATTCATCAATCGCCTCTTTTGCCGCTTTCATCAGCCTTGGATGTGAGGTGAGACCTAAGTAGTTATTTGAAGAGAGTTGTATGACGGATTGTTCATTTAATGTCACCGTGGATGATTGTTTGGAATCGATTTCTTTCAGTGTTTGATGGGTGCCTTGCTGCTTCATTGTGCCCAATTCATCTTGTAAATACGTAAATTCTTTCATCATTTCGTCCCCCTTTGATATGATGGCATGATCAGTACGACCTTCCCGCACGTACCATTTCTCATGAGTTCAAATCCCTTTTCAAAATCTTCAAATGGCAGCGTATGGGTGACAACCGGCTGTACATCAATGGTATTCGTTCTTAAAAGTTCAGATACTTGACGCCACGTCTCAAACATTTTTCTCCCCGTGATCCCTTGCACGGTTAATCCCCTAAAAACAATTTGATTCGTAATGTCAATGGTTACCGGCCGCTCTGGCAAACTTAGTATATTCACTTTCCCTCCATTTGCACAAGCTTCGAGTGCTTGATTAATCGCAACGGGATGTCCTGACATCTCACACATCACGTCTGCCCCTTCCATCCGCGTGAGCTGCTTGATCATGGCAACAGGATCATCTTTTCCGATATCCACGATATGATCTGCACCCATTTTACGGGCAAGATCCAGTCTGTATTCATTTTTATCAACAGCGAACACTTGGACAGCCCCGGAGGCTTTTGCAACCGCAATCGCCATTAAACCAATGGGCCCACAGCCAAAAACCGCCACTGACTTTCCTGAAACAGGTGTATGCAGAACTGTATGAACAGCATTTCCAAGCGGTTCTTGAATAGATGCAAGTTCCACTGGCATTTGAGCTGGATTATGCCACACATTTTGTTCTGGTACTTTGACATATTCAGCAAAACAGCCATCAATGTCGACCCCTAAAATTTTCGTTTCGCTGCACAAATGCTGCTGACCCGTTAAACACATATAACACTGATTACAGACAATATGCGTCTCAGCCGATACAAAATCCCCTACTTTTGCTCGTGAGACTTGGTTCCCCGTTTTGACAACTTCCCCTGTGAATTCATGACCAAAAATGTACGGTGCTTTGACTCTCCCCTTCGCCCAATCATCCCAATTATAAATATGCACATCCGTTCCGCATATCGATGTAGCCTTTACTTGGATAAGCACTTCATGATCCCTTATTTCTGGAATTGGCATTTCCATCATCGTCGCTCCGTAAGCGCTTTCTTTTTTAACAATCGCTTTCATCGTTCCACACATGACGTACAACCCCTTTGTTAAAAAACTTCTCCCAATCCGATCTTATCATGTCTTATTTTAGACGTAAATACCGATGTCTTTCAGGAGAAGACAAATGAACACTCCACATATTTTTTTAGATATTTTTCTAAAAAAAAAAGCAAATCTCCTTTTATTCGGAGATTTGCTTTTAAGTTGTCAGTGTTTTTTTGAAACGGCCACATACAAAGCCGGCACAATCAGTAGTGTCAGAATCGTTGAGAAAAAGACACCTGATACGATGCAGATCGCTAGCGGTTTAAAGAGCGGATCATTACTTAAAGCAACGGGCATAAGAGCGACAAGTGCTGTAAATGCTGTCAGCAAAATAGGTCTAATCCTTGCTCTCCCCGCTTCAATCACAGCTGTTCGTTGATCGAGACCTTGCTTGCGCCTCTGTTCAATAAATTCAAACAAAACGACCGCATTTCGGACAACAATACCTGCCAATGAGACAATCCCCATTGTGGCCATAAAGCTAAACGGCGTTTGAGTGACAAATAGTCCAATAATGGCGCCGGATATCGCTAAGTAAACCGTTCCAAGAACTAAAAGCGGAAGCATGAGTGAATTGAATTGGAAAGCGATGGTCACATAAATGAGCAGCAAAACTACCCCAAATAAGAGACTAATTTCAATAAAGAATTGGGTTTGATCTTCATTTTCTCCGCCCTGAGAAATGGTCAAATTCTTCGCTGCATCGCTTTTCCCAACTTCATTTACGACTTCTGTCATATCCTCTTTAAACGTATCTGATGTACCAGGATATGCCTTTAACGTGATCGTCGGCATCCCGTTTTCATGAGGAATGCTTTCATACTGCTCTGTTTCTTTTTCCTTTACATATCGGCTAAGCGGCTCCAATTGAGGAATGCCACCCTCATTTGCACTCACAGGCACCTTGATGTCTTTTAGCTTCAGTCCGTTTTGATGTGTGCTCATGTCTTGTTTCACTACGAGGTCGATGTCATCTGTTCCTTGTTTAAAGGTGCCTAATGGAATTCCTTCTGTAACAAGGCCAAGCTGTCTGCTGACAAACTGAGCAGTGAGCCCATCCTCTGCCATTCGGTCACGATTTAATTCAAATGAGATGGTTTTCACCGGCTGATTGACATCGTCTGTGATCAGGCTCGCTCCGCTTTCTTTCATTTCTTTTGTGAGCTTCTCTTTCACATCAACGAGTTTTGAAAATTGTTCTCCTGCAACAGTGACGGTCACAGGCGCTCCCGTTGGTGGTCCTTGAACAATGGTTTTCATAAAGATATCAGCATCTTTAAATTTCTTTCGCAATGGCTCTGTCATACGATCGATCAATGCTTTGCTTGTCATCTGCTCATTGTCTACTCTGACAACAACCTGACCCGTATGATCACTTGCGTTTGAGATACTTTCATTAAACAAGTTCGGCACACCGCCGCCTGCAAAAATGGCCGTCTCTTCAATGCCTTTTTGCTGTTTGATCTCTTGTTCTATTTTCTCTAATGTGTCATTCGTTTTATCTAAGGTTGTTTCACTTGGAAGTGTCACAGTGACAACAACTTCTTTCTTATTCGCCGCAGGGAAAAACTCAAATGGTGTGGCGAAAATAAGCAAAAAGGCAAGTGTGGCTACGAGCAAACCACTTAATCCAATGAGAAGTGGCCGCTTCACGATGTTTGTCAGTACTCGATCTGCATAAAAATCGGCTAACCTTTTTAATGGTTTGCCTAAAAAGCCCGGTTCTTTTTGAATCTTCTTGTTCTTTCTTTTTCGGTTTGCTGTATATTGATACACTGGCACAAGTGTCAATGAAATGACCATTGACGCAAGTACAGTTGTGACTAGAACAGACGGTAACGCTCGAATAAATGAACCGTTCGCACCAGAAAGGAAAACAAGCGGCAAGAAGGCAAAGACAACAGCCAGTGTTGACGTTAAAATAGATCCAGCCACTTCTTTTACACCTGCAATTGTTCCTTTAAGCGGACTTTCGTATTTTTTCATCTGCCTCAAAATATTATCGTTGACGACAATGGCGTCATCTACAAGTATCCCTAGCGCAATGATAAAGCCAATAATTGAAATTTGATTAAGGTCCACTTGTAAAAACGGCAGCGGGATGGTTCCGATCGTTATGGATAGCGGAATCGCAAGTGAAACGATAAACGCACCACCAATGGTTAGACCAAGTGTGGTGACGATAATGACGGCGATGATGGCCACGATCGCTTCTTTGATTAAATCGTTAAAAATGGAATCCACTTCACTTTTTTGTGAATAGTAGTCTATCCAATCCACACCATTTGGCAGCTCTTTCTCTTTTTCAATGACCGCACTGACTTTGTCATACATTTTAGGAATATCCAGTCCCGGCTTGATATTGACTGTAAATGAATAGGCTGGCTTTCCGTTATATGAAACGATATCACTTTTCTCTTTTTCTACTTCTTTTAAACGACCAAGCTCACCGATTGTAACAGGCTTGCGGCTCGTTTTTGAGAAAATCTCAATCTTTTTGATTTGATCTAAACGATCATAGGCATCAATGGACAGCTTGACCTTTTCTCCAGCTGCCTGGACGTCACCTAGAGGGGATGTGTCAAATTCTTGATTGATGGCATTTGTGACATCGGTCACGTTTAACCCGTTATCCTCCAGTTTACTTGAATCCAAGTTCAATATTGCTTGTTTGTCATTGAATCCTTTGATGACAACTCCATCAACACCTTTGATGTCCTCCACTTTTTCTTTTAACGCACGCAGCGATTTCTGACTTTTTGCTAAATCAGATGAGTTACTTGCTACAATCATATAAGAACCAACTGGCACATTGCCAAACTCATCCTTTACATCTGGCTCCATCACACCATCTGGAAAAGAAGAGGCGGCATTTGAGGTTTCACTCTTGATTTGACTTGCCACCTTTTGAAAATCGGCTTGATCATCAATTTCAAGCACAATATTTGAGAAACCAATAGCAGAAACAGAGCTTGTCTTCTCTACACCATTGATATCAGAAATGGCCGACTCGAGCTTATTGGTGACATCACTTTCTACCTGTTTTGCATCAGCACCAGGGAAAACAGTCGAAATGGTTACAATATTTGCTTGAAACTCTGGCAGTTCTCGTTTAGGAAGCTGTGTAAACAAATAACCTCCAGCAATGAGAACGATAAAAAATAAAATAAAAACAAGCTTTCCCCTTTTTAAAAAAGCTTCGATCATTATTTCACCTACTTAAATATTTATTTTTGATGAAGTATTTTCAACTTAATCTTAATTTATCATCATGGTGAAAAAATGCAAGCTCTAATATGTCATTTTCTATCTATTTTGTGAAAGAAATATGTTATATGAGAAATGTATAGCGGTAAACAAAAACAACCTGCTTACATGATGTAAGCAGGTTGAAAATAATAAAATTAGAATTATCGTGGTTCAACAATCAGTTTGATTGCTGTTCTTTCTTCTCCATCGATAAGAATGTCAGTAAAGGCTGGAATGCATATCAAATCCACTCCGCTAGGCGCAACAAATCCCCTTGCAATGGCGACAGCCTTGACCGCCTGATTCAGTGCTCCAGCGCCGATAGCCTGTATTTCCGCTGCACCGCGTTCACGTAAAACGCCGGCTAATGCTCCTGCTACTGAATTTGGATTTGACTTTGCTGAAACTTTTAAAATTTCCATTTTTGCTCCCCCTTAAATTTACAATGGATAAGTGAGTGTTCATTAGAACAATCTTTGTTAGATGTTGCTATTTTTTTGAAAATCCATCCCCAAAATGTTTTTCAAAAATAGCAGGCTACCTACCATTTTTACTATATTCACGATAGAGGGCGCATATTCCTTCTTTCTGATTAATATTTTTCTGAAATAAATATGTGAATATTTATTCAAAGAAAATATGGTCATCATTTATCAAAATTCGATCAATTTTGACAGCTTTTTTCGACGATTCGTCAATTTCTACGATCACTGCACTTAATGTCGTGCGGCCTTCTGCAATTTCAAAACGGACAGGGAGGCTCGTTTTAAATCGTTTAATAATCGTTTCCCGATCAACACCTAAAATACCGTCATAAGGACCAGTCATGCCAACATCCGAAATATAAGCAGTTCCTTTTGGCAAGACGCGGTTATCTGCTGTTTGAACATGTGTATGTGTTCCAACGACACATGATGCACGGCCATCTGTATACCAACCCATTGCTTGCTTTTCACTTGTGGCTTCACCATGAAAATCAATAAAAATAAACGGTGTACGTTTTGAAGCTTCTGCTATGAGCTCATCTACTTTTTGAAATGGGCAGTCAATCGGAGGTAAAAATGTGCGGCCTTGCAAGTTGATGACAGCTAGTTCTTTACCTTGTTTTTTAATAAAAGTAAGCCCTTTCCCTGGTGTACCTTGCGGGAAGTTTGCCGGACGAACAATATGGGGTGCATCATCGATGAAATCGAAAATGTCTCTTTTATCCCATGTATGGTTCCCCATCGTGAGCACATCAGCCCCAGCTTGAAGCAGCTCGTGATAGATTTTTTCAGTAAGACCTTTCCCATGAGCCGCATTTTCTCCATTGACAATCGTAAAGTGTGGCTGATATTTTTTCTTTAGCTTTGGCAAGTATTCTTTCAGTGTATCTCTGCCAGGTGAACCAACGATATCTCCAACAAATAATATTTTCATACGTTTTGAACCCTTTCTCTTATAAAATGATCTTCTTATCAGTGTTGCATATTTACACAAAAAAATAAAGCGGCGCTAAGCGCACCGCTCTATTTTGCATACTCTACTGCGCGAGTTTCTCGAATAACTGTCACTTTAATGTGACCAGGGTAATCGAGCTCGTCCTCAATCCGCTTACGAATATCCCTTGCTAGACGGTGAGCTTCAAGATCATTAATTGAATCTGGCTTCACCATAATACGCACTTCACGTCCAGCTTGTATCGCAAACGATTTTTCAACACCTTCATAAGATTCAGAGATGTCTTCTAATTTCTCAAGTCTCCGAATGTAATTTTCAAGCGTCTCACTTCTTGCACCAGGGCGTGCTGCAGATAATGCATCGGCTGCCGCAACAAGAACAGCGATAATAGATGTCGGTTCTTGGTCACCATGGTGAGATGCAATACTGTTGATGACAACAGGATGCTCTTTATATTTCGTCGCAAGCTCAACGCCAATTTCCACGTGGCTTCCTTCTACTTCATGATCAATGGCTTTTCCAATGTCATGCAGAAGACCTGCTCGTTTTGCAAGCTTTGCATCTTCTCCAAGCTCTGAAGCCATGAGACCTGCAAGATGTGCAACCTCAATTGAATGCTTCAGGACATTTTGTCCATAACTAGTACGGAATTTTAAGCGACCGAGAATTTTGATGAGATCCGGATGCAAACCGTGAACTCCGACTTCAAATGTCGTTTGCTCACCCATCTCGCGGATATAATCATCGACTTCACGGCGTGATTTTTCCACCATTTCTTCAATTCGTGCAGGATGAATACGTCCATCCTGGACTAGCTTGTCCAGAGCTATCCTAGCTGTTTCACGTCTTATCGGATCAAAGCCCGATAAGATGACAGCTTCAGGTGTATCATCAATGATCAGGTCAATACCTGTTAACGTTTCTAACGTACGGATATTTCGTCCCTCACGTCCGATAATACGACCTTTCATCTCATCATTTGGAAGATTGACTACAGATACTGTTGTTTCAGCTACATGATCAGCTGCACAACGCTGTAACGCAAGTGAAAGAATGTTTTTCGCTTTTTTATCAGCCTCTTCTTTCGCCCGGTTTTCAGATTCTTTCGTCATGACTGCAATGTCGTGGGAAAGCTCATTTTCAACTTGATCCAGAATGATTTGTTTCGCTTCATCTCGAGTTAGACTAGAAATACGCTCCAACTCAGCTTTCTGCAAACGAATCATATCATCCACTTTGCTTTCCATCTCTTCAATATGTTGTTGTCGTTCATTCAGAGAATGATCTCTCTTCTCCAACAGGGACTCCCGTTTATCTAAAGATTCGTCCTTGCGATCAAGGTTTTCCTCTTTTTGAAGTAAACGGTTTTCTTGTCTTTGAAGCTCATTACGTCTTTCACGAACTTCTTGCTCCGCCTCTACACGAAACGAATGAATTTCATCTTTCGCTTCTAAGAGCGCTTCTTTCTTCAATGCTTCCGCATCACGCTTTGCATCCTCAACAATTTGTTCGGCCATGTTTCTTGCGCCGGATATTTTTGCTTCTGCAATGGTTTTACGAACAAAGTAGCCAACAACTAAACAGATTAGGCTCAGCAAAATGGAGATGATCGTAAACATCGTAGGCGACATATTTTCACCTCCTCTTGCTATGAACTTGGTTTTACAAATAAAGTGTCGGCATGTACATTGTTTTGTGTCTCAACATACAGGGCCTTCACAGGGAATGAGATCCTCACTGCCCTTGTCAAGTTTAAATTAGTTATCAATCATGTTAAGAAAAACAAGTGATACATTCCCATTGTAATTGTGTCGGAAATACTTGTCAAGCTAGTCAGACTAAGGCGTAAGTCGTTATTTCAAGCAAAGACAGAACTTTTGACCCGCTAGCTGTTATGTAATTGTAAAAAAAAGACGCTTTTCAGCGTCTTTTTAGTCATTCAATTCCAATTCTTCTTGTCCTTCTTCGTCAGTTGATTTCACTCCGTTTGTATCCAAACCGTAGTGCTCCCTGATCTGCTCCTGAATCATAAGAAGAATGTCTTTATTCTCTTTTAGGAATTGCTTCGCATTTTCACGTCCTTGTCCAAGACGTTCCTCTTGATAAGAATACCAAGCCCCGCTCTTTTGGACGATATCTAGTTCGCTTCCAAGGTCGATGATTTCTCCCTCTTTCGAGATCCCTTCACCGTACATAATGTCTACTTCGGCAATACGGAATGGCGGTGCCACTTTGTTTTTCACAACTTTAATTCTCGTTTTGTTCCCCATGATGTCGTTCCCTTGTTTCAACTGTTCAGCACGGCGTACTTCTAAACGAACAGATGAATAGAACTTAAGTGCACGTCCACCAGGCGTTGTTTCAGGATTACCAAACATAACCCCTACTTTTTCACGAATTTGGTTAATAAAGATCGCAATTGTTTTTGATTTGTTGATAGCACCAGATAGTTTACGAAGTGCTTGAGACATCAAACGTGCTTGAAGACCAACGTGTGAATCTCCCATGTCTCCTTCGATCTCTGCTTTTGGTACAAGAGCAGCTACTGAGTCAATGACAACAATATCAACTGCACCACTACGAACAAGTGCTTCTGCAATTTCAAGTGCTTGTTCTCCTGTATCCGGCTGAGAAAGCAATAACTCATCAATGTTGACACCTAATTTTTGAGCGTAAACTGGATCTAGCGCATGCTCCGCATCGATAAATGCAGCTTGTCCTCCCTGCTGCTGAACCTCAGCAATCGCATGAAGTGCTACTGTCGTTTTACCAGAACTCTCTGGACCATATACTTCAATAATACGGCCGCGAGGGTATCCACCTATTCCAAGCGCAGTATCAAGTGCTAACGAACCACTAGGTACTGTTGAAATACGTGTATCTGTTTGCTCTCCTAGTTTCATAATAGAGCCTTTACCAAACTGTTTTTCTATTTGTTTAAGAGCCATATCTAAGGCTGCTTGACGATCACTCATTCTATTGTTTCCTCCTTTATCAATTCCACTATCTATACTATACCTTGTTTTACGTCATTTGCCAAGAAAAAAACGAACACATATTCGATTTTTTCTTGGCAGATTATTTAAGAAAAGAGCTGTTTCTATTAGAAAAAACGCTCTTTTATAAAGGAGTAAACCTCATAAAAACCAAAATTAACTTTCTTTTAATAATTTGAGAAGGTGGTGCAAACCATATTTCACAGCACGCTTGCGAATGCCTGATCGGCTGCCAGTAAACATCCATTCAAACACGTCTGTCTGATCTTTTGTCGATAGCCCGATAAATACTTTTCCAACCGGCTGTCCTTCGTGTGGTTCAGGACCTGCCACACCTGTAAAGCTAATACCGATATCGCTTCCCGTCAGTTTTCTAACGCCTTCTGCGAGCTCTAACGCACACTCTTTGCTGACAGCACCATGAGAAGACAATGTTTCTTCACGGCAGCCCAGCACTTGCTGCTTGACTTGATTTGTGTAACAAACCACACTACCGTTTAAAATGGATGATGCCCCTTCGAGATCTGTCAGCCACTCTGAAAACATACCACCAGTCAGGCTTTCAGCTGCTGCTACTGTTTTCCCGTGTTCATGCAAGGCCTTTGAAGCTTCAAAGGCAAGAGATGTATCACCATATCCGTAGAAGTACTCGCCGACCCGTTCTAAAATTTGTGCTTCTGTTTCTTTTAACAGACGCTCTGTTTCTTTTTCATCCTCATGCTTGGCTGTCAGCCTTAGCGTCACTTCCCCGTCAGCTGCAAGCGGTGCAATCGTCGGATTGGTCTGTGCATCAATTAAATCTTCAAGATCTGTTTCCAGCTGAGATTCACCGATGCCAAAGAAACGCAAGACAACAGACACGATTTTTTCCTTTAGGCCGAGTTTTTCAGAAATAAGCGGCTTCGCTTCGTTTTCAAACATCGGATGCAATTCACTTGGCGGTCCAGGGAGCAGAATGTAAAACGTATCTCCCTCTTGTATAAACATACCAGGTGCCATTCCGAAACGGTTTACGAGCACATCAGATCCCTCTAGAACGAGCGCCTGTTTACGGTTGTTCGGTGACATATCACGTCCGGTTTTACGGAAGTATTCTTGAATAGACTCAAATGCTTCTTCATTTAGCACAAGCTCTTTACCGAGCGTACTCGCAATGGTTTCTTTTGTTAAATCATCTTTCGTTGGTCCAAGACCCCCTGAGAAGATAATAAAATTCGATCTTTCCTGTGCCACTTGAATGGCCCTTTTTAAACGCTCTGGATTGTCACCAACTGCTGTGTGGTAATAAACATTCACACCAATTTCAGCTAGTTGTTTGCTGATGAATTGTGCATTCGTATTCGTAATTTGCCCTAGCAAAAGTTCGGAACCGACTGCAATAATTTCTGCTTTTCTCTCTGACTTCAAAGCGTACACGTCCTTTTTAGTTAGAATTCTTTAAGGCTTCCCAGTTTTTCGCAAAGTAATCCCAGCCTGAGACAACAGTGAAGAACACCGCTACCCACATAGCAAGATCACCAAATGGGAATGATACAAGTTCAAACGGCAGGTTATGCAAAAGAAGTGCCGAAATCGCAATGATTTGCGCCCACGTCTTCACTTTTCCAAGCATATTGGCTGCGACCACTTCACCGCCTCCAGCTAAGACAAGCCTTAGACCTGTTACAGCAAATTCACGGCTAATGATTACAATTGCCATCCATGCCGGTGTGAGATTGTATTGAACAAGTATAATTAAAGCCGCTGAAACAAGCAATTTATCTGCAAGCGGATCTAAAAACTTACCAAAGTTTGTGACTAAATTGAGCTTACGTGCATAGTAACCATCAATCCAGTCGGTTGTCGAAGCGACAATAAACAAGATCGCTCCAACAAGGTGAGTGACTTCGATGCTGACGTCACCAAAGCGCGCAACACCCCAATCTAATGGAGCAAGCATAATCAACATAAACACAGGAATCAAGGCGATCCTAGAAAGAGTAATTTTATTCGGTAAGTTAAACATGAATTCCAATCCTCCAATAAAGCATTTTTTTATGTATATAATAGTAGGAACAAAAGAAAAGTCATCTACTTGCTTAAGATGACTTTTCCTTTCCTTTATTCACAATCACAATGTTTTGTGTCATGGTGTTTTTAGGGTCTAATTCGTACTTCAGCGTTTCGTCATTGACTTTAATATCGATTCCCGATGCATTTCCTAAGCGGATATCGACTTGGGAAAGATCAGTCAAGTCTGTTTTAAACGATTCGCCATCTTTCAATTCACCCATCTTCAGCACTTTTCCAGATTCGTCTCTCACACGAAGCCATGAAGCTTGTGAGGCAGAAATGGTTAGCTCCATCTCTTCTGCACCTGATACTTCATACGTTGTCGTAGAACCCTCTGTATTCGTCGCCTTCAAAGAAACATCTTTATCGTCTTTAGATGAATCCTTTGAGGAATCGTCTTTTTCAGATGATTTTTCTTGATCATCTGACGAAGCTTTTTCCTTTTTCTTTTGATCCTTTGCAAGCGATGAATCCTTAGACACTTCGTATTTTGATTCTGATTGCTGAGGAGCCGCCTGATTATTTTTCTGTCCGCTATCATGATTAACCGCTTGAACGATCACATAAATGATAGCGATCACCACAAGGATCCCTCCAATGATTAAAATCGTCGGAAGCAGCTCCAGTACCTTTGAGGCAGGCTTTGGCAGCTCTCGTTGCGGTTTAATATTTGATAATTTATCAGACACTTCATCGTTATACGTGCTTGGTACATCTTTACGAAACTCTTCGAACAATTGTTCAGGATTCAGTCCAACGGCTTCGGCATATTGTTTAATAAACGCTCTGACGTAAAATTTACCTGGAATGATATCATAGTTTCCTTGTTCTATTGCTAGCAAATAGCGCTTTTGGATTTTGGTAGCCGCCATCAAATCCTCCAGCGACATCCCTTTTTCCTCTCTGGCCTCAACGAGCCGTTTTCCCAATTCAGTCAAAACAAACACCTACCATTACCATATTAAAAATCGAAGCCAGAAAAACCAGAATGATCAAATACTTGTGGTTCTTCTGCGTGCTCGTATGTAATTTCTTCGTCTGCACTATTACGCAATTCAATGATGTAGTCGAAATCATCCATTGTATATTCTGAATTTTGAATAAAGATATCTGGATGCTCTACCACCTTTGTAGCAGGCAGTCTCATAATTTCTCTTAAAAGCTGCAAGTGCTTTTCAGAACCTCTTCTTGTCGACACAATCCCATCAATAATAAAGACGTTATCTGGGCTGTATTCATCTGCAATCAGCTGACTGCGAATGGTCTGTTTCAAAAGAGTCGACGATACAAACAGCCACCTCTTACTGGCACATACACTTGAAGCAACAATTGATTCTGTTTTTCCAACCCGCGGCATTCCGCGAATTCCAATCAATTTATGTCCTTCTTTTTTAAATAATTCAGCCATAAAATCGACAAGTAGACCAAGCTCGTCCCTTTCAAAACGGAACGTCTTTTTGTCATCCGCATCACGCTGAATGTATCTTCCATGACGAACAGCTAAACGGTCACGAAGTTTTGGCTGTCTTAGTTTCGTTACTTTTATCGTTTCCATTGTATTTAAAATTGATTCAAGCCGCTTAATTTGGTCTGTGTGGTCACATCGAAGAAGCATGCCGCGTCTTGATACATCAACACCATTAATTGTCACAATATTAATTGAAAGCATCCCCATTAAAGAAGAAATGTCTCCTAAAAGTCCGGGACGGTTCACCTGTATCTCATATTCAAAATACCATTCGAGCTTTGCCAAATGATATTACCCCCTTCATTGTGGCAAATTTTTACCTTCCTTTATCATAAAGCATTTTCACATTTTTAGAAAGCACAATGTTGCTAAACGGTTAAAATAAAAAGAGAGGCACAAACGACCTCTCTTTTTGTTTAGTGCGAGCTATTATTTTCAACTAGCTTGACCATCATGTTTGCAATGGCACGCTGCTCATCTTCTGATGCAACGCTCCAAAGGTCAGAAAGTACTCTTTCTTGCTCATTCTTTGCTTCAACTTCATTAGCCAGGTATCCGCCAATTTCATACGCAAGGTTATTGATGGTATCATCTGATAAACCTTTATCCTGTGCATGATTTAAACGGTCACCTAAAAAGTTTTTCCAATGGTCCCAGCTCTCAAGTACAGACATGTCGATTCCTCCATTCGAAAAGATGAATTACAGCCATAGCTTTTGTCATGGAGAGACGAATTATACACGTTTTTTAACAGTACCAGCCGCCATTGACAGATAAAATTTGACCTGTGATATAACTTGACTGCTTGGAGGCAAGAAACCAAATGGCATCGGCTATCTCTTCAGGTGCGGCAAGACGGCCTAGTGGAATCTCCTCTTCCATCATCGCAAGGTCTTCTTGTGTGAAGCTTTTCATCATATCAGTCTGAACCGCACCTGGTGAGACTGCATTTGCTCTAATTCCACTTGGGGCAAGCTCTTTGGCAAGCCCCTTAATGAAGGCATTTTGAGCACCCTTGACCATACTGTACAGTACTTCACACGAGGCACCCGTTTCCCCCCATATTGAGCTAACCGCAATAATATGTCCTGACTTTTTTTGAATCATGGCAGGCAAAATGGATTGGGTAAGCTCATATGGACTTGTCACATGAAGCTGCACCATGCTGGCTAGAACTTCTTTTTCAGTATCTGTCACTAAACCAACATGACTCTTTCCGCTATTTAAAACAAGAATATCTGGATCAAGCGGCAGGCGGCTGACAAGCTCTGCTGCTCCGCCTGTTTTCGCTAAATCAGCTTGAACGACGTACGTTTCTACTTGATATGTTTCTTTGAGATCGGCGGAAAGACGATTAGCCGCTTGTTCATTTTGATGATAATGGAGCATCAGATGGCAGCCTTCTTGGGCAAGCTTTTTGGCTGTCGCCTGCCCAATTCCGCCACTGGCACCAGTAATCAGTGCCCAACGACTCATACTTTGTTCCTACTTTCTTTATGGAATCCTTATTCTTTTCGTTTAAATGGGAACCAATTCGCTGATCCGAACAATTTGACCATCACAGGTACGAACAATGGTAGCACAACGAGTGCATACAATAAAAGTCCAGTTAGAACAAGTGTTGCAATTTGTAAGAGTGACAATACACCTGAAGGTAGCATCGCTGCAAATGTTCCTGCCAAAATGACGGCAGCAGACATAATAACAGATCCCATATTTTTCATTGATTCAGTCATGGCAAACTGGATGTCTTTTGTTTTGTATTCATTGAACCGTTCCATTAAGAAAATCGAATAATCGACTCCAAGCGCCATTAAGATGACAAAGCCAAAGAATGGAACAGCCCAGTTGATGCCCGGATATCCGAAGAAATGGGTGAAAATAAATTCTGTTACACCAATGGCGGTAAAGTACGTTAAAATCAGCGATCCAACTAAGTAAAGCGGCATCACGAGAGAACGGAAGAGAATCACTAGTATTAAGAAAATACCGATCATCATGTAAAGAACCGTCTTATTGAAGTCTTGGTCTGACAGCTGTTTTAAATCAGCGTTCATACTTGAAACACCAGATACGCCAAATGAAACATCTTTTAGGTTTGTTTCAGGAAGTGCACGTTTGACCGAAGCTTCTACTTGTTTAATTGTTTTCATGGCGTCGTTTCCATAAGGATTGTCTTCTAAAATGACGTCAATCTTTGTCATTTTGCGGTCATCAGACATATAGGAATCGAACACTTGCTTGAATGCTTTATTTTTTAGGACATCTTTTGGAATAAACCAACCGGCCATGTCTTGATCTGGCGCGTTTTTCAGTTCATCTAAGTAGTCTCCTGCACCCATTAAGCCGTTTGAAATTTTCTCAAGGCCGTCGACACTTTTGTTTAGACCATCCGTCAGCTTGGTCAGATCGTCACCAAAGCCGCCAATTTTTTCTTTCATTTGTTTTTGACCATTAATGATGTCGCCGGCTCCATTTGCAAGTTTAGGCATACTATCAGCTAACTGCCCTTGGCCTTTAGACGTTTGATCTAGCCCGTTTTCAATGGCTTCTAAGCCAGCAATCAGCTCATCAATTTGATTTGTAAACACTTTTTGCTGCTCTGAAGCTTTTGCGATAAAAGCATCTGCTGCTTCAAGCTGTTTTTTTGCTTCTTTTGCTTGTTTTGCATAGCTGTCAGCCTGTTTGGCTCCTTCTTGCAAGGTAGTAGAAAGTTCCTTATATGAAGCTTTGATGGCTTGATATGATTGATTTTCTTTCACTTGCGGAATTTGCTGCTCAAGTGTACTGAATTGTTTATTCGCTTGACTGATCAAAGCTTTCACATCCGCTGCGGCAGAGGATGACGTATCGACTTGTGCCAATGCGGCTTTTAATTCTTTGGAAATGCTTTTATACAGTGCCACTTGCTGATTCACTTGTGCGACTTGATCTGTTAATTCCTTTTTCGCACCCTTTATTCTTTCTTTAATTTCAGAAACGCCTTTTTTGTTTTGATCGATATAGGTTTGCAGTTCTCTCATCGTTTTTTCGACGTTTTGAATACCTGATTTTACGGATTCGGTTCCAGAAATCAATTTGTTAATGCCTTTTCCTGATGCTTTAATTTGTGGTGTTTGATCCTCGATGGATTTACTCATGGTTGTAAGAGCATCTTGGATCTTTTTCAACCCTTCGTTACTTTTATCAAGCCCGCTATTTAGCTCTTTGGCTTGAGATTTCACGTACAGATCATTCAGCCCTTTACCAACAGGACGAGTGGCACTTCTCACTTTACTCACGCCATCTGTTTGTTCAATGGCGCGGCTTAGTTTTTCAACAGCAATCAGACCTTCGTTATTGTCTAAAAGATCGGATGATTTCACGACAACGGTTGCTGGAAGAGCTTCACCTGGTCCAAATTTGTCAGAGATCGTATTAAATGCATTGACGGATTCGTATTTATTGCCGATTTCGTCTAGGTTGTTATATGAAAGTGTTCCTTTATACATAAGAATCGCTGGAAGGGTAATAATTGCAACGATTAGCAAGCTGAGAAGTGGTTTCATAAATGAAAAACGACCGGCTGTTTCCCACATTTTCGATTGCGGGTGGGCAATATCGCCTTTGATCGGCCAAAATAACACTTTTCCTAAAACCGCCATAAAGAATGGAACGACAGTGAGCAATGCCACAATTAACACGGCAACACCAACCGCCACGGCGACAGCTGATTTATACAGTTGGAATTCGGCTAAACCGATACACGTAAAACCAATGAGGACAGCAATTCCGCTGAATAAAACGGTTTTACCTGCCGTCTTATATGTTGTAATAATCGCCTCAATCTTATCTTTTCCGTGAGATAGTTCTTCTTTAAATCGGCTTAGCAACAGGATGCAGTAGTCGGTTCCAATCCCAAACATGATGGCGACCATAAAAATTTGGGTAAAGGTCGAGAGCGGAAAATCAACATACTTTACTAGGTAAGCCACAATGGATTGGCTGACCAAATAGGAAAGCGCTACGGCCACTAAAGGAACGAACGGTGCCACTGCGGATCTAAAGACAAGCACAAGAACAATTAAAATAAACCCAATTGTAATGAATTCTGTTTTTTTCAGACCTTCTTGTGAGCTTGTGATGACATCATCGTCGATTAGCGGCTGCCCTGTCATTTCAAATTTCAGGTTCAGGCTCTTAAGCTTTTCATTGACTCTTTCTTTAAAATCGGATGCTTTGATTTTGTTCGAGTCGTATGTAACTGGAACAAGAAGTGTTGTTTGATCTTTAGAGAGCATCTGTTTTTTAATATCTTTGTTTGCATCAAAATAAGAAGTGATGTCTTCCACATGGAGATCTTGATCCTTTTCTAAAATCTCCATCGCTTTCTTTAAAGAGGCTTCTCTTTCTTTGACGATATCCTTTCCTTGAAAGACAATGACGATCGATTTTTCCGTATCCCCATTTTCAGACATGTTCTTTAATAATTGATCGGCGTAGGAAGAAGGATAACCATCTGGAACAGAAATCTGCCCTTTTTCTTTTGTTAATTGCGCCATATTAGGAGCGGTGATTAATAATACAGCCGCTAGTACGACCCAAAGGATCGTAATCAGCCATCTACCCTTTATGATTGCTCTCATTACTATGTTGTGCCTCCTCTTCGATGATAATTTGATAAATCTTTTCATATGTTTGAATAAATGATTCGATTTCTTTTTCATCAAACTTTTCTAAATATGACCGAACAAGATCCTGAAGCTGCTTTTCCATTCGGCTGACCACGTCTTTTCCTTCGGGCGTCACATAGAGATGAACATTTCTTCGATCAGCTTGATCATGCTCACGATAAATATAATCTTTATTAAAAAGACGATTGGTCATGGATGTCACAGCACTTTTGTTGACATTACATTCGATGGCAAGGTCTGTTGATGTACATCCTGGGTGTAAATTGATGTATCGAAGCGAGTAATATTGATCAAGTGTCAGTTCTTTATCGAGCTTTTCCGTGATCATACTCGATACTTTTTTCTCCATCATGAGATAGACGTCCGCATATCTCTGGATGAGTTGGGCAATTTTATTTTGTACCATATGCTGCTCCTTTAGTTTGATTGTTTAACTATTAAAGAGTTTAACTAATTACCGAAACAATTGTCAATCAATATCTTCGCATATAAAGCGCTTTCTTTATCTGGACACAAAAAAGACAAACTCTTATACGTTGAGTTTGTCTTTTTTTCATTTATTTTGCTTTCGGCACGACTTTGAAAACTGACATTCTTTCTTCATCAATTTCTTCGTCTAAGATTGCCTGAATATCTGTTAATTGGATTTGCTCCAGTACTGGCACGACATCAAATAAGCTCATTTCTAAGAATGCGTATCGAGTGAATTGATTGGCGATGTACTCTGGGGAGTTCATCGCTTTTAAAAAGCTGCCAATTTTTTTCTTGCGAGCAAGTTCAATCTTTTCTTCTGTGATCAGGCTTTTTGCTTGAAGAAGCGTTTCTTTTAATTCATGTGCGAGTTGATCAGGGTCATTTGTGTCTCCGCCAACTGAAGTGAAGCCAAAACCGCCTTCTTCCGTATAATCGTAACTGAATGTCTCATCAATCAAGCCTTTTTCATACATACGCTCATATTGCAGAGAACTTTTACCAAACAATGTCTCTAAAATAAGATTCATGCCAAGCTCATGTTTGAGGAGCTGTTTTCCTTTTTTATGCGGGTTTTTCGTTTTCAAACCAAACATACATTTAGAACCTTGTACATTCATTTTCAGTTCGTATTCTTTTCGGTATACACGATCAGGTTCATTGATCTCTTTCCGCTGAATATCCGGCTGATCGGTAAATGGTTTTTTTGCCTGATTCGCTCTTACTTGGTCTAAAATTTGCGCCGGATCAACAGGACCCACTACAAAAAGAAGCATATTGCTTGGGTGATAGAACGTTTCGTAGCATTCATATAAATGGTCTTTCGTAATTGGCGCAATGCTTTCAACGGTTCCAGCAATATCAATTCTCACTGGGTGCTCTTGATAGAGGTTTTCGATCAGACCAAAGAATAAACGCCAATCTGGATTGTCATCATACATGTTGATTTCTTGACCAATGATGCCTTTTTCTTTTTCGACCGTTTTTTCAGTAAAATAAGGCTCTTGCACAAAATCAATGAGTGTTTCAAGATTCTGTTCGACATTGGCCGTGCTTGAAAATAAGTATGCCGTTCTCGTAAACGTCGTAAATGCGTTTGCGGCTGCTCCCTGTTTACTAAATGTATGAAACACATCACCATCTTCTTTTTCAAACAGCTTATGCTCTAAGAAATGGGCAATTCCATCAGGCACTCGGATCATGTCTTCTTTGCCAAGCGGCACAAATTCATTGTCAACAGAGCCATATTTTGTTGTGAAGGTTGCATATGTTTTGTTAAACCCTTGCTTTGGCAGCACATAGACGTCTAGTCCGCTGTCCATTTTTTCGTGATACACCGTCTCTTGCAGCTGATCGAATTGAATTGTTTTCACTGTCATGAAGCACCCTCCGTTCCTTTAAGAAAATAGGTCGTATCCCATTCGATTTTTTGACCCACTTTGATGATGTCCTCTTTTGTCACTCTGTCTAACGCATCTAAAAAGGAATCGAGGCTCTCCCCTGTTGGCACGACGGCATGCTGATATAAGTATTCCGCTGTTCCATAAGACGTATCAATTGTTTCGAGCAACTGGTTTTTGACGACAGCCTTTGTCTGTTCAATTGCTTCATCAGAAAAATCGCCTTTTTGCATGGCATCAAATTGTTCTTTGATGATGTCTACTGCCTGCTGATAGTTGCCGACTTCAATTCCTGACATGACCATCATCAAACCTTTAAAGCTCTCAAGTCTAGAAACAGCATAGTACGCAAGACTTGCTTTTTCCCGCACATTGATAAATAGCTTTGAATGAGAGAAGCCGCCGAATATGCCATTAAACAAATGCAGCGCCGGATAATCTTTATCCGCTATCGTTGTATGTGTGCGAAAACCAATGTTTAGCTTTCCTTGTTTTACGTCCTCTTCATCAATGACTTCTTTTGGCTCTATTTGTAATCTTGATGATTCGGTATTTTGTTTGACCGGCTCTCTTTCACTTGTTTTAAAGTATTGCGAGACCATTCGATTGATGTCTTGTTCATCAACGTCTCCCACAACATAGAGATCCAGCTGGTTTGACTGAAGTGCATGCTCGTATGCTTTAAAGAGCGCTTCTGACGTAATCGCTTCGACGTCTTCCATTTCACCATTGACGTGCAGTGCATATGGCTCACCTTTACACATTTCCTGCACAAGTCTTAAGTTTGAATAGCGCATTTTGTCATCATAAACGGCTTGAATGCGCTGTTTCAATGTTCGTTTTTCTTGCTCAACGTACAATTCATGAAATACCCCGTTTTCCACGTACGGGTGGAATAATAGTTCAGAAAGTAAGGCAATCCCTTTTTCTAGTAAAGGGGTTTGATCCTTTAAATATTTTTCATTCGCCATTTCTAGACGAAAGGTAATGATGTGATTTTCACCTTTTTTCGCCATGTCTGCGGAAACGGTCGCCCCATAGAGCTCGTCGAAATAAGCACGAAGCTCTCCCGTTTTCGGCATTTTTTCTGTTCCTCTTAAAAGTACATGCGGGAAAAGAGAACGCATGGTGACGTCATCTTTGGATAAAGGCGCAAGCATTTTAAAAAGGATCGTCACGGTTTTAAATTTTTCTGTTTTGACAATATGAGTATGAAGACCAGGTGTATCAAATGTCTTCTCTTGTAAGTACGTCATGAGAAACCTCCTTTGTTCATCCTATTTATTATGTATTAGAACATAGCTGATATATACGTGAAACAGCCATTTAATAGTCATTATATCAATCAGAGGAAAGGATAGGAAATAAAAACGCCTCTGCTAAAAGCAGAGACGCAGGTTGTTATTTCATTCTAAACGGCCACCAATTCCATTTTCCAAAGATGCGAACCATGACCGGGATAAAGAGTGGTAGAACAACAAAAGCATATAATAAAAGTCCAATGAGTACGACCGTTGCAATTTCAACTAATGATAATACACCCGAGGGCAGCATCGCAGCAAAAGTACCCGCTAAAATAGCAACTGCTGAAATAATGACCGACCCCATATTTCTCATCGCTGATATCATGGATGCTTGAACATGCTCTCCCTTCCATTCATTAAAACGATCCATGAGGAAGATCGAATAATCAATGCCGAGGGTCACAAGGATCACAAAGCTGAAAAATGGAACAGCCCAGCTGACACCATCGTAGCCAAAGAATGTTTTGAAAATCCATTCTGTTAAGCCAATGGATGTAAAATACGTTAATATGAGTGACAGTGTTAAGTATATCGGCATGACGATTGACCTTAATAATATAACTAAAATAATAAAGATACCAATTAACATGAAAATAACCGTTCTAATAAAGTCACCGTCTGACGTTTCTTTTAAGTCAACATTTAAACTGGAGATACCAGATACACCGTAGTTGGCGTTTTTCAAACCACTTACAGGTAAATATTGATCAAGGGTTTCTTCAATTTTTGCTACACCTTTCATTGCTTCATTGCTGTATGGATTTACATTTAAAATCACTTCAAAGGTTGTTAATTTACGATCTGGGGACATATACGTATTAAATATTTTCTTAAATTCATGGCGTTTCAGTACTTCTTCTGGTATAAACCAGCCCGTTACTTCTTCATCTGGTGCTTCCTGAAGCTGTTTTAAGTAGCTGTCCGCCTCGGTAAAGCCACTTTTTACTTGCTCAAGTCCGGAAATACTTTCATCTAATCCATCTGTTAATAGTGAGAGTTTAGATGATAGCTGGTTAAACCCTTTTTTCACGGCTTTTTGGCCATCAGTCAGTTGATCTGCACCATCTTCAATTTTAGGCATTTCTTTGATGAGCTGTTTTTGTCCTTTATTCGTTTCATCAAGACCATCATAAATTTGATCTAGACCTGTCATCAGCGCCTTTACTTGTTGTTTGATTTCTTTTTGCTTGCTTGAGAACGTTTGAATGACTTGATCTGCTTTCTTGATCTTTTGTTTAAAGGCAGATGCTTCCTCTTCATAGACGCTCATTTGCTCTCCAGCTTGATCGAGCATTCCTTTTGTGTCTTTGAATACTTTTTTGATTTCTTTATATTCATTCATATCTTTGATTTCTGGAAGCCGGTTTTCAAGTCCTTCAAATGATACGTTTTCATAGGATTGTTTCACTTTCTTAATCGTTGTCATCAGTTGCTCATTTGATGTTGCGTGACCTTCGAGTGTGCTTACGACTCGTTCAAGGTCTTGAATCATGGTTTCACTTCTGCGGTATTCTTGCTCTAATTCTTTTTTCGCTTGTTTGATTTCAGTGCGAATGGTTCCTACGCCCTCTTTACTGCGCCTCACACCATCCTCTAAAGAAATGAGTGATTTCCTCACTTCTCCGATCCCGCCTTTGATGGCTTTTGTCCCATCAATCAATTGATCAATCCCTTTAGCGGATTCTTCAATTTTTGGTTTTTGTTTGAGAAGTGCTAAGTTTGTTTCGGTCAAGCCATCTGTAATTTTCCCGATGCCCTCATGACCTTTCCCAAGCTCTCCTCCCAGCTCTTTCGCTTGAGAGGTAACGTAGAGCTGACTTAATCCGTCTCCAACTGGGCGAGTGACACTGCGAACCGCTTTTACTTCCTCAATGTCACTTAACTTACGGGTCAGTTTTTCAATCATGACGATCTTTTCTTGATTATCGAGCTCATTGTCACTTTCGACAAGCACATTCAGCGGCAGCGCTTCACCAAAGCCAAATTGCTCAGATATCGTATTAAATGCAGACACTGACTCATACTTTGTCCCAATCTCATTTAAACTATTATAAGAAAGAGTGCCGTCATACATCAGAATTGGAGGAACAGTGATGAGTGCAACTACCCCTAAGCTGATGAGCGGTCTTTTAAATGAAAAGCGCCCAGCCCATTCCCAAATCTTACTTTGTGGATGACGAATGTTTTCTCTTTTAGACGGCCAAAAAAGGGATTTTCCGAAAACCGACATAAAAAAGGGAACGATTGTGACAAGTGCAATGAGCAGAATGCCAACGCCTACGGCAACGCTGACGGCTGATTGGTACAATTGGAATTTTGCGAAACCAATACTTGAGAAGCCGACTAACACAGCTAAGCCGCTGAAAAAGACCGTTTTCCCTGCACATTGATACGTGATGATAATTGATTCTTTGACATCACGCCCCTGACCAATCTCCTCTTTAAAACGGCTTAAAAGTAATATACAATAATCCGTTCCTATACCGAACATAATAGCTACCATAAAAATCTGAGTGAAATTAGACAGAGGAAATGGTGTATATTCTACGAGAAAAGCCACAATACACCGGCTGACAGCATAAGAAATGCCAATCGTAATAAGCGGAACAACAGGTGCCAGTATCGATCTGAATACAATTATTAAAATAAAGAAAATAAAAATCATCGTAATAAGTTCAGTTTTCTTCAGACCTTGTTGAGAGCTTTTAATGACATCTGAGTCCACAAATTTTTGACCTGTCATTTCATATGAGACGTTGTAGGGCTTTAAAACTTCCTCAATTCGTTCTTTAACCTTCACAGCTTTTGTTTCGTAGTGGTCGAATTTGAATGGAACAAGAAGTGTACTTTTATCCTTTGATAAAAGTTGTTTTTGAATGTCACGTTCTACATGAAAATACGAAGTAATTCCGTCAATGTGGAGTTCTGGGGCATGTGTCATGAGTGCAGCTAAAGCCTTTTTTAATTCCTGCTCTTTGGCAGGGAACAAATGTTGTTCGGAGAATACAATCACACCAGTATCTTTTTTCCCATTATGATCTGAAAGCTTATCCAATAAATGAAGTGCCTCAGCTGTTGGTGTCCCCTCTGGAACCTTTAACTGCCCTTTTTCTCTTGTTAATTCCTCTAAATTGGGCGCAGTAATAAACAGAATCACAGCTGTTATCATCCACACCAGTAATACAATCCATCTTGCTTTAATTATTTGCAACATAGCTGCTTCAAGCTCCTTCTAGTTCATCAATCAATTTGCTGTTTTTGAGCGTGTCTGAAGTGCTGACTTCGTCTCCTTCAACGTGCTAATGGCAGGATGACCTATTCAATTGTCCTTTCGTGTTGAAGAAACGCATATCCATCATCAGCCACGAGCTCAATTTCTGCCTTAAAATAAAGACAGAAAATGAATGTTTTTGAACACCTCCTATTTGGGATAATTTAAAAGATATTACTATACATTAGTTTAACTATCAAAATTTTACATGTCAATTTATAAAAAAGAAAAAAGATGGCAAAATACCGTCTTTTTTCTATGTTTAAACCGTTTTCAATTGTTCACTTTCATCCTTTTCATCTGGCTGGATGAAAAAGAGGACCAAAAATAATGAAATGAGACTACATATGGTCGATAGAATAAAAACGATGGAGTCTCCTTTATCCATCAGAAATGCGTAAATTGGAGGTCCTAAAGCAACACCGATAAACCGCATGCTGCTATAAAATGACGTAATGGTTCCGCACTGCTCTTTTTCAATCCCTTCTGTTATCAACGCATCAAGTGCTGGAAGCACAATGCCAATCCCTACGCCTCCAATACTTAAGCAGACAAACAACACGTAAAAACTGTGATTCCACCATAAAAATATATACGAAAGTGATAAAAGAGCCATACCTACGATGAGAAATATCCTCATTTTCCCCTTTTCTTTTCCGATTGTTTTCCCCGCAATGTACGAGCTGATTGATAAGAAAAGGAGCGGGATGCTTAGCAGCAAGCCTTTTTTGACACCCGTTATTTGATACGCTGCTTCTAGGTTATCTGACAAATAAAAGAGCACGCCAAAAAGAAGAAACATAATAAAACCACCAATAGCAAAAATGGCATAAAGCCAGCGTCCTTCATGCTTAAAAATCGTCTTTGTTGATTTTAAAAACTCCTTAAATGTAGGCGGATCTTCCTCTTTCTTTGCGGATTCAACCATAAACAGTACCATCACAAAGCTGATGATTGAAAAGAATGGAATGAACCAAAACGGTACAAACCAAAACCAAGAAGCGAGAAGTGCCCCAATAATAGGACTTAGTACCTTTCCAGCTGTATTAGAAGTTTCAATGGCTCCAAGTCCCGCACTTACCTCTTCATCATCGTGAAACAAATCGCCAATAAACGGCATGACGACAGGTGCTGCCCCGGCTGAGCCAACTCCTTGAAGGACCCTTCCAAATAGAATCCACATATAGGGTTCTTTCATGATGGTTGAGGCAACAGCTGCCACAGCTCCTCCAAGTCCTGCGATTAAAAGACACGGCAAAAGCACCTTTTTTCGCCCAATTCGGTCAGATAAATAACCGGCAATCGGAATACACAAAATCGCCACAACGGAGTATACCGTAATAATGAGTGACACTTGAAAGGAAGTGATTGAGAGTTTCTTTTCGATCTCTGGTAATACGGGGATTAGCATCGAGTTCCCAAGTGTCATGATTAGAGGCACTGATGATAATGCAATAATATTCTTTTTACTGACAGTTTTCTCGCCCAACATCATTCACCCAATTCTATATACTGTTACGTATTAGTGTGGCATGTTTCACGGGTTTTATGTATGGGCAAACAAAAAGCAACCGCCTATGGAAGCGACTGCTTTGTTAAAATCGTTTACGTATGACATGGAAGCTGAATTTATCCGCTCGAAAATAATTGAGCGAGTATAAGACCGGCTGATCATCTTGATCATAGTGCATTTGTTTCAGTAATAGTAACGCTGTTTCTGGGTCACATTCTAGTATCGGTGAAACCTGATCGTGATAACCAATCGGTTCGATGTCTGCCACTGCATATTTAATTCCGCTGTGCGGTTCTCTGCCAAACAGCTCAAAAAGCGATTCTTCCTCATGAGTAAAAGAAGCGGGAAGATGTTTAACCGGAATTTTATCTAAACAATAGACGACTGGCTGTCCATCTGCTGTTCGAACGCGTTCCATTGAAAAAACCTTCTCGGATTCATCACACTGAAAACGAATGACATCATTCTCTGTCGGCTCCCCTTCTTGTGAGGACAAAAAGATGGTACCTGGCGTCATATTGACCTGTTCAATCATTTTTGTAACACTTGTCAGCTGTTCAATGCCAGTAGAAAAAAGCGGTCTTGAGTTGACGAAAGTTCCCACACCATGCCTTCTAATTAAATACTTCTCTTCTTCTAATATACGAAGGGCTTCACGAAGGGTCGCTCTGCTCACGCCTAAAAGCTTTGAGAGCTCAAATTCAGAAGGCAGCTTTTCCTTTTCGGCATATACGCCTGTTTGAATATCTTCTTTAATACGGTCAATCACTTTCAAATATAAATGGCGATTGTCTGTTTTGGTCGACATGTTTTCCCTCCGTCTAATCAATGCAAATGATAAGATGAGAAATCTCTATTCCGAGATAAGATGAACATAACTATATCATGTTTTTGCAAATAAATAAATAGTCTGACATCCAGTTAACATAATCAATATATCGTTAACTTCATGTTAGGAAAGCTCTCTTCGAATTATGAAGAGAGCTCGTCATGTTGTTCTTTTGAGAGGAGGACTTCTCTCGGTTTACTTCCTTCATATGGTCCGACAACCCCGCGCTCTTCCATTGCGTCAATAAGACGTGCAGCACGAGTATAACCGATGCGGAACCTCCTTTGCAGCATAGAAACAGAGGCCGTCTGCATGCCAATGATCAGTTCAACTGCTTCATCATATAAGTCGTCGTCCACAGCCCCAAGCTGATCTTGCGTTTCTTCACTCGGGATCATTTCTTCTTGATATTGTGCTTTTTGCTGTGTGATGACATGATCAACGACATGTTCCACTTCTTCATCTGATAAAAAGGCGCCTTGTACACGAACTGGTTTGTTCGCACCGACAGGTAAGAACAACATATCCCCTCTGCCTAGCAATTTTTCTGCGCCTCCCATATCAAGAATGGTCCTTGAATCGGTTTGTGACGATACGCTAAATGCAATGCGGGAAGGGATATTTGCTTTAATGACACCTGTAATGACATCAACAGAAGGCCTTTGTGTAGCAATAATTAAATGAATCCCCGCAGCACGTGCCATTTGAGAAAGCCTTGTAATGGAATCTTCTACATCAGAGGAAGCAACCATCATTAAATCAGCAAGCTCGTCTACAATGACGACAATATAAGGGAGTTCTGGCTGCTTCGCCTCTTGTGATTGATTCATTCGTTTAATGTAATCATTGTACCCTTCAATATTTCTTGTGCCCGTATGAGAAAACAATTCATAACGGCGCTCCATTTCACTAACCACTTTTTTAAGTGCCTGTGAGGCTTTCTTAGGATCGGTCACAACTGGGGCTAACAGATGCGGGATGCCGTTATAAACATTTAATTCAACCATTTTCGGGTCAATCATCATCATCTTTACTTCATGAGGTTTTGCTCTCATGAGAATGCTTGTGATAATGCCATTGATACATACGCTCTTTCCGCTTCCTGTCGAGCCAGCCACAAGTAAATGCGGCATTTTGTTCATTTCAGCCAGCACAGCTTCACCAGAAATATTTCGGCCCAGTCCGATGAGCAGCTTGGCATTTGGGCGGTCATTTTGTTTCGATTCTAAAACCTCTTTTAAAGAAACCATTGCAATTTCTGCGTTGGGAACTTCAATTCCGATGGCGGATTTACCAGGAATCGGCGCTTCAATTCGAATGTCTTTTGCTGCTAATGCAAGGGCTAAATCATCACTCAAGTTGACGATCTTACTTACCTTCACGCCGACATCAGGGTATACTTCATATTTTGTGACGGCCGGCCCTAAATGAACTTGTGTCACTTTTGCTTTTACACCGAAGCTTTGGAAGGTCTTTTCAAGTTTTCTTGCATTTTCATAAATATTCTTCTTATCTGTTTGCTGACCTGAATGCTGCGGCTCAGCTAAAATATCAAGAGATGGCAGCTCATAATCCTTATTTTCAAGCTCCGTAAACGTCATAGGCGGAGCTTCTTTCGGTTCATCCCCTGTATCATGAGACGGAGTTCCTTGTACAGTTGCTTGAAGAGGATCTGGCTCTTTGACCGGCTGATCTTTTTGAACTTGCGGTGTGAGCATGTCATCTCGATCAGCAAAACTTGAGATAATCGGCTGACGATTGTCAGAAGCCTGCTCTTCTTCCTCGATCAAGATATGATCATGATCTTCTTCTGTCTCTTCTTGCAAGCGTGAACGTTTTTTCTTTTCACTTGTTTTCTGCGCAGGTGCATTCTTTTTCGCCTGCCTTATGCCTTTCATATCTTCAATAAATGCTTTCCACTGCTTCACCAAAAATTGTGATACAGGCAGCGTCACTTTTTTGACCATTTCTTGCAGTGACCGGTTTGTGATCAGCACAATGCCAATCAGCATTAGCACAATGGCCATGATTTGAGATCCTGCTTGTGCAAACAAGAAATAGGCGGCCGCAAATAATACGGCACCGATCATACCGCCTCCTAAATCAGGCGAGCCTGTCTCACCTTTCATATCCATTAAGAATAACTCAAACGTATTTCTGATTACACTTTGAGAACCTATCACGCCTGCAGCTGAAAGATGCTGAAAAAGCTTCACATGGGACAAAAGCAAGATACTCGCAATGATGCAGTATAAACCTGCTTTTCTTCTTGTCAGTAAATCAGGAATTTGTTTTTTCCAAAAGATCGTCACACCAAAAAGAAATAATCCGATAAGGCAGAGAATAAACCATTCACCTGCAAAGAATCGGAATAGATGTACAAAGGTTTGTCCAACTACACCTAGCTGTAAAATGGCAATGATCGCTATGGCAATACAGACTAACCCATTTAGTTCATATTTCAGTTTTAGCTGTTTATTTTGTTTTTTTCTTGTTTTACGTTTTCTCTTTTTCGCCATACTCATCACCTTACTACAAAAGAAAATATAACCTACGAAAAGATCAGAAAGAAAGCAGCCTGATTTTGGCTGCATCTTGTTGTAAGTTTTCCCTTTATTATAGCATAGAATCATTCATATGAGTCGGTTTGATTGGTGCCTAAATGTAACTTCAATCGCTTACCTGGTGCAAGCTCCTGATTCAAAAAGTCCATTGGATTCGTACTCATTACTTGAACGATTTCCGCTTCATCTTCTTTCATTTCAACCATCACTGGCACACCCTGAATGTTTACCTGCTGAAGTTTGCGTTCTCCTTGTTCCTCAGCGTAAATGGCTTCATAAGGCATAGGTGTATATAAAATCATTGGATCAGCCCCTCGTTTTGTGCAGCCCGTTCGCCAATAAGCTCGTTCAGCTTTTTAATCGCTTGTCCAACGCCGCCGACTTCATGCATCAGTCCGTATTCAGCCGCCTCATGGCCAACGACATTTGTCCCGATGTCTCTTGTTAGATTGCCTTTAGAGAACATAAGCTCTTTAAATTTCTCTTCTGTAATGTTTGAGTGACTCGTGACAAAATTAATGACTCTTTCCTGCATTTTATCTAAGTATTCAAAGGTTTGCGGAACACCGATGACTAGACCGGTTAAGCGTACAGGGTGAATGGTCATCGTTGCTGTTTCGGCAATGTATGAATAATCACACGATACGGCGATTGGGACCCCAATAGAGTGGCCGCCGCCAAGCACAATGGATACAGTCGGTTTGGATAAAGAAGCGAGCATTTCCGCAATGGCTAGTCCTGCTTCTACATCGCCGCCCACTGTATTTAAAATGATTAGAAGTCCTTCAATTTTTGGGTTTTGTTCAACTGCTACGATTTGTGGAATGACATGTTCGTATTTGGTTGTTTTATTTTGTGGCGGCAGCTGCATGTGCCCTTCAATTTGTCCAATAATAGTCAGGCAATGTATGTTTGTATCTTGTGACAACTGCGGGACGGCTGTTTCACCAAGCTGTTGTATTTTGCTCATAATGCTATCTTTTTCTTCTGGTTTTCGCTCAGGCTGCTGTTCATTCTGTTCGTCCATTTGTCTCCATCCTTTCCTAAAAACTCTCCTCCTATTATGAACAAGATCGTCACATTCCATCCGCATTCATCATGTCACATCAAAAAAGCCCAAAGAGCTTGTGCTCTTTGGGCTTTTCTCATCACACTTCCATAATAATTGGAATGATCATTGGCTTGCGTTTTGTTTTTTCATATAGGAATTGATTTAGTACATCGCGCATGGATTGTTTCAGTGTTGACCATTCAACAATTGAGTTTTCCGTTTGCTCTTTCACAATCCCTTTGACCATTTCTGTTGCTTTCACAATCAGCTCTTCGGATTCTCTTACATAAACAAATCCTCTTGTGATGATCTCAGGTCCAGAAATTAATTGTTTCTTTTGTTTATCGAGCGTAATGACCACAATTAAGATGCCATCTTGAGACAATAGGCGTCTATCACGTAAGACAATATTCCCGATGTCACCAACACCAAGACCATCGATCAAAATGTTCCCTTGATGTACTTTTTCACCGATTTTGACGTTTTGTCCTCTAAATTCCACAACATCGCCTTTATCAATTAAGAAAATGTCGCTTCGTTTCATTCCTACTTCTTCAGCAATACGAGAATGTGCTTTTTGCATGCGATATTCGCCGTTTACTGGAATTAAATACTTTGGCTTCAGTAAGTTCAGCATGAGCTTTAACTCTTCTTGACAGCCATGTCCAGATACATGCACACGTTTTTGAGCAAAAATCACTTGTGCTCCGCTTCTTGTAAGGAAATCCACCGTTTTTGAATAGGTGAGTTCTTGTCCTGGAAGAGGTGTAGACGCAATCACAACCGTGTCATCTTTTTCAATATGAAGCTGTTTGTGATTTTGTTTCGCCATTTTTGTTAAAGCAGCGAGAGGCTCACCGTGGCTTCCTGCTGTGAGAATGACCACACTGTTTTTCGCCATTTTTTTCACTTCTTGGACTGGAACAAATAATTCTTCGTCCGCTGTCACATAACCAAGTTTGATCGCAAGCTGAAGAGTTGTCATCATATTTTTCCCTGCTACTGCAAGCTTACGGCCATTTTGGTTTGTGGCATTAATGATCTGCTGTACACGGTTAATATTTGATGAAGATACAGCGACAATCACACGATTTTCAGCATTGTACATCGCATTTGAGATTTCGTCTTGAACGAGCGCCTCAGAAGGTGTATAGCCTGGTTTTTCCGCATTTGCACTGTCTGAAAGAAGTGCTAGAACGCCATTGTTTCCAATTTTCGCAATCTCTCCGATGTCACAGGCTTGGTTAAGCGCTGGGGTTTGATCAAATTTAAAATCACCTGTGCATACGATTGAACCAAGAGATGTTTTGAAGCTGATTCCGACTGAATCAGGAATACTGTGATTCGTTCTAAAGAATGATACCTTTGTTGTTTCAAATGTAATGACTGACTTTGCATGAACCTCTCGCAAATCAGCTTTTTGATTGAAGCCGTATTGCTTTAACTTTTCTCGAAGTAACGCAAGGGTCAGCTTCGTGCCGTAAACTGGTACAGACAATTTGCTTAAGCAATGGAATACGCCTCCGATTGCTTCATCATGTCCGTGGGTAAGAAAAATTGCTTTCACCCGATCAGCTCGTTCTGTTAAATAAGAGATATCAGGAATGACCACGTCAATGCCTAGCATTTCGTTTTCTGGATGCATGAGTCCTGCATCTACAACATATATGTCGGAATCAATCTCAATGACATATAAGTTTTTCCCGATTTCTCCAACGCCTCCCAGTGCAATAATTCTTACGTTCTCTGTATTTTTCTTTTTCAAAATTCTTATCCTCCTAGTCTCAAGCCCGTCCATCATCGCTTAATGCTATTATAACTGAATCTAATTTTAGAAAACAAGATGAAGTCACATTTTAAGAAAGTGTTTATGTATAAAAAACGGTCATACTCAGGGACATCTGAGAATGACCGCTTACGAATTTTTTTGTTTTGATCAGCTGTTTAATACGCTGCTTAAATTCAGTCTTTCTTCTTCTGATAAAGGTAAAAGCGGGAGTCGAACGGATCCGACATCTAATCCTTTCAGCTGAAGAGCTGTTTTGACAGGCGTTGGATTTGGCGCTGAGAACAGCTGGTTCATAATCGGCACCAGTTTTTGATGAATCAATGCCGCATTCGCTGTTTGTCCTGAAGCGTAGCTTTTTAGCATTTGCTGCATATCAAGGCCTACGATATGAGAAGCGACAGAGACGACTCCTCTTGCACCAATCGCAACCGCAGGAAGCGTTAGGCTGTCGTCACCAGAGTAAACGTCAAAATCTTCTGGTGTCTCTGCAATGATTTTTGTCATGGCATCTAGATCACCGCTTGCTTCTTTGATTGCGACAATGTTCGGTATTTGCGCAAGCTTAATCGTTGTTTCTGGTGCTAATGAAGCAACCGTTCTTCCTGGTACATTGTAAAGCATGACAGGAAGAGATGTAGACTCGGCAATTGCTTTAAAGTGTGCATACATGCCTTCCTGTGATGGCTTGTTGTAGTAAGGTACGACAAGCATCACTGCATCAACGCCCGCTTCTTCTGCTTTTTTCGTTAGTTTAATAGACGCATTTGTGTTATTACTGCCTGTTCCTGCAATGATTTTACAACGACCATTTGCTAATTTCACCGATTGCTGAAAAAGAGCGACTTTTTCTTCAGTCGATAAAGTTGGCGATTCGCCTGTTGTCCCTGCAACGACTAAAGAGTCACTGCCGTTTTTTAACAAGTAATCAATGAGAATTGATAGCTTTTGGAAATCAATGTTGCCCTTTTTATCAAAAGGTGTAATCATAGCTGTTGCGATATTTCCGAAATTCATTTTTTTCACCTCATCATGATTCAATCACATTTATCTTGAAAGTTCAAACACTTCATGAAGGGCATTGACAGCCGCTCTCATGTTTTCTTCGTTCACTAACACCCAAATCGTCGTATGACTGTCAGCGGACTGTAAGATCGGAATATTTTGCTCAGATAGTGCAGATACAATTTTAGATGTTACACCTGGTACACCCATAATGCCTGCTCCAACAGCTGATACCTTTGCACAGTTTGTCGTGACAATCGGCGTATAGCCTAGATCTTTTAGGATCGCCGTTGCTTTTTCAGTCATTGCACCTGTCACCGTATAGACGATTTCGCTCGGTGTAATGTTGAAGAAATCGACACTGATTTGGGCATTTGCCATTGCTTTAAAGACTTCTGTTTGTACGCTGTACTGTCCCTCTTTAGCTGGGACTTTGATTTGTGTGACATCATTGACATGTGCAATACCCGTAATCAGGCGGTCGTACACATCATGACTCATTTTATCTGAGTAGTGTGATGTCACGAGTGTGCCCTCATCATCAGAGTATGTTGAACGGACCCTCATTGGTACTTTTGCTTGCATGGCAATTTCAACAGCTCTCGGGTGAATGACTTTTGCCCCTTGGTATGCGAGGTTACAAATTTCTGTGTATGTCACGACTCTCAGTGGTTTTGCATTTTCTACGATACGGGGATCTGCTGTCATGACCCCTTCTACATCTGTAAAAATATCGATAAAATCTGCCTGCAATGCAGCGCCTAACGCAGCAGCTGACGTATCACTGCCGCCTCGTCCGATTGTTGTCACGTCTCCATTTTTTGCTGCGCCTTGGAATCCAGCTACGACAACCACATCATGCTCTGAAAGTGCCGCCTCAAGACGTTCACACTTCATGTCAATAATTTTCGCATTTGTATGTTCTTTATCTGTCACAAAGCCTGCCTGTGATCCAGTCATCGCTAAAGCCTTTAGCCCGTTTTCATTCAGCATACTTGAAAAAACAACAGCTGAAATATTTTCTCCGCAAGACACGAGTAAATCTTTTTCTCGGTTTGTCATATGCTGCGCATTGCCGTAAAGCAGACCAAGCAGCGTATCTGTCGCATAAGGATCGCCTTTTCGTCCCATCGCAGACACGACAACGACCGATTTATAGCCTTTCTCTTTTGCAGATAAGATATGTGCAAGTGCCCTTTTTCTTCCTTGATCATCTTTGACAGATGTACCGCCAAATTTTTGGACAATTATTTTCACTGTTTTCACTCCAAGTTCATTCTGACGTAACAGAAGAGAGCAGGCGAAAGATGCCTAACTCTCTTCTATTCGTCCTCATCATCCATTGAATGTTAAACTAATTTTAATGCTCGTAAGCTTTCTGCAATTTGAACGGAGTTCCATGCAGCGCCTTTTAGCAGGTTATCAGATACAATCCACATATGGAAGCCATTTGGACGATCCAAATCCTTCCGAATGCGGCCGACAAATACGTCGTTTTTACCAACAGCATCTGCAGGCATTGGATAAATTTGCTGAGACGGATCATCTTGTAATGTGATGCCTGGTGCATCTTTTAGGATGGACTTGATGTCATCAACCGTTGCGTCATTTGATTCAAGTTCAACGTAAACCGATTCTGAATGACCCGTTTCAATTGGTAGTCTCACACATGTTGCCGCTACTTCCAGCTCTGGCAAATGCATGATTTTTTTCGTTTCATTGATCATTTTCATTTCTTCAAATGTATAGCCATTATCTTGGAATTTATCAATTTGCGGAATTGCATTAAAGGCAATTTGATAAGGCATGACTTCTGGTTTCACATCTTCTTTATTTAAAATGGCTTGCGACTGGCTGTACAGTTCGTCAATGGCTTCATGTCCTGCACCTGATACTGCTTGGTAAGTAGACACAATGACTTTTTTCATGCCATACGCTTGACGAAGCGGCTCTAGCGCCGCCACCATTTGAATCGTTGAACAGTTAGGGTTTGCAATGATCCCTTGATGGTCATGCAAATCTTTTTCGTTTACCTCTGGTACGACAAGAGGGGTATTTTCGTCCATACGAAAAGCACTTGTATTATCGACAACAATTGCACCTCGTTTGACTGCTTCAGGAGCTAGCGCTTTGGAAACATTTCCTCCCGCACTGAATAGTGCAATATTGACCCCTTCAAAGCTTTCAGGTGTTGCTTCTTGAACGGTATACTCTTGACCTCTGAATGTCACTTTTGTTCCAGCAGAACGTTTTGAGGATAGTAGGGTAAGTGTATCCATTTCAAAATCTCTGTCAGCTAGTGTTTTTAACATTTGTTGACCGACAGCTCCAGTCGCTCCAACTACAGCTACATGCAATCCTCTTCCCATCAGTAAAACTCCTTCCGACCCATCCATGATTCTTTTCTTTCGGATGGCCATCCTATGACTTTTTACATTTTATTTTACCATAGAAAAGCAAGGCTTGAAGTACCTTTTTTGAATCTTTCATGATTTTCTAGTGAATCTATTATTCGTTTGATCCAATTAAAATGGGCTGAATTTGTCTATGCTCGAGCGCCTCTTCTACCGTTTTCGTCAGTAGATCCATATGCGCTACCATGGAAGTCGGTTTTTTGAATGGATCATCTTGGCCGAATGGAATAAAGAAAATGTTCTTTGTCGACATGAGTCTCATGAGATTTGTACCATTTAAACCTAATGCATCATTGGTGGAAATGCCTAAAACGACAGGGCGATGATTACGAATGGTCGCCTTAGCAGCCATTAAGACTGGACTGTCTGTCAGTGCATTTGCAAATTTCGCCATTGAATTGCCTGTTAAAGGTGCAATGACCATACAATCAAGTGGAAGTTTTGGTCCGAGTGGCTCTGCTTTGACGATTGAGTCAATCGCTTGAAATCCTGTCAGCTTCTCAATCCGCTCAATCCAGTCCGCTCCTTCTCCGAATCTCGTATTCGTATTTTGCACCGTATATGACACGACAGGACGCACTTCTGCCCCTTCTTTCACGAGTGATTCGATTTGCGGAAAAACGGCTTCGTACGTGCAGTGGGAACCTGTTAAACCAAAGCCGATTCTTTTCCCTTTTAGTGTTGTCATGATTCCATCCCCCTTTTTTCCTCCGCAAGTTCACATAAGAGCCCAGAAAGCACTTTTGCAATGATCTGCCCGGCTGTCTTTGGTGCCACAATTCCTGGAAGTCCTGGTGCAAGAAGCGCCTTCACTCCATGCTTTTGTGCAAAGTCAAAGTCTGTTCCACCTGGGCGGGAGGCGATATCCAAAATGAGTGTCTTTGGTGTCATGCTGACGATAACAGAAGAATCTAATACTAAGCTTGGAATCGTATTGATGATGATGTCGACATCCGTTACTTCATCTTTTAAACGGTCCATTGAAAATGGATCAAGTCCCATCTCAAAGGCTCGCGCTAAATGGGCTGTATCCGCAGCACCAACTTTCACTTCCGCACCTAGCGCCCGAAATGTGCGGGCAATGGTGAGCCCTGTTCGACCAAGCCCGAGAACAGCGACATGTGACCCATGAATCGTATAGTCCGTTTGCTGAATAGCCATCATGATAATCCCTTCAACTGTTGGAATAGAGTTATATATGGCAATATCATCTCGCTCAAACAGCTTCACAAGCTTCCGGTTCACCTGCTTTGCCATATTGTCTAAGTACATATTAGAAATACCTGAGTACAAGGTACAATGTGCAGGGGTTCTTTCTAAATATTTAGCTTCTAGCACGACCTTCTCATTTGAAAAAACGGTGGCAACGACCCCTTCGTCTGTAGCACCTGATACCGGAAGGATCATACTATCCACTTGTTCAAATGGAAGCTCTGACATTTTCAGCTTTTCAGCACCAATAAATCCATGATCCAGCTGATCAAATCCGACCAAAAACACTTTGGCATGCTGCTGTGACAGCTTGCGAATGATTTCAAGCTGCCTAGCATCTCCCCCGATCACCGCAACCGTTAAACCGCTCAACATACTGACCGTTCACCTTCTTTATTTAAAAAAGTCTGTAATATTTTCCGAATCTCCCTTTCAGCATATGAGGAGAGGATTCAGCCTGTGAACAAATCGGGGAGAGAAAAGAAAAAGAGCACCCTTTTATGATGGGTGCTCTTTTTCTCCGTGCGGCTGAAGTTCTTCAGGCACATCGAGAATGATCATATCTGATCCTATTTTTTGAATGTGATTCCACGGAACGCGGATGTCATTTCCTTGTTTTCGAAAGCCAAACCATTTGACGGAAGGTATGATGAGTGCTGTAATTTGACCGTCCTGTTCATTTATTTCAAGGTCGGTTTGTCCAAGCACGCCAAGCCGCTCCGCTCTTTTAATATCGACGATCTCTTTTCCTGACAGCTCACTCAGCCTCAAAATCGCATCACTCCCCTTCCATATCATATATGCAGCACAGAGGGGGAATAGACCGTCCCGTTCTACACGTCACGAATGAAGCCAATCTGTATACCAAACTGGCGTCAGTTGAGTAAAACGCTTATGGTCTGTCAGCATTCTCTCCACTCGATTCACCATGTCTTTTACATGCCCCGGGTCATAGGATAACGTCCAAACAATAGAAGAAAAACAGCTCATGGCTGTATAGATGGAAAAAAGAAGCCAAAAATCATGTGTTGTCTGCGTACTTAAATAGGCATCCAATTGCCCGGCTGAAAATGGAATGCTTCTTTCTCGACTAAATAAAGACAGTTTATAAAAGTCATGAATCGGATCGCCCCAGTCGGATTGATCAAAGTCGATCGCCCCAGCATATTGATGACGCTGTATAATGATATTCCCTAAATGAAAATCATCATGCTGGAACTGGTTTGGCCTCCCTTTTACCGCATCAGCATGTGACTGAATAAAATCTAATACGAACTGATCATGGGAAAAGGTCACTCCGCTTGATTGATAGGCATGTACATACCGTTCATGTTTCGCTAATACCTTCTTATCCCAGGGGGCTGCATAAAAAGGGGCATCGCATGTATGCATGATACTCAAGTCTCTGCCTGCCCGCCTTCCGATTTCATACTGCTCTTCTTCTGTGAGCAGATGAATGGATGCTCTAGCAATCTCTCCTTCGATAAATGGAAAAATACGAAAGGTACAGTTTTGTTCAGCACTCACTCCGACCTCCATCACTTCAGAACAAATAACGCCTCGATTTTTTAACTTCTGCTGAATGGACGCTTTCTTTTTCAAACTGGAATATTTCTGAATGTCTGATAGCTTGAGTACTAGCTTTTCACTAGGCGTTATGACCAAAAAGGTGCGGTCTCCCGAAAATCCAGATGTCATCGGCTGGAAAGAGATGGCTTGTTTAAGAAGCGGAGATAGCTGTTTCAGTTTTTCGTGTTTCATGAACGCAGGGCCCCTTTCTTCTTGGTATACAATAAACGGCAGACCTCTTGAGAAGTCTGCCGTGTTGTTTACATTATGATGGCTGATCACCCGTTGGACTAATAAGCGAGAGAGCATAATCTTCTGTAAAGATTCTTTTCGATAAATTGTTCACGCCGTCTAATGAGACGCGATTGATTTCATCAATAATTTCATCAAGCGTACGATGTTTGCCAAGGAGTAATTCATTTTTACCATTTCGGCTCATCTTGCTGTTTGTGCTTTCAAGACTAAGCATGAGGTTGCCTTTCATTTGCTCCTTAGAGTTTTCAAGTTCTTTCTGCGTAATTCCCTCACGTTTTAAGACGTCTAATGTTTGTAAGATGGTTTCAGATAGCAGGTTCAGCTGCTTCGCTCCAGTTCCACCATAGATCGTCAGCATTCCATTATCTGCAAATGAACTATGATAGCTGAATACAGAATACGCAAGTCCTTTATCTTCTCTTACGTCTTGGAACAACCGGCTGCTCATGCTACCGCCTAGAACATTATTTAAGACGATTAAGTCATAGATGCCCTGATCTCCAGCAGGAAGTCCGTTAAAGCCCATGCAAAGATGCGCCTGTTCTGTTTCCTTTTTGCGTGTCAGTTTGTCATAGTGGAATTGCGGGGCTTCGACAGGCTGCTTTTTCCCCTTTCCTTCATACGAGCCAAATAATGTTTCGACCTCACGAATGAAGGTGTCATCGACGTTCCCTGCAACAGAGATGACGACGCGATCCGGCGTGTAGAATTCATCCATATATTTTCTAAGGGAATCACCGTTAAAAGTAGAGAGTGTTTCCTCTGTCCCTAAAATCGGATAACCTAATGAATGATCACCGTAAATGGCTTTACTTAACAAATCATGAACGATGTCATCAGGAGTATCTTCATACATTTTAATTTCTTCATAGACCACATTTTTTTCTTTCTTCAGCTCTTCTTCGTCAAAAGCAGAGTTGAAAAACATGTCACTCAACACATCGAGGGCATACCCAGCATGTGAATCAAGTACCTTTGCATAATAGCAAGTATATTCTTTTGACGTAAAGGCATTCACTTGACCACCAATGCGGTCAAAGGATTCTGCGATATCACGTGCAGATCTCGTCTTTGTTCCTTTAAAGAACATATGCTCTAAAAAGTGTGAGATCCCATTTACTTCTGGTGTCTCATGTCTAGAACCTGTTCCAATCCAGACGCCAATTGCGACAGACCTTACAGTGGGATTGTTTTCAAGTACAATTCTTACTCCGTTTTGGCATGTATACGTTTTGACCAAGTTTTGCTCCTCCTATTCAACAAACAGATCGCATCACGGGTGTCTTTTTTCACTTAGGAGGTCAGAAACCGTTCCTAATTCATATCCTCTTTCTTTGATTTGAGTGATAAGTGCGTCAAGACTTCTCGCTGTTGCGTCTGTTGGATGCATTAATATCATCGCCCCATTGTGAATTTTCCCAAGCACTCGTTTTTGTAATACAGCTGGTGATGGTTTTTGCCAGTCGATCGTGTCTACTGTCCACATAATGGTTTCCATTCCTTCTTGTTTCGCAAGCTTTACTGTTTCTTCTTTAAAGCTGCCACTTGGAGGCGCAAACCATATCGGTTTTTTCCCAAGGGATTCTTCAATTTGGCGATTTGTTTTAATCATCTGCTCTAATGCTCGTTCTCTTGTCAGTGTGCGCATATCCGGGTGATTGTATGAATGATTTCCAATTTCATGACCATCTGCCACGATTTTTTTAGCAAGGTCTGGACTGTTTTTCACCCATTTGCCTTCTAAGAAAAAGGTTGCCTTCACTTGATGCTTTTCTAGTGTATTCAACATCTTTGTTAAATGCTCGTCGCCCCAAGCTACATTGATCAGGAATGCATTCATCTTTTTGTCTGGATGTCCCTTATAGATAGGTTCAGCACCAAGTTCATGTAAATGGACAGATGGTTTTGTTTCTTTAAAAACAAGCAGCTTTTCATCGAAAGAGCCGTGTTTTTTCATTTTTTCGTAAGAAGCATCGATATCGACTGTCTGTCCATTTAAACCAGGCATCTTTTTCCACACTTTATCAATCTTAGCATTTTGCGGCTTCTCTTCATAGTCAGAAGACTTCGATTTGATCTCTTGATACAGAATATCTTTTGAAACAGATGCTACCTCGGCGTGCTCTTTCATTGAATTCATATATGTAACAGCAGCCGGCTGCTTCATCGTTTGATATGACACGAGCAGTAAAAATACAAACACAAAGAATGGTATCGTTTTTTTCAATGGTTGTCCCTCCCCTTTACCACAAATTATGATGGGGAGAAACAAGCTAGAACTATTGTTACGCGCAAGAAAAGAAAGAAGCCTGGCACGGATACCTGGCTTCTAACACATTTTATTTGTTCTCATTAAGACTGCTTTTCTTCTTTTTCCTTTTCTTCACGTAAAACAGCTTTACGAGAAAGGTTCACACGACCTTGTTTATCGATCTCAGTGACTTTGACGAGTAGTTCGTCACCAATCTTCACGACATCTTCTACTTTGCCAACACGTTCAAGTGCAAGCTCAGAAATATGAACAAGTCCATCTTTGCCGCTGAAGATTTCAAGGAAGGCACCGAATTTTTCAATTCGTTTTACTTTACCTAGGTAAAGTTGGCCAACTTCAACTTCTCTGACAAGATCTTCAATGATTTTCTTCGCTTTTTGGTTCATGTCTTCTTCAGTAGAAGAGATAAAGATTGTACCGTCTTGTTCAATATCAATTTTCACACCGGTATCTTCAATGATTTTATTGATTTGTTTACCGCTTGGTCCAATGACATCGCGAATTTTATCTGGATTGATTGTCATCGTTAAGATTTTTGGTGCATAACGTGACAATTCTCCTCTAGAAGCTGGAATCGTTGACAGCATGCTATCTAAAATTTCCATTCTTCCTTTTTTCGCTTGTTGAAGTGCTTCTTCTAAAATGTCTTTTGATAGACCATCGATTTTGATGTCCATTTGAAGCGCTGTTACACCTTTAGATGTACCTGCTACTTTAAAGTCCATATCTCCAAGTGCATCTTCCATTCCTTGAATGTCTGTCAGCACTGTGTAGTATTCACCAGATTTAACAAGTCCCATTGCAATCCCTGCAACTGGTGCTTTAATTGGAACACCTGCATCCATCATCGCAAGTGTGCTCGCACAAATACTTGCTTGTGAAGTAGAACCGTTTGATTCTAACACCTCAGACACAAGGCGAACCGTATAAGGGAAATCTTTTTCAGATGGAATGACTGGCTCTAATGCACGTTCGCCTAGCGCACCATGTCCAATCTCACGACGGCCTGGACCACGCATTGGGCCGGTCTCACCAACACTGAATTGTGGGAAGTTATAATGGTGCATGAATCGCTTAGACTCTTCAACACCAAGACCATCAAGAATCTGTACATCACCAAGTGCACCTAATGTACAAATACTGAGTGCCTGTGTTTGGCCTCTTGTAAACAATCCTGAACCGTGCGTTCTTGGAAGAAGTCCTACTTCTGAAGAAAGTGGACGGATTTGATCGACGCCGCGTCCATCTGGACGTACCTTCTCTTCAGTAATAAGGCGGCGAACTTCGTTTTTCACAAGCTTGTTTAAGACATCCTTCGCTTGTTTAATCGTTGCTTCGTCACGCTCTTCTTCTTCAAATTTTTGAACGACAGCTTTTTTCACAGCACTGATGGCATCTTCACGAGCATGCTTCTCATGTACTTGAATCGCTTTCAGTAGATCCGCTTCAGCAAGTTGTTTTACTTCCTCTGCTAATGCTTGATCGACTTCATATAAAGGAATATCGATTTTTTCTTTACCGACAGCTTTTACAATTTCTTCTTGGAATTCGATTAAGCGTTTGATCTCTTGATGGCCGTACATGATGGCTTCAAGCATTGTTTCTTCTGGTACTTCATCAGCACCAGCTTCTACCATGTTGATTGCATCTTTTGTTCCAGCTACAACAAGGTTGATATCGCTTTGTTCAAGCTGCTCAACATTTGGGTTGATGATGAGCTTTCCATCTACTCGTCCTACTGTCACGCCAGCGATTGGTCCCTCAAATGGAATGTCAGACACACATAAAGCTAAAGATGAGCCAAACATTGCAGCCATTTCAGATGAACAATCTTGATCCACACTCATGACAATACTAATGACTTGTACTTCATTTCTAAATCCGTCTGCAAATAGTGGACGGATCGGTCTGTCAATTAAGCGGCTCGCAAGGATTGCTTTTTCACTTGGGCGGCCTTCTCTTTTAATGAAACCACCAGGAATTTTACCAACTGCATATAATCTTTCTTCGTAGTTTACAGTGAGCGGGAAAAAATCAAGTGGTTTTGGTTCTTTAGAAGCTGTTGCTGAGCTAAGCACAGCCGTATCTCCGTAGCGTACGAGAACCGCTCCGTTTGCTTGCTTTGCAAGCTGGCCAGTTTCAACTGTCAGTTGACGTCCAGCCCAGTCTATGGTGAAGACTTGTTTCTCTTGTCCCATTCTGAGATAAACTCCTCTCTTGTCGTAAAGTTTTTAGGTTATTTCTTATTATGAACAAAATGATTTTCACATATCAATGTGAAAGCTGTATGTAGAAGGGTTTTTGCCATTCTTTCAACATTTTAACCATAAAATATTAGTGATTATACGATAAAAAAGCGGGAATCCTCCCGCTTTTTACGATTATCGACGTAAGCCTAGTTTGTTAATTAACTCACGGTAACGAGTTACGTCTTTATTACGTAGATACGTAAGAAGATTACGACGTCTACCTACCATTTTCAAAAGACCGCGACGTGAGTGGTGATCTTTCTTATGAGTACGTAAATGCTCGTTCAAGTTGTTAATTGATTCTGTTAGGACAGCGATCTGAACTTCTGGAGATCCAGTATCAGATTCGTGTGTTTTGAACTCATTAATTAATTGAGTTTTACGCTCTTGAGTAATAGCCATCCTGTTTCACCTCCAAATCATGTTAGCCCCATCTACCTCGCAACCGTCGGTGAAGTCGGCCTGCCAAGTAAGTGGTTTTAAAGCTACAGGAATTATCATACTAAAAATATGCCGATTTTGCAAATGATAGAGCGGTTTTTCTGCGATTTTTTTGTTTAATGAAGATGATCTTGAAAAAACTGAATCGCTTCTTCTTTATCTTGACTAATTTGAGCCGTTAATTCTTGGATACCGTTAAACTTTTGTTCACTGCGAATCCGCTTGTACCACTGTAATTTAATCGGTTCACCATAAATTTCTTCGTTAAAATCAAAAAGGTTCACTTCAATCGCAGGCTGATCAGGACGTTTTTCGTAAAATGTTGGTTTGTAGCCAACGTTACAAACACCGTCATACACCTTGCCTTTCACTTCCGCTCTCACTGCATATACGCCTGTTGGCGGGATGATGTATTCAGCAGATAAACCAACATTGGCGGTTGGGAAGCCAATCGTGCGTCCTCGTTTATCTCCATGAATCACAATGCCTCGCAGCTGATACGGTTTCCCTAAAAGCTCACTCACATATTCAACGTCTCCATTTTTCAATGCGGAACGTATAAGGGTCGAGCTGACTTTCCGGTCTTGGTTGGAAAGCTTAGGTACAATGGTCGCAGCAATCCGCCCTTTCCCGTATTCATCAAACGTTTCCATTGTGCCTGCGCCAAACCGGCCGAATGTAAAATCGAAACCAGCGACTGCATGCTTCACATTCAGTTCGTCCAAATACTGATCGACAAACTCTTGAGGAGACAGTGCTGCAAAGCTTTCGCTGAATTGCACAATGTATAAGTAGTCAGCACCTAATTGTTCGATAAAATCAATCTTATCCTCAAGCGGTGTGATTAAGTCTTTTGGTTCACGTGCTTTTTGCAGAACATGTGATGGATGCGGATGAAAAGTCATGACAGCTAGAGCTAAACCCTCTTTTTCCGCAATGTTTTTCGCTGCATCAATCACTTTTTGGTGTCCGAGGTGAACACCGTCAAAATACCCTAAAGCCATCACAGACGGGACTTGATCCTTTTGATTCAATGTATGTGGGTGTGAAATATGTATAGTCTTCACGAGATGGTCACCTTTTCTTTAAGATTGCTTGTCCTGTGATAAAATCTTCGCCGGCTTCATCAGGTTCTGTTTGGTCGGGTGCTTCATATAAATTGCCATACAACGGCCTGAAGGAGCAAAGACAGCGACACGATCTTCCTCTGCAAAATGAGCAAATTCATCAGGCATAGGTAGGACTGCACCGTTTTCCACTTTACTTGCTAATGTATCATTTATCTCCCATTTCGGCAAATGATTGAGCGCACGCTCGATCGGCACAAGATGTTCCTCAACCGTTCCTTTCTCACTGATCTCCCTCAACACATCAAGAGTGATACATTCATCTAACGTAAAGTCACCAGATCCTATGCGAATGAGGTGAGACATGTGGGCTGGAAACCCAAGTTTTTTTCCGATATCGACGGCTAACGTTCTCACATATGTGCCTTTTGAACACAGTACGGTGAATCTAAATGATACCTTACCATTTTCAAATGTGACAGGTGTTGTCCGCTCGATGCGATGAATGGTAATTTCACGGCTTGGACGTTCAATTTCAATGCCTTGCCTTGCATATTCATAGAGCTTTTTTCCGCCAATTTTCACAGCAGAAAACATCGGAGGGATCTGTTCAATGGTTCCTTCAAATTGTTTCAACGCAGCATCAATGTCATCTTCTGACATCGGTACCGGTACCTTTTTTTCTTCTACTACTTCACCTGTTTGGTCTTCTGTCGTTGTAGAAAATCCAATGGTGATTTCCGCATCATACGTTTTCGATTTATCTGTTAAGTACTCCACAATTTTTGTCGCTCGTCCAATACAAATAGGCAGAACACCTGAAACCTCTGGATCGAGTGTCCCTGTATGTCCCACTTTTTTTGTGTGTAAAATCTTTCTCACTTTAAACACACAGTCGTGAGAGGTCATGCCTCTTTCTTTATGTAATAAAAGAACACCGTTTTGCACCTGCGTTCTCTCCTTTCATAAACGATGAAAAAGGACAGACGATCATCGCCTATCCTTATTTCAACGTCTTATTCGTGATCTTTTGTGTTTAGTTCAGCAATCAGGCTTTCAATTCGGTTACCGTAATCTACAGACTCATCGAATTCAAAGTGAAGCTCTGGTGTTTTGCGAAGTCTGATTCGATTGCCAATTTCAGAGCGGATATACCCTTTCGCCTTTGCAAGGCCTTTTAAGGTTTCCTCTCTTTTCTTCTCGTCGCCAAGAACAGAAATATAGACTTTAGCAATTTGCAAATCACCGGATACTTCAACATCCGTTACAGTCAAAAAGCCGATTCTTGGATCTTTTAGCTTTCTGCCAAGGATGTCACCTAATTCTTTTTTCATTTGCTCACCCACACGGGTTGCTCTCATACTCATGATCTTATCACCTCTAATTAAAACCACTCAGTTTTCGTGATCGTTCGTTCAATTTCCGGAAAAGAATCAATAAAGCTTAACACACGCTGAAGTTCCTTTTCCACTTGAACCCGGGAGGAGGAAATGACGGCGATTCCGATCGAAGTACGCTGCCATGTATCCTGATAGTCCATTTCAGCAATGGTCACATTGAATTTATGGCGCGTTCTTGTCATGATACGCTGCAGAACCGCACGTTTTTCCTTCAGTGAGGATGCATCATAGATCATACACTCACACTCGGTATAACCGATCATTTTCTTTCGATTTCTTGCATAACGAATGATTCCATGACATCACCTTCACGGATATCATTGTATTTCTTAATGGTAATACCACATTCATAGCCTTGTGAAACTTCTTTCACATCGTCTTTGAATCGTTTTAATACGTCGACTTCGCCTTCAAAGATGACGACGCCATCACGAATTAAGCGGATACCACTGTCTCTAGTAATGGTACCTTCAGTGACATAGCCACCAGCAATTGTACCGATTTTTGATACTTTGAACGTTTGACGAACTTCAACTTGACCGATGACTTTTTCTTCATATTCAGGGTCAAGCATTCCTTTCATCGCAGCTTCAATTTCATCGATAACTTTGTAGATGATGCGGTGTAAGCGGATATCTACGTTTTCTGTTTCAGCTGTGCTCTTCGCATTGCCATCAGGACGTACGTTAAATCCAATCACGATCGCATTAGAAGCACTTGCTAAAATGATATCAGATTCTGTAATGGCTCCAACACCCGTATGGATGATTTTCACTTTTACGCCTTCTACTTCAATTTTTTGAAGAGCTGCCGTCAGTGCTTCAGCAGAACCTTGTACGTCTGCTTTTACGATTAAGTTGATATCTTTCACATCACCTTGTTTGATTTGCTCAAATAGGTCATCGAGAGATAATTTCGCTTTGTCTGAACGCTGTTCATCAAGTTGTTTAGACGCACGCGCCTCACCGACTTGACGAGCTGTTTTTTCATCTTTGAATACGAGGAACTGATCCCCTGCATGCGGTACATCATTTAAACCAGTGATTTCAACAGGTGTAGATGGTCCTGCAGTTTTCACGCGGCGTCCGATGTCATTGACCATTGCACGTACACGGCCAAATGTATTTCCGACAACGATTGGGTCACCTACTTGAAGTGTACCAGTTTGAACGAGAAGGGTTGCAACAGAACCTCTTCCTTTATCAAGCTCAGCCTCGATCACAGTTCCTTTTGCCGCACGATTTGGGTTGGCTTTTAGTTCTGCTACTTCGCTGACAAGAAGGATCATTTCGATCAATTCGTCAATGCCTTCACCTGTTTTTGCAGATAAAGGAACGAAAATGGTTTCGCCGCCCCAAGCCTCAGGTACAAGACCATGCTCAGTTAATTCCTGCATCACGCGGTCAGGGTTCGCTGTTGGTTTGTCAATTTTATTGACAGCCACAATGATTGGCACCTCTGCCGCTTTTGCGTGGTTGATCGCTTCAATCGTTTGCGGCATGACACCGTCATCTGCTGCAACGACCAAGATCGTCGTATCTGTTACTTCAGCACCGCGTGCTCGCATCGTAGTGAAAGCTGCGTGTCCTGGTGTATCAAGGAACGTGATTTTCTTACCGTTTTCTTCAATTTGGTATGCACCAATATGCTGCGTAATTCCACCCGCTTCGCCTTCAACAACTTTCGTTTTACGAATGCTGTCAAGAAGCGTTGTTTTCCCGTGGTCAACGTGTCCCATGATCGTTACTACTGGAGGGCGTACTTGCATATCTTCTTCTTTATCTTCAACTTCATACTTTTCAAGTTCAGTTTCTTCTAAAATGATCACTTCTTCTACTGGAACACCATATTCAGAAGCAATTAATTCGACTGTATCTTTGTCGAGCTCTTGGTTGATCGTAGCCATAACACCAAGCATCATCAGTTTTTTGATGATTTCAGCAGTTTCTTTGCCAAGCTCGTCAGCAAGCTGGCCGACTGTCATTGAATTTGTAAATTCAATTTTTTCAGGAAGCTCTTTTTTCGGCTTCACAGGTCTTGCTTGCTGATGCTGCGCCTTGTTGTTGCCGCCGCGTTTATTTTTGTTTTTGTTTTGGTTGTTGTTTTTTTTGTTTTTATTAAATTGATTATTCTGCACGTCATTCTTCTTTCTATCATTGTTTTTGTTAGATGATTGTTTTTTTTGTTCTGCGGGTTTCTCGTTAGCTGTCTCTTTTGCTTTGGCTTTTTTATAGATAGCGTCTAGCTTTTTCACAGTGTCGTCTTCAAGCGTCGCCATGTGGTTGTTCACTTCCACGTTCATATCCTTAAGCGCTGCTATAATATCTTTACTTGAAACATCTATGGCTTTTGCGTATTCATATACTCTCACTTTAGCCATTCGTTCACCCCCAAATAAATTAATCGAGCAAGCTTATGAGCTTCTTAGCGAAGCCTTGGTCAGTGACAGCGACAACTACGCGAGCTTCCTTCCCTATAGAACGTCCGAGAACGGAACGGTCTTCAACTTTTCTAACCGGAACATTGTAAAATTTGCATTTGTCAGATACCTTTTTCTCTGTGTTGGATGAGGCATCTGCTGCAAGAAGAACCAGCTTAGCACGCGCATGTCTAATTTCTTTGATCACCAGATCTTCTCCTGACACGACTTTACGAGCTCGATTTGCTAGACCAAGCAAAGGATACCATTCAGATTCAGTCATTCGGTTTTTTCACCTTTTCAGCTAGTTCTAGTAATTCTTCAAAAATGTGTTCGTCAATCTGTGTCTGAAATTGCTGCTGTAAACTACGTTTGTTCTTCGCCGCAAGAATGGTTTCTTTATCGAGAGAAAGGTAAGCGCCGCGCCCGTTCATTTTTCCGGTTGCGTCAACAGACACTTCACCTTCTTTTGAACGAACAACGCGAATCAGTTCTTTCTTTGGTTTCATTTCTCCCGTCACGACGCATTTTCTAAGCGGGATTTTTTTTCGGCTTTTCACCTTTTATATCACCTCTTATTCGTCAGATTCCTCAGCTACTGGTTCAGCCTCTAAGAAAAGAGATTCAGAGTCTTCAGTTCTTGGGAAAATACCGAGTTCTCTTGCATCTGTTTCGCTTTTAATGTCAATCTTCCAGCTCGTTAATTTCGCTGCAAGACGCGCATTTTGACCTCTTTTACCAATGGCTAATGACAGCTGATAATCAGGGACAATGACAGTTGTCGCCTTATCTTCTTCATTTACAATGACATCAAGAACTTTTGATGGACTTAACGCATTGGCAACAAATTCAACAGGGTCATTAGACCAATGAACAATGTCAATTTTTTCGCCTTTCAGCTCATTGACAATTGCTTGTACACGCTGACCTTTAGGTCCAACACAAGAACCAACTGGATCAACATCAGGATCATCTGTACGAACAGATATTTTAGAACGGTCCCCAGCTTCTCTAGCGACAGATTTAAGCTCTACAGTACCATCATAAATTTCTGGCACTTCGATTTCAAATAAACGCTTTAAAAGACCTGGGTGTGTTCTTGATACATAAATTTGTGGTCCTTTTGTTGTTTTTTCTACTTTCGTAATGAACACTTTAATGCGGTCATGTGGTTTGTAGTCCTCATTTGGCATTTGTTCGTTTACCGGAAGAAGGGCTTCGATTTTGCCAAGTGACACGTAAATGAATTTACTGTCAATTCGCTGAACGATTCCCGTCATGATGTCTTCCTCACGATCGATAAACTCAGTGTAAATCACACCTCGCTCTGCTTCTCTCACTCGCTGCGTCACGACTTGTTTCGCTGTCTGAGCTGCAATGCGTCCGAAATCTTTTGGTGTGACTTCGATTTCAACGACGTCACCAACCATGTAATTCGGGTTGATATTTGCTGCATCATCTACAGAGATTTCAAGGCGAGAATCATACACTTCATCTACAACATCTTTTCTTGCGAATACGCGAATCGTTCCCGTTTCACGGTTTAAATCAACACGCACATTTTGTGCTTGATTAAAATTACGCTTGTATGCAGAAATGAGTGCAGCTTCTATCGCTTCAATAATAATTTCTTTACTAATGCCCTTCTCTTTCTCAAGAACAGTCAGGGCATCTAACAACTCACTACTCATTTTTATGGTTCCCCCTTATATCAATGAAAAGGTTAATTGAACGAAACTGCTAATCTTGCGTTAGCAATTTTTTCGTATGGAATATTGATCTCTTTCTTTCTTGTCTTGATCTTCACTGTCACTGTTGCAATCTCACCATCAAAGCTTGTAAGCTCACCTTCAAATGCCTTTTCACCATCAATTGGTTCGTATGTTTTCATGAAAACATTTTTTCCAAGTGCTTTTTCAAAATCAGCTTTTTTCTTTAATGGGCGCTCCGCTCCAGGAGAGGACACTTCAAGAAAGTAGTTTTGGCTAATTGGATCTGCCTCATCAAGCTTTTCGCTCAAGGCTTCGCTCACTTTGGCACACTCCTCGATATCGACGCCTTTGTCAGAGTCAATAAATACGCGAAGGAACCAGTTTTGACCCTCTTTGACAAATTCAACATCAACGAGTTCAAGCTGTAAGCCATCTAAAATTGGCTGCACCATGTCGCTTACGATATCCACTACTTTTTTGCTCATTCTCTTCCTCCTTGTGCTTTCGATAAACGCTCTTATCAATCATTCTGCATAAAAACCCTGCTTTATTGTGAGCAGGGGGAGCAGAAAACGGATGAATAATGTCGAGACAAAAATTGCCTGTTCAATACAAAAGAGCGGGTTTCCCCACTCTTGTCTCGGTAATCGTTAGCATTTCCATAAAAACTATACCATATCCAATTTTTTTATGCAAATGAAGTTCCTTATAAACAGGCATTCTTCATCAGTTCTTTTCATTCATTCTTTTGGCGTGTTCACGAATAATTTCTGCCTCCCGGCTCTCCTTTAAAACTCGAAAACCGTCATAATCCGGGTAGAGGGAATCATCGTCTTGAATGCTTGTTAAAATCCAAAATTGGCTGCCTGCGCCTCCGAGCTGTTCAATTGTCTTCAGCCAGCTATCATATACATCAGGACGGGCTGTTTGATTTTGATAGCCAAACTCTTCTAATACAACAGGTTTTCCGATTGCGTTTCCTCGGGTGATATGATCTTTGATCCATTTCACTCCCCATGCAGCAGACTGATTCCAGTGATCCGGGTATAAATGATAGGTTCCATAATCAATATGAGGGAGAGCAGTCAAACGATCCCAATCAACACCTTCTCCCCCACTGTAAAACCAATCGTCATGACCTGTCATGCGAAAGAACCCTTCGTCTCCTACTGCAACAAGGTGATTCGAGTCAATTGATTTGATCCATGCACTCATTTCATCTGCCCAGTTTACTAGTATATCTCCCGAAGGGTCTGACTGAGCGCGCGGCTCATTGGCGAGCTCCCATGTCATAATAGCAGGGTCATCTTTATATTGAACACCTGAGTACGTATTGGTTCTCTCTAATACATAGCGCACATAGTTTTTGTAAGCTGTTTTAATCCGAGAATCTGTATAAAAGTGATCATGTGATCCTGCCTGAAACCACTTCACATATTGATTCATCCCGCCAAAGTCATCCCAATTGTTCACGAGCGGTATGACCAGCTTGATTCCTTCCTGCCCTGCTTTATAAATCGCATAGTCTAGTTTTTGAAAACCGGATTCTTCATAAACACCTGGACGAGATTGTAAGACTGAATTTTCTTGAGGGGTACCATCGTGAAATCCCCAAATACGAATAACCTTTAAATCCATTGCCTTCATATCGTCAAAAACAGCATCTACCATCTTTTTTGATTTGTAATGGAAATAATAATTATTTGTGCCAGCAAAGTAAAATGGGTGGTTGTTCAATACAAAATGTGTACCAGATGTTTGCACATAGGAGGAGGCCTTTACGGTCAGAGTGAACCAACCCGCCCATAAAGTGATCAGCAGCATAAAACAAGCCACCCGTTGAACCCATTTTTTCATTCCATTCTCCTCACAATCTCTTATTCTACTGGTACGATGATATCTAGTTGAAGCGGTGTTTGTTTAGTTGAATCAAGTTCAATCGTCTGCTGCTGCAACATTTTACTTACTTCACCAATTCGAACCTCATACGTCCCGTGAAACGCTGGACATGTCACTTGGCCATTCGCATCTGTTTTTTCCACTCTTTGTGTCGTCCACTCCTGTAGAAGCTTTTCATAACGCCTGCCTGCTTCATTTAACGACCAATCATGATTCACGATGGCTGCGTGCTCACCTCTCCAATGAGCACCCGCCCAAAATCCCCACATCAGCACACCTTTTACGGCTGGATGACTAAAGGCAACCCGATATAAAGCTTCTAAGTTATCCGCTCGTCTATTGGCATCCGGATGAACAGAGTCATACTCTGTCACCCATATCGGTAGACCAAGCTCAGCAAGCACATCTAGTCTTTGTTTTACAACAACTGGATCCACTCGATCTTCAAAGTGACCTTGAACTCCAATGGCCTCAACTGGTGCCCCCAACTGACGAAGTTCATTGATATGTGCTTTATATGCGTGATGTTCGCCGTATGAGATTACATTATAATCATTGACAAACAGCAAGGCTTGAGGATCAATTTTTTTCGTTTCTTCATACATCCATTTCCAAATCTGTTTCCCAAACCGGTCTTTAAAAAATGAACCATGCATCATTTCGTTGTTTACATCCCAATGACGGAATTTCCCTTTGAAATGATTGCCTGCATGCTCAAGCCGCCATTTCATGGCTTCATATACTTCATGATTCGGTAATGATTTCAGCCAGTTTGGATTGGCATCCTCTACCTCCCAAAATAAGGCGTGCCCCCTCACTGGAATTTGGTGTCTATTGGCAAAATTCAGCATGGCATCTGCTTTTTCGTAGGTTATTTTCCCTCTTTCAGGCTCATTTGCATACCATTTTGCCTCATTTTCAAACACAGCCCAATTAAAATGTTGAACAAAAAAATCAGCATACGTTTGATTGAATAGAACTTGGTCATTCATTGCTGAACCAAATGCAAATTCATGTCTGATTTGTTTTATTTCCACCTCTATTCCGGCAACTGGCTTTTGTTCCTTATTGATGACGTTTATGACAAGCTCTCTTTGTCTATGTTGTAAGATTCGATTATTTGCTTCTTTTCTCCAGCTTTGATTTTCTTGTTCCTGTGATCCGCCATTCGATGAATGATTCATAAATTCTTTCTTATTAACCATGATGACATCACCTTTGCTTTCATTTCATTTATCTTATTAGGAAACCGCCGACTAAAAAAGCCGGCAGCTGTACTACGTTCTATTCGTTTATGAGACGATGGTATTCTGCATAAGCCGTAGCCATATCAACTTGCGACCAGAAACGGTGATAGGTGAAACTTGGCGCTCCGTTTTCCCATTTGCCTGTTGCTTCATTAAAAGATGATTGATATTTACTCTCCAGGGCTGACCAAGCTGGGTCTTGCTTGATTTTCGGACGAAGATCTGCAAAGCTCGTATACACTCCGTTACCTCCTCGCTGCGGGTCAGAAGGAATGGTGCTGGAACCAGGAATCTGATTTCCTTGACCAAATGTTCCGTTCCAGCCATTTGGGAAGTACACTTCTTTTTTAAAGAAACGGTGGTAGTCTTCTCTGTCTTCCTCTGTCACAATCCCTACACCATCATTGTAATTCCAAGCGACCTCAAGGAGCTGTGCCGCTGTCTCTTTTGCTCTTATGCCAAGTGCTGTGTAGTTTCCTGTCTCTTTCTGTGTTGCAGCAGCAAAGAATGTGAGTGCTTTGATGAGACTGCCCAGTACACCAGTATCTTGAGTAGGATCTTTTGTAACTGCCGTTAAATTTGGATTACCTGTTGCAGATTGGAACCCGCTCCAAGTGTCAGGCTGGCCGCTCCATTCTATATTCCCAGGAATCCAAAACTCTCCAGGTGCACTCGTCGTAGCAACAGCAACATTTGTCCCCCCTAGAATCCTTTGACCCTGACCATCTAAAAAATACCCATCTTGATCCGACACAGGACGAGTGCCAATAAAAATATAATCTAGTGAATAGTTGACCCATTTTGTGATGACAGATTTGGCCATTTGGAAATTTTCAGATGTTTTGTCGCCATCTTTTGCAAAGATATAATAAAGCTCTGCTACACGCTCAATCGGCCATGCTTGCATTCCAAACCAATTATTGGACGGAGGATCATGGTAAACAGGCGCATCTTCATAAGCCATATCATAAAATGTACTTCTTCCTGCTGGATAAGCGCTATAGTCTCCATTCCAGCTGTTGGTAGCACCTCCTGCAATCGCTCCCTCTTTTGATTGAAGCCAGACGTAAAATTCAAGCTGTCTCTTTAACGTCTTTTCCCAATCACTTGCAGCAGTCGGTGACGATGGCTTTAAGCCTCCCTTATCTGAGGATAAAGCGTAGGCAGCGACTGGGTTTTGATACCCTTGATGACAATGGCTCGCACCGATACGCCATGACCAATTCGCATATTCTCCAAGTCCCCCGCCCCAAGAGGTATACCATGCCATTAAGTGATGACATGCACTTTTTCCATTTCCAGGATACGGATTACCTTGCTTGCCGCTTCCAATTGTTTGAAAATATTTATCGTACATTCCGTAACGAAGGAAATCACCCATCTTTTTCGCTTTATCAAGATAGACTGACCCATTATAGCCAAGTTCCTTTGCCCAATACATCGCCTGTATTGCACGCGCATCAGCGTCCGTCGCATTTGTGTAGCGCCACTGGGCGGCTGGCGCTTGATTTTCTTTTGTGAACAAGCTCATGAAACCTTCATTGGGCTTTCCGGCCGTTTTATCATCTTGTGATGGATGAGGGATGGCCTCCCATACGGATTCTTGCGGACCCCGCTGGAATGTGTTTACATATGCGGCTGTATGTGATGGGTTGAGCAAATTCCCATATTCATACCAGTTGTCTACATCAAGAAGCCAGTGCATTAAATACGTTTCATTCGTTCCGTAAGTTGACCTCAGTTCTTGATCAATTGGATCTTGACCAGCAGGGCGAGCACCCGTCAACTGGCTCGGATATTGATCTGGATATGGTTTTTCTGAAGCGTATGTGGCTGGGCTGGATGGATTGTAAGAACTCATATGTGGCTGTTCGTCATGTCCATCTTCGTTTACTGGAATGATAAACTTCTCCATATTATCCCAAGCCGCTTCTAGTTTGCTCCAATCGCCTGTGTAGTGACCATACAATGCTTCAAGCCATAACCAGTAGCTGTAAGCTTCTGAAGTGGTCATATGCCCGTAATCAGGCGCCTCGCAAATGAGTGTCTCAACGGAATGATACGGAATGCCTTCTTTTGAAAAATATCCATTCGCATCGTTTTTCATTTGATGATAAAGCGCTAAAAACCGTTCTTTATTTGTCATGTCCTCACCCTTTATATTTATTTATTCGGAAGCGTACCAAATGCTAAAATACCTTGATCAAAAACAGGAATTCTCGCTGTTTTCTGCATATTGGATGTTAATCCTTGAAAGGAATAATCATTTGAGGCATCCCATATATTCGCACCATTTGGCGCAGATAACCGGAACTGTATTTCCTTCTTATGAAGCGATTCGCCTCCTGGAAAAATAGCTACGCCAGTAAAATCGATTTCTGTAAAATAGATATGGGATGATGCGTCATACACCGTTAACGGAGTTAAGGAAGCGCCTTCATTGTAAACAGCTGTCACTTGAATATCTTTATCAGTGAATCCCTTCGCAAATATCTCACTTAGATTGACATAATATCTAAAAGAAAGTGATTGACTACTTCTTGCCGGCCAGCCTGATCGATTGTATAGAATGGCTTTGATCTGAGTAGATGTTGTATCGTTACTCATGACAGCTGCCTCTACAAAAAACTCATCTTCCACTTTTTCTTTAGGCGGAAAATTCGGCAGCTTTGACTGCCCCTGACCAAACAGCTGCACCATTTTGGCTACATTTCCAGTAAAGGCGGCATTATAGTCTGTTGCTACCTCGTTGGATACATAGTCAGAGATGTCATCGGTATACTGATCCTGTGCATTAGGCCCCCCAACAAGCGCTCCATAAAGCGTGTGCCGATGAGAAGAAGGAGTTGTCAGCTGATTAGACCATGAGCCATGTGCAGTTCGATGGTGTGGATGCATTGGCGGATTTTTGCCAAACCCAACGACATAGCTTCTATTTTGCGGATTATCCCCTAACATATAGTGTGTTTGCCTGATCGCAAACGTTTGGTATCGATTCTTTTTTTCTTGATCAGAGACCCAATCTGCGTACACAAACGCTAAAAATGCAGCATTTGCTGTATAACGAAGTGAACCCCATTGATCTAACCACGCTAGTCCGCCAGGCGTATAAGTGATTCTTTCTACTTTTCCATTTTGAACAAAACCCGTCGACCAGTAATCGAGATTACGCTCCGTCGATTCGATAAACCTTTTCTCCTTTGTGATTCTCGCAAGTAAAATTTGCGAAGCAAAAAAGGTATTGTCCCACGACATCGTAAACGTATAATCCCAATCCTTCGGCCATTCTTCTACTGCTTTTAGTGCTTTGTTTAAATAGGTCTGGTCATTTGTCGCCAAGTACAGCCATATTCCACCCCAAATGAGCTCATCAATATAGCCGCTCCAGGAGTTATAAAATGGCTGAGCATTGGTGACACAATCTGTATACTCACCGCGATATTGATCAGCAAATGCATAAAGCTGCTTTGCATGGGTGAGAAGTTTTGCGGCATATGGCGCGTCTGTTTCTTTAAAAATAATTGAACCTGCTGCTAAAGCGGCTGCGGTTTGGGCGGCTACTTCTGTTCCTGGACAATGTTCATCAATTTTAAATGCTGGCCGGTTCATCGGCATCACTTCTGCTGGACCCCACCAGCCATGATCTGCGTTCCCATCGCCTACTTGTGCCCAAAATTCATTTGGACCTGTATGGGCTTTCAAAAAATAATCGGTTGCCCACTTGATTTGATCTAACATATCATCAAGCAGTTCTGCCTCTTCGTAAGCTTCTCGGTACTCATAGACTGTCCATGCAAGCACGGCTGCAGAGTAAGCCATCGGAAGCCCGAACTTCACATGATCACCAGCATCGTACCAGCCGCCTGTTAAATCATGACCAACATCTTTCCCATCCTCTAGTCCAGAATCCCCTCGCCAGTTAAGACGATTGCTTTCAGGAAGCTTTCCGGAACGCTGGGCTTCGTAAAACAAAATTGATTTTTGAAGCACCTCTACATAGTTGTAATCTGACATGTACCTACTTCTCACCCCTTCTGTTTTCTTAAACGTGAAACATTGAACAAGAAATGACCACCTCCTTGTCATTCCGTTCGTGTTTTGTACAGTGTTGAAAAGAATCAAGCGTGTTTCAAAAATGTGCATAGTAAACAGCCATCAGCTTGACGCTCACCGAGGGTTTTCTCCTGATTCTTCATGTGACTGTACCCAAAATGATCATATGTCGTATGAGAACATTTCAGACGGCTAAATTCTCTTTTTTGCTCTATTTGGGTAGAAAGAATGACATACAATCTCTTCTCTCAAAACACGACGTTAAATCAAGATATATGAACCAACAAGAAAATAATTCCAGTTAAAATATTTAGTTAACATAATAATATTATTGTATATACAAAAAAGAGCGCCCTTTAAGGGCGCTCTTCATTTTTCACATTAGAACAAAGAAAGCTGGTTTTGATCAGGAAGTGCTTCTAAGCAGCCTTGACGATCCAAATACTCAAGGATGGTCTTAGACACTTTTCCTCGTTTTTGTAAATCTTCTTTTGAAAGGAATTCACCATCTTGGCGTGCGCGTACAATATTTAACGCAACGTTTGTTCCTAGTCCAGGGATGGAGTTGAATGGCGGGATTAACCCGTCTCCATCAATGATAAACTCAGTGGCACTTGATCGGTATAGGTCTACTTTTTTAAAGTGATAGCCTCTTTCACACATTTCAAGTGCAAGCTCTAGTACAGTTAATAGGTTCTTCTCTTTCGGTGATGCATCAAGACCTTTTGAGTTAATATCGTCCATGACCGCTCGAATCGCATTTGATCCTTTTGTCATCGTTTCGATATCAAAATCATCAGCACGAACGGTAAAATAAGCCGCATAGTACAGAAGTGCATGGTGCACTTTGAAATAAGCAATCCGAACAGCCATTAATACATAAGCAGCCGCGTGGGCTTTAGGGAACATGTATTTAATCTTTTTACAAGAATCAATGTACCAGTTCGGTACGTTATTATTCTTCATTTCTTCTTCCCATTCAGGAGGAAGTCCCTTCCCTTTACGAACAGATTCCATAATTTTAAAGGCAAGTGACGGCTCTAAACCTTGATAAATCAGATATACCATAATATCATCACGACAGCCAATCACTTCACTTAGTTCACACGTTTTATTATGAATCAGCTCTTGAGCGTTGCCGAGCCATACATCTGTACCGTGAGATAGACCAGAGATCTGAACAAGCTCCGAGAAGGTGGTCGGTTTTGTATCCTCAAGCATCTGACGAACAAACCTTGTGCCAAACTCTGGGATCCCAAGTGTTCCCGTTTTACATCCAATTTGTTCTTCTGTGACACCGAGAGGTTCCGTTCCTTGGAAGATTTTCATGACCTCAGGATCATCTGTCGGAATCGTTTTTGGATCAATTCCGCTCAAGTCCTGAAGCATCCGAATGACCGTTGGATCATCGTGTCCAAGAATATCTAGTTTCAGCAAGTTATCATGGATTGAATGGAAATCAAAATGTGTCGTTTTCCAATCAGAACCTGTCGCATCTGCTGGATATTGAATTGGTGAGAAATCGTAAATGTCCATATAATCCGGCACTACGATAATACCGCCTGGATGTTGGCCCGTTGTCCGTTTGACCCCCGTACAGCCCTGTACAAGCCGGTCAATTTCAGCACCTCTCATATGAAGGTTATGATCTCCTGCGTAGCCTTTCACATAACCATATGCCGTTTTTTCTGCAACGGTACCGATTGTACCTGCGCGGTATACATACTCTTCACCAAACAGCTCTTTCGTATAGTTATGGGCAATCGGCTGATATTCTCCTGAGAAGTTCAAGTCGATATCAGGCACTTTATCTCCTTTAAAACCTAAGAACGTTTCAAACGGAATATCGTGTCCGTCTTTTTTATACGGCGTCCCGCATTCAGGGCAGTCTTTATCAGGAAGGTCAAATCCTGAGCCAACCGATCCGTCATTAAAGAACTCAGAGTGCTTGCAACTTGGACATACATAGTGCGGCGCAAGCGGGTTCACTTCTGTAATCTCTGTTAATGTCGCAACGAGGGATGAACCAACTGACCCCCTTGAACCAACTAGATATCCATCATCAAGTGATTTCTTAACAAGCTTATGAGAAATTAAATAAATAACAGCGAAACCATGACCAATAATACTCTTTAATTCTTTCTCAATCCGGTCTTCTACAATTTTCGGTAAATCGTCACCGTAGATGCTGCGAGCCATGTTGTAGCTCATTTCCCGAATTTCTTCATCTGCACCTTCGATTTTTGGTGTATAAAGATCGTCTTTGATTGGTTTGATACTTTCGACCATCTCAGATACTTTTTGCGTATTCGTCACGACAATCTCTTTCGCCTTTTCGTCCCCTAGGAAAGAGAAGGCTTCTAGCATTTCATCAGTTGTTCTAAAATGAACTTTTGGCAGTTCATGACGATTAAGCGGATTCGCCCCGCCTTGTGATGAAATTAAGATTTTGCGATAAATTTTGTCTTCTGGATGCAGGTAGTGCACATTTCCAGTCGCCACGACTGGTTTATTCAGTTTTTCACCAAGTTTTACAATGTTTGTGATGATCTCTTTTAATGCACGTTCATCCCGAACAAGCTCCAGCTGGAGTAAATGCTGATACACTTCTGGCGGATGAACTTCTAAATAGTCGTAAAATGCGGCAATGTCTTCTACCTCATCAGGTGACTTCTGCATCATCCCTTCAAACACTTCACCCTTATCACAAGCAGACCCAACAATTAAACCTTCTCGATACTTCTCAAGCTGTGAGCGAGGGATACGCGGCACGCGGTAGAAATAATGAATATGAGAAAGTGAAACAAGCTTAAATAAATTCTTTAGACCCGTCTCATTTTGTGCAATCACGGTTGCATGGTAAGGACGTGAGCGCTGATACGCATTGGACTGCCCCATGTTTTCATTCAATTGATCGTGGTAGGCAATCTCTTTTTCAGCCGCATCCTTTAGCATCTTCAGCATGAGGTACCCAGTTGCTTCTGCATCATAAATCGCCCGGTGATGCTGCGTGAGTTCAATATCGAACTTTTTACACAGCGTGTTCAGCCGGTGATTTTTAAATTCTGGATAAAGGAATCGGCCAAGTTCTAGTGTATCAATGACAGGGTTTGATGCTTTATCTGTTTTTAGCAGACGCTTATATGCTGCATTTAAAAAGCCCATATCAAAGCTTGCATTGTGAGCAACAAGGATATCTTGGCCAATCCACTCTTTGAAATCCCGAACAACATCGACCACATCTGGTGCATCTCTCACCATGTCATCCGTGATACCGGTTAGTTCAATGGTTGTTGCTGATAACGGATGATGAGGGTTTGCAAATGCCTCAAAGCGGTCAATGATTTCCCCGCCTTTGATTTTCACGGCTGCAAGCTCAATGATCGTATCATACACAGCAGAGAGTCCTGTTGTCTCAACATCAAATACGACAAACGTCGCATCTTCTAATAAGCGGTGCTCTGGATTATACGCAATCGGTACCCCATCGTCGACTAAATTGATTTCCACCCCGTACATCATTTTGATGCCATGCTTTTTACTTGCTGCATACGCATCTGGAAAGGATTGTACAACGGCGTGATCTGTCAGGGCAATGGCCTCATGCCCCCATTTTTTTGCTTGTTCAACAAGTCTACCGATGCCAGTGACAGCATCCATCTGGCTCATCGGCGAATGCAAATGAAGCTCAACACGCTTTTCTCCCTCAGGTGCAGTATCTTCTTTCAGCTGAGGTTTCATTTCATTGACGTCATTTGCGATCATGACAAGATCTCTCACAAACGTATCGTTTTGAATGCTTCCTCTTGCTTTGACCCACATCCCTTTTTTCAAGGATTTCATGAGCTGAGCATCTTCTTTTTCTCTCGCAAACATTTTGATCAAAATACTATTCGTATAATCGGTAATTTTAAAGATACAAAGGGTTCTGCCGCTTTTTAGTTCGCGCGTTTCTGCATCGAACACGTACCCTTGGACGGTGATTCGTCTTTCTTCGTCCATAATACTATCAAGCGTACGTATTTCTTCATTGTCTTTGATTTGATAGCCAATCATCAGAGGGCCAGAAGGAGCTTCCTCTTGATCCTCACTTTCCTTCTTCTCCATCTCAACAAGGGCTTGCATGGCTCTTTCTTGATCTTCAGCAAGTTTTTGTTCTCTGAACTTCTGAATCTCTTGATCTGATACAAAAATTTCTGTATCAAATTGAAGTTCTGGAAAACCAACTTGTTTAAATGCAGCCTGAAGCATTGGGCTATATTTCTTCTTGATGGCTAGAGCCTCAGTTTCGCTTTTTGTTTTGATGATGATCTTATGTCCAGACAGGGCTGGTTTTTGCTGTTGAAGCAAGCTGATGATTGGGGGAGAAATCCCTTGAAGCTCTTCCACACAATGGGACCAATACGATTGAACGAGCTCTTCAGATATGTGCGGATCATTGACTTCAATCGTACAAGTAACTTGTGCAATATGAGAAAATGCATTTGTCAGCCTGCTTAAAAACATTGCATATACTTGGTAAGGCAAAAGCGCCTTAAATTTAAAATGGAAATGCCACGTTTTTGCCGCCTTATGCACCGTCAATTTGACGATCTCGCCTTCTTCAAAGTAACGACTGAGGTCATCATCTGTCATTTGAATCTGATTGAGTAATATATGAAATTGCCGCCGGGTAATCGGTAATTGTTCATCCAAGACAGGACCCTCCTTTTGCAAATCAGAAAGGTACCTCTTTTTTGCAGGAGGTACCTTCATTTTTTTGTTCGTTTTTTATGCTTGGCGTATAAATGAAATCAGTTCATCAACAGATACTTCGTGTGATTCACCTGATTTTCTGAATTTCACTTCGACAATACCTTCTTCTGAACGTTTCCCGCAGCTAATGCGAATTGGCAGTCCAATTAAGTCACTGTCGGCAAATTTGACGCCTGCACGCTCTTGACGGTCATCGAAAAGGACATCATAGCCCTCTTCCTGTAAACGCTCATACAGCGTTTCAGCCAGTTCCTTTTGTGCATCGTTTTTCATATTTAAGGCAAGTAGATGAAGATCATATGGCGCAACTGTTTCTGGCCAAATAATCCCCTTGTCATCATGATGCTGTTCAACAATCGCAGAAAGGGTTCTAGAAATTCCGATGCCATAGCAGCCCATGATCATTGGCTGCGCACGTCCATTTTCATCGAGGTATGTTGCATCCATTGCCTCTGAATAACGCGTGCCTAGCTTAAAGACTTGTCCTACTTCAATTCCTTTTGCGAACTGGATTGTGCCTTCACCATCTGGAGAAACGTCTCCTTCTTGAATCAAGCGAAGATCTGTATATTCCTTCACTGACAGATCACGAGCAGGATTAACATTGAAATAGTGATAATCCGATTCATTTGCACCTGCAACTGCGTTTGTCATTCCTTTTACAGCGTGGTCTGCATAAATCGTTACTTCCGCTTCAAGCTTCACTGGTCCAACAAATCCTGGTTCTGTTCCGATCACGTCTAGAACTTCCTCACGTGAAGCAAGCTCAACAAGCTGTGCTCCAACTAAGTTTTTCACTTTCACATCATTTACTTCATGATCGCCTCTTGTCAGGACAAGTACATACGCATCGTCCGCTTTAAACAAGACAGATTTGATACATGTAGAAGGAGCGACTTCTAAGAATGCCGCAACATCTTGTATCGTCTTTACCTGCGGCGTGTGTACTTTCTCAAGTTCTTTGAAGTCCGCAGGGTTTGCTTCTTCTCCGTGATACACAGCCTCAGCCATTTCAATGTTCGCAGCGTAGGATGATGTGTCAGAGTATGCGATTGTATCTTCTCCTACTTCTGACAGCGCCATAAACTCATGTGTATCTTTTCCTCCCATTGCCCCAGAATCGGCAATGACGGGTCTAAAGTTAAGACCTACTTTTGAAAAGACATTCGAGTAAGCTGTAAACATTTTGTTGTATGTGTCATCAAGGCTCTCTGGTGAAGAGTGGAATGAATAGGCGTCCTTCATAATAAATTCACGTCCGCGCAATAACCCAAAGCGAGGTCTTTGTTCATCACGGAATTTAGATTGGATTTGATATAGTGTCAAAGGAAGCTTTTTATACGATTTTACTTCACTGCGTACGAGTGATGTGATCACTTCTTCGTGTGTTGGGCCAAGTGCAAACTCGCGGCCGTGGCGATCTTTCATACGCATGAGTTCTGGACCGTATGTATACCATCTTCCTGACTCTTGCCACATTTCTGCTTGCTGCAGCACTGGCATTAACAGCTCAGCTGCTCCCGCCTTTTCCATTTCCTTGCGAACAATGGATTGAATGTGCTGAATCACTTTATGTGCTAGCGGCAGATAATGATAGATACCGCTCGTGTTTTGTCTAATAAATCCAGCTCTTACTAACAGCTGATGACTTTTTGCCTCAGCATCTGCCGGCACCTCTCGAAGAGTTGGAATGAAAGTCAGGGATTGTCTCATGTCGTTACACCTCATTTAAGAAATAGGACTTCTCACAAAAACTCTTGTTTCCCAGAATGAGAAACAAGAGAGAATGGTTTTTATAAAAATAATCGCTGGATGTCATTCCATGTCACTACTAGCATTAATAGCATGAGGAACGCAACACCAATGAAGACAACAAGTGCCTCTTTCTCACGATTAATTGGTTTGCCGCGAATGGCTTCAACGAATAGGAAAAGTAATCTTCCTCCGTCTAATGCAGGAATCGGTAATAAATTCACGATCCCTAAGTTGATACTAAGAAACGCAGCAAACTGCATTAATGTTAACACACCTTGTTTCGCTACTTCTCCTGTCATGTCATATATTCCAACAGGACCTGCAAGCATATCTAACGAAAATTGTCCTGTGACAATCTTTTGCAAGTTCGTTAAGATGAGACCTGCTGTAGATATCACTGTAGTGCCTGAGGATGAAATGACTTTGAGAAAGCCATTTTCCGTTGGCGGATAAGAGCCAAAACGGCCAATGGTTTTTCCTTCGGCCTTCACAGCTTCCGGTACAACTTGAATGGTGCTTTCTTTGCCATCTCGGTCAATGACGACATTCATTTTTTTATCTGGGTTTTTTTGAACCGTTTGAACAACGTCTGTCCAAGAATTCATTTTATCCCCGTTAATTGAAACGATATGATCTCCCTGCATAAGCCCAGCTTGCGCTGCCCGGCCGTCTTTTGTCAGCTTACCAAGTACAGGATCATCCACGGTTACACCTTGAATAAATCCTAAAGCCACAAGAATCACATATGCCAAGATAAAGTTCATAATCGGTCCAGCTGCAATGGCTTTAATGCGCTGCCATACTGTTTTTGAACCAAACTGACGGTTGTATGGTGCAATTTGAATTTCTTCACCATCTGCAATATAGAAGCTTGTTTGGCTTACATTGTAGCCAGTAAGGATGTCTTCATTTCCAGCCTCATATCCTGAAATTCTCATCGCATGATCTAAATCAATTTGTTCAACTTCAATGACAAGTGCATCAGGATATTTCTCTTTATCATTTAAAATGATTTTTTCTACTTCATTTTGCTCATTGAATAAGAGCCCCACTGTATGACCCGGTTTAATTTCAATGACTTCAGGATCTTCTCCAGCCATTTTAACAAATCCGCCGATTGGCAGAAGTCTGATGGTATAGACGGTTTCTTTTCGTTTAAAGGAGAAAATCTTCGGTCCAAAACCAATTGCGAACTCGCGGCATAAAATGCCTGCGCGCTGCGCCATAATTAAATGGCCAAGCTCGTGGAAAAAAACGAGCGTTCCAAAAATAATAATAAACGCAATCACTGTATTCACGAACATACCACCTTATGCGAGGATTGATTGAACAAAGTCTCGTGTATCTTTGTCCACTTCATGGATATCTTGCAAACTAGGCGTTGAAATCACATGATGTCTGTTCAGTGCCTTTTCAATCAATTCTTCAATTTGCAGGAACGTTACTTTGCCTTTTAGAAATGCATCAACAGCAATTTCATTGGCTGCATTAAGCACAGTAGGCATTGTCCCTCCTATTTTACCTGATTCATAAGCAAAATGTAAGCAGCGATACCTGTCAAAATCCGCTTTTTGGAAATTTAATTGTCCAATCTCCCAAAGGTTTAATGATTTCGCTTCTTTTAATGGCGCTCTATCAGGGTAAGTGAGCGCGTATTGAATCGGAACCCTCATGTCAGGTGTACCTAACTGAGCCATGACACTTTTGTCATGGAATTCCACCATGGAATGGATGATGCTCTCTTTATGTAACAGCACATCAATTTGATCGTATGGGATATCAAACAGCCAATGCGCCTCAATCACCTCAAGCCCCTTATTCATCATGGTCGCTGAATCAATCGTGATTTTTGCGCCCATGGACCAGTTTGGATGATTCAGCGCTTCTTCAACCGTGACACCTTCAAGCTCCGTGCGTTTTTTATCTCGGAAACTGCCGCCTGAAGCTGTGACGATTAAGCGTTCAATGTTTTTAGCTTGTTCACCTTGCAGGGATTGAAAAATAGCGGAGTGTTCACTATCGACAGGAAGTAAAGGCACGTCATACTTTTTGGCGTACTCTTTTACTATATGACCAGCTGTCACAAGTGTTTCCTTATTTGCAAGTGCGATCGTCTTTTTTTGTTCAATGGCTTTTAATGTCGGCACAAGTCCGACACTTCCTACCAGTGCATTGACCACAACATCCACTGCATCATAGGTCGCTGCTTCGATGTTCGCTTCATCACCCGCAGCCATTTTGACATCGTATTGAAATGAATGACCTTTTAACGTGCGATAGGTCTCTTCGTCTACACATCCAACAAATTCAGGCTGAAATTGTTCAATGATAGGGATGGCCTTGTCTATATTTCTGCCAAACGTCATCGCTTTCAACTTGAATTTGTCTGGATGCTGCCTGATCACATCTAATGTTTGTTCTCCAATTGATCCTGTTGCGCCTAATAGCGAAATATATTTCAAATTGCCACTCCTTCTCTCGTTCAATTAGTTTCTATGAGGTTAGCTAGCAAACGTGGCCAGCAATAGATATAAAAACGGCAGAACGAATAAAAAGCTGTCAAACCTGTCCAAAATTCCGCCATGACCTGGGAGTATTGTCCCTGAATCCTTCACATGGTAATGACGCTTTAAAGCAGATTCCACAAGGTCGCCAAGCTGTCCAAAAATACTGAGCAAAAGAGTAATAAACATAACAAGCAGATATGATGGCAAAAATCCTGTAACCGCCTGGAACACAAGTGACAGCACGACCGCTGTGACGATTCCGCCGATAAATCCTTCTACTGTTTTGTTTGGGCTGATCTCTGGCCAAAGCTTTCGTTTCCCCATAGATTTCCCAATAAAATAGGCACCTGAGTCAGTGGACCAAATAATCACCGCTGCGAAGAAGATCGCACTCATGCCATACAAGCCTCTAATTTGAATAAAATAATAGAAACTAACGCCAATATATAATGTGGCTAATATAACAAAAGCAACCTCATCGAATGTGAAAGAGTTTTTGCTCAGAACTGTATAAGTTAAAAGGATTAAGACTGCAAATAAAGCAATCTGCATTTTTGATGCGTCTACGTTCGGGAAGAAGCTATTTTCTCCGCCCATTAAAAGCCAAAGCAATATTAAGCTGACAATGCCAGGAAAGCTGAAAATCGAAATCTTTTTCATTCTAAGAAGCTCAAAGAGAGCGACACTTCCCATTAAATAAATCAGCAGGGTAAATGGCATTTGTCCATAAATCACTGCAAGTAAAAACACTGCAGCTGCCAGAACACCCGTCAAAATTCTTTGTTTCATCTGCACCACCCTCTAAATTCCACCGAACCTCCGGCCGCGGCGCTGGTACTCTCCGATAGCGCCTATGAGATGCTCATCAGAAAAGTCAGGCCAAAGCACATCCGTAAAGACAAACTCGCTGTATGCAATTTGCCAAAGCATAAAGTTGCTTAATCTAATTTCTCCACTCGTGCGAATAAGCAAATCCGGATCTTGAAGAGATTCTGTCATTAAATAAGCTGAAAACATCTCTTCTGTGATGTCTTCTGCTCGAAGCTTGCCTTCTTTGACTTTTTCAGAAATTTGTCTGCATGCAGAAATAATTTCTGTCCTTCCTCCATAATTGAGCGCAAAATTTAAAATGAGTCCGTCATTATTCGCCGTACTCTTCACTGCGTTCTCTACCGCTTTTTTCGTATGCTGCGGGAGGCCGTCTGGATCACCTGTTAAACGTACACGGACATTTTCCTCGATGAGTTCAGGCAGATAGATGTTTAGAAACTCTTCAGGAAGCTTCATTAAAAAGTCTACTTCTAGTTTTGGACGTTTCCAATTTTCTGTAGAGAAAGCATACAAAGTCAGCACTTTGACATTCAGCTCATTTGCAAGCTTGGTCATGCGCTTGACAACTTTCATTCCTTCATGATGTCCTGCTACCCGTGGAAGCGCACGTTTCTTCGCCCATCTTCCATTCCCATCCATGATAATGGCGATATGTTCAGGAATTTCTCCATTTAATATGTCTTCTTTTGTCAGGCTTTCTAAGTTGGAAGCTGCTGTTTGCTGATTCTTCCAATTTTTGAGTATATTGAGCATGAGATTCCTCCATCACCCAAAAAGGTTGCGTTCCCGCTAATAATATAGTCCTCAACAGTATTAACAAAAAAACCCCCTGTAAACATGAAGAGGGTCTTTTCACTATTATCTATTGTACATAGTTTTTTCTTAAACTTCCATGATTTCTTTTTCTTTATCTTTTGTCACTTCATCAATTTTAGCGACATATTCATCTGTCAATTTTTGAACATCCTCTGTAGATGATCTTAATTCATCTTCAGTGATCTCCCCATTTTTCTCTAGCTTTTTCAATTCATCGTTTGCATCACGACGAACGTTACGAACAGCTACTTTTGCTTCTTCTGAGTATTTTCTCACAACTTTTACAAGTTCTTTACGTCTTTCTTCTGTTAGTGCTGGGATCGCAATACGGATCACGTTTCCGTCACTTGTTGGTGTGATACCAAGATCAGACTTTTGGATCGCCTTTTCGATATCACCGATCGCTGTTTTATCGTAAGGTGTGATAATCAGCATACGTGCTTCTGGCACTGTAATTGACGCAATTTGGTTTAGTGGTGTTTGCGCACCATAGTAATCCACTGTTACTTTGTCTAAAAGGGAAGCATTAGCTCTGCCCGCACGGACAGTTGCTAGTTCACGTCCGTATGCTTGAACGGCTTTTTCCATTTTTTCTTTTGTTTGGTTCAACACTTCTTTTGACACGTTATTTCCCCCTCACGATCGTTCCGATTGATTCGCCATTGACGGCACGTTTAATATTTCCTTCTTCCATAATAGAGAAGACGATTAATGGAATGTCATTGTCCATACATAATGAGGACGCAGTAGAATCCATTACAGCAAGCCCTTCTTTTAGTACATCAAGATATGAAAGCTTATCATATTTTACTGCATCCGCATCTGTACGAGGATCAGCACTGTAGACACCGTCTACATTGTTTTTCGCCATTAAAATGACATCTGCTTCAATTTCAGCTGCACGAAGTGCTGCTGTTGTATCAGTAGAGAAATAAGGGTTACCAGTACCTGCAGCAAAAATCACGACACGTTTCTTCTCAAGGTGACGGATCGCTTTTCTTCTTATGTATGGCTCTGCAACCTGTCTCATTTCGATAGAGGTTTGTACTCTAGACTGAATGCCAAGCGTTTCTAGGCTGTCTTGTAATGCCAATGAATTCATCACTGTTGCAAGCATCCCCATATAGTCTGCTGTTGCCCGGTCCATTCCTAAGTCACTGCCTGTCTTACCACGCCAAAGGTTTCCTCCGCCTACAACGACTGCAACTTCAACATCAAGTTCTGCAATTTCTTTTACTTGCTTTGCAATTGATTGAATGACAGTTGGGTTAATTCCATTTCCAGCATCACCAGCTAGTGCTTCTCCACTTAGCTTCAGTACAATGCGATTATATTTCGGTTTGCTCATGATAACCTCCAAGTGTAAACTATACCGTCTCTTATTATGCGTAAGAAACCGTCTTTTGTAAATCAATATCCTCTAAAAAATAGGGAACACAGTGCTTGTGCTCCCTAAAAAAGCCCCAGAGAGCTTTTCAAACATTATTTTTTCACTTGGCTCATAACTTCTTCAGCAAAGTTGTCTTGACGCTTTTCGATACCTTCGCCCACTTCATAGCGAACATAAGTTTGAACAGTTGCGTTTTTCGCACCTACAACTTGTTTCACTTTTTCATCTGGGTTTTTAACGAATGCTTGGTCAAGTAAGCAAATTTCTTCGAAGAATTTGTTTAGACGGCCTTCTACCATTTTAGCAACGATATTTTCAGGCTTTCCTTCTTGAAGCGCTTGTTGTGTTAATACTTCACGCTCACGGTTTGCTTCTTCTTCAGACACTTGGTCACGAGAAATGTATTTAGGGTTTACAGCAGCAACGTGCATTGCGATGTCTCTCGCAAGCTCTTCATCAGTTGTTCCGTTAAGAACCGCTAATACACCGATGCGTCCGCCCATGTGTAAGTAAGAACCGAATGCAGCGTTATCTTCTTTTGTGATGACTGAGAAACGGCGCAGCGTAATTTTTTCTCCGATTTTCGCAATTGCAGAAGTAATATGTTCTTCAACTGTTGAACCATTTTCCATTTTAGAAGCATGTGCTTCTTCAATTGTTGCAGGTTTCGCAGCAAGTAAATGATCAGCAAGTTCGTTAAGAAGATTTTGGAATCCTTCGTTTTTCGCAACGAAATCAGTCTCAGAGTTCACTTCTAGGATAACGCCAGTGTTGCCGTCAGTTTTAATAAGAGTTAATCCTTCTGCCGCAATACGGTCTGCTTTTTTCGCAGCTTTTGCGATCCCTTTTTCTCTTAGAAGATCGATTGCTTTGTCGATGTCACCATCAGTTTCTGTTAACGCTTTTTTACAGTCCATCATACCTGCACCAGTTTTTTGACGCAGTTCTTTTACTAATTGAGCAGTAATTGCCATTTTACATTTCCTCCTTCTATGTTAAAACACGGATTACTAGGTGAAAAAAAGGTGATAAAAGGCAGTTCCCTCTTATCACCTTTTGAATAGGTTACGCAGTTGTTGTTTCAGTTTCTGTCGTTTCTTCTACAACAGCTTCTTCTTCGCCTTGTTTAGACTCAAGAATCGCATCTGCCATTTTAGCAGTTAGAAGTTTTACAGCACGGATTGCATCATCGTTTGCAGGGATCACAACATCAATTTCGTCTGGATCACAGTTTGTGTCAACGATACCGATAATTGGGATATTCAATTTACGAGCTTCTGCAACTGCAATACGCTCTTTACGAGGGTCGATAATGAAAAGTGCATCTGGAAGACCCTTCATGTCTTTGATTCCGCCTAGGAATTTTTCAAGACGTTCTAATTCTTTTTTCAGTTGAACGACTTCTTTCTTAGGAAGAACTTCGAACGTACCGTTTTCTTGCATTTTTTCGATATCTTTTAAACGCTTGATACGTTTTTGGATTGTTTCAAAGTTTGTTAAAGTTCCACCAAGCCAGCGTTGGTTTACATAGAACATACCAGAACGGATTGCTTCTTCTTTCACTGAATCTTGTGCTTGCTTTTTCGTACCAACGAAAAGGATTTTTCCTCCGTCAGCAGCAAGGTTTTTCGTGAAGTTGTAAGCTTCCTCTACTTTTTTCACCGTTTTTTGAAGATCGATGATGTAGATACCGTTACGCTCTGTAAAGATGTAACGCTTCATTTTTGGGTTCCAACGGCGTGTTTGGTGACCGAAGTGAACACCAGCTTCTAGCAATTGTTTCATAGAAATAACTGACATGTTGTTGCCTCCTAATATAATGGTTTTTTTTCCTCCGCTTAAGTCATGTTCACATAAAACTGCGCCACGGCAGCACCTTCATACGAATCATTAAGCGTGTGTATTTAACACCAAGAAATAATATAACACATGATGGACTGACAATCAAGAATCCTTTACAGCTTTCCGCTAAATTTTAATAAAAGCTCGATTTCTGTCTTGCCCGTTTTTAATTCTTTCGCTATTTCTTCTAATGATAGCCCTTGATCATATAAGGCCTTTACTTGATCCTCGAATGTTTCTTCTATTTCACTTTCAGAAGGCGCAGAAGCTTCTGTTTCGAGACTTGAAACGGGTTCGTTTACCTTCTCTTCCTGCACCTCAACTTCGCTAAGGAGAGCCGACAGGTGCTCTGGAACTGGATCTTCACTTTCTACCGATTGCTGGGATTCAATTGGTGGTTGTGGCTGCTTTGGTGTCTGAAGATCCGATTTCAGCTCTTCAGCAGAAAAATCAGGGGAAGTGGCTGCAGCTTTTGATAGTTTTTCATTCTCTTCTTTGACTTCCATCAAAAATGCAGCCAGGGTATTTTCCGTTTCTTCTAAAAGCTCTCGCTGCTTTTGTTCTGTTGCCTTCAGCGAATTCATTCTCGTGTATAAAATGATCACAAAATAAATAAGTGCAGCATGAAGCATAAAGCTAATCAGCCATAGCATATTTTTTCACTCACTAACTCTTTAAGATTGAATGGCTTTATCAAGCAGATGCTTAAGCTTGAACAATGCCTTTGAATGAATTTGCGAAATGCGGGAGGTCGATAAATTAAGCACTTGACCAATTTCCGTTAACGTCAATTCCTCTTTATAGAAAAGACTAATCACAAGCTTTTCTTTTTCCGAAAGCTCTGTCATTTTTTCGGCAAGCTGTTCAATTAATTCATCTTTCAGCATTTTTTCTTCAGGTGTCACAGTCTTTTCGTCGCGAATCATGACTTGAACGTTTTCTCCGTCTTCTTGATCATGCAGCTTCTCATCAATCGAGAGCAAATTCGCAAAGAACCCTTCATTCATCGTTGTGACCACATCTTGTTCACTCATGCCGAGTTCTTCAGCAACCTCTGTTGGTGTCACATTTCGTAAATATCGCTGTTCAAGCTTTTCAATTGCCGCTTCTACTTTTTTTGTTTTTTCTCTTGATGTACGAGGCAGCCAGTCCTCTTTACGAAGACCGTCGATGATGGCCCCGCGAATTCTGAAGGATGCATATGTATCAAACTTCAGATCTCTTCCGGGGTCAAATTTTTCAAGGGCATCATATAAACCGAGCATCCCTAGACTGATCAAGTCTTCTTTGTGCACTGACTTCGGGAGACCGATGGAAATTCTTCCAACATGATATGTGACGAGCGGCATATAGCGGCGCATAAGATCATCTCCAGCAGCTGGGTCCTTCCACTCTTTCCATCTAGCCCATAGCGCCTGATCTTCGTAATTTAAGGATTGCATCTTTCTCCCCCTATACTTCCTTAGTTATATCTTCATAATGCCTTGTTTCACAGTGCGGATCTCAAGTTCTGTTGTAAGCGGATCGAATTCAATCGTGCGTCCATTGTTTCCGCCCGTGTCCTCACTAATGATCGGGATATGATGAAGAGACAGATGTTCTTTCACAGCTGATACATTTCTAGGTCCAATTCTCATCAGATCATTGGTTGACTTAAATTTAAACATTTCTGCGCCGCCAGCAAGCTTCGCTTTTAGCGCATGTTTGCGTGCTCCTTCTTTTAAGAGCAGATCAATTGTATGCTTGACACCTGTATCTGCATACTTAGCCAAGTTCTCTACCGCTCCTTTTGAAAGAGAGGAGTCTGGAAGCATGACATGGACAAGTCCTGCCAATTTTTTTTCTTGGTCAAAAAGGACAAGTCCTACGCAAGAACCGAGACCGGATGTCCGAATACGGTCCGGTGTTTTCACAAGCTGAACATCCGCTATACCAACCTTTACAACTGCCGGAATCTGCACGTTCATTATAGGTTACCTAATGCTTTGAACAGTTTTTCAAACGATTCAAAGTCTGGTAATAGAAACATATTTCCTTTCAGCTCTTGCTGATTTTGATCATCGAAAATCGATGTATCAATCACAATCGCCTGATCGCCGAGAGGGCTAAACTGCATTAATCCTTCACTAATGACAGCCCCAAACATGTCGAGCGTGACATCTGGAACACTTGGGTGAAGCTGCAGTTTTGTTAAATCGGCAAGTGCTGATAAATAAGAGCCTGCTAAAATATTTCCTAACTCATGAAGCGCTGATGTTCCTAGCATGTGTTCATGAATCGTATCAATATCAAATGCTGGGTCCTGAACAAGCTCTCTTACAAATTGTTCAGCTTGTTCAAACGGCATAATGAAAAAGATTGAACCGGTAAGATCACCCTCCATTCGCAAAAAGATACTGGCAACTGGAAGGTCTGCTCCACCAAAGAAATCCATTAAATCTTCAAACGAGAGAACTTTGACAAAAGGAACAGCCATATCAATTTTGCGATTCAATAGGCTGGCAAGAGCAGACGCTGCATGGCCTGCTCCGATATTCCCAACCTCACTTAATATATCTAGCTGTTCATCTTTAATTTCATTGAAAATGCTCATTTCACATCCCCCTTAATGAACAGGTGCATCTTGCACGCTCTTGTCGAGGACCGCACCAGCATGAATGATATTGAATAGACGCTGATCATGCTTAATAATACCTGTCACCCATGACAGTCCTTCTTTTTCAGCTGTATCAGTAGAAGATTCTACCTCTTCCTGATGAACAGTAATGACATCATTTGCTTCATCAACAATCCAGCCGACTTCAATGTCACCAACTTGTACAATAATCATTCTTGTTTCGTCTGTAATCTCGTTGTCAGTTGATCCAAGTCTCACTCTAAGGTCAATGACAGGTGTCACGACACCACGTAGATTAATGACACCGCATATATAAGGGGCAACGCCAGGAACTCTTGTCGGCTGCTGCCATTTTTCAATGGACTTTACTTCTGATACTGAAATGGCGTATTCTTTTTTGTTTACGATAAACACAATCATCTTTTCGCCAGTTTTGATATCTGTACTCATTTCAGACCGCTCCTCTATTGTTTTTTACTTAATCAGTGCATTACAGTCAACGATGAGTGCAACCTGACCGTCACCTAAGATTGTTGCGCCTGATATCGCAAATACGTTTGGTAGGTAATCTCCAAGTGATTTCAATACAACCTCTTGCTGACCGATAAACGAATCGACCACAAATGCTGTTAGCTTGTCTCCTTTACGGACAACAATAATGTGCAGTTCTTCTTCTAAATCATTCGCATTTGGTACGTTGAACTGTTTCTTCAAGTACACAACCGGTACGATAAATCCACGGAAATCAATGACTTCACGATCATGCGTTTGAAGGATGTCACTCTTCTTAATGACAGCCGTTTCTATAATAGAAGAAATCGGAATAGCAAATGTTTCTTCCTCTAGTTTCACAAGAAGGACGGAAATGATCGATAATGTGAGTGGAAGCTGAATTGAGAACAGTGAGCCTTGACCTTCTGTTGAGTTAATACTCACAGAACCACCTAATGATTCCAGCTTGTTTTTCACAACGTCAAGACCTACACCTCGGCCCGAGATATCAGAAATCGTATCAGCTGTAGAGAACCCTGCTGCAAAGATCAATGAATCAATTTGGTGATCTTCAAGCGTTTCCGCTTCTCTTTCTGTAATAACTCCGCGCTCTAATGCTTTTTCAAGGACCTTTTTACGGTTAATTCCGCCGCCATCATCTTCGACTTCAATGAAGACATGGTTTCCGCTATGATATGCTTTTAAAAGAACAGTTCCTTTTTCTGGTTTGCCTTTTTTCACACGTTCTTCTGGTGATTCAATCCCGTGATCGAGACTGTTTCTAAGTAAGTGTAAGAGCGGATCGCCAATTTCATCGATCACTGTTCGATCAAGCTCTGTCTCAGCACCTTCAATGATCAGTTCAATTTTCTTATTGAGCTCTTTCGTCAATTGACGAATCATACGTGGGAATCTGTTAAACACAGTTTCTACAGGCACCATTCTCATGTTCAAGATGATCGATTGCAGGTCGCCAGAAATACGGGACATTCTTTCCACTGTATCCGTGAGTTCGTTGTTTTCAAGTTCTTTGGCAATCTGTTCTAAACGTCCTCTATCTATGACAAGCTCTTCAAACAGGTTCATAAGTGAATCTAGACGATCGATGTTGACACGGATCGTTTTCGTTCCGCCGGCAGCTGCACCGTTATTGCCATTTGCTTTTGGCGCATCGTTTGCTGGCGCTTTAGTGGCAGGAACTGTGGCTTCTTCATTTTTCTGCTCAGGTTTCGCTGCTTTTGTTTCAGCCGGAGCCGCTTCTTCAAAGGCAGAGACTTCAGAAATCTCCACTTGTTCAACCTCTGAGATCGCTGTCACGATTTTTTTCACTTCTTCCATCGGCTGTTTCGATAAGTAAGAAATGCTGAATTCAGATTCAAAATCTTCTGATTCTAAAAGTTCTGCATTCGGAACCGTTTTGACAACTTCTCCTGCTTCGTTCAGTCTTTCAAAAATCATATAGACACGAACGGCTTTTAATAAGCATGCGTCACTTAATGTCACGGTCAGCTCATAACATTTAAAGCCTTGTTCTCTTGCTTCATCAAGAACTGTTCGTTCAAATTCGTTATAATCTAGGTCGCTTGCAGCTGATGATGCTTCAGCTGTCTCAACGGCAGATGCTGTTTCTGCATGGCTTCCTGTCACATCTAGTTTTTTACTAATCTCCGTGACATCACGTTTTCCATCCCCGCCCTCTGCAATCGATTGAACCATTGCTTCAAGGTGATCGAGTGCTTCAAACATCGTATCCATTGATTCAGGAGTGACAATCATTTGTTCGTTTCTGATGGCATCAAACATGTTTTCTAAATGATGTGTTAATTGAGCCATATCATCAAAGCCCATCGTTGCACTCATGCCTTTCAGTGTATGAGCGGCTCTGAATATATCATTCACTAGCTGCAAGTCTGTTGGGTTCTTTTCTAATTCAAGAAGTTTTTCATTACAAGTTTGTAAGTGTTCTCTGCTTTCATCTAAAAAGATATCTAAGTATTGGTTTACATCCAACGTGTTCACGCCCTCTCTTTTTTCATGGAGCTTATAATTGCATGTGCGATGTCATCCACATGCCTTGTTTCATGTGCAAGGCCTGCTTTAATGACTGATTTAGGCATTCCGAAAACAACACATGATTCTTCTTTTTCTGCAATGACTTTTGTATGACCGCTTGCGACCATTTTTTTGACACCTTCTGTGCCGTCACTACCCATTCCTGTCATAATGACAGCGATTTTCTCGTAACCTTTTATGTTGCTGATGGATTCAAATAAATAGTTAACAGAAGGTTTGTGACGGCTGTCAGTGTCTTCTGGGGACAGCCTGATCACTAAAGCTGCCCCTTGTTCATGAAGTGACATATTCAATCCACCAGGAGCTATGTAAGCCACTCCATTTTTAGCGATGTCTCCATCTTGAGCTTCTTTGATCGTAATTTGTGATAAATGATCTAATCTAGTAGCCAGCGATGCCGTAAATCCTGCCGGCATATGCTGCACAATCAAAATCGGCGCCTCTATGTCTTTTGGCAACTTCGTGACGACTCGTTGAAGCGCCCTAGGCCCTCCCGTAGAAGTTCCGATTGAAATAATCTTTCGGAGTGATGAGCCGCTTCTTACTTCTTGCAGGCGGGGAGCGGCCGCTGGAATTGGACTTGGCGGCTTCATGAACGGCTTAGGAGAAACTTGTTTCTCAGTACGTTTTCTAGACAGGCCTGCCGCAAGTACCCGCTCTACAATTTGACCTCTTACTTTGTGTAAATCGAGCGAAATACTTCCTGAAGGCTTTGTCACAAAGTCAAAAGCACCGAGTTCTAAGCAATGGATGGTTAATTCCTTCCCTTGCTTCGTCTGGCTTGACACCATAATCACAGCAAGGTCGTGTTCAGCCAGAATTTGTTTTAATGCTTCTGTTCCATTTAGAACAGGCATTTCCACATCAAGTGTGACAACATCTGGATTCAATTCCTTAATCCGTTTTAAGGCATCTTCTCCATTTCGCGCCGTTCCGACGACTTCAATTTCTTGCTCGGCACTTAGGAAATCACTGATGAGTTTTCTCATAAAAGCCGAGTCATCTACTACAAGCACTCTAATCATGAGTCCACCTTCCTCCTTTTAAAAAAAGAGGACAACTTATCTATAAACGTATGCTGCTCTCTCTGTGCCTCTCTTATCTGCTGATGATAAAGTGTTTCAGCCAGCATTTTAATGGTTTTACTTAGCCTTGAATGAGGCTGTTTCATATAAAATGGTATTTGTTCAGTGACTGCTTTAGGAACAGCAGGATCATCAGGTACCGCACCAGCAAACACAAGCTTTCGGTGTAGAAATGACGTCACTACTCCCGCTAATTTCCGGTACGTTTCAGATCCTTCCGAAGGGGTTTTACACCGGTTGACAATGATTTGAACAGACTGTTCAAACTGATGAATGGCTAAGTGCTTAATTGCGCTGTAGGCATCCATGATGGATGTTGGTTCTGGCGTTGTCACAACGACCACCTCACCTGCCGATAAGACAAAAGGGAGTTGATCTTTTGACAATCCTGCACCCATATCAAAGAATATACAATCAAAGTCATTCAATATTTTCTCCATCTCTTCTAAAAAGAACGACCATTGATCTTTGTCTAAAGAAAACAGCTGTTCAAGCCCGCTTCCGCCAGAAATGTAATACAAATTGTCCGTTCCTTTTGTCATAGCCGCTTGGAAGGATTTTTTTCTAACAAGCACGTCTAATATAGAGCTGGTCGATGTTTTCCCTAGTAAAATATCAATATTCCCCATGCCAAAGTCGAGATCAATAATGAGCACTTGCTTGCCTGTTTTTGCGATAGACAGTGCCATATTCAGCGTCAAATTCGATTTACCTACCCCGCCTTTACCGCTCATGACAGCAATGGTTTTCGCCTGTCCATTCGCATGAAGAGAGTTCGGTACAATCAGTTGATTCTGCTGAACAAGCTTTCTTAAACCTTCGGCTTGGTCAGGCTTCATCATTGTAAGACCATCCTTGTCAAATCAAGGGGGGAACTCTCAAGAATATCCTCAGGCACATTTTGGCCATTTGTTAAAAACCCTAGCCCGATTTGAGATTCTGCAATGATTTGAAAGATCGTTCCCATCGTGTCTGTTTCATCAACTTTTGTAAAAATAAATTGATCGATTGGAACAGGTTCAAAACGTTTGACCATAGCTCTCATATCCTGATACTTCGACGTCGCACTCATGACAAGAAAGCTTTGAATGCTTTCATCAAATGGAATGATATCCGTCAGCTCTTTAATATACGCCTCTTCTTTAAAGTTACGGCCTGCTGTATCGATGAAAATATGATCATAGTCTTTAAAGGTCTGCTGTGCTTTCACAAAGTCCTCTCTTGAATAACAAACTTCAAGAGGTGCATTCAGCAGTTCAGCATATGTTTTTAGTTGTTCAATCGCTGCAATCCGGTACGTATCTGTTGTGATAAAAGCAATTTTCTTTTGCTGCTGAATAGCCGTTTTCGCAGCCAACTTTGCAATCGTTGTCGTTTTACCAGCACCAGTTGAACCAAACAGCACAATGTATTTCGAACGAATCATCGGCTCATCAGAAGTGTGAGCCGGCAGCATCCCTGTGAGTAGTTTTTCAAGTTCTTTTTCAATCTGCTCTTCTTTCACAGCACCTTTTGTTAAAAGACCCTTTAAGCATTCATCTCGAATCTCATCATCAAGACCTTGATCTTTTAGCTTTTGATCAATCTTCATGAGAGAATCCGGCAAGATCCCAGCATGTCGCTCGTTTCTTGCATATTCTAAAGGCTGAGAATGAGAAGGCGCTGCTTTAACTGCTTGAGTGGCAGCCGGCAGCTCTTGCGTAAGATGTTGAATCTGCTCCTTTTTCGGTAACACCGGGATAGGCGCAGCTGCTGGTTGTAATCCTTTACCGGCTCTTTCTTCAAAATCTTGATCCAGCACTGCAATCACTTCGACCATTTGCTGTTTCTTTAAACCGAACAGCTTTCGTTTGACAACGGTTTTCGAATTTAATATGACGGCATCCTTCCCAAGCTGCTGCCTGATTTGGATCGTTGCCTCCTGCATAGAATTCGCTGTGATTTTTTTCATTTTCATTAGATATCCACCACTCCGATGCTCTGTACTTCCACATTTGCTTCTAGTTCGTTATAAGATAGTACCGGTAAATCTGGGAAATATCTTTCTAACAACTGTTTGACGTACATTCTTATAGGAGGTGAGCATAATAGAACCGGCGTTTCCTGACGAAGCGAAAGCTGTTCAATTTCTCTCGCCACTGATTGAATCACACTTTCAGAGGATTCTGGATCTAACGATAAGTAGTTCCCATGCTCCGTTTGCTGCACGCTGTCTGCAATCACCTTTTCGACTCGGCCTGAGCATGTCACGACTTTCAGTGATTCATTTTCTCTTGCATACTGTGCAGTAATCTGTCTTGCAAGTGCCTGTCTAACATACTCTGTTAGCAAGTCTGTATCAGTTGTTAATTTTCCGTAGTCTGCAAGGGTCTCAAAAATGGTCACAAGGTTTCGAATGGAGACCTTTTCTTTCAGAAGTTTTGCAAGTACTTTTTGGATATCCCCGACTGCTAGTGGATTCGGTGTTACCTCATCTACTAGAACTGGATAACTTTCTTTCAGATGATCGATTAATTGCTTCGTTTCTTGGCGTCCAAGCAGTTCGTGGGTATTTTGTCTAATCTTCTCTGTGATGTGGGTAGACACAACAGATGCTGGATCGACCACTGTATACCCAAGCATTTCAGCCTGATCTTTTTCTGCTTCTGATATCCATTTTGCCGGCAGACCAAAGGATGGTTCGATTGTTTCAATTCCTTCAATCGGATCATCATCAGGCGTTGGGGACATCGCTAAGTAATGATCAAGCAGCAGCTCTCCTTTTGCCACTTCGTTCCCTTTTATTTTGAGCCTGTATTCATTCGGGTTCAGCGCAATGTTGTCTCGAATACGGACAACTGGAATGACAAGACCTAGTTCAAGAGCAAGCTGCCTTCTGATCATGACAATCCGGTCTAGCAGGTCTCCGCCTTGATTGGCATCTGCAAGTGGAATCAACCCGTAGCCAAATTCAAATTCAATGGCATCCATTTGCAGGAGATGAATGACACTTTCTGGACTTTTCATCTCTTCTACCTCTGCCTGTTCTTCCAGTACTTCTTCAATCTCTTCTTGATCCTGTTTGTTTTTCGACATCATGTACGCACCGAGTGCAAGTAAACCTGCGATCGGCCCTGTCAAAAGTACGCCAATTGGCGTAAACAATCCAAGCAGGAAGATCGTACCTGCTGTGACGTAAAGCATGGCAGGGAAGGCAAAGAGCTGACCCGTAATGTCTGAACCAAGGTTTCCGTTAGAAGCCGCTCTCGTGACAACAATCCCTGTCGCTGTTGAGATGAGAAGTGCAGGGATTTGCGACACAATTCCGTCCCCTACTGTTAAAAGAGTAAAGTGGGAAGCTGATTCTTGAATCGACATTCCTTGCTGAATCATCCCAATAATGATGCCAAAAATAATATTGATAATAACGATGATAATACCTGCGATGGCATCCCCTTTAACGAACTTACTTGCACCATCCATCGCACCATAAAAGTCTGCTTCTCTGGCTACTTTTTCACGGCGGTTTCTAGCTTCACTCTCTGTCAGCATTCCTGCATTCAAATCTGCGTCAATACTCATCTGTTTACCTGGCATCGCGTCGAGTGTAAATCTGGCCGCAACCTCTGATACACGCTCTGCCCCTTTGGTGATGACAACAAACTGAATGATGATCAGAATAAGGAAGACAACCAGACCAACGAGTATATTGCCCCCAACAACAAATGATCCAAACGTTTCTACAACCTTACCAGCATCTCCAGTTGATAAAATAGAACGGGTTGTAGAGATGTTAAGCCCTAAACGAAACAGTGTTAAGAGCAAAAGTAACGATGGAAAAATGGAAAATTGCAGTGGTTCTTGCATGTTCATTGTGGTGAGAAGCACGATAAGCGCAAGAGAAATATTAATAATGATTAAAATACTTAATAGGACGGGCGGAAACGGTATGACCAGCATCGCCACGATTAAAATAACACTGAATAAAACAGATAAATCTCTTGCTGACATGCCTGTTCTCTCCTTTTAAAACCAAAAATTCATAAAATCTTTTGTTTCGTTTTATATACGTAAGCCAAAATTTCTGCGATCGCCTTAAAATATTCTTCAGGCACCGCTTGGTTGATATCCACTTGATCGTAGAGGGCGCGGGCGAGCGGCCGGTTCTCTACAGTCATGACATCATGTTCTTTCGCAATTGTTCTAATTTTCAAAGCCAAAATATCCGTTCCCTTTGCCACAACAAACGGCGCGTCCATCTTTTCTTCGTCATATTTCAAGGCAATTGCGTAGTGGGTCGGGTTTGTAATGATGACGTCCGCTTTTGGGACTTCCTGCATCATCCGTCTCATGGCCATTTCCCTTTGCCGCTGTTTAATTTTTGATTTTATGAGCGGGTCACCCTCTGATTTTTTATACTCATCTTTGATGTCTTGTTTAGACATCCGTAAGTTTTTTTCATAATCAAATTTCTGATACATGTAGTCAAGCCCAGCTAAGATGAGAAGAGCACCTGCTGCATATAGACCCATAATCAAGGTCATATTTGCCACGAAATGAAGGGTTTCCTCTGCAGTGAGTAGAGGGAGCCGCAAGATTTCGTCAAAGTGCATCCATAGAGCGATAAATGTCGCAAAGCCAACAAAACCAATTTTTAAAATGGATTTTAATAGCTCAACGAGTGCTCGAATACTGTATATTCGTTTAAACCCTTTGATTGGATCAAGCTTTTCTAATTTGGGCTTGATCACTTCAGTTGAAAAGAGAAACCCAACTTGTAAATAGTTACTGATGATCCCTGCCAGCATCCCAACACCAAGAATTGGCATGAGGAGGAGACCTGTCTCTTGAAGCAATTCCAAGAATAACTGGTGAATATTAGATGTGCTAACCTTCATTAGCATCGTTGTTGAATAAAAACGTTCAATGAGCGCAATAATACGCTCTTTCATAAAAGGCCCAATAAAAAAGAATGATAAAAAGATTAGTAGAAATGAGATGGCTGTATTGACGTCGGTACTTTTGGCAACCTGCCCTTTTTTACGTGAATCCCGTCTCTTTTTCGGTGTTGCTTTTTCTGTTTTTTCACCTGCGAAAAATTGCAAGTCGAGTCTAAGTCTTGTCGTCATGACGAACCACCGACCAATGCTAAGAAATTCCTCATGGTGAGCACAATCGTTTCAAATGTATTTTGGACGACCCCGAAGATAACACCCATACAAATGATGATCATAATAAAACTCACGCCCATTTTAATGGGAAGTCCAACGACAAATACGTTCATTTGCGGAACTGTACGTGCCACAATTCCTAATGCCAAATCGACTAAAAACAAACTAGCCACAACAGGTGCTGAGATTTGAAAGGCTATGATGAACATTTGGTTGAAGCTCTTTGCAATAAAGTAAGCAAAGGATTCACTACCGAAGTTCAGTGCATACTGATCAACTTGAATATATTGAAAACTGTAATAGATTCCATCAAGCAGCAAATGATGTGCATTTGTTGCCAGCATCAGCAGCAAGGTCACCGTATAAAAAAACTGCCCCATCAGCGGCGTTTGCGCCCCTGTTTGTGGATCAATAATATTGGCGATCGCAAAGCCCATTTGAAAATCGATGAATGAGCCGGCAATTTGAACTGCGGACACCATGATATATGCAATCAGTCCAAGAAGAAGTCCGACCATTGCTTCTTTCACGGCAAGCATCATGTAAAGACCGTCGATATCGAGTGCTGGCGGTTCTTTAATGGTGCTAAAACTAATGACAGCCAAAAACAGTGAAAAACCAACTCTGTGAACTGCTGGTATCGTTCGATGCGCTAATAGCGGCACTGTCACAAAAAAAGCGGTGATCCGAATGAAAACGAGAAGAAAGGCAGGAAATAATTCTATGATTGACATCTCTGATTAACCTGCAAATCGATCTAAATTCGAGAACAGCTCTGTTGTAAATGACACAATTGTTGAAAGCATCCACGGACCAAACACAACAAGTCCAATTAGCACTGCAACAATTTTTGGAATGAACGCAAGCGTCTGTTCTTGGATTTGGGTTGTCGCCTGAAACACACTGACAATTAGTCCCACGATTAGTGCGAGCGCAAGAAGCGGCCCGCTGACAAGTAAAACAACATACACTGATCTTTCAGCCATCGTAATGACAAATTCTGAACTCATGTTTTAAGCACCTACTCTAAAAGCTTTGCAGCAAAGATTTAACAATCAAATACCATCCATCAACTAATACAAATAACAATATTTTGAAAGGGAGCGATATCATAACCGGCGGAAGCATCATCATCCCCATCGACATCAGGACACTTGCGACCACCATGTCAATAATTAAAAATGGAATAAAGATCATAAAACCAATTTGAAATGCCGTCTTTAATTCTGAAATTGCAAAAGCTGGTACCATCGCCGTTAAGGGAATATCTTTAATTGATTCAGGGGTATCCATTTTTGCGTAACTAAGAAATAAAGCCAAATCTTTCTGTCTCGTATGTTTACTCATAAACTCTTTAATTGGCACTTCGGCTTTTTCATAGGCCTGATTTAACGTAATATCATCATTTAACAGCGGCGTGAGTGCCTCTTTATTAATCTCTGAGAACGTGGGTGCCATAATAAAAAATGTGAGAAACAAAGCAAGTCCTACAAGCACTTGGTTTGGCGGCATTGAGTTGGTTGCAAGTGATGTTCTAACAAACGAAAGAACAATCACAATCCGTGTAAAACAGGTCATTAAAATAAGAATGCCTGGTGCAACTGAAAATACAGTTAACAATAAAAGAAGACGGACAGATGTGCTAATATTCCCTGCGCCACTGGAATTAAATAAATCGATAAACTCATTCATTTTGTTTCGGGCCTTTCTTTCTGACTTCTGATTGGGTCTTTTTCAATTCGGCTAGCTGCGCCTTTAAATTGGCTGAAAAAGAAGAAGTGGTCGGCTGATCGTGTTTCTTCACTTGCGATGTTAATTTTTGCATCATTTTCGGTAAGTCAGTCTTACTTTCCATCGCTTCTTCGTATTGTTTCACAATCGCTTCGCATTCTTGTTCATCATCGATTTCTTTTAGCAGCTGGATTGAGTCTGCTACGCCGACAACTAATACTCGTTTGCCCACTTTGATCAGCTGAACTGAACGATTTTGACCAACCGTCGTTCCGCCAATATTTTCAACATAGCGAAATGGCTTGAGTAAGCGGTTTTGCTTTCCAACAAATCTCACCAATCCGTAAATGAGCAGGATGACAAAAAGTAAGGCACCAATCATTTTGACAAAATCCATAATGGAGACAGAAGAAGAGGGAACTTCTTCTGCCGGATTCGTTTGATTGTCAGTGGTTTTCTTTTCTGTATCCTTTTTGCTTTCTTTCTCATCTTTGAGCCAGTCATTCACCGTGCCATTTTCAGGATCTTTTGTTTCAGCAAACAGTGAGGCGGGCTGCGCTGTCAAGAAAAGCATAAAACTGATCATTGCTATACATATCAAACGTTTTTTCAACAAGTCTTACACCCTTTTTTAGCCTAACGTTTTATTAATTGCTTCAAGTACACGGTCTGCCTGGAATGGCTTCACGATAAAGTCTTTTGCACCTGCTTGGATGGCATCAATAACCATTGATTGTTGTCCCATCGCTGAGCACATAATGATTTTTGCCGAAGCATCGATTTGTTTAATTTCTTTTAATGCTGTGATCCCGTCCATTTCTGGCATTGTGATATCCATTGTGACTAGATCAGGAGATGTTTCTTTATATTTTTCAACAGCTTGTGCGCCGTTTTCTGCTTCTCCTACTACATCAAATCCATTTTTTACAAGAATATCCTTAATCATCATTCTCATGAATGCTGCATCATCTACGATTAATACCTTAGTAGCCATTTACTTATTCTCTCCCTATATGTTTGTTTATTTTAAATTAGAAAGTCTTTCAGACTGACTTAAAATGTCAGTCACACGTACACCAAAGTTCTCATCAATGACAACAACTTCTCCTTTGGCGACGATTCGTTTGTTGACCAGAATGTCGACTGGCTCACCTGCAAGTTTGTCCAGTTCAATGATACTTCCAGCGGAAAGTTCAAGTACTTCTTTCACACTGCGCTGCGTTCTTCCAAGCTCCACTGTAATGGAAAGTGGAATATCCATCAGCATATCAAGATTACCGAGCTGACTTGTTGTATGCTGAGGCTCACTAAATGCCTCAAATTCAACTGGCGCCACATTGACAGGTTCTGCCGGCTTTGGCTTCGCCTGTCTTTTCGGCGGTGCCGATTGCTGCATAGGAGCAGATTGTGCTTGCGGAGCAGCCTGCTGTGGTTCAGGTGCACTCTGAGGTGCTTCTTGAACCGGCTCTTCTTCCGCTGGGTCTGTTAATTCTGCAATCAAATCTTTCGCAAACGTAATAGGGTAAAGCTGCATAATATTTGAATCTATGAGTTCACCTATCGTTAATCTAAAGGACACTTTGACAAGCATCTCTTCAGCTGGAATGCGGTCTGTGCCTTCTCCTTCTTTCACATCAAGCAGCTCAACGCGAGGCGGAGAAATATCAATCTTTTTATTAAAGACTGTTGACATGGACGTCGCTGCTGAACCCATCATTTGGTTCATCGCTTCTTGTACTGCACTTAAGTGAATTTCACTTAACGACGGGTCAGCATTTGTTCCATCTCCGCCCATCATTAAATCCGCAATGACTGCCGCATCGGTTTGCTGGATGACAAGCAGGTTACTAGCGCTGAAGCCTTCCGTATAATTCACTTCAATTGCGACATACGGATGAGGAAATTCCTCATTCAGCTTGCTTTTTTGAATCACTGTGACAGTTGGAGTTGTAATCTCCACTTTTTGACTTAATAGGGTTGAAAGTGCTGTTGCAGAGCTTCCAAATGATATATTTCCGATTTCCCCAATGGCATCTTGTTCCATTGCAGAAAGGAGTGTATCAGGCTCTATATCGTCATTGCTGCCTCCTTTAAGGAGCGCATCGATTTCATCTTGTGATAATTTACTTCCGTTATTCTCCATCTTCTTCACCTCTTATGTCGTGATCTAGAATTTGAATCGCCTGTTTCCGATTCACGCGGCCGGCCTGTCCCAAGAATTTCGGTTTATTTCCGACCATAACAGTAAGAGGCGCATTTACTGGTTTGTCCAAGGCAATACAATCACCAATTTCCAAATTCAAAAACTCTTCCACCGTCATTTCCGATTGTCCAAGCTCTGCGACTACCGGTATTTTCGCCGTCATAATCCGTTTTTCAATGGCCTTTGTTTCTTCTTGTTTCGGTTCATTTCGTTCCGATTGCATCCAGTAGTGTACAGACAGCTTCGGAATAATAGGCTCTAATACTACGTGAGGAATACAGAGATTAATAACCCCGCTTACCTCACCAATTTGTGTATTAAGAGAAATGACGACAACTGTTTCGTTTGGTGACACCATTTGAACAAACTGGGGATTTACCTCGAAATCTGCCATTTCTGGCTCGATGTCGGTTATGGACTGCCACGCTTCTCTGTAGTTTTCCAAAGCTCCCTCAAACATGTTTGAGATAATCTTTGTTTCGATTTCTGTCAGTGATTCTGTCTTATTATGACTAATGCCAATCCCACCCATCAGCCTATCCATCATGGCATAGCCAATCGTTGGGTTCACTTCAAGCATGATTCTTCCTTCAAGCGGGCTGACGTAAAATAAGTTTAATAATGTCATATTAGGAATCGAACGAATAAATTCTTCATATGGCACTTGGTCAACCGAGCTGACAGAAATTTGAATATATGATCTTAGCTGCGCTGAAAAGTGTGTGGTAAGCAGTCTAGCGAAGTTATCATGAATTCTTGTTAAACTTCGAATCTGGTCTTTTGAAAAGCGCAGTGCACGTTTAAAGTCATACACTTTCACTTTTTTCGTCGTTTCTTCTTTTTTCAGCTCTTCTGCATCCATTTCGCCTGTTGATATGGCGGATAATAATGCATCGATCTCATTCTGGGAAAGCACTTCTCCTGACATTTCTTCACCTCCATCGTGTCAATTAATCGCCTCTATTGCAGATTAAAGGAGGTTATATAAACTTCTTTCACCTTGCCATCTTGCAAATAGTTATTCACTTTGTTTTTGACCTGTGTTTTAAAATGTTCTCTGCCTTTTTTGCCATCAAGTTCATCTGCATTCGTGTCTGATAAAATGTCGATCACAGCATCCTTCACTTGGAAGCTTCTTTTTTCAAGCTCTTCTTTGGCTTTTTCTGAATCTGTTTCAATATTTAGTACAAGTTTGACCGCATTTCCTTCAGATTTTAAATTGGTCACAATCTCAGGAATTTCAACAGAAGCTTTTACGACTTCATCTGCTGTTGGCTCTTTTTCTGCTTTTGCTTCGTCTGACCCATTCACCAGAAAGACAATACCTGCTCCAATTCCGACGATAGCAATAATCATGATTAGCATTACTACGACTAATTTCTTCTTCATTCAAACTCCTCTATTCCTTGATTCAATGAAATGACTTGGATTTTTCTATAGAAAGAAATGATTTTCTCCTGAAGCTGCTCTTCATCTTCTTTCACAACGAATTTCTTTCCATTGGCGAGTGTAATGGTCGTGTCTGGAAAGCTTTCGATTTGCTCGATATGGAGAGCGTTGAGCATAAATCCTTTGCCATTTAATCTTGTCACTTCAATCATATTAAGCAGAGAAGCGATAAACCGCTCCCCCTACCTCCTATCGTTTCAGATTCACAAGTTCTTGCAGAATTTCATCAGATGTTGTGATCGTCTTTGCATTCGATTGGAATCCACGCTGTGCGATAATCATTTCTGTAAACTCGTCTGTTAAATCAACGTTTGACATTTCAAGTTTACCTGTTTGGACGACGCCCGTTCCTTGTTCACCTGGTACGATTGGATTACTTGGAGCACCTGAGCTTAACGTTTGGCGGTAAAGGTTGTCACCAACTTTGTCTAGCCCTCCTGCGTTACGGAAAGATACGAGTGATATTTGACCAACGGTTCTTGATACATTGTTTTCAACAACCGAAATCGTTCCATCTGGACCAACACTTACACTTGAAACACCGTCTGGAATCGTTATCTTTTGTCCATTCATTCCAAGTAGATAATTTCCATCAGGGGTGACTAAGCTTCCCTCTGAATCAGTGTCGAAATTTCCTGTTCTTGTATAAAGAACTTCTCCTTGAACTTCAATACGGAAAAACCCATCTCCATTGATATAGAAGTCGTAAGGTTCATTTGTATTTTGAGAAGATCCCGCTGACATGATTTTATCGATTGAAGATAAAGATGACCCTAAACCAATTTGCTTTGAGTTGATTGAACCAGAGTTGTTCGTTGGCCCACCAGAACTTCCAATGGTTTGGCTGACCATATCTTTAAAAGTGATACGGCTTTTTTTGTATCCGTGTGTGTTGACGTTGGCTACGTTGTTGGCTACAACATCTAATTTTGATTGGAAGTTTTTCATTCCACTAATTCCTGAGTAAAGTGAGCGTAACATTTATTTTCCTCCTCGATTTGCTTACGATTTTTCTCCAACAGTTGTAACGTCCCAAGGGCTGATTTTCGTTCCATCTTCTAAATATAGGAAGTATTCATTGTTTATGTTTTTCACAGACTTCACAGTGCCAGATATGTCTTTATCATCTTGTTTACCCGCTACTTCTTTACCAATCCAGCCTACATATGTCGTAAATGGATCTTGGTGTGTAACAAATGTAGACATGATCTGATTCATTTTGGTGATTGATTCATTCATATTCATTTGCTGTTCTAAAGAAGAAAATGTTGCAAGCTGTGTGACAAACTCACGGTCATCAATCGGGTTTGTCGGATCTTGGTTTTGAAGCTGCGTAAGCAAGATTTTCAAGAACTGATCTCGGCCAAGTGTATCTGTTTTCTTTGCTGCGTTTGAAGAAGTGTCCGCTTGTGCGGCTGTTCTATTCGTCGCATCAACAGTTGCCATTAGATCTCCTCCTCTTCTTCTTCTGATCCAACAAGCGCATCTAGTACATCTTGGAATTCAGCTTCCTGTTCATCAGGCTGCTGGAAACTTTGTCCTTTTGATGGCTGCTGCTTGCCTTCCTCATTAAATTGTCCAAAAGACGGCTGCTCATTTGACTGAAGCGGTATATGGAAACGGTCAACTTGAACCGACATATTCGGTAGCGCCTGCTTGAGTTGCGGCAGATGATGCTCTAACAGCTCTTTAGCTGCTTGCGTTGAAGCTGTAATTTTACTCGCATACATCCCGTTTTGTTTCGTTAGCTGGATGGTAATAAACCCGAGATTTTCTGGATTTAATCGTACGGTAAACCGTCCGCTTGAATTGCCAAATGGTGTGAACTTCATTTGTTTCCACGTATTTAAAATCTGCTGATCAACCGTGCCTGGCTTTTCGTCAGTTGTTTGCGTCTGCTGCATAGGAGCAGCTGATTGCAGTTGGAAAAACTGTTTATGCCCTGGAAGCAGCGTATGGGTGATTGTTTTTTCAGAAGCAGGTGCCGCAGTGCCTTGACCTTTGATGACTTCTTTTTTCATGAGCCATTCAAGTGAGGCAGCACCTTTTGCTGGAGATGAGAAGGAAGATTCTTGCCTTGGAGCAACCATTTCTTTTAACTCTCCTAAGGAAATTTTCCACTCTTTATCTGACCCTTTCGCATTCGCCATCATATGATCGATTAACTGATTAAAGTGTTTCAGCTCGCTTTGCGACATATTATTCAGCTTAGGTGCCGATCCTTGCGAGAAGAACTGCTCTTTTACTTGTTGAATGAGCTTTTCATCTGCTCCGTTTTTCGTTAGAAACTTGATAAAATCTTCACCTTTTGCTTGAATATCCTGTACAAGTTTTGCATCAAAGCTCACCGGCTGCTGATTCAGTATTTGATATAAGAAAAAGTGGACTTGTATGAGCTGTTCACTATGTTCAGCAACTGGCTTCTCATCCTGATCACCATAGATAACCGATTCCATCTTTTGAAATAGCTCTTCAAGTGACTTTAAGTCAGCCCCTTCAAGCTTTTGACCTTGCAGCGCCTGAAGTGCCGCAAGAAGATCTCCATCTATTCCTTCTTCAGGTGATTGCATCCATTTTTCAATGATTTGCATCGCATCATTCATGGATAGAGTGGTTTCCGCTGGCTGAGAAATAGCTGGACCACTTTGAATACCTGCGCCATTTAACAATTGTTTAAACAGGCCGCGAGCAGATACTGCCCCCTCTCCCTTTAGTCCCGAGAGACCTTGGGAAGATTGCTGTAAGGCTCCAATGTCCAATAGCTTCACTTATTGTCCACCCCCATTTTCACTTTCTTCTTTTTTGGCAAGCTCCTTCGTGAACGTTGCTGCCTTCTGAGGTGTCAGTTTTGCTAATATGTCCGTCAGCTTATTTTTACTCAGCTCTTCAAGGATCTTCAAAGCTTCTTTATCACTTAGCTCTGATAAAATTTTGGCAGATTTCCCTGCATCCATGCTTTCATAAATGCTGGCGACCTTTCCTTTTGATTGCTGATTAGAAGATGCTGACGAATCAGAGGAAGATCCTGATGCGTTATTACTTGATGATGTACTGTTTGATGAACTGTCACTTGCTGACGTGTTCTCTTTATCAGATGTTTTTTCAAGTGAATTGATTTTTTGATTCAATCGTTTAATCTCTTCATCACTTGTCTTCAAGTCTTTTTGAGCAATTTCAAGTTCATTCTCTTGTTCTTTAATCGTCTTTTTCAACGCTTTCAACTCTGTATCACGTTGATCGTTATTTGAAGATGACGTTTTTGATGTGTCATCTGATCCAACCAAGCTGCTAATCCCCGGAATGTTTTGGAGCGGTTTCTTTAGATCATAACCCGCCATATAAAGGATTGTGCCCGTCACGATCACAAGCACAACCAATGGGATAATGACAATAAACAAGATCCATTGAAATTTACCGCCGCCGCTTGATTCCTTTGTTTTTTCCTTCTTAGGCATTCATCTCGACTCCTAATGTCCTTGAAACATGAATTGGCTGATAGAGATATCATCCATTTCTTTCATTTCAATTGCCTTATGTTCAAGGGAGAACTTTTCAAATTGCTTTTCTTTCATTTTTTCAAACTTTTTAAACTCAATATTTTTTTCAGTTAAATCAGATTGTTTTTCATTCATTTGATGGCGTTTCATGATCACAAGCTGCTGATAATGATGAATGGTGTTATCTAAGTTCGTCACAAATTGCTGATAATGACGCATTTCTTGAACACTCATCCCACTTCTCAGCTTTTCTTCTTTGCTCTTTTCCATTAGCTCTTTTTTACTCATATTTTCATAGAGTTTTTCAGCGGCTTGCTCAAATGCCGAAACGGATTGTTGATACGCTGCGAGTGATTTGTCTTTTTCACTTTCTTTCAATTCTAAGAGCTTTTGAAATTTGTATTGATATCTCACTGTTTTTGTCAATCCTCTCTATTCATCAAACTGAGCAATATCCTCACGCTGTCTTCAATCGATACAGCCTCTTCAACGTCCTGCTTCAAAAATGAAATCAGTTGTGGGTAAGCTTGCATGGCCTCATCAATATCTTTAGAGGAGCCTTTTTTATATGCTCCAATGTTAATGAGATCTTCAGCGTTTTGATATGTGGATAAAAGCTGGCGGAACCGGTTAGCCGCTTCCTTATGATCATGACTTGCGATATTACTCATGACACGACTGATACTTTTCAGAATATTGACAGCTGGGAACTGTCCTTTGTTGGCCAATGCACGATCAAGTACTATGTGGCCATCTAAAATCCCCCGCACTGTATCAGCGATCGGCTCATTCATATCGTCACCATCAACAAGCACTGTGTAAAACGCTGTGATGGAACCAAGTTGATTTGTACCAGTTCGTTCTAGCAATTTTGGCAGTATAGCGAACACTGAAGGCGTATATCCTTTTGTTGTTGGCGGTTCACCGGTTGCAAGTCCTATTTCCCGCTGTGCCATGGCGACCCTTGTGACAGAATCCATCATAAACATGACATTTTTTCCTCTGTCTCTGAAATATTCGGCAATAGCTGTTGCAGTATAGGCTGCTTTTAATCTTGTCAGTGCGGGCTGATCTGAAGTTGCGACAACAACAATCGAACGCTTCAGTCCTTCAGCTCCTAAATCTTTTTCGATAAACTCGCGAACTTCACGTCCACGCTCTCCAACAAGTGCAATGACATTGAGATCCGCTTCTGTCTGCTTGGCAATCATCCCCATCAAGGTACTTTTACCAACACCGCTTCCCGCGAATATGCCAATTCTTTGACCAGTGCCGACTGTGAGCAAGCTGTCGATCACTCTGACACCAACGCCCATTTTTTCACGAATAGGCGGTCTGTCCATCGGGTTTGGAGGAGATTGTTCTGTTGAGACAGGTGCAAGTCCTTTAGGAAGCATGCTGCCATCCAGTGGATCACCGAATGCATCAACAACCTGCCCGATTAAACCAGTTCCTACTTTGACCTTTAACGACTCACCTGTTGCTTCAACAAGACTGCCTGGTGAGATGTTAGAGGCTTCTACATAAGGCATGAGCAGAATGTTTTCATCTTTAAAACCAACGACTTCTGCTTTGATCGGATGATTCTTACTCCCTTTTTTGTGAATAAGACATACATCACCGATTGAGCTTTCTGGCCCCTTGGACTCGATCATCAGTCCAACAACTCGATTGACTTTACCAAAACGTTTATAAGGATCGGCGGTTTCAATCGTTTCTTTTAGCACATCTATGTTCATTTGTGATCACCTGAATCAATGACTTCTAATAACTTTTCTTTTAACTGATTCATTTGGGTATCAACACTCGCTTCCACTTTTCCAAAGCTTGTTTCGACGTAACAAGTACCTTTTGGTGCTTTTTCATCCGAGTAAATGGCAAGATGTGTATTCTTTTGAAGGATTCTATTTAATTCGTCTTTATATTCCATCACATGTTCGTAATGTGCAGGGTCGACATAGATGGAAATATCGTCATATTCTTTCACTTCTGAAATGACCTGCTTCACTAGCGTTAAAAATTGTTCTTTTGTGTCCTCAGCTGCATTCCATACTCGTTTAGCGAGCTCAAAGGCAAGTTCGACAATTTCTTCAGCAGAGCTTTCGATTTTTGCTTCATAGTCCTGCTTTGCAAGGCTGACAATGTCATTCGCTTGATCAAGAATCGATTGATACTGTAAATTCGCATCTGCTTCGCCCTTTTGAAAACCATCTTGATATCCTGTTTGTTTCGCTTCTTCAATGAGCTGTACTCTTTCTGCTTCAAAATCAGCTCGCCGCTGATTGATTTCAGCCATTGTTTGTTCCAGCTCACGATTTGCTTGTTCTAAAATACGGCTTGCTTCATCTTGTGCATCACTTAATACAAGTTGAGATGCTTCTGTTTCGTTGACAAGCTCTTCTTCGTGATGTTCTCTTTTGAATTCCACTTGCTGCAAGGGAATGGTTTGACGGCCTTGTTCAGGAATAACAGATGTTTCATGTTTGATAATCCTAGACAATGATATCGTCTCCTCCACCTCGAGCTATGACGATTTCTCCAGCCTCTTCAAGTCGTCTTACGATGCTGACAATACGAGTCTGTGCTTCCTCGACATCTCTAAGCCGGACAGGTCCCATAAACTCCATTTCTTCTTTGAACGTTTCGACCATACGCTGCGACATGTTGCGGAAGACAATTTCTTTGACTTCTTCGCTTGCCACTTTGAGTGCAAGTAGTAAATCGTCATTTTCAACATCTCGAATCACGCGCTGAATGGCTCTGCTATCAAGAGTGACAATGTCTTCAAAGACAAACATACGTTTCTTAATTTCATCAGCAAGCTCAGGATCTTGAATTTCCAGTGTATCTAAAATGGTTTTCTCCGTTGCACGGTCTACACCATTCAGGACTTCGACTACCGCTTCGACTCCGCCCGTTTGGGTATAATCTTGCGTAAAGGTTGAAGAGAGCTTTTGTTCAAGAATACGTTCCACCTCATTGATGATCTCTGGAGATGTGCGGTCCATTAAAGCAATTCTTCTTGCAACCTCGGTTTGTACTTCCTCGCCTAACTCAGATAAAATCTGTCCAGCCTGTACTGGATCTAGGTAGGAAAGAATGAGCGCAATGGTTTGTGGATGCTCATGCTGGATAAAGTTTAAAATTTGCTCTGGGTCAGCCTTTCTAGCAAAATCAAATGGTTTCACTTGAAGTGAGGATGTTAAGCGATTTAAGATGCTGTCCGCTTTGTCCTCACCAAGCGCTTTTTCAAGCACTTGTCTTGCGTACATAAGGCCGCCTTGTGATATGTAGTCCTGCGCGATGGCAATGCTGTGAAATTCTTCGATGATCTCATCTTTTTTAGCAGTATCTACACTTCTTACATTTGAAATTTCTAATGTTAATTTTTCTATTTCGTCTTCAGACAGATGTTTGTATACAGATGCTGACACGTCTAGCCCTAAGGAAATCATTAGGATTGCTGCTTTTTGTCTGCCTGTTAGTCGATTTGGATCTTTTCTCGACATGTGTATTCCTCCTAATCCTCGGACAGCCAGCTGCGTAGCAATTTAGCAAAGTCTTCTGGTTTATCTTTTGCCATTTTTTCAAGCTGATTTTTTCTCACCATTTCTTCTGTTTCTGGCTCAGTATCGATATCAGGAACATGAATTGGTGTACGTTCATCAAACTCAAACTCTTCTTCCTCATCTTTTCTTCGCTTACGTACGAGAAGGATAATGAGAGCGATAATGGCAAGTAGTAGCACACCGCCAACAATATAAACCCAAATCGGAATATTGTTTGAAGGGTTTTCTGCTGCCGTTTGCTGTTTACCGTCTAATTTTGATACAGATAAAACGATTTTGTTATCTAAGTCTGCTTGAGTGAGCGCTTGACCGTTTGTGTATTCTTTATCAATCGATGTACTGATGATGGTTGAAAGAATTTTTTTGATATCATCCTGCCTTTCAGCAGTTAATGAGGTCGGATCGTTTGCAGTAGGTGGTTCAACCAGTGCCTGAATGCCAACGTCTCTGATTTTATAAGGACTTTCTTTGATATCTTTATGAATGCGGTTGACTTCATAATTGATGCGATCTTCGCTCTTTTCGTAATCTCCGCTTCCATTCGTTCCATCAGCGCCTTGATAATTTGTGACATCATCGTCACCTGTTCCAGCGGTGCCTCCAGCTGCTGCGCCATTACCTGAATAAGTTTCAGCAATCTTTTCAGCGCTGACAGCAATTCCTTGCATGTTTTCTTGATCAACTGGTTCGACAAGATCTTCTTTTCTTTTTTCTTCAGTAAAATCAATGTCTGTAGTGACCGATACGGCAACTTTCTCTTGACCCATCATCGTTCCAAGCAGCTGTTGAATTTTTCGTTGAAGATTCTTTTCAATCTCTTCTTTTTTCTGCTGCTGTGCATCCATTCCACTTGCATAGGAATCTGAGCTGCTGTTTAAGTCATAGTAGTTGGAATCTTGGTCCATAATGACAATGTTTTCTGTTTTTAAGTTCGGCACACTTTTTGAAATAAGATGATAAAGGCCTTTTACTTGTTGCTGAGTAAGCGTGTAGCCTGGCTGAACTTGCAGCACAATTGATGCTGATGCATTACTTTGCTCTTCTCCAACAAAAACGGAATCTTTTGGCAGGTTAATCATAACCTTTGAATCTTTAATCCCATCAATCGTGTTGATCAGATTGGATAGTTCTGTCTGAGTTGCGTCTACTTTCAGAACATCAAATTCATTGTCTGTTAAACCGAAGCCGGAATTGTTCGCAAAGAAGGAGTAATCAATATTCCCCGTTTTAGGAAGTCCTTCTGATGCAAGTGTTACTTTTAAAGTGTCTGCTTGCTTTTCTGGAACTAAAATCGTCGTTCCGTTATTTGCAAGTTCCGATTTAACGTTTTTGCCATCCAGTTCCTGTTTGATTTGTCCTGCTTCTGCCTCAGACAAATCTCTAAACAACGGAACCATTTTTTCAGAAGAAGCAAAGATGCTAACAACCGTAATAATGATTGCTAGGGCAGCTACGCCGCCAATCATGAGTATTTTTTGTAATTTTGATCGATTTCGCCAAAACTCAACTGTTTTTGTTCTTAATTGCATTAAAGTACGATTCATCTTAACCCCCGGTCATTCCATTCAGTCTATTTTTTGTCCACCAGCACCTCCTACATCTGCATTCTCATAATCTCTTGGTACGCTTCGACTGCTTTATTCCGAAACTCGGTTGCAGCTGTGAGTGTCACACTCGCTTTTTGTGAAGCAATCATGACTTCATCGAGATTGACATCTTTCCCTTGTGCGAGAGCATTCGTATACTGGTCTGATTTCAGCTGTGATTGATTTAATGCCTCAATGGAATTCTTCAGCACATCAGAGAAATTCGTTTGACTTTTAGGTGCAGCCGCCTGCACAGACGATGCATTCGTCAATTCACTTGCTTGCTGAGCGGTTTGAAGCTGGAAAGGAGATATTGCGTTAACCAATTCTTTTCACCTTACTTTCCTATTTCTAAAGCTTTCATCAGCATGCTTTTATTCGCATTCAGCGCAGTCACGTTTGCTTCATATGACCTTGAGCTGCTGATGAGATCAACCATTTCCTTTAATGGATCAACGTTTGGTGTTTGAACATATCCATTTTCATTGGCATCGGGATTTGTAGGATCATATTGAAGGTTGAATGGAGTTTCGTCTTCAGTAATTTTTGTTACTTTGACGCCGTTTCCTAATTTGCCGCTCGAATTCATGCTTGAGTTCAATATAGATGAAAATGATTCACCTGACGGCTGTAATGTGACGAGCTTGCGTCTATAAGGCTCCCACTTGCCATCAACCTGTTTAGCTCTTGTTGTATCCATATTCGCAAGGTTAGAGGATACAACGTCCATTCTGAGCCTCTGTGCTGTTAATGCTGAGGCCGAAGCGTTCACGCCTGAAAAAATCGACATCACTTACCTCCTGTCAAAACTGTTTTAAGAGAATTGAACTTTCCGCTCATTCTTTCAACCAACGCATTATACTGAATTTGGTTTTTAGCGAGTTCACTCATCTCTTGATCAATATCGACATTATTTCCGTTTTCTTGATAAGAAGTACGGTCACTCGAAACAACTGAATAATTAGACCCTGTTTTAGAAAAATCAATGTGACCTTGGTATGTTTTTTTAGCATCTAATTTGATTGACGCATCATTTAGCATGTCGTGGAATGCAACTTTTTTAGACTTGTAGTTCGGTGTGTCTATATTCGCGATATTATTGCTTATGACTTTTTGCTTAACATTCGCTCTGCCCAAGGCATTCTCAAGGTTGCTTATCGTTCCAGAAAATATATCCAAAACCATATACCTCCAATCATATGTATTTCATTCCATTTAATCATGTCGAGATTTGTAAAACCATATGTTCATTGTAAGAAATAATAGGATTAAAGTCTATGATGTAATTGTAAAAAAAACTCGTAATATATATCTATTTTACGAATAGGTATAAAGACCTAGATTCAAAGCACTACAGAATTGTAAGGGGTTTCTTGGAAAAAAGAGTGTCATTTTTCGGACAAATCCTCTTTTTTTATACAAAAAAACCCTTTTCAGCGTTTATTTCGGCCGAAAAGGGTTTTTTGATTAGTGAGATTTTAAATTTTCAAGTTCAATTAAAAATTTGTTGTTTAATACTTTGATGTATGTTCCCTTCATTCCAAGAGAACGAGATTCAATAACGCCTGCACTTTCTAATTTACGAAGTGCGTTTACGATCACTGAACGAGTGATTCCTACACGGTCAGCAATCTTACTTGCCACAAGCAGCCCTTCGTTTCCATCGAGTTCTTCAAAGATATGTTCAATCGCTTCAAGTTCACTATATGAAAGAGAGCTGATCGCCATTTGAACAACCGCTTTACTTCTTGCTTCTTCTTCAATTTCTTCCGCTTTCTCGCGAAGAATCTCCATCCCAACTACTGTTGCGCCGTATTCAGCAAGAATTAAATCATCATCTGTGAATGTATCTTGCAAACGAGAAAGGATTAACGTCCCTAAGCGATCCCCGCCTCCGATAATTGGCACAATCGTTGTCAAACCTGATTGGAATAAATCACGGTTCTCAATCGGGAAAGCTGTGTACTCACTGTTGATGTCAAGGTTTGAAGATGTTTCAGGGACATTGAATAAGCTTTTTGTATATTCTTCAGGGAACTGACGATCTTCCAGCATTTTTTTCATACGTGCATTTTCAATCTGCTGGTTAATGGAGTAGCCAAGAAGCTTCCCTCTTCTGCTTAATACGAAAATGTTTGAATCAATGACATCTCTCAGTGTTTCTGCCATTTCTTTAAAATTAACCGGTTTCCCCGCTGCATCTTGCAGCATCGAGTTAATAATCCTTGTTTTTTGTAGTAACGCCATAATAATGATCCTCCTAGATTACTTTATTCATTTGTTAAAGTATAAATTGACTTAAGTCTTTGTTATTTGCAATCTTTCCTAGCTTCTCTTCTACATACTGAGGGGTAATAGTCACTGTTTCCATTGTAATATCAGGCGCCTCAAATGAGAGCTCTTCTAGCAGTTTCTCAAGTATGGTGTGAAGCCTTCTTGCACCGATGTTATCCGTCTCCTGATTGACGTGATAAGCCACTTCGGCAATCTTATGAATAGCATCGTCAGAAAATTCAAGAGATATACCTTCTGTTTCAAGTAAAGCCTTATATTGCTTTAATAACGCGTTATCTGGTTCCGTTAAGATTTTCACAAAGTCTTCTATACTTAATTTATCTAATTCTACACGGATTGGGAAGCGCCCTTGAAGCTCTGGAATCAAATCCGAGGGTTTCGCCATATGAAAAGCGCCTGCTGCTACAAATAGAACATGATCTGTTTTCACAGCCCCATACTTCGTCATCACAGTGGAACCTTCTACAATCGGTAAAATATCACGTTGAACCCCTTCACGAGAAACATCTGCAGACGATGCACCACCGCTTTTGGCAATTTTATCGATTTCATCGATAAAGATGATTCCTTGCTGCTCTGCTTTTTGCACGGCTTCCTGACCGACTTCATCCATATCAATCAGTTTTGAAGCTTCCTCAGCAGTTAACGCTTTTCTCGCTTCTCTGACGGTCAGCTTTCTGCGTTTTTTCTTTTTAGGCATGAGATTGCTAAGCGCATCCTGCATGTTCATACCCATTTGCTCCATACCCGAGCCTTGAAGCATATCAAACATGGAAGGCTGCTGCTCTTCAACTTCAATCGTGACGTAATGGTCTTCAAGTTCACCCATCGCCAGCTGGTGCGCAATGCGTTTTCTCGTCGACTCAAGCTCTACTTCTTCACTTGAGTGATCTCGGTCACTTTCATCAGCATCAGAACCACCAAACAGCATCTCAAAAGGATTTTTCACAGACTGACTTTTTTTCTTTCCAGGAACAAGTAGATGAACAAGCCGTTTGTTTGCTTGTTTTTCCGCTTCTTCTTGAACATCCTTCATTTTTTCTTCTTTGACTAGTCTGATTGCTGTTTCCACTAAATCTCTGACCATTGATTCTACGTCACGTCCGACATATCCAACTTCAGTAAACTTCGTTGCTTCCACTTTAATGAAAGGTGCACCAGAAATCCTTGCAATTCTGCGAGCAATTTCTGTTTTCCCCACACCTGTCGGACCAATCATTAAGATGTTTTTAGGAACGACTTCATCCTTTAGCTTATCATGTAAAAGACTTCTTCTGTAACGGTTTCTTAAAGCCACCGCCACTGCTTTTTTCGCATCAAGCTGACCAATAATGTACTGATCAAGCTTTTCAACTATCTCTCTTGGGGTGAACGGCTTTTTCTCCATACGTCTCATGTCCTTTCTATTCAAGCTCTTCTAAAGTGATTTGATCGTTCGTGTAGACACAGATTTCTCCGGCCGTTTCAAGAGCCGCCTTTGCAATCTCTCGAGCTGAGAGATGGTCACCTGCATGTTTTTTGAGTGCTCTCCCGGCGCTAAGCGCGTAGTTACCGCCTGACCCGATAGCCAAAATGCCATCGTCTGGCTCGATGACCTCTCCTGTTCCAGATACGAGCAGGATGCTTTCTTTATTCATGACGATCAGCATGGCCTCAAGCTGTCTGAGCATCTTGTCACTTCTCCATTCTTTCGCCAGTTCTACAGCTGCTCGTTTTAGGTTACCACCGTATTCTTCAAGCTTCGTTTCAAACTTCTCAAAGAGTGTAAATGCATCTGCAACTGAACCAGCAAAACCTGCGAGTACTTTGCCTCCGAAAAGACGGCGCACTTTTTTTGCTGTGTGTTTCATGACGACAGCCTGCCCAAAAGTGACTTGACCGTCTCCAGCCATCGCACTTTTTCCTTTATGTTGAACGGCAAAGATTGTGGTTGCATGAAATGATGACATGAAAAAACCTCCTTTTAGGATCGTTTAAAAGCCCTTGGGTGATGAGACATGTACGTTTTTCTTAAAGAATCTTTTGATACATGCGTGTACACCTGTGTTGATGATAAATTTGAGTGACCGAGAAGTTCTTGAACACTTCTTAAATCCGCTCCCTCGTTTAAAAGATGCGTAGCAAAGGTGTGCCTTAACATGTGAGGATGGATATGTAATGTGCCAGATGCCTTTTTCATTAATTCAGTTAGAATGAATCGAACGCCTCTGTCTGTAAGAGGAGCTCCGCGCTGATTCAAAAACACATGTGAATCAGCACGATCCTTTCCCTTCACTTTCAGCTTCTGCCTTCCATCCTCTAAATATGTGGAGAGCGCTTCATGTGCATAAGAGCCGAAAGGTACATACCGCTGTTTGCTGCCTTTCCCATGAACAAGCACTGTATCCATCGATAAATCAAGATCAGATTCTTTTAATGAACATAACTCACTAACCCTCATACCTGTTGCATAAAGAAGTTCTAAAATGGCTTGATTTCTTTGACCAAGCGGTGTATTTACATCAGAAACTGTAAATAGCTCTTTTAGTTCCTCTTCATACAAAAATGAAGGAATTCGCTTATCCTGCTTTGGTAAGCTAACGAGTAAAAAAGGATTTTCTTTCACAAGCTGTTCTCTTAATAAAAATTTATAAAAGCTGCGAAGTGCAGAGACTTTCTTACTAATCGTTCTTCTTGTAAGGCCTTTTTCATAAGCTTCTGTTAAATAAATTCTCGTATCTTGATAGGATACCTCTTCAAAACCGTCTATTCCTTGAATGTTCATAAATCTGACAAACTCTTCAATCGCCTCAGTATAACCCGAGATCGTTAAAGCTGAATAGTTCTTTTCAATCTGCAAATATTCAATGAATAAGTGGACAAGACGCTGTTTATCTGTCATTTTTACACCTCTTTAAGGCTTTTAAATGGTATCACATATCTTGCTTCCCGTGCAATGTTTTACTACAGAGATTTCGAAATAGTTTGAATAGTTTCGATTGCGCGTTTAGCGTACTCTGCATAGCGCTCTTGTTTGTTTTTAATTCGAACGCCAAGATCTTTCAGCAAGCCAAAGTTTGCATTCATCGGCTGGAAGCTTTTCTTGTTTGTTGATGTGATGTAGTAAGCCATACTGCCAATCGCTGTTTCTTCTGGAAGTGTCACAAGCTCTTCTCCTTTAACAAAACGAGCTGCGTTGATTCCAGCCACTAGTCCTGAAGCCGCGGACTCAACATATCCTTCAACACCAGTCATTTGTCCGGCAAAGAATAAGTCGTCTCTATTTTTAAATTGATACGTCGGTTTTAGAAGGCTTGGCGAGTTAATAAATGTATTACGATGCATCACACCATAGCGAACAATCTCAGCCTCTTCAAGACCTGGGATCAAACGGAATACTTCCTTTTGATCGCCCCATTTTAGATGTGTTTGGAAACCAACAATATTATATAAAGTACCTGCTGCATCATCCTGTCTTAATTGAACAACAGCGTAAGGTCTTTTTCCTGTTTTTGGATCTTCAAGTCCAACTGGTTTCATCGGGCCAAAGAGCATGGTTTTTTTCCCTCTTTTGGCCATGACTTCAATGGGCATACAGCCTTCGAAGAAGATTTCTTTTTCGAACTCTTTTAACGGCACAGTTTCAGCAGAAATGAGCGCCTCATAAAAACGATCGAATTCTTCTTCTGTCATCGGACAGTTTAAATAAGCCGCTTCCCCTTTATCATAACGTGATTTCAAGTACACTTTATCCATATCGATGCTGTCTTTCTCGAGGATAGGCGCTGCTGCATCGTAGAAATATAAATACTCTTCACCTGTTAAAGATTTTAATTCTTTTGAAAGTGCTTCTGATGTAAGAGGACCCGTTGCGATAATCGTCGGACCTTCTGGAATGCTTTGCACTTCTTCTTGAAAGACCGTCACATTCGGGTGATTTTTCACGCGGTCTGTGACGTTAGCTGCAAATTCATGACGATCTACTGCAAGCGCTCCACCAGCAGGAACCGAGCTTTCATCTGCTGCTGCGATGATTGCTGAATCTAAATGACGCATTTCTTCCTTTAAAACACCGACTGCGTTCGTTAAAGCATTCGCACGCAATGAGTTACTGCATACGAGCTCCGCAAATTTATCTGTGTGGTGAGCTGGTGTTTGTTTGACAGGTCTCATTTCATACAGATGGACTTTAATTCCGCGCTTGGCAATTTGCCATGCCGCTTCACTTCCTGCTAAACCTGCTCCGATCACATTTACAAATTGACTCATTGTACAACTCTCCTATTTCGTAAGTTCTATTTGATGACATAAAAAAGCAGGTGAACAAGGCTGCTCACCGCTATTTTTGTTGTTCCTCTTTATAATCACAGTTCACACATTGAACTTGAATGCCTTTTTTCAGCTTTTTCTCTACAAGCATATTTTCGCATTTTGGACACTTTCTTTCAATTGGTTTGTCCCAAGAAACGAATTCACACTCTGGAAAACGATCGCAACCGTAAAAAATGCGGCGCTTCTTAGATTTCCGTTCAACGATATTTCCTTCGTGACAAGTCGGGCATTTGACACCAATATCTTTGACAATTGGTTTTGTGTTACGGCAGTCAGGGAAATTAGAGCATGCCATGAACTTACCGTATCTCCCCATTTTGTACACCATTGGATGACCACACTCTTCGCAATCAACTCCGGCGTATTCAGGCTCGATCTCAACTTCCTGCATCTCTGCTTCTGCTTTTTCTACCCGTTTTGCAAAATCTTGATAGAAACTGTCGATAATGCGTACCCATTCAATCGTACCTTCTTCAACGCTATCAAGTTCTTTTTCCATTTTCGCAGTAAATTCTACGTTAATGATTTCAGGGAAGAATTCAATAATTAAGTTGAGCACAATCTCTCCAAGCTCTGTTGGAATAAACCGTTTGTTATCAAGTGCCACGTAGCCACGCTTTTGAATGGTATCTAATGTTGGTGCATACGTAGATGGGCGGCCAATACCTAGCTCTTCAAGGGTTTTGACAAGTCTTGCCTCAGTGTAACGTGGAGGCGGCTGCGTGAAGTGCTGCTCTGGTTCAATATCTTTTGAAAGAACGGTGTCTCCCTCTTTCAGATCAGGAAGCATTTTGTCCTTTTCTTCTAACTGGTCGTCCTTCCCTTCAACATATACTTTCATAAATCCAGGGAATTTCACCTTACTTCCATTTGCACGGAAAGTAAGCCCGTTATTTTCAAGATCCACACTCATTGTATCAAGAACAGCTGGTGCCATTTGGCTTGCCACAAAACGTTCCCAAATCAATTTATAAAGACGAAGCTGATCTCTACTTAGCACATGTTTGACATCTGCTGGTTTTCTTAGCGTAGAAGTCGGACGGATGGCTTCGTGAGCATCCTGTGCATTTTCGTTCTTTTTGGCAGTTCGTTTTGTTGTATTCAAGAAATTCTTGCCATACGTTTGATCAATGAAAGCAGATACTTCTTCAATTGCCGTATTGGAAATACGTGTTGAGTCCGTTCTCATATATGTAATGAGACCTACTGTACCTTCTTTACCAAGATCAATCCCTTCATATAATTGCTGTGCAATCATCATCGTTTTCTTCGCACGGAAGTTTAGTTTTCTCGCTGCCTCTTGTTGTAAGGTAGATGTTGTAAACGGAACAGCTGGGTTGCGTTTACGTTCTTTTTTCGTCACTTTTTCAACAGAAAATTTGCTTCCTTTTAATTTCGAAAGGATTTCTTTTACATCTTCTTTTGTTTTTAGCGGATGTTTTTTGCCATTTACGCCAAAGAAACTCGCTTCAAAGCTTTCTTTCCCTTTTAGGAAGGTACCATCAATTGTCCAGTATTCTTCTGGTTTGAATTCATTAATTTCATTCTCGCGGTCAATAATCAGGCGGAGTGCAACTGATTGAACACGACCGGCGCTTAAGCCCTTTTTGACTTTCTTCCATAAAATTGGGCTGATTTTATATCCAACGAGACGATCTAAGATTCGTCTTGCCTGCTGCGCATCAACCAAGTCCATATCGATCATACGTGGATGTTTAAAGGAATCTTTAATTGCATCTTTTGTAATCTCGTTAAAGACAACCCGGCAATCTGAAGAGAGGTCAAGGTCAAGGCTGTGGGCTAAATGCCAAGCAATCGCTTCTCCCTCTCTGTCGGGGTCAGCTGCGAGATATACTTTTTTTGCTTTTTTCGCTGCTGTTTTTAATTCTTTTAAGACTGGACCTTTTCCTCGAATCGTAATATATCTCGGTTCGAAGTCATGCTCAGTGTCAACACCAAGCTGACTTTTCGGTAAATCCCTTACATGCCCCATTGAAGCCTTTACTTTATACTTTTTTCCTAAATAACGCTCAATCGTTTTCGCCTTTGCTGGCGACTCAACGATGACTAAATAATCAGCCATACTCAAAATCCCCCTTAAGAGGTGTTCTCTCTTTATCCATTTCACAAATTTATATTTATGTTAATTGCACCTATTTAACAGGCAATCGTTAAAAATTCTTTATGATGAACATCATTATAAACACGAAAAACAAAGTGTAAACTTAAATCCTCACTATTATTAAATATTCCGATGTCTTTTGTCAAACGATATTTTTATGTGAGTTCAGTATATTGAACACCGCTCAAGGAGAATTCCTCTAAAATATCCTTCGTTGAATGAACAAGCTTGGCACCTTGCTGAATCAATCTAGCTGGACCTATAGAATTAGAATCAAAGATCGATCCTGCAACAGCAAACACTTCTTTTCCTTGCTCTAATGCCTGGTAGGCTGTAATAAGCGAACCGCTCTTTTCTTTGCACTGGACCACGATGGTTCCTCTTGTCAGGGCACTAATTAATCGGTTTCTCATTGGAAAATGCCATTTTTCTGGTTTGATATAAGGCGGGTGCTCTGACAACAGTAAATGATGTTCTCCCATATATTGAGCCATTTGCACATGTTCTTTTGGATATACATGTTGAAAGCCGCCAGCTACAACACCAATCGTTTTTCCTTTTTTTCTTATGCACTCTTTGTGTGCAAGTCCATCAATTCCTTTTGCTAAACCGCTCACAATCATCCAATCTTCCTCTACAAGTTCTCCAACAATTTTCTTCACGCACGCTTCTCCATAAGAGGATGGCACTCGTGTACCTACTACACCTAAACTTTTTTCTTCATTTAAATAGGTAACGTTTCCTTTTAGGAATAATACTGGGGGAGGATCATAAATGTGTTTTAGTGAGCTGGGATATAAAGGTGATGTGATGGGAATCATGTGAATATTTTGCTTTAAATAGGCTTGAACGATGTGTTGAAAAATGGGGAATTCATTTTCTTCAGCTTGTTGTAAGCGGGTAAAGTCGATCTTTTGTAATGATCGATCCTGTTTGAAATGATGTGTTTCTTCATTTATATATAGCTCAGGATCGACTTTCCACCATTTTGTTAACAAAGAGGGTGAGATGAGGCCTTTTAAGCGGTGAAAAATCATTCTTTCGGACACGTTGTACATACCATTCCTCCAGTTTAAGATAGAAAGAAGAAGACTTGTCAAAGAACAAGTCTTCTTGTGTCATTAATGCGTTTTACAAGCTTCGAAGAGATTCTTCTCTTTTAACACTTTAATTAAGGTTTCTCCCATGACTGATGGTGTCTCTGCCACTTCAATTCCACATTCACGCATTGTTTTTACTTTTTCATCAGCAGTTCCTTTACCACCAGAAATAATGGCACCAGCATGTCCCATACGTTTTCCTGGAGGCGCTGTTTTACCGCCAATAAAGCCAACAACCGGCTTGGTCATATTTGCTTTTACCCATTCAGCTGCTTCTTCTTCAGCAGTACCACCGATTTCACCAATCATGATCACAGCATGCGTTTCAGGATCTTCATTGAAGGCTTTTAATACATCAATAAAGTTCGTACCATTGACAGGGTCGCCGCCAATTCCTACAGCTGTTGATTGACCAACACCAGCCTCTGAAAGCTGATGTACCGCTTCATATGTAAGCGTTCCAGAACGAGACACAACACCAACATGACCTTTTTTATGAATGTAGCCAGGCATGATGCCAATTTTACATTCTTCAGGTGTAATCACACCAGGACAGTTCGGTCCAACAAGTCTTGTCTTCTTACCTTCCATATAGCGTTTCACTTTAACCATATCCAGAACTGGAATGTGTTCTGTGATACAAATCACTAGATCCACTTCTGCATCAACAGCCTCTAAAATGGCGTCTGCTGCAAATGGTGCTGGTACATAGATAACAGAAGCATTTGCTCCAGTTGTCTGTACTGCTTCAGATACAGTATTAAATACAGGAACTCCCTCTACTTCAGTTCCACCTTTTCCAGGTGTGACACCGCCAACGATATTTGTTCCATACTCAATCATTTGTTTTGTATGGAATAATGCGGTTGAACCGGTAATCCCCTGAACAATTACTCTCGTATTTTTATTAATAAATACACTCATTTAGGTTCCCTGCCTTTCTGCTCTACTTGACTAAAGATACAATCTTTTCTGCCCCGTCAGCCATAGACTCAGCAGAAGTGATATTTAAGCCTGAATCACTCAGGATTTTCTTCCCTAATTCAACGTTTGTTCCTTCAAGACGTACAACGAGTGGTAATGTTAAGCCGACTTGTTTCGTCGCTTCAACAACACCTTCTGCAATGACATCACATTTCATGATGCCGCCAAAAATGTTCACGAAAATCCCTTTGACATTTTGATCAGATAAGATGATTTTAAATGCTTCCGTTACTTTTTCAGCAGTTGCACCGCCGCCAACATCAAGGAAGTTTGCAGGGTCCCCGCCGTAATGCTTGATGATATCCATTGTAGACATCGCAAGGCCTGCTCCATTCACCATACAGCCAATATTCCCATCTAGTGAAATGTAGCTTAGGTCATATTTAGATGCTTCAATCTCCTTTGGATCTTCTTCATCAAGGTCACGGTATTCTAATATATCTTTTTGTCTATATAAGGCATTGCTATCAAAGTTTAATTTTGCATCAAGTGCCATGACTTTTCCATCACCTGTTACAACAAGAGGATTTATCTCGGCAATTGAACAATCCTTTTCAATAAACGCATTGTAAAGGCTTGTCATAAACTTAACAGCTTGACCAACTAATTTTGTTGGAATATTAATTTTAAACGCAACTTCTCTCGCCTGATAGGCTTGGAGACCAATCGCTGGGTCGATGACCACTTTCACGATTTTTTCTGGCGTTTTTTCTGCTACTTCTTCAATTTCAGTACCGCCTTCTTCAGAAGCCATCAAAACAATTCTTGATGTCGCTCTATCCAAAACGAGTCCTACATAGTACTCTTTTTGAATATCGCAGCCTTCTTCAATAAGTAAGCGTTTTATTTCGCGCCCTTCAGGCCCTGTTTGATGTGTGACAAGTGTCTTGCCGAGCAATTCCTCTGCAAACCCTTTCACTTCATCTTTTGTTTTTGCAATTTTTACCCCACCTGCTTTACCACGGCCGCCTGCATGAATCTGTGCTTTTACGACATATACAGAGCTTCCAAGCTCTTCTGATGCTTTCACTGCTTCATCAGGTGTAAATGCTACTTTACCATTTGGAACTGAAACCCCATATTTTCTTAGGATTTCTTTTCCTTGGTACTCATGGATATTCATTTCCCATCCTCCCAACATATGTAGAAACAAAAATTATAAAATAGACTGCGCTTTCATTTTAAAGAATAAAAAAGAGAATGTCTAGGGTTCTATGTAAAATCGTAAAATCCTTCTAAACATTCAAACTTTTATTTTATTAAAAATATAAATTTTTCAGTCAAAACACTTATTTTACCTTATTTTTTCATTTTTTGATCCAATCGATAGATAAATGAAAATATTTCTGCTACAGTATCGTATAACGCTTCTGGGATTTCCTCATCGAGCGTTAAGTGGCGCATCAGTTCTACTAAATTACGGTCTTCTTGAATAGGGACCCCAGCTTTTTGAGCTTCTTCAATAATATGATCAGCCACATAGCCACTGCCTGTTGCAACGACTTTTGGCGCTTTTTGTTTTTCTTCATCATAGTGTAGAGCGACCGCTCTTCTAAGCGGTTTTGAATCTTTCATACTCGTAAGTCCAGCCCTTTCTCGCTGATTTTATGAAAGTGTTCATCCAGAAAGTCAGACGGATCAATTGGCTCTTCTCTCTTTTTCGCTGTAATCCCCGTCAAACTATACCCTAGGGCATTTAAATTCTCTCGAACAGCTGGAATCATTGGATTAATGGTCCCTTGCAGTTCGTGAGCCGTCTCGACTGTAATTGACATCACTTTTTGCTGAATCGTACAGTCTATTAACGTTTCTTCTAAGTTTTCCATGTTTAAATAAAACATTAAACGGCACTGAGAAATATCGATAGAGCCATCTTTTTTCTTATGCCCTTTTAGAATAAAGGTTAAATCTTGAACACTATGTTTTGAGAAAAGCGGGTAAGAAACCATCATTTGACTAACTGTTTGGTTTTCCTGATGCACTAGTAACTGCCCATTTAATCTATGGAATAATTGATCCACTTCTTTTTTTACGGGCTCGGGAACATCAGCTTGCCTTGCATCATTTAAAACCATCTTTAATTGGTGAAGCTCTTGACTTTTGACATCTTGGCTGCCCTTTTCCAGTAATTTCAGCATCCCAATTTCATCTCGTACACCTATCGCTTTTTTCATCGTCATCAGTAAATCGAGTACATCGGTTTTATTGCTTAATGCTGGTTCAGTCTGCTGAATGACCTTTACCAATGCGTTCGCCTCTGTTTTTGAAAGAAACGGAAATTCCTTTTGAAGCACGGCTGCCTTTGCGTCAGCCTGTGGTCCTGCCTGCTGGACTGCTTGAACCAGTGATGTGAGCTGTTTTACATCAAGCTGCTGCTGTCCGTCTATGCCTTGCTTTGTGATGCTTGTCAGAATGCGTTCTATTTGCTGAAGCGGGAGCTGTTTTGGACTTAATAATTGCTGCACGCTGTTCTGATTCACTGTATCCACCTGTCGCCCTTGTTGTATAGAGGCGGGCTGGCTCTGCTTTGTTTGCTGAGCCGGATTGACATGAGGCTGCACCTGCAAGCTTTCTCCTTGCTTCGTTTGGCCTTCTTTTGCTCCTAGAAGCACCGATAAGAGCTTTTCTGCATGAACGGTTGTCTCAGCATTTACAACCGTACGAACGGCCTGTGTAAGAGCCTGTGTGGCTTCTGAGTGCTTCGGAAGCTGTGTTAATCGATCTAGCAGTGCTGTCACATCCTGGTGAAGTGCAGAGGGGGATTTCATCGCTAATATTGATTGGAGCACTCCTTGCTGAATCGGCAAATCTTTCTTTAAAGCAAAAAGAAGTGCTTGCAGACCTTTTTTGATATCCGCGCCTTGAAGTTGTTCAATCCATTTTACTGCCGTTTTTAACTCTGCTTCGTTGATGACCGGTTTTTCTTTTAAAAAGGCTGTAGCTGTTAACATTTGTTCAAGTCCATTTTTAAGCGACAGACCTTCTAGTAGTTTAGCTGCGGCATCCTTTAAAGTTTTAGGATCTTGGTCAAATTGCTGAACAGGTCTTAATTTACTCAGGCTGCCTCCACCTTCTTGTTCTAATTGGAACCAATAGAATGAATCGGCTTTGAGCTGAGCCGCTAGCTGCGCTTTTATTTTAGTAGCGCCTATTTGAACAAGCGCTGTATCATCTCCAAGCATTTTTAGTACTTTACCAAGAATGAGCCGGTGAATATTTTCCTTTCCTTCCGTGTTAAGCGGAACAGATTCTGCCGTATTCAGCCGACTATTCAGTGCAGTATGTATATCTTCAACTCTTGTCATCACAGGCAGCCTCCTTGTGTCAATATATTTATGAAATAACAGATTTCACTGGTGCAAATGATAACCGGTGGATAGGTGTAGCGCCATGTGTTTGAATGGCAGCCAGGTGCTCTTTCGTTCCATACCCCTTATGTTTTTCAAATTGATACTCAGGGTACTGGCGTCCATACTCTTCCATCATTAGGTCCCTTGTCACTTTGGCAATACATGCACCAGCTGCGATGGATGCGCTTTTAGCATCTCCTTTGATGATATTCTCCTGTTGAGTAGGAAGCGGGAGCGTCATCGCATCTATGAGTAGATAATCAGGTGTGTGAGTAAGCTGCTTTACAGCCCTCACCATCGCCAGTCTTGATGCTTCGTATATATTGATTTCGTCAATCGTTGCCGCATCAACAATGCCGATGCCGATGTCGAGCGCTTCCTTTTGAATGAGCTCATAATAGGTCATTCTTTTTTTCTCAGATAGCTGTTTCGAATCATTTAAACCGAGTAGGACGGTATCTTCTTTTAATATCACAGCTGCCGCAACAACTGGACCAGCGAGTGGTCCTCTTCCTGCTTCATCTATGCCTGCAATATAAGTGTATCCTTGCGCTTTTGCTTTGGTTTCAAATTGCAGCATTTGCTTCCATGCTTCATGTAGTTCTTGCTGTTTTTCTCTCTCTTTGTTCCATTTGTCCATCAGCTTCTGGACACTTTTTCTTGTATCGTCTTTCAATAGTTCACGAATGTATGACTCGTCGTCAGCATGTTGTTCTATTAATTCTTTTATTTGTTTGACCGTGTACATTGGCTTTTCCGCAGCCTCCTTCTTTATATCGGCAGTTTTTCGCAAAAAATAAAGACCCGCATGAGCTGCGTGTCTTTTAGCTTTCAGGCTTCTCAAAAGTGAGGGGACCAAATTTTTCCGTTCGAATATCCCGAATGATGATTTCGGTCGTTTTGTCGTAATTAATGAATCCTCCACTCATCAGACAGCCGCGTTTTGTGCCAATGGCATCAAACAGCTCAACTGTATCTTCAGGTATTTCTGCTAGATCATAGCGTTTTTTTAATCGCTCTGGATAGTGCTCTTCTAAAAAGCGTAGCGCATAAACGGCGACATCCTGCAAGTTGATGATTGAGTCTTTAATCGCTCCGGTGACGGCCAGCCTAAGACCTACTTGTTCATCTTCAAATTTCGGCCAGAGAATTCCGGGGGTATCGAGCAGTTCAAGTTCTTTTCCTACCTTCACCCATTGCTGTGACGTCGTAATACCAGGTCGATCTCCTGTTTTCGCAATATTTTTCTTTGCCAACCGATTGATCAGCGTTGATTTGCCGACATTGGGAATTCCGATAATCAAAGCTCGAATGGCACGCGGCTTAACACCTTTTGCTTTCATTCGATCGAACTTTTCTTTTAATATTTCTTTTGATGTCGTAATGATTTGATTTAACCCTTGTCCATCGACAGAATTAATGGCAAGCGACCGTACACCTTGCGCTTCAAAGTGTGCCTGCCACTCTTTTGTCATACGAGGATCTGCTTTATCTGCTTTGTTCAAAAGCATAATTTTCGGTTTGTTTTGGAGGATTTCTTCAATCATTGGGTTTCTAGAGGACATCGGAATCCTTGCATCGGTTAATTCAAATACGATGTCGATGAGCTTTAATTTTTCTGTGACTTCCCGTCTTGCTTTTGCCATATGGCCTGGAAACCATTGAATTGTCATATGTGCACCTTCTCTCTTCTAACGGTTGTCTCTATACATTGTACAAAAAAAGAGCCTGTTACAGGTAACAAGCTCTTTCCTTTGATATCATTATCGTCTGATTTCTTTGATACGAGCCGCTTTACCGCGAAGTTCACGTAGGTAGTAAAGTTTCGCACGACGTACCTTACCGTGACGTACAACTTCGATCTTAGCGATTTTTGGTGTGTGTACAGGGAATGTACGCTCAACGCCTACACCGTAAGAGATCTTACGAACTGTGAAAGTTTCGCTGATTCCACCACCACGACGCTTAATTACAACACCTTCAAAGATCTGGATACGCTCACGAGTACCCTCGACAACTTTCACGTGTACACGTAAAGTGTCACCAGGACGGAACGCAGGAAGATCAGTGCGTAATTGTTCTTTTGTGATTTCTTCAATCAATTGTTGCATCGTTTTCAACTCCTTCCAACAGATGCTCATGTCCTCTTTCTTCATTGCAGCGGAACATCGTTTTCAAACTTGAATCGGCAAGCCGTCCAAGTCACAAGTAGTATCATACCACACCTGTATACCTTGTGCAATACAATCTAGTCATTATGAAGCTGCCAAAGCCATCTTTTTTCTTCATCCGTTAATGTTTTGCAAGAATCGATCAAATCTGGCCGTCTTGTATAGGTTCGCTTCAACGATTCTTTACGCCGCCATTCTTCAATTTTGGCATGATTTCCAGAGAGAAGCACATCTGGTACTTTCAATCCTTTATAATCAGCTGGTCTTGTATAGTGCGGATGCTCAAGCAGACCTGTACTAAATGAATCTTCGATATGAGACGCTTCTTTTCCAAGCACATGAGGCAAAAGCCTGACCACACTGTCTGCAATCATCATCGCCGGCAGCTCTCCGCCTGTGAGAACGAAATCTCCGATTGAAATTTCATCTGTGACAAGATGCTCCCTGATGCGCTCATCGTAGCCTTCATAGTGGCCGCAAATGAACATAAGATGCTCTTCTTTTGCAAGCTCTTCTGCTTTCTTTTGTGTATATCTTTCTCCTTGAGGACAGACAAGAATAATGCGGGGCTTCTTGTTTGCTTTTTTCGTTAAATCTTCTACCGCATCAAATACAGGCTGTGCTTTCAGAACCATGCCAGCACCGCCGCCATACGGATAGTCATCCACTGTTTTATGTTTATGATCGGAATACTCCCTAAAATTCACGACATCAAATGAGACCGCATCTTTTTCCTGAGCTTTTTTTAAGATCGATGAGTGAAGCACCCCTTCAAACATTTCAGGAAACAGTGTTAAAAAGTCAATTTTCATTCGTCAATGAGTCCTTCCATCACTTCAATGTGTACTTTCTTGGATGAAATATCAACTGTTTTGACGACAGATGGAATATAAGGGATGAGGGCATCTTTTTTGCCTTTTCTTCCAACCACCCATACATCATTTGCCCCTGGCGTTAAAACCTCTTTGATTTGACCAATCAGTTTGTCCTCTTCATCATATACTTCACAGCCGATGATTTCGTGGAAATAGAATTCCCCTTCATCTAATGAACCAAGGTGTTCTTTTTCTACTTTTAAAATCGACTCTTTTAATTGCTCAGCTTCATTTAACGAGCCAACTTCTTCAAATGTCAGTAAATCAAATTGTTTGTGCTGTCTATGTGATGCGACAGTCACTTTTAGCGGTTCTTTTTGATTTTGTTTGAAAATATAAAGGACGCTGCCTTTTTTGTAGCGTTCTTCTGGGAAATCAGTCTTTGACACAACACGTACTTCTCCGCGCACTCCATGTGTATTGACGATCTTTCCGACATTCAACCATTCTAGCTCCATGTTCTCAATCACCCCTGACGTATTTCCACAATGGTGCCGTCTTTCACGACGATGACATTGTCTTGCATTTTGTCATCCCATTTATCACCTATTTTTACTTCAATCAGCGCATCCACTTCTGTTTCTTTCATTTCACTGCCAAGAGGCAAGATATGCAGCTGCTCGACTTGAAAATCAATTTGCCTCATTTTCTCTTGTCTTTTTTCAATGGCTTTTTGAAATTGAGGGATGGCTTCTTGCTGATGTGGTTCTTTTTCATGCTTTTTTAGTTGAAAATATAGTTGATTGCATTCACGTTCTAGTCTTTCTTTTTTCTCCAAAAAAGTCGTTAACAGTTTGTCCTTACTGCTTTCAGTTAATACTTGCATGACGGTGACATGTTGAATGATCTGCATCTTCCTTTTTGTCCCCCTATCCGAAGGCATTTGTCCTCTACAGTATAACGAAAAATAGATTTAAACGTGTAAAAAAAGGGGAGGTCCTAAGCCCTCTCCCTTTTTAGTCAGCAATCTCAAGTTGAACTTTCTTAGAAGACTCTGCACTTGCTGCAAACATGACTGTTCGTATCGCTTTAGCTGTACGCCCCTGCTTTCCGATCACTTTTCCGGTATCTTCAGCATTGACAGACAGTGTGTAAATGACCTGCTCATCTTTTTCTAATGAAGATACGTGAATATCTTCAGGGAAATCAACAAGTGGCTCGACGATGGACACAATCAATTCTTCCAAGGACAGCTCATTCATTATTTGCTGTTTTTCGCATTATGAAATTTTTCAAGAATTCCTTGGCTTGAGAAAAGGTTACGAACTGTATCAGATGGTTTCGCACCATTTTGAAGCCATTTAAGCGCTAATTCTTCGTTGATTTTCACCTCAGCTGGTGATACCACTGGGTTGTAAGTTCCAACTGTTTCGATGAAACGACCGTCACGTGGTGAACGAGAATCTGCTACAACAATACGATAGAAAGGAGATTTTTTTGCTCCCATACGTTTTAAACGAATTTTTACTGCCATTTTACTAGCACCTCCGAAAATATTTCAACAAGATAGTATATTAACAATGATAAAAGGGTTTGTAAAGTGTTTTTTCTTAACAACGGTTTTATCATGTATAACCAATTACATAAATGGTAATTTAAAGCCCTTTTTCTTTCCTTTGGACATGTTGGTCATTTGCTTCATCATCTTTTTCATTTCATCAAATTGCTTTAAAAGGCGATTGACTTCCTGTACAGATGTTCCACTTCCTTTTGCAATCCGTTTTCTTCGGCTTGCATTGATGACCTCTGGCTGTTCTTTTTCCTTGGTCGTCATTGATTTAATGATCGCTTCGATATGATTGAGCTGCTTTTCGTCTACTTGGACGTTTTTGAGCCCTTTCATTTTACCGGCTCCCGGCATCATTTGAATCAGTTCATCAAGAGGACCCATATTTCGAACTTGCCCAAGCTGCTCGAGGAAATCATCGAGCGTGAAGCTCATTGTCCGCATTTTTTGCTCAAGCTCTTTTGCTTTATCTTGGTCGACGTTTGCCTGTGCTTTTTCAATAAGCGTGAGCACATCTCCCATACCAAGAATTCTTGATGCCATCCGCTCCGGATGGAATGGTTCAATCGCATCAAGCTTTTCTCCTAGTGCAGCGAATTTAATCGGCGTATTGGTGACAGCTCGAATAGAAAGTGCTGCACCACCTCTTGTATCACCGTCTAGTTTAGTTAGAACGACACCCGTTAAACCAAGCTGTTCATTAAAGCTTTTCGCAACATTGACAGCATCTTGACCTGTCATAGAGTCAACAACTAGGAAAATTTCTTCTGGATTCGCTACTTCTTTTACTTTCTGAAGTTCATCCATTAATTCTTCATCAATATGAAGACGTCCTGCTGTATCTAAAATGACATAATCATGATGTTCTTCTTTCGCTTTTTCAATTGCCTGTTTGGCAATTTCGACAGGGCTGACTTGATCACCTAATGAAAATACTGGCATATCAAGCTGTTTCCCGAGCGTTTGAAGCTGCTGGATTGCTGCTGGTCTGTAAATATCAGCAGCCACCATCATCGGCTTGCGATTATGTTTTTTGCGAAGTAAATTGGCAAGCTTCCCAGTCGTGGTTGTTTTACCTGCCCCTTGAAGACCAACCATCATAATGACAGTTGGAGATTTTTTCGCTACAGCGATTTTACTCTCTTCCCCGCCCATTAATTCAGTGAGTTCTTCTTTTACAACTTTAATGACCTGTTGTCCTGGGGTAAGACTTTGCATGACCTCTTGTCCAACTGCCCGCTCGCTTACTTTTTTCACAAAGTCTTTGACTACTTTAAAATTGACGTCAGCTTCAAGAAGGGCAAGGCGTACCTCGCGCATCATTTCTTTTACATCTTGCTCTGACACTTTTCCTTTGCCGCGGATTTTTGAAATCGTCTGCTGCAGTCGGTCGGCTAATCCTTCAAATGCCATACTGTGCCGCCTCCTAATCTAATTTCTCAAGCGATTCAATTAAAGCTTCTGCTTCTTCCTTTTGCGCGGAATCTGCTACAAGCTCTCTCATTTTTGTGAGAAGTTCTTTACGCTCTTTAAATTTCTTAAACAAGAGCAGCTTTTCTTCATATTGTTCAAGCATCGCTTCAGTCCGTTTAATATTATCATAAACAGCCTGTCTTGATACTTCATATTCATCCGCAATTTCACCGAGGGAAAAATCGTCTAGGTAGTAAAGCGACATGTAGCTCTTTTGTTTTGCGGTCAACAACGATTGATAGAAATCAAACAAGTAGTTCATTCTCGTTGTCTTTTCAAGCGTCATGGGCTCTCTCCCCTTTGTTAAGTTCATTCCCTTTACAACAACTAAGTTTACACGGTTCTGATCTATGTGTCAAGTTTTTATCTTGTCACTTCCTGCGGCGACATATAAATAAAAATGCCGGCAATTTTGCCGGCATCCCCAGATTGTTGATAAAGGGCTAAAATGAACTTGATTTTAGCCCTTTGTCTTCTTTTCAGCGTGATAGAAAACCTTTGCAGTTTAGGAAGGACGAGTACTGGCGCGGAGCGAATGTCACATTCGTGAGCACCAGCACGCAGGACTGACAAAGAATGCGAGGGTTTGTCTACACGCTGAATGCCGGCAATTTTGCCGGCATTTTGATTAGTCTTCTTGATCAATCATGTCTGAGAATAATCCGTACACATACGATTCAGCATCGAACTCTTGCAGATCGTCTACTTTTTCACCTAATCCGACAAGTTTTACAGGGATGTTGAGCTCATTGCGAATGGCAAGAACAATCCCGCCTTTTGCAGTACCGTCAAGCTTTGTTAAAGCGATACCTGTCACGTTTGTCGCTTTAGAAAATTCCTTCGCTTGCGCCATCGCATTTTGACCCGTTGTCGCATCAAGGGCAAGCAGTACTTCGTGCGGTGCATCGGGCACTTCGCGTTCAATGACTCTCTTGACCTTCTCTAGCTCTTTCATCAAGTTGACTTTGTTTTGCAGTCTGCCTGCTGTATCACAGATCAAGACATCTGCTTTTTTGGCTTTAGCTGATTGAACGGCATCATAGATGACCGCTGCCGGGTCAGAGCCTGCTGTTTGTTTAACGACAGGAACACCAGAGCGCTCGCCCCATACTTCAAGCTGCTCAATCGCCCCCGCACGGAACGTATCACCTGCTGCTAAAATGACGGATTTCCCTTCATTTTTTAGCTTGTTTGCCAGCTTACCAATGGTTGTGGTTTTACCGACACCGTTCACGCCTACGAATAAAATAATATTTAAACGGCCGTCTTCAATGTTCAGTTCAGAGATTTGTTCCTCACCGCTATTGTAAATCTCCACGAGTTTTTCAGAGATGACTGCTTGTACTTCACTTGGGTCTTGAATGTTTCTTAATTTCACTTCTTTTTTCAGCTCATCAATCAGTTCCATCACAGTCGTGAAACCAACATCCGCACCGATTAACACTTCTTCTAGTTCTTCAAAAAAGTCTTCATCCACTTTACGATAGCGAGAAATGAGTTCATTTACTTTTCCCTGAAACGAATTTCTCGTTTTTTCAAGTCCATCTTTAAACTTTTCTGATACTGAATCGGTTTGCTGCGTAAATTTTTCTTTTAATTTCTTAAAAAAGCTCATTGGTTCAAAAACCTCCTTTAATTACTGGACAAGCTCTTTCGTTTCCTCTAGTTTGACAGATACCAGTTTTGAGACACCTGACTCCTGCATCGTGACACCGTACAGAACATCTGCTTCTTCCATGGTTCCTTTTCGGTGTGTAATCACAATAAACTGTGTTTCTTGGCTATATTTCTTTAAATACTGGGCAAAGCGGAACACATTTGCTTCATCAAGCGCTGCTTCTACCTCATCTAGCACACAGAATGGAACTGGTCTCACTTTTAAGATCGAGAATAATAAAGCAATGGCTGTTAATGCTCTTTCTCCGCCTGAAAGCAGGCTTAGATTTTGCAGCTTTTTCCCCGGCGGCTGCGCCACAATATCGACACCTGAGTTTAGTAAATCGTTTGGATCTGTGAGCTTAAGGTCTGCTCTTCCTCCGCCAAATAATGCTTGGAAAACAGATTCAAAATGCCCGCGGATTTGAGAGAATGTCTCAGAGAAACGTTTCGTCATCTCCTGATCCATTTCTTCAATGACTTGGAATAACGTATTTTTCGCTTCTGTCAGATCATTGCGCTGTTCAGTTAAGAAGAGAAAACGTTCATTCACACGTTCATACTCGTCAATACTGCCTAAGTTCACTGTTCCAAGCTCTTCAATGGCTAGTTTGATCAATTTCACGCGTTTTCTTGCTTCATCCGGCGATAGCGTCAGATGATACATTTCTTTTGCTCCTTCAAACGAAAGGGCATACTCTTCGTTTAAATAGGCGATGAGGTTATCAAGTTCAACTTCCATGCGGCCAAGCTTGATTTCTTCATCTTTTAAGCTTGTCGTGAGCTGTTTATACAGGCGTTTTTGCTCTTTCAGTTCACGTTCTGCGAATTCTAATGTTTCAGAAAGAGCCAGGCGCTGTTTGCGTCGCTCTGAGATAAGCGCTGTCGTTTTGTTTTTATGTTCCAGTTTCTCTTTTGCCGCTTCTTCCAGTTGTTCTGCGCCGCTTGAGCTAGATGACATTTCACTTGTTAAGAGGGACAAATCTTCTTTTGTTTCCGTCAGCGTCTTTTCAGCCTCTTCTAATTCAGCCGTTAAGCTCGACAGTTTTTCTTGTTCATTTGCTAAAGACTGCTCTTTTTTGGCAAGCGAGATTTTCAGCTCTGTTAATTCGGAAGAAATGGTTTCTTTCGTTGAGCTTTGGGTCTGCTTCCGTTTTGTTAACGTGTTGATCTCTTCGTCAAGAGAGGTCAGTTTCTCACCTATAGATGTTTCAAGGGCTGCCTGCTCTTTATCCTTGCTCGCAAGTTCGCTAGAGCGCTGCTGCAACTCTGCTTTTTCTTGATCATAGAGCTCTAGATGAGCGTTAATATTTTTTTCAGCTACTTGCAGTTCATATAATGTCCCTTTTAACTCTTGCTGCTTTTCTCGAAGCATTTCGCCGCGCTGACGCAATTCATTTAATTGGACTTCGCTTTCCGCAATCGATTGCTTCGTTTCTTTTGTTTCTTTTTCAAGGATCGTTGTTTTTTCTTCCATTTCAACGAGCTGCTTTGTTAATGTTTCAATCTCTCGGTTTCTGGACAGGAGGGAATTGTTCTTTTTCTTTACGCCTCCCCCAGTCATTGAACCGCCTGGGTTCACCACGTCCCCATCAAGGGTCACGATACGATAACGATGTCCAAGCATTTTCGCTAGCTCATTGGCACCTTTTAAGTCTTTCACGATTAGGACTGTTCCAAGCAAATTCCGAATGACTTTTTCATACTTTTCGTCAAAGGAAACGAGCTGACTCGCTACGCCGATAAATGCGTCATGCTGCTCAGCTGTTTGAATATCTCTGAACTGAATGGTTCGTTCTTTGATGACGTTCATCGGCAGGAAGGTCGCACGCCCAAAGGAATGCTGCTTTAAATATCCAATGGCCTGTCTGGCAGCCGCTTCATTTTCAGTAACGACATGCTGCGTGGCTGCGCCAAGTGCAATTTCAATCGCTGTTTCATGTTGCTGCTCTGTTTGAATCAGCTCTGCAATCGCCCCGTGAATACCGCCTAACCGGTCCTTTGCCTTTAAAACCTCTTTTACTCCTTGGAAAAAACCTGAGAAGTCTTCCTGCATCGATTCAAGCATTTCTTTTTTAGATTTTGCCTGCTGTACATATTGATAGGCTTGGTAAAGAGCCGTTTCTTTTTTCTCGTATTGACGCTTCATCTGCTCTAGCTTTTGTTCCGCTTCTCTAAAGCGTTTCACCTGAGCCAAAATGTCTTCTTCTCGTTCTGAAAGTTGCTGCTCGGCTTCTGTTTTCTTTTCCTTCACAGACACCCGTTCTTCGATATGTTTCTGATTATTTTGCGTTAACCGCTCTAGCTGCAAGGCTGCTTGGCGCTGCTGCTCTTCTAGTAATTTACGTTCGTTTCGGATAGAAGCTTGCTCGTTTAATAGGTCAAAATAATCGCTTTTCAGCTGTTCAATTTGCCCTTCCACATCTTCACTATGAAGAGACAGCTGATGCTGTTTTGTTTTCACTTCATCTTTTAGCTGCTGCACTTCTGTTTGCAGGCTGTCACGTGTGACTTTCTGCTGTTCAATCTTTTCCGTTAACAACGCCTGTTTTTCGGTTAAACGCACGAGCGTGTCTTCTAGCTGCCCTTGGTTAGCGGCCGCATTTTTTTTCCGTTCTTTTAGAACTTCTTTTTTCCCTTCAAGCTTTTCTAGTTCTTCACTTGTGAAAAGGAGGACTTCTTGGAGGTCATGAATCGAATCGTCAAGCGCCTGAATACGGTCTCTCGATTCTTCGATTTTGGCTTCCTTCGCTTGAATATCTGTGGACTGCTTCATTTCATCTTGTTTGAACCGCTCGACAGCTTCACCAAGTGTTGTCCATTTTTTGTGTAGTGCTTCAATATCATGGACGGTGAGAGCAATTTCTACATTTTCAAGTTCTTCTTTCTTTTGCAGATAGTCTTTTGCAATAGATGCCTGCATTCTTAGTGGTTCTACTTGATCTTCTAGTTCATGCAGAATATCTTCTACCCGGTTTAAGTTGTCCTGCGTTTCAAACAGTTTATTCTCGGCTTTTTTCTTTCTTGTTTTATATTTCAGGACACCCGCTGCTTCTTCAAAGATGCTACGTCTTTCTTCAGCTTTACTCGATAGAATCTCTTCTACCTTACCTTGGCTGATGATCGAAAAAGCTTCTTTTCCAAGACCTGAATCCATGAAAAGATCAATAATATCCTTTAAGCGGACAGATTGATTGTTAATGAGAAATTCACTTTCTCCAGAACGATAGACTCTTCTTGTCACACTGACTTCGTGAAAATCGATCGGCAAAAAGTGATCTTCGTTATCGAGCGTTAATGTCACTTCTGCTAAGTTGACTCGTTTTCTTGAGTCACTTCCTGCAAAAATGATGTCTTCCATTTTTCCTCCGCGGAGGCTTTTTGCTGATTGCTCTCCAAGTACCCAGCGGATCGCATCAGTAATATTACTTTTGCCGCTTCCGTTTGGTCCAACAACAGCTGTAACCCCTTTGACAAAGTCTACAGTCACCCGCTGTGCGAAAGATTTGAATCCTATCACGTCTAAACGTTTGAGGAACATGAGAGTGATCCTCCTTATGTATTTAAAGTACTATTATCTTACCATATGAACTGAAAAAAGATGATGGAAAACAGAGTGAAATCCCCCTGAATCACGAGGGGGATTTTATTGGTTCATATGATGTTTCTGTAATTTAGCAAGTGCTTCCTGTGCAGCATGCTGTTCCGCTTCTTTTTTTGAACGGCCATTTCCAATTCCGAGCACTTCACCTCTAAGGGATACATTGGCTTCAAATTCCCGGTTATGTGCTGGGCCTTTTTCATGCAGGATTCGGTATTCAAGTACACCTTTTCCATCTCGCTGAACAAATTCTTGAAGCTGGCTTTTAAAGTCCATGACATGTGAGAATGCCCCGTCATTAATTTTCGGGTATACATAGGCTTCTAGGAATCGTTCAACAGGCTCAAGTCCTTGATCTAAATAAAGCGCTCCGATAAACGCCTCAAATACGTCTGCTAAGAGTGCTGGGCGTTTTCTGCCGCCTGTCATTTCTTCCCCTTTTCCTAAAAGAACAAGGTCTCCGAAGGACAGCTCATGCGCTAATGACACAAGTGATGGCTCACATACGATCGCCGCTCTCAGTTTTGTTAAATCTCCCTCGCTCATGGCTGGGTACTTTGCAAATAAGAACTGTGAGATCGTCAATTCTAAAACAGCGTCCCCTAAAAATTCAAGTCTTTCATTATCCTCATAAGGTTTTTTACGATGCTCATTCACATAAGAGGAATGTGTAAAGGCTTGATAGAGTAGTTTTTCATTTTTAAAGTGTACAGAAATGCGCTGCTGAAATTCTCTGAATTGCTCTAGTTTTTTGCTCTGTTTCTGTTTGTCTTTATATTGTTTTGGCATAGCAACCTCCAGGTAGGCGTCATCGCCTTTAAGGATACTGATTATATGGAGTCTCTCTTTCTACATGCAAGGAAACCGTGCTCCTTAGCATCTGAAAAAGGCTGACAATTGATCAGCTGAATATGTTGAAACTAACATAAATTTTCAAAGTCCCGCCATGAAAATAGACGGGACTTTGTTACGCTTATTGCTGGTTATTTATGTAGTTCACAGCGTCACCGACTGTTGCAATTTTTTCAGCATCTTCGTCAGAAATTTCCATATCGAACTCATCTTCAAGTTCCATAACTAGCTCAACTACATCAAGGGAATCAGCGCCTAAATCTTCTTTAAATGAAGCTTCCATTTTCACGTCAGCCTCATCAACGCCAAGGCGGTCTACAATAATTTTTGATACACGCTCTAATACGTCTGCCATTGCCTTTCACCTCCCCTCAAAGTATTATAGTTGATTCGTTTTTAAAAAACTAGAGAAAACGTAACGAAATTTTGATATTTCTTAGGCCATAACCATTCCGCCATCTACTTGGATGGTTTGACCTGTAATATAACCTGCTCCTTCTGAAGCTAAAAAGACAACGACGTTGCTTATATCTTCAGGCGCACCAAAGCGTGCGAGCGGGATTTGCTTAAGCATTTCTGTTTGAACATTCTCATCAAGCTTGTCAGTCATATCAGTAGAAATAAAGCCTGGTGCTACGGCATTGACTGTAATATGACGGCTTGCCAGCTCTTTCGCTGTTGTTTTCGTTAAACCGATCACACCAGCTTTTGCTGCAACATAGTTTGCTTGTCCAGGGTTTCCGCAAACGCCGACAACAGATGCTACATTGATGATTCTTCCGCTGCGCTGTTTCATCATTTGACGTGTCACAGCTTTTGTACAGTTGAAGACACCTTTTAAGTTTATGTTAATGACATCATCCCATTCATTTTCTTTCATTCTCATGAGCAGGTTGTCCTTTGTAATTCCAGCATTATTCACAAGAATGTCGATTGAACCAAATGTATCAACGGCTTGTTTCATTAATGCCTGTACTTCTTCTGCATTTGACACATCCGCTTTGACAGCAAAAGCCTGCTGGCCAAGTGCTTTGATCTCATCGACGACTTCGTTTGCTTTTGCTTCGTTGCCTGAATAGTTCACCACAACATTGGCACCTTTTTTCGCCAAATCGATCGCAATCGAACGGCCAATACCGCGTGATGCACCTGTGACAACGGCTGTTTTATTTGTAAGCATCAAGAATCCCCCTTGAGTGTTTGAATAGCTGCTTCAATTGTTGCTTGATCTGATACGGAAATGGTCGTCAGGCGGCGATTGACTTTTTTCACAAGACCTGAGAGCACTTTACCAGGACCAATTTCAATAAATGTTGTCACGCCTAAGTCAATCAGGCGTTCTACACTTTCTTCAAATCGAACAGGAGAATACAATTGTTCAATCAGCTTCGTTTCAATTTCATTACGTGATGTCACGATGTCTGCTGTTACGTTTGAAATCACTGGCGTAGCGGCATCAGAAATGTCTAATTTAGATAATACATCTGTGAATTTTTCAGCTGCTGGTTTCATTAATGCAGAATGGAAAGGTCCACTCACTTCAAGTGGAATTGCACGTTTTGCGCCCTTTTCTTTCGCTTTCTCTGATGCAAGTTCCACACCTTTTGCTGTACCAGAGATGACGATTTGCCCCGGACAGTTTAAGTTCGCGAGTTCTACAAGATGACCGCTTTCTGTCACTTCTTTTGTCACTTCTACAAGCGCCGCTTGGTCTAAGCCAAGAATCGCCGCCATTGCGCCTTCTCCTGCTGGAACGGCTTCATTCATTAATTCGCCGCGCTTTCTCACTGCGAAAACGGCATCATTAAACGAAAGAGCTCCCGCTGCAACAAGGGCTGTATATTCACCCAGACTGTGCCCTGCTGCATAATCTGCTTTGATTCCGCTCTCTTCAAACTTCTTTAAGATCGCGATGCTTGTCGTTAAAAGAGCTGGCTGTGCATTATATGTCAGCGTCAGTTCTTCTGCATCTCCTTCAAAAATCATTGAAGATAAATCAAAACCAAGGGTCTGATCTGCTTCTTCAAACACAGCTTTAGATGCTGCTTCTTGGTCAAATAAATCTTTTCCCATGCCAATTTTTTGAGAGCCTTGGCCTGGGAATAAAAAAGCAATTTTACTCATGCTGCTCTACCTCCATTACGACTCATTCGTGTCTTCTTTTTGAACTTCTTGATGAATGATAGCTGAAACGTCTTTTTTAACGATGTCGCGCGCCTGACGAATGGCATGAAAAATCGCATTTTCATCAGAGGATCCATGCGCTTTAATAACGGGCGCTTTTAAACCAAATAATGCGGCACCACCATATTCGGAGTAATCCATTTTAGATTTCATCTGCATTAATTTTGGCTTCATCATACCTGCTGCTATTTTAGCTGTGAAGCTGGATGTTAAGGTTTCTTTCAGCATTTTAAAAACAGAAAGAGCTGTGCCTTCGATCGTTTTAAGGGCGATATTCCCCGTGAAACCATCTGTGACAACGACATCAGCTACACCCTCTAATAAGTCACGCGATTCTACATTTCCTACGAAATTCAAATCTGATGCTTTTAATAATTCAAAGGTTTTTTTCGTTAAATCGTTGCCTTTTTTATCTTCTGTCCCGACATTTAAAAGTCCAACGCGGGGATTGCTCTTCGGGAAGACATGCTCTGCGTAAATAGATCCCATCATGGCATATTGCACAAGATGCTCTGGCTTTGCATCAACGTTTGCGCCGACATCCAATAATAAGAACCCGCTGCCATCAAGTGTTGGCAACGTCGGAGCAAGTGCTGGTCTGTCAATGCCATCAATTCTGCCTACGATAAACAGGCCTGCTGTCATGAGTGCCCCAGTATTTCCAGCTGAAATACAGGCATCTGCTCTTCCTTCTGAAACTTCCTGCGCCATTTTCACCATAGAAGAATCCTTTTTACGTCTCACTGCACGCACTGGCTCATCCGTTGGTTCAATGACTTCTTTTGCATCTAAGATCGTGATGCGTTCATGATTTGTTATGTATGATTTGATCTTGCTTTCATCGCCGACTAGTGTAATCTCGATATCTGAAAATGCTTCTAAGCTTTTTTGCACACCGTCAATAATGGCTTTAGGGGCATGATCTCCCCCCATTGCATCGACTGCAATTCTCATGTTATGTGCCACCTTTTACTTTTGTTTTGAGCGATACATGACGAAATCGCCTGAGAAGACAACTTCCTCACCTACATAGCTGTTTACTTCAACTACGGTTCTGCCTTTTTCTTTATCATGTGAGGCAACTTTGGCTTTTGAGACGACTCTTTCGCCTTGTTTGACCTGCCTTGTAAACTTAATATTTGCTTTTGCTGTCAAAGCCAGTTCATCGTCGATGACGGCTACTGCCAGCGAATTTGCCTGGGCAAAAAGATGATGTCCCCTGGCAATTTGGTTACGACTGAATACATGCTCTTTTCTTACTTCAAAAATGGAAATCGCTTGATCATCAAGCTCTACATCAATCATTTCTCCAATGACTTCATCCAGCGGAAGAGACTTCACTTCATCCTCTAATGTCTTTTCGGCCACGTGCTTAATTCGTTCGCGTAATTCAGGGATTGACAGCTCCAAACGGTCAAGTCGAACTGTTTGAATGCTTACACCGAATTTACTTGCCAATTCTTCATCAGTAATGAACGGAGTCGAGCTGATCGTTTGCTGGAGAAGCTTTTGTCGTTCTTTTTTATTTAGTTTCATATGCAGACACCATCCGTACATTTATGACTAGGTACTAATAGTAGTATATAATCTCATAGATGATAAATCAATCCTTGTTTCAAAAAGACAAGAAAATTCCTCCAGCACTTGATCAGCTCAATTTATCTCCGCCAAGCAAACCGCTGTCTACGAGTGTTTGCCTAAGTTCTTTGTATTCAGGGTCTGTCCAAAAGGCTTCAGACTGCACGAGCTCTGCCGCATCTTTTCTAGCGGTTTCAAGCGCTCTATAGTCATGAACCATATCTGCCACTTTAAATTCAGGCATTCCGCTTTGTTTCTTGCCAAAGAAGTCGCCAGGGCCTCTTAGTTCTAAGTCCTTTTCAGACAGTTCAAAGCCATCCGTTGTTTCAGACATGATCCGCATACGCTCTTTTCCGGTCTCTGATTTAGGGTCCGCCATTAAAATACAAAAAGATTGATGCTCTCCGCGTCCGACCCGGCCTCTTAACTGATGAAGCTGTGACAGTCCAAAGCGGTCCGCATCATAAATGACCATGATGGTCGCATTCGGCACGTTGACTCCAACTTCAACAACTGTCGTTGACACAAGGATTTGCACTTCATTGGAAGTGAAATCTCTCATCACTTGATCTTTTTCATCACTGGCGAGTTTCCCGTGCATTAAGCCGATCGACCATTTTCCGCGATACGCCTCTGTCAGCATGCTGTGAACATCAATCGCATTTTGGACATCCAGTTTGTCTGATTCTTCTATAAGTGGACAAATAATATACGCTTGTCTGCCTTTTCTCAGCTCTTTATCAACAAAAGCAAGAATCCGTTCAAGCATGTCATGCTTCACCCAATACGTTTCAATCTGCTTTCGGCCGGCTGGGAGCTCATCAATGACAGAGACGTCCATTTCTCCAAATACTGTGATGGCAAGCGTTCTTGGAATCGGCGTTGCGGTCATAAACAAAACATCTGGGTCCTGCCCTTTGCTTCGCAGTTTTTTCCGCTGTTCCACGCCGAACCTGTGCTGTTCATCTGTAATAACAAGACCAAGCTGCTGAAATTCCACTTCGTCCTGGATAAGGGCATGCGTGCCGACTAAAATATCAATATCTCCCTCTTTCAGACGTTCAAGCAGTTCTCTGCGGCGCTTTCCTTTCACTGAACTCGTCAAAAGAGCAATATTTAGCCCCCATTTTTCAAATAGCTGATACAGTGAATCGGCATGCTGTTCTGCCAAAATTTCAGTTGGCACCATCAGCGCACCTTGAAAGCCGGATAAATGAGCGGCATAAAGGGCAATTGCCGCTACAGCTGTTTTCCCCGATCCAACATCCCCTTGAAGAAGCCGGTTCATCCGGTACGGGGATGCCATATCTGACATAATTTCATCCAGCACTCTTGATTGTGCTTTTGTCAGCGGGAACGGCAGGCTATGAACAAACTCAAAGACCGCCTCTTTTGAAAACGGATGCTGGATGCCTGATGTTTTTTCTCGTTCTTTTTTTCTGATCGCCTGCATCTTCAGCTGAAAGATGAGAAATTCCTCGTACACGAAGCGTCGTCTTGCTTGCTTGAGCGAGTCTCTCGTTTCAGGGAGATGAATGGTTTTTAGTGCTTCTTGATAAGACATGAGTTTATAAGCAGCTACAAGTTGCTTTGGCAGTGGATCTTCTGCATGGTCTACATAGAGTGACAACGCTTGTTTTACAAATCGTCTCATCATCTTCACGGTTACATTTTCTTTGACTGAATAAACAGGTTCTATACTGCCATCTTGTTCGTGTGTTCCTTTTTTAAATTCCTGCACCATAATGGATTGCCGGTTTTTATCCCACTTCCCTGTGACGGATACCGTATCGCCTAAAACAAGACTTCGTTTTAAATAAGGGCGATTGAAGCATATGGCTGTAATCAAAAAACGACCGACAAGCAGCCTGAATGTCAGCCTGCTTCGTTTTTTTCCATAATAGGTGAGAACGGGCTCACTGTGCACTTTTCCTTCAACTGTGACACGTTCGTCATGTCTGACTTCTTCTAAGTTGCGAAGCTCATAGTCGTCATATCGATAAGGAAAGTAGCCGAGTAAATCGGCTACTGTGTAGATTCCAAGTTCATTTAGTGTTTTTTCTGTTTCTTCTCCAATCCCTTTGAGGGCAGAGATCTTATCTTGCAGTTTCTGTATCACGAGATGAGGTCACACCTCCGAAAATCTTCTTTTCAAGCTCCCTTGCTGTCGGTGTTGCAGCAAGTCCGCCTTGTGCAGTCTCACGAAGAGCTGTTGGCATCGTTTGACCAATTTTGTACATCGCATCAATGACTTCATCACAAGGGATGCGGCTTGTAATGCCGGCAAGTGCCATATCTGCTGCAATCATCGCATTAGAAGCCCCCATTGCGTTTCGTTTCACACATGGCACTTCCACAAGTCCTGCGACTGGATCGCAAACAAGACCCAGCATATTTTTTAAGGTGATGGCCATGGCTTCAGCGGATTGCTGCGGCGTACCGCCTGCCATTTCTACAATGGCTGCTGCTGCCATACCTGATGCAGATCCTACTTCTGCCTGACAGCCGCCTGCTGCACCAGAGATACTTGCGTTATTGGCGACAACAAAACCAAATGCACCAGATGTAAATAGGAATCTGACCATTTGTTCCTTTGTTGGCTTTAATGTTTCTTTCACCGCAAAGAGCGTTCCTGGCACAACACCTGCTGAGCCAGCTGTAGGCGTTGCACAGATCGTTCCCATTGCTGCATTCACTTCATTTGTTGCCACTGCCTTACTCACGGCATCTAAAATGGTATGACCAGACAATGTTTTGCCTGATGCGATATATGCTTGAAGTTTCACAGCATCCCCGCCTGTTAAACCAGATAATGATTTCACACCTTTCAATCCGTTTTCAACGGCCTGTTCCATCACTTCTAGGTTGCGGTACATCTGCGAGAAAATGTCTTCACGTGACTTCCCTGTCACTTCCATTTCTTGAGTAATCATAATTTCTGAAATGGAGGTATTCCGTTCTTCTGTTAGCTGCACGAGTTCTTTGACGTTTTTAAACATCATACATAACCTCCTTGTTGTTACTCTGCAATTTGTGTGACTTGAATAATGTTTGGCAGCGTCTCAAGCTCTGTTAAAACCGCTGGATCAATATTCTGATCCACTTCAATCGTCATGAGTGCTTCTTGCCCGACCTCTTTACGTGCCACTTCCATATGACCAATGTTGATGGCGAATTTCGCTAACACATTGGCAACTGCTGCAATCGTCCCGTAGCGGTCGTTATGAACCACAAGAATGGCCGGATGATTCCCTGAGAGTCTCAGTTCAAAGCCATTTAATTCTGTGATTTCAATTTTACCTCCGCCAATGGAAATGCCGATTAATTCAAGGCTTCCATTCGCATCTGAAATTTCTACTTTTGCTGTATTTGGATGCGCTGGCACCGCATCTTCTTCTTTAAACTCAATATCGATTTCTTTGCTTTTTGCAATATCAATCGCTGTTTTAATTCGTTCATCAAATGTATCAAAGTCAAGAACACCGCCGATAATGGCTACATCTGTCCCGTGTCCTTTATACGTATCTTTAAAAGAACCATAAAACGATACAGTAATTCGTTTCGGTTCTCTTCCGAACAAGCTGCGAGCCACTCTTCCAATACGAGCCGCACCCGCCGTGTGCGAACTTGATGGACCAATCATGACGGGTCCAATAATATCAAACACACTTCTAAATTTCATAGGTCTTCCCCTCTCATCACCAATCACAGATTGGTTTGTTACTCCCTTTAGACTAATGGATTCATTCGATTCCCGCAACTCATTTCACGAATGAACACATAGTAAAAAAATGCAAAAGAAGAAGAAGGGCTTCATGTGCCCTTCTTTCTTTATTCAACAGCCAAAATATATGAATAAAGCGGCTGTTTTCCATCGTGGACTTCAACTTCTACATCTTCAAATGTGTCTTCAATATATGCTTCTAAAGCTTCCATCTCATCAGATGATGCATCTTCCCCTTTGATGATTGTGACAATCTCATCATCTTCTGTCACCATTTGGGTCAAAAGCTCTTTTGCTGCATCTAATTGATTTTTAGCTGTTAAGGTGATTTTTCCATTGTATAGGCCCATATAGTCGCCTTTGGCAATGTCGATCCCATCAATTTGGGTATCTCTTACCGCAAAGGTAATTTGGCCGCTTTTCACATGATCAATCGCTTCTAACATCGCTGCTTCATTGTCTTCATTCGAAGCTGCTTCATTGAGAGAAAGAAGTGCCGACATTCCTTGAGGAACGGTCTTTGTCGGAATAACAACGACCTCACGACTTGAGACAGTTGCCGCCTGTTTAGCTGCCATGACAATATTAGAATTATTAGGTAAGATAAAGACGGTTTCGGCATGAATGCTATCAATTGCTTTGACAATGTCTTCTGTGCTCGGATTCATTGTCTGTCCGCCTTCAATGACGACGGATGCTCCGATACTTTTAAACAAGTCAGCAATCCCTTCTCCCATTGCGACACTCACTACTCCAAAACGCTGTTTTTCAGCAGCTGTTGCTTTTGGTGCAGCAGGCGAGTGATCTTTTTCTTCATTGACGATCGAGCTATGCTGCTCTCTCATGTTTTCAATTTTCATATTAATTAAGCTGCCATAGCGCTGTGCATATGATAAGACATCTCCTGGCTGCTCTGCATGAATATGAACTTTTGCAAGCGTATCATCAGATACCACAAGAAGTGAATCTCCGAATTCGCTTAATTCTTCTCTGAAGGCATTTTCGTCAAAGGACTGTTTGTCTTCTTCGAATTTCACCATAAATTCTGTACAATAGCCAAATTCAATATCTTCTGTGTTCATATGGCTTTGTGCACTTTTATGATGCTCTGCACTCACTAATTCTTTTAATGTTGGCAAAGAGGCCGTTTTAGGAGGAAGCTCTTCTCCTCTTAATGAAGCAAGGAAACCTTCATATACACAAAGAAGCCCTTTACCGCCGCTATCTACAACGCCGACTTCTTTTAAAACAGGAAGGAGATCTGGCGTGCGGTCAAGTGATGCTCTTGCTTCCTCAATCGTTAATTCAAGCACACGATCGATTTGGTCTTCTGTTGTTGAAACAGCAACCGCTTTCTTTGCTGCGTCTTTTGCAACCGTTAAGATGGTTCCTTCAATCGGTTTCATGACGGCTTTATATGCTGTATCAACACCGGCCTGCAAGGCAAGCGCAAATTCTTTTGCGTCAATTGTTTCTTTTTGTTCTATATTTTTGCTGAAACCTCTGAAGAGCTGAGACAGGATCACACCTGAGTTTCCTCTTGCCCCCATTAACAGCCCTTTCGACAGAGCCACCCCGACCTTACCAATGTGATCGGTATTTGTTTCTTCAACTGCTTTTGCCCCTGAAGTCATTGACAAATTCATATTTGTCCCCGTGTCTCCGTCTGGCACTGGAAAAACATTTAACGCATCAACAATTTGTGCGTTTTGAGAAAGATGGTGAGCACCTGCAAGAATCATTTTTGCAAATGAGCGGCCACCCAGATTTCTAATAGACAATATATTTCCTCCTTACTACGGGTTCGTAACTTTTACTCCTTGTACATAAATGTTGACTGAGTCAACTGAAAGTCCAATCGTGTGATGAATCGTATATTTGACTTTCGTTTGAACATTATGTGCGACTTCTGATATTTTTGTACCGTAGCTGACGATGATGTACATATCAATATGAATGCGATCTTCTTTTTGACGCACAAGAACACCCCGGCTGAAGTTCTCTTTGCGGAGAATATCCGTCAAGCCGTCCTTTATTTGATTTTTGGACGCCATGCCAACAATACCATAGCAATCGATCGCAGCGCCTCCTGCCACCATTGCAATGACTTCATTTGATATATCAATTTGTCCGTATTTCGTTCTAAGTTCAATGGACACATTGGTTCCCCCTTTTTGAGAAATTGCCCTGAGTTATCACTATTTTACTATAAGACCCTTCTTTTTAAAAGAAATCATTCAATCCGACCCAATCCTACTTATACTATAGCCTTGATTTTTTATCAAGATGTCAAGGTATTTTTCTTGAAAGAGGAGCAAACAATCCTTGCAAACCCCTTGAAGCTGTGGTAAATTATTAAAGTATCTTGAGGCATCTCTAAGTACGTATATGAAGAATATGATGATGTTTTCGCAGTTAGGAGGGAAACAAATGGCACGTAAATGCGTTATTACAGGCAGAAAAACAAAAGCTGGGAACAACCGTTCTCACGCAATGAACTCTACAAAACGTACATGGGGCGCGAACCTTCAAAAAGTTCGTATTCTAGTGGACGGTAAGCCTAAAAGAGTATATGTATCAGCTCGAGCTTTGAAATCTGGTAAAGTTGAGCGTGTATAAGCAAGAGTAAACGCCTGCTACAGTTAAATGTAGCAGGCGTTTTTATGTGGAAATAAAGGAGATTACTCATTAATCTTTCTTAAATGAACCAAGCATCGCACGGACAATGCCGCCAAGAAATCTAGGCAGTTTGATTGTATAAAATTTCATTTTGTCCCCCTCCTAAAAGTACCGCTTGCAGCACAATTGAGCTTAATCAGCCATCCACATTGATAGGTTGGTCAATCTTTGCTTCTTACCATTATTAATATGCCTTCATGAAAAGAAAAAGTACCATTTGAGTGGATGAGTTCGTTACTAATACATAGTGTGGAACCAGGCTCAATATGACAATTTTTCAGAGGATATTTGAAACCTTTTAATGTCAGCTTTTCAACCGATGTACCGAAGGGCAAAAACGACACATATTTTTTATCCGGGTCTTGTTTGATGTCGTATGTACCAGGTCCAAACATTTGAATGATATTTTGTTTGTCTACAAGGGTCATGCTCTGTTTGTGCTGAATGCCTTTATAAAGAAGATGGATATTCCCAAGAAAATGATCTGCTCTTCCGCCTGTGATGCCGTAAATTTGAATATGGGCTGGATTCTGACGCAAAGACCAGTTCAGCGCAAGTTCTAAATCCGTTTCATCTTTCTCTGCCTGAAATAGATTGAGTGCAGGCAATTTCTTTTTCAGTTCATGAAGCTCTTCTTCTGTCACGCTATCAAAATCACCAAATGCTCTGTCAGGTACAATGCCATGCTCTAGTAAGAAAAGGGTTCCCCGATCTACGCCGACCCAGAGAATGTCCTCCTCAGATGCTTCATGATCAAGCGGCGGGATGTACGCAAAAGGACCGCCGGCTACGATATGTATGTGCATGATTACGCTCCTCTCCATTGAAAAAGAACCAAAGATCACAATGACTTTGGTTCTTTTTCTTATGCTTCTCGAATGGCCTGAATGGCCGCCGCGCGGTCTTCTTTCCCATATACCGCTGAGCCGGCAACAAGTAGATTAGCGCCTGCTTCTTTGCAGCTCTTTGCTGTCTCTACATTGACACCGCCATCTATTTCAATGAGTAAATCGGTTAAGCCCTTTTGTTCACTAAGTGTCTTTACTTCTTTTACCTTTGAGAGAACAGAAGGAATAAACGCCTGTCCGCCAAAACCAGGGTTCACCGTCATGAATAAGACTAGGTCAACATCCTCTAACACATGCGCAATTTGAGAAACAGGTGTGTGCGGGTTTAAAACAACCCCTGCTTTGACACCTTGTTCTTTTATATGCTGAATCGTGCGATGTAAGTGTGGACACGCCTCGACATGAACAGAAATAATATCAGCGCCCGCTTTTGCAAATGCAGGGATATACTGGTCTGGCTGCTCAATCATTAAGTGAACATCGAGCGGCAGCTTTGTATGCGGCCTGATCGCCTCCACTACATTTGGTCCAAATGTCATATTCGGCACAAAATGACCGTCCATCACATCAATATGAATATAATCCGCTCCACCTTGTTCCACATCACGGATATCTTTCGCAAGATTGGCAAAATCGGCTGATAAAATGGATGGGGCAATATAAACCATGATTTAGTACCTCGGCTTTCTGTCTTTAATTTCAGTTAAAAACTCTAAATAATGCTGATAGCGATACTCTCTGATGCGATCGTCTTCTACTGCCTCTTTTACTGCACATCCAGGCTCTTTTACGTGCAAACAGCCCCTGAATTTACATTCTGCACTCTTCTCTCTGATTTCTAAGAAATAGAGCCCTAAATCTTCCGCTTCGATACCTGTAAATTCAAGCGAGCTAAATCCTGGTGTATCGGCAATGAGCCCTTCAGCCGTTCGAATGAGTTCCACATGTCTTGTTGTATGTTTCCCCCTGCCAAGATGGGAGGAAATATCATTTGTTTTCAGTGCTAAATCAGGACTCATCGCATTTAAGAGGGAAGACTTCCCTACACCTGATTGACCTGCAAATACAGTAATCTTGTGATGGAAATGCGGGGTCAGTGTTTCAATTCCATCCCCTTCGATTGTCGATGTTAAATGAACGTCGTATCCAATTTGGCGATAGTCTTCTGCATAGGCTTGAATCGTTTCTCGCTCTTGCTCTGTTTTCAGCAAGTCCATTTTTGTGATGCAGATAATCGGTTCAATCTGGCTCTCTTCAACAAGCACTAGGAATCTGTCTAACAGCGATGTACTAAAGGTCGGCTCTGCTGCTGAGAAAACGAGCACCGCTTGATCAACGTTGCTAATAGGCGGCCGAATCAGCTCATTTGTCCGCTCTTTTACTTCCAGCAAATAGCCTTCCTTATCGTTATCTGCTTGATAGACGACATAATCTCCAACAAGAGGGGTTATTTTGTTTTTACGAAAAATCCCTCTTGCTCTACACTGAATTACTTTGCCACTTTCTAGAGACTCATCCAGCACATAATAAAATCCGCTTAATGCTTTAATAATTTTGCCCTCAGGCATAAAGTCCCTCCTTTATTCATCATCAGGGTATTCAATCGTTTTGGAGCTTACTACTTTATCATCCACAGTCACCTGATAGTATCCTTTTTGACCAGGTTCTATTTTAAATTTAATCGTTCGCTCAGTGGGCGCAGTGATTTTAAAGGTTTCATATAAATCAGAAATGCTATGTTCTGCATCGTCAATGGATATTTGAACAATCATTTCTTGTCCTTCTGTTTCTGGTTCATAAGGGATCGCAATTTTTTCAGTCACCGTTTTAGCCGGTTTCTCTTTTGGACCAAGAGAGAACGTAATTTTGACCGTATCACCAGGTTTAACAGCTGTCCCCGCTCCCGGTTCTTGCTTCATGACCTCACCTTTCGGCACATCGTCAGAATATGCTTCTTTTTCATCTAGCTTTAGTCCATTATCCTCTAGATAATTTGATGCGGCCTGTTTACTATAGGTCGTTAAATCCCGTAAGGTAATATCGGCAGGGCCTATACTGACGGTCAATGTGACCTCTTCATCTGCTGCGACAAGTTCTGTATTTGCGGAAGGTTTCTGTTCCATGACAATGCCTGATTCTGTGTCATTATCATTCACTTCCTCTACAACAACCTGTTTAAACCCTTTTTTCTCTAATCGTTCTTTTGCTTTCTCGACCTTTTCACCTGTTACATCAGGTAATTCGGTTTTTTCTTTACCTGTACTTTGATAAAGTTGAATTTCTGTCCCTTCTTTTACCTTAGTTCCGATTTTCGGGTCTGTTTTGACAACCAGCCCTTTTTCAATCTTCTCGTCGGCAATATCAATGGGGTCAGAAGCGACGGTAAATCCGGCTTTCTTCAAGGTGTCTTCCGCTTTTTCAACCGTCATGCCAGAAACATCGGTCACCTCTACATCCTTTGGAAAGAGTAATCCTGGGAAGACCGTGATCGCTAAAATGGTCGCAGCCGTCAAAACAAATAAGATCGATGCTACAATCCACGGCCATTTTTTCCGTTTTTTCTTCGGCTTTTGTTTCTCTTTTTTCTTTGGTTTTTGAACCGGGTGGACGGCTGTTTTTTCATTGTCTTGATCGACTTGATGATCTTTTATAATAGGAATGGCTTTTGTTGCTTCATGATCTTCTTCAATGACAAAGCGCTTTTCTTTTAGTCTTGCAGGGTCAAAAGCCGTTTTTAAGTCTTTTTGCATTTCAGATGCATCTTCGTATCGATAGAATGGATCTTTGGCCATCGCTTTTAAAATGATGTTCTCCACGCTTTGTGGTACAGAAGGATTCCACCTTCTCACAGATGGCGGCTCTGATTGCAAATGCTTCAGTGCGACACTGACAGCGGATTCTCCTTCAAATGGCATGCGTCCTGAAATCAGCTCATAAAGAACAATACCAAGTGAATAAATGTCTGACTTTTTCGTTGCAAGACCGCCGCGCGCTTGCTCTGGGGACAAATAATGCACGGAGCCAAGAACAGAATTCGTATGGGTAATCGTCGCTGAGCTAAGTGCCATGGCAATGCCAAAATCAGTGACTTTGATATTCCCCAAGTTGTCTATTAATATATTGTGAGGCTTAATGTCTCGATGGACGAGCTGTTTCGCATGGGCTTCTTCCATCGCCGCAACGACTTGCTCCATAATGCGAACGGCTTCTTTTGGATGAAGCGGTCCATTGGCGTGTATGTATTCTTTGAGCGTCATCCCTTCGACATATTCCATGACAATATAATAAATGTCATCTTCTTCTCCTACATCGTAGATACTGACAATATTCGGATGATCTAAGCTGGCTGCTGATTGCGCTTCTCTCCGGAACCGTCTAATAAAATCATCATCGCTTGCAAAGTCAAACCGTAAAATTTTAATCGCCACTTCGCGATCTAAAATCATATCCTCCGCCAAATAAACGTTGGCCATTCCGCCTCCGCCTATGGCGCGAAGAATTTGATAACGGCCGCTGATCCTTTTTCCGATCAACACTTGCTGTCACCCTCCTCTGTTTGGGAGGAGATTTCTAACAGTACTGCTGTAATGTTATCTTCACCGCCGTTGTCATTCGCTGTTTGAACTAACTCTGTTACTTTTTCATCTGGTGCGGTTGTTTGCGATAAAATCTGAATCAGATGTTCTTCTTCTACTTTATTCGATAATCCGTCTGAGCAAAGCAAAATTTGATCTCCTGGGTCCACTTCAAAAGTTCGTGCATCAATTTGAACGTGTTTATCCGTTCCTAACGCTTTGGTCAGCACATTTTTTCTTGGATGATATTCTGCATCCGCTTTTGAAATCTCTCCTGTTTTCACTAACTCATTCACTAGTGAGTGATCATCTGTTAATTGGGTCAGTGCTCCTTCTCTTAGCAAATAGCAGCGGCTGTCACCAATATGGGCAATTGTGACCGTTTGCAAATGAACGAGCGCACAAACGATGGTCGTCCCCATTCCTTGGCACTCCTCATTGTTTTTCGCATGTTCGTATACTTGGTCATTAATATCGCTAATTTTTGAGATTAACCAATTTTCTTGATCGGCTGGTTTATTTGGAATTGAAGATGTTTGCTGCCAGTATTCTTTTAAAGAAGAAACTGCCATCTTGCTGGCTACATCACCAGCAAGATGACCTCCCATTCCATCTGCTACAACAGCTAGAAGTGTGTCTTCTTTTGCTTCAAAAATACCTGCATCATCTTCATTATGCTGACGGACTTTTCCTGTATCGGTTTGAAAGGCTGCCCTTATCAACATTCGTCACCTCGTCTCTTCCTGACGCTCCTTCGCTCTTAGCTGACCGCAAGCAGCATCAATATCATGGCCTTGCTCTCGTCTAATCGTTACGTTTACGCCTCGTTCTTTCAGCGTTTTTTCAAATAGGAAGATTTGTTCTCTTGGTGTTCTCACGTAATCTCTTTCTGGTACATAGTTCACCGGGATGAGGTTTACATGGCATTTGATTCCTTTTAATAAATCAGCAAGTTCTTCTGCATGATGGACTTGATCATTGACTCCGCCAAACAGACCGTATTCAAAGCTCACGCGTCTGCCTGTTTTTTGAATGTAATATTCAATAGCTTCCATTAATTTTGGCAGCTTGTATGCCTTATTGATTGGCATGAGGCGGCTTCGAATGTCAGTATTTGGTGCGTGCAGGGAGACAGCAAAGTTGATTTGCATTTGCTCATCCGCAAATTGATAAATCTTTGGAATGATCCCGCTCGTCGAAACGGTAATATGACGTGCACCAATATTTAAGCCGTTATCATGGTTAATGATTTTAAGGAATGCAAGCATTTCATCAAAGTTATCAAACGGTTCGCCAATTCCCATGATAACAACTGAGCTGACGCGTTCATCTGTTTCATCAAGCGCCTGTTGTACTTTCAATACTTGGGCCACAATTTCTCCCGCCTCAAGGTTACGTTTCAAACCGCCAAGTGTAGATGCACAGAATGTACAACCAATCCGGCAGCCAACCTGTGTTGTGACGCAGACAGAGTTGCCGTATTCGTGGCGCATTAGCACGGTTTCAATGGTATAGCCATCGTGTAATTCAAATAAGAACTTGATCGTTCCATCTTGAGATGTTTGTTTGATCACTGTTTTTAAAGTCGTGATGGCGAATTGATCTTTTAATTTTTCTCTTAATTCCTTTGAAAGGTTAGACATTTCATCAAAGGATGTGACGCGTTTTTCATAAAGCCACTCAAAAATTTGTGTTGCACGGAAAGGCTTTTCGCCTTGTTCCTTTAACCAGTCTTTGATTTCATTTAGCTCAAACGAGTAGATCGACGGCATGTCTGTTTTCAGTTCTTTTCTTACTTTTTGTTTTTGTTCTGTCATTTTTTATCCCTTCTTTCTCATGCTGCAAATAAAGAAACCATCTGTTCCGAAATAATGAGGAAGTATTTGTACACTTCCGTTTTGAACAAACGGAGCAACCTGCTCAGGCAGCCGTTCATTAAGAGATAGATCGGGTTCGAAGTCTTGGTGTTCTTGTAAAAACGCATGAATCACTTGTTGATTTTCTGTTGGATCCATTGTACATGTACTGTATACAAGGGTACCGCCTGGCTTTAGCAGCTGGGCTGTTTCATGCAAGATCGATTGCTGAATTGTCGCAAGTCTTGCTGAGTCTTCCGAGGACTTTGTATATTTCATATCTGGTTTTCGTCTGATGACGCCAAAACCTGAACATGGTGCATCAATGAGAATACGGTCAAACGAAGCATCATCATAATGGTCGGATGCTTTCCTTGCATCAAGCGCTTTTGCCTCAATATGCGTTAAGTTCAGACGTTTTGCTGCCTGTTTGATCAGTTTTACTTTGTGCTCATGTAAATCAAGAGACACAATCTTCCCCTCATCGTTCATTCGCTCTGCGATATGTGTTGATTTACCACCAGGAGCGGCACAGGCATCAAGCACCATTTCTCCCGGCTGAGGATCCAGCGCTCTTGCGACAAGCATGGAGCTTTCATCTTGAATCGTGACAAAGCCCTCTTGAAAGAAAGGAGTAGATACGATAGATCCTTTCATGAGTTTGAGTGCATCCTCAGATAAGTCGCCGAGCTCTGTTTCAATTCCTGCATGCATGAGTTCTTGCTGCAGTGCAGGGCGGTTTTTTTTCATTTGATTGACACGCAATGTCTGCTTTGGCGGGACTAAATGAATACGGCACATGCTTTCTGTTGCTTCAAAACCGTACGCCTCCACCCATTCTTGTACGAGCCACAATGGATGGCTTGTCTCTATTGAAAGCCTTTTTACCGGATCTTTGATCGCATCAAATGCTGGCACGCCTTCTCTTTGCACGGAACGCAAAACGCCGTTGACTAGTGAAGAAATGCCTTTATGTCCGCGCTTTTTCGTTAGTTCCACTGCTTCATGGATGGCTGCACGATCTGGAATTTTTTCAAGGTAAACCATCTGATAAAGAGACATCCGCAAAAGCTGCATCACCCACGGAGCCACTTTTTGCGGTTTTTTCACAAAGGGTGTGAGCATATAATCAAGTGCCAGCTTGTTTTGCAGTGTACCGTATACAAGTTCTGTTAATAGCGGTTTGTCTTGATCGGAAAGTTCTTTCTCTTTCATCACTGACTGCAAAAGCAAGTTACTGTAGGCTTGATTTTGTTCGAGTTTGATTAAAGCGTCCAGCGCTACTTCTCTCACATTACTTTTCTTCATTGATTAACCCTAATTTCTGTCCAATTTCGATATTTGCGCCTCTTAAAAAGTCTTCACCGCTCATTTTTTTCTTTCCAGCGGGCTGTACACTCGTTAATAAAAGGCCTTGCTGATTTCCTGTTCCAACGACTGGCCCTTCTTTTTGAAGCTCAATCACTTTCCCAGGTTCTTCTGGCGCTTGAAGCGGCACTTTTTTCGCTTCCCATACTTTTAAGTTAGCACCGTTCCATTCAGTATAGGCAACTGGCCATGGATTTAAGCCGCGAACTTGGTTGTAAAGCTCTTCTCCTGGCTTGGTCCAGTCTAATCTTTCCTGCTCCCGCTTAATATTTGGTGCATACGTTGCTGCCTCTTCATTTTGCGGAATTGGCGAGATAGACCTGCTTAACACATTTGGAACGGTATCTTTTAATAAGGCCGCACCAGCCACACTTAATTTATCATGCAGTGTTCCGACGTTGTCTAATTCATCAATTTCTACTTCTACTTTGCTAATCATGTCACCTGCATCAAGCTTTTCCACCATATACATGATCGTCACGCCTGTTTTCTTTTTGCCTTGCAGGATCGCATAATGGATCGGTGCACCGCCTCTTAGTTCTGGCAGCAGTGAGGCATGAACGTTGATACAGCCAAATTCAGGTTCATCAAGTAATCTTTTTGGCAAGATTTGTCCGAATGCTGCTGTTACGATTAAATCTGGCTTTAACGCAAGCACTTTATCAATTTCTTCATCAAGACGTACCTTTTCAGGCTGTAAAACTGGAATGCCGTGTTTTAAGGCTTCTACTTTTACAGGAGGCGGCGTGAGCACTCGTTTTCTGCCTTTCGGGCGATCTGGCTGTGTGACGACCCCTACCACTTCGTATCCTTCTGTTATAAGTGTTTGCAGCACAGGTACTGAGAAATCAGGGGTTCCCATAAATACGATACGTGCCATTTTCTTCACCCTTCCATTTCCGCAAGTTCTTTTTCTGTATAGGTTTGAATGATCTTCGACGTGAATAATACGCCGTCTAAGTGATCAATTTCATGCAATAAAGCTCTTGCTAAAAATCCTTCTGCTTCTATTGTAAATGGTTTGCCTTTCTTATCAAAGGCTTTCACCTTCACATAATTTGGTCTTTCAACCGTTCCGTACAAAGATGGAAAGCTCAGGCAGCCTTCAATGTCTGTCTGGCTCCCTTCCACTTCAAGAATCTCAGGATTTACCAAGTCAATCCTCCCAGAATCTTCTCCGATATCGACCACGGCAATTCTTTTTGAGATGCCAATTTGCGGTGCGGCTAGGCCGACTCCATCTAGTTCAAGCATTGTATCATACATATCATCCAGCAGTTTTTTCAGTTTTTTATCGAATGTATCAACAAGCTCTGTTTGTTGTTCAAGCACGTCTGCAGGATGTAAGACTATCGGTTTGATTGCCACGAAAAGACCTCCGTTTTACATCATCATATATGGATTCATATCGATTGATATCATCAACTGTTTTTGTTCCATTTCTTTTTGATAATGATCTTGTATTTTCCGTAATAAACTTGCCAGTTCATTTTCCCTTTTGTATTTTATCACGCATTGATATCGATATCTATCTTTGATCTTAGCGATCGGAGAAGCAGCAGGACCGAGAATCCTTGTATTCGGTGCACAATTCATTTTCAGGAACTGAACAATTTTGTCTGTGACATGCGCTGCCTTTGTCACTTCTTCATGTGATACAGTCACCATCGCCAAAAAATAAAATGGCGGATAGGACTGATGACGACGGTGCAACATCTCCTGCTCATAAAAGGCTTCATAATCATGCTGTTTGGTTAATTCAATACTATAATGCGTAGGTGTATATGATTGAATAATGACTGACCCCGCTTTTTCATGACGTCCCGCCCGTCCGCTTACTTGTGTAAGAAGCTGAAACGTTTTTTCACTTGAACGAAAATCAGGGATGTGAAGAGACGTATCCGCACTAAGGACACCGACAAGTGTAACATCTGGGAAGTCTAATCCTTTTGCAATCATTTGCGTCCCAAGCAGAATGTCCGCTTCTTTGTTACCAAAGGACGTGAGAAGCTTTTCGTGCGCGCCTTTCCGAGAGGTTGTATCTACATCCATTCGGATGACCCTTGCTTCTGGCAATACCTTCGTCAACTCTTCTTCCACACGCTGCGTGCCTGTACCAAAATAGCGAATATGCTCACTATGGCATTCTGGACATTCTGCAGGTACAGGAGCTTCGTGACCGCAGTAATGGCACTTCAGCCGTTTTTGAAAGCGGTGATAAGTGAGAGAAATCTCACAATGTGGACATTGTTCCACATATCCGCAATCACGGCACATCACAAAGGATGAATAGCCTCTTTTATTTAGAAATAAAACAGCCTGTTCTTTTCTTTCAAGTACTTCTTTTAACCTGAGCATTAATTCTTCTGAGAACATGGAGCGGTTGCCGTTTCTTAATTCTTCTCTCATATCAATTAACGAAACGTGCGGCAGCTGCTGCTGATTGACGCGCCGTTTGAGCGTCAGCAGTGTATACACACCCTTTTTCGCACGCGCATATGACTCAAGTGAAGGCGTTGCACTGCCTAATACAACCGGACATTGGTGCCGCCCTGCTCGTTCAATGGCCACATCTTTCGCATGATACCGAGGCATTTCTTCTTGTTTATATGACGATTCGTGTTCTTCATCTATAATGATCATTCCTAGATTCTCAAACGGGGCAAAAACAGCCGATCTTGCGCCAACGACAAGCTTGACTTCCTTGCGGTGGATTTTCCGCCATTCATCGTATTTTTCCCCAGTCGATAAGCCGCTATGAAGAACAGCCACATTGGACCCGAAGCGCTCTTTAAAACGCTGGACCATTTGAGGCGTTAATGAAATTTCAGGAACTAGGACGATCGCTTCTTTTCCCTTTTGGAGGACATGATCAATCGTCTGTAAATAAATTTCGGTTTTACCGCTTCCTGTGACTCCGTGCAGTAAAAACGTTTCATGTTTGTCATCGCTCACTGCTTGATGAATGGGTTTTGCCGCTTCTGCTTGCTCTGTTGTGAGATCAAGAGGAGTAGATGGTGTAAACTCCTTATCCCGATAAGGATCTCGATAAATCTCTTCATAGCTTTCTGTTAACAGACCTTCTTGAATCAAGGCTTTTATCGTTTGAGAACTAGCACCTGTTTGCTGCTGCAAATCTTTTGCTAAAAACGTCGTTTCATTCGATTGAAGTAAAAAAGCAAGCAGCGCCTTCTGTTTCACCGCATTTTTCTTTAACTGTTCCTGCTTTTCTTCAAGTTTTTCTTTTGAAACAGCTGTCTGAAGTGTCCGCACCTTTTTCTTTCCGGATTTTTGCGAGACGTGATATCTGACTTCTAGATGACCTTTTTGGACATGCTTTTGAATAGGCTTCAGCTGTTCAGGCGGAATGTCAGCGTAAAGGATGCTCTCTTGCTGACCGAAAAGCTCTTTCAATGACTGCGGAAGTTCCTCAGCTGATAACACCTGAATTTCTTTTTCATATTTGGCTTTCATCGCTGCAGGAAGCATCGATTGAAGCGCCGTAATATGATAGGACAATGTTTTTTCCGTCAGCCAGTGGGAAAGCTCCAATAGCTCATCTGTCAGAACAGGAGATAAATCAAATAAATCGACAATGTCCTTGATGTTTCCTGACTGTACGTCTGTTTCTTCTTTGATTTTTGTCACAAACCCTTGAATCTTCCTTGGTCCAAAAGGAACTACTACCCTCATACCAGCCTTGACAAGGCCTTTAAAGCGGTCTGGCACACGATAGTCAAATGGCCTGTCAATGGCTTTCGTTGTGACATCGACGATCACTTCAGCAATCATGCTCGATCACGCTCTTTTGGCAGCAGCTGTTTTGCCTCCTGTAAGATTTCAAAGGCAAGGTCTTTTTTACTCATCATTGGCAGCTCTTTTTTTGTTCCGTCTGCTTTGATCAATGCTGCGACATTCGTATCTGTGCCAAAGCCTGCGCCCTCTGCTGCAACATTGTTCGCGACAATCATATCTAAATGCTTGGATTCGATTTTCTTTTTCGCATAGTATTCTACATCTTGTGTCTCAGCTGCAAAGCCGACTAGCACCTGATGTTCTTTTCTTTTCCCAAGCTCTTTTAAAATATCTTTCGTCCGCTTAAATTCAACCGCTAGTGCACCGTCTTGTTTTTTCATTTTATGAGAATACGTCGTGACAGGCGTATAATCAGCAACGGCTGCTGATTTAATCACGATATCTGCTGTCTCGTATACATCTAACGCTGCTTGATACATCTCCTCAGCCGATTCCACTTGCACCACATCCACATGCTCAGGCGCAGTCAACGAAACAGGTCCTGAAATGAGCGTGACATCAGCCCCCATTTGCTCGGCAGCTTCTGCAATGGCATAGCCCATTTTCCCAGAAGATCGATTTGAAAGAAAACGAACAGGGTCGATCACTTCTCGTGTAGGGCCAGCTGTGACCACAACTTTTTTACCTGAAAGCGGCAAGCTGGTTGGCTCATCAAAAAACGCACGAATGTGTTCAACAATTTTTTCAGGCTCCTCTAAGCGTCCTTTTCCAATGTAGCCGCATGCTAAATAGCCTTCACTTGGCTCTATAAACCGGTAGCCGTCTTCATATAAAGTGCGGATGTTCCGCTTGACAGCTGGATGGTCATACATGTGCACATTCATAGCCGGTGCAACCCATACAGGAGCTGTTGAAGCAAGCAAGGTCGTTGTGAGCATATCATCAGCAAGTCCTGCGGCCATTTTACCAATGGTATGTGCTGTTGCAGGGGCAACAAGAATGAGATCGGCCCAGTCAGCTACATCAATATGCGCAATGACTTTTGGATTGTTTTCTTTAAATGTATCCACATACACCTCATGCCGAGATAGGGCTTGAAAGGTGAGCGGAGACACAAACTCACGGGCAGATTCTGTCATAATCACTCTTACGTTTGCGCCTGCCTGTACGAGTTTACTAGTGAGTGCAGCTGCTTTATATACGGCGATTCCTCCGCTGACGCCGAGTAAAATATTTTTTGACTGTAACATTTGTTTGTCCCCCTTAACGGCCTTTTTCACAAATTCGTCTACAATTCAAAAAAGTCAAAACCAATCATAGTTTTGACTTTTTTGAACGTATCGTATCTGCATGGCAGAAGCGATGTTATTCTTGCTCTTCTTTTTCAAATGTCAAAAGACCAGCATCGATTTCTTCAAGAGCTTTCCCTACAAATTTGTAGGATTTTGTGTTTTCGATTTGTTGATCTTGATGGATTTGCATTTCACGTGCACGGCGTGCAGACACTGTGACAAGTGTATATTTTGAGTCAAGTTTGTTCATCAATGAGTCAATTGAAGGATCTAACATGGTTTATTCTACCCCCAGCATTTTTTTATATCTTGGTGCGACTCTGTCTCTTCGCAGGTGCTCTGCAAGGACGATCGCTTTAATTCTTTCACATGCAAGCTCGACATCGTCGTTTTCAACGACATAGTCATAAGCATCCATCATTTCAATTTCTTCTTTTGCAGCAGCCATTCGGTTACGGATGAGATCCTCAGATTCTGTCCCGCGTGTAATAATGCGGTTTTGAAGTTCTGAAAGACTTGGCGGTGCAAGGAAAATAAAGAGACCTTCCGGGAATGCTTCTCTTACTTGAAGTGCACCTTGCACTTCGATTTCAAGGAAAACATCTTTTCCTTCGCTCAATGTTTGTTCTACATAGTCAACAGGCGTGCCGTAGTAATTCCCGACATATTCTGCCCATTCTAACAGCTTTTTGTTTTCAATCATATGTTCAAATTCTTCCCTGGTTTTAAAGAAATAATCAACACCATTTCTTTCACCTTCACGCGGTTTGCGGGTTGTCACAGAAATAGAGTATTCAAATTTCGTATCTTCCTGGGAGAAAATGGCTTGTCTGACCGTTCCTTTTCCAACTCCCGAAGGTCCAGAGAGAACGATTAAAAGTCCTCTTTCTTTCATAATGGCGTATTACCCCTGCCCTTCATCTATGATTTCTTCTTTTACAGAAAGTCTTTGCGCGACAGTCTCAGGCTGAACGGCAGATAAGATGACATGGTCACTGTCCATAATGACAACAGCACGGGTTCTTCTTCCGTATGTCGCATCAATGAGCATGCCTCGATCTCTTGCGTCTTGTATCATTCGTTTAATCGGTGCTGATTCCGGACTGACGATCGAAATCATCCGATTCGCTGAAATGATGTTTCCAAATCCGATATTGATCAACTTTATGGTCATCTTCTAACGTCCCCCTGTAATATAAACGTCTCTAGTCTCGCCGAAAGAGACGCACTGTAAACAGCATACACAATGACTATTCTATATTTTGCACTTGTTCTTTTATTTTTTCAATAGCGCTTTTCATTTCAACCACGAGCTTTGTTAAATGGTGATGGTTTGCTTTTGATCCAATCGTGTTCACTTCACGGTTGAGCTCCTGTACAAGAAAGTCAAGCTTTCGTCCGGCAGCGCCGCCTTGCGTCAAAATTTGCTGGAACTGCTGAAAATGACTTTTCAGCCTGGTAATCTCTTCTGTAATGTCACAGCGATCAGCAAAGATGGCCGCCTCTGTGGTCAGTCTGCTCTCTTCAAGCGCCTCTCCGATCCATTCTTGCAATCTTTGATTCAATCGTTCTTTGTACTGACTCACAACCTCTGGTGCAAACACTTTGATTTCTTCTGTAAATGCCTCAAGTTCAGACAGCCTGAGTTCACAGTCTTTTTGAAGTGATGTTCCCTCCTGCTCTCTCATAAAGCAAAGCTCCTTGACAGCTTCTTCACAAGTGTCTATCAGCAAATGCTCCAGCTGCTCATTACGGCTGACTGACTCTTCCACCTGAACAGCCTGTTCCAGCTTCAGTAAGTCATGTGCATGCTGAATACCTGAAATATGATAGCGGTCCTCAAGGTCTTTTGCGGCTTTCATATATTCATCAAGCAGCGGCCAGTCAATCTGTAAAGACCGGCTTGCAAGTTTACCGCCTTCAATCGTAACAAACAGCTCAATTCGACCGCGCTGCACGTGACGAAGAATAATTTTTTTTAATGTATCTTCGAAATATAAAAGCGGCCTCGGCAAACGGGCATGAACCTCTTTAAAACGGTGATTGACCGATTTTAGCTCAACTGACACTGTCAGTTCTCCATCCGTTTTACTCGCTTGGCCGAATCCCGTCATACTGCGTATCATGTGAAAACACCCAATTCTTTCATATTAATAAAATGAAAAAGGTAATAGCAGACACTATTACCTCAAAATTATACCATAACCAATTATTTTTTTCTTGTCAAAAGTGATCCCGCCAGTAAAAAAGTTGGCAATGCAGACATACCGATGATCAGAAGCCAATCAACTGGTGCGACCGCCACCGTTTTGAAAATCGGCTGAAGCGGCGGATAATAAATGACCACAAGCATCAGCAGCAGGGAAGACACAACGGCGCCGATTAAGTACATATTCCCGAATGGATTGCGTTCAAAAATAGACCGTTCACTGCGGCAGTCAAACACATGAATGAGCTGCGCCAAAACGAGTGTGCTGAATGCAACCGTCTGCGCATATTGAAGATTGTTCGGATCACGGTGATACACAAACATAAAGGCTAACAAAGTGGCAATCCCGATCAGAAACCCTCTTGATACGACCTTCCAGCCAAGCCCTCTTGCAAAAATCCCCTCTTTCATGTTCCGCGGCTTTCTCTTCATGACATCGCCTTCTGGTTTATCCATTCCAAGTGCCATAGCCGGCAAGCCGTCTGTGACAAGGTTTACCCACAAAATTTGAATTGGAACGAGAGGCAATGGAAGCGCAAGAAGCATCGCAAACAGCATGACCAAAATCTCTCCCACATTCGATGCCAGCAAATAGCGGACAAATTTGCGAATGTTTTCATAAATATTCCGGCCCTCTTTAATAGCGGATTTAATGGTCGCAAAGTTGTCATCAAGCAAAATAAGAGAAGAAGCTTCTTTGGCAACGTCTGTTCCGGTAATCCCCATGGATATGCCGATATCCGCCTGTTTAATCGCTGGCGCATCATTCACCCCATCACCTGTCATCGCGACAATATGGCCATTTTTTTGATAGGCCTTCACAATTCTCAGTTTATGCTCAGGTGATACACGGGCAAAGACGTACACATCTTCTGCTGTTTGCTCCAGCTCTTTGTCGCTTAGCTGATCCAGAGCTTTTCCATCAAGCACCTTTCCTTGCTTCGGTAAGAGACTTAAATCTTTAGCGATCGCTTTAGCCGTTTCTACGTGATCGCCTGTAATCATCACTGTTTTAATGCCAGCATCCCGGCATTCTTTAATCGCTCGTCTCACTTCAGGACGAGGTGGATCAATCATGCCCTCTAGACCGATAAATGTGAGGCCAGTTTCCGCCTGCTGAACAGAGGTGATTTTTTCTGTCAGGCTTACTTTTTTATATGCAATCGCAATGGTTCTAAGCGCTTGTCTTGCTAAACCTTGAATGGCAGCTTCTGTTTCTTGCCGGTGGGCCTTTGAAAATGAGGCGGTGCGTCCGCCGTGCATCATATGACTTGAACGGTTCATCAGCACATCTGGCGCCCCTTTGGCAATGACATACCGCTCCTTCTGATTCGTTTCCACGACGACTGACATCATTTTTCTTTCAGAGTCAAAAGGGAATTCCTCCACCACACGAAATCCCGCTTCGATGAATTGCTCTGTAAAACCCGCTTTACGCGCAGCGGTTAGAAGTGCTCCTTCTGTCGGATCGCCATCAAGTCTCATCTCTCCGTCTTTTTCAACGATGGTCGATGTATTACAAAGTGCTCCGTATAATAGCACCTTTTGCAGGCTTGGATGTTTGTCTACGTGGACAAGTTCTCCGTTTAAGGTAAAATCACCTGACGGCTCGTACCCAGTGCCAGAAATATTCCACGTTTTCCCCTCTGCCCATACATGTGTCACTGTCATTTTATTTTGTGTCATTGTGCCTGTTTTATCTGAGCAAATAATCGAGGCGCAGCCGAGTGTTTCCACGGCCGGCAGCTTTCTGACAATGGATTTTTGTTTAATCATCCGCTGCACACCTAGGGAAAGTGCGACAGTGACGATCGCCGGCAGTCCTTCTGGAATCGCAGCAACAGCGAGAGATACACCCGCTAAGAACATATGATACAAATCATGACCTTGCACCACACCAAGAACAACCACAAGAACAGTTAAAAATAACGCAGCAACAATTAAAATTTTCCCCAGCTGCTCAAGGCGTCTTTGCAGCGGTGTTTCCATATTACCTGCTGAATCCAGCATACCGGCAATTTGTCCCATCGCTGTATTCATCCCTGTACCAATGACAACTCCTACACCGCTTCCTCTTGTGACAAGCGTCCCCATAAAGGCCATGTTCGTCAAATCTCCAAGCGAGACATGATCTCGCGAGAGCGGACTCGCATGTTTGACTGCTGGGATGGACTCTCCAGTGAGGGCAGATTCTTCGATTTCCAAACTCTTTGTTTCTAGTAATCTGATATCTGCCCCAATTCGATCCCCACTTGAAAACTTCACAATATCTCCCGGCACGAGGTGCTTGGACGGGATCTTGACCCATTCATTGTTTCTCCTTGCATAGACATGCGGCGTTGATAATTCCTTTAGTGCTTGGAGGGACTTTTCCGCACGGCGTTCCTGATAAAAGCCAAGCACACCATTTATCAGCACAATCGCCACAATCGCCACAGCATCAATATATTCACCTAAAAAGGCAGAAATAATCGTTGCCGCAAGCAGGATTAACACCATAAAGTCTTTAAATTGCGCTAAAAAAATAACGAACGCCGACGCCTTTTTCCCTTCCTGCAATTCATTTGGCCCATGCTTTTCAAGCCGCTTTTGCACATCTTTTTCTGACAGTCCGTCACCTATCGATGTATTCATTGTTTTTAATAAATCGGTTTGGTTCAGTTCATGCCAATTCATTTGACCTCGTCCACTCCTCTTTTGTTCTCTCTCTTATGCAGTGTTCTATAAGCCAGTTTATTCAGACTCGTCCTAAATCATGCTATAATAATAAGACTGCCTAAAGAACGAGAAAACGTAAGGTTCTTTCAGTAGATTTGTGTGAAAGAAGAGGGTGTATCCAACATGTCATTTGACGGCATTTTTACATACGGTATGACAAATGAATTGCAAGAAACATTATCTGGCGGAAGAATTTCGAAAATACATCAGCCATACAAGCATGAGCTGATTTTTCATATCCGATCAAAGGGGAAGAATCATAAGCTTCTTTTATCCGCTCACCCGAGCTATGCAAGGGTACAGCTCACTGAGCACCATGATGATAATCCGAGCGAACCGCCAATGTTTTGTATGCTTCTCAGAAAACATCTTGAGGGTGGGTTCATTGAACGTTTTGAACAAATTGGGTTAGATCGGGTGATCGTGCTGCACGTGCGAAGCCGAAATGAAATTGGCGATGAACAAACCCGTAAGCTGTATATTGAAATTATGGGCAGGCACAGCAACTTAATTCTCGTGGAGGACGAAACGGAGCAGATCATTGACGGACTGAAACATCTTTCTCCATCTGTGAACAGCTATCGAACGGTGCTGCCCGGACATCAATATCTTCTGCCGCCGGCACAGCAAAAGCTGAATCCTTTTGACGTGACGAAGGAAGATATTTTAAAGCATTTACGTTTTCAAGAAGGGAAAATTGCCAATCAAATTGTCGATACATTCTCCGGGGTTTCTCCGCTGTTTGCTAAGGAAGCTGTCCACAGGGCCGGTCTTGCCAATCAGGAAACGATTCCAAGTACATTGCTCAAGATGTTTCAGCTCATTCAGGCGCATTCTTTTACCCCTCAGCTCACGAGAAAAGACGGGAAAGAGTATTTTTATTTATTAGAACTTCAGCACGTCCATGGTGACATGAAGACATTTGATTCTCTTAGTGAGCTACTTGACCGCTTTTATTTCGGAAAAGCTGAAAGAGACAGAGTCAAACAGCAGGCGGCTGATCTTGAACGTTTTGTTGTGAATGAAAAAAAGAAAAATGAAAACAAGCTAAAAAAACTAAAAAGAACGCTTGAAGAATCTCAAAATGCGCATAAGTACCAGCTTTATGGTGAATTGCTTACTGCCAATATATATGCAATTAAAAAAGGGGATAAAGAAGCGACTGTCATCAATTATTATGATGAAGAAGGCGGAGAGATCACGATCCCGCTCAAAACAAACAAAACCCCTTCTGAAAATGCACAAGCGTATTTTACAAAATACCAAAAGGCAAAAAATGCAGTAGAGGCCGTAAATGAACAAATCGAACGAACACATGAAGAAATTGTTTATTTTAATGAGCTGATCCAGCAGCTGTCCTCTGCCTCACCAAAAGATTTAGAGGAAATAAGAGAAGAACTGGTGGAAGGAAAATATTTGCGTCCCAAACAAAAACGCAACGCCAAAAAGAAAAAACCATCGGCCATTCAGCTTGAAGCATATGAATCTTCTCAAGGTGTTCCGATTCTCGTTGGAAAAAACAACAAGCAAAACGAATATTTGACCACAAAGGCGGCAGCTCGTGATGACATTTGGCTGCACACAAAGGATATTCCTGGATCACATGTCGTCATTCGTCACCAAGCGCCTGATGAACAAACCTTGCTTGAAGCGGCACAAATTGCTGCCTACTTCTCGAAGGCAAAAGAATCAAGCTCCGTCCCTGTCGATTATACGAAAATCCGGCATGTGAAAAAACCAAACGGAGCAAAACCGGGCTTTGTCACGTATGATCAGCAGCAAACATTATTTGTGACGCCTGATGAGGATGTTGTCCTAAAGCTGAGAAAATAAAAAAGAGCCGATTAAATCTTTAGATGAGATTTTATCGGCTCTTTCTTTGTCGTTTTTTCCTTTCTATATAGAGCTCATCCAGTGCATCTACGTCCTCTTGTTCAAGCAAGGTCTCAATGGCCGCAGCCAGCTGTTTAGTGCGGGCTGGGCTTGCACCACTCGTAGATACAGAGATTGTCACTTTTCCTGCCCTCACAACCTTTGGCACAATCACATTGCCAAGCTCTGACTGGCTCACACAGTTGATGAGCTGATGAGGAAGCGCTGATTGCGTCATCCACTCGTTTACTGAAGGATCGTCTGTAGCAGCGACAATCAAAAATGCATCCTTTACATCTTCCGCATCAACTTTCTTTTTCTTCCAAATCAGCTGATATGTCTCAATGAGATTCGCCATTTCTTCACAAATGTCAGGGCTCACAATGGTTATGTTGCATGGCTCCATGCATAGCGCACTCGTCCTTCTAGCCGCAATCCTTCCACCGCCGGCAATCAGCACGTGTTTATTGGTTAGATCAAGATGAACTGGAAGCATGGCTTTCTCCTTGAAAACGAAACGCATCCTCTTTGTTTAAGATCGTTTCCTGCACACGTTCAATATAAGCTGCTTTTACATGGGGATGAAAACCAATATACCGGCAGACACGGACATCTCGCAGCCGCTCTCTCGCCTGATTCGCTTCATTCTCAATCTCTTTCATTAAAATGCCTGTAAATAAAAGATAAGGCACGAGATAGACAGGCGTATCGTCATCTACTGTTAACTGTGCTAAGACGTCACGATAATTCGGTTCACACGCTGTAATAAAACACGGAAAAACCTCTGCACAAGGCAGCATGCTTCGGACATCATCTACAATGCCAAACACATCCCGCTTTACATCTGGATCAGAGCTTCCGCGGCCAATTAAGAGAATTTTTGCGCGCTCTCCCTTGTATCCAGCTTCTTCAATCCTTGCGATAACCGCTTTCGTGACTTCTTGGTTCACGCCTATAGGTCTTCCATATGTCACCTTCACTTGTGGGAAACGTTTTTGTACTTTCACAATCTCATCTGGAATATCTGATTTGGCATGCATGGCAGTTAAAAGGAGGAGCGGGACGATCGCAATGTGAGTTGCTCCTTTTTGTACACAAGTCTCAAACCCTTCTTCGATTGAAGGGTCCGTCAACTCTAAAAAACAAATTTCTTGTATATCTGCTTCCACTAACGGCATACAGCTTTTCATAAAAGAAATGGCTTTATCCTGTGCTTCTTTTACCCTGCTTCCATGCCCAACATAAAGGACAGCTTGTTTCATTTGACTCCTCCTTGCAACCCTAGTTTTATTCAGACGAAAAGACACGATGTCCACACGTGTCTTTTCACCTTTGTTCTCATTTCTCAATCAGTGCTGGTTCAAACCAGTTCAACTTTTGATGAAAGTGAACGACATCTCCTACTACGATTAAACTCGGATGCTCGATCCCTTCTTTTTCAACCGTTTCAGATAGTGTCGCCACCGTGCAGCAAGTCGTCTTTTGCCTCGTGGTCGTTCCCCAGTGAATAAACGCAGCTGGGGTTTCAGGGTTCCGCCCATTTTTCAAAAGCAGCCGCTGGACTCTTTCCACATTTTTGACGCCCATGTAAATGACAAGGGTATCAATCCCCGTCGCCAGCGCTTCCCACTTTTCTTCAAAATGTTCATCCTTTTGATAATGCCCTGTCACAAACGCAACATTTGAGCTGAATTCTCGGTGCGTGACTGGAATGCCTGCATAAGCAGCCGCTGCAATACCAGAAGTAATCCCCGGGACAACTTCATACGGAATACCATGCTCAGCTAAGCATTCGATTTCTTCACCGCCGCGGCCAAATACAAAGGGATCACCGCCTTTTAGACGAACGACTATTTTCCCTTCCTTCGCATAAGCAACAAGCGCTTCATTAATCGCTTCCTGTCTCATCGTATGATGATTCGGCAGTTTGCCGCAATAGATCAACTCCGCCTCCGGTTTGGCATGGGCAAGAATCTCTTGATTGACAAGACGATCATATAAAATGACATCTGCCTGCTGTATTGCCTTATGGGCCTTTAGCGTAATTAAGTCTGGGTCACCCGGTCCGGCACCAACAATGTATACTTTCCCCATCTTGCTTTCTCCCCCTGCCATCAGGCGATTATTTCGTTTTATTCTTTACATAATCAACAAGGCGCTGTTTTGACTCCTCGCGTGATAATTCACCTGTATCTAGAACGAGCTCAGGCGCAGCTGGCTCTTCGTATGGTGAATCGATTCCCGTGAAAAATGGAATTTCGCCGTTTCTTGCTTTTTTATATAATCCCTTTGGATCACGCTCTTCACACACGTTCAGATCACATTTCACAAACACTTCGTGAAATTCTCCGTCTTCGACTAACTGTCTTACGATTTGGCGGTCTTCTTGAAATGGTGAAATAAAAGCAGTAATGACAATCGTTCCTTGCTCAACAAATAATTTCGCCACTTCACCGATGCGCCGAATGTTCTCTTTTCTGTCGTCATCTGAAAAGCCTAAGTCTTTATTGAGTCCATGGCGTACGTTATCGCCGTCAAGAACTGTCACTTGGTACCCCTGTTCAAACAGCTCTCGAGCCGCTGCGTTGGCGATCGTCGATTTACCTGAACCGCTTAGACCTGTCAGCCAAATGATCCCGCTTGTATGGTTGTTTTTCTGTTGATATTCTTTTTTAGTAATAGATGAATCATGCCACACGATATGTTCGTTGCTCATGTCATATCCTCCTTTAAGATACCGTCGTTTTTAATCCTTCGATTAATGTTTCAATGACTTCTTTTCGGCTGAACGTGCTCGGAGGTAATTCACCATTTCTCAGCATCGTTCTGACCTTTGTACCTGAAAGAATGACATGTTCGCTTTTATCATGTGGGCATGTTTTTGGTGTTGCCATGGCTTCACATGTATTGCAGTAAAAGCTGTGCTCAAATTTTAATGGTGTGATCCCAATTTCTTCGCTTGTAAATTGTTCAAATAGCTCCTGCGCTTCGTATGTGCCGTAATAATCACCAACACCCGCATGATCTCTGCCGACAATAAAATGTGTACAGCCATAATTTTTACGCACAAGCGCATGAAAAATCGCTTCCTTTGGTCCAGCATAACGCATGGCAGCAGGAAAAACACCTAAAAAGACGCGGTCTTTCGGGTAATAACCGTTCAGTAACACTTGATAGCTTTTCATTCTTACATCTGCTGGAATATCATCAGATTTTGTTTCACCAACAAGTGGATTTAAAAATAGACCATCCACTGTTTCCAGTGCTGTCTTTTGAATGTATTCATGCGCACGATGGACTGGGTTTCTCGTTTGGAAACCGACAATGGTTTTCCAGCCGTTTTCTTTAAAATGTTTTCTTGTTTCTTCTGGCTCATACGTAAATTGCGGGAAAGGTTTTTCACTGCGTTTTGTCAGTGTAATTTTACCACCAATATACGTGTCACCGCGTTCAAATAATTTTTTCACGCCTGGGTGATTGCGGTCATCTGTTTTATACACATTCACTGCTTCTTTTTCCTTATCAGGTGTGTATTGATCTTCCACCTCAATGACCCCGTATACTGTTCCATTATACGATAAACGAACAATGTCACCTTGATTGATCTCCGCTGCTTGTTCCTTTGTGACAGGCAGAGTAATCGGAAGAGACCAAACGACACCACTTGCTAGTCGCATACTGCTGACAACTGCTTCATAATCAGCTTTCGTTAAAAACCCTTCAATTGGACTATACCCGCCAATTGCGATGAGTTCAAGGTCTGCAAAAGAAATGGCATCCAGCTCAATTTCTTTCGCAGCTGTGCTTAGATCAAATTCTTCATTTACTCGATTAATTAATACGCCACCATGTGGTGTTAAACTCATTTGTTCATCTTCCTCTCAATGTTCATATTTATTAGATGTTAATAGTCGGATTTATATTTAAATCCCGCCGCCCTGTTCATGAATCGAGCTGCTCTCATTTTTAACTGCCTTCATAAGACTCAGTGCACCTAGTGAAGCAAGCAGTACACTCATCATGATAAAGATAGAGTAATAGTCTCCTTTTAAGAAAAGGCTTACCAACAAATAAGATAGACTAAGTGATAAGAAAGGTGACACAACCCATACCTTCAGCATTTTTTTCACAACATGTTTATGAAAAATGTTCGGTCCACCCTTTGCCATACCTAGCCCAATAATGGACGAGGAGGTAATTTGAGTAAGGGGAACAGGGAGTCCGAATATAGAGCTGACGATGACAAGTCCTGCACCGGTGCTCGATAATAGAATGCCTTCACCCGTTTGATAGCGTGTAATTTTCTTTCCGTTTGTTTCTAGTACCCTTCTTCCTAGAAGCAGCGCCCCAATGGCCACAAAGATTCCGCCGTAAAGGGTTCCTTGCCCGACTGTTAAAACACCTGACGCGACAAGCGGGCCGACCGCATTGGCGACATTGTTCATGCCGGCTGAAAATGCTTCTAAAAACCCACTGATAATCAAAACAACAGATAAGATCAATGTACCTTTTTTGGATAATGTCCGTTTAGGGAACAATCTGATGATTTTGACAACAGCAAAGGTAAAAACAAAGGCAACAATCGGAATAATCACCCAAAAAGAGACAATGACTAAGATCGATTTCACATACAGCACTTTATATGCGGCTGCCACACCGACCACAGCTCCTACTGTGACCTCACTTGTGGATAAAGGAATGGCCAAGAGATTCGCTATGAAAAGTGATAATGCGGCCGAGCCAATGATGATACACACAATTTCAAGTGTGATGACAGATTCCGGCATAATCCCGGAGCTGATCGTTTTGACGACCTCACCGCCGCCAATCACTGAACCTGCTAATATTCCAACCGCACAAACGCTGAGCGCGTATATTGGCTTTTTGATCGCACCTGAACCATATGCGATGCCCATCGAAGCAGCTGCTCCGCTTGCGCCAATATTTAAAGCAAAGAATAAGCTAAATAAAATTGCGGCGATTTCCATACATTATGCTCCCTTACTCATGTAATCCGCACTCAGTCTTTGCTGTCCCTGACCATCTTCCAGAACGCAAATCATCAGCAGTAAATGCCGGCTGTGTACAAGGTGCACACCCGATGCTTGGATATCCTTGGTCATGCAGCGGATTATAAGTAAGATCCTCTCTAGACGCATATCTCCATATGTCCTTCCACGTCCAGTGGATGAGCGGACATACTTTGACTGATTGGAATTTTTCATCCTTATTTAAGAAGTTCGTACCTGCTCGTTTAGGCGACTGCTCTCTTCTTAAACCCGACAGCCATGCCGGATAGCCAGATAGTGCCTCTTGCAATGGAATGACCTTTCTCATATGGCAGCAGCTTTGAGGATTCGTTTCCCATAATTTATCACCATGCTGCTCATTCTGCTCTTCCACCGTCAGCTCAGGTGTTTTCAGCACGATGTCTAAACCAGGATATCTTTCCTTAACTGCATCAATGGTGTCGTATGTTTCCTTGAAATGCAGACCTGTATCTAAAAAGACAATTCTTGCATCTTTTTTTACTTTCGCAATAAGATCGATCAGGACAATGCCCTCAATGCCAAAACTGCATGCATAAACGAGCTGATCACCATAGTGGCCGTACGCCCATTTCAGCACAGATAGGGCCCCTTTATACAAATCGTCCTCTTGAAATGTAATGGACGGCTCTTGCCAATTTTCATAAGTTAACATTGTTTCTCCCCTTCCGGAGTACTGCTTCTATTGCTATTCTCCGCACTACTTTAATCTGATTTTTTCATTTTTTTCCACTTGAATCACTTGACCGTCCTGAACGATCAACGTAATTGAACCGAATTTCATATCCCCAATCAGCTCTTGCATGTGCTTCACTAAGTCCTCATCCTGGTTTTGTTTCAGTTCCATCTCCTCTTCCTCCTCACCGTTAAAATAAAAAAACTTTCTTTCAGTCCGAAAGAAAGATGAGGAAGCTCACGATTTCCTTATCTTTCAAAATAGAATCATTTTGCAGGAAGTAGCACCTTGCAAATCGCAGGTTGCCGGGCTTCATCGGGCCAGTCCCTCCACCTCTCTGGATAAGAGTTTTAATTTGTATTAAATATTAACACAATTCAAACAAAAGTCAACCCGACTTTATTGATAGGATTAGTTTTTATTTAAATTTGAGTCTATTTTACTATTTTTAACCAAATAAAAAACTGTGCAGCGCAGCACAGCTTTTTTTAAAACAAAACAAGCTTTTTAGACCGTTTCTTCCATCCAAGATTCAGACGAAGGATCCTGTCTCCAGCGTTTTAGTTTATTCATAGCAGAAGACTCGATTGCTTTTAGCTCAAGTGCCACTTCTGTCAGTGTGTCATAGTCTGTCAGCGTGACATAGGGAATGTTTTTCTCTTGAAAAGCCGCAGTTGCTTTTGGCAGTCCATAAGTGAAGATCGCAACAACTCCGAGTACGTCACAGCCTTCTTCTTCTAGAGCAGCCACAACTTCAAGAACGCTGCCTCCAGTTGAGATGAGGTCTTCTACGACAACCACCTTTTGGCCAGGTGATACTGCTCCTTCAATTTGATTTCCTTTTCCGTGTGCTTTTGGTTTACTTCTTACATAACACATCGGTACGTTCAGACGATCAGCTGCTAATGCCGCATGAGGAATGCCAGCTGTAGCTGTACCTGCGACAACTTCCGCTCCTTCAAAATGAGTGAGAATCAAGTCTTTTAAACCTTCCGCAATGTCCCCTCTGACCTCAGGATAAGACAAGGTGAGGCGATTGTCACAGTAAATCGGTGATTTGATACCGCTCGCCCATGTAAATGGTTCGTCTGGTTTTAAAGAGACAGCTTTGATTTGTAATAAATGCTTCGCGATTTTCGTTTTCATCCGGCAGTCACTCCCACTCTTTCAAAATTTGTTGATAAGCTTCCACTGGGTTTGTGGCTTTTGTGATCGATCTTCCCACAACAATCTGTGAAACACCCTGCTCTTTGGCAAAAGCAGGTGTCGCCACACGCTTTTGGTCATCCGTTTGATCATTTGGTAAGCGAATTCCTGGTGTGACAGTGAGAAAGGAAGGAGAGATTTGTTCATGAAGCTGTTTTGATTCATGAACAGAGCACACCACACCATCAAGTCCACTTTCATATGCCAATTGTCCATAATGAAGCACCGCCTCTTGCAATGGGCGGTCAATTAGTAATTCTTTTTTCATCATATCTTCTGACGTGCTTGTCAGCTGGGTCACTGCAATAATGCCTGGGCGATTTTGGCCGGCAGGGGTTCCGCTTTCAAGCCCCTCTATGGCCGCCTGCATCATTCTTTTCCCGCCGGCTGCATGCACATTCACCAAATCAACACCAAGTGCAGCAAGCCGGTTCATCGCTTTTTGCACGGTTGTTGGAATGTCATGAAGCTTCAGATCAAGGAAAATACGGCAATTTTTTTCTTTCAGTGCGTCAATAATGGCAGGACCTTCTTGGTAAAACAGCTCCATGCCAACCTTTACGAATAATGGAGTACCTTCAAAACGATCTAAAAAGGCGTGCGCCTCCTGTCCTGATGGAAAATCAAGCGCGATGATGGGCAAGTGCTTCATGTTTCCAGCTCCTTCCGATGCATTCCTCTACAGATGAATACCCATAAGCCGCTAACACATTCGGCAGTTCATCAATGATTTCCGGGCAAATAAATGGGTTCACAAAATTGGCTGTCCCAACAGCTACCGCACTTGCACCAGCTAGTAAAAATTCAAGTACATCTTCAGCGCTTTGCACCCCGCCCATCCCAATAATCGGAATAGAAACGGCCTGACTGACCTCATGCACCATTCGGATGGCAACAGGTTTTACAGCAGGACCTGATAATCCGCCTGTTTTATTGGCAAGAATGGGTTTGCCTGTTTTTAAATCTAAACGCATCCCAATCAAGGTATTGATCATGGTGAGTCCATCCGCTCCAGCCGATTCAATCGCTTTAGCAATCTCAACGATATTGGCTACATTAGGTGACAGCTTCACATAAACAGGAACGGAGGAAACTTCCTTGACAGCTTTTGTCAATGTGGCCGCCATTTCTGGATCGGTCCCAAAGGCAATTCCGCCTGTTTTCACATTCGGACACGAGATATTCAGTTCAAGGGCGTGAACATTGCTTGCTTGACTAATTTGCTTTGCTACTTCAACATAATCATCAACTTGTGATCCAGCAACATTGGCAATAATAGGGGTATCGAACTGCTCAAGCCAAGGTAATTCATGTTCAAGCACGCCTTTTAGACCTGGATTTTGGAGACCAATCGCATTCAGCATACCGGCTCCTGTCTCAGCTACCCTAGGTGTCGGGTTGCCAAATCTCGGTTCAAGGGTCGTGGCTTTAATCATGATGCCGCCCAGCAAGGAAAGGTCATATAATGATGCGAATTCTTTTCCAAATCCAAAACAGCCTGATGCAGGAATGATTGGATTTTTTAAAGATAAGCCAGGTAATTCGATGTTTAGCATGATAGCGCCACCTCCTCCGCTTTAAAAACAGGTCCATCCAGACAAACTTTAACGTACGGTTTCTCGTGCTGATCGGTATGACAGACACAAGCAAAGCATGCACCGATTCCGCAGCCCATTCGTTCTTCCATTGAAATATAGACAGGCTTATCGGGATAAGAGTCTTTTAGTGCTTTTAACATAGGTGTCGGTCCACAGGAAAGCAAGACATCAAAGTCCAGCTCATTCTCTTCAATGACATTTGTCACGAAACCTTTCGAACCATATGTCCCATCAACGGTTGCGATAAACGTATCTCCGAGTGCTTGAAACTTCTCCTCATAAAATACATCCTTTTTCGATTGAAAACCGAGAACATGTTTTACGATGACGCCTTTTTTCGTTAACCGCTTAGACAGTTCATATAACGGAGGCACACCGATTCCTCCACCGACTAATAATGCAGTCTGTCCGGCCTGAACGACTGAAGGGTCATAGCCGTTTCCAAGCGGTCCTAACACATCGACTGACTCTCCCGCCCGCTTTTGGGAAAGGAGCTTTGTGCCCTCTCCCTCTGCGCGGTAAATGATGGTTGCTTCTTGCTTTTCGGCATGAATGTTGGCAATACTGATCGGTCTTCTCAGCAGCGGTGTCATGGATTCACTGACCTTTATATGAAGAAACTGTCCAGCTGTTTGAAAGGATTCAACAAGATCACCCTTTAATGTCATTTCGTAAATATGATCAGCGATCTCTCGGTTTGAGACGACCGTCAAGTATGCTTTTTTCATATCGTTACTGTCACCTCAGCATTCGTTTTCACTTCTGGCATTTCATCTGCTCTAAATGTCATGCTCTCTAGCACTCTTAAAATCGCTTCTGCTGTATCTAGTGACGTTAAGCAAGCGACACCATTTTCAACAGATTCACGTCTAATTCTAAAGCCGTCTCTTGCCGGCTGTTTTCCTTTTGTTAAGGTGTTGATGACAAATTGGGCTTCACCATTTCGAATGACATCCAGCAGATTCTTTCCTTCTTCTCCTATTTTGCCGACAACACTTGATGGAATAGAGGCTTGTTTTAAGTAATTCGCTGTTCCTTCTGTTGCTAAAATATGATAGCCGATGGAATGGAATCTTCTTGCAATCTCAAGTCCTTCTTCTTTATCTTTATCAGCCACTGTCAGGAGAACCGTTCCGTCTTTTGGAATTTGAATGCCTGATGCAATCAACCCTTTATAGAGGGCTTTTTCGATTGTGACATCTTTCCCCATGACTTCACCTGTTGATTTCATTTCAGGCCCTAGTGTAATATCTACTCTTCTTAGTTTTGCAAAAGAGAAGACTGGAACTTTCACATATACGCCTTCTTGCTCAACATGAAGCCCTTCTTGGTAGCCATAGTTTTTCAGTTTTTCTCCTAAAATAACCTTTGTAGCTAAGTTCGCCATTGGAATGCCTGTAATTTTACTTAAGAATGGGACAGTCCGGCTTGAGCGCGGATTCACTTCAAGTACGTACACTTCTCCTTTTGATAGAACAAATTGAATGTTCAAAAGCCCAATGATGTTAAGGCCTTTTGCGAGTTTAATCGTGTATTCTGCAATCTTCGCTTTGATGTCCTCTGACAAAGTTTGCGGCGGGTAGACCGCAATGGAGTCTCCAGAGTGAACTCCGGCTCTTTCAATGTGTTCCATAATGCCTGGTATGACAACCGTTTCTCCGTCAGACACAGCATCTACTTCAATTTCTTTTCCTGTCAAATACTTGTCAATGAGCACTGGGTGCTGCGGATTGACTTTCACCGCATTCTCCATGTAGTGAAGGAGCTCAGCTTCTTGATACACAATTTCCATTGCACGGCCGCCTAATACATAGGAAGGACGGACAAGCACGGGGTAACCGATTTGATTCGCAATTGCTACTGCCTCTGGCACAGACGTTGCTGTCTTACCTTTTGGCTGCGGCACGCCGAGAGTTTCTAATGTTTGTTCAAACTTGTCACGGTTTTCCGCGCGATCAAGGTCTTCAAGCGATGTTCCAAGTATCTTAACCCCTCTATTTGATAATTCATCTGCTAAGTTAATCGCTGTTTGTCCGCCAAACTGAACGACGACACCTTCTGGTTGTTCAAGGTCGATGATGTGCATCACATCTTCTACAGTGAGTGGTTCAAAGTAGAGCTTATCTGAAATACTAAAGTCTGTTGAGACGGTTTCAGGGTTGTTGTTAATAATAATGGCTTCATAGCCTGCTTGTTTGATTGCCCACACTGAATGAACGGTCGCATAATCAAATTCAACCCCTTGTCCGATTCTGATTGGACCTGAGCCTAGCACGATGACACTTTTCTTATCTGTTCGTTCGGATTCATTTTCATCTTCATATGTGCTGTAGAAATACGGTGTTTCTGATTCAAATTCTGCCGCACATGTGTCCACCATCTTATACACAGGAACGATGCCTGCTTCTGTTCTTAGGTTATAGACATCTGCCTCATTCATATTCCATTCGCGGCTAATATAAATATCTGAGAAACCTTTTTCTTTCGCTTCTTTTAAAACGTCTACATTGCCTTTGTTTTCTTTTAGTGTCTTTTCAAATGCGATGATGCCTTTCAGCTTATGAAGGAAGAAATAATCAATTTTCGAGAATTCATGAATCTGTTCGACGGTATAGCCTCTTCTTAGCGCCTCAGCGATATAAAACAGACGCTCATCTCCTGCTTTGATAATCCGCTTTTCGAGCACTTCGTTCGTAATGTCCGCTTCGTCTTTTAATTCAATGTGATGCACATCCGCTTCAAGTGAACGAACAGCCTTTAAAAGAGACTCTTCTAATGTACGGCCGATCGCCATGACCTCACCCGTTGCTTTCATTTGTGTTCCAAGTCGTCTGTTGGCAGATTCAAATTTATCGAACGGCCAGCGCGGGATTTTTGAAACGATATAGTCGAGTGCTGGTTCGAACGCTGCATATGTTTTACCTGTGACTGGGTTCATCATTTCATCAAGTGTTAGGCCAACTGCGATTTTCGCTGCAAGTTTTGCAATCGGATATCCAGTTGCTTTAGACGCAAGAGCAGAAGAACGGCTCACGCGCGGGTTTACTTCGATAATATAGTATTGGAAGCTGTCTGGATCAATCGCCAGCTGTACGTTACATCCGCCTTCAATGCCAAGTGCACGGATCAGCTTGAGTGACACATTACGAAGCAGCTGATATTCACGATCACTTAGCGTTTGACTTGGTGCCACAACGATACTGTCACCTGTGTGGATGCCGACAGGATCAAAGTTTTCCATGTTACAAACCACAATGGCATGATCTCCGCTGTCACGCATGACCTCATATTCAATTTCTTTAAAGCCTGCGATACTTTTTTCAAGCAAGCATTGTGTCACCGGACTTAACTTCAGTCCATTCTCGACGATTTCTTTTAATTCTTGCTCATTTGTACAAATTCCGCCGCCTGTTCCGCCTAGTGTATAGGCTGGTCTAACAATGACCGGGAAACCGATTTGATCTGTGAATGCCATCGCTTCTTCAAGGTTATGGATGATTTCACTTTCTGGTACAGGTTCATTTAATTCATTCATTAGATTACGGAATAAATCTCTGTCCTCTGCTTTTTGAATAGCTGACAGCTTGGTGCCTAGTACTTCAACACCGCATTCAGCGAGTACACCAAGATCTGATAACTCAACAGCAAGGTTCAATCCAGTTTGTCCGCCAAGTGTCGGCAGAATCGCATCAGGACGTTCTTTTCGAATGATTCGTGTTAAAAATTCTGGTGTCAGTGGTTCGATGTATACCTTATCGGCCATTTCTGTATCTGTCATGATCGTCGCCGGGTTAGAGTTCACAAGAACGACTTCATAGCCCTCTTCTTTTAGCGCTAAGCAAGCCTGTGTGCCTGCATAGTCAAACTCCGCTGCCTGACCGATGATGATTGGACCTGAACCGATCACTAAAATCTTTTTGATATCTACGCGTTTTGGCATACTTCTTCCCCTTCTTTCTCAGTTGTATGAATCATGTCCATGAACTCGTCGAATAAGTAGTTCGCATCTTCTGGACCCGGTGATGCTTCTGGGTGATACTGGACAGTGAATGCTGGTGCTTCTTTATGTTTTAATCCTTCAATGGTATTGTCATTTAGCGCAATATGTGTGACTTCAAGCACGTCTTCATTAATGGCGCTAACCGTGTAACCGTGGTTTTGAGACGTCAAGGTTACCTTGCCAGTTGCTAGTTCTTTGACTGGATGATTGGATCCTCTATGCCCAAATTTCATTTTTTCTGTACTTGCGCCGCACGCAAGCGCGAATAACTGGTGTCCCAGGCAGATACCAAAGAGTGGTACCTTTCCAATCAGCTGCTGAATCATTTCAACTGCTTCTGGCACATCGACTGGATCCCCAGGTCCGTTTGAAAGCATGATGCCATCTGGTTTTAACTGTAATACTTCATCTGCCGTGATATTGTATGGCACCACAATGACATCACAATCTCGCTTATTGAGCTCGCGCAAAATGCCGTGCTTCATGCCGAAATCGACAAGCACAATTCTTTTGCCTCTTCCTGGGCTTGGATACGCATTTTTCACAGATACTTGGCTTACTTGATCTGTTGGTAGCTGCATCGTTTGAAGGCGGCTTACAACGTCTTCTACTTGTTCATCCGGTCCTGCAAAAGCTCCTCTTAATGTACCTGCACTTCGGATCATGCGCGTGAGCTTGCGTGTATCAATGCCGCTAAGACCCGGGATATTTTTCATTTTTAAATACTCATCAAGTGAGTATGAAGAGCGCCAGTTTGAAGGCTTTTCACAAAGCTCTTTCACGATCAGCCCTTTCACAAACGGTGTGATCGATTCAAAATCATCACGGTTAATGCCGTAGTTGCCGATCAGCGGGTAAGTGAGTGTGACAATTTGTCCGCAGTACGACGGGTCAGACAAAATCTCTTGATAGCCTGTCATCCCTGTGTTAAAGACGACTTCTCCGACTGACGGTTCTAAGCTGCCAAAGCCTGTTCCTTCGAATACTGTTCCGTTTTCTAGCACTAAGCGTCTCTTCATTTTACTAGTCTCCCCTCTTCATAAACGACTTTCCCAGATGCAAGTGTCATGACCGGCCATCCTGATACAGTCAATTTGTCAAACGGTGTATTTTGTCCTTTAGATAAGAAGCTTTTTTTGTCAATTGCCATTTCTTTGTTTAAATCAATCAGTGTGATATCAGCGATTTGACCTTCTTCCAGCTTTCCGTATGGAAGAGCAAAGGCTTCTGCTGGTTTGATGGTCATATAATCAACAAGTTCTTTTAATGTCCATTCCCCTGTTTTCACAAAACGTGTGTACAGAAGCGGGAACGCTGTTTCAAGTCCGACAATCCCAAAAGGTGCTCTCTGCATCGTTTCGTTCTTTTCTTCTTCTGTATGCGGTGCATGGTCTGTGGCGATAAAATCAATCGTGCCATCTAAGAGTCCCTCGATCAGTGCCTCGCGATCTTCTGCTCCTCTGAGCGGCGGATTCATTTTATAGTTTGTGTCAAGACCTGGGATGTCTGTATCACATAAGAGCAGGTGATGCGGAGAGACCTCAGCCGTCACACGAATGCCTGCTTTTTTTGCATCGCGTACCACTCGGACGGATTCCTTTGTACTGATATGACATACATGATAATGACAATTCGCTGCTTCTGCTAAGAGGACATCTCTTGCAATATGCACCGATTCACAAATTGACGGTATCCCGTTTAACCCATTTGCTTTTGAAAAGTCTCCTTCATGAACGCATCCTCCATAAATGAGTGAGTTATCTTCACAGTGCGCCACTATGGCTTGATCAAGGCTTGCTGCCTTTTTCATTGCTTCGTACATCATGCCTGCGGTTTGAATACCTACACCGTCATCCGTAAAGGCAAAAGCGCCCGCTTCTTTTAACGCTGCAAAGTCTGTCATCTCTTCGCCAATTTGTCTCGTCGTGATGGAAGCGTATGGCAGTACTCTTACAGAGGAGGTCTCTTTGATTCGATTCATCAGCCATTCCATTTGTTCTTTTGTATCTGGAACTGGCCGTGTATTCGGCATTGCTGCAATGGTCGTATACCCGCCTCTTGCTGCTGCCTTAGAACCTGTTTCAATGGTTTCTTTTTTCTCGCCGCCTGGCTCTCTTAAATGCACATGCAGATCAATCAAACCTGGTGATACAAATAGCCCTGCTGCATCAATGACTTCTTCTCCGTCTTCTCTTTCTAAGTGACCCATTGCTTGAATCACTTTTCCTTCTACCCTAATATCCTGCTGCACTCTTTCCCCTGTGCTTGTTAAGATAAAACCGTTTTTAATGAGATATGACATAGACAGAATCTCTCCCTTTTTGATGTAGTCTGCTATTTTGAAAAGCTCTTTTTAACACAGCCATTCGGATATACACACCATTTTCCATTTGTTTAAAAATCCTTGACTGCTTTGACTCTACTAATGAATCATCTATTTCAACACCTCTATTTACTGGTGCTGGATGCATAATAATCGCTCTTTCTTTCATTTTGCTTGCCCTGTCTACTGTTAATCCATAAGTCGATAAGTAACCCTCGTTGCCCATCTTTTCTGAGTGTCTTTCATGCTGAATTCTCAGCAGCATCACCACGTCAGACCGCTTCATGGCTTCGTCCACTTCGACATACATTCCATGAGGATTTTGTTCATCTTGGAAGGATGCTGGTCCTGAAAAGAGCACTGTCGCTCCTAGTCTTGCGAGGACTTCAGCATTGGACCTTGCCACCCTGCTATGTTTGATATCACCATGAATCGAGATCGTTAAGCCTTCAAAACCGCCAAACTCTTCAAAGATCGTCATCAAATCCAGCAATGATTGTGTAGGGTGCTGTCCGCAGCCATCTCCCGCATTAATGATTGGAATCCCGACCTTCCCAATCAGCTCTTTGTAATATTCGTCGGTACTGTCTCTGATGACACATGCCTTGACTCCGATGGATTCAAGTGTTTTCACTGTATCGTAAAGGGTCTCTCCCTTTTGAACAGAGGTACTTGCTGCGTCTAGGTTCAGCACATTCATTCCAAGTTTCTTCTCTGCCACCTCAAAGCTAAAACGCGTTCTTGTACTTGGTTCAAAGAAGAGGTTCGCTACAAATTCACCTGCTAAACCATGTTCCTGTTTCCCTTTTTTCAATGCACATGCTTCTTCAATCAGCTGTAAAATTTCTTCCTTTGACAAGCTGCTCATTGTCGATAAATCATTCATTTTTTCTGCCCCCTCTAGTTTTTCATCACTTTCAGGTTTAAAAAAACCCTAAGCCTCGGCAGCTTAGGGTTCTCCAAAAGAAGCAGGGGTGCTTTCGCACGTTCTGCTCCGTTTAGAACCCTTGTCAGCCTCACTGGACTTCTTTTAAAAGGTTTTCGGTATTCGATTCATTTGACTCATCATCTTCTGCCTTCTGATGCGGCAGAATCAGGTTTAGCAGGACGCCAGTAATGGCAGCGAGTGCCATTCCTGACAGCGTCAGATTGATTTGTTTCACCTCAATGAATGCCCCGCCAATTCCAATGACTAAGATGACTGATGCGATAATGAGATTGCGCTTTTCTTCAAAATTCACTTTATGATCAATCAGGATTCGCAGTCCGCTTGAGGCTATGATTCCAAAGAGCAGGAACGAAACGCCCCCCATAACCGCGGATGGTACTGTACTGATTAATGCTGAAATTTTCCCAACAAAGCCGAAGCAGATCGCAAACACCGCTGCTCCGCCGATGACGAAGATACTGAACACTCTTGTGATCGCAAGGACGCCAATGTTCTCTCCATAAGTCGTTGTTGGAGGTCCGCCGATGAGTGAAGCGAAGATTGTCGCCGCACTGTCTCCTAAAATGGAGCGATGAAGACCTGGTTTTTTAATAAAATCTTGTCCAACAACTTTGCTTAACACGACTTGATGGCCGATGTGCTCAGACATGGTCACAAAGGCAACTGGCACCATCACTGTGAGAATGCTTAAGGTCACAGCAGGAGTATAGTCGACAAATGGTACAACAAAGTCTGGTACAGCAAACCATTTTGCAGCAATGACCGGCTGGAAGTTCACAATGCCTTGTGTTAAGGCAAAGAGGTAGCCGCTGATAATGCCGATTAAGACTGGAATCAAGCTAAGGAATCCTCTTAGGAAGATCATACTAATAATGGTGACAGCGAGTGTGAAGCCTGCAACCATTAAGTGCTTCAGGCTGTAAACAAGCTCCTTTGCATTCGGATCCACGTACATCGCCATGTTAACAGCTGTTCCAGCGAGTCCGAGTCCGATGACCATAATGACGGGTCCTACAACGACAGGCGGCAGAAGCTTCATTAGCCAGCCTGTGCCAAGCCATTTGATAAATAATGCGATGAGTGCATATGCCACACCAGCCATAAAGGCACCTACCATTGCGGCTCCAGGGCCGCCGGTGGCTTTTACATTCAAGATAGGGGCGATAAAGGCAAAGGACGATCCAAGATACGCCGGAATCTGCCCTCTTGTGATGATTAAGTACACAATGGTTCCAACCCCGCTTGAGATGAGCGCAACGGCTGGGCTCATATCAATGATCTTTGGTACAAGAATGGTTGCACCAAACATGGCAAACAAGTGCTGCAGGCTGAGTGACAGCCATGTGAACGGTTTTGGGATATCTCGAATGCCTAAATTGGCTTTTTGCTGACTCATGATTTTCCTCCTAGATGTGTCCTTTTTCATTAAAAAAGCCTCTTTGCGAGTATGCGCAAAGAGGCCTAGAAAAACCGTACACGTCACTTTAGTCGTGTGCTCGGTGTCTCTGTTATTGCCCTCTTTGCAAACTCTCTGGAATGCATTTAAAAAGGTTATTTTTCATATATAGCGACAAGGTCGTTTTGATCTACTTCATTGAGCTGAACCATGACTGTCTCTGCTTTTGATGTCGGGATGTTTTTCCCGATATAATCTGCCCGAATCGGCAGCTCCCGGTGTCCCCGGTCGACTAGAACAGCTAGCTGAATGGAAGATGGTCTTCCTACATCCACAAGCGCATCCATAGCCGCTCTGACGGTTCTACCTGTGAACAGCACATCATCAACGACAATGAGTGTTTTGTCATTAATGTCAGCTGGGATGTCTGCACCCTTGACAAGCGGGTCTTGGTTCTCTGTCTTTTTTGTCAGGTCATCACGGTATAGCGTAATATCAAGTTCACCCACAGTCACTGGGTTTCCTTCAATTTGCTCGATGCGCTCTGCAAGGCGCTTTGCAAGATGAATACCTCTTGTCTTGATCCCGGCCAGGATGACATCCTTCATCCCTTTGTTGCGCTCAATCATTTCATGTGCAATACGGGTAAGCGCTCGTCTTATCGCTTGTTCATCAAGAATGACTGCTTTTTGTTCCATCTTTTACACCTCTTTTTGACAAATAAAAAGCCCCTTCTGCAAAGGGCAGAGAGGGGCGCTCATTTGTGCATACTCGTGCACAAATTGATCCGTTATCCTTCTCAGCCTCTCTGGACTGTTTTAAAGAATCTCAATTTCTTCGTTTATTATTTCAAAAAAAGAACGGCCTGTCAATCGTTATTTCTTAATGAATCGATAAAGCCCTGCATATCAGCTGGAATTGGAGCTGTAAACTCCATATATTCTCCTGTTCTAGGGTGATCAAATCCTAACACGCCTGCATGCAGCAGTTGTCCATTGAAATCAACCGTTTTTCTCGGGCCATATTTTGGATCTCCGGCAAGCGGATAGCCAATGTATTTCATATGAACACGAATTTGGTGGGTTCTTCCTGTTTCAAGGCGGCATTCTACAACGGTAAAGTCTTTAAAGCGCTCCATCACATCAAAATGAGTGACTGCCTGCTTTGCATTTTCTTTTGTGACCGTCATGCTTTGGCGATCTTTTTTGTCTCGACCAATTGGTGCATCAATCGTTCCAGTATCATGCTGAATGATGCCATGAACAACGGCTGTGTATTTTCTAGTGACCGTTTTCGCCACCAGCTGATTGACGAGTGATTCATGCGCCATATCATTTTTTGCGACCATTAAAAGCCCTGACGTATCTTTATCAATCCGGTGGACAATTCCTGGTCTCATCACACCATTAATGCCTGACAAATCATTGCAATGAGCCATGAGGCCATTGACAAGAGTACCTGTCACATGTCCTGGTGCTGGATGAACGACCATTCCTCTTGGTTTATTGACCACTAGTACATCTTCATCCTCATAATAAATATCAAGATCCATTGATTCCGCTTCTACATCTAGTGCTTCTGGATCTGGAATCTCTACTTTGATTTGATCTCCAGCTTGTACTTTATAATTGGCCTTCACTTGTTTTCCATTTACTTCGATGAGCCCATCTTTCACCCACTGCTGGACTTGGGTTCTTGACCATTCTGGTTCAGTTGTGCTTAAAAATTTATCAAGCCGTTCACTCGTTTGTTCTTCTGAAACGGCAATGTTTACTTGATTCATGTAGTTGACTCCTTATTTTTCTTTCCATCTAAAAGCATTTGAATAAAGAGCAGAATGACCCCCACACATAGAGAGGAATCTGCGATATTAAAGATTGGATAATGATAATCCCCAAATACGAAATGAGCAAAATCAACCACTTCTTGACGGAAAATACGGTCAATAAAGTTTCCAATCGCTCCGCCAAGCATTAAGGCAAGCGCTACGCCAAGTAGCTTGTCCTTTTGTCCATGTTTTTGCAAATAATAAACAATTCCTGCAATAACAACGAGTGTGATCACATAGAAAAACCACATTTGTCCTTGGAGAATCCCCCATGCGGCTCCTGAATTTCGGTGGGATGTGATGTAAAAGAAGCCATCAATCACAGGAATAGAATCACCGAGCATCATATGTTTGACAATGAGCCATTTTGTTAATTGATCTAAACAAATTATCACGAATGCGATTATGTAATAGAACACACACGTTCCTCCATCTTCATACTTTGGTCTTTAAGCATTTTATCAAGAAAACAGGATGGAGTAAAGAAACTTTAGTTGACAGACAAAAACCTCCCTACATGTGGAAGGCTTCAAAATGAGAATCGTTTGATTCGTGAGGATAAGGGGTGAATGATTTTTTCTCGTATTGCTTATGATATAAAAAGTCGTCAGTCGTACGAGCAGTCGGAAGAATACTCATTTGTTCAATGGGCATTGTATGCCCAGTCGCCTCACATATGCCATAAGTTCCTTGTTCAATTTTTGCAATCGCGAGCGAAACATCTTGCAGTTCTTCTTTGATGTGATAAAGAAGCGTGGTCGTTTTTGCTTGATCGAACGTGACATGTTCAGCGGGTGAACGCAATGATGCATATTCAAACAGTTTCGATTGCAGTTCTTCTCTCATTTGAAGGAGTTCCATGTAAATCGTCTCTAGATCGCCATTCATGTCGCTGTTTCAACTCCTGCCCTGTCGTGATAATCATATTGTTGCCCCGCCTGTTTACTTTAAAGCCATAAGATTTTTCCTTTCGTTCTAAACGCTGTCATTTTCTCTATATCAAAAACGCCCCGCTATATGCGGGGCGCTAGTTGGTGATATTGTGCTGTTAATTCTGGTAATATTTCTCCACAATTTCAGCATTTTTGAGCGACAATGTTGGGTATTTTGGATTTGCGCCAACATCTTTTGAAATAATGCGGGAGCGTTCGCACAGTTCGCCTTCTGCTTTTTGAACAACAATACGTCCTGATGTGTATTCAGGCGCTGATGCGTCTGCATGTTTCTCATCTTCTACTGTTAATTCAGAAATGATGAAGAGCTGCTTCACATCTTCTTTAATGGATGCAAGAAGGTTTTTCACTTCCTCTGTTGCATAAAGGGTCACACTTGCTTCAAGTGAACGTCCGATGACTTTCTCATTACGCGCAATTTCCAGCGCTTTTAGCACATCGTCACGTACTTCCATAAAGCGGTCAAACTTCACTTCTGTCGCTTCTGCTTGAGGAACAGCTACACCTTCTGGCATATCTGTTAACTGAACACTTGGCTCTTCAACAAAGCTTAAGTGGCTCCATAGTTCATCTGCTGTATGCGGAAGAATTGGTGCTGTCAGCTTCACTAACGCCATTAATGTTTCGTAGAAGACCGTTTGCATGCTGCGGCGGTCTGGATGATCCGCATGCTCAATGTATACCACATCTTTTGCAAAATCGAGATAGAAAGAGCTAAGCTCAATCGTACAGAAGTTGTGGATGGCATGATAGACAACCGCAAATTCGTAATCATCATAAGCTTTTTTCACTTTATCAATCAATTTGTTTAATTTGATTAAGATATATTGGTCCACTTCGCGAAGCTCTTCGACTGGTACTGCATTGACTGCTGGATCAAAGTCAAACAGGTTACCATGCAAGAAGCGGAACGTGTTACGGATTTTACGATAAACTTCTGCGACTTGTTTTAAAATGTCATCAGACACTGGATGATCGGCTTGATAGTTGACAGAAGAGACCCAAAGTCTAAGAATCTCCGCACCAAGCTGCTTCGCCACTTTCGTCGGATCAATCGTATTGCCTAATGATTTACTCATCTTGCGTCCTTCTTTATCAAGCGTAAAGCCATGGCTGAGAACACCTTTATATGGCGCTTTTCCAGTGACAGCAACTGCTGTAGATAAAGATGAGTTAAACCACCCGCGATATTGATCAGAACCTTCAAGGTAAAGGTCTGCCGGACGAACAAGGTCATCTCGTTCTTCTAATACCGCTTGGTGAGAAGAACCAGAATCAAACCATACATCCATGATATCTTGCTCTTTTGTAAATTCACCATTCGGGCTGCCTGGATGTGTAAAGCCTTCAGGCAATAATTCTTTTGCTTCTTTTTCAAACCAAATATTCGAGCCATGTTCTCTAAATAATTGAGAGACGTGCTGAATCGTTTCATCTGTGATGATTGGCTCACCATTTTCAGCATAGAAGACTGGGATTGGAACGCCCCATACACGCTGTCTTGAAATGCACCAGTCACCTCTGTCACGCACCATATTGAACAGGCGCGTTTCGCCCCAAGCTGGAACCCATTTCGTTTCTTTAATATTATCTAATAGTGCTTCTCTGAAATCTTTAATGGAAGCAAACCACTGAGCAGTTGCACGATAAATTGTTGGTTTTTTCGTTCTCCAGTCATGCGGATAGGAGTGCGTGATAAAGTCGAGCTTTTTCAATGCGCCTTTTGCTTCAAGCTGTTCTGTGATGGCTTTATTGGCATCCTCGTAGAATAGTCCTTCAAAACCAGGTGCTTCTTCTGTCATCACACCTTTTTCATCTACTGGACATAACACATCAAGACCGTACTTCATACTTACGATAAAGTCATCTTCCCCGTGACCTGGCGCTGTGTGAACACAGCCTGTTCCTGCATCTGTTGTGACGTGATCGCCAAGCATCACAAGAGAATCTCTATCGTAAATTGGATGTGCTGCAACGACCTTATCTAATTCTTTACCTTTTAAGGTTTTCACAACTTCGTACTCTTCAAATCCAAGTGTTTTTGCCACTTGTTCAACTAGCTCAGATGCGATGACATATCGCTCAGCACCCACTTGAAGCACACTGTACTCTAGGTTTGGATGTACACAAATGCCAAGGTTTGCAGGAAGTGTCCAAGGTGTTGTTGTCCAGATGATGAACTGCTCGCCGTTTTCAAGTACGCCTTTGCCATCTTTCACTTTAAATGATACGTAAATCGATGGTGAACGTTTGTCCTTGTATTCAATTTCTGCTTCAGCAAGTGCTGATTCACTTGATGGAGACCAGTTAACAGGCTTAAGACCTTTGTAAATATAGCCTCTTTTCGCCATTTCACCAAAGACAAGAATTTGCTGCGCTTCGTATTCAGGCTTCAATGTCACATATGGATTGTCCCAGTCTGCTCTTACGCCCAAACGTTTAAACTGATTGCGCTGACCTTCGATTTGTTTCCAAGCATACTCCTCACATAGTTTACGGAATTCTGCTGTCGACATTTCTTTGCGTTTGACTTTTTTATTTTTCGTAAGGGCTGTTTCAATCGGTAAGCCATGTGTATCCCAGCCCGGTACATACGGTGCATGGAATCCATTCATTGATTTAAAACGGACAATAAAATCTTTGAGGATTTTATTGAGTGCGTGCCCCATATGAATGTCACCATTCGCATATGGAGGTCCATCATGCAAAATAAAGGTCGGGCGTCCTTTTGTCCGCTCTAAAACCATTTGATAGATGTCTTTTTCTGCCCACTCCTCTTGGATTTCAGGCTCTTTGTTCGGCAGGTTCCCTCTCATCGGGAATTCTGTTTTTGGCATTAATAAGGTGTCTTTGTAGTTCATACCTATTCCTCCACATGCAAATTCGTATTAAAAAACAATAAAAAAAGCCCTCTCATCCCATAAGGGACGAGAAGGCTTGTCTCGCGGTACCACCCTTTTAGACAAGCGCTTTGAAATTGCCGCTTATCCACTCTAAAATCGTAACGTGATCAGACGCCTTTTCTTACTCATTCATTTCAGAAAAGGAACTAAAGGGGTGATCTCGTTGCAGCGTTTCGTAATGTCAGGCTTCCACCGTCCCTGATTCGCTTTATTACGCATGTAACCGCTGCGAGTGTCCCTTTCAAACGTTTATCTCTTGTTAATTTATGATGGTATTATATGCAACATGAGCACTTCATGTCAAGATGATGCGCTTATTCTTTTTCGTCAAAGACAGCGTCAACTTCATATTCCAGCAAATGATCCCAATCATCATTTTTCAGAAGATCAAGCTGAGCTTCGATGAGCATTTGGAAACGAGTTCTAAAGACTTTCGACTGTTTCTTGAGCTCTTCGATTTCCATAGCAATCTTTCTTGATTTTGATAACGCTTCGTTGATAATACGGTCTGCATTTTTCTCAGCTTCACGAATGATCAATTTCGCTTCTTTATCAGAATGACGCTTCACGTCTTCTGCTGCTTCTTGCGCCACAAGAATGGATTTGTTTAATGTTTCTTCAATTGTTGCAAAATGGCCTAGTCTTTCATCAAGCTCGTTGACTTTGTCTTCAAGCTCATTCTTTTTGCGAAGTACGATCTCGTAATCTTTACGTACTTGGCTTAAAAACTCATTTACTTCATCTTCGTCATAGCCGCGAAAACTTTTTGTGAACGTTTTATTATGAATATCATTAGGTGTTAATGGCAATCTTGCCACCTCCAGATTCAAATTCGTTATGTCAGAAGCTCAAATGTTACTTTGAATTTATCTTTTTTCGTCTTCCCATCAATTGTTTTTAAGCTAAAGCGGCCAAATCCCCTGACAGAGAGCTGATCACCTTCACCAATTGTAAAGGAAGGGTCTTCAGTGACTTTCCAGTTTACTTTGACAAGACCATTTTTGACCAAAAGCTGTGCTTTTTGCCGAGACTGACGGCTAACAGCAGCACATACAGCGTCAAGCCGCAGTGAAGAAATCGTATCTTCTTTGATATCGGTTTTGCTGATGACTGGCTGAAGATCTGCCTTGCTAATTTCCTCTAATGAAACAGATGCTCTGCCGACATGCGTCAGCTGAGCCCGAACAAAATCGGCAACATCGCTTGTACAAATAAATTGCACGTTGTCCTCTGAAAACAACAAATCACCGAATTTTTGACGCTTCAGGCCTGTCCCAATGAGCGAACCGAGAAGATTGGGGTGTTCTATAGAAATAAACTTTTTCGCATAGTTCACCTGAAAATAAGTCAGTTCAAAATCCTGTATGGTCGGTGCTAAATAATCAGGATAGATCAAAGCCCTTTTCCGCTCTGCTTCCTCATACCCGCCAAAAAACATGAGACCCAGTTCATCAGAATGCTGAATCACGGACTGGGTAATGAACTGCTCACGCGGATCAAGAAAGTCTGTTAATTTCATTCGATATTGTTCGAGTGCGATGTTTTTCCAGCCTAATACTTGGTCGACAAATGGCTGTTCGTCTTTTCTAAAATGTTGATAAATATCGCTCATTTTGTTCCCCTTTTATGTAAAAGAGCCTGGCAGATGCCAAGCCCGGCAGCCTGTTTACATGAATCGTACAATCATATTATAAAGACCAGTTAGTCCATACAATGATGCGAAACGAATCACAAGCAATGCCACAATTGGCGAGATGTCAATCATGCCAATTGGCGGAATAATTTTACGGAATGGTTCTAAATACGGTTCGCAAATGTTTGTCAAGAAGCGGCCAATCGCTGTTTCTCTTGCAGATGGTACCCATGACATAAAGATGTAAATAATGATCGCGAATGAGTAAATCGTTAATACAGTCTGTAGAAACTGAAAAATGTAATATAGAATCACTTTGGTTTACCACCTCTGAGGTTCTTCCTCTGTCAATAGCTCTGATATTGTGCCAGATACATCCACATTATCAGGAGTGCAGAGGAATATATTCGAGCCAATACGCTGAATGTCTCCACCGATTGCATAAACCGTTCCGCTTAAGAAATCGATGATTCGCTTTGCTTGATCGTGCTGAATGCGCTGCAAATTGACGACGACTGCACGCCGATTTTTAATATGATCTGCAATCTCTTGAGCCTCTGCATAAACACGCGGCTCACTTAACACCACTTTAGAGGATTTTTGCACGCTTTGCAAGCTGACGACATTTTGTTTTCCTGCCTGAGGACGCTCTTGAAATGCCGCTTTATCTTTTGTGTTTTTTTCTTCTTGTGCTGGTTCTCTTTCTTCATCAATATATTCGTACTCATACTCTTCATCATCGAGTGTGAAGAAGCTTTTAAACTTATTTTTTATGCTCATGTCACGCACCTCCTGTTTCATTTCCAACAAGTGAAGAGCCAATCCGAACAAATGTCGCACCTTCTTCAATTGCGATTTCAAAATCGTTTGACATGCCCATCGATAAATGCTGACAAGGTGCATTTACTTGGTTCAGTTGTTTTACCTCTTGTTGAAGGCTTTTTAATGTTTTAAAACAGTTTCGTATCACAGTATAATCATCTGTAAATGGAGCCATCGTCATGAGTCCAGCAATTTCAATATGTTTGAAATCAGCCAGCTGTTTGACAAATGGAATCACGTCTTCGCTTTGTAAACCGTGTTTTGACTCCTCAAGTGATGTGTTCACCTGTACAAAACAGCGAACCGTGTGATCCGCTCTTTTTTCAATTTCATTCGCAAGGGACATTCTGTCTAGCGAATGTAAGTAGTCAATGGTCTGAATGACAGATTTCACTTTTCGCGTCTGTAAACTGCCGATGAAGTGCCAGCTAATGTTTTCATCGGTTATGGCTGCCTGTTTTTCAAGTAACCCTTGGTCACGATTTTCACCAAAGTGCAAAATTCCGGCATCCTTTGCTTCTAATGCTCGTTCAATCGAGACATATTTTGTGACAGCGACAACCGATACATCGTCTGGATGTCTACCTGCTCTTTTACATGCTTCGTTGATTTGTTCATTTATTTGTCTGAGATTCTCTCGTACATTCAATTGCACTTATGCCTCCTTAAACCCGACAAAAGACATCATACGTCCTGTTTTCCCTTGATCACGCCGGTGTGAGAAGAAATGCTGCTCATTGCAACTTGTGCACATCGAACTGACATGTATGTTTTCTTCTTTTAATCCTGCATGAAGTAATACGTTTTTGTTTAGTTTTTTTAAGTCAATTTTGTATTGTCCTTGTGACATCTCGGAATACACATCCTCTGTTGTAAAAGGAAGCTGTTTCACTTGATCTATGACAACATCATCTACTATGTAGCAGCAGCTGCCAATGGATGGTCCAATGACGACTTGTATATGATCGGCATCAGCGCCTTCTTGGCGAACCCATGCATCAACCATGTTGGCGCCAATTTGCTTAACGGTTCCTTTCCAGCCGGCATGAGCCGTTCCAATCAGCCCAGATTGCGGCGCTAGAAAATAAAGCGGAACACAGTCAGCGAAACAAAGAGCGAGCATGATGTTTGGTTCAGAGGTGTACAAACCATCTGTTCTAGAGAGTGCTTCATCATACTGAAGACTTCCTCTTCCCTTTTGTTCCTTTGTGACTTTCATGATGCGATCCTCGTGTGTTTGGTCAGCAAACACCCAATTAGAGAGCGGCACAGCAGTAGCATCTGCAATGACTTGACGATTCATTTGGACACTAGAAGCATCATCTCCTACATGGAGTCCAGTGTTCATTGATTGATATGGAGAAAGACTAAAGCCGCCATTTTTTGTCGTAAAACCGGCCAATATCTCTTTTCCAGAACATGTCATGTTCGTCCAATCATGAATCATCATTGCATAAGGTGATTTCTGCTGAAAGGGGTCATATTTGTCTATCAAAGCTGCCTCCCACCTTTCATTCATCTCTCTTTATATCGCTCCTATTTTACCACAAGACGTGCAAAGACAGTTAGTGGGATTCATTAAATATTACACTCAAATGTGCCCTTTCTACAGGTTTTTTTTCAAATTGATATGAAAACGTAATCTTTTTACCCGAAAAAGACATTGATTGCTGAGAATGGAGAGCTTGTTTCAAGGAAAATTTGATCTATTGATTGAGGAGTTTACACGAATTAAGAAGACAATCGGACAAGTATCACATCTTCGCCAATTTTTACTATATTTCGCCACGGGACAATCATTTCCTCTTCTTTTCCGAAAAATCCCATCATTTTACCTGTACCGCCTATGATAATCGCTTGTATTTTACCGCTCGTGACATTGATATCGATGTCTCCAATAGTACCTAATTTTTTTCCGCTGGACACATCGACGACATCTTTGATTTGGAATTCAGAAATACTGATCATCTGTCCTTCCCCGCCTTTCGTTTTCTACTATAATATGTATGATGGAAAAGCAGGGAAGCAGACCAATAGTTTCTCTTATCTACAATTTACTTAAGTGAGGACGGCCGTTTTGCCACATGACTTCGACTGGACATTCAAAAAAGGAAGAAAGCAAGTCACTTGTCATCATCTGCTTTGTCTCCCCTTTATGAAAAACAGTACCTTCTTTTAATAATAAGGTGTGCTGAAAAATCGGGAGAATCTCTTCTGCGTGGTGGGTCGTATAGAGCAATGTGGGCGCATCTGGTTTTGATGCAATCAATGAGATCGTCTCCAGCACTTGTTCTCTTGCTAAAAAATCAAGACCCGTCACAGGTTCATCTAATATTAGAAGCTTCGGATCATTCATTAAAGCTCTTGCGATGAGCACTTTTTGTTTCTCTCCTTGCGACAGGGTTTCATACGTGCGATTGGCATATTGAAACGATCCAAATGTTTTTAATAAATCAATCGCCTTCTCTCTTATCTCATCTGTAGGTGTTTCATAAAGTCCGATGGAAGCAAATGCCCCGCTCAAAACAATTTCAAATGCATTGTCATCTCTGTGCAGCTTCTTTTCAAGACCAGCAGAGATGAGACCAATTTTCTTCCTTAGTTTTTCACCAAGCGCTTCCTTGCCAAACACATGGCCTAACACCGTCATCTCACCTGACGTTGGAAAATAATATGAGCAAAGCATATTTAATAAAGCCGTTTTCCCAGCACCATTTAAACCATAAAGCACCCAGTGTTCCTGGTCTTTCACCTGCCAGTCAATAGAACGAAGCAGCCATTTTCCATTTCGTTTTAAAGAAACATCCTTCAAGTCAAGCGACACGATCTTTTCCCCCTGAATAAAAATTCTGAATATACAAATAATAACGTCTACAGCATATCGCAAATGTTTCAATCAGTAAACCTAACGCAAAAAAGCTGCTCCCTATTAAGGAACAGCTTTTTTGCATGGTTACGAAATTTCAATTCGTACGCCCTCTTTAATGTCAGGAAACGTATGCGGGGATGCAAAGACAGCTCCCGGTAATACATCATCAAACGGCTCTTGGAAGTAGATCGAAATATGGCCGAGTTCCTTAAAGTTGTCATTTGCTTTATTGCCTAAAGCAGTAATGGTATAAGTTTGGTCGCCCACTTGAATCGTTCCGCCTAATTTCAGCGGCTCTTCTTCTAAGTGTTCAAACTCATGAATGACAGACATATCTCTTAATTCCTGCGGCGCTGCTGGTCCAAATAAAACAATCAGCTTATCTTCTTTAAACTGCGGGACTAAGATCCCAATTTCTTTTACGACAGATTGTGTTACCATGTATCTCGATTCCTCCTTTAATACGTTTAATACATACCGAAGCTGGCAACGTATGCGATCACAACAGATAGAACGCCTGTAATGAGACGGCTATACAAAACTGCTGGTACCCCATATTGTACCGTTTCCGGCTTCGCTTCACCAAGTGATAGCCCCACCGGGATAAAGTCACACCCTACTTGACCGTTGATCGCAAACAGTGCTGGAAGAGCAAATTGAGGCGGAATATTCCCTAGTGCAATTTGACTACCAATGAGAACACCGATGACTTGTGCAATGACTGCCCCAGGTCCTAAGACAGGCGATAGGAACGGTAAGGTACAGACAACAACGAGCAGTAAGAGCCCCCATAAAGATCCTGCCAAAGGTGAAAGGAAATGGGCAATCAGATCACCGATTTTTGTATAATTGATAATTCCAATTAACATACTGACAAAGGCCATGAATGGAATAATGTTTTTAAGGAGCATATCAACAGAATCACGACCAGCTTGATAGAATGTGCCGGTTACTTTCCCGATTCCTCTTGAGAATCTCATGAGGAAATTCCCTTTTTCTTGACGTTCGATATTTTCCTCTTTCAGTTTTGAATAGGTTTCTTTGAAATTCTCTTTGTCAATTGGGCCGCTGCTTTCTTGACCTTCTACATTCCCTTCACTATCAGATGCTTCCGCAAAGGAAATATCTTTTTCTGTGACACCTGATACGAAGATATCCTCTGTAATGTGTTTTGCAAGCGGTCCAGAAGGAGAGGATGCCAGCACATCGACAGTTGGAATACGTTTCATTGGATAAAGTCCGATTCGCGCTGTTCCTCCGCAGTCAATGACAACACACATCATTTCATCTTCTGGTATAGAATTTTTAAAACCATCACATGCTTCTGTCCCTGTCATTTCTGCAATTTTACGTGCAACTGGGTGAATGCCTCCTCCTGTAATGGAAACGACCTTTCTTCTTTTACCGGTTGGTTCAAGCTCTAATCCTTTTCCCCATCCGCCAGCACCTTTTGCAACAAATACTTTGTGGTTTGTCATGTCTAACCCTCCCCTATTGTGAATTCGCTTTCATTTTTCCTGCTAAGTACTTTGTGATCCATTCCGTAATGATTCCGCGAAGTAAAATGACAACGATCCCGACTAAGAAGTAACGAACAGCCAGCTCTGACATAGAGTATCCAGCTTCTTTAATCCCGTTCGCAATTCCTAAGTAGACAAACAGTTCTCCTGCGTTGGCATACGGGAACAGCGATGTCACCGGATGAACAAATGAAACAGCTGAATCATAGAATGCTGGTTTTTGTTTTTCAGGTAAGAAGCGGCCAAACGTATAAGCCATTGGGTTTGTCAAAATAAGAACGGATAAGATCGGCATTAACGTATAGCGCAAAATGGTATATTTCGCTGCAAACTGAATCGCTCTATTCACTCGCTCTTCTCCAATAAACTTCATGACAGCATAAGTGAAAGTAAGTAACACAACAAGCGTTGGAACGATACCTGTAACAAGACCCATGAATTGCTTTCCGCCGGCTTCAAACATCCCGATAAAGTGCTCTCCAAACCATTGAATCCATTCCATGTTTCATCTCCCCTTTCTTAGTTCACATTTGTTATATTTTTTTTAGAAATCGAGACAAGCGCCTGCTCCGCTGCCATGGAGAGTGCTTGCATGACAGCTGGTCCCCTTTTGCGCTTTTTCAATGTTTGTTTCATCATGTGATGCTCATCAAGCACAGCCCCCACATGTTTTCCTTCATAGGAAGGCAGTTCCTTAAATTTAGACAAAATCGAGACGCCACCCAGCACATGACACTTTTGAATGATGTATGATTCATCGACAATGATGAGCGCAATGGCTCCAGGACCAAATTTGCGCCGCTCCATTCCTGAAAACAAGTGATAGCCTTGTTTCCCTTTATAGTCGTCAATCAGTGAATCCATGCTTTTGCGGTAGTACTTGATTTGAATAAACGATAAACCATACTGCACAATCAGAATAATGCAAAGTACGATTGCTAATTTTTCCATAGCCTCACGTCCTTATGATTGAAATAAGTGATCTTGTAATGAACGCAGCTTCCAGACCGTTGTGTTTGAATCAAGTTCTACATCATCATGAGATAGGAATTGCCCCAATTTGATATCTTTTTTCGCTACCACTTTTCCGCTGATTAAGCCAATTGGGATGTGGCCGTTCGCTTTCATGTCTTGATGTGTTTCAAGTACACCTCTTACGGAGTATCCGCCAATACCATCAAGTGTTTCTCCTGCTTTAATATCTCTTTTCGCCACAGCGACAGTTTCTGATACTGGTACACCAATTGGATGGATTGAAGAATCGTGTTGTAAGACTGCTTTTGCGATCGTCACTGGTGTTTCAAGGCTTGCTAAGTGGAAAGGACGATACAGTGTGTAGTGAGGACCTTTTCCAACTTTTAAGTAACGAAGCTCTTCATCTACTGGCTCAAGATCACTCTTGACGATGACAAAGACACCTGGTGCCAGTCCGTTTACATATTCAACGACTCCGAAGTTATCCAGTACGCCGCCTTGCTGTTTTTGATTTAATTTATCTGCTACATTTTCTAAATTCGCTTCTACTCCGTGCATGCCGACTTTATCAGGCAAAAGTCCTGTTGCATTACTTAATAGGTTCATTTCTGCCATCGTTTTTGTTCCGTCTTGGAATGCTGCCAGCATGTGGGCACTCATATGTTTACTATCTGCTTCAGCTTTACACGTATCTGGGTTTGCTTCTGGGAAGAATGGGTTGTTCTTACCTTTCCCAGCAACCAATACTTCAAGCCCCATTGTTTTTGCAAATTCGTATAGTTCTAGCGTTGCTGCTGGTTCATCTCCAGCTGATCCAGAGTAAACAAGTCCTGCATTCGTGAATAATTTATGCATGACCAAACCGATCGTAATATCGACTTCTACATTTAAAAGAACGAGATGTTTTTTTGAATTAAGCGCTTCCAAAGAAATGTTTGCTCCGACCTCTGGAACACCTGTTGCATCCACAACGACTTCCACAGAATCTGATTGAATCACTTCTCTGTAATCATTTGTGACGACCATTTGATGTGGTTTCGCATGTTGCTTGTAAAAATTCGCTGCTTTCTCAGCTGCACTAAGATGAATATCACAAACACCTGCGACAATCATACCTGGAATTTTAGAAATTTGTGAAATGAGTCCAAAGCCCATTTGGCCTGCCCCGATAATCCCAACTTTGATTGGATCTCCGCTGCGTTCTCGTGCTAACAATTGTTGATAAATTGACATCTAAATCATCCTTTCAGGTTTTCTTGCTTCACAATAGATTGCTAGAAAAATAATCTGAAACTTTTAACAAATGTTATAAAAATTAACAAAAATCTGTTTCTTGTAACATTTGTTATTTTATTTATCATTTGTTATGAACTTAGTTTATATGATGTGTCAACTTTGTGTCAAGATAAAATCGATAAAATTTTCAATCTTTTTGAGTCTAAAGACTCAAAAAAACTACCTAATCGGCTTAGGTAGTTACTTTAATAGGGCATCTCCGGTTTGTTCATCTGTAATTAACACATGAATTAATCCACCTTCTAACGCTGCCCTGATCGCTTCAATTTTTTCTTCTCCTCCAGCGACACCAATCACAAGCGGGATCTCTTTCAATTTTTGAGGACTGATCCCCATCACCCGGTCGTTCCACGGATGCGGATACACTTCACCTTTATGATCAATAAAGTTATAACAAATGTCACCCGCGACATCTTTCGCTTGCAGGATATCTTCCTCACCACTTGTCATATAGGATTTCACCATCGTTGAATGTTGCGGAACACCGCCTATTCCTACGACCGCGATATTTGATGATTCTCCTAATTCAATGACTTTTTTGATCGACGGCTGTCTAATGAGTACATCTTTCGCTTCTTTCGTATCAAGCATGACAGGCACATGTAAAAACTCACATTTGGATTTGAGTGCTTCTGAGCATCTTCCAATAATATAGTTGGCATGAATATCAACATCTTCATTTCCGACGCCTCCGACTAGCGGAACAAATGTCACAGACGGAAAATGCTGAACAGACGTAAGCGCTTTCGCCATTTCATGCAAGGTTGTCCCTGATGAAAAACCGATGACTTGTCCATCCTTCATGACTTTTAATAAAAAGCCCGCAGCCGCAGCTCCTATTCGACTTTTTGTTGTTTCTTGACTGAGAGATTCCACACACACGACTTCTCGCAGCCCGTATTTTCGCTCTATTTTTCTTTCTAACGAACCATATTGTTGATTTACTTCATCATGAATAATGATTTCCACGATTCCTGCTTCACGTGCTTTTGCCAAATATTTCGATATGAGCGAACGGCTAACCCCAACAGCTTCTGCAATTTTAGATTGAGTGGCGCCTTCTTCATAGTACATATGCGCAACCTTAATGAGCAGCCTTCTTTCATCATGGAATGTCATAATAACCCTTCTTTCCGCTTCTCTATTCCCTCACAAATGATATTTCAAATAACATTTGTTAAAAACAGATTAAATGAAAAAAATAACAGAGTCAATACTAGAGATGGGTTCTCTAAAAAGAATGAAAAAAGCCGCACATCAGCGGCGGCTTTAAAAAATATTTTTATTCATTTGTTTGATTGCTGCTTTTTCAAGCCTTGATACTTGTGCTTGAGAAATGCCGATTTCTTCTGCCACTTCCATTTGTGTTTTGCCTTGGAAAAAGCGTTTACGAAGAATCATTGTTTCTCGATCATTCAATCTGCGCATTCCCTCTTTTAAGGCCAATTCTTCTACCCATTGTGTATCTTTGTTCCGTTCATCACTAATTTGATCCATCACATAAATCGGATCTCCTCCGTCATTATAAATCGGTTCAAACAAAGAAACAGGATCTTGAATGGCATCTAGGGCAAAAACAATTTCCTCATGAGGGACTTCTAACACTTTGGCAATGTCTTCTGCCGTTGGTTCCTTGCTTGTCTCACTAATTAGTCTCTCACGGACTTGAAGCGCCTTATAGGCAATATCTCTTAGTGAACGAGACACCCGGATAGGGTTGTTATCGCGCAAGTATCGACGGATTTCTCCTATGATCATAGGGACCGCATAAGTTGAAAATCTGACATTGTGGCTTAAATCAAAATTATCAATTGATTTCATTAATCCGATACAGCCTACTTGGAAGAGATCATCAACATACTCGCCTCTGTTGTTAAAACGCTGAATCACACTTAAAACCAACCGCAAATTGCCATTGACTAGCTTTTCTCTTGCTGTATCATCACCTTCATCTTGCAGCTGTCTGAATAATTTTCTCATCTCGTCGTTTTTCAGAACAGGCAGTTTGGAGGTGTCGACTCCGCAGATTTCCACTTTATTTCTGGACACTTTTTTCCCTCCCTACAGGAGCTGTTGTACAAAGTTCAGTATCTCCGTGGGATGGAAAAATATGCACGGTCTATGACGAGAAAGATGTGAAAAAATGGTGATCCCTTTGACAGTACAGGGATAAAGCTTTCAAAAAAATTTTTTTTAGACCATCTTATTAAATTCTTTTTGCAATCGTTTAATAATTCTTTTTTCGAGCCTTGAAATATAGGACTGAGAAATACCAAGCATGTCGGCAACATCTTTTTGGGTTTTTTCTTCACCGCCAACTAAACCGAACCTCAGTTCCATGATCTGTTTTTCACGATCGTTTAATTGTTCTAACGCTTTTTTCAGTAATTTTTTATCGACATTTGCTTCAATATCCCGGGTGATAATATCATCATCTGTCCCAAGTACATCTGATAAAAGCAATTCATTGCCGTCCCAGTCGATGTTAAGCGGTTCATCAAAGGATACTTCTGAACGGATTTTATTATTTCGGCGTAAATACATCAAAATCTCATTTTCAATACACCTAGACGCATATGTGGCCAGTTTGATCTTTTTTTCTGGATTAAACGTATTTACTGCCTTTATGAGGCCTATCGTTCCGATACTAATCAAATCCTCAATGTTAATGCCTGTGTTTTCAAATTTTCTTGCGATATAAACGACCAATCGCAAGTTTCTTTCGATCAAAATGGCTCGTGCTGTTTGATCACCTTTTGGTAATTTAACGAGCAATTCTTGTTCTTCATCCTTTGATAACGGCGGAGGCAGTGCCTCACTTCCACCAATATAATAAATCTCATCACTCTTTAGCCCTAGCTTCATGAGGAGTTTATACCAGTAGTAAGTGAGTTTAAATTTTAATTTTTTCATCTTCTTCTCCCTTCTAAATGTCCAGTTGACTTCGTAAGATAAAAGACATCACAAAAAAACTACGACACCCCTTGTATCATTTTTCCGTCTAACATCTCTGGATGAATGATGGATTGAAATTCCTGATCTGCTGATAATCCACTTAGACTCATCCCAACAAAACACTTCGCTGGCTGGATCATATGCGTTTTTGTATAAAGGACGACCGTATCTGGTTTAAAGCATAGTAGAAACCCGTGATCATGACCGACTGCGCGATACGGAACAAGTCTTAAACGATCAAGCAGCGGAAAATGGTCATCGAGCTTTTGCATCAATTCAACAGGATGAAACTGTTTCATTTTTTCTATAAATGGCTCTCCGAAAATAGATGTGAGCTGATCGAGCTGGACGATCATGACAGGTGTTTTCGTCAATGGATCATACAGCTGATTTCCAGAATCGACCAGACCATTTAAGCGGATCGTTTCTCCTTGAATGTGGATCTCCACAAGTACTTGTTCGTCATATTGTCTTTTTTTCGCACCAACCTCTCCTAATCGTTTCTTTGAAAACAGCCAAATGGCCGGAAAGCCAGTGAGAACAAAAAGCCAGCTAATGGGATCACCAAATCCATCATTTTGTGAAATAAGCAGTCCATCTTGAATGACTGTATTTGTCTGCAAAAACGAATGAACCCCGATCATGCCCCCTCCCATCAAAAATGTGACAAAGTAAAAAGCAAACAGGTTTTGAAAAAAGGAACGAAATCTTTGAAAGCCAAAGGTTCCAAGCACGATCAAGACAGAAAAAAGCAGTTTACCTAAAGGGTGCGACACAATCATTGCAAATGGCGTAAAGAGCAAGAGAACAATGCTCGACCCAATGAGAGCTCCTAACATATATCGCCTTTTTTTCACTTGTCGTTTGAGAATAAATGCCGTGAGTAAGAGCAGCAATAGATCAAAACAAAAGTTTAACAGCCAAATGACATCTAAATAAATGACCACCTTCTGCTCCTTTCATCTGAAACAAAGAATCAAAAGCAGTACTTGCACTTGTTTGTACCAGTATAAAACAGTCATCGGATGGAAGTCTGTCAATTCTTGTAGGGGATGATAGAGAACTTTTGGTGGATTGTTATCGTTTTTGTCGACGTATGAGACAGAAAGAACATCCGAATGATTTGTTGGACAAGTGTCTCCTCTATTCATTGCACAAAAAAAGACACGCTCCGAAGAGTCGTGTCTTTTTCGCTGTCATTCTTTCTCATTGATGGTGAGTGTTCCTTCTGCCTTCTGTCTTGTGACATTTCCATAATCATCTTTGACAATGACTTCAATCACTGCACCTTTTGCTTTTGCAATAGATGTCGCCGTCCAATAGCCTTCATACGTTCCCGGTGCTACTTCACGAATCGGCAGTTCAGTTGTGTTTTGAAGTTTTGATCTAGCATTTGTCAGCGGCATATGAAGAACAAAGGTGGCATCTAGCTTTTCCCTGCTTTTAAATGAAATCTTAACCGATTCACCTGATGATAGATTCATATTCTCTTTTGGCGTTAATTCAGAAATGACAGGTGCATCATATTGTACATCGATGTCGACCTTTTTAGTCGTTTTGTTTCCAGCCGCATCTTTTGCTGTCACTTTGATTGTATTTTTCCCATTTTCAAGCAGCACCCTTGCAGAATATGCCCCATCCTTTACGGTCGCTTTTTTCCCATTGACTGTGACTTGATCTAGATAATCATCCGCTACTTTCCCTTCCACCGTGAGTGATTCTCTATTAGACTTGTCGCCTTTTTTCGGTGTATCAATGGTCAATGTCGGTGCTGTTTGATCGATGATCACCTTGACTGGCTTGGAATGTTTTGTTGAGCCTTTATCCGTTACAGTCGCCGCCGTGAAGACATGCTCTCCACTTGGAACAGATACATTTTCTTTGAAAGTACCCGACTCATCTGATTTGACGTTGGCCACCTCTTCATCATTTTGATAAATGGCAACATCGAGACCCGGAGAGGCCGTGCCTTCAATCGTCAATTCACCTTGATTTGTAATGGTTCCTGCCTTTGGAGAAGTGATTTCTGGTACATCTGCTTCATAGTTTACAAGCGCACGAATCATATAATTCCCCTCTTCTTTCGGAGAAGGAGAAAAAGCACCGCTCGTCAGCTGCCAGCTTCTTTCAGCATTAGGGCCATCTTCATCTGTGGCAAGTCCCGGAGATTCGGTATTCTTTTTCGTTTGAATATAAACAAGATAGAAATCGCCATCCACTGTAATGGCTTGATCTTCTAAATCTACTTTTGTCCATTCACCATTACGCAGCGCATTTGCTTTTAAAGGTCCTGCGATTTTCTCACCTGGTGCGCCACCCTTCCCAGAAGCATCATATACTTCAACAGCAAATTCATCGCCTCCAGGAGCTGGCCATTCTGATGTCCAAAACCGGAAAAGACCACCTGTGACTTGTGCTTGTTTCTTTCCTTTTTCTAATGAAAACTTCACAGCCCAACCATTGCCAGGATCGTAGAAAGCCCGTGCATTTTCAGCCGTTCCATCATCATAGCCAATCTCTCCCGGAAAACCGATAAAAGGCTCAAGTTTCACTGACTTTTCAAGCGGCTTTTCCGTCACATCCGCTGTAAACGTATAGCCTTTAAACCCCTTCGCAAAAATTTTGACTGTATAGACACCGCTTAATGCCTCTAGAGAAAATTCACCGGATTCATCTGTTTTCACCGGCTCAATTTTTGCGTCCTCCACAAGATAAACAGTTGCATTCTTCACCTTTTCACCAGTTGTTTCATTGACGACCGTGCCAGAGATCGTTCGTTTCTCTAGCGGCTGTAAGGAGAAATTCGCTTCTGCAGTTTCTTTTGATGCCACTTTGACTTTTTGGGACCGTGATTCAAAGCCGTAAGCTTCCGCTTTCACTGTCCATTCTCCTGCTCCTTGAGACAGCTGATATTTCCCTGTCGCTTCATCGGTGGAAGTTGATTTTCCGCTTTCTAGAACACTGATTTGCGCTCTCATTGGAAGAGCTTGAATAGACGGAGCATCATGACTGTTTTGCTTTTGAATGTGTACATGTTTATTTTTTACTTTAGCAGGCTTTGCCTTTTTTGGATCAACTGATTTCTTATTCTGGCTTGTGGATTTTTCTTTTTTGATCACACCCAACTGGTTCTTGGCTTGTTGAGACAATGCCTCATCTGTGATTTTCACATCATCTAAATAAAAGCCATCTTTTGTGACACTGCCATCTGTTCTTATCTGAAACAAGACTCTCACTTTTTGACCTTTATAAGCAGATAAATCAACTTCGCCTGCTGTCCACGCATTTGTTTTCCCCGTATAAGCTGTCGCTTGAACAGCGTCTTCACCCTCTGGCTGTACATAGACATGCACATAATCATAATTGGCTTCGAGATCATGCCAGTATTGATATTGCAGGTAGGAAGAACCTGAATCTGGTACAGCAATGAGCGGCATAGACAAATTGGCGTCCGTTTTATTTTCATAAGGACTGTCTAAATTGGTGGCATAGACATGTTCCCCGCTAAATGCTTGTTTTGGACCTGTGGACGGTTTTCCCCACTGCCACGGATCTTTTGTTCCACCACTGAACCATCCACTTGGCCATGCTTCAAAATCTTGTGAGTAGCCAGTGGTGATGGATGTTTTAATTGGAAGTGTATAAGAATCTGATGCCGCTTCATTTTCTCCAAAATCTTTCACAATCCATCGGTACGTCACGTTTTCCCCCTCAAGTTCAGGGAGCTGCACCGTATAGGTTCCTTTTAAATGATTCCCATCCGTGCGGTCAGCTTGCAACGTCTCCCATTCACCTTGATCTACTCGGTAAGTCAAAGAAACATTTGTCACTGCTATCCCATCTTCTGCAGTGATGGTCAATGGGGTTGGCGTTGCAGTAAAAATTTCATTCGGACCTTTATGTGAAAAAACAGGTGGTTCTGTATCTTCTCCCTCTTTTGTCACCTGACCTTCAATCGTACCGATTCCATTGGTTAAAGCAGTAATCGCCTCTCTTGCATCAACTAACCCTGCCCCATAACCGTTGTTAGGGGATTCAGGAAATTGCTGATCTGTCAGTGGTTTCGCTGTCTCAATGAGAATTTGCTGAATTTCATCTACAGAAAGGTCTGATTGCACTTGGCGAAGAAGAAGAACAACAGCTGAGACATGCGGACCTGCCATCGATGTACCATTCCACCCATCCTCATATCCTTTTCCCGGGATCGAAGAACGAATGTTTACTCCTGGAGCCGCAATATCTGGTTTCATTACGCCATATGGAGAAGGACCCTGAAGGGAGAAAGACCCTAACTTGTTGTCCTGGTCTGTTGCGCCTGTAGCAAAGGCTTCTTGATAGTTAGCAGGATTTGCAATCGAACCCGCACCGCCTGGATTGAATAAATCGGTATTACCGGCTGAAAATTCTGGAAAGATGTCTGCTGCTCTCCAAGCATTCACTACATCTTTATACCAATCATCAAGACCTGGCCCACCGCCCCACGAATTATTCACAACATCAGGTGCCTTTTCTGGGTGAGGATTTCCGCTTTGATCTTTCGGTGCTAAAATCCACTCACCGGCATCTAACAGATCAGCATCTGTACCGCCATCTTCTGAAAAAGCTTTCACTGCAATCCATTCTGCTCCCGGTGCGACCCCAATTTGATTCTGTCCATCTGGCTCAGAACCAACCATTGTGCCTGTCACATGGGTCCCGTGCTCCAAGTCATCATAAGGAACTTCAGAGCCTGTTGTGGCATCATACCAATTCAGTTCATGAGATGGTTCGTTCGGACGAGCAGGATCAAACCCGCGGTATTTTTCTTTTAGCGCAGGGTGATCCCATTCGACACCTGTATCAATACTTGCCACAACGGTTCCAGTCCCGTCATAGCCTAAATCCCACGCTTCTGGTGCATGCACCTGAGCAATATTCCATTCAACTCCATCTACTGCTTTGATTTGTTTGTTTGGCTTAGCATGCTTCAAATCAACAGGACGATGAAGTTGACGTGTTTCATTCGGCAGCACTTGAGCTACTTCTGGAAAAGAAGCAACCTTTTCCATCACTTCTTTTGTTGCCGTCACAGCTAGACCATTCACAATATAGTAGGAATGAATATCATTCACTTGCTTATTCTTTTTTTCCTTTTGTAAATACGCTAGGAGCGCTTGCTGCGTTTCATCAGATGTTGCTCTCAGCTCAGATACAACGGCTGATCTTTTTGTGTACTGCGTTTTAGCCGCGGTTAATTTTTGTTTTTTTGCTTTTGATACAGCTTCTTTTGCTACTTTTTGTACATTCGTTTGTTCCTTCATTTTGACTAAGAAGGTCACCTTATCTTCCTTTTGAAACTGCTTCTTTAATCTCGAAGAAATCTTGGCTTTTGTTGTCTTAGAGGAAACGGCTTCCTCCTGATATGAGGTAGAAGTCGATTTTGCTTGAACCATCCCAAAGCTTGTCATCGTTAAAGTACCAATCACCAAAAGACTTATGAAACGATAGACGGCGGTTTTGCGAAACTTCACTTTCAATAAAATCCCTCCTCCTCAAATGGTCAAACAGTGTGTATCCTGCCCCTCCCCCTTCTTTTTGATCATGACAAGTTTCTTGGTGTTCTCATTAATGTAGTCAAATAAACTTCAACATTTTGTCGTTTTTTGTAAAGGAAATTAAAAATGATTCTTTTGACTTAAGAGACTCAAGCCAAAACACATACAATAGTTCCAAATAACACACAGAAACAAGACTTTTATATCAATCAGGCTCAGGATCTTCTCACCATGCAGACATAAAAAAACCCCTTCCAAAGGAAGGGGTTGAATCGTGCTTGCTTATCGTTTGTTGCGGTTACGTAAGAACGTTGGGATATCCAATGTATCATCACTTGACTGTGTATTTTGTCTTGGTTGTGATGATGTTTGCTGATGTTCCTCACGTTTTACTTCACGCTTTTGTGGAATGGATTGATTTTGCTTTAATCCTTGTCCTAATGGATTTCTTTGAGGTTTTGTCACTTCCGGCTCTTGCTCAATAAAACCGGTTGCGATGACTGTGACCACAATTTCATCCTTCAAGTTATCATTAATGACAGATCCAAAGATCATGTTGACATCTTCATCAGAGGCTGATGCAACAATATCCGCTGCTTCTTGTACCTCATAAAGACTAAGGTTCGTACCACCAGTAATATTCATGATAACACCTTGTGCTCCATCAATCGCTGTTTCAAGAAGTGGTGAAGAAATGGCTTTTTTCGCTGCTTCAGCAGCACGGTTTTCGCCTGTTGCGACACCAATTCCCATAAGAGCTGAACCTTTGTTAGACATGATCGTTTTCACGTCAGCAAAGTCAAGGTTAATTAAACCTGGTGTTGCAATGAGATCTGAGATCCCTTGAACACCTTGTCTTAACACGTTATCTGCTGCACGGAATGCTTCAAGCATTGGCGTGTTTTTATCGACAATTTCAAGCAGGCGATCGTTTGGAATCACGATTAACGTATCAACTGCTTCTTTCATAGAAGCAATCCCTTCAACTGCTTGAAGCTGACGCTTTCTTCCTTCAAATGTGAAAGGACGAGTCACAACTCCAACTGTCAAGGCTCCAGAATCTTTTGCGATTTTCGCAATGACAGGTGCAGCACCCGTACCAGTTCCACCGCCCATACCTGCTGTCACAAAGACCATGTCAGCGCCTTTTAGGACTTCTTCAATTTGTTCTTTGCTTTCTTCAGCAGCTTTTTTACCGACTTCAGGATTCGCACCTGCTCCAAGCCCTCTTGTCAGCTTAGCACCGATTTGCATTTTTGTTTCTGCTTTTGATAAGTTTAACGCCTGTGCATCTGTATTCACTGCAATAAAATCGACACCCTGTACGTCATTTTCAATCATTCGGTTGACAGCGTTATTTCCGCCGCCACCTACACCGATTACTTTAATTGATGCTAGGCCGTCTATATTTGTTTCAAACTCCAACATGCTGAATCCTCCTAATCCGTCGAAAATCTAGTTCTATTCCCAGAACATATTAAATAGTTTTTTCATTTTGCCCGGTTTTTTATTTGTCTCTTGTTGCGCTTTTTGTTTCACTTTCGTTCTTGGCTGAGCTTCTTTTACTTGTGGTGTAGAAGAAACCGGCTCCATGGACGCGCCTACTTCATGAAATGCTTCATCCGGCATTTGGAATCCAACCTGTCTGCCCTGAATCTTTGCATTGCGATAAGCAAAATGGATCAGGCCCACTCCTGTCATATATTGAGGTTCCCTGACCCCAATATAATTAGGACTTGCGATTCTTACATTGTTTTGTAAGACCGTTTGTGCCAGAGAAAGGATACCTGGTATAGCTGCCTGTCCACCTGTTAGAACGAATCCGCCAGGCAAATCATGGACACCCATATTGCGTAATTCCTCTGCCACAAAAAGCAGAATCTCTTCCAATCGCGCTTCGATGATATTGGCTGCTTCAAGTTGTGTATACGTCTGTTTTTGGTCCGTACCGATGACGGAAACTTCAAATGTCTCCTCAGACGATGCCTCATCATAGAATGCATGCCCAAATTGCTTTTTGATTCGTTCAGCTTCTTCAGTGGAAGTTCTAAGTCCTATAGACAAATCTTTTGTAATGTTCTCTCCGCCCAATGGGATACTGTGAGTAGAATAGAGATGCCCGTTTTCAAATACGGATATCGTGGTAGAGCCGCCGCCAATATCGACAAGAGCTACCCCTAGATTTTTTTCATCTTTCGATAACGCTGCTGAACCCGATGCGAGTGGCTGCAAGCAAATATCCATAATTTCAATACCAGCCCGCTCTACACATCGGAGCCAGTTATGTAGAATCGTTTTAGAACCTGTGATTAACGATCCATCCACTTCTAGCCGTACACCTAGCATTTTTTTCGGATCTGTGATCTCATCTCTTCCGTCGACGATAAATTGTCTCGGAATGACGTCTACTACGAGATGTTCTTGCGGAATAGATACTACCTGTGCAGCATCCAAGACACGTCTCACATCTTCAGCATGTATTTCTTTATTTTCACTAGACACTGCGACCACGCCGCTCGTATTTTGAATATGAATGTGGTTTCCGTTAATTCCGACTATCGCCTTTTGTAAAGGAAAACCTACCATTCTCTCAGCCTGTTCAAATGCTTGTCTAATAGAATGAACTGTTTCATCTATATCAACAATCGATCCTTTTTTTAACCCCTCTGAAGGGACATTTCCAACACCTATAATGTTAAGCGAATCATCCGCCATTTCTCCGACGATGACTTTTATATTGGATGTACCGATGTCAAGGCTGACGTAAATTTCATTGTTGTTCATTCTATGGCACCTCCTCACATATCAATACTTTCTATTCTATTATTTGCTGAACAACAATACAATGAATGTGTTTTTACAAGTGTGTAACAAAACTTAAAAAATCAACATTTTTTATTAGGATTACTGAAAATATTCGTTACATCATATGTATATCCTTTTTTATGACTCACTTTTTTTCTTTTTTTCTCTAGAAATTGTCCATTTTGTTAGTAGAATTCTTCGAATAACGGCGATATTTTGAAACAATCTAACACCGAATGCAAACATTCCGACTAAATACAAGTCTACACCAAGATGGACGCCCAGAAAAGCTAAACTTATTGCGAGTATAATATTAAAGAAGAAACCTGATACAAACACTAGTTCATCGTATGCCCCTTGCAGATGTGCTCTGATTCCACCAATCAATGTATCAAGCGCAGCAAGTACAGCGAGGGAAAGATAGTTAGAATACTCATTCGGTATCGTAAAATTCGTTAAGAAACCGATCGCAACTCCTATGATTAAACCAAGTACAGGAAGCCACATTAAGATTTTCCCTCCTTTACATCGTCAAGAGGCTTCAATTCATTTAATTGAATTGTACCGTCAAATGCTTTTAAATGAATTTTTTTCTTCGGCGGTCTAATACTCAAACTGAAATTTTCCTGAGCAAACAAATCACCAATATCTGATACATTTAAACGGCTGTATAATTTATCGGCCTGCTCGCTGACCATCTTAATCGTGACTGTATCACCATCTATGCTGTAACCATCCATTTTCGTCGTACCATTAATATCTCGAATAACACTGGTGTTAATCACCCGGTGTTCATTAATGGAAATATGTTTTGCCCCAAACATATTGGCTTCGTTGATTAATTTTTTCAGAAGATCAGGTGGTATATTTTTGACTTCTTCTCCGGTAAGTTCCTTAGAAAAAAGCTGAGTAATTTCTATTTCGACTCCTTCACCCGTTACCTCTGTAAAACCAGCCTTTTCTTTCAAATCCTTCAACGTTTTTGTTAATTGTGATTCTTTGGATTGATCTTCTTGGTTGCCATACTTTTTTAGCATTTCATCATATTTATCAATTTCTTTCAACAAATCCAGTTCCTTACTTTTAGATGCAGATAAATCCTCTCTTAATTCCCAAACGTCTCGAGTATCGCGAACTTTAGGCTTTTGTAGAGAGTTAAACTGGATGGAGACCATGATGCCAAATATGACCATCAGGACTGTCAAACTAAGTAATGGCTTCTTTTTCCTCAACACCACTCACCTTTTCACATTTAATCTTTGTTTCTTAGAAGAGGATTCATACGAATATCCTTCTTTTCAATCGTCATGGAAATATGATCACTTGTCAGCTGATCAACCACCCCGCCTGCAATGTTTAATGCAGGAATTAAAACAGCTGGATCTCCAATAGCAGAAATGACAAATGGTGCTGGATGTTGAACACCATCAACCGTGACGACTGGACCGTTACAATGTATGTATGATTGGTGTGTGATTCTTTGTCCGTTTATAGCTACAGCAGATGCCCCTGATATAAATAGTTCGTTTATCACATGGAAAATGTGGCTCTCATGCACAATGTAATTATTGACATTTTGTCCACTCGGGATATAAGATGCATCTTCAAGAGATACTTTTACCCCTTTCCCTTTTACACCTATTTCTCCTGTAAACATTCTGTATTTCTCAACATCTTCCAAAACATTGAAATACTGCTCTTTTTCATTTTTCAAACCAAACTCTGTTTCTTGGACTTTTGATTGAAGACGATAAAGTTCTTTTTCAAGTTTTTGATTCGCCTTTTCTTGTTTTGTTAGCTGACTTTTCAAAGAATATTCTTTTTTCCATTGTTCGGTTCGATTGACATCTGCTTGATGCTGCTTCGTATATTGGTATGAAAAAGAAATCAGAAATCCAAGAACAAGCATTACAATTGAGAATATGACGGTTTTGCCTCTCAACGTTCATCTTCCTTTTTCTTAGATTTAAAAGCTTCAAAATACGTAGCTACTTCCATATGAATCGTACCTTTCTCAGAGGACGAAAGCTCTTTGACAATGGCAGGGTACGTCGTCATTTTATCTGCGAATGTTTTAATTGATGCAATAACGGTGTTTCCATCATTCATATAAAATTTAACGAGCCACTGATTGGAGCTAGTCGGTACGTAATATACTTCTGAGATTAGTTCCTGAATAGAAGCCGGCAGTTGATTCAGAGCTCTCACTGTTTGCTTCAATTTCTCTTTATTGTCCCAATCGACAAAAATAGGTCCTGCGTGACTTGGCGTTACTTCATCTGGCAAAGCCGTCCCGTTTTCAAGAAGCTCATAATAAAAATGTCCCTTTTGCAGATACGCAATATTTGCATACTCTTTGACAGCAATACTGACTTTATTAGGGAAATGTTTTTTGATATTGACACTTTTAATCAATTTATTTTGCTTTATATGGTCTGCTGTCATATCTTTATTTAAATTCCAAAACTCTGTCTCGCCTTCTTTAATTTGCGAAAGTTTAACGAGCTGTTTTGTTGGTACATGTTCATTACCGGTAATGGTTAAAGAAGAAATTTTACTGATTGGTGTTTGCAAATAGACAATAATTAAAACCATGATAAAAAACAGCAAAATAAAAGAGATTAATCTCCGATTCGCTTTCTGCTTCCTTTGTTCTTTAATTTTAGGGATTCGCTCTTCTATATTGACGATCTTTTCATTTTCATGATCAGGCCGCATATATACTCTTCACCTCATTCAAAGCTGCTTGTCCGCACCTTTGGATCATTCTTTATCTCATATTGATTAGAAAACAAACGGCATGAAAAAATGCCGTTTGTTTTCCTGTGATACCATCATTCATAAGTAGTAGCCTTTAATTTGCTTCACCAATAATTTCTATTTCTGTATGCATCTCTACATTGTAGTCATCTTTGATTTTCTTTTGAATGTACTGAATTAAGTCGAGCACATCTTGAGCCTTCGCCCCACCAGCATTGACAATAAAGTTTCCGTGCATATCAGAAATTCTAGCGCCGCCAATCTGATATCCTTTTAAATTCGCCTTTTCTACAAGCTGTCCTGCATATTCAGGTAGTGGATTTCGGAAAATACTGCCGGCGCATGGTTTATTATAAGGTTGTGTTTCCTTGCGGTAATCTTTATTTTGCTGCATTTTCTTTGTGATTTTCTCACGTTCGTCCTGTTTAAGCTTGAACACTGCTTCGAGAACAATTCCAGGGCGTTCCTTTTGAAGCACAGAAGTTCGATAGCTAAAGTTCATTTGCTCATTAGTTAACCACTCGATCGTTCCATCTTCAAATAAGACTCTCGCTTTCACAAGAATCTTGCTGATGTCAGACCCATGTGCTCCTGCGTTCATATAAACAGCGCCACCAATAGATCCTGGAATACCAGCTGCGAATTCCAATCCTGACAACCCCTGCTTACTAAGAGACGTCGCGAGTCTTACAACTGAATAGCCTCCGCCAACTGTAATTTCTTCATCCTTGACAGTTAAGTGATCAAGCCCAGCACCCAGCTTTAAAACGACCCCGCGAATTCCTTTATCAAGAACAAGTAAATTGGACCCTCTCCCAATGACCGTCCATTGAGTATCATGTTTTTTCACCTGATCCATAATTGTTTTGACAGCATCGACATCTTTAGGGATGACTAATAGATCGGCCGGTCCGCCTATTTTCATTGTCGTATGATTTGCAAGCGGTTCGTTTTCAAGTACTTTACCAACTTGCGCTTCTAATAATTCATTCTTCAAGTTCTCCATATTACCCTCCGCCTTACCTCATATCATTCATCATGAAGTCGTAATTTCTTTTAACACATTATATAAACGTGTGGCCGCATCTGGTACTCCGAGTTCTTTTGTTAAACGGCTCATTTGATGTAGTTTCTCGTCATTACCAGCAATTTCATCAATTGCATGAAGCAAGCGATCTCCTGAAAGCTCTGATTCTCTTAAAACGATCGCAGCATCATGTTTTTCAAGTGATCTTGCGTTAATTTCCTGATGATTTGCGGTCACGTATGGACTTGGAATGAAGATGGTCGGAATTCCAAGTGCCGTCACTTCAGCAATCGTTGTGGCTCCCGCTCTTGCAACAATGACATCAATTGATTTTAAATACTCCGGCATTTGATGCAAGAAAGGCTTTGTGATCATATTCGGTGCTTCACCTTTTTCTTTTAATTCGTTCAGCACTTTTTCATAATGAACCTCACCTGTAATATATAAAAGCTGATAGTTCTTTGCCTTTAATTCATCTTGCATGTCAATCACTGCTTTATTGATTGGAGCTGCACCTCTGCTCCCGCCAAAAATGAGAACCGTTTTTTTCTTCTCATCCAGCCCGAACTCTTTAAGAGATTTTCCCTCTTTAATAGAGACGACTTCAGAGGCTCTTGGGTTTCCCGTAAAAACAACCTTTTCTGAAGGAAAGTGTTCCTTTGCTTCTTCAAAACAGATGGCTACTTTATTCACATATCGTGCCAGAAACTTATTTGTGATGCCTGGCAGGCTATTTTGTTCGTGAATGATCGTCGGGATTTTTAGCTTAGACGCAGCATAAACAACAGGACCACACACATAACCACCTGTTCCAATAACAGCATCCGGCTTAAATTCTTTTAAATAAGATTTACTTTTTTGAACGCCCTTTAGAAACCTCATCACTGTTTTTACATTATCAAAGGAAAGCTTTCTTTTAAAACCTGAAATTTCAATTGATTTAAAAGGGATATTTTCTCTTTCTACAATTTTCTTTTCAAGCCCATTCTCAGTGCCAATATATAAAAATTCCACATCAGGATGCAGTCTTTTCACTTCTTTAATAAAAGCTAGAGCAGGATAAATATGCCCGCCTGTTCCGCCTCCACTAATAACTATACGCATTATACCATTTCCCCTCAATTTTTTTCTGCTCTGAACAAAGTATAAACCCTGTTTTAAACAACAGGGCTCCGTCAAAACCTGTAAAGAAGAGTCAATCATCATGTTTTCGAAACAGAAACTGCCATTTTCACTCTTCAAATCATTTTTTCATACTTTTGCAAAATACAAGTCTATATGGTTTCATGAACTATCAGCACATTAATATCTAGCATACCTGCTTACATTCAAAAGTACGCCAATTGCCATCAGCATTAATGTAAGTGATGAACCGCCATAACTTAAGAATGGGAGTGTGATGCCCGTCACAGGGATGAGGCCAGTGACAACTGCGATATTAATCATTACTTGAATGGCAACCATTGAGATGATGCCCACTGCCAAGAAACTCCCATATAAATCTGGTGCCCCGAGGGCTATTCTAATGCCTCTCCACAATAGAACACTAAAGAGCAGCAAAATGAGTGATCCACCTATAAATCCAAGTTCTTCAGACAATATAGCAAAGATAAAGTCTGTTTGAGGCTCAGGCAAATAGAAGAATTTTTGTCTACTCTGACCTAGCCCCATTCCAAACAGGCCACCTGGACCGACAGCGTATAACGATTGAATAATTTGAAACCCGCTGCCAAGTGGATCCTCCCAAGGATTTAAATAAGATGTAATTCGTTTTATTCGATAGGGTGCTGATAAGACAAGTGCGGCAAATCCGCTAAGCCCTAAAAGACCGAGAAAGATAAAGTGAGCGATTCTCGCACCTGAAACAAATATCATAATAATACAGGTTCCAACCATAACCGTTCCTGTACCTAGGTCCGGCTGCAGCATAATGATGGCAAATGCAGAAAACACAATGCCTAGTGCTGGGGCAAAACCTTTACGAAAGGATGTGATATTCTTTTGCTTTTCAGATAAGAATTTTGCAAGAAACGCAATCATCGCAAGCTTCATAAATTCAGAGGGCTGAATACTAAACGCACCGACACCAATCCAGCTTCTTGAACCATTTCTCTCCATACCGATACCAGGAATCAAGACAAGCACGAGGAGGAGAAAACACACTGCAATCAGTATCTTTGACCAAGTCCGCCACGTCCAATAATCGACCCGCATAATGAAAAACATTGCGATAACTCCGATTCCGGCAAACAAAAGCTGTCTTTTTGCAAAATAAAACGAATCATCAAATTTATACGATGCCCACACAGCACTTGCGCTGTACACCATAATTAAACCAATCGTCAATAAAAGTAACGTAATGACAACAAGCAAAAAATCCGGAGAAGTTTTCTTATTCGTCAAGAGACCGACACCCCAAGCATAATTTCATTTGGGCTGTCAGTCTTATGAGAGACAAGCCCTTATTTAAGCATATGCACGGCGTTTACAAACATGTCTCCACGTTCTTCAAATGTTTTATGCTGATCCCAGCTTGCACAAGCTGGAGACAATAAAATCACGTCTTCTTCTTCAGATATGCTAAACGCCGCAGGTACTGCTTGTTCAACATTATCGACATGTTTTACGTGATGTATTCCCAGCTCTTCACCAAGCTTCACAAACTTAGGCGCAGTCTCACCAAATGTAATCATTCCTTTAACATTCTTCATAAAAGGTTTTAATTCATCAAATTCATTGCCACGATCCAGTCCACCTGCTAGTAAAATGGTCGGCTGCTTGAAGGCAGACAAAGCTTTACTTGTTGCCAGTATATTGGTCGCTTTACTGTCATTATAAAATTTTCTATTTTGAATCGTCTCCACAAATTGCAAACGATGCTTCACTCCACTAAATGTAGTAAGAACTTGCGCAATCGCTTCGTTTGAGCAGCCTGCATTTTTTACAACACAAATAGCTGCTAGAATATTTTCTTGGTTATGCTCACCAGGAAGAACAACATCCTTGAGGTCAATGACATGTTCATTCATATAGTAAATGGCACCATCTTTAATAAACGCTCCATGTGCTACCGGCTCTTTAACTGAGAAAAACACTTTTTGCGCTTTCGAATCTTCTGCTAGTTTGACAACAGAAGGATCATCTAGGTTAACCACAGCTATGTCATCTTCTTGTTGATGTGCATACACTTTCTGTTTTGCTTTTTCGTATTCTTCACGCGTGTGATGATAGTCTAAATGTGCGTCAAAAATATTTAATATTAAGCTGATTTTAGGTCTGAATTCAACGGTTCCCATTAACTGAAATGAAGAGAGCTCAGTTACGATCCATTCATCGCCCGCTGCACGCGCGGCAACTTCACTTGCGACCGTTCCGATATTACCTGCTACCAATGTTTTTTGGCTGTCTTTTTTCAACATTTCATAAATCAAAGTGGTCGTGGTCGTTTTTCCATTTGATCCGGTAATCCCAATAAAAGGAGATGAGGTCAAATGATACGCCAATTCTATTTCAGTCCAAACTGGAATTTTTCGGCGAAGCGCCTCTTGAACCATCACATTCTCATAAGGAATTCCAGGGTTCTTAATTAAAATCGTAATTTCTTTATCGTCGAACATACGAAGAGGATGACTGCCACAAATGACATCAATCCCCTTTTCAGAAAGTAACTGAGCAGGCTCGTTTTCTTCAAAAGCTTTTTGGTCATTGACCGTCACGTTTATTCCGTGTTCGTGAAGAATTGAGGCTGCCGCATATCCGCTTTTTGCAAGGCCTAGTACTAGTACATGTTCGTCTTTTAACATTTGCATCCTATTCAATTATAACCACACCTCGATGTAAATTCCTAAAACAGCAAGCAATAAACCAGCTGTCCAGAAGGTGACAACTACTCTCCACTCAGACCAGCCAACTAACTCATAGTGGTGGTGAAGCGGGCTCATCTTAAAGATTCTTTTTCCAGTTGTTTTAAAGGAGATGACTTGAAGGATAACGGATAACGTTTCAACAACAAATACTCCTCCAATAATGACGAGTAAAATCTCAAGTTTCGTTAAAATGGCAATGGCCACGATGGCACCGCCTAAAGCAAGCGATCCCGTATCACCCATAAATACTTTTGCAGGATGCGCATTAAAGACAAGGAACCCAAGGACAGCCCCTGCTACTGCTACCGAAAAGATCGCCACATCATACTGAGATTGATTCCAAGCCAATATAGCAAAAGCTCCGAATGCAATAGCAGCTGTTCCAGATAATAAACCATCAAGTCCATCTGTAAGGTTTACCGCATTAGAACCACCGACAAGCATGAAAACGACGAGGATAAAGTATGCCCATCCTAAGTCAAAGCTGACATCTGTTCCTGGAATGCGAATAGTCGTTGCAAACTCATAATAATGGAAGACTGCATAGAAAATCACAGCAATCACAATTTGCCCGATCAGTTTTTGTTTTGATGTTAAGCCAAGATTTCGCTTCATCGCTACTTTAATATAATCATCTAAAAATCCTAATAATCCGTAGCCAAGGGTGACAAATAACAATAAAAACATTTCTGGACTAATCTCAGAGAATTTGTTAATCATCACGATCGTTGTAATTGTAATAGAAAAGATAATCATAATTCCACCCATTGTTGGGGTACCAGATTTCTTTTGGTGAGACTGAGGTCCTTCTTCTCTAATACTTTGACCAAATTTAAGTCTTCTTAAAAACGGAATAAAAATCGGGGATAAAAGAACACTGATTAAAAATCCCATTATGATTGTAAACAATATCACCTGTTCAAGCATTGTTCTTTACTCCTTCCGAATTTCCAAAGCCGTTTTCCATTAGAAAATAGCATTCATTATTATGATATTCATTCGTGTCTTTCGTATGTTGTTTTTGTACAAAATGCTTCATTTCATTACACTCTTTTCATCATTTTTAAGATTTGTTTAGATCTAAAATAGCGTCGGCTGCCACCTTGGCATCATCAAAGTCATAGACTTGATCACCAATGATTTGGTACGTTTCATGGCCTTTTCCAGCTATTAAGACTGTATCGCCCTTTTTTGCATTAGCAATGGCAAAAAAGATGGCCTGTTTCCGGTTCACAAAGCTATGATAATAGGCGTTTGGCACGCCATTTTCCATGTCTTTCAAAATGGCTGATGGATCTTCACTTCTTGGATTATCTGATGTGAAAACAGGCTCATCTGCATATTTCACAGCGATTTGGGCCATCTGAGGGCGCTTGGTTTTATCACGGTCGCCCCCGCAGCCAACTACACAGAAAATTCTACCTTCTGTTAATTCTCTGCACGTAGTCAGTACATTTTCTAAACTGTCAGGTGTGTGCGCATAATCAACGATGACTGGGAAGTCTTGATCACAATTCACAAGTTCGAATCTTCCTTTGACTCCCTCAAGTTCTTCAATGGCACTAACGATCGTTTCAAACGTTAAGCCTGATACAATTCCTACTGATACAGCTGCTAGAATGTTATACACATTGAATTTCCCAATAAGGGCAACCGTCACATTTTTTGTGCCGATTGGGGTGATCAAATCAAATTGTGTTCCCTTTGGTTTGATTTGAATGTTCTTTGCCATTACATCTGATTCTTGCTCTAAGCCATACGTCATAATTTCAGCAGCTGTGACTTTTTCAAAATAACTAGACGCTTCATCATCTGCATTTAAAATGGCATGCTTCGGCTTATCGTGCTGAAAGGCACTTCCGAGCTGGGAAAAGAGCAAGCTTTTTGCATGTTTATATTCTTCCATTGTGTTGTGGTAGTCCAAATGATCTTGGGTAAGATTTGTAAAGACGGCAATATCATAATCACATCCATGAACACGCCCAAGATGCAAAGCATGTGATGATACTTCCATAATGGCCGTATCTACGTCTTGATCAAGCATCTGCTTAAAGGTCTTCTGAAGGGTGACACTCTCAGGTGTTGTGTTTTTCACTTCGAGAATTTCATCGTTTACCTTCATATACATCGTACCGATTAAACCTGTTTTTTTATCGGCTTTTCTCATGATTTGCTCAATCATGTGTGTTGTGGACGTTTTCCCGTTCGTTCCTGTAATACCAATTAGATTGAGTTGATGAGTTGGCTGTTCGTAAAAAGCATCTGCTATTCTTGCAAGTGCTCTTTGAGAGTGTTTTACAATAATGACTGGTACATCTGTTATGTGAAGTGGGTGTTCTGCTACAATCGCTGCAGCCCCGCTTTTCACTGCTTTTTCAGCGTAATCATGTCCATCTACTGTATAGCCTTTTATACAGACAAAAAGACTCCCTTTTTTCACTTCTCTTGAATCCATTTCAATGGAAGTAATCTCCGGATTTTCGTTTATCAGTTCATTGTTTTCACTTTTAAAGTATGTAAGGAGTTCTTGTAATTTCATTTCATATCAAACCTCTCAAATTCGTTCACGTGCATGTCTTGTGAAAAAAACACACAGTCTATATTTTATCGTAAAAAAAAGGATACATCCAGCGTATTCCTTAAGTTTCTCTTGGAAAAAGCACACTTTATGCTCTTTTTTTAAAGCGACCCTTCTCTTTCAACAAAAAGAGGCAGCCGAATGAGTGCGGCTACCCTCTGTTCATTCTTTATTATTCATCATTTAAGTATAATCGGATCGTGGAACCTTCTTTGACCTTTGTGCCGGCAGCAGGCGATTGCTTCACCACTTTACTGCCAGTTCCTGAAGCATCAATCTTTAGATTAATCAGGAGTGATTCAAGGTCAGAAACAGATCCTCCTACAAGATTCGGTACCTCAATGGTTTTTGTGTCCAGCCATTGATACTTCTTTTCAATTTGTCCTTTTCTTTTTTTCACGCCCATTTCAGGCAGACTGTCTCGCATAATATGGCCCACAATAGGTGCCGCTACTGTCCCACCAAATTGAATCGTGCCTTTTGGGTTATCTACTGCTACATATACAACAATGCTTGGATCATCCGCAGGTGCAAACCCGATAAATGACACAATGTGGTTATTTTCCATGTACTTTCCGTCTTTTACTTTCTGTGCTGTTCCTGTTTTTCCGCCCACCCGATATCCTTCAACGAATGCATTCCGGCCAGTTCCTTGAGCGACTACACTTTCAAGGGCATACCTGATTTCTTTAGACGTCTCCGCTGAAATGACTTTCTTCTTGGCAATTGGTGATTGCTTTTTCACTACCTCTTTTGTAATTGGATCGATCCATTCTTTTGCAATATACGGCGTGTAAAGCGTTCCTCCATTTACTGCGGCTGCCACTGCAGCTACTTGTTGAATCGGCGTAACAGATACACCTTGACCAAAGGCTGTTGTTGCCTGTTCTACAGGACCAACACGATCAAGCGGGAACAAAATTCCTCTACCTTCTCCTTGAAGGTCGATTCCTGTCTTTTGACCAAAGCCGAAATTTTTAATATAAGAAAATAGTTTATCTTTCCCAAGACGGTCGCCTAGCTCGACGAATCCTGGGTTACAAGAGTTTTGTACCACTTCTAGAAACGACTGTGATCCATGTCCTCCCTTTTTCCAGCACCTGAGTCTTGCGCCATCCACTGTCACAGATCCGCTGTCAAAAAAATGATCACGTTTTAAATTTACTTTATTTTCTTCCAGGGCAGCTGCCAGTGTAATGATTTTAAACGTCGATCCTGGCTCATATGTGCTCCACACCGGTAAGTTTCGGTTAAATACTTTTGAATCAACTGATTGATAGTCAGCCGGATCAAAGTCAGGTCTGCTCGACATTCCCAGAACCTCACCATTTTTCGGATTCATAGCAATGGCAATCATGCCATCTGGGTTATATTTTGCCTGGGCATTGTCTAATTCTCGTTCGATGATGGTTTGCACTTTTGAATCAACGGTTAATTTCATATCAAGCCCATCTTTAGGCGGTGTATAATCATCTGCTTCATCTGGCATTTTCTGCCCTTTTGCATCAGAATAAAATTTCACAGAGCCTTTTTCACCTTTTAGGTCATCATCATAGTACGCTTCTAGCCCAAGTAAGCCTTGATTATCAATTCCAGCAAAACCTAATACATGAGATAAGAAACTTCCAAACGGGTAATGTCTGATGCTGTCCTCTGCTACATAGACTCCATCTAAATCAAGCTCTCTGACTTGTTTTGCTTTTTCATGAGATACTTTTCTCCCCTCTGGGGAAATTCGTTCTATAGACGTTTTCTTGGTGACATGCTTGTACGCTTTCTCCTCAGACATATTCAGCACTGCTGCTAATTTTTTGCTTGTTTCTGCTGGGTCTTTCACCTGCCGCGGCACGACTAAAATAGAGGGAGCACTTTTGTTCGTCGCCAGCTCCACTCCATTTCGATCCAAAATATCTCCTCGTTCTGGTTCAAATGGAAGGTTACGGCTCCATGAATCTTTCGCTAAACTTGTCAGCTTCTCGCCCATAATAAACTGCACATATCCTAATCTAGTATCTATGATGAAAAAAATGATCACCCCAAACAGCAGCACGAAAAGCAATCGTTTTCTCACTGTTACACTTGACACTCGCACGCCCGGTTCACTCCTTACATATGGCTTGTTTTCATCATATGCAGGCTCGTCTTTTTATAGAACGATCTCGTCCATCGCTCAAGCAGAAGAAAAAAACCTAGCAAATGATTTGCTAGGTTTTCAAGTTAATTTGGACTTTTGAAGGTCACTGTGACGACTTTATCTGAAATCTCCGCTCCACTTTTCACGCTTTGTTTGACAGCATATCCCTGTCCATTTGTTTCAATATGCACACCTGAAATAGACGCATATTGAAGAACTTCCCTTCTGGACCAGCCTGTCATATCAGGCATTTTAATGGTTTTCCCTGCTGTTTTCAAAAAGACTTTCTGGCTTTCAGAGAATTCAGAGCCCGCATTTGGCCATTGGCGTTTAATGGATAGACCGTCACCAATGACAACAGGTGATAACTTTTTGTTTTTTGCTTCTGTTTCTGCCTGTTTCACTTCTAAATCTAGGAATGACGGCATTGTTTCTTGTTTTATTTTCTGTTTGCCAGATTTTTTATCATCTGTTTTTGTTGGTGCGATATTTAAATAGAGCAAACTATTTTTCATCACAGGGTTAAAGATTTCTGAAACAGGGGCAGAGCCTGTTTGTGTTTCAGATAGCTGAGGCTGTTGGACAGCCACATAAACGAGCAGCTTCGGATCATCTTTTGGTGCCATTCCCATAAATGAAAAGACGTAATCGTTTCTCCCTTGAAGGTAGCCGCCAGCACCGCCAATTTGTCCTGTACCCGTTTTCCCAGCGACATCAAAACCTTTGATTTGATATGGCTGTCCTGTGCCAATTTTTGAGGAAACGACCTCACCTAAAATGTCACGGACTTGCTTCGCTGTATCAGAAGAAATTGGTTTTCCTGCTACTGTTGGTTCGTGCTGTAAAATTGTTTTGTTTGTGTTCGGGTCTGTAATATGATCGATTACATATGGCTTCATCATCGTTCCACCGTTGGCAATGGCTGTCGCCGCTTCAATTTGCTGAATTGGGGTAATCGCGGACGCCTGACCATAAGCAGTCGATGCTTTGTCATATTCGTATCTGAAATTGATTTTACTAGACGCTTCGTTCGGCAAATCTATGCCTGTTTTGTCATAGAAATGGAATTTTTGTAAGTATTGTTCGTAGCGTGTGAAACCTAGCTTTTCTTTTGCCAGTTTCGCAAAAGCTACGTTTGAAGAACGTAGAACACCTTCATGAAAATCAATTTTCCCCCAACCATTTCCATTGTTATGGTCTCTTACAAGACCGCCGCCTACTTTATAAGTACCAGACTGATACTTGTCACTGCCTTGGTACACTCCTTCTTGGATAGCAGCAGCGAGTGTAAAAATTTTCATCGTTGAACCTGGTTCAAATGCGTAGGAAATGACATCGTTGTTATAATTCGTAATGTCGAGTTCATTTAAATTAAAGCTTGGCCGCTGTCCCATTGCAAGAACTCTTCCAGTTTTCGGATCAACGACTGTCGCAATGATTTTCTTCGGCTTATATTTTTTAGCGACCTGCGTCATACTTTCTTCAAGAAATGCTTGAATTTTTTGGTCGATGGTCAGTGTGACGTTTTTCCCGTCTTTCGGGGCAACGATGTCTTCTTTACTATTCGGAAGTGCCCATCCGCTTCTGTCACTGTTATACGTTACATAACCATCTTTTTCTTTTAAATATTTATTCAGCGCCTTTTCTAGACCCATTGCGCCTGACATGTCCTTCGTTGCTTCATCTAATCTAGCATAACCGATTAAGTTCGAAGCAAACATGCCGTTTGGATAATACCTCTTTGTGTCTTTTTCAAAGGCGATCCCAGGAAGTTTTAGCTTTTCAATTTTTTCCTTTGTTGAAAAACTAATATCCTTTCCGGCTTTACCAAACTCGACTTGGAATGCATCTTTTGTATTCAGACGCTTTAAAATTTCACTCTCACTCATATCAATGACCTTTGACAGCTCTTTTGCTGTCTTTTCTTTGTCAACGACATGCATCGGATGCTTTGGATCGACCGTCATTTTCTTGCTCATGATTGCAATCAGCTTATACACAGATGTATCTTCCGCAATCACATTTCCGTTTCTGTCTAAAATGGACCCTCTTTTGGCTTCAAGTGTTTTTTTCGATTGATATTGTTCATTGGCTTTTGCAGCTAACACTTGTCCATCGACGGTTCCCGTAATCTGAATATAAATAAAACGTGCAAGGATGATAAAGAAAAACAGGGCGAAGCAAATACTCGCAATTGCCGCGCCTCTGTTCATCATTTTATTCTTTTTAGGCATCGCCATGTTAATCGACCTTCTTAACATCTTTCGACATGCTTAAGCCTGCTTTTTTAGCGGCTTCAATGATTCTCTCTGGTTCACTTAGTAAATCTTTTTGCTTTTGCAGTTCAGTGATCTTTTTCGATTCTAATGACACTTGCTGTTCTAGCTTCTGCACTTCGATATTTGCGTGATAAACAGCAAAGGCTTTCGAAATGATGAGGATCGAGCTGCACATGAGAGCCATGACAAACATGACAAGTAAGATTTTTTCACCAAGTGTAATAGAACCTCTTCTTCTAATCACAACCGATTGACCTTGTTGCTCGGTTTGATGTTGCTTTACTTCTCTTTGGTAAGCCAAATTACTCATAAGAAACCTCCTTTTTATCATCATCTATGGTGTCGTTTACTTTTTTTCTGCAATTCGGAGCTTCGCTGAACGGGCACGGTTGTTATATTCCAGCTCTTGTTCTGATGCAACGATTGGTTTTCTCGTGATCAGCTTCAGTTTTGGTTCAAGTCCTTCTGGAATCACTGGTAGTCCGTGCGGAAGTTCTGGAAGAGAAGACATTTCTTTAAATGTACTTTTACAAATCCGATCTTCAAGTGAATGGAATGTAATGACAGAAATTCTCCCCTTCGGATTGAGTAACTCTATTGCTTGTTCTAGTGCTTCTTCAAATACTTTCAATTCGTCATTTACGGCAATTCGGATCGCTTGAAATACTCTTTTCGCTGGATGTCCGCCTTTTCGTCTTGCAGGTGCGGGAATTCCTTCTTTAATAATGTCGACAAGCTCACCTGTTGTTTCAATTGGCGCTTTTTTTCTGGCTTCTTCAATTTTGCGTGCGATTTGCTTGCTGAATTTTTCTTCCCCATATTTGTAGAAAATCCGAACTAGATCTTCAAATGGCCATTCATTCACCACTTGTTTTGCTGACAAAGCAGCGGTTTGATCCATTCGCATGTCAAGAGGTGCATCATGGTGATAACTAAAGCCTCTCTCTGGTGTGTCAAGCTGAGGTGATGAAACCCCAAGATCAAAAATCACACCGTCTACGCTTGTAATACCTTGTTCATTCAGACGTTCTTTTAAATATCGGAAGTTGCTTTTTATGAAAAGAATGTTCGCTTTAGAATCCGCGAGCTTCTCTCGTGCATGATCCAGTGCAGCATCGTCTTGGTCAAACCCAATTAATGTACCTTTTTCTGATAATTGAGATAGTAAATATGAGCTATGACCTGCGCCGCCTAGCGTGCAGTCCACATATGTACCGTCTTCTTTGACGTTTAAACCGTCAACTGTTTCTTTTAATAATACTGTCTCATGTTGAAACATGATGATATGGTCCCACCTTTTTCAAATAGAAATGAATGTGTAGAAAGCTTGCTGCACAAGGGATTATTATATATCAAATCCAATCATGTTTTCAGCAATTTCAGCAAAAGAATCTTCTTGCTCTTCTGTATATTGTTCCCAGATCGACTTACTCCACAACTCAATTCGATTTGAAACGCCGATGACCACACATTCTTTTTCGAGTTTTGCATATTGGAGTAGGTTGGATGCGATGTTAATGCGCCCCTGCTTGTCCAGATCACATTCAACTGCGCCGGAGAAGAAGAACCGGGTAAACGCACGTGCATCTTTTTTCGTTAGCGGCAGTGCTTTGAGTTTCTCTTCAATTAGTTTCCACTCACTCATAGGGTAGCCAAATAAACATTGATCAAGCCCTCTCGTCAGCACAAACTGTTCTCCGAGACCGTCTCTAAATTTAGCAGGGATGATCATGCGCCCTTTTGTATCAATCGTATGTTGGTATTCACCCATGAACATGATATTAGAGCCCCACTTTCTCACCCATACTCTCCACTATCCACCACTTCTCTCCACAAAACTTATTTTACACTGTTTCCACATAAAAAAAAACCCTGAACTAGTCAGGGTTCATTAAAACTTTATTTCAAAGTTTGACAATTTGTTGCTTGTTTTGAAATGAAAATGGCAGATTTTTGAACGTTTTGAAGAATTCTGGACCATATTTGTTTAAAAAGTACATGATATTCCAAATTCTTTCTTGTGGTGCTTCGAGTGGTTTTAAACTATTTTCAATCCGTTCAAAATCTCGAAGAATGTATCCTTCCTTCTCTTCCACACGCTTCGCAACCTTTTGATAAACAAATTGAAGCTGGTCTTCTATAAATTTGGCATTTTTATCTAATAGCTGTTCAAAGCTTGGTTCGATCTCTAGCGCTTCTTGTCTCATTGCCTCATGAACATTCGCTAATTCACGTTTCGCATGTTGAACCGATTGAACAAAGCTGTCTGGAAGACTTTGCTGAAAGTGCGCATCCTTCTTTTCTTTCACGCCTTTTGTCAGCACTTCTTCAACCGACAATTCTCTTATTGGCAGCTTCTTATCAATGTGCCTTTCAAGAATGGTGACGTGCAGTCTTGGAAGAACGGGTGCCATTTTGACATCGAAGTACTCGAAGATGCCTTTCAGCTCACCCCAATAGTTCACTTCACCGTGTCCAGCCATAAAAGCAAGCGTTGGAAGAAGGGCTTCCTGCATCAATGGACGGGTCACCACATTATTGCTAAACCGCTCTGGGTGCTCCTCGACTTCCTGCAAAAGCTCATCTTTTGTCCAAGTAAGCCCCACTTCAGATATAGAAAATTGGCCATTCTCTTGTTCAATGAGGAAACGTTCATCATCATATTCGTAAAACAAGTTGGCTTGATGGTCACCAGCTTCAATAATCGGCTGATACCCCGCTTGTTTCATGGCAGCCTGCGTGTTATTTAAGCGAGCCACGATCGCATCACTCGACTCCACAATTTGCTTGAATAACGTACGTTCAAGTGGCTTCACGCCGAAGTCTCCTGAATTCAATAACAGGAGTCCATCTTCTTCAAATAGATCGCAAACAATCCACTCAAAGAAATCAGTAAACGTTTCTGATTTGCGTAAACATCGAAGAAGCTGATCAAACAAGTCATTGGTGTAAGCAGATTCCTCATAGGTTGAAAATACATCACGAAGCCATCTCTCTGTTTTCTCTTGGTGAAGAGGTGTTCTTTTCGCAGCTGTTTTTTTCACATGATGTAATGGAAGCTTTTGTTTGACTGGGCCTTTTTCGCCAGACGTGTACACAAAGTTAATTTCGTCTACGTCGTGATCTTCACCCGCTACCCAAAAGACCGGAATAACAGGAACGCCAAGCGCTGATTCTTTTTCTTTGGCAAACTGAATAATGGAAATGATTTTATGTATGGTATAAAGCGGACCTGCCAGTAAGCCTGCCTGCTGTCCTCCAACCACCATGACGCTCCGTTCATCACGGATCTTCTCAATATTCTCACGCATCGCAGCCGAATCAAATTTCGCATGATATGCGCTCATATAATCCGCTAAAGCCTCGCGCGGGAAGCTCCTTTCCATGAGATCGTCGTATCTCTTTTTCCATGTGTGCTCAGAATGTATATCATAATCAAAAAAAGCAGTCATCTCTTTTTTTTCTTCTATATAATCACGTATGAATAAATTCTGACTTCGGATGGAAAGTTCAGTCAATTGCATGTTTAGAACTTCCTTTCTTCAATAAATAGTTAGTTTCCCGAAAAAAGTATAGCATGTAAATGAGCTCACTCAAAAGATTTTGTTTGCTTTTTTTCCAATACTTCCAAGCTTCTATTCAAGAAAGTGAGGAATGGCGGCGTCATCCCTTGACCTTGAGCTTTTTTTAAAAGGTAGCCAATGATTGCTTTTCTTTCAGTTTGGCGGCCTTTGACGATATCTTGCAGCATCGACGATTGATTGGCAGCCGTTTGATGACAAATTGATTTCACATGAGCCCATAGACGATCTTTCTCAGGCAACCCTAGAATGGAAACCGCTTCTTCAAATGCACATGTCATCATATGTTCATATGCAGGGTTCGATACCAATTCCCCATTATTCACATGTAATAAAGCCGTCAACGGATTAATACACACATTGACGAGCAGTTTTTCCTCCAGTACTTTCTTCCATTCATCTGTATAAACCATTTGAAAATCGCCCGTTGACAGTTCACTACTCATAGGTCCTTTTTCCTCATGCAGAAATGCTCCCCACTTGATGACACCAATTCCTGTATGGTTTACTGCGCGATCAGACACCTTCATTGCGCCATGCTCTACTACACCAATATATAACTGATGTGCCGTTTTCCAGTTCTTTAAATCGACGAGGTGGGCCATTCCGTTCTGCAAAAATAAGATCCGCTGATGAGGCAGTCCCGATAATTCCCCTAGAACATCTTGCAGGTGATGATACTTCACTGTCACAATCAGCAAATCAAATATTCCTTTGACCCCCGTATCGGCCCCAACAGCTGATTGAATGGTTTCCCCTCTTACCATTCGTTCGATGCCTAATGCTCGAATTTCTTCTGCCTGCTGTTTTCTTCTTGTAAAGAGGGTGATGTCATGATGTTCTGATAAATAACTGGCACAAAGCAGACCAATCGCACCACCGCCAATGATTCCAATTTTCAATTGCCGCACTTCCCTTTTTCTGTTTACTTCATGTTATCAACTATTTTACCAGTTCCGTGCTACGATGCAAAAAGCAGATAACGCGCTATGATTGAATTTTTTTAATTAAAAAACTATAATAATAAGTGTAAAAACTTTTTTAGGCGGATGGGATGAAAACGCCTTCAATGACATCACTGTCGACATTATGTGTGTAAGGGGGAAGATCACATGACACAAGTAAAACGTCTTCTGATTAACTACAAAACATTAGAGGAATTTAAACAATTTAAGGAATATGGCATACAAGAACTTTCCATGCTTGAAGACCTAGAAAGTAATATGATTGAAAATGACAGCAACTCTCCATTTTATGGGATTTACTTTGGAGATAAGCTTGTGGCACGTATGAGCCTCTATCAAGTAGATGGCTCGACGACGACGTATTTTGACCATAATCATGATTATCTAGAGCTGTGGAAGCTAGAAGTGTTGCCAGGATATCAGCGTAAAGGTTACGGCGAAGCACTTGTTGATTTCGCAAAATCTTTCGGCCTTCCAATTCGAACGAATCCACGCGTCAAATCTGCCGGTTTTTGGGATAAAATGGGCTTTGAAGCGGTGAAATATGATATGGAACGCGATAAAGGAGAAAACCCACTCATTTGGGAGCCTGCACATATTCAAAAGAACACAGGTGAGTCCGCTTAATCATTTTAATCATTAAGAAAACGCCCCTCTTTCCATCTGTGAGGGGCGTTTTCTTATTTTGCGTAATCTTTTAAGCTGATATTCTGTTTGACTCTTTCAACAATACCAATAAGTGCCCGGTAATCTTCTTCTGTCATTTTTAATTGACGCTTCAGCTGTTCATTTTCTTCGGTGAGTGATTTTAATTGATGCTGTGCATCTTTAAGCTCCTCCCGTAAATAAGCTGGACCAGATGGTTCTTTCTCAAGCTGCTCTAGAAACCGAATTACTTCTCGAAGCGTTAGTTCAGTCTGATCAGAAGATGCCTTCTCCTCTATGGTGAACGCATGCTGCGGTAAACCCGAAGAATGGATACCAATTTTTTTACGCAGTTCTTTTCGCTGTTTTTTGGCAAGCTCAATACCTGCCTGGTACTGCTTTCTGACGTAAGAATTCCACCTGAATCCACATGCTGCTGCTGTTCTTGACAATGCTTTTCCCACCTCTTCAAATGCTGAAAGCTGGGTACCGCCATCTCGGATATGCCTTAAGACAACTTCTGCTAAAAGTAAATCTTCATCTTGTGTCCATGCGTCCTGCCGTGTAATCGTCAACTCATCATCCCCCCTGAATCTGAATACCACATCATATGCGCTTACTAGAGTAGATAGACTATTTGCAGGAGAGAAACCTAAAAATAGATCAATAAAAAAACGCAAGGGAAGATTCCCTCACGTTTTTTTATCAAGCATTAGTTGCTTTTTACGTCTTTGCCTTTGTATGTTCCGCAAGATTTGCAGACACGATGAGAAATTTTCATTTCACCGCATTCTGGGCAAGCTACCATACCAGGTACTTGTAGTTTGAAATGCGTACGACGCAATCTTTTTTTCATTTTAGAAGTTCTTCTAAAAGGTACAGCCATTATTCCCACCTCCTTAAAGAGTTAAGATTCATTATTTTCTTCTAAGAGCTTCTTCAAGCCTTCCAGACGAGGATCAATTCGGTTTTGATGTGCATCTTCCGAAATGACCGCCCAGTCATTCCCTTCCTGTGGTGCAGCACCTTTTACGTCAGCTTGGTCGCAAAAGATTTGCATGGGCACTTCAAGAAGAATTTCTTCCTTGACTATAGGCGTTAAGTCGATGATATCGTCTTCTACAACAGATACGTCTTCATCTTCTATATCGTCTGTCTTATGAAGTACAAATAGTTCTTTTGTTGAAATCGCAAATGGATAATTTACATCAACAAGCGTTCTTGAACAAGGCAATGTCATTTCACCTGTGATGGTTAAATCAAATGCGACTTGCTTTGATTCGATCACTCCAGTCCCTTTCACCTCTACTGGTGAAATACGACGTATATCTGAATGAAGGCTAGTAAGTTCATTTAAGTCAACCGTCTCATGAAAATCGAAGCTGTTTTTAGCTTTTTGATGTAACTGATAAACTGTCCATTTCAATTGTATCACCTCTAAGAGCAACAAACATGATTATAGCTTTCATCATGCTATTTGTCAATATTTTTTCTTTACAGTCCTTCATGACGTCAAAGGGCTGTTTGACATCAGTTCTCGGAATGCCTACACTGAAAAAAATGGTCTTCATTTTTCCCTTATGCTACTGTAGCACAGACCATTTAACCATAGCAAGAAAGGCGGAACATCTATTGAAAGCAGTGGGAGTCGTTGTCGAGTACAATCCATTTCATTATGGGCATGCCTATCATGTGAACCAGGCGAAAAAACAAACCTCCTCAGATGTTGCCATTGCCGTCATGAGCGGTTCTTTCCTCCAGCGCGGGGAGCCTGCCATCGTTTCAAAATGGGCACGTACAAAAATGGCACTGCAAAACGGTGTAGACATTGTGTGTGAGCTTCCATACATATATGCCGTACAAAAGGCAGAAACCTTCGCCAATGGCGCTGTGTCCATCCTCGATGCATTAAAATGCCATTCTCTTTTTTTCGGCAGTGAGGATGGAGAGATCAAAGCATTTGAGCGCACAGCACACGCTTGGCATGAAAAAAAGGCAGAGATTGACCTTTTAACAAAAGAAAAGGTGAAAGAAGGTCTTAGTTATCCCGCAGCAGCAGCAGGTGCGTTTCAAGAGGCCATTCATTCTGAACACTTACTGGATTTGTCCAAACCAAATAACATTTTAGGCTTTCATTATGTTAAAGCCATCTTAGAGAGAGCTCCTCACATGCAGCCTTTTACGTCTCAAAGAATTGCATCTGATTATCATGATGAAGAACTACCTGACAACCAAAAAATCGCAAGCGCCACAAGTATCCGAAAAGCTTTAAAAGAACAGAGCTCATTTCAAGCAGTCACGCCCTACCTCCCGGACGCTACTTTAAAGCAATTACACGACTATCATTCTTCATATGGTCTTTTACATACGCAAGAAGCCTATTTTCGCTTTCTGAAACATGTTTTTCATACAATGGATACGAGTGAACTAGAGGGCATCTATGAAATTGAAGAAGGCATTGAACACCGCATGCAAAAAGCCATGACACATGCGTCTTCCTACGAGGAGTATCTATCACTTGTCAAAACAAAACGATATACGTGGACAAGGTTACAGCGGATGAATACGCATCTATTAATGAACGTGAAGAAAAAGACGATGCACGCGTTGCTTGAAGAGAAAAAAGCGCCCTATATTCGTTTACTTGGAATGACAAGGAAAGGACAACAGTACCTGTCTCTTGTAAAAAAAGAGTTGGATGTACCACTTGTGAGTAAACTGTCTTCCTTTTCACATCCCGCCCTTGATCTTGATATTCGCGCTTCAAGGGTGTTCAGCCTTCCCATCTGTGAACCCATGCAAACAGAATTAACGAAAGCAGAGTTTAAAACATCACCGATTCGATATGATGAAGAGAGCGGACTCTTTTCATCTCGATAAAAAAAGCAGCCTGATTTGCAGGCTGCTCTTTTTTATGATGCTTTCTCTTTTAATTTGTTTAAATAGTTTAGTGCGTCCTGCATGGTATCCACAGGAACGATTTTCATATCACTTTTAATATCTTTTGCTGTTTTGACTGCATTTTTGTAGTCAGAGTTTGGGTCACCTTTATCATTCGGTGCAAAGAAGATGTCTTTCCCTGCTTTGTCTGCTGCAACAACCTTTTGATCAATTCCACCAATCGGTCCGACTGTACCATCTGCATCAATCGTTCCAGTTCCTGCGATCGCATAGCCGTGTGTTTCATCTTCTTTTGTCAGCTGATTGTAAATTTCAAGTGACATCATTAAACCAGCTGATGGACCGCCGATGTTTTCAATATCCACTTTCACAGAAGGAGACACTTTCACATGACGGTCTGTAAATAATGATACGCCAATTCCCACTCGTTTTGGCTCTTCTTTAAATGGTTTTAACGTCACGTTCTGCGTGATTTCTTTGCCATTACGTTCAAGTATAAAACGGACAGTCGTGCCTGCTTTTTTACTGCTGATATACGAAACCATTTTATCTGCTGACTCATATGTATGACCGTCGACGCTTTTGATCTTATCGCCAACTTCAATCTTCCCATATGCAGGCATTCCTTTCATCACATAGCTCGCATATACCCCATTAAACGTATAATCTACTTTTTTCCCTGCTTTTGTATAAGCGGCAATCATCGCATTTTCTTGAGAACTTTTCATGAGCTGCAGCTGCCGTTTCATATAATCCTCATCAGACTCTCCGTCCGCTTTAATATTTTCTTCTGGAACGATTTCGTCATACTTGTTCATTTTTGCAAGCAAATACGTATATGGATTGGCTGGACCTACTTTAATGGTCATAAGAGAAAAGCTGCCCTTCTCGCCATATCCTCCGTCTACTTGAATGTGTGGCGCAATTTCTGTTGCATCACCTGGCTTTGTGACGTAATAGGGCAGTTTCACAAAAGTTAAGCCAAATAAGACTAGAACAACAGCAAAAAAGCTGAGCCAGCGAATATTTAATTTTTTCATTCGATTAACACTCCCATTTATCAATGACATCTTTCAGTTTTCCTTTTAGTTGGTCGGCGGCGAGTTCACCTGCTTCAATCATTTCTTGAACCTGTGTAAACGCACTAGAGCTAAAGGTCTCGAGCTTCGGCCGAATCATGAGATCTGCATGAATGGTTTGGTGACGAACCAATTCATTTTGAAGGATGTCCAAACTTTGCATAATGACATCCGATAATCTCGTTGCCTTTTCTGTTTTTTTCACCCTTGATACATCAGAGGCGATAATGAGATCTGCTCCCATTTCTTTGAGAACAGAGACTGGAATGCGGTCCACTACCGCTCCATCCACCAATTGCCTGCCGCCTATTTCATGCGGAACAAACACACCCGGAATGCTAATGCTTGCCCTGACTGCTTGTGAGACAGACCCTTCTTTGAACACAACCTTCTCCCCTGTCTGAAGGTCACAGGCGACAATCGCAAGCGGCACGCGCATTTCTTCAATATTCTTCCCATATGTAAACGTGTGAATCAGCTGCAAAATTCGATTTCCTTTTAACAGACCGATTTTTGGCAGTGTATAGTCAGCATAATACTTTCTTCTGAAGACAAGTGCAAGTTTTTTCATTTTTTCTACGTCTTGTCCTGCCGCATAAAAGCTCCCCACAAGAGCACCAATACTGCTTCCTGCGATCATATCCACCTGAATTCCTTGTTTCTCAAGACTAGATAAAACCCCGATATGCGCCATCCCTCTGGCACCCCCGGAGCCCAGCGCAAGCCCGATAATCGGTCGTTTCATGAATCCACCCTCCTCTTTCTATGCATATATACGAATCTATAGGTCTAAACATGCCCCTTCTCATCGTATAGTAATAGAAGACAGGCTCGGCTAGCATCTCTTTTTCTTTAATCACGAGCTCGCCAATAGATTATAACGGCAAGGGGCGACATCTCCATGAAAAAATGGAACACTCTGTTCATCGCTGCTTTTTTTATCTTTTTAACAGCCACTGTGATTACACATCCACAAGCCTCTTTGCAAGCATCGAAAAATGGACTTGCAATGTGGTGGGAAGTGGTTTTTCCATCGCTGCTACCTTTTTTTATTTTGTCCGAGCTATTAATCAGTTTCGGGATTGTTAGATTTGTCGGCGTATTATTAGAGCCATTTATGCGGCCTATCTTTCGGGTGCCTGGTGTCGGCGGATTTGTATTAGCGATGGGAATGGCCTCTGGTTTTCCTTCTGGCGCTAAATTGACGACAAGACTTCGGCAGGAAGGACAGCTGACAAGAATTGAAGCAGAACGCCTTGTGTCATTTACCAATTCTTCAAACCCTTTGTTCATTTTTGGAGCAGTGGCTGTAGGATTTTTTCATCACCCAGCTTTAGGCATTGTGTTAGCCTGTGCACATTATTTAGGAAATCTCGCGGTTGGGGTGACGATGCGCGGATATAAAGCACGTCATGATGCGCACCTCAGAAGCCGAAAAGGATTTTTATTGCCTCCAATTCGAGAAGCATTCAGCGCTCTTCATACGGCAAGACTCGCAGAAAAAAGACCACTTGGCCAAATATTAAGTGACGCTGTCATGTCATCTGTTCAAACGCTCTTTATGATTGGCGGCTTTATCATTTTATTTTCTGTCTTTAGTCAAATGCTCGCTGTCGTTCATGTAACAGATCTTCTCTCTATCGGGATCGGCTCTATACTGAAAACGATGCACCTTCCGCCGGAATTAGATCTAGCCATGATTGCGGGTCTATTTGAAATCACATTAGGAAGTCAGCTCACAGGATCACAAGAGGTTTCCCTGCTCGCTAAAACAATTGTGGTCAGCTTTATTTTAGGATTTAGCGGATTCTCCGTTCAAGCTCAGGTAGCTGGGATATTGGCAGCCACCGATATACGCTTTAAACCGTTTTTCTTGGCCCGTTTGCTTCACGGTATTTACGCAGCCGTCTTTGCCTTTCTGTTATTCAAACCCCTTTATGTCTCTAAAGCAGAAATGGCGCTTCCAGCAGGGGCATTTGAAGCAAGCGAGCAAGTCGTGATGTTTAGCAGCGTTTTATGGAATCAGCTTGTATCTGCTGGTCCTCTCATCACCTTGTTCAGTCTGATCGTGTATATTGCGCTCTATTATCAGAAATTAAAAAATGGATGAGTGCACAATGCACTCATCCATTAAATTTTTCTTTCAGCGCAGCTTCGACCTCTTGCGGTACAAGCTCTTTGACTGATCCATGATACTTCGCTACTTCTTTAACAATGCTTGAACTTAAGAAGGAGTATTGATTATTCGTCATCATAAAGAACGTTTCAATGTCATCATTCAACACTTTGTTCATTGATGTCCCTTGCATCTCGTATTCAAAGTCCGTCACCGCTCTAAGTCCGCGTAAAATGACTTTCGCCTCTTTTTGTTTCGCATAATCAACGAGCAGTCCATGAAAGGATTCCACTTTGATATTTGGTAGCTCCTTTGTTGCTTGACGAATGAGTTCACATCGCTCTTCAACAGTAAAAAGCGGCTTTTTTGACGAGTTATTAAGGACGCACACATATACTTCATCAAAAATCTTTGCCCCTCTTTTGATAATATCCAAATGGCCCAATGTGACTGGATCGAAGCTACCCGGACAAACGGCTATATTCCCCATGCTTTAATTTCCCCGCTTTCTATAGATCGTAATGCCAGTCATTCCGTACATTTCCTGCCTTGAGATATGTAGCTGTCCTGCTTCCTCTGGCAGTGTCACATCTTTATCGTGCTCACACACAATGACGCCATCATCTGCTAATAAGGAATGCTCATCAATCGTATCAAGAAGTGCTTTCAACTTTTGATCTTTATACGGCGGATCAAGGAAGATGGCTTGAAAAGATTCTTCTCGCTTCACTACAGCAGCGAGTGCACGGTTTGCATCATTTCGAAACACTTCACTTTGACCCATCAGCGACAATTGATTCAAGTTGCCTTTAATCGTCTGAATCGCCTTCATATCTCGATCCACAAATATACAATGATCGAACCCTCTAGAAAGCGCTTCAATACCTAAACCACCACTTCCAGCAAATAAATCAAGGGCCCATCCCCCATCAAAATACGGTCCAATCATATTAAAAATGGATTCTTTTACTTTATCTGTTGTTGGTCTTGTTGATTGGCCGGGTACGGCTTTCAGCGTGCGGCCTTTTTTTGTTCCAGAAATCACTCTCATTTTTCCACCACTTTTTCTGCTTGCATCTATTGAATATTGTTTGATGACAAAAAATTCAACATTATCTTACCATATCCACTCCACATGGGACAATGCACTGAATTCCATTCATTTTCTATGTATAGATCACAAAAGAGAGGGTAATACTACTGTTAACAGCATCTGATGTGGTGCTGTTGCCAACCGCGGAGAAGACTTACGTTTCCCCATAAGTTCTTCCTCCGGTTTCTCCTCTCCCTTTGCCTTCTCCTTAATGAATCATTAAGAATAGAAGGACCCCGCGGGTGATGCCGCGGGGGTTTTTTTGTGTCTTTAAAAGCCCACCTTATAGTCATACTCTTTTGCTTTGTCCAATTTCGATTCGTACTCTAATTTAATAAAAGGTTTATAGGAAGGCTCAACACGTTTCACAAATGGCAATGAACTGAGCTTTGCCATGTGGCGCTCAAGATCATTCATATCACAATAAATCACTGCATATTTCATTTTCCTTGAAATATAGTGAACATTCCCAAATTTCCTTAGCGCTTTTGACTGCTTTAACGAATGCAGCCAAACGACCATCCCTTGACGTTTGGTATCCATCTTTTCACCTGCCGCTTTTCAATTCTTTCCGTTCATTATGTAAAAGACGAGACGTTCAAGTCTCGTCAAGATACTTTACAGCCACAGCTGCCTCCTGATCCACAGCCACCGCCGCATGATGATAGACCATCAAAATATGGGTTCCCTGTTGGAACTTTAATATATGCTGATACAGCTTGACCGATTTCAATACTAATCTCATCTAAGATGGATTGAATCGCTGTTTCTGCTTTTTTGAAATCAACCACTGTATCGTGAAGATCTAGCTTTCTTTTGACCTCACGCATTTCTTTTGAGATCGTTCTATAGTCCGGATGGTATTTGCCGAACCGCTGCACATCTTCATATTGCTCTTTTACTTTTGTAAAATGGGCAATAATTTGTTGGGCTTCTTCGTCTTGCTGGAGACGCTTAAAGCAGTTGCGGTAATGTTCAGCCTCCTCCGACTGAAGAATCATGGCAGCCAATTGATTTGCTTCCTCTTGGAGCTCCACAGATTCGATTGTCGCATACATAAATGTTGCACCTCCAATTCATAGTTTACCACGAAACCTATGGATCAGAAAATGCTTTTACGTGACAAATACATCCCACGTCTCTCTTTTCTGCTTATATTCAGGGTGACGAGAATTTAGCACAACGGTCATTTTATGCTTTCCTTTTGAAAGGTGCTTGACCACAAACGCCGCAGTATACTCATTGCCTGCCCGTTTCCCGTCTACATACACAGTAAAATACCCCGCCTTCTTATCCTTTTTCAAGGGTGAAGGTTCAAGGTGAAAATCTTGAAGTGTACTTTCTATATACACAACAGATCCCTGCACTTTGTATTTTAAAAAGCCTTGCTGCTTCATTTCACTTTGCGTCTGCTGCATGACTGGTACTGCTGGTTCTTGCCTAGTTACTTGCTCTTGATCATGTTGACTTTGACATCCGGTGAGAAGAAAAAGCAATGCGCATATTGACAGCATCCATTTCATGTTCTGATTCTCCTTTCGTCTACTTTCATAGGATGCTCATGAAATAGACATCTTAATCAACTCAAAAAAAGCCTCACCCGGCTCCATTTTGATTGCGCATTGCTTGGAACATCTGGATCATCATTTCAGCCATTTGGACACTATTGCTCAACTGGCTCACACGATGAGGAATGGTTTTTTCGTAAAAGTTCATTTTATCTAATTCAAACGAAGTGACATTTTCAGGATGCCGCGTTAACTGTCTATACCAGAGTGGGCGCTGCCTGATGAATTTGATTCGATCCTCTTCGGCCATGACAAACTCTTGTACTTCTCTCCGCACCAAAAGCATCCCCTTTCAATTAATCTTTCCTGAAGGAGAATGGGTGCTGGCTGCCTCCAGATGAACCCTTCTTTGAGCCATTTGATGAAAATTGACCGAGTAAGCTTTGTAAAGAGGAAATAGACTGGCTCATTTTATTAATTTGTTCATTCATTTGATCAGCGTCCATTTTTTTCACTGCAGAAACCATTTTAGACATAAAATCTGCTTTTCCCGGTTCACTTTGCTTAGTGGCTTTTTCTTCTTTTGCTTCTTCCGTTTGTGTTTGCCGGTAAGGAGACCACATGTCATCTTCCTCACCAAACATGACCCAATTCTCGTATAAACTTTGCCAGCTTTTTTCTTGCGTCTGCACTTCTTGAATTAATTTCGGATGGCGTCTGACGAACTGTTTAAATTCATCAATGGATGTTTGCTTTTGCTTATTTGTCATATCCTCACCCCCCATACAAATGCCTACTATACTATATACATCTGGGTCTATTTTGGTGAGCCCTTTTCATAAAAAAAAACAGCCGCTATCTGTGCGCAGCTGTTTAGAGGATTAAGACGTTTTCTTAATGAAGTTTTGTGTATAGTACTTTTCTTTCACACCAACGCCAAGGTGCGTGTAATCTTGATTTAACAATGCCTTCCGGTGACCTTCGCTATTCAGCCAGCCTTCTACAGCTGCAGGGCCATCAACATAATTATATGCAATGTTTTCCCCCGCAAGCTGAAATGCGACCTCGCCTCTTTCTAACCGGTCTTTCAGCGTGCCGTATTTTTTAGATTCATGGGAGAAATAATGATGATCTTTCATGTCCTCACTATGCATGAATGCCACTTCAGAGGTTTCATCGTCCCACTTTAAGGTCGGTAGTTTGTACTTATGGCGGATAATATTGGTCATATCAAAAATTTGTTTTTGACTCGACGCTTCAATATCCTTCCATTTTTCGCCTGATATCGCCTCAGGTTCAATTAATTGACCTCGATAAACGACTTCATACGGCTTTTGTTTGACAAATGTATCTGCGTTAAAAGCTCTAATGCTCGAAAGAGTGCTTTCAAACTTATCCATGTAGAGCTGGACATACACATCATCTCCCACTTTCACCGTCGGCCTGGTATTCATATCATCTTCTGAGAATTCAAAGCGATATGAATTTCCCTCGTCCTCTACATGAATGTAAGGAGCGATTTGTGTTTTTTTAAACACTTCACTTGTGGCTTGACCGATTTTAAACGGCTCAACATTCAGCCCATCCCCTGTCGCAAACAAGGTCACCACTTTACTATCCTTTACCCCTACTTGAATATAGTGTTTCTTCGATTGATTGTATATCCACCAGTCATAATCATATGCGGAAGGATCAATGCGATCTGGTTCCCCTAGCTGTTTAAGCACTTCGTTTGAAGATTTCCCCATAAAGGACATGAGCCCTTTTTTCGGAATGTTGATCGGCTTATCGCTAGATGTTTCTTCATTAGACACCTTCGGCTCATTGCTGTTTTCTTTTTCTGGTGAAGATCCATATTGAATAAACAGAACGTACGTTCCAGATATAATCAGGAGGATGAAGAGTGTTTTCAGCACAGTTTTCAAATAAACACCTCCGTTAAATTGGCAAGGTACAAAAAGTACCTTCTACTGTCATTTAAACAAAACTTGCTCCATTTATCAACGACAATACAGCCTATTTAACACGAATTTAAAATATGCCCCTCCTAATGAAGAAATCCTTGGCCATGATCCTGGTCTTGTTGAGAGATCTCCGTCAGAGCATCACCTGCACGATCGTTTGATAAATCTTCAACTGATAAATCCCCAAGGGCTACGATTCCTGTGAGTGCCCCATTTTTGACAACCGGGATACGGCGGAGCTGATGTTCTGACATCAACCGGACAATTTCTTCTAGGGTTGCATCTTCTTCAGCTGTCAAAACTTCCTTCGTCATGATGGCACCAACCTCTTGTGAGTTCGGCTTTTTCTCAGCAATACCTCTAAGTACAAGGTCGCGGTCTGTGACAATACCAACAAGCTGATCTCCGTCGACTACTGGAATGGCACCAATGTCAGCATCTTTCATTTTGACTGCCGCTTCATACGCATTGTCGTCCTTTTGCAACGTCACTACTTTTTTCGTCATGATATCTTTGATTTTTTTCGTTTTCACGTTGATTCCTCCATCCGTTATTTTCTTTATTACTGTAACCAGCTTATAAAAGAACATACCCTTCACAGTTGAAAGTTTAACGCTTTCATACTATGATTGTCAGTAAAGGGAATTTTTATAAGGAGGGGTTTTGGGTGAAGTTTGAAGGTACGGGGATTGAACAGGTATCAGCTGACTTAAATAAATTGGATTTCATTATGGAAAGTGAAGGATTTGTACGAGCCGATCAATGGGATTATGAGCGTGTGACGTACGACAGGAAGTATAACATGGTAGAGGGGACGTTTTACTTACGGATCTCTGGGTACGCCACTGAGGGAGATGTCGGCTCCAAAAAAGCCCACATCCAGCTGCTGACACCTTTACTTGGAAAACACTATTATCCGCATGGTGTTGAATATGGAGAAGGCGAAGATTTCCCTAAATCTCTTATTCAATCAAGCAAAAAAACGCTGAACCAATTGAAAGAAAAACTAGAAGCGATAACTGCTGAAGCATAAAAAGCACAGCCCCTGCGGCTGTGCTTTTCATTTATTCATATTTCGGAATGAGCGCATCTGGTACGGCATCTTTCGCTCTTTCTTTTCTCGCCCAGTCAAAGAAGACAACAGCAAGAATGGATCCGTATACAATCTCCTGAATGATTTTCATCAAAATAGCACCTAGCTGCTGATCTTCTAGCAGCGGCAATGTATGAAACATGTCAGGTCCCGTAAGCGCAAGACCAGCAAGCATATCACTCGGTACGCATAGGTGCAGTGCTTGTATCCATGCGCCGGCATCTGAATAAGTGGCATAGATAGGCGCTTCACTAAACATAATGAGTGCGCAGGCAGGTGTCATTAAAATCCCATCTGCCATAATATATCCAAGCTTTAAAATGCCTGTAATCTGCGGCTGACTTTGCACTTTATGGACAAGCGGCCACCACATGAAAAAGGCAGCGATAAAAATGACAACCGTCATCAATGCGTGATAAAACGGATCTGTTTTAACAAAATCGAACACAAGCGGAATATGATACAGCGAAAACAACCCGTTAAATCCGAGTAAGGCAATCAACGGCTTAGAAAACAAGCGGAAAATCGGCTGAATACCCCGTGTTTGAATGATCCGCTCCCAAATCGCCGCAGGTAAACCTGTAATAAGAAGGGGCGGGATGACCAAATAGAGCACTGCCATTTGCGCCATATGTGCACTGAACATAATATGCCCCATTAAATCAATCGGGCTCCCCTTCACTGCATAAAGCAACACAAGCCCCGTGAGAAACAGCGTTTTCTCTTTCACCGTCGCACGGTGCTTACCCTTCGTCACGAGAAGCAGATAAAAAGCGGCTGCTGCTACAATACATGTCAAATAGTAAGGACTCCATAATGCACGAAATCCAAATATCTCTAAGTTTTCCATTGCTGCGCCTCCTTCAAGGGCAAAGCGAGCTTACCACCAAATAATGGTCAAAAAGGCTAAAACGGTAATAAACGCGACAAACACACCTGAGTAAAGAAACAATGCGGGTGTTTCATGCCCTTTTTGGTTCATGTGCATAAAATAATAAAGCTGAAAAGCGACCTGAATCACTGCAAGCAGTAAAATAAAAGGGACAGCGAACCAATTTCCGACGTCTTCAGAGGCGATTGTTAAAAAGGCAACAAACGTTAAACCAATCATCAAGCCGAAAGAAATGAGCTGATGCTTCATTTCTTCGGCATTTTTCTTTTTCCGATAGACAAGATCGACTTTGGACTGATTTGTGTTTTTATTTCCCATTCTTATCCCACCATTCCCATCAAATATACAACGGTAAAGATGAAGACCCACACAACATCAATGAAGTGCCAATAAAGGCTTGCCACATAATATTTTGGTGCATTGTATAAATCGAGTCCGCGTCTCATATTCCGAATCATCAGAGCGGTGATCCAGCAAAGTCCAAATGCGACGTGAGCCCCGTGTGTTCCAACAAGCGTATAGAAGGAAGAGCCAAGTGCAGAGCTCGTAATGGTAAATTCATACGCATGCACATAATGATAAAACTCATAAATTTCTACCCCTAAAAATCCAGCACCTAAAAGAACGGTTACACCTAGCCAAAGCTGCATTTTTTTAAAGGCAAAGTTTTTCATATGATACATAGCATACACACTCGTTAAACTGCTCGTTAACAGAAGCATTGTGGCAATAAAGACAAGTGTGAGGTCAAACATTTCAGTTGTTGTTGCGCCGCCTGCATTTGAATTTTTCAGCGCCAAATAAGTGGCAAACAAAGATGCAAACAGGACCGTTTCTCCCCCAAGAAACAACCAGAACCCGACGAACTTATTCTTTCCTTCTAACGTGGCTTTCTCAGGAGAAGCTGGAAAGGTTTCCGCTGTCATTTTTTGTGGTTCCATTATGCTTTCACCCCTTTGTCATCGTCATCCGTCAAATCTTCTTTGTGAATATGGTATCCATGATCATCTTTAAGAGAGCGAACGAGCATGGTCGCAAACGTGATGCCAAGACCAATGAAGATCACCGGTAGACCCCAGCTGTGTTCTTGACGATACATAAAACCAAACGCTGACACAAATAGACCGAATGAGATAATGATAGGCAAGATGGAATTATTCGGCATGTGAATATCATCGAGCGGTTCAGATGCTGTCATTCCTTTTTTGCCATCCATTTTCTCAATCCATAATGGATCAAGTCCCCGTACAAGAGGCAGCTGCTTAAAGTTATATTCTGGCGGAGGTGAAGATACTGCCCATTCAAGCGTTCTTCCATCTCCCCAAGGATCGCCCGATACACGCTCCCCTTTTGCTGTCGTCCAGATGATATTAATCAGCATGATGACAACTGCTACAAACATGAACAGTGCCCCAATTGTACTGACCAAGTTCCCAAGGTCTAGACCCTGACCTGGCAAGAATGTAAAGACTCGGCGTGGCATGCCCCAAAGACCGAGAAAATGCTGGATAAAGAACGTTAAATGGAAACCGACGAAAAACAGCACAAAGCCAATTTTCCCAAGCTTCTCATTTAGTATTTTCCCAAACATCTTCGGCCACCAATAATGCACACCAGCTAAAATACCGAAGACCACACCACCGATAATGACATAGTGGAAATGCGCCACAACAAAGTACGTGTCATGGAACTGATAATCCGCTGCTGCTGCTGCAAGCATGACGCCGGTTACACCGCCAAGTAAGAATGACGGAATGAACGCAACTGAATATAGCATCGGCGTTGTAAACTTCACATTACCGCCCCATATGGTGAGCAGCCAGTTAAATACTTTAATTCCTGTAGGCACCGCAATTGCCATTGTGGCTACAGCAAAGATCGCATTGGCAATTGGACCAAGTCCTGTTGTGAACATGTGATGCGCCCACACCATGAATCCAAGGAAACCAATTAATACAGTCGCAAACACCATGGACGAATAACCAAACAATCTTTTTCTTGCAAACACCGGAATGATCTCAGAGAAAATCCCAAATGCCGGCAAAATCAAGATATACACTTCTGGGTGTCCAAAAATCCAGAACAAATGCTCCCAGATGATTGTATTTCCGCCGAGCTCTGGATTAAAAAAGCTCGTATCAAACATTCGATCAAGCATCAGCATCGCAAGCCCTGCTGTCAGCGGCGGGAATGCGAATAAAATTAATGCGGATGCCACAAACGTCGTCCAGGTAAAGAGCGGCATTCTCATATACGTCATACCTGGCGCTCTCATATTAATAATCGTTGCAAGAAAGTTGATTCCGGCAATTAGCGTACCAATACCCGCTATCTGCAACCCTAAAATATAGAAATCCATGCCGTGCCCTTCTGAATTCAGCGTGAGCGACGCATAGGCAGTCCAGCCTGCATCAGGTGCTCCGCCCATAAACCATCCAAGGTTTAAGAAAATTCCTCCGAAAAAGAACAACCAAAAACCAAGTGAATTCACAAATGGAAACGCTACGTCACGTGCACCAATTTGAATGGGTACAACCGCATTCATTAATGCAAATAAAAGCGGCATTGCTGCAAGGAAAATCATCGTTGTTCCATGCATCGTCATGACTTCATTGTAAAACCCTGCACTCACAAAATCATTTTCAGGGATGGCTAGCTGAATACGGATAATCATCGCTTCCAGGCCACCAATTAAAAAGAAAAATCCCCCTGCCACTAAATATAGTATGGCAATTTTTTTGTGGTCAACCGTCGTTAAGTAATCCCATAAGACAGCGCCAAACCCCCGCTTTTTAGCTATTGTACTCACCATGAAATCCCCCTCTTATCTCCCATTTGCCCCTTTTCATATCAATGTCTATCTTCACGTTCTAAAACAGACTATATCTGACAGATGACTTATTCTTGGATGTAGAGACTTATTCGGGAGCTCTTAACAAAAACTTCACATAGATCGTATACCCTTTTGAATGTGCACCACTTCAAGCTGCTCAAGGCATTTACTGTAATTGAAGACCTTTTAAATACTCGTAGAGTGCATCTGCTTCTGAGTCATTTAGTTTAGGGTACGTCCCTGTCATCTTATTACCTGGTTTAAAGCTCTCTGGATCTTTCAGCCATGCTTTGACATTTTCTTTGTTCATGTCTTTAATTCCAGCTACTTTTGTCCGCTCTCCGAAGGTTGCAAGGTTTGGTGCAGTCCTTGCCGCCTCTGGTCGTTCATCTCCAGGCTCTACCGCATGACAGCTTAAACAGTTTTTCTCTTTAAAGAGTTTTTCACCCTCAAGGGCTAGATCTGACGTAGATGCAGGCTTCTTATAATCTGCCATCTTTTTCGTCCAGCCTAAAAACTCATCTTGAGAAAGCGTTTTAACTTTAAAGTCCATTAAAGCATGTGATGGACCGCAAAGCTCCGCACATTTCCCATAGAAATATTCTCCAGCATCTTTCGTTCGTTTTGAGTCAAATGTTAAATAAAACTTGTTCTCGTTGTCTGTATTTGTATCAATTTTACCCCCAGCTGATGGAATCCAGAATGAGTGTTTCACATCAGATGCTTTCAGCTTAAAATAAACCTTTTGATCAGTTGGAACAATCAATTCCTGACTTGTCACAATCCCATAATCAGGGTATTCAAATTCCCACCAATATAAGCTGGCTCTTACATTCACAACAAGTGTCTTTTCAGGATCTCGTTTTTTCTTATCCATGGCGCTTGTATCCCCTAGCTCAAGCGTGTATGCCACAACAGGTACAACGAGAATAATGAGTAGAAGTATCGGAATCGCTGTCCACGTAATTTCGAGGTTACGGTTCCCTTCTACCTGTTTAGGAATCGTATCTTCTCCCACTTTAGAACGTTTGAATTTAATGATGACGTAAAAGAAAATGATCGATACAACAATAACGACAAGAACCATAATAAGTGTACTCAGTACCGTTAGGAAAAACTGTTTATCTGCTACTTCCCCAACTGGCCTCAGTGTTGATAAGTATGGTTCACCGCAGCCCGCCAAAACGAGCGTCAGTAAAAGAAATAGTGAATAAACACGCCATTTTCTTATCATAATTTGTCCCAACCCCTTTTGCTTGATCTCCTTTGCCTTTCGCTTTTACCTCTTATTTATAAAATCACCTTTCACCCATCCATAACCCCCGCCTCTTATAAAAGCACTTACATTTCCTCTTTTCATAAAAAAATGATGTTTTTACTCAAAATACCATCTATGTATAAACAGAAAGCCGCCTAAATAGAACTGAATATCAGGCGGCTTTCATAGTTGTAAGAAAATGTTGTGTTATAAGATATAGCCATTGTTTTGATGTGATCAAAGTGTATTTCACTCTAGAATAGTGTAATAATAATCATCGCAACGAAAAAGATCGTTAAGTAGTTTAATGAATAAACGAACATGAGTGTTGACCACTTCATGATATCTTTCATTTTAAAGCCCATAAGACCAATGACGAGCCATCCAATGTTCAGCAATGTGCCAAGTGCGACAATCGGCCATCCTAATCCACCTAAGAAAAATGGAAGCGGAAGAAGACATGCTGTCCAAATGATGATTTGGCGTTTTGTGACTTCAAAGCCGTAAACAACTGGCAGCATTGGAATACCTGCTTTGCGGTAATCTTCCGTTTTCTTAATCGCAAGTGATAAGAAATGTGGAATTTGCCAGATGAACATAATCATAAACAGGACCCAAGCCGTTGTGTCGATGGTGCCTGTAACAGCTGTCCAGCCAATTAATGGCGGAACCGCACCAGATACACTCCCAATGACTGTATTAATGGTGTAATGGCGTTTAGACCACATCGTGTATAGAACTGCATAAGTAAAGACACCGATAAATCCAATCACTGCTGATGTAACAGTTGTCATCAGAAGCATAATCAGTCCAAGTACAACAAGCAGAATACCAAATGCATACGCTTGACCTGGCTGAACTTTACCTGTCACCGTCGGTCTTGTTTTTGTTCTTTCCATTAGTATATCAATATCACGGTCAAACGCATTATTAATGGCGCATGAACCGGCAATAATAAGAGAAGAACCAATCATTGTTAACAGCACAATATCAAGATTCCCAAGGAAACTCATACCTGTAAAATAAAAAGCAAGCCACATTCCAGTAAAAGTTGTAATGAAATTGGAATTGACGATGCCCATTTTAATAAGAGCAAGAAAATCTTTTAAAGCGGTTGTTTCTTCTATTTGTCCATGAATAGCTGCTTCCGCGGCTGTTTTGGAATTTGCCAATGTGTATAACCTCCCTTGCCCAAACCTTCAAACGAACGAATAAAACGTAAAATCGTTACAACTCTATCATACAAGATAAAGAGCTGTAAAAAAACATCCTATTAAATAATAAACGACAAACTTGAAGTTATTTGTGAACTTTTCGTGAATTTATTAGGATGTGCGTTTCAGAAGGCGGTGCAAAATGAAATATTCTCTCCTCTATTTCTATCAGACTGTCAAAGAAAGATCAAGCACTCTAAATCTGTAAACTTTGTGAACTAACATATCATTTTTTTGTGAACTTTGGTCATTATGAATTGCAACAGAACACGCATTTGGCTTAAACTTGAGAGCATGTGAGGTTTTCATTTAGATCAGAAGTTATTTAGAGAAGGTGAAATCATTTGATGAAATTTGCTTTAAGGTTATTGAGCGTTGTCACAACATTTGTGATGCTGATCGTTCTGATTGGCGGTGCGCTTGTGACGAAAACTGGCTCCGGTCTTGGCTGCGGCAGACAGTGGCCCCTTTGCCACGGTCGTTTCTTTCCAGAAATGAACCCTGCTTCCATTATCGAATGGAGCCACCGCATGTCAACAGGAGTTTCCACCATTCTTGTATTGGCACTGGCGGTCTTATGCTGGAAAAAAATCAGTCCAGTATTCCGTGAAACCAAATTTTTGGTCATCATGTCCATTATATTCTTACTGCTTCAAGCGCTGTTAGGGGCACTCGCCGTTGTGTTTGGTTCTAACGCACTTGTCATGGCACTGCACTTCGGTATTTCACTGATTTCTTTTGCTTCCATTTTACTACTGGCACTGCTTGTGTTTGAAGCAACCAGATCTGAAACAAAGCTTGTGAAGCCGCTTCATATCGGCAAAAGAATGCAGTTCCATATTTATGGGTTGATCACATATACGTATATTGTGGTGTATACGGGCGCCTATGTGAGACATACAAAATCAAGTCTTGCATGCTCTGTCTTCCCATTTTGTTCAAAAGACGGCGCACTTCCAGCGTATTTTAATCAATGGGTTCAAATGTCTCACCGAGCAGCAGCCCTTCTTTTATTCGTTTGGATATTTGTTGCGATGTTCCATGCCCTTAAACATTATAAAGAACAAAAGCAGCTGTATTATGGATGGATCATTTCAGCCATTCTGATTACACTTCAAGCGATTTCTGGTGTCATGTCTGTTTATTCTCAGCTCGCACTCGGTTATGCGCTTGCTCATTCATTCTTTATTTCTTGTTTGTTTGGGGTACTATGCTACTTCTGCTTACTCATTGCCCGGTTTAAATATGAAAATAAAGAGCCTTTCAGATAAACATACAATCCCCCTTTCATCCGAAAAGGGGGATTTCTTTTATGTTTGTTTCGCTTCTTCAAATAGCGAAATGGCTTTTTTCCGTCTTTCTTGATGATCGACTGTAGGCAGAGGATATGTATCCCCCAGCACACATCCCGATTTCATTTGCTCATCTATCGGCATTTTACTCGGTTCATGAATCCATTTTTCATTCACATGCTTAAGTTCTGGCACATACCTTCTAATATATTCTCCGCTTGGGTCAAATCGTTTCGACTGGGTCGTTGGGTTAAAAATACGGAAGTAAGGAACAGCATCCGTTCCGACAGAGGCTGCCCACTGAAATCCTCCAATATTCGAAGCCTCATCATAGTCGACAAGTTTTCTCGCGAAATACGCTTCGCCCATTCTCCAATCGATGAGATAATCTTTTGTCAGGAATGAAGCCGTCACCATTCTCAAACGGTTATGCATCCAGCCTTCTTCATTTAACTGTCTCATCCCAGCGTCAACGAGCGGGAATCCTGTTTGTCCTTTACACCAAGCTTCAAAAAGTGTCTCATCATCATTCCATTTTATATGTTGAAAGGAGGCATTGATTTCTTTTTCTTTCATCTCTGGATAATGCGCAAAGATCATATGATAAAAATCACGCCATGCCAGCTCTTTGATAAATGTTTCCTTGCCCTCATCTTCAAAAAGTTCTTCCTCATTGACCGCATGAAAGATCGTGCGAATAGAAATGGTCCCAGTTTTTAAAAACCGAGACAGCTTGCTCGTCCCAAAAACAGACGGAATATCTCGTTTCTCATGATAACGCGTCAATCTTTCTTGAATAAAGCCGTCTAGCGTGCTTCTCGCTTTGTCTGACCCAATCTGATCGAATTTCCTTGTACATTTCTTGATGATGTCCCTCAGTTTCTCGTCTCCCTTTTCAGAAAGTGACTCATCACAAATCGTATGCTCACTGCTCAGAAATGATTTGTCAACTTTTATCACAGACTGCTTCTCCTGCTTCCGCCACGCTTGGTAGTATGGAGTAAACACTTGATAATGAGAACCATCCGCTTTTAAAATATTTCTCGCACCATGCAGATGCGTATCTTGCCACTTTGACACATGAATGCCCTTTTCTTCTAAGAAACGGGTCACTTGCTCATCACGTGTTCGACCATTTCCTACTTCGTCCTCATTAAAAAAGACCGCATTGATGTCATAAGCATCTATGAGCTTTTGAAAAGCGGACAAAATGTCATCATGAATGAGATGAACATACATGTGAGATTCTCTTGCTTCCTTTACAAAATTGGCCAAGTTTTGAAAGAAATGTTCGTTGTTCAAATCCAGTTCCATTTCTGTAAAAAATGGATCTAGATGATAAAAAGCACATAATCGGTACTGATGTTTTTTTGCATATGTGATCGCTTTTGATAAGGCGATATGATCATCCAATCGCATATCTCGGCGAAACCAAATCACGACAATTTCCACTCTTTCTTCACCTCATTCTATAGTGTAATCACTCTATCGGCCGGCTGCACATTTTAATGCGCTCAAAAAAAAGACACATCGCAGTGGATGTGTCTCACTCATTATTCAGGCTTTAAGACAATCAACAGATCTCCAGTTTGAATCCCTTCTCCATTCGTGACATGAATTTCATCCACGACTGCTGAGAACGGTGCTTGTACCGTCGTTTCCATTTTCATCGCTTCATTGATCATCAAATGCTCACCTTGAGAAATTTTCTGTCCTTTTTCAACAAGCACTTTGATCACAGTGCCTGGCATCGATGCCGCAATGTGATTTGGATTTGAGCGATCTGCCTTCATTTTTTCTTGAACGGAGGATTTGATGCTTTCATCCTTAATGACCACTTCACGCGGCTGTCCATTCAGCTCAAAGTAAAGCACTCTTGTAGCATCTGGATTCGGTTCTCCAATTGACACGAGTTTGACAATGAGGGTTTTCCCTTTTTCAATTTCTACCTCAATTTCTTCACCAAGTCTCATGCCGTAGAAGAAGGTTGGTGTGTCAAGAACAGAGATGTCTCCATAACTTTCTGCTGTTTGAACAAATTCAGAAAAGACTTTCGGGTATAAAGCATATGCAATGGCATCTTGTTCTGTTAACGTCAAGTCATGTGATTCTTTGAACTGCTTTTTGATTTCTTCAAAGTCCACTGGTTTCAGTTTCTCACCTGGTCTGACAGTAAGCGGCTCCTCCCCTTTTAAAATCAGCTTTTGCAATTTTTCTGGGAATCCGCCATGAGGCTGTCCTAAATAACCTTTAAACAATTCAACAACCGAATCTGGGAAATCCAGTGTTGCTCCTTTTTCATAAACATCCTCTTCTGTCAGATCGTTTTGCACCATATAAAGTGCCATATCTCCGACTACTTTAGAAGACGGTGTCACTTTCACAATGTCACCAAACATGTCATTTACACGTCTGTACATTTCTTTTACTTCATTCCAGCGGTCGCCAAGGCCGACTCCTTTCGCCTGCTGTTGCAGGTTACTATACTGGCCACCAGGCATTTCATGCTCATAAATTTCTGTATGCGGTGAATTCATTCCGCTTTCAAACTCATGGTAATATTTTCTGACGGAATCCCAATATTGAGAAAGACGTTCAACCGCTTGAACATTCATTTCGGGCTTTCTTTCATGTCCGTCTAAAGCATAATATAATGAGCTCGCACTTGGTTGTGATGTGAGCCCCGCCATAGAGCTGACAGCAACATCAACAATATCAACACCTGCATCAATCGCTCTTGCATAGGTGAAGAGTCCATTTCCACTCGTATCGTGTGTATGAAGATGGATTGGAATCGTGAGCTCGTCTTTTAGAGCCGATACAAGTTCATAAGCCGCCTGCGGTTTTAATAATCCCGCCATATCTTTGATGCCTAAAATATGAGCGCCTGCGGATTCAAGCTCCTTCGCAAGAGAGACATAATATTTCAAATCATATTTCGGACGTGATGGATCAAGAATATCACCTGTATAACAAATCGCTGCCTCTGCCACTTTGCCGGATTCACGAACAGAATCAATGGCAAGCGTCATGCCTTTGATCCAGTTTAGACTGTCGAAAATACGGAAGACGTCAATGCCTGCCTCTGCCGATTCCTTTACAAATGCTTTAATCACATTATCCGCATAGTTTGTATATCCGACAGCGTTTGATGATCTTAATAGCATTTGGAACAAAGTGTTTGGCACTTCTTGACGAAGCTCTTTCAATCTTTCCCAAGGATCTTCTTTCAAGAAACGATATGCCACATCAAAGGTAGCACCGCCCCACATCTCCATACTGAATAACTCTGGCCATAAACCTGCTGTTGGCTGAGCAACTTTCTTTAAGTCGTGTGTTCTAAAGCGTGTTGCAAGCAGGGATTGATGTGCGTCTCTAAAGGTTGTATCCGTTAAGAGTACACCGCTTTGCTCTTTCACCCAATTGGCGAGCCCCTCAGGTCCATGCTTGTCTAACAATTGTTTCGTTCCAGAAGGAATCGTTTCATGGACAGCAAGTTTCGGCACATTTGGTTGATCAAAATGAGGCTTCTTATTTTCCGAAATACCAGGGAACCCATTAATGGTAACGTTACCAATATAAGTAAGCATTTTCGTTCCGCGGTCTTTTTGCTTAGGAAAGTTAAATAGCTCTGGTGTCGAATCAATAAACGATGTATCATATTCCCCTCTTAGAAACTTCTCGTGCTTTGCAACGTTTTCAAGAAACGGGATATTTGTTTTAATGCCGCGAATCCTGAATTCTTGTAAATTTCGGACCATTTTAGCCGCAGCTTGATCGAAAGTAAGTGCCCAAGTAGACAGCTTGACCAACAGTGAATCGTAAAAAGGCGTAATCACCGCACCTTGGAAGCTGTTCCCTGTATCAAGACGTACACCAAAACCACCGCCTGAACGGTAAGCCATAATTTTTCCTGTATCTGGCATAAAATCATTCAAAGGATCTTCTGTTGTGACCCTTGATTGAATGGCAAATCCATGTGTAAAGATATCTTCTTGTTTTGGTATCCCGACTTCTTTGCTGTGAAGGTCATGTCCTTTTGCGACAAGAATTTGGGTTTGGACGATATCGACACCTGTGATCATTTCTGTGATCGTGTGTTCCACCTGGACCCTAGGATTGACTTCAATAAAATAAAACTCCCCATTTGCCACTAGGAATTCTACAGTCCCTGCATTGATATACGATACATTCTGCGCCAGCTGAACAGCCGCTTCACAGATGTCTTCACGCAATTGATTAGAAAGAGACACACTTGGTGCAACCTCAATGACTTTTTGATGACGCCTTTGAACAGAGCAGTCACGCTCATATAAATGAATGATATTGCCGTGATTGTCTCCAATCACCTGCACTTCAATATGTTTCGGATTTTCAATCAGCTTTTCAACGTATACTTCGTCATTTCCAAAAGCCGCTTTCGCCTCTGACTTTGCACGGTCATAGGCTTCGCTCAGCTCCTCTTTTGATCTGACAATCCGCATACCTCGGCCGCCGCCTCCAAGTGAAGCTTTAATAATAAACGGGTAACCGTATTCTTCACCGAATTTTTCGACTTCTTTGACCGAATCAACCGGCCCGTCACTTCCTGGAATGACTGGAATCCCAGCTTTTTTCGCTTCATCTCTCGCTTTTACTTTATCTCCAAACATATCTAAATGTTGAGAAGTTGGGCCGATGAATTGGATGCCTTCCTCTTCGCATCGTCTTGCAAAATGAATGTTTTCAGATAAAAATCCGTATCCTGGATGAATCGCATCCACGTCATTTCGTTTTGCAATTTCGATGATCCCCTCGATATCAAGGTAGGCATCAATCGGCTTTTTCCCTTCTCCAACTAGATATGCTTCATCGGCTTTATAGCGATGATAAGAGCCCGAGTCTTCTTTGGAGTAAATGGCCACTGTACGTAAGTTGAGCTCCGTACAGGCCCTAAAGACTCTGATAGCGATTTCCCCTCTGTTTGCAACTAGAACCTTTTGAATTGTTCTCTGTGACATTCTCACTCCTCCATATCCCTTAAAATTTTATATGTACTCTATAATAAAGGAAGAAATGAAAACTGTACACTTTTGTTTTCTAAAGATTCAAAGTTTTCTGCAATCCATTTTTTTGAATCGATGGTTTGCTGATTGATTTTTTCTTTTTATAACGCTCTTTATATTCAGTGAACATGCTGATATTCAGCAATATTCCCATACATCCACTCAGTAAAATGATAGAGGATCCCCCGTAGCTGATAAACGGAAGTGTAACCCCAGTGATCGGAATGAGCCCTGAAACACCGCCCAAATTAATACACGTTTGGATGGCAATCATTGAAGAAATTCCTATTGCAAGCAAACTTCCAAACGGATCTTCACACTTTCTCGCAATGTAAAAACCTTTCACGACAATAAAGCCAAGGAGAGCAAGGACAAAAAATACACCGAAAAAACCAAGCTCTTCCGAGATAATTGCCATGATAAAATCTGTATGCGGTTCTGGAAGGTATCCATACTTTTGTACACTCTCTCCAAGACCAAGACCAAAAAAGCCGCCTGATCCAATCGCATAATATGAATTAATCAATTGATGCCCAGAAGCGCCTGCGTCTTTAAATGGATCTTGGAAACTCTCAAAACGTCCAAGACGATTCTGCGTGAAAATTTTATCCCAAAAAAGAATAATAAACGGTGTCACAACAACCATCACCGCACTAAATAAAGCGAGCAGCTTGGCCAGCGTTTTACCGCTAAACCCTGAGCATAAAATCATCGCAAGGGCAATCATACCAATGATAAAAGCTGTCCCATAGTCTGGCTGCAAAATAATAAATCCGCATAGGATGGAGACAACCACAATTGGAGGTGTAACCCCTCTTAAAATATGGTCAATATAATGCTGCTTCTTTGCATAGACAGCAGCAAGATAAATGATGACAACGATCTTCACGAATTCCGCTGGCTGAAGACTAAAAGGTCCAAATTTGATCCAGCTTCTAGCATTCCCTGCAATGTGACCGCCAAAGTACACATAAATGAGAGAAAACACAGATAGCAAAAGCATCACAATTTGGAATCTTTTATTTAAGAGCAGCTGATACGGAATGAGGGCTGTAAAAATCAAGATGACCGCCCCGACAATCATAAATAAAAGCTGTTTCTTGAAAAAATTATCTGGCGCAGCATCATATCTGATCACAGATGTAATCATACTTGAGCTATACACCATCACCAAGCCGAATGCGCTAATTAATATAATGGCGAACAATAATGAGTAGTCATACGATTTTAGCATTCTCTTTAACATATAATCCTCTTCCTAACGTCTATTTCTACTGCTTGATATTCTCTTCTCTTAGCTGTTCTTATTCTACTACATTTTCTCCGTTTGATCCCGTTTTACCTCTTTATATTGTTCGTCTTTCATGAGACAATCAAGTCCGTTTGGCATCAATCAAAATAAAAAGGCGGACAAAAAAACTCAAACTTATGTTGTGGAAGTTTGAGTTTTCAATCATTATTTTTTTGTGAACGCATCATGAAGTGCGGATAGTTCTCTCTCAAGTTTATCGAGTAGTTTTTTGCCTTCATGTTGATCAACTAATCCAAGCCGGACAGCGAAATCAATTTCTCTCGATAATCCGAACATTTGAGTATCTAAAACCTCTTCATAAAGAGGACATTGCGGCATCGTTAAGTTGTCCATTTGCACTTGGATCAATTTTAAAATTTTATCTGCATCCAATTTTAATAAAGCCAGTGCTTTTTGCCGATGATCGACTAAAATTTCTGACGCCAAAAGTATCCCTCCGTTCCCCAGGCGAGTACCTAATTCTTCTATTTATCATAAAGCGAAACGCCCAAAATTGCAAGCAGATTTGTACAGTTCGCTCTGTAAAAATAAAAAGAAGCCATTCGTCATTAAAAGATACTCATCTCATATTTTTCACTCATGAGCTCAAGCAGCTTAATACCCGCAATACTATTCCCTTTTTCATCCAAAGCAGGCCCGAATATACCTATCCCAAAGTCGTATGGCGCCGCCCCCATAATTCCGCCTGAAACACCACTTTTAGCAGGGATTCCGATATTGATCGCAAATTCCCCGCTCGCATTGTACATACCGCATGTAACCATAAACGTTTTACAAATTCTAGCGACATCTTTCGAAAGGATTTGCTTTCCTGTCTCTGGATGCCTGCCATCTAATGAAAAAACACATGCGATCTTCGCCAAATCCAGGCTGTTCATCATGACGGCGCATTGCTTCGTATAGACGTCCATCACCTCTTCTACATTCCCTTTAATGATATGATATTGCTTCATATAATAGCACATTGCGCGGTTAATCATTGATGTTTCAAATTCGGATGCAGCGGTTTCTTTGCAATATGTAATGGTGGTGTCATTGGCAAGCTCTCTAATAAAACCAAGCAGCCGGTTCAGCTGATCTTGCGGCGTTGCCCCTCTTATTAAACTTGTAACGGCAAGCGCTCCTGCATTAATCATTGGGTTAAGCGGCTTATTTGGGCTTGCTGTCTCTAGTTTAATCATCGAATTAAACGGGTCGCCAGTCGGTTCTTGTCCAACATATTGAAACACTTTTTTCGGTCCTTCTTCTGAGAGCACGAGCGCCAGTGCTAATACTTTTGAAATACTTTGCAGGGTGAATCGTTTATCAACATTTCCTGCTGAGTGGCACGTATTACTCACATGATAAACAGCGACAGATAAATCCGATTGATCCGCTTTACCGAGTGCCGGAATATAGGATGCTACCTTTCCATTTTTGGCCACCTTTTTTGCCTCTTCTACAAATCGCTGAAGCTCTTCATTGTCACGACATGCCATGCCCAAAATCCTCCCTGTTTTTCGTCTAATCGTAGTTTGTACAAGGAGGTGCATGTTTATGAAAGTGACAAAGCGGGCGAAAACTTCTATAATTTATGTTGGAAAGGGGTTGTCTTGAACATGAGCATTATTCAAATCAAGGGGAACGTACAATACAAGATCACCATTGATCCGAGTGTATGGATTTTTGATGACCGTAAATTTTTAATGGATTCATTTTTTGAGAAAAGTGCAGCAAACGAAGAGCAGCAGCTAGATCAGGAGCTTGATCAAGAGCGGGTCATAAGAGAAGGTCAAACACTTCCACCCACATTAAAAACAGAGAAAAAATACGAAAAAGAAAGACTTGTCACAGGCAGCTTCGGGATGAAACTTGGCGACATGATAAAAAATGCAGAACCGCTCGAACAAGCGGAGACGTGTGAATTTGTCACAGAAACAGAAACAATTGCTGTTCCGCTCTCTAAGGCGATGGATAGCATTGCCCATTTCAGCCAAAATGGAAAACCTATAACAGAAGAAGGACCAATCCACGTTTATTTCGAGGATCAGTCCAACATCACTCAGCCGATTAAAGGCGTCAAAGAGTTAATCATTACATAAGATGGCGGGTCTGGACTATAATAAATCAGCTGCAAGCTGTGCAAGTCCAGACCTTTCTCCTTTGACAAGCTTGACATGTCCAGATATTTGCTGCCCTTTGAAACGCTCAATGACATATGTGAGCCCATTATTTAAGCTGTCTAAATAAGGGTGATCAATCTGCTCTGGGTCTCCCATCAGCACAATTTTACTTCCCTCACCAACCCGCGTTAATAATGTTTTTACTTCGTGTTTTGTTAAATTTTGCGCCTCATCGATAATGATAAATTGATCAGGGATACTTCTCCCGCGAATATACGTTAAAGCTTCCACTTGAATTGAACCGATGCCCGCTAGTATCGCATCGAGTTCACCAGGTTTTTTTGTGTTAAATAAAAATTCTAGGTTGTCATAGATCGGCTGCATCCACGGTCTGAGTTTCTCTTCTTTTTCGCCTGGCAAATACCCTAAGTCCTTACCAACAGGAACAATGGAGCGGGCCACGATGAGCTTTTTAAACATACCGAGGTCCTCTGTCTGCATTAATCCAGCAGCAAGTGCAAGCAGTGTCTTTCCTGTTCCCGCTTTTCCGATAAGTGTCACAAGCGGAATATCGCGGCGTAAAAGTAACTCAAGCGCCATCGTTTGCTGGACATTTTTTGGGCGAATTCCCCAAATATGTTCTTGGTCATAAATAAGCCGTTTCACATGCTCTGCTTTTTGATCAAGCATCCCCAAAGCAGAACCACCCTCATTTCCCTTCATAATAACAAATTGATGAGGGTTTAATGGCGTTTGGGTGACGTCTTTTATCGGTAACTGATTTTGCTTATAAAATGTATTCAGCTGCTCAGTCGGAATATAGAGCTCGTGATAGCCGTTATCAATGTCTTCATTTTGTAGCACACGATCGCTTAAGAAATCCTCTGCTTGCAGACCAATGGCATCTGCCTTTACTCGCACCAGGACATCTTTGCTGACCAAAATGACAGGCCGGCCATCCGGTTTTGTTTCTTCCTCTAAGCTCAAATTCTTCGCAACAGCCAAAATCCGGTTATCGTTTGTTTTTTCGATGAAAATTTCTTGAAGTTCATGGAAAGAGCGATGATTCAGCTCAATACGCAGCGTTCCTTTTGACTCCAGCGTAATTTTTTCATGCAGTTTCCCTTTCGATCTCAACCCGTCGATTAAACGTGAGACACGTCGTGCATTTTGCCCAACCTCGTCCATATATCTTTTTTTCGAGTCTACTTCTTCTAACACTACGGCCGGAATCACGACCTCGTTGTCTTCAAATGAAAAGATTGAATTCGGATCCTGTAATAACACATTTGTGTCTAATACATAAATTTTACTCAGGTCCTTCGCCTCCTGATCGGGGTTTCATTCATCCTTGTCTTTCCAAAAACGATTGTTAAAATATATGTTTTCATGAATAAAGTTAGAAGGTTAATTCAACAATAAAATAAATCATGCAGTTTGTGAAGGAGGGAATACACATGCGACTATTTTTGACGTTATTCATGGTTCAAACCATTCTTTTATTAGGCGCTTGCCAACATCAAGAGAAGCCTTTGGCACAAGAACATCAAGACGGAAACAAGCATTTAGTAAGAGTATCAGACTCATCCAAGAAAAACACTGACAAAGCCCGCCCATCAACAGATGTGGCAAAACACCTAGTGAATGTGACTGAGCATGTAGCAGATGTAAATGACGCAACAGCGATCGTCATCGGCAAGTATGCTGTCGTCGGCATTGATGTAAAAGATGATTTAGATAGAAGCAAAGTTGAAACCATTAAATATTCAGTCGCCAAAGCACTGAAAAATGATCCAGAAGGTGCGAATGCTGTGGTCGTCGCTGATCCTGATACAGTGAGCCGTTTAAAGGAAATGGGCAAAGAAATTCAAGCAGGCAGGCCAGTAAGCGGTATTATGGATGAACTAGCAGCCATTGTGGGACGTGTGATGCCAGAAATGCCTCGAAATGAAATCGACCGTAACGAAACAGATCCGACAAATGATCCGAACCATCAGCTCAAGCAACAAGATCAAAAGCAATTAGAAAAAAACCAAAACGATCAATCAAACCATCATATGAATCAGAAGAAATAATGAGAACGGCTTATATCTCTTGTGATATAAGCTTTAGATTGTTGACAAAGGGCTAAAATGAACTTTATTTTGGCTCTTTGTCTTCTTTTCAGCGTGATAGAAAACCTTTGCACTCTAGGAAGGACGAGCATCGGCGCGGTGCGAATTTGACATTCGTGAGCACCGAAGCGCAGGACTGACACCGAATGCGAGGGTTTGCCTACACGCTGCGGCTTATATCTCTTGTGATATAAGCCTTTTTTATACTGATTTTAAGTGGCTCAAAAAACATGCTATAATGAAGGCATGACCAAAGTGAGGTGAAAATGATGAGAGTGAAGTGCTCATTATGTGAAAAGCTTGAAACCATTAATGATGATACACTTGTTGCTAAACGGTTAAGAAATCGACCGATTCATACATATATGTGCGATGACTGCCAAGAAAGAATTAAAGTAAAGACAGAGGCACGCATCAAAACTGGCAGATTCTCTCTTTATCAAGATCCTGCGACGAAAGAGAAAAAGAAGAAAAAAGGAAAAAAAGAACAGAAGACATAAAAAAGACCTGACACAAGTTCAGGTCTTTTTTACGTACTCACTGTTCCTTCTTTTTTCGCACGATGCAGCCGTATTTTATAAATAATCAAAATGACAGCTGCCACAACCAGGCCTTCTGCGACTGGCAAGAAGATACCTAGAAATGTGAGAAACGTGCAGCCAAAAATCAAAAACAAATAAATGACAAGTGCTTTTAAAATCGGTAAACGTCTAGCAAAGCCGAGTTTAAAAACAATAATCGCTAAAACAAGGATGGTGCCATATAGGAGCCACATCCCTGTTTGCGGATTTTCATCGACACGAAACAGCATCGCGAAAAAGGATAGATTCTCACTTACTTCCTGATCATTCAAAAAGATTCCCTCCCCTTATCTTTCAGGGTTCTATCTTTTTAATTCTTCATGGAATTAAGATAATCCTGCTAGCTTTTTCTTCTTCGCTGCTTTTTCACGTTCATTTTTATCTAAAATTTTCTTTCTTAAACGGATCGATTCCGGTGTAACCTCACAGTATTCGTCTTCATTTAAGTACTCAAGAGATTCCTCAAGTGACATAATACGTGGTTTTTTCATACTAACCGTTTGATCTTTTGTCGCTGAACGTACGTTTGTTTGTTGTTTCATACGGCTCACGTTGACAACAAGATCGTTTTCACGGTTATGCTCACCAACAATCATTCCTTGGTATACTTCAACACCCGGCTCAACGAAAATCACACCGCGCTCTTCAACGCCTTGGATTCCGTAAGCAGTTGCTTTACCTGTTTCCATTGAAACAAGTACACCTTGACGGCGTCCGCCAACTTGACCAGACTGCATCGGCTGGTAGCTGTCAAATGTATGGTTCAAAATACCAAAACCACGAGTTAATGAAAGAAATTCAGTTGTATATCCGATTAAACCACGTGATGGAACTGTAAAGATCAGGCGAACTTGACCGTTACCATTATTGATCATGTCAATCATTTCACCTTTTCTTGCACCCATTGATTCCATAACAGAGCCAGTATGCTCTTCAGGTACATCAATTTGAACACGCTCTACAGGCTCACATCGAACACCATCTACTTCTTTTACAATAACTTCTGGCTTCGATACTTGCAGTTCAAATCCTTCACGTCTCATATTCTCAATCAGAATTGATAAGTGAAGCTCACCGCGTCCTGATACAACCCAAGCATCAGGTGAATCCGTTGGATCTACACGAAGACTTACGTCTGTTTGAAGCTGCTGTTCTAAACGCTCTTCAATTTTACGTGATGTCACATACTTTCCTTCACGGCCTGCAAATGGGCTGTTATTCACAACAAATGTCATTTGAAGTGTCGGCTCATCAATACGAAGGATCGGCAAAGCCTCTTGGTGTTCTACCGGGCAGACTGTTTCACCTACGTTGATGTCTTCCATACCAGATACTGCGACAAGATCTCCAGCTTTCGCTTCATTGATTTCCACTCGTTTTAACCCTTGGAAACCAAAAATCTTCGTCACGCGGAATTGTTTTACACTGCCATCCACTTTCATTAGAGCAACTTGCTGTCCTACTTGCATCGTTCCTCTAAATACACGACCAATTCCAATTCTTCCAACATAATCATTGTAATCAAGTAGCGCCACTTGGAATTGAAGCGGCTCTTCATGGTTGTCGACTGGGCATGGGATATGGTTGACAATCGCTTCAAACAACGATTCCATGTTTTCATCTTGCTTACTAGCATCGTTACTTGCTGTACCATTGATTGCTGATGCATATACAACTGGGAATTCAAGCTGTTCTTCTGTTGCATCCAATTCAATGAACAAGTCAATGACTTCATCGACTACTTCAGCTGGACGAGCAAAGTCACGGTCAATTTTATTGACAACAACAATTGGTGTTAAGTTTTGCTCAAGTGCTTTTTTTAGCACGAATCGTGTTTGAGGCATACAACCTTCATATGCATCCACAACGAGAAGTACACCATCTACCATTTTCATGATACGCTCAACTTCACCACCGAAATCGGCGTGTCCTGGTGTATCTAAAATATTAATGCGTGTATCTTTATAATGGATCGCAGTATTTTTAGCTAAGATCGTAATACCGCGCTCTCGCTCTAAATCATTTGAATCCATGGCTCTCTCAGCGATATTTTCATTCGCACGGAAAGTACCAGCTTGATGGAGCAATTGGTCAACAAGCGTCGTTTTACCATGGTCAACGTGGGCAATAATTGCGATGTTGCGAAGGTCTTTTCGAAGTTTCACATTTTCATCTCCTAAAATAATTAGATAACTTTCATATTATATCACAATCCCCTTTAAATGCCGATCGTTTTTCTGTAAACTTATATTAACTCTAAAAAAAGGGATGGAGACAAATGAAACAAATCAAATGGCTTCTATTATTATGTGCATTACTTGCCGTCGTCAGTATGGCGTTTATTGGAGTGTCTGTTGCAGAAAAAAGCATACTGGGAACATGCTTAAGTATTGTGTTCGCCATGATTTTCATGGGTACAGGATTTACATTAAAACGAAAATTAAACGTACAATCATAAAATTTATGAAAAGCCTTTTACATTTTACATGTAGAAGGCTTTTATTTTGGGTAAAAACAAGACCAACCACCTATGTAATCCTAGTGATTCAACTAAAAAATTCATATAGTGTTGGCAAATCTAAGCAATCTGAACTCTTCCATTTTTCGACAAGAACTTTTATAGTTCTCCAAAATCAAACAAAAAGTTACATTTTTCCTATTCTTCCACAAAGTTTCTCATGGTATGCTGTTCTTGCAACAAAATTTAACAGAAAAGGGAGAGAAAAGAAGCATGAAGAAGTTTTTGAGCAAATCGCTCAGCTCTGTTGTATTTTTCGCTTTAGCTATCATTTTTACTTTCACAACAGTAGCTCCTGGGCAAGCAAGTGCTGCAACTTTCAAAGGGATTCCTTTTGAGCAGCAACAAATTATTAAAGATTTATTGGAGAAAAACGAGCGTGTTATCAGCATTCTCATCAATTCATTTGTTGAGGAAGACAACAACTACACATTTGATGTGAAAAAAGCTGTTGAGCTCGGTCTTACTGAAGAAGAAGCGGCGACTGCTGAGAAATTCTTAGATCGCGCAGCTGTTCTTACAATCGTTTTCAGTGAAAGCATCACTAAAAACGAAAAAGGAAAATTAGTTTTTGATGCAGAAAAAGCTGTTGAACTTGGTCTTACTAAAGAAGAAGCAACTAAATTCGAAAAGCTTTTCAAATCAGTGATCAGAATTGTTGATCTTGCTGGTGATGCACTTGTTCTAGACAAAAAAGGAAACGTTGTAATTGATTCTAAAATCGCTAAAGGTCTTGGATTCAGCTCTACTGAATTACTTGTTTTCAACCAATTGCTTAAGAAAATTCCTCAAGAGCAATTAAAAACGTTCTATGATGCAGTTCAAATTGCTAAAGAAAAATTGAACTAAGCTCAAAAAACCCCCATCCGGTTCATCCAGATGGGGGTTCTTTCTTATATCCAATAGATCAAGAGCATGATGAGATAGACGATACTAAAAACGATACTTGCCCGTAATAACAGTTTTCCATAGTAGCGCCTTTCAAACTTTCTTTTTTCTTCTTTTTCATCTATGAACGGTATGAAATCTGTTGACTTTGCAATAGAGACTGGTTCTTTCATTTCTTCATATAGATAACGGCATTTTTTGCATGAACGTAAATGCTCATCCACTAATTGATTTGTTTCTTCACTCGTGTCCCCTTCTATATAAAGTGGTAATAGTTCTTCAATCAAATAACAGCTCATTTGTTGAACTCCTCACAATGTAGCTTTCGTTTCAGCTCTAATCTAGCTCGATGAAGGGTTGTCTTTACTTTAGATAAGGTCCAATTCAAAATTTCCGCTACTTCTTCATACGATAATTCCTGAATATCTCTTAAAATGAGGACTTCTCGGTAAGAATCCTTCAATTGATTGATCTGGCTCCACAGCCTTTGAATATCAGCTTGAGTTTCTAAATGGTCTTCAGGTGTCATGAATATCTGCTGCTCTAAAAAATCAGCTTTTTCTACATCCGTAAAAGTTCGTTTTACTTTTCGGCGATAGTCGTTGACAAACGTATGATAAGCAATGGTGTAAAGCCATGTTTTAATGCTTGAATGTCCTTTAAAAGAGGATAACCCATGCAGTGCCTTGATAAATACATCCTGCGCAAGGTCCTTGGCTGTTTCGACATTTCCCGTTCTGCGATATAAATATTTGGTGATTTCCTGAAAATATTCTTCATATATTTTTTCAATTTGATTGGTCGGTCTAGACATCAAAAATAAAACCACACAGTCATCCAAATTGATAATACGATAAAAAAGAAGTATAACGAAGAAATAAACCACTTCATGCGTTTTAATTCGAGATAATCGCTCTGATCCTCAGTGTGGGCAGGAGTAAACTCGTTTCCCTTAAAAGAATGCTGAAACTGCTTTTCATGCGCCATCATCCAGTTAGAAGCCTCTTCTCCAAGCTCCCCTTCCTGATACAATTCATATAAGTCTTGAAAGATGGCTTGTTTTTCTTTATCTGTCAAAACGTTGCACCTCTTTTGTTCGTCCATTTACTTCATATATTTTCCGCTCATTCGATCCGAAAGTTTGAATGATCACAAACCACGAAATGCTCTTTTCCCCCTCTTTGTCGATCATTCTCACCGGCTTGATTTGTTTTTTATAGATGGCATAAGGTTCATACTTTTTGAGGATTTGCTGATAGACTTCATCACGTTCTTGATTCGATACCGTATGCGGTAAAGAAGAGTCTGATTGCCAATTCAACGCAATTCCATCGGCATCTCTCGTCACATGAAGTAAATGGGATGACCCGTGAAAAGTATATTGTTTGTGTTCACGAGATCCTGTTTCTGTCTTCACGTCTTTTGACTGTTCCCCTATCATTTCCAACAAATCTTCGTCACTGATATTTCCTGTTTTCTGTTGAAGAATCGCTTTTGATAGCTGTATTTTTAGCAATTCTTTCGTTGAACCATTAAACACAAATGTAGATTGATCGGCTGTCTTTACCTCCACTTCATGCTGCCACTGAAAATAAAAGCCATCAACGTCTGTAATCTGATAATCTGTTGGCTGTAAATTTAGTTTTTTATAGATACGATTTATTTTCGTTTTCATTTCTTTGTTTGTTAAATTGATCCCGTCTATATCCTTTAATTGAAAGATGGCGTTCCCATATTGCGCTTGTCGAAGCGTCTCTTTTTTCCATGTGGCAAACGCTAGGCTCTCATCTTTATTCTGAGACATTTTTGGCAAAAGAAGAACGCTTGTCTCCCCGTCTTCTTTTCCGACGACGATATGAATGCGGTCTAGATCAACGGATCGGCCGCTTCTTTCAAAAAATTCAATGGTTTTTTCCCTATATTCTTTATCGGTCAAATGCTGACCCTTTGAGCGGCCATGATAAAAATAGCTGTTTAATTCACCTGTAAACGCAGAAACATTCACTTCATATTGATCGGCTGCAAACACGTAGTTATCAGAGATCGGCTGTTTACTAGTCGTTGAATATAATGTAGTGTCCGATGGTACAAACTTTGAAGCGAATGCTTTTGCACTTGCTTCAGATAAAGGGCGATATTCTTCTGAGAAAGTATCTGTCAGTTCCGTTTTAGTAAATTGAAACATGATATGTGGAAGATTTAAGATCGGGTTCAGCATCAGCATAAAAAAGACGACAATTCCCCAAGTACCCCACTGTCTCAACTTCACCTTGTTTTGTAGTAACACACATAACAAATGTAATGTCATAAAGCTTCCTGCGGCCGCTACTAAAATCACAATGGATTTAAACGAAGATTGTAGCTCATACTTCGAGATAGCAGGATAAAAAATATACAGCAGGGCAGCGAAAATCAGGCCATAGAAAAACAGCAATTCTTTCCACTTCTGATGCCAAAACAAACGAAAGAATAGGTGAAGTATCAAAGCGGCAAAGCCAATCATAAGCAAAATGATGATCAAATCTCTCCATATCAGCTCCGTATCACCGCTGAGAAAGAACTTTTTGCTTTCAACTAACACAATAAATACCGTTTGACATAAAGGCAGAAGTAACACAGATAAATCAAATGCAAAAAACATGCCCTTATTTTTTAAATAAGGAAGAGAAATCACATAGAAAAGTGATGCAAGTAAGACATATCCATAGATGAGAAATTGCATGAAATCTGTCAGCACTTCAAATGTTTCGATCGTATACTGTCTAGCTAGCACTTGGTGGATCATCTCAAGTGTCATACTCCCTAGCAGAACTACTCTTAATACGATTCCAGCATAAAATACATAACGACTCTTCTTTTCTTTCCATATGGGAAGTGTAATGAAAAGGACAAATAGTCCAAGCACACACCATTGAATCATGTGGATACTGTACTCATTTAAAATAAAAAACCTTTCAAAATGGAGGGATAAATCACTAAACAAATCAAACATTGCTACACAATCCTTTACATCAAATTAAGGCCTCATTCGTTTAGACATCTGCCTTACCAAAAAGTTTCAGGAAAAACAAAAAATCACTTCATTCTCATGAAGTGATGTTGTTTATTTTTTATTTCCGCTTCCTTTTATGTAATCATGCAAGATTTTCTCACAGACGGATCGATTTCCGGCAACAATGCTATTTTTCTCTAGAAACGTTAAGCGTTCTCCGTGAATATTCGAGTAAACAGCGCCTACCTCATCAAGCAACACACATCCAGCAGCATAATCCCATGGCGCTAGCCTTAACGTGACATATGCGTCGCTTCTTCCGCTTGCAATATAAGCCAGTTCAAGTGCAGCTGATCCAATCGTTCTTGTTCCTCTCACATCGCGTACGAGACGGGCAAACGGCTTAGCGTCAAAATGGGGGCTTTCAATCGCCCATGTTGGGTTAATGCCGACAATGGCTTTTTCAATGGCGACATCTTTTAAAGGCGGGAGTAAGGTATCGTTCATATACGCCCCTTCTCCTTTGACTGCATGATAGAGCTCGTCATGGATGACGTCATAAATAAGACCGATTTTCCCCACACCATGTTCAAATATCCCAATTGAAATGGCAAAATTTCGTTTTTGATGGACAAAGTTCATGGTGCCATCAATTGGATCAATGATCCATACTATTCCGTCAAGAGAGATCACTTCTTCCCCTTGGCCCTCTTCTCCTAAAATATGATGATCTGAAAATGTCGACTGTATCTTTTCAATGAAGAAACGTTCTGTTTCTTTATCGATGTTTGTGACAAGATCATTTGGATTTGATTTTGTTTCAATTGATAGACCTTCCTGCATGGATGCTTTAATGCGGCTACCCGCTTCTTTTACCCAAAGCTTTGCAAGTCGGTCAATTTCCACCCAGTTTGTCATCGGACTGTAAACCTCTTTTCTATGTAGTACCTATTTGTATTAGCATACTGATATTATGTACGTAAAAGCAAGAAAAAAGCAGCTTCATACAAAAACGAACCGATGAATTGGTTCGTTTTTACCTCACCTTGTTTTACCCTTGAAGCTGCTCCCATTCTTTTCTTAGGCGCTCAAGCTTTCGTTTGCTGCGTTCTACTTGGATATCATCTTTTTGCTCGATGGCTTCATGAAGCGTAGAAAGCTCATAATCAACCTCTAATCTCCACACAGCGATGCGATTCTTCTTCTCTTGTCTATACCCATGCTTCACGATTTGCTTCATTGGTCAACGCCCCTTCCAGAGAATGATTCATTCCTTGTCAGTTTTCATTGATAAAAAATACAATCGATAAGAGAAATGGTTCTTGCTTATATCGTATGAAGCGATCGCATAACCGCAACGACATTCTGAAAATTGTGTTTTTACCTATTTGTTATGTACCACAAAATCGATGTTTTTAAACGCCGAACCAAGATCCCTGCTATCTTTCTCCTTAAAGTGCATCTTTTTTTGAGCTTGACCCAAGCTATGATAAAATATGATCAGCGAAAAGATACAGGAGGCATAACATGAGTGAAATGCGTTTTAGAGATGAAGATTTTGAAACATTCACAGTAGACGGTTTAGATGAACGTATGACCGTATTAAAAGAGAGAGTCCGTCCAAAGCTTGAAGCACTTGGTGAACATTTTGCACCGCTTCTTTCTTCTATTACAGGAGACGAAATGTTTGTCCACGTGGCAAAACATGCAAGAAGATCAGTCAACCCGCCAAATGACACTTGGGTGGCTTTCGCTAACAGTAAGCGTGGGTATAAAAAGCTCCCTCATTTTCAAATTGGGCTTTGGAAAACTCATGTATTTGTATGGTTTGCGCTTATTTATGAATCTCCAGTAAAAGGTGAATATGGGCAATTATTCGAAAAAGAGCTGGACACGATCCAAAAGAAAATACCGCAATACTTTGTTTGGTCTAAGGATCATATGAAACCGGACGTCCTCCGCCACAGCGAACTTGATGCTGAACAGCTGAGAACACTATTTGAACGTGTTCAAACAGTCAAAAAGGCCGAACTCCTTTGCGGCATCCAGCTTCCTAGAGAAGAAGTTGTTCAAATGAATAATGAAGAATTCTTATCAAAAATTGAAGATGCCTTCCGCACAGTAACTTATCTATACCGCTTTACACAAAAAGAATCTGTATAAAAAAACGAGCCTATATTGGCTCGTTTTTTACATCCGTATCATAGCTGTTTCTTCAGCCTCTCTTGCGCTTTTTACTGTGCGATAAGGGGAATACCCACTTCCCTTTTCAAACGCCGCACAATGCGTCTTTTCTTCTGCTTTTGATGGTACAACTTCTTTAAATCGTTTATAAGCCTCTAGTAATGCTTGTTTCGCAATTCCTGTTTCATAGGCTTTTTCAACGGCTTGAAAAAATGAAATGACCGCCATCTTTTCTTCAGTTGTCCAGTCGACGTCCATTGGATATTGATATTCCATTTACTTGTCCCTCACTTTAATCCACATTTCTTATTTGAACTTTTATTATAGCATCTGTTTGATCAGAATCCGATTGATTTTATGCTTTACATTCCGATCAGTTCATAATATAATTCTTTTGTTTTATGCAATGAAATCTGCTGTTATTGGGATAATAATAGCAGGTATTTCGATGAAGGTGGGAAAGCAATTGTCACAACATGATACACCCTTATACACTGGACTAAAAAAACACGCTTCAACCAATCCAGTCCAATTTCACATTCCAGGCCATAAAAAAGGAGCCGGAATGGACCCTGAATTTAGAGCATTCATTGGAGACAATGCATTAAGCATTGACCTTATTAATATAGAACCTCTTGATGATTTACATTCGCCTCGAGGAATGATCAAAGAAGCACAGGAGCTTGCAGCAGAAGCATTTGGTGCCGACCATACGTTTTTCTCTATACAAGGAACAAGCGGCGCGATCATGACAATGGTGATGACCGTCTGTGGTCCTGGAGACAAAATTATTGTTCCACGTAATGTCCATAAGTCGATTATGTCTGCTATTGTATTTTCTGGTGCAGTACCTGTTTTTATTCACCCGGAAATTGACAAAGAGCTTGGCATCTCTCATGGCATCACGCCAGAGTCAGCTAAAAAAGCGCTGACTAAACACCCAGATGCGAAAGGGCTGCTTGTGATTAACCCAACGTATTTTGGCATTTCAGCTGATTTAAAAACCATTGTAGACATTGCTCATTCATATGACGTACCTGTTCTTGTAGATGAGGCACATGGTGTGCATATTCATTTTCACGATGAGCTTCCATTGTCTGCGATGCAGGCGGGAGCTGATATGGCAGCAACAAGTGTGCATAAACTTGGTGGCTCTCTCACCCAAAGCTCGATTTTAAATATAAAAGAAGGGCTTGTTTCAAAGGATCGAGTACAATCTATTTTAAGCATGCTGACAACTACGTCTACTTCTTATTTGCTTTTAGCCTCCCTGGATGTCGCTAGAAAGCGATTAGCGACTGAAGGAAAGGCACTTGCAGATGAAGCCATTCGATTAGCTGAATCAGCAAGAACTCGTTTAAACGAAATTGAAGGTATTACTTGTATTGGTCAAGAAATTCTCGGTTCACCTTCTACTTACGATTATGACCCAACAAAATTAATCATCTCCATTAAAGACCTTGGTCTCAATGGCCATGATGTGGAGAAATGGCTAAGAGAAAGCTACCGAATTGAAGTAGAGCTCTCTGACCTATACAATATTTTATGTATCGTGACGCCTGGCGATTGTGATGAGACGATTGATACGCTTGTAACGGCTATGAAGGAAATTGCGGCCACCTCTGCACGTCAAGGCGGCAAACAAGCCGTGACAGAAGTGTTACTGCCTGAAATCCCTTCGCTTGCGATGACGCCGCGTGACGCTTTTTACGCAACAACGGAAGTCATTCCATTTAAAGAAGCGGCTGGCCGGATCATTGCAGAATTTGTCATGGTTTATCCGCCTGGTATTCCTATTTTTATACCAGGAGAAATCATCACAGAAGAAAATATCTCCTATATCTTTAAAAATATCGAAATCGGTCTTCCTGTTCAAGGACCAGAAGATTCCACACTAGATATGATTCGTGTCATTAAAGAACAAAAAGCCATTTTATAAAAAAGAAACATGCAGCCCCAATTGGAGCTGCATGCTTTTTTATTTATTCAGAGGCTTCATCACAGCAATGACAGTGACCACATGTTCCATAAAGTGTTGTCACTTTTTCATTTTCAAATTGATCAATGGTTTCATTGCAATCTTGACAAATAATTGTACCCACTTGTACATTCCCCTTTTCTTTACTCAAAGTTTGAAAGCGTTTAATCTATTTCATATCTCTATAATATGATGTCACATTTAAGTTGTCAACGGTTAATTGTATGACACAATTAATCATTTTTTATAAAAATATGTTTTTTTCTCATCATATTGAGGAAACGTTTCAAATGTATTTTGCTTCATATCAATTCTGTAACAATTGAGTAACAATCGAAAATTGTCAAAAAGGACGTGATACACTAGAGTGACTAACAGGGAACTGGCTCCTAAAAATGTTGGTACAACCCCAAAGGATTTTGAGGTGAATAGATTGAATTTTATGAGGACCCTTCTCATTATATTCCCTATGCTCTTTGTACTTAGTTCATGCTCATTTGCGTATATCATACCGAATCAGACAGACCAGGTCAGTCATATTCAAAAGCCAAGAATTCTCTTTTTTACTGATGCAGAAAATCTTGATAAAGAAAGTCCTTATTATGACGCAGTGCTCGATTTAAAAAATGAATATCCGAAGGAAATGTCCAAGATGATTGTCAAAGAAGATCGTAAAGGCTGGAAAAATGAAGTAGACGAACTGCCGGCTATTTTACTTGTCAATAATGAAAAGGTCATTGTGAAGGTGGAAGGTAATGTCCGAAGTAAAGAGGATATCTTATCACCCATATGCCAAGCATTAGATCGAGTGAATACAAATTAACGGTTCGACTTTGCACTTATATATCCATATGAAAAAAGCCCTCAGCTCATGAGGGTTTTTCGTTTTCAGCGAGGTTTCACATACATAAAAAAACCCTCTCCGTGTGGAGAGGGCTTCAGCGTGTAGACCAACCCTCGCATTCTTTGTCAGCCCTGCGTGCTGGTGCTCACGAATGTCAAATTCGCTCCGCTCCAGTACTCGTCCTTCCTAGGGCTGCAAAGGTTTTCTATCGCGCTGAAAAGAAGACAAAGGGCTAAAATCAAGTTCATTTTAGCCCTTTGTCAACAATCTGAAACCCTCTCCGTGTGGAGAGGGTTTCAACGTTCATTATTTTACGATATGGATTGGGCTTCCGATTGCTACTTCAGCCGTTTCCATTGTGATTTCACCTAAAGTTGGGTGAGCGTGAATTGTCATTGCGATATCTTCAGCTGTCACTCCAGCTTCAATTGCAAGGCTAAGCTCTGAAATCATATCAGAAGCGCCAACACCTGCGATTTGTGCACCGATCACTAGACCATCCTCTTTACGAGTGATCATTTTCATGAAACCATCAGTTGCATCAAGAGAAAGTGCACGTCCGTTTGCTGCGAATGGGAATTTCGCTGCAACAATGTCGATTCCTTCTTCTTTTGCTTCTGCTTCAGTGTATCCAACAGTTGCAAGTTCTGGCTCAGAGAATACAACAGCAGGAATACCAAGGTAATCAATTTCAGCTGGCTCTCCAGCGATTGCTTCAGCAGCAATTTTACCTTCGTAAGAAGCTTTGTGTGCAAGTGGTGGTCCATCAACGATGTCACCAATTGCATAGATGTTTGAAACGCTTGTACGGCATTGTTTGTCAGTTTTGACAACTCCGCGGTCTGTCAATTCAACACCAACTTGCTCAAGACCAAGCTCATCTGTGTTTGGACGACGACCAACAGTCACAAGTACGTAGTCAGCATCGACAGTTTTTTCTTCACCTTTTACTTCGAAAGTAACAGTGACACCGTCAGATTTTTCTTCAACGCCTTTTGCAAGAGCGTTTGTGTGAATTTCAACGTTTCCTTTTTTCTTCAGGTTACGTTTCACTAATGAGCTCATTTGCTTTTCAAAACCTGGAAGGATTTCGTCTCCACCTTCAAGGATGACAACTTCTGTTCCAAAGTTCGCATAAGCAGTACCAAGCTCAGTACCGATGTATCCACCACCGATGACAACTAACTTTTTAGGTACTTCTTTAAGCGCTAAAGCACCAGTTGAGTTAATCACGCGGTCTGTGTATTTAAATGTAGGCAATTCGATTGGACGAGATCCAGTTGCAAGAATTGCATTTTTAAATGTATAAGTCTGCGCTGAATTTTCATCCATGACACGTACAGAGTTGCTGTCTACGAAATAAGCTTCACCTTTGACGATGTCTACTTTATTTCCTTTTAGAAGACCTTGAACTCCACCTGTTAATTTGTTTACAACAGAAGCTTTCCACTCTTGAACTTTTGTGAAATCAACTGTTACGTTTTCAGCTTTGATACCCATGTCTTCAGAATGCTTTGCATTCTCGAAACGATGTCCAGCATTGATCAATGCTTTTGAAGGGATACAGCCGACGTTTAGACATACGCCGCCAAGTGTTCCTTTTTCAACGATTGTTACTTTTTGTCCTAGCTGTGCAGCACGAATAGCAGCTACATATCCACCAGGACCTGCACCGATGACAAGAGTATCTGTTTCGATTGGGAAATCTCCTACTACCATGAATTTACGCCTCCATTAAAATTAATTGTGGATCATTCAATAAACGCTTGATGTGGTTAAGGGCATTTTGCGCAGTAGCTCCATCAATCATACGGTGGTCAAAGCTTAGGGAAAGAGCTAAGACTGGAGCTGCAACGATTTCGCCATCACGAACAACCGCTTTTTCAGCGATACGGCCAATACCAAGGATCGCTACTTCTGGGTGGTTGATGACTGGAGTAAACCATTGTCCACCAGCAGAACCGATGTTTGTGATTGTGCAAGATGCACCCTTCATTTCAGCTGGAGCCAATTTACCATCACGTGCTTTTGTTGCAAGCTCGTTGATTTCGTTAGATACTTCGAAAATCGCTTTGCGATCTGCATTTTTCACAACTGGAACAAGCAAGCCTTTTTCAGTATCAGCTGCAATTCCGATGTTGTAGTAATGCTTTTGAACAACTTCATCTGTTTTATCATCGATAGAAGTGTTAAGTACTGGGTACTTTTTCAAAGCAGAAGTTAGAGCTTTTACAACGTAAGGCAAGTAAGTTAACTTGATTCCTTGATCAGCTGCAACTTGTTTGAATTGTTTACGATGTGCAACAAGGTTTGTTACATCAACTTCATCCATTAATGTTACGTGAGGAGCTGTGTGCTTAGAGTTCACCATTGCTTTCGCGATCGCTTTGCGGATTCCGCTCATTTTCTCGCGAGTTTCTGGGAATTCTCCTTCTAGAACTGGAGCTGCTGCCGCTTTTGGAGCTGCTTCTTCTTTCGCACTTTCAGCTGCTTGAGGTGCTGCTTCTTGAGTTGCTGCAGAACCGCCATTAAGGAAGCTGTCGATATCTTCTTTTAGTACGCGGCCATTTTTACCAGTACCTGCAACTTTGTAAATTTCAACGCCTTTTTCACGCGCATATTTACGTACAGATGGCATAGCAATAACGCGTTTGTTAGGATCAGCATCTACTTGCTCTTGTGCGCCAGCACCAGTTGCTGCTGCCGCTTCTTCTTGAGCAACTTCTTTCTTTTCAGGCTCGTTACCAGCTTCAGCAGTACCTTGTACTTGAGCTTCAGTTTTCGCTTCGCCTTCTTCTTCGCTGCCTTTAAATTGAAGATTTTCGTAACCAGGTGCATCAAACGTAATGATTGTTTGTCCTACAGTTGCAACTGTTCCCTCTTCAACTTTTAATTCTAATACTTTTCCTTTAACAGGTGAAGGAATTTCTACAACTGCTTTATCATTTTGTACCTCTGCTAAAACGTCATCTTCATTGATTTCGTCGTTTGGTTTTACAAACCACTTAACGATCTCACCTTCGTGGATACCTTCTCCGATGTCCGGAAGTTTAAATTCAAATGCCACTGTTTTTCGCCTCCTAGATTATGTTAAACCCTTGTTCTGTCAACATTACACGGTCATGTAATTGATAAAGGGGAAGAGAAATAAATTCTTTTCCCCTCTGTCATTTAATTAAAATTCAAGAACTTTCTTAGCTGTTTCAAGCACGTCTTTATGGTTTGGAAGCCATACGCTCTCAGCTTGAGAGAAAGCAAATACAGTATCAGGTGCAGCTACACGAAGTACTGGTGCTTCAAGGCTAAGAATTGCTCTATCATTGATTTCAGCTACTACGTTTGCTGCAATACCAGCTTGTTTTTGTGCTTCTTGAACAACGATCGCACGACCTGTTTTTTCAACAGAAGCGATGATTGTTTCAATATCAAGCGGGCTCACTGTACGAAGGTCAACGACCTCAGCAGAAACGCCTTCTTTTTCAAGTTCTTCAGCAGCTTTAAGTGATTCGTGAACCATTGCACCGTAAGTGATGATTGAAAGGTCAGAACCTTCACGTTTCACGTCAGCTTTACCGATTTCAATTGTGTACTCTTCTTCAGGAACTTCCTGACGGAAAGAACGATAAAGTTTCATATGCTCAAGGAATACAACCGGATCGTTGTCACGGATTGCAGAAATTAATAGTCCTTTTGCATCGTAAGGTGTTGAAGGAATAACAACCTTGATACCAGGCTGTTGTGCAATAAGACCTTCTAAGCTATCAGCGTGAAGCTCAGGTGTGTGAACTCCTCCGCCAAATGGAGAACGGATTGTCACTGGAGAATGCCAGCGTCCACCAGAACGGTAACGCATACGAGCCATTTGTCCAGAAACAGAATCTAATACTTCGTAAACGAATCCGAAGAATTGAATTTCCATTACTGGGCGGAATTCTTGTAGTCCAAGGCCAATTGCAAGACCGCCAATACCAGATTCAGCAAGTGGAGTATCGAATACACGATCCTCACCAAACTCTTTTTGCAATCCTTCAGTCGCACGGAATACGCCGCCGTTTTTACCAACGTCTTCTCCGAAAACAAGAACGTTTTCGTCATTTTTCAGTTCTGTGCGTAACGCATCAGTGATCGCTTGAATCAATGTCATTTGCGCCATGGCTTACTTCGACTCCTTCTGTTTGTAGATTTCAAGCTGTTCAACCAAGTTAAATGGTTTCACATCGTACATGTTTTCAATCAAATCAGTGACTTTCTGCTTAGGCTGTTCGTCAGCTTCTTTGATTGCTTGTTTGATTTGTTCTTTTGCATCTTCGATGACTTTATTCTCTTCTTCTTCAGACCAAAGGCCTTTGTTTTCCAAGAATTTGCGGTAGCGTACCAATGGATCTTTTTGCTCCCACTCATTTTCATCTTCTTTTGTACGATATCTTGTTGGATCGTCACCAGCCATTGTATGTGGGCCGTAACGGAATGTAAGAGTTTCAATTAATGTTGGACCTTCACCATTTACAGCACGCTCACGAGCTTCAGCAGTCGCTGCGTATACAGCTAATGCATCCATACCGTCAACTTGTACGCCTACGATACCAGCTGCAGCTGCTTTTTGTGCAATCGTTTGTGCAGCAGATTGCTTTTCAACAGGTGTAGAGATCGCATATCTGTTGTTTTGGACAACAAAAATCGCTGGCGCTTTGTAAGCCCCTGCAAAGTTAATACCTTCGTAGAAATCACCTTGTGAAGCTCCACCATCACCAGTGTAAGTGATTGCAACAGCATTTTTACCGCGCTTTTTCAAACCAAGAGCTACACCAGCAGCTTGAATGATTTGTGCACCGATAATGATTTGCGGAGAAAGTGCATTCACATCTTCAGGCATTTGGTTCCCAACAAAGTGTCCACGAGAGAACAAGAATGCTTTTGTTAGTGGAAGACCATGCCAGATTAATTGTGGTACATCACGATATCCTGGAAGAATGAAATCTTCTTTCTCAAGTGCAAAGTGAGTTGCAAGCTGAGAAGCTTCTTGTCCAGCTGTTGGCGCATAGAAGCCAAGACGTCCTTGACGGTTCAATGAAATTGAACGTTGATCTAATACACGTGTAAACACCATACGGCGCATTAATTCTTTTAATTGGTCATCTGAAAGATCTGGCATTGCCGCTTCGTTTACGACTTCGCCTTTTTCGTTTAAAATTTGGAACGTTTCAAACTGCTTTTTGATGGCATCGAATTGCTTTTTGCTATCAACAATTGCTTTTTTTGTTTTTGCAGCCATTCTAAAGTCACCTCTTCCTTTCTTTTAACAGTCAATTTGTCGTGAATCCATTTATACATACAGATATAGGATAACCCAAAATGCTCATATGACTCCTGTATATAATAGCCACAAAGATCATTGTCGAAACATTGGATGATCGCTTGCTTTTGAGTTTTTCTAACTGTATTAACGATAGTTCACAAAAAACTAATACAACTTCTGTTAACAAGGAATAGTTTACAACAAGAAAAATAGTCCGTCAATTGATTTAACGGCTTTATTTAAATAAATGTATTCGCTTTACTTTTTATGGTGACCTGTATCAATCTGTTTAATCAACAGCACAAACTGTACTAGTATAGAGTGGATCACTGTACTACAATAGCACATGTTTGTTTTTGTCGAAAAATAAAAAAAGAGCTATTTTTAGCTCTTTTGATCGTGATGGACAAAGGGCTAAAATGAACTTCATTTTAACCCTTTCTCTTCTTTTCAGTTTGATATCTTGGAAAAACGAGTAACGGCACGCAGGCACTTTGTGAGTAGCAGCGATAAACAGAGCTAGCAAATATGCAAGTACTGTTTTTAGCTATTTTGTGATTCTTTCTGAGCTGTTTTGTATAAAGCTTGTTTATATTCGTTCAATTGATCTGTATATTGATTGAACTTCTTGCTTTCTTTTCTCACTTTACTATAGGAACGATTGACTGTTTTCAGTTTGGATTTCAGTTCAGCGTATCCTAAGTCTTTTCTTTTTAAAGATTCATACAAGTGCTTGTCTTGTTTCAGCGCCTTTTGATACTCACGGTAAAGCTGATCATACGATGCATATCTTTTTTCAATTGATTTGACTGTTTGTTCTGCTTTGTCTTTTACTTCCGCATCTTTTATCTGTCCAGCGAATTCTTTTACAGATTGAAATTCTTTTTTCGATTGATCCATGCTGTCTTTTTCTGTTTTTAAATGTTCTTCACGCTTTTCTGCCGATGCTAATGCTTGATCAGACAAGCTTGAGACTGTTTTTGTGTGGTCTTTTGTTGTTTGAATCATTTTTTTATACAACTGCTGCTCTTTTTTCTCATAGCTTTGCAGTGCGCCTTGTTCTTTTTCAAAGGATGCTTCTTTTTCGCTCATTTTCGTCATGGCATCTTGCATCTCATAAAGCGGATTTTGACCTCCGCAGCCCGCAAGCAAGAGGGTACATATCCCCGCTAAAGCTGCACCTGCTTTTATTCTTCTTTTCATCTGTTTCAATTACAAGGTCCCCCTTTACATCTCCACATACCACTATAATTTTTCAGGGCGGTTGTGACAAGGAAAGAGGATGGTTTTTTGAGGGGAAAGAAGATTTTTTTCATGCTCTAGGCTCATGACTATACAAATAGTGCATTCATACATAGTTTATATTACACGCTTCGCCTTCACTTATGAGAGGCCGAGTGTATTTCCAAAGGAGGTCAAAAGTATGTCTAATTATAGTCATGGAAGTATGTATGGTGGATACGGCGGTTACGGTTATGGATACGGCGGCGGTTGTTGCTATCCAAGTTATGGTGGTGGATACGGTTGCGGTTACGGTGGTGGACGTACATTCGCTTTAATCGTCGTCCTATTCATTCTATTGATCATTGTTGGCGCAGCATTCTTAGGCGGCGGTGGCTGCTGCTAATGGCTGAATAAGCCTCTGACCGGTCTCATACGACCGGTCTTCTTTATTTCATTGCATATGTTGTGTATCATTTTATATACTTTACATACAAAGGAAATAGGAGTGAAGTTTTGTGATTACCATGGATGATATCGTACGAGACGGGCATCCCGTCTTAAGACAAACAGCTGAAGCGGTCGAACTCCCGCCAACAGAAGAAGAAAAACAGCAATTAGCTGACATGATTGAATTTGTCAAAAACAGTCAGGATGCAGACATTGCTGAAAAATATGAACTTAGACCCGGTGTTGGCCTAGCAGCTCCGCAAATCAATATCAGTAAACGAATGATCGCTGTTCACTGTGAAGACGAGGGCGGAGAACTTTACAGCTATGCATTATTCAATCCTCGCATTGTTAGCCATTCAGTCAAAAGAGCTTATTTAGCTACTGGAGAAGGCTGTTTATCTGTTGATGAAGCCATCCCTGGATTCGTCCCGCGCTATGAAAAAATCAGGGTGAAAGGTACAACGCTTGAAGGTGAAGACATTGATATTCGCCTAAAAGGGTTTCCGGCCATCGTTTTTCAGCATGAAATTGACCACTTAAATGGCATTATGTTTTATGATCATATTCAAAAAGATCATCCATTCGCCGAGCCAGACAACGCGGTTGCGATCGGCAGATCATAACATAAAAACAAGACCCGTCCATCAGCGGGTCTTGTTTTTTATTCTTCAATAAGGCCTAATTCAGTCACAGCGTGGAATATGCCATCCTCATCTACAGGTTTGGTGACAAAGTCAGCTAATGTTTTTAATTCATTGACTGCATTCCCCATCGCAACGCCTGTTCCAACAAACGAAATCATTTCTCGATCGTTCAGCCCGTCACCGAAGGCAATTGTGTCCTTTTGATCGTACGGAAGTCTTTCAATGACTCGTTTAATTCCTTCAGCCTTTGATCCACCTTTTGGCAGGACATCCGTAGACAGCTCATGCCACCTGACGAGATCAATTTCTTCACGGAACGCTTCATATAGATGTTCCTCTTCTGCTTTACAAAATAGCAGCATTTGATAAATGACGTTTTCTTTAAAGAATGACAAATCGTGCTCGGGGTGCTCTGTTTTTAAAGTGCCAATCCCTTCATGGATAAATGGATGGTTCGGCACAGACGCCTTCATCGTCTTCTCTCCCATGAAAACAAGCGGATGATCATGTTGATCCGCTGTTTCATAAATTTTATCCATCAGCTCTTGCTTAAGCGGATTGCCATAAATGACTTCTCCTTCGTACATGACATACTGACCGTTATAAGCAATAAATGAGTCAAGCCCTATTTCTTCTAAAATAGGCTGGATGAGAAAAGGCGAACGGCCAGATGCAATGAAGAGATGATGCCCTTTTTCTTTTAATAAACGAACAGCTCGCTTCGTTGATTCAGGTATTTTTTTATCATGGTCATATAAAGTACCGTCGATATCAAAGAAGATGACTTTTTTATTCATATCTCGTCTCCTGTCTCTTGTTATGTATACCCTCTCCCCTTCATCATACAGAAAGATCTTCACTGACGAAACCACTTCCTCTTAAAACGCCCATTTCCCACATATAACCATGTAACATTAAGTGGAAACATCATATAATACAAGTATATAGAGAGAACGGAACAAATGGCTGAATGAGACTCATACCGAAAGGAGGCGATCCGCGATGCTTCGTCGTCTGCGCAAGAAAATTCGAAGACAATGGAAGGACATGCTTCGTAAAAAATCGATTGCTTAAAAGGATCTTCCGCACATTTGCTGAAGGTCCTTTTTTCTCTGAGACTTTTCTTATGCGCGTTTTTTTAATATAATAGAATAAGCGAGTGTAACATACGGTATTTAAGGAGAGATTTGGATGATATATAAGGTATTTTTTCAGGCAAGTACGACTGAGGTACCTGTGAGAGAACACACAGATTCACTATACGTTGAAGCGGTTTCTGAAAGAGACGTACGCGATAAGTTGAAAAAACATAACTACAATATTGAATTCATTCAGCCTGTAGACGGTGCTTTTTTAGACTATGAACGAGAAAGTGAAAATTTTAAAGTATTGGAGCTATGAGAGGAATGAAATTTGTAAAAAACGATCAGGCGGCAGTTTTTGCGCTCGGCGGATTAGGCGAGATCGGTAAAAACACGTATGGCGTTCAATTTCAAGATGAAATCATTTTGATTGATGCTGGTATTAAGTTCCCTGAAGATGAACTTCTTGGAATTGATTACGTCATCCCTGACTATACGTATTTAGTTAAAAACGAAGATAAAATCAAAGGTCTTTTTATTACTCACGGACATGAAGACCACATCGGCGGTATCCCTTACCTTCTCAAGCAAGTGAATATTCCAGTTTACGGAGGCAAACTCGCAATCGGCCTACTTCGTAACAAATTGGAAGAGCATGGTCTATTAAGACAGACCAAACTTCACATCTTTGAAGAAGAAGATACGATCAAATTTAGAAAAACAGCTGTGTCTTTCTTTAGAACGACGCACAGCATCCCAGATTCTTATGGAATTGTCGTGAAGACACCTCCTGGTAACATCGTACATACAGGCGATTTCAAGTTTGACTTTACTCCTGTTGGCGAGCCTGCCAATTTAACGAAAATGGCTGAGATCGGGAAAGAAGGCGTTCTTTGTCTTCTATCTGACAGTACAAATAGTGAAATTCCAGAATTTACGATGTCCGAAAGACGTGTAGGTGAAAGCATTGATGACATCTTCAGAAAAGTAGATGGACGTATTATCTTTGCTACATTTGCATCTAACATTCACAGACTTCAGCAAGTCATCGAGTCAGCTGTTGCCAATGGCCGAAAAGTCGCTGTGTTTGGGCGTAGCATGGAGTCTGCCATTGATATTGGACAAGAGCTCGGATATATCAAATGTCCAAAAAACACATTCATTGAGCACAATGAAATCAACCGCCTTCCAGCAAACAAAGTAACCATTCTTTGTACTGGTAGTCAGGGCGAACCGATGGCCGCTCTTTCTCGTATTGCCAACGGTACACACCGCCAGATTTCAATTAACCCTGGAGACACTGTTGTCTTCTCGTCTTCACCGATCCCAGGTAACAATATTAGCGTAAGCCGTACCATTAACCAGCTTTATCGTGCTGGTGCTGAAGTCATTCATGGCTCACTCAATAATATTCATACCTCTGGACACGGCGGGCAGGAAGAACAAAAGCTGATGCTCCGTTTAATCAAACCAAAATTCTTCATGCCGATTCACGGTGAGTACCGCATGCAAAAAACGCATATTAAACTTGCGAATGATTGCGGAATTCCTGAGGAAAACTGCTTTATCATGGATAACGGTGAAGTTCTTGCTCTGAAAGGTGACGAAGCAAGTGTCGCTGGCAAAATTCCATCAGGCAACGTGTATATCGACGGTAGCGGTATTGGTGATATCGGCAACATCGTGTTAAGAGACCGCCGCATTCTTTCAGAAGAAGGTCTTGTCATTGTTGTTGTCAGCATGGATATGAAAGAATTCAAAATTTCTGCAGGTCCTGATTTAATCTCAAGAGGTTTTGTCTACATGAGAGAATCTGGAGACCTCATTAATGACGCGCAAGATCTCATTTCAAAGCATCTTGAAAAAGTAATGGAACGTAAGACGACTCAATGGTCAGAAATTAAGAACGAGATTACTGACACTCTTGCTCCTTTCCTTTATGAAAAAACAAGACGCCGCCCAATGATCTTACCGATTATTATGGAAGTGTAATGACGTTCAAGGAGACACAGCCAATTGGCTGTGTCTCTTTTTTATGCGCAATAAAAAAACCCGCATATCTGTACGATACGTGCGGGTTTAGTCATTGTTTTACGATTGAATCGGGAGATGCTGAAAACTTCTCACATCAAACAATCCTTGTGTTGTCATTTTCACATCAGGAATGACTGGCAGTGCCAAGAAGGATAATGTCAAAAACGGATTAAAGTCTAAGACAAAGCCTGTTTCCTTTAAAGCATCATGAAGTGCATGAAGGCTTTCATTGACCGTATGTGCAGGTTGATCTGATAATAAACCGGAAATCGGTAATGGAAGCGTATGAAGAACTTCTCCGTCTTTTACAACGGTCAAACCGCCCCCTGCTTCTTTTAGCGTCTCAATGGCTTTGATCATATCAGCATCATTTGTTCCAACGGCAATTAAGTTATGCGAGTCATGGGCAACTGTTGTTGCAATTGCCCCCTCTTTTAAGCCGAATCCGCTGACAACCCCTATCCCAATTTCAGATAGACCTTTATGGCGTTCGACAAGCACTATTTTTAATACATCTCGATCAATATCACATGTAAATTGTCCATCGCTGCCAGAAGGAGATATTTGTTCTAATTTCGTTTCAAGCTGATTCGGTATAATGCGAATGACATTCATCTTTTGATGATCTGTTATAGGCAGCGTTAAATCTTTCTCTTGAACGTCCACTGCATGTACCGATTGCATGAGCGAAGAATTTGGCGTGATCTTGTCGACACTTGGCAAATATTCTCCATGTTCAGAGACCAATTCTCCTGCGATAAAGACGCTTGTAATTCCTACCTCATGTAAGTCAGAAATGAGCATAAAGTCCGCGTCAAAGCCTGGTGCAATCGCTCCCTTTGTTTTAAGACCGAAACACTCCGCTGCGTTTAAACTTCCCATTTGATATGCTAAAAAGGGGGCCAATCCTTCTTGTATCGACATCCGTACTTGTTCATCAATACTTCCTTGAGCCATTAAATCATCTAAATGTTTATCATCCGTACAAAAGAAAAAGCGTCTCGCATTCTTCTCATTGACAGCAGGTAATACGTTTTTCACGTTTTTAGCAACAGAGCCTTCTCTGAGCATGACATACATGCCTCTTTTGACACGTTCAAGGGCCTCTTGAGCTGTTGTCACCTCATGATCCGTTTGGACATTAGCTGTTCGGTACACATTAATTAATCGGTCCGTTAATCCTGCTAGATGGCCATCAATGAGTTTATGTTCATGTTGAGCATCAAGCAGTTTTTGAAGCATATCTTCTTCCGCTTGTTCAACCGCGACATAATCCATCACTTCGGCAAGACCAAGCACTTCTTTCTCCTGATAAAGAGGCTTTAAATCTTTTGCTTTTAGTGTAGCACCTGATCGTTCAAAGCTGACTGCCGGTACACAGGATGGCAGCATGAAATATATATTTAAAGCAGCTTTTCTCGCTTCTTCGAGCATAAAACGGATACCTGCAACACCGGATACATTGGCAATTTCATGCGGGTCTGTTACAACAGTTGTCACACCGTGAGGAACGACAGCTTTGGAAAATTCAGCAGGAGTCACCATCGAGGATTCGATATGAACGTGGCCGTCAATGAAACCGGGAACAAGCATTTGACCTGTTGCATCCAGCTCCTGTTCTCCCTCATACTCCCCAATTCCTACTATTTTTCCATTTTCAACAGCGACATCAGCGTCTATCCATTCCTGGTTAAACACGTCCATAACCTTCGCATGTTTAATCACTAGGGCTGCTTTTTTTCTCTTTGCAGCTACCTCAATTTGATGTCTGAAAAGCTCCTTATCCAACGACACTGCCTCCTCCGAGTAAACAATATAATGTTTCTTATCGTAAACGAATCTGTTTGTCCAGTCAATGACATTTAGAGAAAATCAACCATATCAAAAGATTGATTTTTATTTCTGAATAGTGATAATTGGCTGAAAAATAACCATGTTCTATTTTGCTGTTCTTTTAGAAAGTAAACGGCTCTTTTCCACTTTGTTCTCTCCCACAATGTCCGCCCCACATGTACACTTCTAAAGCAAAAAACACCCCTTCTCGGAGTGTTTAATAGTCGTTCTGCATTTCCCGTTTTTCAAAGCGCCCGATATCTGCCACTGCCCCAATGACAATCAGGATATCTTCTTTTTGAATCATTTCATCTGCGAGCGGTGAAACGATCACTTCTTTCCCGCGCTTAATTGCCACGATATTGATCCCGTACCTTGCACGGATGTCGAGATCTAACAAAGAGTGCCCAGCGAGTCTGCTGTTGGCGACGATTTCAATAAGGCTGTACTCATCTGACAGCTCTAAATAATCAAGCACGTTGTTAGAAATAATTTTATGTGCAATCCGTCTGCCCATGTCTCGTTCAGGATGGACAATACGGTCCGCACCAATTTTATTCAAAACCTTTTCATGGTAGTCATTTTGAGCTTTCACTGTGACCATTTTGACACCAAGTTCTTTCAGCATAATCGTTGTTAATATACTGGCCTGAATGTTTTCACCTATCGCCACGATCACATGATCAAAATTGCGAATGCCTAGGTTCTTTAAAACAGATTCGTCCGTCGAATCACCAATCACAGCATGTGATGCAATTTTAGCATATTCGTTCACACGATCTTCATTCATATCCATGGCCATGACTTCAAGTCCTTCTTCGCTTAGCGCCTTGCAGATACTTCCGCCGAAGCGTCCAAGACCAATGACTGCATATTCCTTTTTCATGTTCAGACTCCTTTTATATCACTTACCATGCATTTTACTACGGTTTCATTAATGAATCCATATGTGACCGTATTTTTTTACGGAATGCTTCACTTAGGTAAAGGTCTGCTCCTTTTTCGATTTCACTGCGATAATGATCTGGAGGCGCAATTTCTTCGCTCTTTTTTAAAACGAGAAACGTTAAGCAGTCCTCATACACTTGATCACCTACTGTGACATCGACAAATGCTGGACGATAAGTCCCTTCATTTACACCTTCTCGTTTGTACAAATAACGAATGGCATCAAAAGGTACTTCATATAGAACACCCTCTGTTTCTCCGCCGTCTTCTACCATATCTGCTCTTGATCCATCAGGGCGCACCAATGTAAACCTTGTGGTAAAACGATCAAGTGTGCCACCGCCGATGATTTGTTTGAAATAATGTTCCACTTTCGCAAGCTTAAACCTTGCATCATCCATACAGGACCCATAGGCAAAATAATAGAAGGAAGACGGTTGGCGCTCCCATAGTTGATATGACTTCCAGCAGCCGCTTTCAATCTCCTTCAGGCTCGATGCCTTCTGCTTACCTATTGTATAAGCAACGGCTGACCTTGGCCCCTGGTCTGTCATAACCTCTATTTCCTGCTGGTCATACCCTTCCTCTAGCTCATCTATCTTATGCAGCGTTTCATCACTGACCTCATACAATTCTCCATATACTGTGTTTTGTTCCGAGACAACACACACAGGGTAACCCTCACCTGTATCGTACAGTCTCCCTTTTATCCAAGCAGATGCTGCTAATGGACTGCTTTCTTTCATCAATGTCTCGTGATACTTTTCGTGCTTTAAAAGTGTCCCATACACAAATAACGTCTTTGTCCCTTTCGTCATCACACATCACATCCTCTCACCTTGCTACTATCTGCTTTTTTGATACACAGGTAAGTAAATATCAAAAACCGTCCCTTTGCTGAGCTCGCTCTTTACATCCATTCTTCCATGGTGATCTTTTAAGATCGTCGCACAGATCGTTAAACCAAGTCCTGTACCTTCTTTTTTAGTCGAAAAGAAAGGATCATATATTTTCAGAATATCCTCTTCGGACATTCCTTTTCCTTCATCTTGAATCGTGATTTTCCATTCATTCATCACTTTTTCTGTTGATATGTATATATTGCCGCCTTCAGGCATCGCCTCGATCGCATTTTTGATTAAGTTAATGAAAAGCTGCTTCATTTGATTGGCGTCTGCTAATATCGTGCCAGCATCCTGCTTTTTAAATGGCTGTTTGAGATCAATATTTGAAAGAACGGCATTTGTCTTTAATAAGGTAATCACCTGCTCTAGCAAATCATGGAGCTGTACTTCTTGAAATTGAACCGATTGAGGTTTTGCTAAGACAAGCAGCTCACTTAAAACAAAATCAATGCGTTTAATTTCAGAAAAGATGATATCAAAATAATCGGTTCTTTCTGGATATTGCGTTTTCATCAGCTGCAAAAATCCATTAACTGAGGTGAGCGGATTTCTGACTTCATGGGCAATGCCAGCGGCTATTTGTCCTGCAACAGCCAGCTTTTGTGCCTGCATTTGCAATTGCTGATTTGATCTTTCAAGTTCAAGCTTTGCCTGCTTTTGTTTCGTGATATCTGCAACCGTTCCAATACCTCCAGTAAACTGGTGCTGTTCATCGAAATAAAGCTTATAATGCACATCTCCCCATACCTTTTTTCCTTCTTTATGGAGAAGCTGCAGCTCCACCCGTCCCTCATCCTTATGCTCTTTGATCACAGACAACAAATGCTGAACGACATGCTCTTCTTGATCAAAGTACTGATTGTACATCGTACCTAGACACTCCTCTATGTTGTAACCCGTCATTTGTTTCCATGCTTGATTTAAAAAAATGATTTCACCTTTTTCATTGGTTTCAAAGACGATTTCTTGCAAGTTATCTGTGATTCGATTCAGCCGCTCTGTTAGTTCGTGTGCTTCTTTTTCTCGTTTATTTAAATCTGATACAAGCAAATTCAACCGGTCCACATAGCCTGAGATGCTCCAAATACCGGCCAAAACAACGACTGTAAAGGCTAGATCGAGCGGCCAATTAATGTGATAGCCGCTAAGATAATAAAAGAAATCCCAGCTCAAAATTAATATAAATGCAAGAACGGATAACAGGATCCGTACTTGATATGTTTTGTTCAAATAATTCCACCTGCCGCCCTGAGATTCTTTGTCAATTGTACCATTTTCCACTTATTTTTTGAGGGAGATGCGGCATTTTTAAGGAACTTTTTTAGAAAAAATAGCCTGCTCTCAGCACAATGGGAGAGAACAGGCTATTTTTATTTACTGCTGAAGGGCTTCTTGAAGCTCTTTTAGCAGTAGTTCTGCGCCTTCAGCGCTTAATGTAATTTGACCATTTCCATACTCGTGGTTCTCAGAAGTAATCTCACCAGTCATCAGGCAGACGCCCTCTGGCTGATATTTTTTCAAGACGATTTTATCTCCATCTATAAAAAATTCCATACTGTCTTTAATAGCGATATCAAGTGCTCTTCTCAATTCGATTGGCATCACAATACGCCCTAGTTCATCTACTTTTCTTACAACTCCGATAGATTTCAATTTCGTTCCCTCTTTCTTTCATTAGCTCAAGATCAATCTGTTTTTCACCAATTGATATATCGTAGACGTAAGAGGTTCTTAAAAGGTTTCTCCTACATAAAAATTTTTTTCATAATCGTAAAATCAAAGGGAAAATTTATTGTGATTGTCAAAATGAGACTTGAATTTTACAGATTCATTTCAAGGTGATCACAAACCCCCACAAATGACCTCAACCCTCTGAACTTTTAAATGTAAAATTGTTTAAAACAGCAAAAATAGAGATTGGGTGAAAACATGTTTCAAAATGCCGAAATTGGAATTGATTTAGGAACAGCTAACATATTGGTTTACAGTAAAAATAAAGGAATTATTCTCAATGAACCATCCGTTGTGGCAGTAGATACGGAAACAAAAACTGTCCTTGCAGTGGGGTCAGAAGCAAAAGAGATGATTGGGAAAACACCTGGAAAAATTGTAGCGATCCGTCCGATGAAAGATGGTGTCATCGCTGATTATGATATGACAACCGATTTACTCAAACAAATTATGAAAAAAGCAGGAAAAAATATTGGGTTTACCTTTAGAAAGCCGACTGTGGTTGTTTGTACACCTTCAGGTTCAACAGCTGTCGAACGCCGCGCGATTAGCGATGCTGTCAAAAATTGCGGGGCAAAGCATGTGCATTTAATTGAAGAACCCGTCGCAGCTGCAATCGGTGCTGATCTCCCGGTGGACGAGCCTGTTGCCAACGTCGTTGTAGATATTGGCGGAGGAACGACAGAGGTAGCGATCATTTCATTTGGCGGGGTTGTCTCTTGCCACTCGATCCGAATTGGCGGAGATCAACTGGATGAAGATATCATTACTTTTGTGAGAAAGAAATACAATTTACTGATCGGTGAACGGACAGCTGAACAGGTAAAAATGGAAATTGGTTATGGACTCATTGAACACGAACCTGAGTCATTAGAAGTTCGTGGACGCGACCTTGTCACAGGTCTTCCAAAAACAATTACACTTGAATCAACAGAAATTCAAGGTGCTATGCGAGAATCACTTCTTCATATTTTAGAGGCGATTCGGGCTACATTAGAAGACAGCCCTCCAGAACTGAGTGGTGATATCGTAGATCGCGGCGTCATTCTAACTGGCGGTGGTGCACTATTAAACGGCATTCAAGAATGGCTTTCTCAAGAAATTGTCGTCCCAGTTCATATCGCAGCAAATCCTCTTGAATCTGTCGCAATTGGAACAGGTCGTTCATTAGAAGTCATCGACAAATTGCAAAAAACATTAAAATAATCTTCATGTTCTACTTCTTTTTTCATCATTTCGATCATATCGTGATGAATGGATAAACGTGAAGGAGGAAGAACATGTTGCTTGATTTAGGTAAACGGGTCGTTGTCACAGTCATTTTAACCGGTATTATTTTAGGAGGAATGAGCCTGTCGTTTTCACATATGCCCCCTTCTAATGCACAGCCTGTGAAACAACTGAACCGCTAAAAAAGCCGCACGAAAGCGGCTTTTTATTTTGCTTCGGGACGGCTCCCTATTTTCCTTTTCGGTCTTAAATCTGATATGATGAACATGACTAAAGGAGGGTTTTTTATGAGTTCATTCGAAAAACAACTAGATCAATATGCAAAAACCATCGTTGAAGTAGGTGTAAATGTTCAAAGTGGTCAAGAAGTGGTCGTATCTGCGTTCACTGAATCTGTAGATCTTGTCCGCCTTGTGGCAAAACACGCATATGAGCGCGGAGCGAAAAACGTACATATCCGCTGGAGTGATGGTGTTCTGACCCGTTTAAAATATGAACATGCCCCACAAGATGTGTTTGAGCAATTTCCAGAATGGGAAGCACAGATGATGGAAACCATCGCAAAACGTGGCGGTGCTTTTATTACGATCTTGTCAGAAAGCCCTGATCTTCTAAGTGGCATTGACTCGAAAAAAATTGCTTCACAGCAAAAAGCTGCAGGTTCAGCACTTCATACATATCGTCAATACGTTCAATCTGACAAAGTTGCATGGACAGTCGTCGGTGCTGCATCAAAAGATTGGGCGAAAAAGATTTTCCCTGAGCATGCAGATGAAGAAGCTGTTGCATTATTATGGGACCAAATCTTTAAAGTCGCCCGCGCTGATCAGCCAGATCCTGTTGAAGCGTGGAAAAAGCATGATGAATCACTAAATGAAAAAGTAAAAGTATTAAATGAACGTCACTACCACAAGCTGCACTATGAAGCACCTGGTACAGATTTAACGATTGAACTTCCAGAGCAGCATATTTGGGTAGGTGCTGGCAGCGTGAGTGAACGCGGCGTATCATTCATGGCCAATATGCCGACAGAAGAGGTCTTTACCGTACCTAAAAAAGATGGTGTAAACGGGACTGTCTCAAGCACAAAACCACTTAGTTATGCAGGAAACATTATCGATGAATTTACGTTAACCTTTGAAAATGGGCGTATTGTAGATGTGAAAGCAAAAGAGGGAGAAGACATTTTAACCTCTCTCGTTGAAACAGATGAAGGCTCACATTATCTAGGTGAGGTTGCCCTTGTACCAGATGATTCACCAATTTCTAATTCAAATATCCTCTATTACAATACACTTTACGATGAAAATGCATCCAATCACCTTGCCATTGGCAGCGGTTATGCATTTAATATCGAAGGCGGTAAAGAGATGAAACGTGAGGAATTAGACGCAGCGGGTGTGAACAGCAGTATTACACACGTCGATTTCATGATTGGTTCAAAGGAAATGAATATTGATGGGATCACAAAAGATGGTAAACGTGAACCGATTTTCCGTAATGGAAATTGGGCTTTTTAAAGAAAAAAGACATCCTCATGTGGATGTCTTTTCTTTATGTTTATGCATACAGCTCTTGTAGTCTTTTTTGAATCTCTTGATCTGATAAGAACTCATCATAAGTTGTTTGTTTATCAACGATGCCATTTGGCGTCACTTCGATAATACGGTTTGCAACTGTTTCAACAAACTGATGGTCATGAGATGAGAAGAGCATAGCCCCTTTAAAGCTCATTAGACCGTTATTTAGCGCTGTGATGGACTCTAGGTCTAAATGGTTCGTCGGCTCGTCTAACAGCAAAATATTCGCTCCAGACAGCATCATTTTTGATAACATACAACGAACCTTTTCTCCACCTGATAAGACGCTTGCTTTTTTCTTCACTTCTTCCCCAGAGAAAAGCATACGGCCTAAGAAACCACGCAGGAAGCTTTCACTTTGATCATTAGGAGAATATTGACGAAGCCAATCAACAAGATCTAAATCGCTTCCTTCAAAATATTCACTGTTGTCTTTAGGGAAAAAGGCTTGAGATGTTGTCACGCCCCATTTAAACGTCCCGCTGTCTGGCTCCATTTCACCAGCAAGGATTTTAAATAAAGTAGAGACAGCAAGCTCATTACGACTTAAGAACGCTATTTTATCCTCACGATTCATAATAAAGCTGACGTTATCCAGTACTTTTACACCGTCAATCGTTTTTGATAGACCTTCTACTTGAAGGACATCATTTCCGATTTCACGCTCTGGCGCAAAATGAACATAAGGATATTTACGAGAAGATGGTTTAATGTCATCTAGCGAAATCTTATCAAGCAATTTCTTTCTTGATGTCGCTTGCTTCGATTTAGATGCGTTCGCACTGAACCGAGCAACGAATTCTTGAAGCTGCTTAATTTGTTCTTCTTTTTTCTTGTTGGCATCCTGGCTGAGTTTTAATGCCAGCTGGCTTGATTCATACCAGAAATCATAGTTTCCGACATACACTTGAATTTTTCCAAAGTCAAGGTCTGCAATATGCGTACATACTTTGTTTAAGAAATGACGATCATGCGATACGACGATGACGGTATTTTCAAAGTTAATGAGGAACTCTTCTAACCACTGAATGGCTTGTAAGTCCAAGTGGTTCGTTGGCTCATCGAGAAGTAGAACGTCAGGCTTACCGAATAAAGCTTGTGCTAAAAGCACTTTTACCTTTTCAGATCCGCCAAGCTCAGACATTTTCTTCGATTGCAGGCTCTCTGGAATACCAAGACCTTTTAATAGGATCGCAGCTTCACTTTCTGCTTCCCACCCGTTTAACTCAGCAAACTCACCTTCAAGCTCTGCTGCACGAATCCCGTCTTCATCTGAGAAATCAGGTTTCATATAAATCGCATCTTTTTCCTGCATCACATCATATAGACGTTTGTGACCCATGATGACGACTTTTAACACTTCAAACTCTTCGTATTCAAAGTGGTTCTGTTTTAAAATCGCTAAACGTTCACCAGGACTCATATGAACATCGCCCGTTTGAGCCTCAATTTCTCCAGAAAGAATCTTTAAGAACGTTGATTTACCAGCTCCATTGGCACCAATTAGTCCGTAGCAGTTGCCAGGAGTGAACTTAATATTTACTTCTTCAAATAATTTACGATCAGCAAATCGCAAACTAACATTATTCACTGCAATCATTTATTAATCCTCCATCACTCATTCATCAATATGAAGTATAACATGAATAACGATTGATAGAAACGTCTCTCGCTAAGAACAAAGGCTTTTTGTCCAATATGGTATAATAAGTGGGAATGTTTTTGTTGAAGGAGTTCGGGCGATTTGAGATTACTCACACTCATGGAATACTGTTTATTGATTTTCTTTATGGGCATTTATTTATCGGCGACTGGCTTTAATGCAAGAGACTTTGGCCTTTATATTGGGCTTGTCCTCATTTACACACTGGTCCATATCTTTTCAAAACGCTTTTTACAAAAGCGCGGAAAAGACAATGTGAAAATTGGATTATTCCGTTCTGTTTTGGCGATTACCGGGTCCGTTTTCGCTTCTGTTTTGGCCATTGTCATCATTGTCACGATGCTCACACCAAATTAAAAACGACCCTACATGAAGGGTCGTCCATTCAAGCACCTTTCTTACGCATTGAGAAAGGTGTATTTATTGTGTTTGTCGAATATCGCCAAATGGGAAGAAAACAAATTCTGATGTGCCGACAATCCGATCCTTTTCAATGAGTCCGAGTCCATTTCGACTGTCCATAGAATTCAGTCTGTTGTCACCCATAACAAAGTAATCGTTTTTCGGTACTTTCACTGGACCAAAATCTCCTGTTAAATGTACCTCATACTCTTTGGCATGTGCCTTGTTCTCTTTTAAATAAGGCTCATCTACTTTTTTACCATTAATGTAAAGCGTATCATCCTTCATTTCAATCGTGTCGCCTGGAAGACCGATCAATCGTTTGACATAATGAATTTTCTGACCGTCTTTTCCATTAATAATCACGATGTCACCACGTTTGACTCCACCGAGATAGTTGATGGTTTTGTTAACAAACAGCTTTTCTCCATCATGAAGGGTTGGTTCCATTGACTCTCCTTCCACCACATACGGCTCAAAAATAAACGTACGGATGATGAGGACGAGGGCAAGTGCAATTAAAATAGCTTTGATCCATTCAAACAGAGAACTTTTCTTCTCTTTTTTGGCTTGTTTCGCATCAGATTGAATGTCATTTTCGTTTTGTTTGTTTTCTTCGTTCAAAATACTGCTTCCTCCTAAGACTTTCTGCTAAAAGACTTGAAACGCGAATTGAATAACTTTACTTTATCACATGTCATTTAAAAATTCACAAGACAACCATTCAATTAGATATTTTTTCCTAATTTGCTAATGATTAAACAAAAAGAAGCACCGCTCTTCACGATGCTTCTTTTCAAATTAAGCTTCTTGTCGGACTGGTTTTTTTAGAATTCCGAGAAGTAGCGCTGTAACAATGGCACCGATTAAGATGCTGATGATGTAAAGAACTGGATGGTTTGTTACCCAGAAAACGAATAGTCCCCCGTGCGGTGCAGGAAGCGTCACTCTAAAGAATTCTGTTAATCCACCTGCAACTGCTGCACCAATCACAGCTGAAGGAATGACGCGCAGAGGATCTGCCGCTGCAAACGGGATCGCCCCTTCCGTAATGAACGCAGCTCCCATGAAGTAACATGTAATACCTGCTTCACGGTCACGTTTAGAGAATTTGTTTCTAAAGATTGTTGTCGCTAGGGCAATTCCTAGCGGCGGCACCATTCCGCCTGCCATAATCGCAGCATGCGGTGCATAGTTGCCAGCAGCAATCATCGCAAGACCAAATGTGTAGGCCGCTTTGTTAATCGGACCACCCATATCAATGGCCATCATACCAGCTAAAATAATCCCCATTAATACAAGGTTTCCAGTACCAAGTGATTCAAGCCAGTGTGTTAATCCGTCCATGACCATTTTAACAGGTGTGTTGACGATGTAATGCATGATAATCCCTGTAAAGAAAATACCGAACAATGGATAGAGCAGAACTGGTTTAATACCATCGAGCGACTGTGGTACAAAAGTGAATACTTTTTTGAGCAGCACCACGATGTAACCAGCAAGGAAACCAGCAATCAATCCGCCTAAGAATCCAGCACCTGCTGCAGAGGCCATGAATCCGCCAACCATACCTGGTGCGAAACCTGGACGGTCTGCAATACTCATTGCGATAAATCCAGCTAATACAGCAACGATTAAGGCAAGTGCATTATCTCCGCCAATCCCTTTTAATACAGCTGCAAATGAATTGAAAGAAGGATCTTTAGGGTCAGCTGAGTTAATTCCCCAGAAGAATGAAATCGCAACGAGGATACCGCCCCCAACAACAAACGGAAGCATGTTGCTTACACCGCTCATTAAGTGCTTATAGAATCCACTTCTTCCCTTGCCTGACGATTCATTTTCATCTTTTGAAGAACTGCCGCCTGAACCTTTATAAATCGGCGCATCTTGATTGATGGCTTTTTCGATCAATTCTTGCGGACGGCGAATTCCAGCTGTCACAGGTACTTCAATGACATGTTTGCCTTTAAAGCGTTCCATTTCAACTTGTTTATCAGCTGCCACAATAATAGCTGGCGCTTCTTCAATTTCTTTTGCTGTCAGGGCATGTTTAATTCCACTAGAGCCGTTTGTCTCAACTTTAATGTCAACGCCCATTTCTTTTGCTTTTTCTTTCAAAGCATCTGCGGCCATAAATGTATGCGCGATGCCTGTTGGACAAGCTGTCACCGCTAAAATTTTAGCAGGTTTTCCCGGTGCAGCCGGTTCCTCTTTGACTTCCTCTTCTTCTTCTTCATCGTCTTTATCATGTGTATTGATAATTTCAATGATTTCATCTTCAGTAGCCGCTTCAAGAAGCTGCTTTCGGATCTCTTCACGCATAAGAAGTGTGGATAAACGAGAAAGTGCTTCTAAATGCGTGTTGTTTGCGCCTTCAGTTGCTGCAATCATAAAGACAAGATGACTTGGCTGTCCGTCTAATGATTCATAATCTACACCAGCTGTTGAACGACCAAATGCAATGGCAGGTTCTTTCACACTTGCTGTTTTCGCATGAGGAATCGCAATTCCTTCTCCAATTCCCGTAGAGCTTTGTTTTTCACGATTAACAACAGCTGCTTTGTAGCCTTCTTTATCATTTAATTTACCAGCTGTATCTAATACAGTGACCAGTTCTTCAATAACGGCTTCTTTTTGCTGGCTGTCTAATTGAAGCTTAATCGTATGCTTCGTGAGTAGTTCTGTAATTTTCATGATGACTCCTCCTTTAAATGCGTGTGACTTTTACTTGTGGCAATAATGTATCGACAAGCTCTTTTGTTCCAAGTTCCTCAGAAAATGCTGTAGCACTTCCTGATGTGACGCCAAGCTTAAATGATTCTTCTATGGAAAGGCCTTTAGAAACGCCAGCTAAGAATCCTGCAACGACTGAATCCCCTGCACCAACTGAGTTGATCAGCTTGCCTTTTGGAACATTAGATTGAAAGATCCCTTCCTTACTGAATAAGAGAGCACCGTCTCCAGCCATAGATACAATGACATGTTCAGCACCTTGTTCCAACAGCTTTTTCCCATAAGGAATGGCTTCTTCTGCAGATGAAATACTGGTTTCAAACATTTCACCTAACTCATGATGGTTTGGTTTCATTAAGAATGGTTGCAGATCTGCTGCTTTTTTTAAGGCTTCTCCAGAAATATCAAGTACTACTCTTACCCCTTGCTTCGCACATACCTCAGCAATGCGCTCATATGTGTTATGAGGCAGTGAAGAAGGAATGCTACCTGCTAATACAACGACATCGCCTTCTGTTAATGAAGTGAATTGGGATAAAAACGAATCGAACTGTGCTTCAGTAATACTTGGACCGAGCCCGTTGATTTCTGTTTCTTCGCCTGTTTTTAGTTTCACATTGATACGTGTATCTTCTGACACCTCATGAAAGGCTGTTTGTAATTGTTCGTTTTGTAAAAAGTCTTGAATATATTTGCCTGTAAAACCGCCAATGAATCCAAGTGCTTTTGATTCAACACCGTGCCGTTTTAAAAGCCTTGAGACATTGATTCCTTTACCACCTGGATATTTTTTGTCATAGGTTGAACGATTTAAACCGCCGACCGCAAAATCCTCCACGTGTACGATGTAATCAACTGATGGGTTTAAAGTAACTGTATAAATCATGTTTTCACTACCTTTATAACCGTTTTTTCATGGTAATTATCGAATGAATCCTCTTTTGCGTCGTTTGTGATAATGGTGGCTTCCTGTAAACTAGCAAAGGTTGAAAACGATATTTCGCCAAACTTTGAGGCATCTGTTAAGATGTAGGTTTTTTTCGCCTGCTTCATGGCTCTTTTTTTAATGAGTGCTTCTTCTGGATCAGGTGTTGTAAACCCTGCCTCGGGATGAATGCCGTTCGTCCCAACAAAGCTTTTGTCAAAACGGTAATTTTCCATAGCTGTCAAAGCTGCGGCTCCCACCATGGCTCCTGTTCGATGTTTCACTGATCCGCCTATCAGGTAAAAAGAAATGCCTTTTCTCATGAGTGCTTCAATGTGCATGACACCATTTGTCACCACAACGATGTCTTGATCTGGATCGATAAAGTCAATCATTTGCTGTGTTGTCGTACCAGCATCTAAGTAAATACAATCGCCTTGTTTTATAAGTGATGCAGCTGCCTCTGCAATCAATGACTTTTCATGAAGGTTTTTGGCAGATTTCTCAAACACATCTGGTTCAAGACGAATACTAGATATTTTAGCAGCTCCTCCGTGAACTCTTTTAAGAAAGCCTTTTTCTTCAAGGGCTGATAAATCTCTTCTAATTGTAGATTCAGACGCATCCGTCATAATCGTTAAGTCCTGTATTTTGATGACATCGTTTTCTTCTAAATAGTCGATAATGAGTTGATGTCTTTCTGGTGTTAGCATTGAAAACACCCCCTTTTGAAAACGTATTCATTTTGCGCGCACCTTTATTGTAATCGCTTTTTTCAACATTATCAATACAAAAAAATCAAATACATTCAATAACTATCAAAATCTTTCACAATGGTCATCTTACCTTTATATGTACCATTTGTAAACTGAAAAATATGTGACATTGAGAAGAAAGTCATGATATTAGCATTTCTATCATTTTTCATTTCATTCAATTGAACGAAAAAAAGCCTTTATGCGTTTTGCATAAAAGCTTCAGGTGCGGAGCAGCAGGCAATATATCTCGTTCTACCTTCTTGTCAGCACCTCGTACGTTAACTTTAGGATTATTCATATCTAAGTGATTCAATCGGATCGAGCCTCGCTGCTTTATTGGCAGGAATCAGTCCAAAAATAATACCAATGAGCATACTAAATAGGACGCCTCCACATACGATTTGCCACGATACAAGAGAAGGCCACCCTGCAAACAGCGACACAAGTGAAGCACCTCCGAAGCCAAGCGCAATTCCAAGTAACCCACCGATCAGTGTCAGGACGACAGACTCAATTAAAAACTGAACGAGTATTTGAGCCCTAGTTGCCCCAAGTGCCTTTCGAATTCCAATTTCTCTTGTTCTTTCTGTGACAGATACGAGCATAATATTCATGACACCAATGCCGCCGACAAGTAATGAGATACCAGCAATTGAGCCAATGATTGTTGTCATGACAGACGTAATCTGACCAATGCCTGCTGCAATCTCTTCCAGATTGATCATTTCGTAAGCATCTTCTGTATGGTGATTTTCATTTAAGCGTGCAGCCGCACTCTTTCCCACTTCTTTCATTTGATCAGCATGTGCAACTTGAATAGACAACTTATCATATTCTTTCACACCAAATGCAGTTGTCAGCATTGCAAAAGGGACATATATTTCATTCATATCAAATGAAAACAGACCTTCCTGTTTTGCTAAAACTCCGATCACCTCAACCGGCTGTCCATTCATCCAAATCAACTCGCCTACTGCCTTCTCTCCATTAAACAATTCTTTTTGTATCCCTTCTGAAATAACAGCTGCCCTTCTTCCGCTCCTAAAATCGATTTCACGTAAGTCCTGTCCTTCTGCTATATGTAATGAATGTACATTCGTGTAGCCTTCATTAATCCCATTGACCGTTGCATCTATTGTTGTATCTTGGAATCTTAATTGCATGCCTTGTGCCGTGGAGGAGGCAACCTGTTTAACCCCATTCAATGCTTGAACACTTTGAATGTCTTCTTCAGTAAATGTGGCTTCAAATAACGCATTAGGATTCGCATTTAACTCCTCATCAGAGGGTGTATAGGTCATATCAATGGTATTGTTTGGCCCTGAAATTGATTCTTTCAGCATTTGCTCTCCGCCTTGACCGATGGCAACGACTGCAATCACTGATCCAACCCCAATAATAATGCCAAGCATCGTTAAAATAGACCGCAATTTATGAGCTAGGACAGAATTCAGCGCTATTTTGATATTTTCAAAGAGTTTCATTCATTGCGTCTCCTTGTATCAATCTATCTTGAACGAGGCGTCCATCTCTTACAACGACTATCCGGTTTGTATACGCAGCTATTTCTTCTTCATGAGTAACGAGCACAACCGTTGTTCCTTCCTCATTGAGCTTTGTAAACTGTTCCATAATCGAACCGCTCGTTTTTGAATCAAGAGCGCCTGTTGGTTCATCTGCCAAGATGAGCTTCGGCTCATTGACAATCGCACGTGCGATGGCTACTCTTTGCTTTTGACCCCCTGACAACTCGTTTGGCATATGCTTCATTCGATCTGCCAAACCAACCTTTTCAAGTGCCATTTCCGCACGTTCTTTTCTTTCCTTTTGACTGATACCAGCGTAAATCATCGGAAGTTCAACATTTCGCCTCGAATTTAATCTAGGCAGTAAATGAAATTGTTGAAAAACAAAACCAATGGATCGATTTCGAATCACTGCGAGTTCTTGATCCTTTGCTGCCGACAGCTCCATACCTTGAAAATGGTACTGTCCGGAGGTCGGGTGGTCCAAACAGCCAATGATATTCATTAACGTTGATTTTCCAGAACCGGACGGGCCCATAATGGACATATACTCGCCTTTACCAATGACGAGGTTCACATCACTTAATACATCAAATGTCTCCTCAGCAACTTCGTAGCTTTTTGTCACGTTTGAAAGCTGAATCATTCAGCATTCACTTCCATTCCGTCATACATGTCATCTGATGGCTCTGCAATGATTTGATCTTCTTTTGTTAAACCTTTCGTCACTTCAAGATCTTGACCTGACGTTTCACCTAATGTCACTTTTACTTTCTTCAGTGCATTCTTTTCAACAACATAAACGTATGATCCATCTTTCTCTTTTTTCACAGCTGTTTCAGGAATTGTGAGCACTTGACGCTTGTCCGTTTCAATTTCCATGATCATTTTAAAGCCTGGTTTTGCATCCGGCTTTTTCCCTTTTATTTCAATTTCGACTGGATATTGTACGGTTTGATCACTAGCAGCTGTTTCTGCTGTTGACTGGGCAGGCACAGTGCCCACTTTTTTCACCACTCCTTGCCAACTCTTTCCGCGAATGACATCAGACGTTACCTTTACTTTTTGTTTCTTTTTGACTTTCATAGCGTCATACTCAGTGATTAAGCCTCGTACGATCATTTTTTTCTCATTGCCAATATGGATCACCGGCTGCCTCTCTTCTAGCTTCCCTGCGCCAGCATCTTGCTCGATGGAGATGACTGTTCCTTCAATTTTGCTATGTATCGTTAAATCTTCTATTTGTGCCTTTACTTTTTCTTGGTTAAGCTCCGCTTGTTTTTGCTCTAATTCAGCGGCTTTGAGTTCGAGTTCAAGCTGATCTCGCTCGTTTTTCGAATCAGAGCCCGCCTTTTTCCCCTGATTTTCATCTAATGTATTGAGTCTATTTTGTAATTGTTCAAGCTTTAGTGTATTTGATTCAGCCGCAAGTGCTTGCTGCTGTTCTTCAAGCTCCAGTTCCTTATTTTCATATGTAAGGAGCGGTGTTCCAACTTTCACCTTTTCTCCTTCTTTCACAGCGATATGATTCAGGCTTCCCTTCTCTTCTTCTGTATAAATGAATTGCTCCTCCGAGAATGAAAGTGTTCCAGGTGTCATCACCGTAGAAGTTATTTCTTTTGATGCAAGTTGGACTGTTTTAAATGATGCCGTAGAGGCAGGCTTTGATTGGTTTTTTGCAATATTAAATCCAATGAATAGACCAATCACAATAATGATAATGGATCCGATAATGATTTTCTTTCTCATAAAAACATTCTACCCCCAGCTTACTGCATGTTGATGGTGATTGTGGTTCCTACATATTGAAAAATTAAAGATAATACATAAAAGACACTCACAATAATCCAAGATATTCTTGGCGAAATGCGGCCGACTTTGATCAATAAAAAGCCTGTTAAAACAAGATTCCAGATCACAAAAAGATCGATATTGGCTAACACGGCATGCCATGGACCAGACATTCGAATGAATGCGTTTAATGAGGTAACCGTGATATCTTTTGGCACATGAAAAAAAATGATCGCCAAATGAGAAATAATCGTACCAATGATCGTAATAGGCGTGATATACAGTACACCTGAAAACAGCTGATGAAATGTTGCATCACCTTTTGCTAAAAAGACGATGAACTTGTATACGGCAGTATTAATGACAATCCCAATGACCAGACCAATAAGCGTGATCACATAAACGAAAGGGATTGGTAAAATTAAATCTGCCCACAATCCTTCATTCACTAGCTGAGACAAATAAGTGACAACAACTGTTAATACAAGCACACATGATAAAGGCCACCAAACGAATGGCTGCTCCCACACTCTTTTTAAATGCTCTGATGGTCTTGTGCTTACTCCAATCATTGTGGGTTTTGGCGTTGTTTCTTTCATCAAATGTCATCCTCTCCATGTGCTGTAAGTATCGAAACGTTTTTTCATACTCTTGTTGTTTCTATTTTATCAAAAGATTGCCAATAAGTGATAGATCATTTGATTTTCTTATTTTCATAGTGATAGGATTGAATCTATTATTCTATTTTCATGAACGACATCCTTCAAATGATACCTTGATCCGACCATATTCATATGAAAAAATCATGATTTTACTGACTGAAAAACAGTTTATGAAGTAAACAACATGTCTTTCGGAATAAATATCCTTTTCCTTTGGATTCAGATGGTCTCAGTTAGACACAACAATTTTTTGTTAAAATATTCCTAGTAATTTCAATGAATCCCGGCTTTATAGGACTATGTTTAGCGCCTTTTATAGAACAGATGAGCCTTTAGTATCAATACTTTCATATTAAAAAAATAAAAATAAAAGGATTTTACTTGATCAAATGTTATTTTTTCATATAATGTAAAATAGAGGTAGGTTAAATGATAGTGGAAATGGAGTCAAGTGAATGTTAAGAGAAAAATTGAAAATGCAATTGATTTTACTTTATGAAAAGGAACAAGAAGCATGGCAATACTTTAGAAAGGAAAGAGAACTGATTTATCATGAGCTCAAATTACTTGATATGAAAGAGAGCAGACCTTCTAATGACAAAATATACTACGCAGCAAGGTGTGTAGATATTATTAAAGAAAAAAAGGGAAGCATCGTGAGCACAAAAGAACTAAAAGAACAGCTTCAAGCTCAAACAGATTTCAATGTGAGACGAATCAGCGAATTGTATGATCTCATTCAACAGCTCGATCCTCACATTTCTAAAGCACGCCGGGGATGTTTTATTTACGAAGATCATACCCAAGTACCTCTCCAAACTTTTCACACATAAAAAAATTGGTTACAGCCGCTGGCCATAACCAAATCCTCTAATATCTATTATCCACCACTTACAGGAGGAATGAGTGCAACAGTGTCCCCGCTACGCACTTCAGCATTTCCCCTCGTATATATTTCGTTGACTGCAACCATCACGTTTTGTGCAGTATCAACACCATATACCTCCTGTAATTCTATTTTAATCTCATCAACCGTTGTTTGATCTTTTTGAATGATGATTTGTTGTTTACCGGCCTTCTCAGCAAGGCCGGCGAACAATAATACGCTAATCATGCCGCTTCCCTTCTTTCTCGTTAAGTTGGAGAGTACTAGGTTTTCCTTCCGGGTATGAAACGGTTTCAAGCTGATCACCTATCCAAGCCTCTCCATCTTCCCAGTATTCCTTTTTCCATATAGGAACTATTTCCTTTATTCGTTCAATCGCATATTCATTGGCTTCGTATGCAGCTTTCCGATGAGGTGATGAAACAGCTATTGCCACTGCAATGTCACATATCTCAAGAGTGCCAATACGATGCACAATAGCAGCTTCTGTATCGGGCCAGCGTTTTTTAATTTCTTGTCCAATTTGACTCAACATATTTTCCGCCATTGGTATGTATGCTTCATATGTTAAACGCAGCGTTTTTTTGCCATTTGTCCATTCTCTTACCGTGCCTATGAATGTCGTAATGGCTCCCGCTTTGCGTCTTGTGACATGCTGAATCAATTCATTCACATCAATCGGCTCTTTTGTGATCTTAAAAAGTTCAATCATACGAGGCTTCCCCCTTCAATAAATTAAAAGCAAATGTGATCCCGCGCTTGTCAAATGCTGAAAACACAGGAAACGGGTATTTCTCAGTGAATTGTATTTCTTTATTGAAATAAATGGCTGCTTGTATATGAGAAAGTGTTGAAAGATCAATGAGTTCCTGTTCGTCTTTGACACACAGGATTTTGCGATAAGGCGCCTGTTTGTATCCTTCGATCAAGACGGCATCTAAAGGAAGATGCTGACACATGTTGATTAGTTGTGTGAATGTCATGTGCCGTATGAAAAAGTGACATTCACCTTCTCCCTCCACACCTGCGGCAAATGCACCCGCTTGAACATATCGATCCGTATCTTTTTGTTTGAACAGACGGTCTGGCTTTCCGCCATGTCCGTGATGTTTGAAGCAGCCTAGCTGCATTTCTTCTTCATCCGCCAGCTGACATAATTTTTCGATCAGCGTCGTTTTACCACTATTTTGATAGCCCACGACTTGTAGAATGTTTAATTTGTCATCCAACATGGAGCACCGCCTTCGTGGTGAAATAGCAGAACGCTGACCTGGTCACCTGCACTAAACCCTCTTGTTCCTCCAGGCAAAACAATGAAACAATCAGCATGAGCAATAGATGTCACCGCACTAGATTTATCAAGACCGGTTGGCGTCACACTCAGCTGGCTGCCAGCGAAATCAAGTGATGCTCTAACAAATCGTGTGAATGGATTGGCTTTTGGAAAATCATGTGTCAGCTTCGCCTCAGCAAAAACGGGAAATGGATTTTCTTTCAAACACCATTTATAAATGATCGGTTTGACAAATAGTTCAAAGCCAACAAAACAGGCAGCCGGATTTCCTGACAGCCCATAAAGCAATTGACCATTTGACAACGCAGCAACGGTCGTCACACTTCCAGGTCTCATGGCGACTTTATTAAACAACACCTCTGCACCTAGTTTTTCATAAATAGCAGGTAAAAAGTCAAAATCACCTACCGATACACCACCTGTTGTGATGAGCATATCAACTTTGCTTAAGGCTGCTTTTACGGCTTCATAGCTTTGATCAAAATCATCGGATACACCGCCTAAATCAAGCGGTTCTCCTCCAGCTTCAAGAACCTGAGCGTATACCATGCTTAGGTTACTATTTCTAATTTTACCGTCCACCATGGCATCACTTACTTGTAGGAGCTCGGTACCTGTTGAGATGATACCGATCACCGGTTTTTTGACGACTGGCACAACCGCATACCCGAACGTTGCCAATATCGCCGTCACGCCTGGGGTAACTTTTGAGCCTTTTTTGATCATGACGTTCCCTTTGAGGGTCTCTTCTCCTTGCCGAGAAATATTGCCCCCCTTTTTCAGCCGTCTTTTAAGTGACATCATTGATTTACCGTCTTTTTCAAACGTTTTCGTCAATTCGAGCATGATCACAACATTTGCTCCTTTTGGAATCTTCGCTCCTGTCATGATGCGAATCGCTTGAAAAGGACCGATCGTTTTTGCAGAAACAATACCTGCCCCTATATGATCAATGACCTCAAATTCAATCGGATGCTCGCTCGATGCTTCCTTTGTATCTTCTGCTCGAAGTGCAAAACCATCATACGGAGAACGATCAAAGGCAGGAACATCGTGATCTGCTAAAATATCCTCTGCAATCCATCTTCCAAGGCTGTTCTTTAAAGGAACCCATTCGACTTGTCCATGTTTTTGAAATTGGTGGACTTTCTTTACTGCCTCTTCTACTGGAATTGGCTGTCGTCTTTCCATCACTTCTCACTCCTATATGCCTAGCAGTCTTGCTAGTAATGAATTGGCTACTCTTTCATCATTTGTCCCATGGATTAATACACGTCCTCCTTTAAAACAAACGATACGGTGTCTTTCATAGCGTATATGAATTAAAAAATCGTTCACTTCCACCTCACAAATAGAGGACAGACGCTCTTTTACATGCTGAAATGAAAGGTTTTCTAAATCCTTCGATATGATCTGAATGGTGTCACGCCCGCAAAGAATCGCTGTTTTTTTTCGCTGTTCATCTAAATATGGATACGTTCTATTTATGCCGCAAGATGGACAGCTCTCCTGCTTCGTACGAGATACATCCATTTTAAACGAAGACGACTGCCACAAATCAAACGTGACAAACTTTCGCTCCATTTGCTCTTCATGCCCTGTTAAATATTTTAATGCCTCTGTTTGCTGATAAGCCGACACCATTTGGACAGCAGGAGAAATAATACCAGCTGTATCACATGTCAAACCCCCAACAGGCACTGAGGTAAATACACATGATAAGCAAGGTGTTTTGCCCGGCAAAATGGTCATATACATTCCCTGACTGCTCACACAGGCACCGTAAATCCAAGGCGTATTTGTTTCTAAGGATAAGTCATTCATCACCATTCTTGTCTCAAAATTATCAGTCGCATCAATGACGATATTTGCTTTTCGGAATAAAGGTCTTAACAGCTCTACTCCTGCATCTTCAATAATGGCGTGTATGGTCACTTCATGGTTGATCTCTTGGAGACGTTTTTTCGCCGCTGCCGCTTTTGGCACATGCATCTTTGCATCGTGTTCAGTGTACAGCTGCTGCCGCTGTAAATTTGAGAATTCGACATAATCACGATCTACAATCGTCAAAGTACCAATTCCAGATCGGACAAGCCCTTCAGCAGATGCTGTTCCAAGTGCACCAGCTCCAACAATAAGGACATGACTTTCGGCAAGCGCAGACTGCCCTTTTTCGCCTACCGGAGGGAACAAAATTTGCCTTGAATATCGCTCGTTCAATATTGTTCTCTCCTTCTCGTTTTTATGTATCATATCATACCGTTTTCAGGTAAATCGCTTCTTTTATTGATATTATGAAATTCATTTGGTGCCACGTTCAGTTCGTCGGCTGGAACAACCTGGACGTGAAGTTTTTGTAATAAGTCTTTGATAGCTAATTGATTCTCTTTTAAACACGCAGAAATAAACGGAAGACTGCGGCGGTGATAAAGCGCAAATAACGGCTGTAATCTTCCCTGCACCATCGGAACCACAGCATCTACATGCTTATGGCAATAAGAAGATAAAGCGACGGCTGTCTCTTTTCGTATGAATGGCATATCACATGCCGTCACTAAATACCACTCTGCTTCTTGCTTTTGCATAGCGGTATATATACCTGCAAGCGGGCCATACCCACGCACCTGTTCATCATCTAACCAAACAGCTTGTTCCCCTCTTGCTTTGAAAAAAGGCAGAAGCTTCGGGTGACTGATGATGACGGTTTCCCCTTTCAAAAGTTGCTCTTTCACATGTTCATATAGTGGTTTCCCCTGATAGACATGACTTGCCTTTGGCTCTCCAAAACGCCTAGAAGCACCTCCGGCTAGTATCACATTCACTATTCTCATCATCTCATCCCCTTTGATATGGTTGTTCTAATCGCACTCATTTCGCATACTTTATTGATAACATGAATAAGGAGGGTCTACCTATGAACCGGCGCCATGCTTCTCCCCTATTCCATGATCTGTCTCAAGAAAATCTATTTTTAAAAGCTGAAACGGCCAAATATCAACAGATAATTTCAGATTTACAGTCCACGTATACCTATGCTAAAAACAAGAAGCTATCTCAAGAATATCATGAGATGAAAAAGGATTTCACTCAATTAAAACAACAATTGGATGAAATGACCATTGACCAAGACGAAGCATCATCTAAAATACAAGATCTCTCTTATAGCAAATCGGAATTATTACATAAAATCGTCCTTCTTCATGAAATGCTGCAAAAGGAAACCTATCATAGACGAAAAGAAACAGAGGAAAAGCACCGATTGCATTTGAAGGTTGTAAAATATAAGGAAATGTCTCAGCAACTACAGGAGCGATTACTAGACCAAGATAAACAGCTTGCAAAAGAGGAGAAAAAAGGAAATACTTTATCCGCTGTGATTGAAAAACTGCAGCAAACTCTAGGCGATAAAAACGCAGAGCTTCATTTATTACAAGAAGGCGTCCGGCATCTACAGGAGCGTTTTTATGAAACACAAGAAAAATTACTGCAAATCGAAAAAGCAAAAGAAGCCATTTTTTATGAAACGCTCACGAGCTACCAAAAACAGTTAGCCGAAAGCGAGGAATGGATCGCTTCTCATTTTGCTGATATCGACCAGTCAGCCCAAACAAATGCCGAGCCGTTCTCACAAGACCCTATTTTACAAACAACCGAAGAAATAGGACCGATTTTGAAGAAACTAAACGAACAAGTAGAAACGCTCCAGGCAAAAGTTGATGCGGTGCAGCGGAGTGGAGAGGTCATGACAGTGAAGATCGATGGATTTAAAAAACAGCGCGACAACATGCCCAAAGAACGAAAGATTGTCTATACAGTTGATCAAAAAAAGTGATTCATTCATCACGTACGCAAGAAAAAACTGCTGGCATTTACGCCCAGCAGTTTCTTTTTTATTTATTCGTCTTCTGTTTGAATGTCGCCTTCTAAAATATACTGTCCGCGATAAGGTTTCTTCACTTCTGGGTACATTTTAATTAAGCTTTGCATAAACGTTGTCATATTTGGAATTTCAAGACCGCTCTCTTTTTCAATCTCTTTTTGAAGTTCAGAGCTTTTAATCGCCGCATTATGACGCTTTAATGTTTTGATTGCAGCTTCACGAAGCTTAGCTGCCTTTGATCCAGGTCTAGCTGTGCCTCTTCTGCGTCTTGTAGATCCTTCAGGAATACCTACAGGTGCACCATTTAGCTGACCTGTTCCTAAAGATGATGTAACGTTTGACTGCGTTTGCGCAGGCTGATTGTAGCTTCTCATTTCTTGTGCAGCCAGCTCAGCTAATACAGGCAGTGAATCTGTTTTTCTCTCTGTACGTACTTCTTTTTTTGTATCTGTGACGAGACCTGTACCTTGACGGTCTAATTCTCTTAGTTTTGCGTAAATCGCATCTCGTTCAATTTGATATTCACGGATGACCTTTACTTCTGCTTCATTTAATTGTTCCAATCGTAAACGTAACGCTTCCCTCTCATTAAACAATGGATTTCCCCCTCATCATATAAAAAATATTCTATAGTAAATATTAGATTAGAAAACTAATTTTATCAACTATTTTTTTATCATTTTACAGTTTGCTATCAGATAGGTATTTCCAACTAAAATTTTGCCAAAGAAGAAAAATCGGCACCCATTTCATTGCCACTATAGGCTTTTGACCACCTTTAAAATATTGTAAAAATTTTGAATAAATGCTTATACTACTTGATTTATATAGTTATTTACCAAACTGAAATTTCTTTTGTGCAAAAACGTTCTGAATAGTAAAAAGTTAAAATCTTTACATTTTCATTTCAAAATAAAAATGTAAATAGGTCATAATACCTTTTTATTTTAGGGAATTTTTTTTATGAAATCCCTCATTTTCTCTTTTCTTAGGCATTCCACCTACAATCATATTCATCCAGTGCAATATGTCTCCTATTTTTCCCCATGAAAAAACCCCCATTCATGGGGGGAAAGCCTATTCTGCAGCCTTTTCAGACTCAGAAAGAACTCGATTGACACGTTTTTCAAGCATTTTCATACCGCTTCCGCCAGCTTGGAAGTGGCGTAAAGCACCTGTTTTATCGAATACATAGTAAGCTGGTACATATTCGTTCTCAAATGCTTCTGTTAATTTATGGTCGCTGTCTACAAAGATTGGCTGTGTGATTTCATGCTCATTTGCAACCTCTTTGATTTTTTCTAGATCTAGGTCATCCTCTGAACGTGGCATATGAACTGCGATCACGTTTAGTTGATCCTTGTATTCATCACGGAATTGGTTCACTTGCGGCATCGCCTCTTTACAAAGGTGACAGCTAACTGACCAGAAGTGGATCAATGTTGGTTTATCACCAATTAATTCTTCTCTTGTTACTTCTCCATTTAACCATTCTTTTGCACCAGTTAGTTCTGGCATTGGTTGACGTAATTTCATTTTGAAGCGCCTCCATCCATTGTATGTCTCGAAACAAAAAAGTCTAACATCAGTTAGACCCCAGCATGTAGACAAACCCTCTCATTCTTTTTCGGTCCTGCGTGCTGGTGCTCACGGAATGTCACATTCGCTTCGCGCCAGTACTCGTTCTTCCTAGACTTCAAAGGTTTTCTATCACGCTGAAAAGAAGACAAAGGGCTAAAATCAAGTTCATTTTAGCCCTTTGTCAACAATCTGAAGGTCTAACACCCGTTAGACTGTTTCTTCAACTATCAATTAAAGTGTTTTTTGACCAGGTTTCCAGTTCGCTGGGCAAAGTCCACCAGTTTGTAATGCTTGAAGAACACGTAGTGTCTCATCTACATCACGACCGATATTGTTGTGGAATACTGTTTGATATTGAAGTTCGCCTTCTGGGTTAATGATGAATAGACCACGAAGTGCAATTCCTTCTTCTTCAATTAAAACACCGTATTCTCTAGATACTGTGTGGTTTGTGTCAGCAGCTAGTGGATATTTTAATTCACCAAGACCATTGTCTTTACGATCTGTGTTGATCCAAGCAAGATGCGTATGGATTGTATCAGTAGATACACCAATGATTTCTGCATCTAAATCTTCAAACTCATCATAACGATCGCTCATTGCTGTAATTTCAGTTGGACAAACAAAAGTGAAATCCATTGGATAGAAGAAAAGAACTGTCCATTTGTCATTCTTGATGTTTTCCTCTAAACTCACTTTACCAAATTCCTTATTAGCAAGTACTGCTTCCATTTCAAAACGTGGAGCTTGTTTTCCTACAAAACGCTCTGCCATATGTAAATCCCTCCAAAAATAATATCTTTATACAGACTTCTTAGCTGTATATAAAATGAGAATCAATAGGTTGAATTCTCATTTAGTTAATAACTTCACAAATATAATTATAATACTTAAGCGATTTTTAGTCAATATTAATTAATAATAAATTTAATTAACGATTTGTCACAATCTCTCGCTCCAACTATTAAAAGTTTAACATGACTTGCATAAGGGAACAAATGATTAGCTTCTCATTTCGCACATACATAGAAAGGTTTTGAAGATCATGAAAGCACTTGAACAAGTAGATTGGGTTTCCATCATCATGAATATCAGTATGATTTTTCTAAAACTCATTGCTATTTTTGTGATTTATTTTATCATCAGAGCGATTGGAAACAAGATGATTAAGCGTGCCTATTCAGCATTCTCTGAGAAGCACGATGTCTCTTTATCACGAGCTCAAACGCTGCAAAGTCTTACCTTAAATATTTTCGCCTACTTGCTGATTTTTATTCTAGTTGTGATGATCCTCGACTTATTTCACTATAACCCAACCGCCTTATTGGCTGGCGCAGGTGTTGTAGGACTTGCCATTGGATTTGGGGCTCAGGGATTAGTGAGTGATATTGTGACAGGCTTCTTCATACTGCTGGAAAAACAATTTGATGTCGGCGAGTATATAACGGTTGCTGGTTTCGATGGGATCGTTGAACAAATTGGACTGAGAACAACACAGCTTCGAAGCTTTGATGGCACTCTTCATTTCATTCCGAACCGAAGTATACTGAATGTAAGCAATCATTCACGAGGGACGATGCAGGCACTCGTTGATATCGAATTATCCCCAGATGAAAATGTGGATCAGATGATCACCACTTTGCAAGCAGCCTGTGATGAAGTTCGTGAGAGCATGCCGCAAATCATCGAAGGTCCTCAAGTCGTTGGAGTGGAATCATTTGGCTCCTCATCCCTCGTCATTCGTATCATTGCAAAAACTGAAACGATGGAGCAGTGGCGTGTCGAACGAATTCTACGTAAAAAAATGAAAGAGGCACTCGATCTAGCCAAAGAGCAAAAAGAACCCGGATCATAATATCCTGGTTCTTTTTTGTTAGTTTTATTGAACACGCTGTTCTACTTCTTGACAAATTTCATCAGCCGTCATACCTGACGCTGTAATAACAGATGCCTTTGTCGTTGTGTCTGAAATGCCAAGAACATTTGAATCTAACCCTGTGACCACATAACAGTCACACTGATCCATTTGCTGTTCATTTTGAATACGTACGACATCATACCCTTTTTGCTTCAAAAGTTCTTCTACATCGGATAAAGATGGTTCTACACCAATTCTTGTCATAATCAAGAACACCTCCTGTTCATAAGGTGTACAGGAGACCATTTGATTATTCATTCACCTGCTTGCTTTTTAAAATAAGCTGTCATGACGTTCACAGCTGTTTCAATCGCATTTTCGTCAGGCGTGAGTTTTGCATGGTGCAGACCATATTCTGAATCTACCCCTAGCCAAAACATGAAGCCAGGATATTTTTTCAGCATGTAGCCGAAATCTTCTCCTGTCATCGCTTCTCTGCATTCAATGACGTTCGCAAGACCTTCTTCGGCTACATATGACATAAATTCCTCTGTCAAATCCTTTGAATTGTCCACTTCGTAATAAGATGAAGGGTATCGAACTGTCGCCTTGCATTCATAGCCAATTTCAATTCCCTTTGCAAGTGCTTCAATTCGTTTTCTCACCTTTTCCATAGACTCTGGCGAGAGCGTGCGAATGGTTCCATCAAGCTTTGCATGCTGCGCAATGATATTTTGAGCAGTGCCACCTGTAATCGTGCCAACTGTAATAACGGCACTATCAAGAGGGTCCACATTTCGTGAAATCACCGATTGCAGCTGCCCTACTAGTGCACTTGCAGCCACCACCATATCATTTGCTAAATGAGGGTATGCGGCATGCCCGCCTTTTCCTTCAAGATCGATCACAAGCTCACTCGTATTAGCAAATAATAGGCCCGGCTTTGTTGCAATCGTGCCGACTGGATATTCAGGTGCAATATGCAGCGCTGTAATAAAGTCTGGCGTCCACTTTTTTAGAACATCACTTGTAAGCATTGGTTCAGCTCCGCCTGGCCCTTCTTCTGCCGGTTGGAAAATAAATAGCAGATCTTCTTTGATTGGCTGATGCACGAAATGATCAATGATACCAAGAGCAATGGTCATATGAAGATCATGTCCACATGCATGCATGTGGCCTTCATGTACCGATTGAAATGGATAGCCCGTTTCTTCAGGGATAGATAATCCGTCCATATCTGCACGATACGCAAAGACGCGCGTAGGATTTGTCCCTTTTACTTTCACAAAAAGTCCAGTCCGCCATGTTTCCATCTCGATTCGATCTGTTGGGTACGATTCGAGATGCTTGATGAGGTAAGCTTGTGTTTTAAATTCCTTAAAACCAAGCTCAGGAATTTGGTGCAAATCTCTTCGAATGGATATTAATTGCTCACGATTTAACAAGTGAACTCGCTTCCTTTCCTCTATACGAATAAGACGTGGATATATCATCCACGTCTATGTCTTCAGCTGCGAATTGTGTCAATTAAAGCTGACGCAGTTCTTGTTTGATTTCAGTTTTACCTTTTGTTTTTTCATCAATGTCTTTGATTTTCTTTGCAGGTGTACCTGCTACAACCGTGTAAGGCTCGACATCGTTCACAACGATCGCTCCAGCTGCTACAACTGCACCTTTTCCAATTGTCACACCTTCTAAAACAACAGCGTTTGCACCAATGACAACATCATCTTCTACTACAACTGGCTTAGCAGAAGGCGGCTCAATGACACCTGCAAGAACAGATCCCGCACCGATATGACAGTTCTTACCTACTGTCGCACGGCCGCCAAGAACAACGTTCATATCAATCATCGTACCTTCACCGATGACTGAACCGATATTAATAGAAGCACCCATCATGATGACTGCATTATCGCCAATTTCCACTTGATCACGAATGATTGCACCTGGCTCAATACGTGCTTTGATGTTTTTCAAATCCAACATAGGAATCGCAGAGTTACGACGGTCATTTTCCACGACAACATCTTCAATTTTGTCTTTGTTTGATGCTAGAGCTTCTTGAATTTCGCTCCACTCACCGAAGACAACACCAGTGTTACCTGTGATAAATGTTTTTGCATGTTCACCAAATTCAATACCTTCTAAGTCCCCTTTAATGTAGACTTTCACAGGTGTTGATTTTGTACTATTTTGAATAAATGAAATAATTTCATTAGCGTCCATTTGTTTCATGTATGTATGTCCTCCTCTTAATTTATACTTCATTACTGTACCAAAGGAGAGTTTTAATGACAAGTGAAAGAATCGTCTGCGCCTTAGCAAATAAAACAAGCGGGCCTCTTTATCCCGCTTCTTGCTGGTGAAGATGAACAAATTGTCTACCAAAAGAAATCAATTCCTCTTCCTCGTTTCCTTCTGGATTCAGCTCAATTTTGATGGATGGCAGGACGATATCACCGCCCAGCTCCTTCACTTTTTCTTCAATTAAATCCACAGCTCCACAAAAATGTTCATAAGATGTATCTCCAGAACCGAATACAGCAAATGCTTTACCCGTCAAATCAAGCTCTTCCATTTCCTCATATAGATCAATAAAATCATCTGGAAGATCACCATCTCCCCAAGTATATGCACCTAACAGAATGTGCGAGTAATCATGAAGAAGTTCAGCATCAATATCCATCGCTTCATGCCGGTCCACGCTAGCCCCAGCTTCCTTTAACCCTTTTTCGATTAAATCAGCCATTGCTTCTGTATTTCCTGACATTGTGGCATACACCAATAAAACTTTTTTCGTCACTTTTTCTTCCTCCTTATTAATGAATCAGTGCAGGTTGCTCATAAGGCCTGACAAACTTACTTTCATATAAACCCGCACAGAAAAAATTCTCCTTTTGATTGGCGACACGAAAACCATGCCCTTTGATCGTATCAAACCACTTGAGCTCTTTTTGCTCTATATCAAGCTGATACACCTTAGAAAATCCATGCTCGTCCTGTGAGGTGGTCACGTACACAATGCCGTTATCCTCTGACACATCCAAAAATGATTCCTCTCGCGCAAAAGCTTGTGATTGAATATCATGCAGCATATTTGTATGTAAGTCTAAAATTTGAACAGATCCTCTTTTCCCTTTTTTAGAGCCCATCGCACAGACAAGGAGGTGTTCCCCGCAAAGCAACATAGAAGCAGTCATTCGGTGCTCTTCTCTGTTTAGGAGAAAAATCTGTTCACTTTGCAAGTCATACACCCATATTCCTCCATGCACCTCATGAATCTGTGTTCCAATATAAAGATAATCACCGGCTACACATAATGAGCGAATCACAGGGGGCTGATTTACATGAGCAAATGGCTTCATAATTTCCCAGGAAATTCCGAAATCGGTTGACACATAAATACTATGCTTTCCATGTGCGCATACAAACCCATCTTTGCGTCCTGTAATAGACCAAACAACTGCATTTGTCGGAAAAGATGATAGCGCCCATGTGTGGCCCTCATCTCCTGATCGTATGACAGTTCCATTTTCACCAACACCGAACAAATACGGACCAATATAACTGATAGCGTGGATTTTATGCTTAAGCTTAAAAAGCTGCTGCCATCCGCCCTCCACACTGTAATGAAAAATACCTTCTCGTTTGACAGCAACAAAGTAGCCGCCACTTTTAGACGCAGCAACAGCTGTCGCACCTTTATGAAACATGATTTTCAACTCTTTTCTCAGACAATGATGCCCACGTTAAAAAGCTCGTTGCAAACTCCTCACAGCACGCCACATCTTCATCTGTATCTGGCGCAAGTTCCATTTTCAATGTTTCAGGAAATACGGATGCACCTGTCGATTTCAGCATGTCATGAAAGGTATGAACAGCCTCGCAAAACTTCGGATAACTGTAATCGCCTGATCCAAATACCGCCGCTTTGATGTGAGAAAGTTCAAGGGATGAGACCTCTTCATAAAAATCTTCAGCTTCATAAGGTAAATCACCGTCACCCCATGTGTAAGAGCCGATCATAACATAATCGTATGAAGAAAGATCTTCTGCGCTTGTGTCGTCAAATTCCATCATCTCTGTCTCTATCCCTTTTCCTTCAAGCGTTTGTTTTAAGATCGCTGCCATATCTTCCGTATTTCCAGACATACTCGCAAATGCAATTAGTGCTTTCATCTATTGGTCACCTCATCTAAATGATAATCATTTTCAATTATTATATGTACACTTTAAATGATAATGATTTTCATTGTCAAATGTTTTATGAAAAGGTGCTGTTCAAAATAAACATGACGTACATCAAAAAACCGCTCATTCCAATTGGAAGGCGGCTTTAATTGATCATCACTCTATCTCTTTGTGATGTACTCTTTTTTTATTTCTGAATAAAATATGGACCGCAATCGGATTCGTGCGTCATCACAAATGTCCAATTTTCTTCCCAATCCATGACATACAGATCGCTATAGTCCATGTGTCCGTCTGTATACGGCAATTCCTTCACTGACAGGTCAGCGGCGTTTTCAAACAGATACGCTTCTTGAGTAAATTGATAAAAAAGAGTACATGTATGCTTTGATTGCTGATGAAAGGCGTTTATCGCTGCCTCTTTTTCAAGGCATTCAACTTTTCCCCAGCTACATAAGTGCCATAGGAAGCCATCCATCCCAATCTCTTTTTGTTCTTCTAAAGAAAGATGACTTGCAAAACGTCCACGCCATCTCTCGCGTAAATAAGTTCCCCACTTCGGTATATCCATCTTCTTTTTTTGTTGATTTCTCATCATTTCTTCCAGCTTTCTGCTTTTTCAGTAGATAAATCTATTAGAAACCTATCAAACCACTTATCCTAAAAAGCACCTCCTCTTCCAGAAGTACTTACACTGCCTCACTTTCAAGCATTTCTTTCACCACACCAACAAATGCTTGAACTTGTTTTAACTGAAAAGAGGCTTCATATCCTAACAGCCACGTGTCACGTCCGATTTGCTCTCCATTTGCGTCTACGAGCGGGGTTTTGTGTACACTTTTCTCATGATCATATAAGGTGACCGAAGGCAAAATGGCGTAGCCGATACCGTGATAGGCCATTTGTTTACATGTCTCAATCTGGTCCACAAGAATCGTCTGTTTTGGCGACACTTTAAACTTTTGATGCCACCAGTGCTGAATTTCTTGATAATAGGTGCTATCACTTTTAAATTGAATAAACGGGCGTTCTGTCTCAATTAACTCATCCACGTCCTTGATGACAGAATCGACTAAATATAAATGGTCGGTCATTAAGTATTCCTTTGTGCCCTTCCAATCAGGATTCCCGCGAATGATGCCAATGTGCACATGGTCTTCATACAGACTTTTAAGCATCTCACTGCTCCAGCCTGTCACAAGAGATACTTTGGCATTTGGGTATTTCTCGACATACCGCTTCAGCACCTTTGGCAGCCAGTGCTGACCAATAATGGACGCAACTGCAAGCTTGAGTGTACCGTGAATGTCTCCTTCAAGCTCGTCAATTCTCTCTCGCACTCGATCCTGCTCAGTCGTGACCTCTTTGGCGAATTGAATAATCTGTTCGCCAGCTGAAGTGACTGTCAAGCCTTTTTGTGAACGAAAAAAGATTTTGGTTCCCCACTCTTTTTCAATCGTTTGCAGCCTTTGAGATAAGGCAGGCTGAGAGACAAAGAGCCGCTCTGAAGCCTTTCTCATATTCAATTCCTCACTAAGTACAACAAGCATATGTAACTCTTGAAGCTGCATGGGCGCCCTCCTTCTCTTGATAAGTTTTTCTTATTTTATATAGTCATTATATAAATAATAGCTTATGAAGGCAAAAAAAATAAGCTGGGCTGCAGCTCATTTTTTTGCGGAATGAATGACCTCATTTAAGCGCTTTAATACAACACGCCGAGTGAAAATTCCTTCGAATACTTGCTCTTCATTTTCCACACAAACAAATCCATTATTCGTCACAGCGTGAACGCCTTTTAAAACAGGATCCGTCGTTTTCAGTCTTGGAATATCTGATAGCATGACCTCTTCTACCTTCAATTGGTCGAGCTTTTCAAATTCAATTCGTTCTAAGCCAAAGATTTTATCCATGATCATATTTGTTCCAATTAACCCATGAAGGTGATAAGAAGCATCCAGAACAGGTATGGCTGTATATCCTGTTTTTGTCAGGACCAATAGGGCGTGCTCAAGATTATTTCCAATTTGAACGTGTGCCACTTTATCTGCATCAATCATATGCTCAGCTACTGTTGACTCAAGTAATTGAGCCGGTTCTATCTCTATCATGTTTCTTCGACCCCTTTTCTCTCAATCATCAATCATACATTCCCCTTTAACATTAAGCATAAACTAAAACGAATTTTGTCGAAAGATTTTTTTCTGCATAAAAAAGATACTCAGCGTAGAGTATCTAATAGAATGTTCAATCGATATTAATTCTCAAACCTTACTCTGTCATACAATGTGATCAATTTCTTATACGTATTGTCGTCGACATTTTTTGTTCCACATTCTATATCATTGATCTCACTGCTTAGTAATTCGACAGCATATTCCTGATTCAGTAATACGTTTAATAATAGCTTTTTCTCTTCTTCATTAAAACGATTTTCGATGACGCTCATTCAACATCAGGCCCCCTGTTTCATATATGCTTTTATATTGATTAGCAGGCGTTTGAATGTCTGCTTCCTCTCTATACAGCTAGAATAAGGAACTAGAATCGAATCGTCAACCGCACGTTTCGACAACGTTTGGAGAAAAATGACGGAATTTATTTTGTGTATCGATTGGCGTAGCAAAATGCTGCGTATGAGTCGGGTTTTATTTTTGCTTCAATTCCCATGGCTGTGATCATTCCGGTCATTTCCTGGATCAGCTCTTTTGTACTTCCTTTTTTGCCAATATCTAGATGGACTTCAAAACGAAGGTCTGCCCCTTCCTCAGCAAACGGAAGAAGCAAATCCATCAGTTCTGTTAAAGGTCCCTCAAGGATGTCTGCACATACCTTTTGGCTAAACGCTGTCTCTAATGAAATTTTTTCTCTAAGACTTTGTACAGGCCGATTCAACACTTGCTGCGTGAGACAGCCCCAAGCTCCTTTGCCGATCCGGTGAAGATGAATGGCAGTCATAAATGTTGTGACATTCTGATTGACCTGAGAGTCCGTACCAATTGATAGTACATAAACAGATCTCGGGTCTTTTTGAATAAAGTCTTTCATTCTCATGACAACATCAGAAAACGCTAAATGCTCTTCAGAAAGATTAAAGAAAAAAGAATCACTCACAGAAAGGAACTCCTTTTTAATGGTCTCTTATCCGAATATTGCACTGAATGATCATCTTCCTTTTGCTTATCACCTATGAAGTGTATGCTTCCGCAATCAACGAAGGAATTCTTAGAAAAAACATTTCATACGATTCAGCTTAGGATTGTAGAAGCTCAAAAATCTCAATCGAAATCATATCAATGTTGTCAAATGGGAAAGTGTTTGGCTTATCCCCTTGTTGAAAAACAGTCAATTCAAACGTTTGATTCTTTTCGAAATACTTAACACTACAGATTTTCTCACCGTTCACTTCGAAATAACGCTGTGCCGGCTCGTTTGCAGCTTCTGCTGTCTCTTGAAGACTTTGCAGCCTTGTAATGATACCCATTAATTGTGACATTCTAAAAAAAGACTCCTTTCAAAAAAACAACTCAAGATGAACCCGTATTGATTATACACAAGTCCTACAAAGCATCATACCATAAAGTGTTCTCAGATGATATTTTTCCTCTTGAATTCAAAAAAAGAAAAAGAATCTGTTTTTTTATTTTGAGTCTTTTTTCTTATCTCATGCATCTTGTTTTTTATAAACCTGCCGATCTCATCAGGCGTTTCGCAATTTCGTCAAAATCTTCTTTTGAAATACCTGGAGCAAACTCTTCCGGCAAATCTCTATAATCTGGCACGGGTGCACCTTTTGGCGTGCCCTCAATAACAGTCAGCGGCTTTCCATCAATCGGATGGTTTCCTTTCCAAATTTGATTGATATCCTTATAATCCGTGTCACTAAATGTATACAGTTTTGTATGAACATTTTGATCTTCAAACTTTCTTGCAGAATCAAAGTATTTATTGTCGAGATTTGGAATCGGCAGCATCTTCCCAACATCTACTCCTGTCGCTACCTCAAGGGCTTTTGCATACGCCACAACATGTACGCCGCCTCTGACAAGTAAATAACCGATCATTTCTCTTGCCGTAGGGTGATCCGTCATTTCATATACGCGCATTTTATGCGTACGAGCTCCGCACTCTAGGAAGAAGTTATGAAGAAGATCCAGAATCAGATTACCACTTGAGAACACATTCTCACCTGTCCACGGCTTTGCCATGGAGTCAAACGGATAGCCTGTTTGTGCCGTTTGGATAAAATGCTGCGTATTTCGTTTATCAACAGCCGCTTTCATTGGGGTCGTATCTGGATCGCCCCCATGGGTGGTTCCCGTAATCATGAGATTGACTGCAGTTGTCACAAGCTCTACATGACCGAATTCTTCAGCTGTAATACTTGATACAAGATCATAAAATGGTTTGAGCTTTCGTTTCCCTCTAAAGTTAAACGATTGAAACATGTAGTTATTTAATGTGGACATTTCACCAAATTTTCCGCCGAGTAATTCTTGCACAGCCGCTGCACCATTTGCATCTGGGTGATCTGGCATTGGTAAATCAATCAGCAGCCGCTTGTCACGTTTGATCATGACTTTTCCCTCCTACTGTCTAACTATCATCATTTAAGGTGTATGGATGAATTGGGATGTCCTATGCATGAAGGGAATGATTGGCGAACAAAAAAAACTTGGCGGGGGTAGCGCCAAGTTTTTTGGATCTTGATCTGATAGAGGGGTTGGGGAACAGAGAGTAGCTTCTCTCTATAACTAAATGATAATGATTATCAGTTTCATTGTCAACCATTTTTTCTATCTTTTTTCTAATAAAAAAAACAGCCATGTCGGCTGCTTTTAAATTAATCCTTCCTGCTCATATAGATAAGCATACGGAAGATCTACAAACAAATACACGTCTCCCTCTAACGGATAAGAAAACGTTCGTATTCGTTCTCCAGTTTCTAAATCACTGTAGATATCGCTGAAAAATCCTTTTCCGCTAATTCTCATTTGAAGAATATTCGCTAGAAAATAAGGGCGCCAGCTCCAGTTTTTCTCTATATACTCTGGCTGAAACAGCCATTCTTTCTCTTTCTTAAACACATTCCCAGTGATTTGAAACCCTTCTTCATTACACATATAAATGCGAAAGCTGCAATCGGTTAGTTCAAGTGCCAGTTTTTGTATAAGTTCATCATTTGTGCTGCATGATTTTTTTAACGTACTGACGGCTTGATGAATTCGCTTATAAAAGGTTTCAGAATGTTCATAGACAGCTTGGAGTTTCTTTTTCTCATGGGCAATGAATTGCTGAAATTCTTCTTTAAGCTGTTCTTTTCGTTTGTTACGGTCAATTAATTCTGCCGCAGGCTCGTGAAGGTAGAAGCCTTGAAAATATCTTCCGCCATTTCTCCATGCATATTGCAGCTGAAAATTCGCTTCAATGTCTTCATAGATTAAAGCCGCTCCTATTTTTCTTGCAAGAAGTGAAATGCTGTATAACACATATTCATAGGAAGGAGATGGAGACGACGCTCTTAAAGCCTGTAGATCTATTTTTAATAGATCAGGTGAAAGCAGAGCAATCCGGTCAAGATTGCTGCTTTCTTTTCCTATATTAGATACGGCGATTTTGATCCCATATGTACGATAATACGTTAACGTATGGTAAAGCTGTTCAATGTCGCCGCTAAACGTATGTTCAGTAATTTCAATGACAAACCGGCTAAGCTGAATACCCTTTGCTTCATATTCTTTTAAAAGTTCTAAAAAACTTTCGCCATGATCAAGCATGAGGACATTCGCATCATGATTAATAAAGATGAGCAAATCTTCATCTGCGGTTGTGAAGAGATCAAGCGCTTGACTTAATACTTTGTGATCTACTTCCAATTTATATTCGTCAGGAATAGATGAATCCGTAAAGAAGGAGCCTAGACTAACTGTTCCCGACTCAAGCTTCATTCTTCCAAGAATCTCATAGCCTATCACTTTTTGTTCCTCCGCACTGAAGATCGCTTGATAGTGCGGGAAAACATCTTCAATATTCGTTAAAATATCCAATGGATCGACCATTTTCATCACCTGCTTCTCTCTTTGTGTGATTATACCATATCAAAAGCAGGTCTTACACGGTCATTCAAAATGGTGATTGGTTGAGCCATTGCCCCCCATCCATCGTGATACAATCTCCATTAATATAAGATGCATGCTCAGATAATAAGAAACTCGCAAGTTCTGCAATTTCTTCTGGTGTGCCAAGTCTACCGAGCGGAACACTATCTAATGTTCTTTGGGCAGCCTCTTCAGATTCCCACAGTTTATCAGCACCACCTGTTCTTTCAATGGGCCCCGGCGCAATGGCATTTACGCGAATGCGATATTGCTTTCCCCATTCGACTGCAAGCGTTCGGGTAAGTGATAGTACGCCTGCTTTTGCGGCTGCTGAATGCGCTACACCAACACCAGCCCCCCATGCATATGTGGCGACCATGTTGATCATACTTCCGCTTTTCTTTTGACGAATCCAATAGTTGCCCACTGCATGGCTGCAAAAAAAGGTGCCATTTAGCACAATATCAATGACCGCTTTCCAGCCGTTAGGAGACAGTTTTTCTGCTGGAACTAAAAAGTTGCCTGCCGCGTTATTAATAAGTGCATCCACATCACCAAATGTATCTACCGCAAACTTTACCATTTGATCAGCATCTTCTGGATGTCGCACGTCCATTTGAAAATAAGCGATCGAACCACCTTTCTGTTTGATTTCATTTGCCGTTGTTTCAAGGGTCTCTTCTGTTCTTCCAGTAATCAAAACATTCCAGCCCCCGAGTGCCAAATGAGTCGCCATCGCCTTCCCCATTCCGCTTGATCCCCCTGTGACAATCACTGTTTGCTTCGTCATTTGTTCTCCCCCTTTGTGTATTTTGAATGACTATTCATTCATTATTCGTCTATCATATCATGATTTCCCCTCCATACACCATATGGGAGATTCATCAAAAATCATGCTATACTTAATTTTATTTTTAAAGGAGTCTTATATGAAGCAACTTTCCCGTAGGCAGTTTTTAAAAGGAGCAGCTGGTGCGAGTATTCTCGGACTTTTGGCGACCACATCCGGTTATGGCTATGCTCGGTACATTGAGCCGCGCATGATTGACGCCGTATCACTCACTATTCATGATGCTCAGCTACCGGCTTCGTTTAACCAGTTTAAAATTGCGCAATTTAGTGATGTTCATTTAAGTGATACATTTCCGGCAAAAGATTTAGAGACTGTTGTCCAAAAGATCAACGATGAATCTCCAGATCTCATTGTGTTTACAGGTGATCTTGTTGATTTTGAATCATCGATTGAAGAACATGAAAAAGCCAAAGCCTCTTTGTCTAAGCTTGATGCTCCGTTTGGAAAGTTTGCCATATGCGGAAATCATGACTACGGACCATTTGGCATTGATGTATATGAAGAAACGATGAAAGATTGCGGTTTTACATTATGTAAAAATGAAGTGTTTCACTTAGAAAAAGAAGGCGGACGGATACAGATTGCTACACTAGATGATCTCATGATGAGTATGCCTGATTACCATTTCATCAAACGAGAAGTCTCTTCTGATCTCTTTACGTTATTGCTTGTGCATGAGCCTGATGCCGCACTAGAGCTTGAAACAACACCTATTAACTTGCAGCTTTCTGGGCATACGCATGGTGGTCAAATACAGCTTCCTTTCTATGGACCGATTCTCACAGCACCTTTTGGGCGTACATATGTCGAAGGCTTATACGGTAGCTATCAGCACCGTATCTATGTCAACCGCGGGCTTGGGACAACTAGACTGCCGCTTCGGTTTTTAGCCAAACCTGAAATCACTTTTTTCACCTTAAGATCTCACGTGTAAAGAGAAGCCAAATCACCTTTTCCTGCATATGTATAAACAAAGATCATTCTCATGACAAATGTTAGGAGAAACCTTACTGGGCCTGATCTCGTCCATATAGTATATGTGAGGCGGGGATCATGGCTTCTTTTATTTGAGTAAAAGGAGTGTGCTTTCGTGCTGCGATACACAGTAAAAAGTGGAGAAACACTTGCTTCTATAGCACTTGATTTTCGAACAACGACAGATGCTTTAAAGGCTGCAAATCCGTCACTTCAAGCCCGCGAGCCAGAACAAAATGAAGTCATCATCATCCCTGGGTTACCGGATCCTAACACGATCCCTTACCGCATATCTGTGTCAATTTCAGCGAAACGTCTCGTGCTGTTTTCTGGATCACAGCTCTTGCGCTCATATCCGATTGCAACGGGCAGAATATTAAACATGACACCGACAGGTTCTTATTATATTGTCAACAGACAGCCAAACCCAGGAGGTCCCTTTGGCGCCTATTGGCTGAGCCTTTCAAAAGTTCATTATGGCATCCATGGAACGAATAACCCGTCTTCAATTGGTAAAGCTGTGTCTAGAGGGTGCATTCGCATGTACAATCAGAATGTTATCGAACTTGCTTCAATTGTTCCAAATGGAACACCTGTGACCATTAGCCAGTAGGAGAAATCAATTGTACGAATGGTTAAAATTTTATATGATAGAAAGTGGGATCTTCAGGTTAAGGAGCGTATTTATGGATATTTTTAAAAACAGAAATTTTGTTCGTCTCTTTTTTGCAGCACTTGCCTCGCAAATGGGGACAACAGTAGGCAATATGGCGTTTGCCTTTTATTTGCTCGACCATTTTAGTCATCAGCCCGCTTACGCCACTTTAGCAGAGTTAATGTATTCACTGCCTACGATCTTTGTCTTTTTTATGGTCGGTGTGGTCGCAGACCGTTTTGATCGTAAAAAAGTCGCAGAGAATTGTGATTGGATACGAGCTGGGCTGACGATCGTTTTATTTATCGTCATTTATTTTAATTCACTGCCGCTTATTTTCTTGATCTTGTTTATACGAAGTGCCATTACGAAATTCTTCTATCCAGCTGAAGCCTCTCTCGTTCAGGCCATTTTAAATAAAGATCAATATGCAAAAGCTGCTGGTTTAAATCAGATGCTGTTTAGTTTGTTTATGGTATTTGGTGTTGGAATTGGTGCCATTATGTATAAAACGATTGGACTTCACGGTGCCATTACCATTGATTTGGTCAGTTTTATTATTTCCGGTATTCTCATTCGATCATGCAATATTCCAATTGAAGCACGACAGCCTAATGGACAAGCAGGCTGGAAAGGCATGACCGTTAAAACGTCTCTAAAAGATTTTAAAGAAGGCATTCTCTATATTTTAAAAAATAAATTATTGGCCTCTTTAATTTTTGGCTTTTTTGTTTTTGGTCTTGTGAATGGCGCATTTGCCGTTCTTCCGATGTTTACAATGAAATACGGTCTTTCACCGGACCATTTTGAACTGCATACATCCTTTTTTACGATCGCGATCGGTGCCGGACTTCTAGTTGGAAGCTTACTTGGCTCTATTCTTGCGAAAAAGGTCAAGATGCAATATCTCATGTCAATTCCAATTCTAGTTGCAGGTATTTTAATTTTTGTCCTTGGTTCTACCCATACATTATGGTTATTTTATGTCACATCATTTGTCATTGGTACATGTATTGGTCCAGTCAACATTGTCATTGGAGGCTGGCTCCCAAGAATTGTTCACCCTCGTCTGATGGGACGCGTATCAGGGTGGGTTGATCCGCTCACCATGTTTGCACAATCAATGACGCTAGGTTTAATTGCCGTGTTATTTCCAAAGCTCATCACCAATGTTTCTTACATTTATTACGGAATGGGTATTATTATTTTACTCGTCTTCCTTTTTTACTTCATTACACTGCCAAAGTTCAGCAGAGAAGCTGCTGACTTAGATGTACAGCGTGAATTAAAAGGTCAGGGAGTACAATAGATGAAGAAAAAAGGCTAAAATAATGTTTATTTTAGCCCTTTTTCTTCTTTTCAGCGTGATAGAAAACCTTTGAAGTCTAGGAAGGACGAGTACTGGCGCGGAGCGAATTTGTCATTCGTGAGCACCAGCACACAGGACTGACAAAGAATGCGAGGGTTTGTCTACACGTTGAGGACTTTCTTCTATAGAAAGTCCTTTTTTCATGGAAGTATCAAGATAAACGACTATTATTTTTTCTGCTCATCGAAATGATTTGAAGCAAAATGAACGATTCTATCGACTGTATAAATGCTGATAAATAAGATGATAAAAAGAAGAAAAGGATGAATCGGCCGATCATCTACCATGTACACAATGCCTCCAACCACAAAAGCAACCAATAAAGGCGTTAAAATATCTTTCAATCTAAACCGTCCTTTCTGTTCTCATTGACTTTGCTCTTCTTATCTTACAACCAATTTTCCTTTTTATGAAATAAAAGGAATGTGTATAAATGCAACATTTTTAATAAAAATTCTTTACAATATTGGAAGTTTTATAGTAATATAGTCAGGTTGGAGGTGAGGGGCATGCTAAAAAGCTATTATTTTATTCATACAAAAAATGATCAAGGACAATACGTTGTACATACAGAAGACTGCGCATTTTTAGGTGATGCAGCAAGTCGTACATTGATTGGTCTGCACATGAACAGTGAAAGCGCCATGGATGAAGCCAAAAAAATGACGAGTGAAACTGATTTTAACGGCTGTTTTTACTGTGCTTATTCTAGCCATACGAAATAGTCCATGTTTTTAAGCCATATGTTCGACTTTGATTGTCTTGCATATGGTAGATTTTATCCGGCAATCCCGTTCTCATATAAGTCATTAACTACCCATTTATTTTAAAATAGGTAGTTATCTATGTTTAATAGTTCACTTTATATACATTTCACGTATTTAATTCACCTTATCATCTATCAATGAACCCAATTTCTTCTTTTCCCCTCTTATTTTAGGTTGGTATAATGCCATGAATAATATCATGTATACAATACACGCTGTCCCTATCCACTGGAAAAGACCAAATGGCTCTTTTAACCAGAAAACAGTGGTTATCACTGCTGCAAGGGGTTCGACACTTCCAATTAAGCTTGAGTCCTTCGGGGATAAATACTTCAAACTTTCGATGTAAAACCAAAATGCGATCATCGTTCCAAATACAATGACAAATAATAAATAAATATACGCTTCAAAAGGTAATTGAGACAGATTCACCTTCCATGGAGGATGGACCAAGCTAAGGGCAGCTCCCCCTATAAGCATCGCCCAGCCAACAACAACAAGTGAATCGAATTGTTTTAACAGGTTGATTGGATATAACGTATAAAAGGACAATGCCACGGCTGATAGTATTCCCCAAAATACCGCGACAGCTGGAACAGTTAATGTGGAAACGGAACCATTCGTCAATAAGAGAAACATGCCAACCAAAGCCAATGCGACCGTCAACATATCTCTTTTTGTAAAAGTGGATTGCCGGCGAAATACTAGATACACGATAATCATGACAGGTGCTGTATATTGTAGCAATGTAGCCACCGCAGCATTCCCATGATGAATGGACACCATATAAGTATATTGAACAGCTAACATGCCCATTAGTCCAAATATCAGCACTTGAATGGCCGTACTCTTCATTTTCAACACGCCAATCAATTGCGTGCGTTCTTTCGTCATGTAATGAACAAATAAAAGCAACCCGCCTGAAATGAGCAGCCTGACAGTGACCAGCCAATTGACGTCAATTCCATATTGCTGAAACAATTTTTGTGAAACGGTTCCTCCTACTCCCCAACAGATAGCTCCTATCAGTACAAGAAAAATTCCCTTTCTCCTCTTCATTTTTATTCTCCTCAATTCTAAAAAAATCATGATAATATAGTTGATAGTAGTTCAATTTTTTACATATTGATATATCAATTGAACATAAAAATAAAAGAATATTGAGGAGAACCATGCACAATCATCATTTTCTTATTGACAACAATCTGAAAGAATTAACGGAGCATTCAACCACCACATGGCCTATTGCTCTATATCATACAAAGATTCGTGATCATATGAGCGGATATATCCCTCTTCATTGGCACGACGAATTTCAATTCGTCTTTATTTTGGAGGGAGAGGCTGAGTTTCACATTAACGAGAAGATATTGAACATTCAGCAAGGAGATGGTGTATTCATCAACAGTGGCTGTTTACACATGGCAAAGGATGCAAATGGGACGACATGTACTTATATTTGTTTAAACGTTTCACCTCACTTCATCACAACCAATGAGTTATTCACCACGTTCGTTCATCCATATATGCATGCGAGTCAAACACCTTTTATTTTATTCAACCGAAAAGACGGATGGCCAAACCAAATCTATCAATGTATACAAATCATTCAACGATTAATCGAACAAACTCCGGCATATTATGAACTCGAACTTAATATACAGCTCATCACGATTTGGAAATGCCTTTTACAAAATCGTTTTCAACTGACATATGATGTACGTAAGCACGATAGAAATGAACGTATGAAACATATGCTGAATTGGATTCATGAACATTATCATGAAAAGGTTCTTCTTCAAGATATCGCTCGTGAAGGACAATTAAGCCGCTCTGAATGCTGTAGATATTTCAATGATATTTTAAAGAAATCTCCTATACATTATGTGAATGAATATCGAATTCAACAAAGCCTCATTTTGCTTCAAAAGACGGACTTAAACATAACAGAAATCGCCTACCAAGTTGGCTTCAGCAGCACTAGCTATTTTATTAGTATTTTTAAAAGAATAAAAAATACAACACCTTTATCATATAGAAAATCAAAGGCATCGTTTACATCCAACTGAAACGCCTAGTTGGAAAGGATACCGGATAAATGATGATGCTCTTGCTAAGAAGGATTCATTCATTGTTCTTCTTCACGTTTCAGAATCATCATGAATGGCTATTGTAAATAAGAGTGATGAAAATCTAATGCTTTTTACAATAAGTCTATTTGCAATTTACTAATAAAAACGTATAATTTATACTAAGCACAGGAAGACGAAAGACAAAGGAGAGAAAAAATGGACGATTATGCTCATACTAAAGACATAGAACCTACAGCAGAAAACATCGCAAAAGCCATTTATACTGTTAACCGCCATGCTAAAACCGCACCAAATCCCAAGTTTCTTTATCTTTTGAAAAAACGTGCGCTGCAAAAACTATTGCAAGAAGGTAAAGGAAGAAAAGTGGGCCTACATTTCTCTAACAATCCCAGATATAGTCAACAACAGTCCGACGTGCTGATTGAAATTGGAGATTATTATTTTCATCTGCCACCAACTAAAGAAGACTTCGAATTTTTGCCACACTTAGGAAATTTAAATCAATCATATCGCAATCCGAAAGCGAATATGTCATTAAATCGAGCGAAACAAATACTTCAAACGTATGTCGGTTTAAAAGAAAAACCTGCCGCCACAAAACAAAAATCACATTATACAAAACCCGTCTTCAAACGGCTCGGGGAAAGTTATTTTTAAACAGAAAAACCACTCAAAGCGAGTGGTTTTTCAGATTATGGACAAAGGGCTAAAATGTTGTTTATTTTAGCTCTTTGTCTTCTTTTCAGCGTGAAAGAAAACCTTTGCAGTCTAGGAAGGACGAGTACTGGCGCGGAGCGAATTTGACATTCGTGAGCACCAGCACGCAGGACTGACAAAGAATGCGAGGGTTTGTCTACACGCTGAAAAACCACTCAAAGCGAGTGGTTTTTTCTTTAGATAATAAAATGATCTACTTTTTCAATCAACTGATGAATTTCTGGTTTACTAATTTGATCATCTGCACCGATGGTTTCCCCTTTATGACGCAGATCGTCCGTAATTAATGAAGAGAAAATGAGAATTGGAATGGACTGTGTTAAAGGATTGTCCTTCAGCAGCTTTGTTAATCGATGTCCATCCATTTTGGGCATTTCTATATCTGTAATAATCATATCAATTTCTTCTGTCACACTGATGCCTTTACTGACAAGATCCATGACATGGTCATATGCTTGTTTCCCATCTTCAAAGGTCACAATGTTTTTATATCCTGCCTCGGTTAATTCATTTGTTAATAAGCGCATGAGAAGGGGAGAATCTTCAACAACATACAGCTTCTTCCCTGTTCTTCTCTCATCTTTCTCACCGTCAAACATATGATATGTGTCTACACCAGATGCGGATTCAATATCATAGATGATTTTTTCGTAATCTGGAAGGAAAATCATTTTCTCGTCAAGCTTGATGATCCCTGTTAAATGACGGTCCATTCCTTGATTGAGTGCAGTTGGTTTTTCAATCTCTTCCCAGCTGACGCGGTGAATTTGTGATACCGTTCCTGTATGGAACACAAATTTCCGTTGGTTGAATTCAGTCACAATGTATTTCTCTTGTTCTGACTGATCTGACTCGACATTAAAAAAGGAAAATAGATTGATGACTGGTAAAATCTCGCCTCGTAAACTAATCATCCCTTCTACATCTTGGTGAGAGTGTGGTACAACTGTCACCTCAACTGGCTGAATAATTTCTCTTACTTTCATGACGTTAATGCCGAATTGATTTGAACCAATTTCAAACTTCACAATTTCCAATTCGTTAGTACCAGAGTCAAGTAAAATTTCTTGTTTGTTTAAAGCCACGGAAATCCCTCTATTCTTCAATATAAGATTGTACTTTTTATATCGGCAGCATGGGTAAAAAGTTGACGTTTCTTTACGCTTTCTCTCGTACGAATTGATGAATCACAAGTCCTATGGCTGCAAGGATGAGCAAAGACCCTAATGCAAGACGGCTTGCGAGATTCCCATGTGATGCAAATAGAAGTGTGACGGAGCCATAAATAATGGGACCGACGATTGAAGACACCTTTCCCGAAAACGCAAAGAGACCAAAAAATTGCCCTCGTTTTTCTTTAGGCGTCAGCTCAATAATGAGGATTCGTGATGATCCCCAGCTTGCGCCAAGTGAAATGCCGAATAGACTGCCTGCTACCCAGAAGACCCATTCAGTTGTCGCTGTCACAGCTAGAATGAGCGCCACAATTAAAATGACATACACGACTGTAATTGAGCGCTTTGCCCCGATGGCCTTTGTGACATATCCGAATAGAAACGAGCCAATGATACTTGAAATCGTGGACACAAGATACAGCAAAATAAATTGACCTGCCGTAAAACCAATGATAATTTTTGCATAAACAGCCATCATCGCAATCGCTGTCTGCAACGCATCATTCATAAAAAAGAAAGCGATCATAAAAATAAAGGCCGGTTTGTACTGCTTCATCTCTTTAAATGTACGAATAATCTCTTTATACCCGCTGAAAAAAGACGCCTTTTTCTCTTGCTGCGGGAGAGGTTGAGGATCTTTTATAATAAAGAGAAAGGGCAGAAAAAAGAGAAAGAATAAAAGGGCTGTCGGAATGAATGCTTCATGAAACTGGTCATTTCCTACAAGTAAATAAACAGAAAGGCCGACAAGTGTACCTAAATAGCCGACAGCAATACCGAATCCAGAAATGAGGGGGATTTCATCCTTTGTCCCAAGATCGGGCAAAATGGTGTCATAAAAAACAAGACTAGAGTGATAGAAAAATTTGGCGATGACGAACAAGGTAACCACCACCAATAAGGAGACAGGAAGACCAAACCATTCGCTTGAGAAATCAATCCCAGCAAAGATCCCCATCATAAAGGTACAGGCAATACAAATCAAGGTAAACACCGTGATATACCGCTTCTTTTTCCCTGTACGATCAATCAGCACACCGTATAAAGGCGTAAAAATGACGAGGAAAAAGCTTGCAAGTGCGTTCGCATAAGAAATAAATGTACTGGCGATTTGATCCATCCTCGCACTGTCGCCTATCGTCTCCTGCAAGTAAAATGGGAAGAAAATGGTGATCATATTCGATGAAAATATCGTATTTGCAAAATCATACAATGCCCAGGCCAAAACAGGTGCGGTGAAAAAGAGCCCGAAGCTTGCCCCTTTTTTTTGAACGGTCATTTTCCCTCTTTTCAATAGATTGACTCCCTTCTCTGCTTTTATTTTCACTATCATTCTACTTTATGTGACGTTTCCCTCTTCCATACAAGCAATCTATACAAAAAGCACCCCTTACTATTTAGCAGAGGTGCTTCTTTTCATTATTTCTTTACAACAATGGTACTTGCAATCAAATCATGAAGTGCTTGTTTTTTTTCTGTGAAAAACGCAATGATGTAGCCAATGAATAAGATTGGAGACAAAAAGCCTTTTGCAAAAAAGCGGCCTGTCGCGCGCCCAAATGTTATTTTTTCACCCGTTACTTTTGTCACTTTGATGCCAAGAGCCATCTTGCCAAGAGTTCCTTGCAACTTTGATGATTCCATGATCGCATAATACAGCCAAGTCACCGCGATACCGATTAAGGTCGTTACGCCATAGAAAAAGAGAAGGCCCATAATGACTGCCCATTCTTCATCCGTGATCACCGTTGAAGAATAGTAATAGCTATCATCATACATTAAAAATGCCGCCTCAGGGCTTGAGACAAAAAAGAGTGTTGCGAGAATAAATACAATGATTGAAAATGGTACACTAATAATGACACCGTCTAAAAGATGAGCAAGAAAACGATAACCTACACCAGCTAGTTCAGGATGTTTTTCTTCTTGAATAGGTGCTTCTGACATGTTTGTTTCCATCCTATTTCTCCTTTATTATGTATGTTTTCTATAAATTTCTTATAATCATTCGTTATTATATCTTATGAATATCGCAAGATCAATGGAGCTTTACATTTTTACATGAATTTTAGATCATTTTTCAATGATGATTTATGTGAATAAATACTGAAAATTCACGAAAATTATGGCGCATCTAGTTCTTTCAACGCCTGATTTTTTAACATTTTGTGATATTTTCGTCTCATTTCGATTCTTCTGTTGACAATCACGTTTCACATGGTACAATAGTCAAGGATTTTTTAAAGAAAGGTGTTCATTATGGGAACTGTCGTACTATTAAAAAACAACGAAATGACTGTGATTGAAGATATTTGCGAAGCTGATTTTTTAGATATGAAACATGGTTTATCTAATGAAGATACTGCTTATATCTCTTGGTATGAAGATTACGATACTGCTTATGGATATTAATTTCATTTCATAGATGAAGCGTAAAAAAAGGCGATACCACCTAAAAAGAGGTGGTATCGCCTTTTTACGTTTGTGTGCTTCTTTCACTTTCAGGTTCTACATGAATAAAGATTTGTGCATGCGGAAACGCCTGCTGAATGTTCTCTTCAATTCGATCACATAATTGATGAACATCTTCAATGGTTGTTTTTCCATGAACAATCAAATGGAAGTCAATATATTCTTCAGCACCGGATCGTCTTGTTCGAAAGTCATGATATTCAATGAATTCTTGACTGAATGTTTGAATGATGTCCTCTATCGCTTGTTCTTCTTCCGGGGTTAACCGGGCGTCGACAAGCGGCGGGAAGGCTTCCTTCATGAGTTTAAACGCTTCACGCATAATATAGAGCGCTAGCACCATTCCAATAATCGGATCGAGGAAATACCAGTCCGTCAATGCAACAAGCAATAAACTAATGGCAACCCCTAGTGACGTAAACACATCTGTTAAAAGATGCAGTGCATTCGATTTCATAGCAACAGAATGTACTCGCTCTGCCTCTTTGTTCACAACTCTCGACACAGCAAAATTGATAAGTGCCCCGATCAGCATGACCACAATACCAAGTACCGGCAGTTTAACAGGCTCTGGATGCATTAATTTATGAACACATTCATAAATGATCCAAATCCCAGCAACAAAAATCAACAAAGTTTCAATCGTTCCAGAAATATTCTCAACTTTCCCATGTCCATAAGGATGTTTTGAATCTGCCGGCTTTCTTGAAATACGAACAGAGATAAATGCAATAAAAGAGGCCATTAAATCGAGAAAAGAGTGAATGGCTTCTGATAAAACCGCAACAGATCCAGTTAACACCCCTACAATGATTTTAAGGACCACAACAAACGTATTACTCATGACGGATAAAAAGGCTATTTTCGATGTCTTTGCTGATTGATCCATCTATTATCGTCCTCCTTCAGGAGATCGTATGCCTGTGAAAGCAATTCCCATGACTTGATTCTCTCGTTCTTTCAGTTTATACCGTTTTGCCTTATTCTAATCATCTTAAGCAGAGCTGTATTTTCCGAGCAGGTTACGCTATAATAAATGTTGCTCTTTCTTCATCTATCACTCATGCTGTGATGGATAGGAGAATAGACTACATATAACGATATCCGAAGCCTTTCCGCAGGTGACATTTATGCAGTGAATGGTAAAATAGGATAAAAACATAAATTTTTAAGGTGATGAGAAATGGAGCATTTGCTGAATCCAAGAGTAAAGGATATTGAAATTTCAGGCATTCGAACATTTTCAAATCTCGTATCTTCATATGAGGATGTCGTTTCATTGACCATAGGTCAGCCCGATTTTTATACGCCGCATCATGTCAAAACAGCTGCCAAAACAGCCATTGACGAGAATTTCACCTCGTATACTCATAATGCTGGATTTTTAGAGCTAAGACAAGCAATCCAGCAATACATCAAAAAGAAAGTCCATCTTGATTATGATGCAGAGACAGAAATCATTGTAACAACAGGTGCGAGTCAAGCAATTGATGCTGCGTTTCGAACCATTTTGACTGAAGGCGATGAGGTCATCCTGCCCGGCCCTGTGTACCCTGGCTATGAACCGATCATTCGGATGTGCGGTGCGGTGCCCGTGCATATCGACACAACAAATGCCGGTTTTAAATTAAATGCCAAGCTGATTGAAGATGCATTAACGGAAAAGACAAAGTGTGTTGTCCTTCCATACCCTTCAAATCCAACTGGGGTCACGCTATTAGAAGAAGAATTGAAAGAAATTGCACAGCTTCTTGAAGGAAAGGATATTTTTATTCTATCTGATGAAATTTATAGTGAGCTGACATTTGATCGTCCGCATCATTCCATTGCTTCTTTCTTAAAGGAACAGACGATTGTCATCAATGGACTGTCAAAATCTCATAGCATGACCGGATGGAGAATCGGCTTTTTATTTGCTTCCGCTCCTATTGCTAAACATGTATTAAAAGTACATCAATATAACGTGTCTTGTGCCTCGGCTATCTCACAAAAGGCGGCACTTGAAGCAGTGACAAACGGTGTGGATGATGCACTAATCATGAGAGAGCAATATAAGAAAAGACTCGACTATGTATATGATCGACTCATTTCTATGGGGCTTCCGGTCATTAAGCCTTCCGGCGCTTTTTATATTTTCCCTTCCATTGAATCGTTTGGGATGAGTTCATTTGATTTTTGCATGGAGTTGTTAGAAAGTACAAAACTTGCGGTCGTACCTGGTTCTGCTTTCTCTTCACTCGGAGAAGGATATGTGCGCCTTTCCTATGCATATTCACTTGAAACGTTAAAAGAAGGACTTGACCGTCTCGAACAATTTGTTCTTGAAAAGCGTTCCATACAATCAACAGACGGATGAAACAACGGCTCTCTTGCCGTTGTTTTTATTTTGCGGGAAACATGATGTGAAACACAGTCCCTTTCTCTGGGTGGCTATCTATCCGGATGGTTCCGTTGTGATTTTCTAAAATATTAAATGTCACCATGAGCCCAAGCCCTGTTCCCTTTTCTTTTGTCGTTAAAAAAGGTTCGCCGATCCGCTTCATGACCGATTCAGGAATACCAATTCCTTCATCTCTAATCGTGACAAGTATCCCTTCTTTTTCGGCTTTGGCGGTAATGTCTACCTTCCCTCCGTCCGGCATGGATTCGACGGCATTTTTGATTAAATTGATAAACACCTGCTTCAGCTGGTTTTGATCCCCATTCATCAGGAGATCCTCCTCGATATCACTTGTGTTCATCAAAATTCCATTTAAGTTGGCCTGTGTTTCTAACAGAGCGGTGACTTCGCTAATGATTTTTTTCAAATCAAGCGTCTGCATGGATGCCGTTTGCTGCGGCTTCGCAAGCATTAGTAGCTCACTTAAGATGATTTCAATCCGGCTCAGCTCAGAGAAGACAATTTCAAAATATTGATCACGGTCTTTTGTTTTTGGTTTAATGAGCTGTAAAAAGCCCTTAATCGCCGTCAACGGATTCCTTATTTCATGTGCAATGCCTGCTGCCAATTGACCTGCGATTGATAATTTTTCAGAGCGCAGCATGAGTTCTTCTGTCTGTTTTCGTTCAGATATATCTCTTAAAATAATTTGAACGGCTGTTTCACCAAAAAATGTGGTAGGGATACAAACCATTTCTGTATAAATCAACCGGTGTTTAAACGTATGGCAGCTCATCGTCACAATCTCAGAATCTGATGCTCTTTCGATAATACGTGATAAGCTCTTTTTCACTTTTTGCTGATCACATGAATGGATTTGATGAAAGATATCTTTTCCGATTAATTTATCGTAATGTTCGGCTTCAAATAATTTAATACCTGATTCATTCATAAATACCCATTTATGATCGTGGATGACGGCGATGGTATCAATCGAATTTTGGATAAGCAGCTGATACCGCTCTCTACTTTTTTGAAGAACGGTTTGAAATTTTTTACGGGAAGAGATGTCCACTAATAGTAAAAGTTCTGCCCGTTGATTTTGATAAATTGCCGGAGATGACTTCACTTCAATATGAATCATGCTCCCGTCTTGTCTTTTCCATATTTGTTCAATCATTCCGACTGGAAGACCTTGCTGCAGTCTTTTGATTCGGCTTCTCACAATGTCATGGTACTCCTCGGCAATAAAATCAAACGCAGACTTGCCGATCATTTCATCTTTTGTACATACACCCATTAATTGCAGCATCGCATCGTTGGCATACACAATTTTCCCAAGCGCCGTAATACATAACGGATTTGGCAGCATGGCAATCAGATTTTCAGCTTCACTGACATCTTGGAAAGCCGGTAGACTGCCTAACGACTGTTCTGACACTTCTGTTGGTTGAAATGCTGCTTTTTGAGGCTCTGTATTCATTACCCTCATTTTCAGGATCATTTCTCTACTCAAATCGTTGTCTAACCCATCACAAGCAACAAAATCAATGCTTGCTTCTACCCATACAGCTGTAAGATCACTTCTAAGCAGTCTAAAGTGGCAAATCTCTAGCATGTGCTGATTATAGAAATAACTTTCGACGAGAAATTGATCTTCGGTATGAACAAAGTCTTTCAAAAAACACCCTAGTAAATCCTTTTGTTCATAGAGCAAAAGCTGCTTACAATTGGAAGAAATGTAGAGAAAGCGGCCATTAGAAGAAAGAACGGCATGTAAATCAATATTCGAGTACAGCTGATTCGAATCTTTCATTTTTTGTTCCATCGTCGTCCGACCCTCCTTTAATTTTTTTAGGGTTGTCCTTAGTTTGATGTATAAAAAGGATTCGCTAGAAAAACCGTATTTTCCTCCCAATCTCTTGTGAAACGTCCATATTTTCAGCAAAAAGGGAGCACTTTCTCTTGCTGTGCTCCCTGCTGTTTATTGCTTTTCATATTTCTTTTGTAATTCAACGTACTTATCAACAATTTTACTTGGAATGGTTTTAATGACAGGATCTTTATCTGATACATACGGTGTGACGACACTAAATGCCACTTTCGGATTGGAAGAAGGATAATATCCTCCAAAGGTTAAATTGTACGTGGCATTCCCCCACCAGCTCCGGTTGGCACCATAGTAGAAGGTTTGGGCTGTACCCGTTTTCCCTGCGACATCATGCTGACCGAACCGGCCAGCGGCAGTCCCGCCTGTTGATGTGACCATTTTTAGTCCCATTTTGACGCGGTCGATATCTGCTTTCGAGTTGTTAATGGTGTTCAGCACCTTCGGCTCATATTTCTTCACAACAGGGCCTACTTCTTCCTTATTCGTTGGAAAGTGAACACTTTTCACCACTCTTGGCTGAATACGGTTACCTCCATTGGCGATGGTCGACATGTATTGTGCGACTTGAAGTGGTGTATACGTGTCATACTGACCAATCGCTTCATCAAGTAAGAGTCCGCCGACTGTCTGAGGATGCGTCTGCATTCCGCTTGATTCCTGCGGCAAGTCGATGCCTGTTTTCACGCCAAGACCGAATTGCGCATAGTAGTTTCTCATTTTTTGTAAGTGTTCAGGTCTTGCCCGTAACGGGCCATCTTTTTGATAGGTGATCCCTGCCATTCTCATCGCCACTTGGAACATATAAACGTTGGAACTTTTTTGGAGTGCCTGAAGGTCGTTAACCCATCCAAGAACTTTGTAAGACTGTTTAGGCTTTCCTCCACTTCCCGCAAAATACAGCGGTGTATCCAAATAGGATTGATTGTGTGACATGCCATCTTGATAACCAGAGAGGACAGTAGCTCCTTTGACAACAGAGCCCATTTCATACTGAGTCGTAAATGTACCGATTGCATAATCTGTGACGTCTCTGCCGTCCATTTTCTTCCCTGACATCGCGAGAACATCACCTGTGTTTGGGTCCATCATCACAACAAAGGCACGGTCCATCATATAGTTTCTTGCACTAGCGGATCTTAGCTCTGATTCAACGATTTTGTCGACTTCCTTTTGCAGCTCCATATCAAATGTGAGTGCAAGGTCAAGTCCTCTTCGTCCTTCTGTCCGCTTGATTTCATCAAGCAGTTTTCCGCCGACCTGTGTATATTGAACAGTTGCTTTTTCTGGATTGAGAAAATCCTCATATTGATATTCTAAATAACTTTTTCCTACTCGGTCATTTCGCGAGTAACCTCTTGCCATATAGTAATCTTCACGCTCTTTTATAATGCCTTGCTCTGGGGTGGTGACACCGCCAAGGACATTATAGAGGGTTTTTTCATACGGATATTTCCTTGTCCAGTCATTGATGACATTTACACCAGGCAGTTCATCAAGATGCTCTGATACAAGTGAGATCTCTTCGTATGTCAAACTTACGGATGATGTCTGTTTTGATTCTTTAGTTTCATCAAGCAGCGCAACTTTTTCGTCCCCTTTTTTCTCTTCGTTCGGGTCCATCGCTTTCACGATTTGAGGTTCAAAGGCATATCCGCCTGTAAACCTGCGATAGATCGCTGCAACTGCTTTTTCCTCTGCATCTTTTTCGATCGCCTTGATTTCTTTCTTAGGCACACGCTCTACTTGAAGAGGATAGACATCTTTTGATTTAAGATTCTTTTGCTCTGCTTTTGAAATGAGCTTATCCGCTTCTTTCGGATGGCTTGCCAGCCAAAAATCTCGAATGTCACGCTCTCTCAAAAAATCTGTATCCATTTTTATATAAGTCGCAAGTTTTCTTGCTACTTTAATCTTATCCTCCGCTTTCACACCGCTTTCTGATGTATAAACGATGGCAGGAACACTTTCGTTATCAACAACGACTCTTCCTCTCGCGTCATACATTTTTCCTCTTGGAGACGGGTATGATGCTGTTTTGACCTCAGTTCGGTTGGCTTGCTTTTTATAATCCTCACCATTGACGATTTGCAGCACACCGAGCTTGATGACAAGTCCAGCAAATAAACTAAATACAGCGAAGAAAAAGAGATTAATTCTCCAGGCGTTCCGGCGCTTCATTTTTTTCTGCTCGGCAGCACCTTGATGCTGTTTCTCTCCCACTTATGTAGCTCCTCTCATCCTTTCAATCTTTTACAATTACCACTCATTATTGTAACACTTTTGTAATAGTTGTTACAGCGAAACAAGTGAAAAAAAGCTGTCAATCCCTATTCTGCAAAAAAATATACTAACACTTTAAAATATTGGTATGTTTATGTCGTTTTCTTTAAATAGAAAGATTCTCCATTCATTGATATGAGGAGATTCTTTCTATGACTTTAACAAAAATGACAAATGGGCGTTGTCAATGGAGGATGCTGGTACGTTTATAACAAAAAGTCCATGTTATGATTTTCTGTGAGAAAACAAAACAAAGATTTTAGGAGGAGTTACAAAATGAAAAAGAAATCATTCATTTTTTCAGCGCTGACAGCTGCTGCATTGATCACGTTCACTGGAGGGCATTCAGCTGATGCGAAAGAGCTTAACCTGAAACAAGTCATAAACGTACAGCATCAAGCCATTGATCTTCATACATTAGCTGCAAAATTACATATCTCTTCAGATGTAAACAAGCTAAGCACTTCAAATCAAAAAGAGATCGAAGCTCTATTAAACAAGCTGATCAAAAGTGGTCAACCTGTTACTGGTACAAAAGTGGTGAAAGAAGTAAACAAAGCAAAAAATGAGCAAAAACAAGAATCAGTGAAAAAACCAGCTACTTCTAAACCAAGCACACCAGCAAAAGAAAACACAACGAACAACAGCTCAAAATCTGATCAAAAAGACACAACTGCAACAAAAGCAGACAGCAGCTTAAATGCATTTGAACAAGAAGTGGTTGAGCTGACAAATAAAGAGCGTGCAAAACAAGGCTTAAAAGCTCTTTCTGTTGATTCTAAATTAAGCAAATCTGCTCGCGCTAAATCACAAGATATGAAAGATAAAAACTATTTCTCTCATACAAGCCCAACTTACGGATCTCCATTTGATCAAATGAAGCAATTTGGTATCACGTACAAAACAGCAGGTGAAAACATTGCGCAAGGTCAAAGATCACCTCAAGAAGTAGTAACAGCTTGGATGAACAGTGAAGGTCACAGAGCGAACATTTTAAACAAAAACTATACACATATCGGTGTAGGTTATGTAAAATCTGGTAACTACTGGACGCAGCAATTCATCGGAAAATAAGATCAAAAAAACCTGTCTCTATTCGGGACAGGTTTTTAGTTTGTCTTCTTTTTTCAGCCATGTGAGGGCTTGTTTACACGCTACAAACTGTTCCACCTAGGCGGGGCAGTTTTTTTATTTCACCCATAATTTATAGATGCTTTGTGTTCCGCTGTTTTCTTCGCCCTGTTCGCTGAGCTTTTCATATAATGACTTCGCTAGTGAAAGGCCTGGCATCTCTTCTCCCATCAGCTCTGCTTCTTCAAGTGCAATGCCCATATCCTTAATAAAATGCTTCACATAAAATCCTGGCTCGAAATCACCTTTCAGCATTCTTGGTGCAAGGTTTGACAAAGACCAGCTGCCGGCTGCTCCTGTTGTGATGCTTTTAAGTACCTGCTCTGGATCAAGTCCTGATTTTTCCGCATAAGCCATTGCCTCTGCCACACCTACCATCCCTGCTGCGATAGCAATTTGATTACACATTTTTGTATGCTGACCACTTCCTGCAGGTCCTTGATATTGAATATTTTCTCCCATTTGCTGAAATAGCGGCAGGCACGCTTCATAGGCTGCTTTTTCTCCACCAATCATAATGGCAAGCGTGCCATTTTTGGCTCCTACGTCTCCGCCAGAGACCGGCGCATCTAATGCAAATAGTCCTTTTTCCTTCGCTTTCGCTTCAATTTCTTTTGCCAGCTGAGGTTTCGATGTGGTCATATCAATGAGGTATGTACCAGGCGCAGCATGTGCCACGAGTCCATCTTCTCCTAAATAGACTTCTTCTACATCTGATGGATACCCGACCATTGTGATGACGGCATCTGCCTCCTTTGCGATCTCCTTTACGGTCGATTTCCAAAGAGCACCTTTTTGAATCAATGTGTCTGCCTTTGCTTTTGTTCTTGTATAAACGAGAACTTCGTAGCCAGCATTCATTAAATGCCCTGCCATACTACGTCCCATTACACCGATTCCAATAAAACCAACTGTTTTGATTTGTGCCATCAAGAATTCCTCCTTATAGAGACTTTGTCAATCCACCATCAATGATGAGGGTTTGACCTGTCATATATGTATTGGCTTCAGATAAAAGAAAAGCCGCATATGCTGCAAATTCCTCTGGCTGTCCGTAACGGCCCAGCGGAATCATACGTTCAGCTTGTGCTTTGATCTCTTCAACCGATTGTTGCTCCTCTTGTGCACGGTGTTTGTCTAACTGTTTCACGCGCTCTGTTTCAATTTTCCCAGGGGCTAAGGTATTGATCAAAATGCCATCTTTGGCAAGCTCCTGGGCAGCTGTTTTTGTCCAGCCGGTAATGGCCGGTCTAAATGTATTCGACAGCATCAAGCCTGGGATCGGTTCTTTGACCGACATAGATGCAATATTTAACACGCGTGCACCTTGTTTTTTTAAATACGGCAAGGCTTCTTTTAATAACCGAATATAGCTGAGTAAATGAAGCTGAAATGATTCCATCCAATCTTCATCTGTTAAGGTTTCAAGTGTTCCTGTTTGAGGACCGCCTGTATTGTTCACTAGTATATCAAGGCGTTTTTCATCACCTGCTGCTGCGACGACAAGCGCTTTAATTTGCTCGGCGTCAGATACATCACATACTTGATACGTCAGCTTCCCTTTTACAAGCGGGGATAATTCTTTGACCGCTTCTTGCAGCGTGTGCTCATGTCTTCCTGAGAGCATCACATCTGCTCCCTCTTTTGCAAGATGAAAGGCAATGGCTTTACCGATACCTTGACTGCTTGCTGCGACCAATGCTTTTTTTCCAGATAGATTAACATGCATGTTGGCACCCTCCTCTGTTCATATTTTATCATACAAAAAGAACCTTGCTCACATGGCAAGGTTCTTTTCTGCAAGATTATAGTTTAAACCGATTGACTGCCTGACGCAGTGCCTGACTTGATTCGTTCAACATTTCTGTTGATGTTTTCGTTCTTTCTAAAGCTTGTACTTGTTCGTCTGTGGAAGCATGTACTTCCTCAGCTGAAGCGGCGGATTCTTGTGAAATGGCCGCAATACTTTGAATGGAATCATTCATTTTCTGCTGTTCTTCAGTCATTTCATTGATTTGTGTATGAATGCTGTCAATGGAGCCGACAAGTGCCTGCATTTCCATTGTGATACTGCTGAGTGCCTCTCCTGTTGAATTGATGGCATCACCTTGTTCTTCATTCATTTTGCTTGCTGCTGTCATCGCTTCAGCTGCCTTTTTCGATTCATCTTGAATGAGTTTTACGGTTTCACTAATATGTTTCGTTGATTCTGCAGATTGTTCAGCCAGCTTTCTGACTTCTTCTGCAACAACAGCAAATCCTCTTCCGCTTTCTCCTGCTCTCGCTGCTTCAATACTTGCATTCAGTGCGAGTAAATTCGTTTGATCTGAGATTTCAGAGATCGCTGTTACGACGTTTTCAATATTTTTCGTTTTATGCTCAAGGTCAAGCAGCATTTGCTCTACCTTCTTCGATTCTTCATTCGCTTGTGTTGATTTTTGGACGAGCAGACCAAGAGCATCAAGTCCTCTATAGCTTGCATCTTCCGATGATTTTGAGTTGGTTTGCATTTGCGTGGCAAGCTCACCCATATGACGAACTTTTTCATACAAATGCTCTGATTTTTCATTAATGGTTTCCGCTTCTGATGCTTGTTTCGTCGCTCCTACAGCGACCTCTTGAATAGCCGTTGCAATCTGTTCACTAGACAGCAAGGTCTCGTTTGAAATTTGGGTCACTTCATCCGTTGATTTCACAACCTGATCTGAAGACTCTTTCACTTTTTCAATTAAGTCCCTGATACCTTCAGTCATTTGATTAAAGCTTTTCGTCAGGAAACCTATCTCATCCTGAGACTTCGACTCAAGCGAGCTGGTTAAATCACCTTCAGACACTTTACGAACATGCTCGATGAGGCGTTTAATTGGTGTTGTAATGCTTCTAGCCAATAAGTAGCTTAGAATCATGGCAAGTATAATGGCAATGACAGAAATAATGATACTTGTCTGATTCATTTGTTCAGTGATCCAAAGAAGTTTCTTTTTCTCGAAGCTCACACCGATCGTCCAGTTTGCCTCTTTGATTTTTGAGATGACGGTCAGCTGTTTATCATCATCAATCCCCGAGTTGTCGATCGCTGTTTTCACAGAAGCAACTTTTGAGATATTTTTTCCTTGCTCTGTTGGATGTGCCAAAATGGTCCCTGTGCCGTCAACTAAGAAAGCCGTTCCCATGTAAGGAATCTTTTGTTCATTTATAAAGGACTGAATGGAAACCAGTTTCAAGTCAAGTCCAGCGACACCGACTACTTTCCCATTTCGTACGATCGCCTTCGTGGCTGAAACGACCATTTCACTTGTTGCTTTATCAATGTACGGATCTGTCCATAGGACTTCGTCAGGCTTTTCAGCCGCTTGAATATACCAGTCTCGTTTAGACGGATCATACCCTTCACCAAAATCGGACTCCGGGAAAGCAAACATTTTACCATCACTTGTTCCTATATAGGCAAGCGAGATGAGTTCATCCTGCTCCTGCAATCCTTTTAATTCATCGTTTTCAAATGCCAATGTCTGCTTTGTTTGTTTCTGTGCAAATTCTTCAGTAAGTGTACTTGTTGCCAATTGGTTAATCGTATCACCGTAATTCTCAAGCTTTAGTGCTATGATGTCTCTCATACTTTCTGCCGTTGCTGATGTCGTTGTTTTCGCATCTCGTTCAATCAGTGGTCTTAATACTAAATTGGAACCCACTTGAACTGCGACAACGGTTAAAATTAAAATAACTGAGATGAAAACAGCTATTCTCACTTGAAGTTTCTTAAACATCTCATCACCCCTACATCCTACTTTCGCATCTTAATGTGTATATCGGCAAAATTGGTACCGCATTCAATAGTTGTAAGAAAATTTAAATAGAAAAAACAAGCCATAATGACTTGTTTTAAGTAAAATATTCAATTTTTGCAGACGGAAAGTACTGTTCGATATATGATTCTAATGTCTGTCTAAGTTCTTGTTCTTCATCTTTTTGATAGATATATTTTCCAATTCCATATCTACCCCACTTATATCTTCTCTTTTCTTCATCTAGTTCTAGTTTTGTTTTTGGATAGTTTTTTTGGATGACACGCTTCGCCGGTTTTGTAAAACGGTGCTGAATCATTTCAAAGGTGATATCTTGTCTCACTTCTTCAGGGAGAGCTGCATCAAGTTTTTCAAATAGGACTTTATAGCCCTCTTGCCACCCTTCATGAATGTAAATAGGGGCAATAATAAAGCCCAGTGGATAGCCTGCTTTTGCTACCTTTACAGCCGCTTCAATCCGCTGATCGAGTGGTGATGTTCCAGGTTCGAAATATTTAATGACATAATCGGCATTGATACTAAAGCGGAATCTTGTTCGCCCATTGTGTTTTGCGTCTAACAAATGGTCTACATGATGAAATTTCGTAACAAAGCGTAGTTTGCCAAGATCGGTTTGACCAAAGTATTCAATCGCTCGTTTGAGTGTGTGAGTCAAATGGTCAATTCCTACGATATCAGATGTACACGAAGCTTCAAATCGCGTGATATCAGGTGCACGCTCGTTCATGTACTGTTCAGCCTGATCTAAGATCTCTTCTACATTGACATATGTGCGAATGTACGGCTTACTCCCCATCGTCGTTTGCAGGTAGCAATAATGGCAATGCCCCATGCATCCTGTCGCGAACGGAATGGCATACTCTGCAGATGGTTTAGATGTATCAAATTTTAAGGTTTTTCTCACGCCGATAACGAGCGTCGACTTTGCATTACGGTACTTTTGCAAATCATTTTTCCCCGGAATATTTCTCACTTGGTTGTGTGAGGTTGTTTCTCTAATTTCAATTCCCATACCTTCAAACTTTTCTTTCAGCTCTTGTCCTAATGGGTACTCTAGCGCCCGAGGTTCAATATACACAAGCTGGGGAACGAACGGTTTGATCATAATTAGCACATCCTTACCTTATAGGTTCATACCGTTACTTTAACCTCTCAGGATGGCTTCTATCCTTTCTAAAATCTCCCTTATTCAAATAGATCTTGATAAAGGGCTTCTGCTTCTTCGTATGTTGGAAATACGGCATCATCAGGGGCTAATGGGTGATATGTTTCAAGTAGAAATAGCGCAAGCTCTTGTTCATTGTAAGGGTGTGAAACGATTTCCGCTTCTTTAATTTGTGCAACATTGGCTGCATGTGGATTTCGATAAATGACATATACTTGATCACCTGGCTTATAGTCAGAGAAAGACAAACTGGTCACCTCCATTTTTTATGTTAGGATGCCCTTCTCTGCAAGCGATATGACTGATTATGATAAAATTCGACAAAAAAACCAGACAGTTTGACCTGTCTGGTTTACATCACCTAGTTATGTTGAAACGTTTTTTTCACGAAATCAACCACTTCTTCAGTTGTACTCAGTGATAAGATATGCTCTTTAAATGATGCAGCTTCTTCCTTAGAAAGCTTGCTTAACTGCGTTCTTGCTGGAAGAATCGATGTTGCGCTCATTGAAAATTCATCTAATCCTAATCCAAGTAGGAGCGGGATTGCGATTTCATCTCCTGCCATCTCACCGCACATGCCAACCCATTTACCTTCTTTATGCGCTGCTTCAATCACAAGCGTTATGAGGCGTAAAATAGCTGGATTGTATGGCTGGTAAAGATAAGACACTCGTTCGTTCATTCGATCAGCAGCCATTGTGTATTGAATCAAATCATTTGTTCCAATACTGAAGAAATCTACTTCTTTTGCAAATTGATCTGCGATAACAGCTGTTGATGGAATTTCTACCATCATTCCGATTTCAATGGAATCAGATACTTCTGTACCAGCAGCAACCAATGCTTCTTTTTCTTCAAGTAAAATAGCTTTTGCTTCTCTAAATTCTGATAACGTCGCGATCATAGGGAACATGATTTTCAAGTTTCCATATGTACTTGCACGAAGTAACGCGCGTAGCTGTGTTCTGAAAATCTCCTGCTCTTCAAGGCAAAGGCGGATCGCTCTATAGCCAAGGAACGGGTTCATTTCTTTTGGAAGCTGCAAGTAAGGAAGTTCTTTATCGCCACCAATATCTAGTGTGCGGACAACCACTGCTTTGCCTTCCATCTTCTCTAAAACGGTTTTATACGCATCGAACTGCTCTTCTTCTGTTGGGAGCTGATCTCTGCCCATGTATAAAAATTCTGTACGGTACAATCCAACTGCTTCGCCGCCATTTTCAAGTACACCTTTCACATCTTCAGGTGTTCCAATATTCGCAGCTAACTCTACGTGAACGCCGTCTTTTGTGACCGTTGGTTGGTCAACAAGTTTCGCCCATTCCGCTTTTTGAGCTAAGTAGTCTTCATGCTTTTTTTGATACGCTTTCACTTCATCTTCAGAAGGCTGAATGATGACGTCTCCGCTAATACCATCAACAATGATCAGATCATTGTTTTTCACCGTTTTTGTTGCTTCTTTTGTTCCAACAACTGCTGGGATTTCCATTGATCTTGCCATAATCGCTGAGTGAGAAGTACGACCACCGATATCTGTCGCAAAACCTTTGACGAATTGTCTGTTCAGCTGGGCTGTATCAGAAGGTGTTAAATCTTCAGCAATGATAACGACTTCTTCAGAAATCATACTTGGGTTTGGAATGTCAACGCCTAGCAAATGACCAGTGACACGTTTTGTAACGTCGCGAATATCCGCTGCACGTTCTTTCATGTATTCATTGTCCATTGCTTCAAACATTGTAACAAACATTGTTGCTGTTTCTTTTAAAGCAAATTCAGCATTTACTTTATCCGATGTGATTTTATCCTTCACTGGGTTGAGCAGCTCTGGATCACTTAACACAAGAAGGTGTGCAGAAAAAATATCTGCTTTATCTTGGCCAAGTTCTTTTAGCGCATGTTCTTTAATTGCTTCAAGTTCTTGCTTTGAAACATGAATTGCTTCTTCAAAGCGTTTCACTTCTGTCTCTGGATCATTGATGTCTTTTTGGTGAACTGTTAAATCTGGTTCTTCTAGACGATATGCTTTTGCAATCGCAACGCCTGCTGAAGCACCGATTCCTTTCAGTTGTTGCATTACTCGCCTAGGCCTTCACTTTTCATTGTGTCTTTTAGCGCAGCAAGTGCATCATTTTCATCAGAACCAGAAGCAGAGATTGTGATTGTAGCACCTTTCGCAATTCCTAGAGACATTACACCCATAATAGATTTCAGGTTCACTGTTTTACCATTATATTCTAAGTTGATATCAGCATCATATTTACTAGCAGTTTGTACAAGAACTGTTGCAGGACGTGCGTGAATTCCAGAATCTGCAGTTACTTTGAATGTTTGTTGAGCCATTTTTATCAATCTCCTTTTTATACATTTCATACATCCACAATATTATATCATACTGCCGAGCTTGTCATCTAACAAGAACGGCAGTTATGAAAATTATTTTGAAATTTTCATGATGTTTTCTTGGCCAGCTTTGATTTCACCGGATTCTTGAAGGTCAATAAATTGTCCTTCACTTAAGTTTGTAAATACAATTGGTGTCATTAAAGATGGTACTTCTGACTTAATTTTATCAATATCAACCTCTAAAAGTTTTTGACCGATTTCTACTTGCTCTCCCTCTTGTACAAATGCTTCAAATCCTTCTCCTTTGAGGCTGACTGTATCAATCCCGAAGTGAATCAAGATTTCAAGTCCACCATCAGACTGGAGGCCGATGGCGTGTTTTGTTGGGAACACATTTAAGATTTTTCCTCTTACTGGTGAAACCACTGTTCCCTCTTTTGGCAAGATAGCAAAACCGTCACCCATCATTTTCCCTGAGAATACTTGATCTGGCACATCTGTAATTGGATGCAGCTCCCCTGTAATTGGTGAAGCAAACATTTCTTCCCCTTGTTCGTTTTGAAGCGGTTTTGCAATGACTTCTTCAACCTGCTGGCTAACTTCTTCTTTTGCAGAAGGGTCTTTCGCTGGTCGAGGTGTGCGCCCTGCAATAATGTCTTGCATTTGTGTTTTTAAATTATCAGAGCGTGGACCAAAGATGGCCTGGATGTTATTTCCTACTTCAAGGACACCTGAAGCGCCAAGCTTTTTCAAGCGGTCTTTATCCACTTTTTTCTGATCATTTACAGTGACACGTAAACGCGTAATACAAGCATCTAGGTGTTTAATGTTTTCTTGGTCACCCATTGCTTCAAGAATTTCATAAGGTAAGTCATCGCCTTTTCCAGATTGAGTGCTGCTTGCACCGTCAGCTGCTTCATCTTCTCGTCCTGGCGTTTTCAAATTAAACTTGCGAATCGCAAATCTGAATCCGAAGTAGTAAATGACAGCCAGTACGAGACCGACTGGAATGACAAGCCACCAAGCGGTTCTATTCGGCAGGATACCAAATAGGAAGAAGTCGATTAACCCTCCTGAGAAGGTCATCCCGATTTTCACGTTTAGAATATCCATTATCATAAAGGATAATCCAGCAAATACACAGTGAATCGCAAATAATATCGGTGCAACAAACAAGAATGAGAATTCAAGCGGTTCAGTGATCCCTGTTAGGAAAGAAGTAAGGGCCGCTGACCCCATAATTCCTGCTACAAGTTTTTTATTCTTAGGTTTTGCTTCATGGTAAATCGCAAGTGCTGCTGCTGGAAGTCCAAACATCATGAACGGATATTTCCCTGTCATGAATGTACCGGCTGTCAGCTGAACACCATCTTTGATTTGCGCCATGAAAATACGCTGGTCACCACGGATAATATCTCCTGATAAGCTCTTATAGCTAAAAAATTCATACCAGAATGGTGCGTAGAATATGTGGTGTAGACCAAACGGAATTAATGAGCGTTCAATGACACCGAATACAAAGGCAGCTAGCGGCTCATTCGCTGCAAGCAGTCCAGTTGAAAATGAGTTCAATGCACCTTGGATTGGCGGCCAAATGACGAGCATCAAAAGCCCTAAAATAAGTGCTGAAATCGACGTAACGATTGGAACAAAACGCTTACCAGCAAAGAAGCCAAGATATTGCGGGAGCTCAATTTTGTAAAATTTATTAAACATATAAGCCGCTAATACCCCGACAATAATCCCGCCAAACACGCCGGTAGACAAGGTCGGTATGCCGAGCATATTCACATATGCTGGATGACTTTCCTTAAAGAACTTAGCCAATTTGATTGAATCGGATGGAATGGAACCGTTGGCCATTAATACGGCACTCATCGTTACGTTCATGACAAGGTAACCGATGATCGCGGCAATCCCTGCCACACCGTCTCCATTGGCAAGACCGATGGCAACCCCTACAGCAAATAGGAGCGGAAGATTCGAGAAGACAATATTCCCCGCATTCTCCATAACACTAGCAACAAGCTGAATTGTATCATTGCTTAAAAATTGAGCGACATCAATCAGCTGCGGATTTTGCATCGCATTTCCGAGTGCTAGTAAAATACCAGCAGCAGGAAGGATCGCAACTGGAAGCATAAGTGCTCGTCCAATTTTTTGCAACACACCAAAAAGTGATTTAAACACTGGTTGAACCTCCTTTTGTTTTCGCTTACAACATACATTTCAATCACATATTGACGTACATTTCATAATTAACCGTTTACATTTCACTTTCAGAACACAAAAAAGGCATGGTGATATAAGGTTGCGCAAATAACAGGATCTTATCCTGTATTTACCTTAAGTCACTCATGCCTGATCGAATCAGTTACACGTTTCAAGGAAACTATGAAATTTTATTCGTCAATCTGTACAGGTGTAGTGTCAAGTAGACAGCTTCGGCATCTTGTACAGGCTTTTTCAATGCATGTTGCAAAATTTTGATCATTTTCCAAGCAGTATTGTAGCATAAAGGATATTCATTTTTCAATAGATGAAGCAACTTTTCTGGCTCCTCTAATGATTCTTCCCGTTTAATACGCTCAATCGAAAACGTAATATGGCGCAGTAAGCGTAAATAATGAATACTTTCTCTATCTACTTTCATATGAAATGCATCTTCTATGACTTGGACCATTTGTGTCATGAGCTGCGAATGACGGTTGACCTCGGATAAAGGCCGGTTCGTTAAAGCAGAGTGAATGTGGAGCGCAATAAACCCAATTTCTCCTTCGGGCAGCTTCGTTTCAACATCTGGCCGCGCATTTATCAGTTCCACGACTTCCTTTGCGACCTCGTATTCTTTCGGGTATAAGGATTTCGTTTCAAGCATAAAAGGATTGGTGATATCATAGCCTTGCTTAACTCGTTTAAAACTAAAGGCAATATGATCTGTCAGTGCAATATGAATATGCTCATTTAAACGATGCCCCATTTTTTCTCGTATATGATAAATGACGTCATTGGCAAGCTCAATCATGTCCTCATTAATGTGGTGCAGCAATTGTTTGTATTCTGTTTGCTCTTTTGTATTCTTTAACACAAACATTTTCTCAAATGCCGCTTGATCGAGAACGTCACCCGATTTTTTCCCAAAGCCGATCCCTTTATCAATCAGGACCACTTCACCTAAAGAAGGGTGTTTTGCGATGATGACATTATTATTTAACGCTTTATCAACGGTGAAGGATTCCATGAACATCCCCACCTCCTTCTTATTCAATCCTTCTTATCGTACAAAACAGATGAAACGTGCGTCAACGATTGTTTTTCAAAATAGTCGTTGTGCGCTCAACGAGTCGATATGACAGCACTCTTTTTTCTGGTGCCTCACCTTGTAATGCTTGCTTGAACAAGTCAAATGCTTCCTGCCCCATTTGTTTAAGAGGAATGTCTATACTAGAAATCCCCAATGCTTCACTCAATTGATCGTTTTGAAAGCCAAGTATGGCTGGTGATTCTCCAACGTTTATTTGGTGACGCTGTGCTTCTAGTAAAAAACCTGCTGAGACATCATCGTTCGTAATCAATAAGGCTGTCGGACGATTTTTCATCTCTTTCCATTCTCTAAATAATTGCTTGCCATCAAAAATGGTCAGTTTTCCTTCAATGATCCATTCATCATCAATGTCCTGCCCAAGCGACCGCATCATTTCTTGATAAGTCTGAATGCGAACTTGGCTATTCTCCCCTTCTGTTCTAGCAAGAACGATTGCGATTCGCTCATGACCGCATGCCGCTAAGTGTTCAAGCCCTTCCTTAAAAGCCTGATCATGCGCAATCGATACCGATGAACATGGATCATGCGGAGTAGGATGACAAAAGATAATAGGACCAGATTCCTGCCACTTTAAAATGTCTCGATCACTTAACGCATTTGAGCAAAAGATTAAACCATCCACACGTTGCTCTTTTAAGCTCATTAATGCTTCTTTTTCCTTTACTGGGTCATATCCTGTTTGAAACAAGGCAAAATGCATTCCGCACTCCTGTGCTTTCTCTGCAATCCCTGTGACAATTCCGCTGAAATAGGAGTGATCAATTGTCGGAAGTACAATTCCAAGCATATTGGAATAGCCCTTTGCTAAATGCACTGCCTGAATATTCCGTGTATATTTGAGCTCTTTCATCGCACTAAGTACGCGCTCTCGCTTTTCTTCTTTGACATAAGGATGATCATTCATCACTCGTGATACGGTGGTAACAGATACACCCGCTCTTTTCGCAATATCCCTTATGTTAGGCATTTTTTCTCCTACTTTCTCTTGATATGGTAAGCGTTTCATACTTTAAGATGTATGTGAGCTGAACAAATCACTGGGTGGAAAGGGGAATTCAAGATGGGTATTATCATATGGATCATATTATGTTTGACTATTTTGTTTTCTGCTCGATTCGCACTACATCCTTTAGGAAAAGAACATAAAATCAAGCCGTTTCAATCAATTGATGATTTCTTTGTTGATAAGGATCGCAAAGAGTGACAAAAAAATCACGATGACGCTCCCAATACTTGGACGTTCATCGTGATTTTTTTCATTACTTGATGATCGTCAACTCTTTTGGATAATTGGTTAAGGTGACTGGGCCATCTTTTGTAATGAGAACATCGTCTTCAATTCTAACCCCGCCGACTCCTGGTACATAAATACCCGGCTCGATCGTATAGACCATCCCTTCTTTTAGAAGGTCATCATTTGCTTGACTCATAGAAGGGAACTCATGAACAGAAACCCCGAGTCCATGCCCTAGACGATGCGGGAAGTATTCGCCATATCCTGCTTCTGTGATCAGCCCTCTTGCTTTTAAGTCAAGGTCACCAATTCTCACACCCGGCTGGCTCATATCAAGTGCTGCCAATTCGGCTTTCAAGACGGTGTTGTAAATATCCTTTTGTTGTTCAGACGCTTCTTGATAGATGAAGGTTCTTGTAATATCTGAACAATAGCCATCCACAATCACGCCAAGGTCAAATAAAACAAAATCACCTTTTTTCAAGGCTGCCTGTCCCGGATTTCCATGAGGTTCTCCTGATTTTTCTCCGAATAGTACCATGGTTGAAAAGGACATGCCCTGAATGCCTTTTTTCTTCAGTTCATATTCGATGACAGCAAGAACTTCGGTTTCCGTCACCCCTTCTTTTAGGGCATGAACCCCAATTTTGACGCCTTCGTCTGCCAATTGAGCAGCTTTTTTCAATGTTTCAATTTCAGCTTCGTCTTTAATTAGTCTTAGCTGATTGAGCACATCTTCTGCCCGGACGAATGTTTCTGCCCCAGTGACAGCTTGAAGCTGCTCTGCTCTTTGCAAAGGAATGGATTCTTTTTCAATCGCTAGGCGAGTCGCTTTTACTTCTCGTTTTTCTAGTGCCTTTTGTATGAAATCAAAGGGGTTTTCATGGTCTTCATATCCAATGAGATCTCCAGCCCATCCCGCATTTTTTGCTTGCTCAACTTCCATCTTAGGCAAAATGAAAAATGGATCTGCTTCCTGAAAAACAAACAGCCCCATCACTCTTTCATGCGGCTCTGTGAAGTATCCAGATAGATAGAATACATTCTCCTTTGTATGTATAAATGCACCTTGAATGTCTTTTTTCTTAAGCCAAGAAGACAAGTTTTTCATTCGATTCATCGTGATCCTCCTCACACGTTTGACTACTGATCTATTGTATCAGTTTTCACTGTATTTCGCACAAAAGCGCACTGACCTAAAGCCAGTGCGCTTTTGTGATTTGCTTAAGAAGCACGAAGCAAACGAAGTCCGTTTAAAATAACCAAAATCGTACTGCCTTCATGCCCAATGACACCAAAAGGTAAATCAAGAACTTGTAAGAAATTCGCACAGATTAAGAGACAAATAACAGTTAATGAAAAGATGATGTTTTGTTTAATGATTCGGTTCATCTTTCTTGAAAGACGGATCATCTTTGTCAGATTGTTTAAGTTATTTTTCATTAAAATGAGGTCTGCTGTTTCTAAAGCAACATCTGTGCCTCCGCCCATTGCGACGCCAACATCTGCTGTGGCGAGTGCAGGTGCATCATTGATTCCATCTCCGACCATAATGATCGAATCACCTTGTTTTTTCAGTTGATTGACTTCGTGTACCTTTTCATCTGGAAGACATTCAGCGACAACGGTTTGGATGCCTGCTTCCTCTGCAATCGCTTCAGCTGTTTTTTGCTGATCCCCTGTGAGCATGACGGTTTGGATGCCTAAATCATTCAGCTCCTGAATCATTTTTTTGGCTTCAGGTCTGATTTGATCCTTCAAACCGAGACAGCCGACGACTTCTTGATTTTTTTGAACATAGACAACTGTATATCCTTTGGATGAAAGAACATCACCATTCTCTTCAATGTCACGATCCATTGAAGCTTTTCCGGCAAAATCTTTCTTCCCAATCCGCCATGTGTCCTCATTTAATTGTGCTTCCACACCAAAACCTGATGTTTCTTCAATGGTTATGTGGGCTGCCCGATCTGTATGATGCTCTTTTGCCATATCAGAAATGGCTTTAGCTAATGGATGGTTTGACTGACTTTCAATTTGATAGAGCGCTTGATAAAAGGTCGATTCATCTTGCCCTTTTGCCAAGACCACTTTTTCAACAGCTGGTTTTCCACTTGTAATCGTACCCGTTTTATCAAATGCAATCATCGTACTTGTGCCCAGTTTTTCTAAAAAGACACTTCCTTTTACAAGCATACCGTTTCTTGCACCGTTTGAGATGAGTGAAAGAGCTGCTGGCATAATTGAGGCAACAAGTGCACAAGGCGAGGCAACCACCATAAACACCATCGCACGGTAAAACGTTTCACTCATGCTCCAGCCAAGTACAAAATGAGGTAGGAACATTAAAATCGCTACAGTGATGAGCACACCTTTTACATATGCACCTTCAAATTTTTCAATAAACGCTTGGCTTGGCGATACACTTTCTTGTGCAGATTCCACCAGCTTAATGATTTTATGAAAAAGTGTTTCTTCATTATGTTTTGTTACTTCTACTGTTAATGAACCATTTAAATTCACTGTTCCTGCAAACACATCTTCCCCTTGCCCTTTTTCCTGAGGCACCGATTCACCCGTTAAGGCAGATTCGTCTACACTTGTTCTTCCGCTCATAATCACACCATCTGCTGCAATTCGTTCGCCCGCTTTGATTAAAATACGGTCGCCTGGCGTAAGTGAAGAAGCAGCGGTTTGGATGGTGGTGCCATCTTCTTCAATTAAAGTGGCTTCATCTGGAGCGATACTCATTAGGGCCGTTAAGTCTTTTTTACTTTTATTTGACGTATACGTTTCTAGCGCACCGCTGAGCGAAAAAATAAAAATTAAAATGGCGCCCTCTGCCCAGTAGCCAATGATCGCTGAGCCTATCGCAGCAAATATCATTAAAAGTTCTACATTTAATGTCTTGGATGAAATGGTCTCTTCAATTCCTTCCTTTGCCTTTGCAAAACCACCAATAACAAAAGCAAGAATGAAAAGAGGAATACTCCACATCGTTTCGTCCTTTAGAAACCATCCAATCAAGATGAGAATCCCCGAAATGCCTGCTGCGATTAATTCTCCGTGCTGTGCCCATTTTTGAAAGAGCGAGTTAGATCCCTTTTGATCTGTCGTTTGATAAAGTGCTGTATTCTCATTCATGATTACTTTCTCCTCTCTAATTGATAATGATTTTCACATTATCAATCGTTGCCCGTTCCGTTTATCATCTATATTTTCTGCTATTTCAAGCTTTTTATAGGTCTGTAACTCATTATAACAGGTTCTGATCAATTTTCAATTAATAATTATTATAATTTCTTTTTGATAATAATTATCATTATTAGCACCCGACATTTCTTCCTCTTTCTGAGCACATTTTATTCATCTGAAAGGTATTTGAACACAAAAAAGAACCAACGGATCGACCATTGGTTCTTTACAGAAAGCTTGTGTTCTATGAATTTGTCCACTCTTTGATTTGTTTTTTCGTCAGCGGACCTACATGGTTTTTGACCACTTCACCCTTTTCATTGATGAAAAAGGTCGTCGGGATCGTCATAATTTGGTATTTCTTCATCATTTCGCCGTGCTCATCGAGAACGATCGGAAATGTGAACTTTCTGTCTTTCACAAATTGGGCAACTGCATGCTTGCTTTGCTCAGCACCAAGTAAATTCACAGTCAGTATGTCTACATCACTTTGATTTTCTTTCACAATCTGTTCAAAGGCTGGAAGCTCCATTTTGCAGGATGGGCACCACGTTGTCCAAAAATGCAGAATGGTCCGCTTCCCTTTCACCGGGATCACCTGCGTTTCACCTGTTAATGTAGGAGCTTCTATCCTCGGCGCCATGACAGGCTCTTTTGCTTCAGCCTCTATGTTCATCAGAAATAAAAGAAGGGTCATCATGAGAAGACTGGCGGGTAGATATTTACGATTCATCAGCATCTTCCTTCCTGATTTTCCTATAGCTTGCCCGCTAGATGCACATGACATTCAAGCTTTTTTCAATGTAAGAAACATGGAGACGCCGAGTTCCTTGCAAATCGTTGCATAATGCAGAGCCGTTAAAAGCAGCATCCCCGTGTTCATTCCTAAAATAACACCCATCATATTTAAGGATTCGATGGATCCTAGGAAATACACCATAGAGAACGACACCACGTGCACCCATATATTATGTAGGAACACATCTTTTATGAGACCCATACCAATTAAACACGCTTGAAACGGCATCACGAACAAGTGGCATAAGAAGTATGGCCATAGCAGCTGCAAGTAGACGGCTGCTTGAGGTGAGTCAAAAAAGAGCTGCGTGAGCGGATAAGCGAAATAATACATGATCATCACGGCAGGCACCCCGTATCCAAACGTAATGAGAATCGCTTGTCTGACACGTTTTTTCACGAGATCATACTGCCCCAAGGCATAGGCTTCTGATACATTCGGAATCATCACAATCATAATGGAATGAGCGATAAACGCCGGAAAAAAACCGATCGACATCGCTACGCCAGCAAGCATTCCGTAATGATCAACAGCAAGCGTACCAGAAATGCCCGCTGCAACGAGGGCTCCTTTGATCAAAAACGGTTCAATCGCATTGGCAATGGCATGAAAGATACGCATACCTGTTGTCGGGATGGAGACTGCTAACAAGCGTTTTCTAACGTCAATCCCTCTTAACTCAACCGATCTGACATTCACAGCATTTTTCGCCATGACGTATTGGGAATATAAATAGATAAAGACGACGAGATCACTTGCAACAATCACACCAATCGCGATAAGCACCGCTGTTTCGATATCAAACGAATACCAATGAAAAAACAAAAACAAACAGATAAGCTGGATCGTTTTTTTCAGCATATTGGCTAGAGCAATTCTACCCATTTGCTGCTTGCCCATAAAATAGCCACGTGCAATGGAAGTAAATGCGATGATTGGAATGAGCGACAGAACCAAGCCCTTCATCAGCGGATGATACGATTGAAATACAGGAATGAAAGGCAGTACAATGGCTGCTATTGCCGTTGTGGTGCATGTCACTACAAGCGTCATTTTAAATGCATGGCGAAGCATACTTTTATGAAGCCGCTCATGCGATTCTGCAATGAATTTTGAAATGGAGACTGGCAGCTCTAAGCTGGCGATCACAAGCACAAGCATGATGATGGGAAGGATGCTCATATATAAACCCATTCCATGTTCTCCAAGCTCTCTCGCTAAAATCATATTGACTAAAAACTCGATACACTCAGCAATGAAAGCTGCGACAGATAGCAGAATGACCCCTTTTACAAATCGATTCATGTAGCCTCCCCTTGTCTAAAAGCAAATTCTTTTCACATTCTATGAGACAAGTCCTGAAAATATTTTAATAATTGAAGACAAAAAAACAGCGACTGATTGATCGCTGCTTTTCTTTACACTGCAAACACATGACGGCCAATGCGTTCTACAATTTTACGAGAACGAATCCAGTTATCTGTCGCCGTTTTTGGATTATAAAAATAAATCGCCTTTGTTGTTCTGTCATCTTCTTTGACAACCTGCTTCACAGCTTTTACGGAATCCTGGTCTGCCTTATCATTGATACTTCCATTTGATACAGGCTGGAAGGCATTTCGCTGATAAATCACGCCTCTGACACTGTCAGGAAAAGAGCGGTGTTCTACGCGGTTTAAGACGACGCTTGCTACCGCTTTTTTCCCTGCGTAAGATTCACCTTTTGCTTCGGCATGTACCAACCGAGAAAGCAAGTCCATTTCTTCATTAGAATAGTGTGATTGATTTCTTGAGCTTGCTGGCTTTGCCGTTTCCTTTTTCTTCGGCTTCGGTTTTGATGCCTTCTCCTCTGTTGACGTGCTTAGCATTTTCACTTTAGGCTGATGTTTCTCCTCTGAAAACGCTGGGATCACAGTATGCTTTTCATCTTGATCTATATATGAAAGCTGATGCTTTACAGGTGCTTGTTCAAGTTTCTGACTTAATGTGCCTTCTTGCTCTTGTATATTGTCCATCTTGATCGCTGAGATGAGCATAAGGATGGCAAAAAGAGCTGTATGAATTTTGATCATTCGCCTCATTCCTCCTTTAATCAATGTAGGCTGTAAGATACTTGTCCACTCTAACAAGAGCTTATTCTATTTTCACGCACAAAGATTTTCATGCCTGTCCAAATTCCGTCATTAAATGGCATGTAATAGTTGAAATACGCATGAACTGGTAATGTAAGCGTTTAATACAGTCTCTTTTTAGCCTATAATCATCCTTATGCTCCTGATTATGGGTTATTACATTTTCTTTTCATATGTATCAAGCTGGTTTGAAGTGTGACAAAAGAACCAAAATAAAAAGCTTTTTCTCATTCATGAGAAAAAGCTTTAGCTTCTTGCTTCTTTAAGATATTCAAAAATAACATCTCCACCATGCTTGGCGATTCCGCGAAAATGTTTAAAATCATCTTGATTGACCAATACAGAACGAAATGTTAAAAAATCATCCTTTTGAATGGTCACTTGTTTTTCAGTACCATTCCGTAATGATTCTAGTATTGTGTTGATGTGTTCTTCAGTCAAAAAAACCGCTCCTTTTCAGCCTTGATCAAATATTAAATATACCATTCGTTTTCAAAGCGTACAACGAAAACGAAAGAAAAACGTCTTTATCCTTTACATTGGTATGAAAATATTGCAAAATACTTTTTAATAGGGAATGAAATCTGTTTTTAAAGGAGAGGGATCGGTTGAAGATTGCAAAAATTGGGAATGTGATCGAATTTAGAAATGGTTTAACAGGTGTAGTTGAAAAAGTGAATGAAAACTCTGTTATTGTGGATGTCACCATTATGGACAACTATAGAGATTTAGAACTGGATTCACTAACAGTCGTTAATCATAAAAACTATAAAATCATCAAAGACTCCGTACATTAATTTGCAATCCTCAATTCAGCCTACCGTTACATAAGGATATACGAAGCAGAGCTGATAACAATACCTTACTTTTTATGTTTTATGTAAAAAAAGTGATCTGATGCAATATTAGCTCTAGATAGGAGAAACTAATATGCAACATTCAAATGATATCATTGTACGTTTTGGAAAAATAGAAGATGCTGAAACTACTTTAGAAATTCAAAAATCAGTGATTGCTGAGTCAGATTATTTACTGACAACGCCGGAAGAATACAAAAAAACCTTGTTAGAACACAAGGAATGGATACAGAAAAGAATAGAAAACGAAAATGAGACGTACATAGTTGCCCAAACTGGCGATCAAGTCATTGGATGGATAGCCTTTGAACAATCATCAAATAGAAAAAGAACTTCTCACGTTGGTTCTTTCGGCTTGATGGTTGATAAGAGCTATAGAGGTTTAGGCATAGGGGAAATGTTACTAACAGCATTATTAAATTGGGCAGAAAAGAACCCTTCAATTGAAAAGGTTAGTTTAGCCGTTTTCTCCACAAACCAAAAAGCTATTTCTTTGTATAAAAAGATGGGCTTTTTAGAAGAAGGGCGTAAAATCAATGAATTTAAAATAAATGATCATGAATACTGGGATGATGTATTAATGTATAAGCTCGTTTAATACGATGAAAAAGAATTGCAGAAATAAAGACATAATAAATTGAATCATCAATTTATTATGTCTTTTTCTTATTTTCTCTTACATCATTTGATGAAGGCGTCAGTCTTTTTGCGCGTGAAAGGTTTGCATTTCCGCTTTTGTTTTGTACATGTCAACTTCTTCAGGTGTTATCACGCCTTTATCAATTAAAAGGGCGATCACTCCAAGTAATGTGGAGGCACTCCATTTATATCGTTCTTTGTTTTGATGTTCAAGCATCTGAAGCTCTTCCCTCAATTCCATTAGCAGCTTCTCTGTTTTGTCTTCTTTGTTTGCCAACACAAACGCCCCCATTACCATTCGCTCATTTCAATTTTATCTTAAAGTAAATATATCAAGAATAAAAGCACGATACACCTTTACAAACATACGTTCTGTCGTGTATACTATACATACGAGCTGGTAGCCCCCAGCCGTCCTAGCAAGTTCTATTCCTATTGGTATGAGAAGAGTGACATGACTCTTCTCTTTTTTTATGTGTCATCATGATCTATTCCATAAAAAAAGACATGTTATTCGCATGTCTTTCAGCATGTAGTCAAACCCTCGCATTCGGTGTCAGTCCTGCGTGCCGGTGCTCACGAATGTCAAATTCGCTCCGCGCCGGTACTCGTCCTTCCTAGAATTCAAAGGTTTTCTATCACGCTGAGCTGAAAAGAAGACAAAGGGCTAAAATCAAGTTCATTTTAGCCCTTTGTCAACAATCTAAAAGACATGTCATCCGCATGTCTTTTCTTATTTATTAGCGATTATCAATCGTTTCTGGATACATATCGTGATTCATCATACGATACGATGCCATCTCTTCATACTTTGTCCCAGGTTTTCCGTAGTTCGTATACGGATCAATTGAAATACCGCCTCTTGGTGTAAATTTGCCCCATACTTCGATATATCTTGGGTCCATTAATTCAATGAGGTCGTTCATGATAATATTCATACAATCCTCATGGAAGTCACCGTGGTTACGGAAGCTGAACAAATATAATTTTAATGATTTACTTTCGACCATGATTTCATTTGGGATGTAGCTGATATACACGGTCGCAAAATCTGGCTGCCCTGTTTGCGGGCAAAGTGATGTGAATTCTGGGCAGTTGAATTTCACAAAATAATCTCTATTCGTATGTTTATTCGGGAACGTTTCAAGCACTTGTGGTGCATAGTCAAACAAGTAATTGGTCCCCTGGTTTCCTAGTAAAGTGACACCTTCTAATTCTTCTGGTTTTCTTGTCGTCATTTTGTCTCTTCCTTTCTATACGCCTCGTTTATTTCCCCACAAAAGCGTGTGCAATTGTGGTAATACTCTCACACGATTCAAATCAGGGTCTTGTGCTACTTGATCTACAAGCATTTCGTATTTCTTTAATAAGTGCGTTAATAAGTACGCATCATCAGCTGTTGTTGTATCATCATTTCCAACTTGCAAATAAAAGGGGAGTTCTGGGTATTTCGCATGGACATCCTTTGCATAGGCTAGATCAAGATCATCAAAGATGACGACCTTCAGGCTTGCATGATGCAATCTGTTTCCATTTTTCAATTCATCTATGATACGCGTTAGTTTCGTAAAATCTGTTTTCATATTTGAACTTGGTGGTTTTGGAGAAATGGTTAAATCATCTATCTTCAAAAACCAATCTTGATACATCGTACCCTGCGTTTCAAGCGCCGTATCAATTCCTTCTTCATGCAATAAATCAATAAGTGATTCCATTTGTTTCAAAAGCGCAGGATTCCCACCTGAAATGGTGACATGAGAAAATGCCTTTCCACCTATTCTCTTCAGCTCTTTTACAATGTCCTCTGCCTGAAGCCACTGAATATCATGCTTAGCTGATCCATCCCATGTAAAAGATGAATCACACCAGCTGCAAGAGTAGTCACAGCCAGCCGTTCTGACAAACATGGTTTTTTGTCCAATGACCATTCCTTCTCCTTGAATGGTTGGACCAAAGATTTCTAACACAGGAATCGCTTTAGTCATTGAGCTCAACTCGTTTCGGACGATAAATGCAGTAGCTTGTTGGTGTCTCTCTGACAAAAACTTGAACACATACTGGTTTGTTCGCTAAAGTCGTTAAATATGCGGCCACTTTATCATACACAGTCTTTGCGACAACCTCAGTGGTTGGCATCGCATATGGATCATTCGATGAGAATTCTTCATGGTCATTGAGCAGTGTATGGTCGTACTGTCCATGAATGAGTTTTTTTAGCGTGCTGAAATTCACAAGGAAACCTGACTCATCTAAATGATCTCCTGCAATCGTAATATTGATCGTATACGTATGACCATGTACACGGCTGCAGGCGCCAGCATCTTCTCTCGGGATAAAGTGTGCTGCCGATAGATGCATATCTTTATTTAATTCAAACGAAAATGGATGATCCGTTTGTGGATAAATTTGAGAAAGCATTTAGTTTGCCTCCTTCATTTTCATATACGTGTCATAGCCATTTTTCCGAAGCTTACATGCAGGACATTCCCCGCAGCCATCAGAAATGATGCCATTATAGCAAGTGAGCGTTTCATTTTTCACAAAATCTAGCGCATTCAGTTCATCAGCCAGCTTCCACGTTTCAGCTTTATTCAGCCACATGAGCGGCGTATGGATGACAAATGGTTTTTCCATTGCCAAATTCACCGTGACGTTACAAGATTTCACAAACTCATCTCGGCAATCTGGGTAGCCGCTAAAGTCTGTCTCGCACACACCCGTGATAATATGACGTGCTCCGATTTGATACGCAAGAATGGATGCAAAGGATAAGAAAACTAAGTTTCTCCCCGGAACAAATGTGGAAGGCAGTTCTCCTTCTTTTTCTTCAATATCAATGTCATCTCTTGTTAAGGCATTTGGTGCAAGCTGATTTAAAAGAGACATATCTAATAGATGATTTTTCACACCTAGCTTGTCAGCAATTCTTTTGGCGACATCAATTTCTTCTTGATGACGCTGATTATAATGAAAGGTTACCGTTTCAACCTCTTTAAATTGTTGAAGTGCCCATAGTAAACATGTCGTACTGTCCTGTCCCCCGCTAAAGACAACGACCGCTTTTTCATTTTTCATTTTTCCTTTTCCTCCTTTTGCAGACCCGTACCTCCGCACAAAGCTGCATCTGAAAGGTTCATGAAAACCCCTATTTTTCTCAAAAGAAAAGACACCTTTACATGTGTATGAGGTGTCCCAGCCATAAAAAATAAAAAATGCCACATCCAAGGATACGGCAAGTCCTTAGTTTTTTATAGAGGGTTTTGCTAGAACCTCTCCCGTTTTCACGGATTTTTGTTCAATTTTCACAGAGGATAGTGTACCACATAATTGGTGTACAAGCTATCCCTTCTTTACTTATCACGTGATGCAGGCACTTTTTTCAGACAAAGAAAGAGGATAAAAAAGATACTGACATAGCCAAAAACAGGGTAAACTGTTGAAATGAGTGTGCCGTATCCAATTTTACTGATGACATAACAGCAAAGCAGAATAAAGGATATCGTATACATACTGTTCAATCGGATATACGCCCTCACCTGTCTTTCGAGACCGTATAAATTCCCTATAACGGATGTAAAGACTTCACCAAAGATCACGAATAAATAGATGAGATGAATGGAGTTTGCGACTTGATACACCACTTGGGCCATCGGAATATCATACGCCTCCAGCATTTCTAATGAAGAAAGGGATAAAAAGCAGGCGAGCAGAATGAGTGTCAGCATCAGCCCCCCAAGCACCGCTCCTTTTTTTATCACAGCTTCGGATGTCATTTCGTTTGCGACCGGCACTAATACGGCTTGAGACAGCGCTAAATTAAATGCACCATATGAAATCGCAGACAACATCCATTCGCCCTCTCCCATTTGCAGCCCCAGAACGTGGCTTTCACCGCTACTAAACACAAATGAGTCTAGAAACACAATCAGCGAAAAGAAAATCAGCATTGGAACGACAAGTACATTGACACCAAATAACCCTTTTGAACCTTTAAAAAGGACAATGACACTTAAAATAATCGTTAAAAAAATACCATATTCTTTTGAGATGCCAAGTTGTTCTTCAAAAATAGCGCCTGCTCCAGAAATCATCACTGACGTCACACCTAGTAAGATAAAAAACATGACGATGTTAATATATCGACTCGCAGCAGCTCCAAATAAAAACCGATTCATATCTTGATAAGACTCCGCTTCAATTCGTTTGGAAATAAGCATCATTTTTGCGCCAAGGCCTGTAAAAATAACACCGCTAATCAAAATCCCGATCAATCCAATCCAGCCAAAACGAACAAAAAATTCTACGATTTCTTTTCCTGTCGCAAACCCAGCTCCAACCACTGTTCCTACATATACAAAGGCAAGCTGAAAAGCGGATTCATTTGAACGTTTCATATGACCCCTCCGCACCCATCACTTTCGATTGTCTCTTTTTTATCCTATGAGACAAGTTCCTTGAAAAGAAGGACAAACCATGATTAAATGCAAAAAAGGATTTTTCATTCAGCTATGAGCAAAACAGTTGAAAGTCAAAATAGGTCAGAGTATACTATAGTCAAAGATGGTCAAACAACAGACCATTTTATTTAACATTCATTGGTCAAATAAAGTCAAACTTTATTTTAAGGAGGTCATGGCTCATGCGTTGTCAACATTGTCAAGTAAATGAAGCAACGATTCGCCTGAATATGCAAGTAAATTCGTCCCGTAGCCAAATGGTTTTATGTGAAGACTGCTATACCTCTTTGATGGAACAGTCAAAAATGAAAATGGGTCCTAACCTGTTCGGAGGCAGCTCATTCTTCTCTGAGCAAGCAGGACATGCGACGAGCCAAGAGCGGCCTAAACAAAAAGGCTTACTCGATGAGCTTGGCCGGAACTTAACGGATGGCGCACATACTGGTTTAATCGATCCTGTCATTGGCCGTGATGAAGAAGTCACAAGAGTCATTGAGATTTTAAATAGAAGAAATAAAAACAATCCTGTCCTCATTGGTGAACCTGGTGTTGGTAAAACGGCCATAGCCGAAGGACTAGCACTAAAAATTGCAAATGGAGATGTACCAAATAAATTAAAGAACAAACAAGTTTATTTATTAGATGTCTCTTCACTTGTGGCAAACACAGGTATACGTGGTCAATTTGAGGAACGGATGAAGCAATTAATCAAAGAATTGCAAAGCCGTAAAAATATCATCTTATTCGTTGATGAAATTCATCTTCTTGTAGGCGCAGGCTCTGCCGAAGGGTCAATGGATGCCGGAAACATTTTAAAACCAGCCCTAGCACGAGGGGAACTGCAGCTAGTAGGCGCAACAACATTAAAAGAGTATCGTCAGATTGAAAAAGATGCTGCCCTTGAACGCAGATTCCAGCCCGTCATCGTTGATGAGCCAACACAGGATGAAGCATTCAAGATATTAAAAGGCATTCAAGATAAATATGAAGCGTATCATGGCGTCACCTATTCTGACGAAGCCATTAAAGCGTGTGTTCAATTATCTTCGCGGTATATTCAAGACCGCCACTTGCCAGATAAAGCCATTGATTTAATGGATGAAGCAGGTTCAAAAGCGAATCTCTCCATTGATGCAGCAAGTGAAGATGAATTAACAAACCGTCTTGCGCAAATTGCCGCTGAAAAACAAGCTGCTTTAAATGAAGAACGATATGAAAAAGCAGCGAAGCTCCGAGACGAAGAAGAAGCGATTGAAGCGAGATTGCAAAACAAAACAAATGACAAAGAACATGTCGTCACAGCTGAGGACATTCAGTCGATTGTAGAACAAAAAACAGGTATCCCTGTCGGCAAACTGCAAGCAGACGAACAAACAAAAATGAAAGAAATTGATGTCCGCTTAAAAGCCCGCGTCATTGGTCAGGAACATGCGGTTGAAAAAGTGGCGAAAGCCGTAAAAAGAAGCAGAGCTGGCTTAAAATCAAAACACAGACCAACTGGCTCCTTCCTTTTCGTTGGGCCAACAGGCGTCGGGAAAACCGAATTGTCTAAAACATTAGCGGAAGAATTATTTGGCTCAAAAGAAGCGATCATTCGTTTAGATATGAGTGAATACATGGAGAAACACTCCGTGTCCAAAATCATCGGTTCTCCTCCTGGTTACGTTGGACATGATGAAGCCGGACAGCTCACGGAAAAGGTTCGCAGAAAACCATACAGCATCATTTTGCTTGATGAAATCGAAAAAGCGCACCCTGATGTCCAGCATATGTTCCTTCAAATCATGGAAGATGGCCGTCTAACAGACAGCCAAGGCAGAACCGTCAGCTTTAAAGACACAGTCATCATTATGACAAGTAACGCTGGCAGCACAGATAAAAAAGCGGTCAAAGTCGGGTTCCAGTCTGAACAAGAAGAAGCCATCGAAGAACAATCATTGATTGATTCACTGAGCGCTTATTTCAAACCGGAATTCTTGAACCGTTTTGACAGCATCATTCAGTTTGATTCATTAGATAAAGACGATTTAGTCAAAATTGTGGATCTTCTGCTCAAAGATTTGTCAGAGCAGTTAAAAGAACAAAATCTAACTGTTCACATCACAAACGAAGCGAAAGAAAAAATCGCCGAACTTGGTTATCATCCAGCATTTGGGGCTCGTCCGTTACGAAGAACGATTCAAGAGCATGTTGAAGATCAAATGACGGACATCTTGCTTGAAGAAGAAAAACTTACTGGATTTACAGTCGATGTTGAACATGACGAAATTGTTGTGAAAAAGAGCTAAGTACATCCTAAGGAGGATCTTCAGCTCCATCATGTGGCAGTGTCTAAATTCCATCTGAGCGCCGACGCTCCCCCGCCTCTTTTCCTTTACGATAAAAGAAAAAGAGGTGGAGCACATGGATCACATGATCAATTGGAACTACGATTTGATCAAAATCATACATGAAGAAAAATTAAAAGAATTGCTCTTAGATGAAACAGCTCAAAAAAGATGAAGTTTCCAGATTGTTGACAAAGAGCTAAAATGAACTTTATTTTAGCCCTTTGTCTTCTTTTCAGCGTGATAGAAAACCTTTGCAGCCCTAGGAAGGACGAGTACTGGCGCGGAGCGAATGTCACATTCGTGAGCACCAACACGCAGGACTGACAAAGAATGCGAGGGTTTGTCTACACGCTGAAAACTCCCTTTTATATGAGGGAGTTTTCTTTTTTTACGGCTTCTAGAAAGCGCTTTCGTCAAAATTTCTTCACATAAAATGTCTTAATTTTATATTCTGACTAAAACCCTTCTAGAAGACACCGATATTAACTATAGAAAAAGATAGTTAAAGGATTTGGTGAGATAATGGACAAAACATCGTTAATTGGTATTATTTTAGCATTTATTGCACTGAGTGTCGGTATGGTTTTGAAAGGTGTGAGTCTAACCGCTCTTATCAACCCGGCGGCTATATTGATCATTGTGGTTGGGACAATTTCAGCTGTTGTCATTGCCTTCCCATCTAGTGAAATTAAGAAAACACCAAAATTATTCGGCAAAATTTTCAAAGATAGCAAGCTTCCAACGATACAAGAAATGATTCCTCTATTTTCAAACTGGGCACAAATTGCTCGTCGTGAAGGTCTTTTGGCATTAGAGGCAAATCTTGAGGAAGTCGATGACGATTTTCTAAAGAACGGCTTAAGCATGGCAGTTGACGGTCAAAGTGCTGAATTTATTCGCGACGTCTTAACAGAAGAAGTCGATGCCATGTCGGAGAGACATCAGTCAGGCGCATTAATCTTTACACAAGCTGGTACATACGCTCCGACTCTAGGGGTACTTGGTGCCGTTGTCGGACTTATTGCCGCACTTGCAAACATGGGAGACATTGAAGCACTTGGACATGCGATTAGTGCTGCCTTCGTCGCCACACTGCTAGGGATTTTTACAGGGTATGTGTTGTGGCATCCATTTGCCAACAAGCTGAAGCGTAAATCAAAGGAAGAAGTAAAGCTTCGTCTCATTATGATTGAAGGGATTCTTTCTGTCCTTGAAGGCCAGTCTCCAAAGGTCATTGAGCAAAAACTTCTGATGTACTTACCAGCAAAAGAACGTGCAAATCTTGTCATTGAAGAAGGAGAAAAACAGAATGGCTAGGAAACGTAAAAACCATGATCATGAAGACCATGTAGATGAGTCTTGGCTGATCCCTTACGCCGATCTTCTTACGCTTCTTCTCGCCCTCTTCATTGTGCTGTTTGCATCTAGCTCCATTGATGCGGCAAAATATGAACAGATGGCTAAATCGTTTAATGTTGTCTTTACTGGCGGCACTGGCGTAATGGACCAATCAAGCATGCAGAGCACCGAGGAAACAGAAAACAGTAATCAAACCAAAAAATCCGCAGAAGATGAAGAAGAAGCAAAAGCGAAAGCTCGTGACCAAGCGGTTTTAACAAAGGTTAAAAAGCAAGTAGATTCATTCATTGCGGATAAAAAACTTGGTTCGAAGCTTGAAACAAAGCTGACGGATGAAGGTCTGCTTATTACAATTGAAGACAGCATCTTCTTTGATTCTGGGCGAGCGGTGATCCGCTCGCAGGATGTTCCGTTAGCCAAAGAAATATCAAAGCTGCTCGTCATTAACCCCGCTCGTGATATCGTCATTAGCGGGCATACAGATAACGTTCCGATTCGGAATTCTGAATTTGAATCCAACTGGTATTTAAGCGCCATTCGTGCGGTCAACTTTTTAAATATTCTCCTTGAAAACAGCAACCTAGACCAAGAGAACTTTAGCACAAAAGGTTACGGTGAATTTAAACCGATTGCCTCTAACGATACCGCAGAAGGCAGAAGTAAAAACAGACGCGTCGAAGTTCTTATTTTGCCAATTGAGAAAAAAGCAAAATAAATAGGAAGCCAGCAGCTTCCTTTCAGATCATGACAAAGGGCTAAAATGATGTTTATTTTAGCCCTTTGTCTTTCTTATGAGCGCGATTGAAAGCGCTTGTCGTTTATCGGTGCGCAGGACTGACACCATATGCGCGGATTAGTCTACATACTAAAAAGGAAGCCAGCGGCTTCCTTTTTTATGTGTTTATTCTTTATGATCATATAAATGCTTGGCACGCAGTCCTACATGTTTGAGCATATCGATGCAGGCATCCTTTTCCTCTTCACTAAGCACACTGATCATCTCGTGAATCTCTTTTGCATGATCTGGGAAGATGTCATCAAGCAAAGCTCTTCCCTGCTCCGTAATATGTGCAAATGTCACCCTGCGGTCTTCTGCACAAGCTTTCCGGCTAAGGAGTTCTTTTTTCTCCAATTTATCAACCACATACGTGATACTTCCGCTTGCGAGTAAGATCTTATCACCTATTTGCTGAAGCGGCTGATCACCTTTATGATACAGCAATTCTAATACAGCAAATTCAGTTGGATTCAGACCGTGCTTCACAATATGTTTGTTCATGTGGTGATTAATGGAGCGATAGGCACGTGATAGTACAATAAATAATTTCAAAGATTTCTCAACATTATGATTTTCCATTTTTTATCATCCTTTATGAAATGCAACCCACTAATGTGACATTAATAAACAATAAGTAAAATGTCAACATGTTGAACCATTTTTAGCATGAAAAAGAGACCAGAACGAATCACCTAATTTTTTAAAAATCTCACAAGTCATCGTAATAAAGATAGGTTCAATGCTATAATAAGTCTATTAGGTAATACGTTGGAGCGATGAATCATGAGTATACTGAAAGGGTTTTGGAAGAAGATCAAGCTTTACCTTATTTTGGTCGTGATTCCAACCCTCATCATTAGTTATTTTATCTACGAAAAAGAAACTGAGAAAATTGATGTAAAAAACAAACAAACCGCTACACTTATGTTAAATATTCACAAAAACCAGATGAATTATTTAATCAGTGAAACAGAAGCAAGATTAACTTCCCTTGCCATGGGATTTGACCAGCCGCTTGAAACGAAAAGAGTACAAAACATCCTAGAGAAAATCTATAAACAAGAACCTCGTTTTTCAGGCCTGTATCTCCTAGACCAAAAAGGAAATGTCACAGCCAGCACCACACCATTAAAGGAAAAAATCAACCTGTCATTTAGAGATTACTTTAAACGTATTCAAGTCACAAAACAGACCGTCATCACAGATAACTATGTGAGCCGCATTACTAAGCAGCGGATTCTCTCCATTTGTGTCCCTGTTTTGAATGAAAACGACGAAGTCACGGATGTGCTAGTCGCTGCGATTCAAATTGATTATTTAAGAAATATTATGAATGTATTAAACCCAGAGCTTCATTTTAAGATGCTGAATCAAAATGGAGACGTTGTGTTTACAAGTGGTCCACAGCCAGCATCTGAAAGTGATAGCACCGTGTCTACATATTTAGATGAAAACAGCTGGAAGCTGGAGGTTTTTCCGCAGCGTGCGACAACAAGTGAAGTCCTGTCTGTGATGCTGTTTCCTTTATCCAGTGCATTTATTCTCTTAAATATCTTATTCACACTCGTCCAATATATCATTTTAAGACGACAAACCCAGCAGGAACGCCACCAAAATGAAGCACAAAAACTTGAACTCATTGGAACACTTGCGGCAAGTACAGCTCATGAAATTCGCAATCCATTAACAGGCATTAGCGGATTTATTCAACTTTTGCAAAAGAAGTATCGTTCAGAAGAGGATCAGCTTTATTTTTCTGTCATCGAAGAAGAAATTAAACGGATTAACCAAATCGTCAGTGAGTTTCTTGTGCTAGGAAAACCAACGGCTGAAAAGTGGCAAAATAATTCTGTGAAAGAAATTGTCAGTGAGATCATGCCAATTGTATTTTCTGAGGCGAACCTTTATAATGTCGAGGTTGATTTGCAAATCAATACCATTCAAGATGTTGGCGTGTATTGCACGAAGGATCACATTAAACAAGTGGTATTGAATGTAGCGAAAAACTCGTTAGAAGCGATGCCAAATGGCGGTCATTTGAAGATTGTCATTGAGGCTGAAAAAGAACAGGTTATCATAAAAGTGAAAGATACAGGTGAAGGTATACCAGAAGAGATGCTGAAACATATCTTCCTCCCTTTTATTACGTCGAAGGAAAAAGGAACAGGTCTTGGGCTTGTTGTGTGTAAACGAATCATTTCGATGTATGGGGGGACAATCGATATCGAGAGCGAAGTGAATAAAGGAACAACCGTGATCATCATGCTCCCTTCTGCACACTAATAGCTGAAACATTCAGCCGGTTTTGCTAATGGCAAGACCGGTTTTTTGATGTCAATAAGAAGGCCGATTAACAGAAAGGAGACTCATTTGTGATACAAGATCATGAAAGGAAGCAACTGATTGTTGTTCATGAAAAAGAAGATACTGATACTCGTTCATCAGGTTGTCCAGTTCTTGACTATATTTAATTGTCGTCTCACCTGTATAGCCTTCTACTTGAGCAGCTTCTACCATTTGTCTTCTCTTTTCATCAATTGACATTAATAGCTGTTCTTTCCGTACATAAATATTCATGATCTCAGCTCCCGCTATGAATTCGTCTGTCTACGCTCTAAATGGATCCGACACCAAAATTATACTTTATTTGTAAATTAAATTAAATATGCTTATTTTATTTAATTTTTTACAGCCTAAAGACCTTTTACCCAATGAATTCTGGGGGTAAACTTCAAAATTGGACAGGACTGACACATTGATTAAACAGAATTTTATCCTATGCAGAAGACCAAAATCAACTATTTTCTCTCTCATTTTATGTCTATTTTCCTAAAAAAAAGCTGATCTTCCGCCTCATGCGAAATGATCAGCTCCCACTATTAAACCGTTTCTTCTTCGTAAATTGGCACCCAGCCCTCAGTTGTGACAAATATGCGAACGGCAACGACTTGACGATCTTCTTGAAGTGTAAAGTAGTGACGAATATTCGGAGGCACAGAAATTAAATCACCTGGATTCAGTCTCACATCAAAAAAGACACCATCTTTGCCTTGAATGGCAAAGATGCCATGACCGCTCACGATAAATCTGACTTCATCATCCGTATGATGATGCTCACGTTTAAAGTTTTGAAGCAGTTCATCCAGGTTAGGAGTCGCATCTGATAATGAAATCACATCCTGCGCTTTGTATCCTCTTCGCTCGGAAATACTCTTTATTTCCTCTTGAAACACAGTTAAAATTTCTTCCTTTTCATCATCTGTTAAATCGTACTTTTCTGATAACTGTTTTGGTAGTTTTTCAATATCCCAATGTTCATAAATGACCCCTTGCTGTTCTAAATACGCCCGGACCTCTTGTTCGTTCTCAAGTAACGTGTTCTCTTCATTATGAATATAAATGGTCGCCATGTGTGTTTCCTCCTTTTTATTTAACAAGCTGCTTTTGGTAAAGCGCTACTTTCAAATGATAGGTAAATAAAAATTCATAAGCCTCTAAGACTCGTTTGGCTTCAAATGCGGTTTTCCCCCAAACGGTGATGCCATGATTACGAATGAGTACAGCACCAGCATCGTCCGTCAGGTGCACTGCAAATTGCTCTGCAAGGTGCGGAATATGAGCTGGGTTTTCAATAATAGGAACAGCAACTTCTGCATCCTCTTCCCAATAACCAAGCGCTTTAATGATTTCGTTGCCTTTAAAACGAACTTCTCCTTTATCGCCATACAGCTCAGAAATGACATTGTTATCGATCGTGTGGACGTGAAGACAACATCCTGCTTTCGTCCGCTCATAAATGTATGTGTGAAGCAGTGTTTCAGCTGATGGCCTGAGCGGCTCATTCGGATGAACCGGCTGACCTGCTGCATCAACAAGAACAAAATCTTCATCGGTTTCTTTTCGTTTATCTTTGCCACTTGCCGTCACCAAAAACGTGATGGGATCATCCGACACTTTTATCGATAAATTGCCGCTCGTTCCGTAAAACCAGTCTCTTTGTGCCAATTCACGTTTGACGTCTGCTAGTTCCTTCCAGCGTTTACTCTTCTCGTCTGCCATTCCTTCACTTCCTTTATTTGATCAAATTGCGCTTTTAGATCAACAAATGTTTCATACTCTTTATGTACGAGCCCTAGCTCTTTACATTCGTTCAGTAAATAATCACGCGCAAACGTGAGATCCGCATGTTTCGCTGCCTCAATATCAGTCACTGAATCACCAATCATGATAATAAAATCATCTTCCTGCGTCAGCTCTCGAATAATGGAAGGCTTGCAGCAGCCACAGCCATTTTGGCATTCTGAATCACAAGCATGCGGCCATTCAATTTGAATATGGTCTTCTTTAAATGATGCATGGTTACAATAAATATTCTCTTGTTCGACAATCCCTTCAAGGATAGGGTAGACAAAAAAGTCCATACCGCCGCTGAGTACATAGAAAGGAATGTCTGCTTTTTTGACATCATCGACAAACTGTTCAAATCCTTCACGAATCTCTGTATCCTCTAAAATAAATGACCGAATGGCTTCTTTCTGATCACTCGTCAGTAACTGAAACATTTGCCCGACGCCTTCTTGGATCGTGATCTCTTTTGCTAGAACACCATCCTTCCATTTCGTCCATTCTTTTGGAGCAAACTGCTTCATGATGCGAATGATATTATCATTTTTCGTAATCGTGCCATCAAAATCACAACATACAATTGGTTTTTTCATTTATTCTGCTACCCTTCCCCAAAGATCAAGTGCTGCTTGTAAGTCTTGACAAGTTGATGCTTTTTCTTCGATAGACTCTTTTTTGACCACCGCATCAATGATCGAACGAAAGGCTTTCCCTCCTCCGATTGCTCCCCGCGGATGTCCGTGAATTCCCCCGCCTGCATTAATGACATGATCAAGTCCAAAATCTTTGATTAAGATCGGCACCATTCCCGGGTGAATGCCTGCTGAAGGGACAGGAAATGTTTGTTGAACTGTATCCTCTTTCACACATGCTTCGAAAATGCCAATGGCATCTTTTTTCGGAAGGGCGACTGATCCATAAGGAGAGGGAAAAAGACTTAAATCAGCGCCAGCATATCGATTTAATTTGCCTAAAAGAAGAGAATGCGAGAATCCATAGTCTGGAGAGGATGTCATTGCACCGCTCACTGCCGGATGTGCCATGATCGGCAATGGGATCTCTGGATCTTCAGCCAAGCTTTGCATGACATCAAGTCCATAGGCAAAAACGTTGAATAATAGCGCATCAGCCCCGAGTTCGGCTGCCTTTCTTGCTCGATCTTTCAAATCAAAAGTTCTACCAGTTAAATTAACAGCATAAAGCGTGCGATGTCCTGTCTCTTCATATGTTTCTTTTAATATCTTTTTTCCTTCCTTGATTCGATCTTCAATAGGGGCTAATGGGCTTTCAAATAAAATCTCATCATCTTTGATGAAGTCTACTCCACCTAAAGCCTGTAAGCGGAGCTGTTCTTTTAAATCCTCCATATCACGGCCGATCACGCCTTTAAATATACTCATCAATAGCGGCCGATCAAACACGCCTACTTTCTTTCGTATCCCCTCAATGCCAAATACCGGTCCTGGAAGACAGCGTTTAAACCTTTCCGAAAATTCGATATCGACGAGCTTTACTTTCCCATCCAGTGAAAGCTTTCCAAAAATCGTCGTCAACACCGCTGGTATATCAGCTGAAAAGTTCGCCTCAGGATAAGCAATGGTCACCTCTGATTGATACAGACCACCAATTGCGGGGGACTGTTCTTTTACGCTCACCACACGGCCTTTATGTTTTTTCAGCTGCTCCTTTTTGAGCTGCGGCAAGTCCGTCCATGACCCGACCGTTAACCCAAGTGCGATCTGCTCTGCTTTTCGGTCTATTTGTTCATCCTCTCGATGTGTTAATACGTATGTTGCCAGTAGTTCACTCACTAGGAATCCCCTTTCGATTGCGTCCTGTATATGGTCAATAAAAAAACCTCTTTAAGTGCTTGATCAGCGCGTTAAAGAGGTTTCGTCTCATTCATCCGAATCTTATCTCTCAGCGCTTGCTGCAAGAATTAGCACCGTGCTTCATGGAAGTCGGTTGCCGGGCTTCATTGGGCTAGTCCCTCTGCCTACTCTTGATAAGAATATTCAATTTTCTTAAATATTGCCTGAATTATCGCACCATTTTTTTACGTTGTCAATGGCTTTTTTTCAAATAACTGCAAGGCAGCGATACGATCAGCGGCTTCCTTTAGCCGCTCCTCACTTGTTAAAAGACCGACTCTGACGTAGCCTTCACCGTGAGCACCAAAGCCATTCCCCGGTGCAACAACAACATGTGCTTTTTCTAATAATACATCAGAAAAAGTTTCCGATGTATATCCTTCAGGCACCTTTAACCAAGCAAAAAACGAGCCCTTTGGCGCACTGACGTCCCAGCCAATCTCTTTGCATGCAGCAATCCAAGTGTTTCGTCTTTTTTCGTACCGATCATTTTGTACTTGGACGCACGTTTGATCGCTTAAAAGTGCTTCTGCTGCTGCATCTTGAGTTGCTTTAAACAGTGACACAAACAGGTGATCCTGATAAAGCTCAATGGCTTCGATAACAGAGGCATTCCCTGCTGCAAAACCGACTCTCCAGCCAGCCATATTATACGTTTTGGACAAAGTATAGATTTCAATACCTGTCTCTTTTGCTCCGTCTATTTGCAGGAAACTGAGGGGCTTTTCGCCGTCAAATCCTATGCCGCCATATGCAAAATCATGGACAACACACATCTTATTTTCACTCGCAAACGCAACAGTATCTTCAAAAAATGTCCGGGTTGCAGTCGCACCAGTCGGATTATTTGGGTAATTTAAGTACATCAATTTTGCTTGATCCTTATCCTGCTCTGACAATTGGTGGTAGTCAGGTAAAAAATCATTTTGTTCAAGAAGAGGCATTGTGACCATATGAGCTCCGGCAAGCACAGCGCCTGACCAGTAATCAGGATATCCTGGGTCTGGAACAAGCAGCGTATCACCTGGATTCAGTAGGCATTGCGGCAGCTCGACTAGTCCCGCTTTTCCTCCAAATAAGATGGCAATCTCTGTCTTTGGGTCAAGCGTGACGCCATATTCTCTTTCATAAAAAGCAGCTGCGGCCTTTTTTAGTTTCGCTGTCCCGCGGAATGAGGAGTATTGATGATTTTCAGGTTTTGCTACTGCTTCCTGCATCGCTTTCACAATATGTGGAGGAGTGGGCTGATCAGGATTTCCTTGACCTAAATTAATCACATCTGCCCCTTCCTGCATTTTTTTCTGTACTTTTTGTACAAGCGACGCAAAAAATTGTTTCGGTAAATGTTTCAACACATTCGATTGCTGGAATTCCATTTTTTCACCTTCTATTCAAGTTACATGACAATACAATCACTGTAATGGATTGTTTTATGAATTGTAAAGCAATTTTGAAAAAAGATTGACATGTGAACTGCCGCTCTGATAATATCTAGAATTAAGAAATGCAAGCAGACATGAAACAATTACATATTGATTTCTCTTATCGAGAGTTGGGCGAGGGATTTGGCCTTTTGACCCCAACAGCAACCGACCGTTAATACCACTGTGAAGTGGGGCGCAGCAAGAACAGCGCCAAGACAATTTATTGTCTTATAGGGCACGGTGCTAATTCCATCAGACGTATGTGCTGAGAGATAAGAGAGGCTTCGAGCATACACGCCATCAAGCCTCTTTCTCTCAGGAGAAAGAGGCTTTTTTATATGATTTGGAGGGGAAACAATTGGTTACACTTACGGCATCATATGAAGAATTAACAGAGAGTTCGGCAGTTGCATTAGCCATTAGACTTGGATTGATTCAAGAAAGCAGTCATTTGACCTGTACTGAAATTGGCGACGGAAATTTAAATTACGTCTTTCATATTTATGATCACAAACAAGCAAAAGGACTGATTATCAAGCAGGCTCTTCCTTATGCAAAGGTCGTTGGAGAAAGCTGGCCGCTGACATTAGACCGCGCAAGAATTGAAAGTGCAGCACTCATCAAGCAATCAGAGTATGCACCACATCTCGTACCAGCCGTCTATTATTCGGATACAGCTCTTGCAGTGACGGCAATGGAGGATCTATCACACCTTGAAATCGTCAGAAAAGGGCTAATTGCCGGAAAACATTATCCGTATTTATCAGATCATGTTGGAGAATTTTTAGGCAAAACACTATTTTACACGTCTGACTTTGCCACAAATCCTAAAATCAAAAAACAATTCGTGAAGCAGTTTACGAACCCTGATCTTTGTGACATTACAGAAAAACTCGTCTTCACAGATCCTTTCTTTGACAGCGAAACGAATGACTTCGAAGAGGAATTAAGAGAAGAGGCACAAGCACTATGGGCTGATCTTGAACTGCAAGCAAAAGCAGCCGAATTGAAACGGATCTTCTTAACCTCTGCTGAAACACTGGTACATGGAGATCTTCATACCGGCAGTATTTTTGCAAACGAAACGGAAACGAAAATCATTGATCCAGAGTTCGCTTTTTACGGTCCTTTCGGATTCGATATCGGTCACTTTATTTCCAATCTGTTCATTAATGCTTTATCTCATGAGAATGAGCAGGATCAGCAGCATCTTTTTGATCATGTCGTCAATGTGTGGACAACATTCAAAGAAGTGTTCACAAAAGCATGGAAAGAAGACAGTATTGAAGCGTTTAGTGTATCGGAAAGCTTTTTAGAAACAACGTTTGACCGTATTTTAAAAGAAGCCACCGGCTTTGCTGGCTGTGAGCTTGTTCGCCGAACCATCGGTCTTGCGCATGCGGCTGATCTCGATGCGATTCCATCACATTCTAGAAGGCTTCAGCAGAAAAAAGCAGCACTTACACTAGGAAAAACATTGATCAAACAATATCATGCAGTGGAAACAGCGTCTGACCTCGTCGCATTATTCCAGCAAACTGTAAAGGAGTGACGAGTTTTGTCTAAAGAATTTGAAGTTCCCCGTTCCGTCGAATGGGAAGAAAACCGTATCAACATTTTGAATCAGCAAAAATTACCCGCTGAAACCGTGTTTGAGCATTTATATACAAAAGAAGATGTGTATGATGCCATTGTGACGCTAAAAGTGCGCGGAGCACCTGCTATTGGCATTACAGCGGCTTTTGGGCTCGCACTCAGTGCACAAGAGATTGATACAGAAGACATTGATCTCTTTAAGCGAGAAGTCGCTCGCCTGAAAGAATATTTAAACAGTGCTCGTCCAACCGCTGTGAATCTTGCCTGGGCATTAGACCGTCTTTATCAGCGCATTGAGCGTGCTGCTTCGGTGAATGCAGCCAAAACTGATCTTGTCCATGAAGCCATTCAAATTCAAATCGAAGATGAAGAAACATGCCGGCAAATCGGTCAAAATGCTCTTCAGCTCTTTAAATCTGGTGATCGAATTATGACCATTTGTAACGCAGGCTCGATTGCCACAAGCCGGTACGGAACAGCGCTTGCACCCTTTTATTTAGCGAAAAAGAAAAACCTCGATCTTCACATTTACGCATGTGAAACACGTCCTGTCCTTCAAGGCGCTCGTCTGACGACATGGGAATTGATGCAGGGCGGTGTAGATGTGACGCTTATCACGGATAATATGGCAGCCCATACGATGAAAGAAAAACAAATTTCTGCCGTTATTGTTGGTGCAGATCGAATCGCTAGAAACGGTGATACAGCAAATAAAATTGGAACGTTAAGTCTGGCTATTTTGGCTAAACACTTTCAAATTCCATTTTTTGTGGCAGCGCCTCTTTCGACCTTTGATGTGTCAACTCAGGATGGATCAGATATTCCGATTGAAGAACGCGACCCGCAGGAAGTAAAGGAATTAAACGGCATCCAAATTGCGCCTCCTGACGTGCAGGTATTTAACCCTGCCTTTGATGTCACTCCTCACCATCTCATTTCCGGGATCATTACAGAAAAAGGCATTATCACTTCCAACTATACAGAAGAGATTGATGCACTATTTACTGAAAGCGTGTCACTTTAATCAAACAAAAGCGCGGGATTCTTATCATTTAAGAGCACCGCGCTTTTTTGTTTCGTTTGTTTTTGCTAATATTTCTTTTTTCTGTTCTTCTGTCAACACGTTCATTTTGACACATAGTGATGTGACGGCGTACATTTTATCTTTTTTGCCCCATAACATGTTTGCAGCCTCCTTTTTCCCTAGACCAACTTTTTTAGCTTAATAAAAGGATATGTCGCTCACTAAACATTTGGAACAGGTCAATTCATTTATTTTTGAACAAATGGGATGCCTTCTAATTCTAACAGGATCGCTTTCATCCCTGTCTTCGTCCCTGCATAACCAGTCAGAGTCCTGTCTTTTCCAATGACCCGGTGACACGGGATAAAAATAGGCAATGCATTGCGTCTATTAGCTTGTCCAATGGCTCTGACAGCCTTTGGATTGCCAATCGCTTCTGCAATATCAGCATAGCTTTTTGATTCACCATACGGAATAGTAGAAAGTGCCTCCCACACTTGCTCTTGAAACGGAGAGCCTGCTTGCTTGAGCGGGAGATCGAACACTTTCCGATCGCCCTTAAAATATTCATCCAGCTGTTTTTTCGCTTCTTTTAATACAGGCGTGTCTTCTTGTTTAAAACGGTCTCTCTGTTTTTTAACCAAAAACGATTCATCATCAAACTTCACTTCAATGATGGCTCCATCTTTCTCTAGTATGTATAATGCCCCGATTGGTGCGGTATAGACTGTATAATACACATTAAAGCTCCCCTTCTTGTTTCTGCTGCCGGAGTGGAAGCGTGAGATGGAACACTGTTCCGACCCCTTCTTCACTCTCTACTTCAATGGTTCCTTGATGCTCTTCAATAATTTTATAACTAACCATTAACCCAAGTCCAGTGCCTCTTTCTTTTGTTGTATAAAATGGTTCTCCAAGACGCTTTAGTTTATCCTCTGTCATGCCGCAGCCTTCATCACGAAGAGAAATCACAATGTGCTCCTCCCCCTTCCTTTGAATGCTCACGTATACATTTCCTTTCTGAGGCATTACTTCAATCGCATTTTTCAAAATGTTAATAAAGACTTGCTTCAATTGATTTTGTTCACAGTAGATGAGCGGAATATCATCAAGCACATCTAAATGCATTTGTACATTGCCAAGATTGGCCTGTGCGTGAAGAAGGTCCATCGTGTCTTTGACAATTTGCACGACATTTTTTTCTTCATAGATGATGGCCTGCGGTTTCGCTAAAATCAAAAATTCTGTAATGATGGATTCGATTCTTTTTAGCTCTGATGTGATGACATTAAAATAGAGCGAATACTCCCCTTCAATGTTTCCTTTGAGCAGCTGAATGAAGCCTTTTAAAGCTGTCATTGGATTTCTAATTTCATGAGCAATTCCAGCGGCAAGCTCTCCGACAACATGAAGCGTATCCGATTTTCTTACCCGCTCCTCTAATTCCTTGCGTTCAGTCACATCTCTAAAGATGGCCAAATTCATGTTATGAATAATATTTCGTTTAAAAGAAAACTCCAAAATACGTTGATCTGGATGGTTCAGCACAAAGGGAACTTCATTGTCCATCTCGTCTAATGACATCGCCTGAGCTGGCTGCGCCAAATTTTCAATTTGATATGGCGCAAGGATATGAAAAAGGTTCATTTCCGTTAAGTGATCATCTTTGAGGCCAAGCAGTTCACTTGCAGAAGGATTCACATCTATAATCCGGTATTGATTATCGAAAAGAACAATGCCATCCATAGAGCCATTAAATACTTTACGGAATTTGAGCTCACTTTCTCGAAGCTCCTCTTCCATTCGCTTTCTGTCACTGACATTCCGTAAAATGGTTAAGTGCTGTCCTTCTAATACCGCATGCTTAGAGGTGAACTCAAGCTCTTTGAATTGGCCATTCGCCATTCTAAAGAGGAGTTCTTCTCTGATTTCAAGATTCCTGATATACCGTCTTCTTGTCGGCCGGTATCTGCGATCAGATTTGACTAGAAAATCCATGAGTTTCTTGCCAATCAGCTGATGCATCGGTAATTCGAAAATTCGGCAGGCGGATTCATTTGCCCTGACAATCTCTCCATCATCCGCCCAAATGATGATGGCATCCATCGCATTTTCGAATATTTCTCTAAAACGTTCTTCACTTTTTAGCAGCTTTTCTTCCATTAATCTTTTTTCTGTAATATCACGCATGATGGACATGTAAAAACCACTCATCACATTGGATGTGATAGTCAGTTCGAATAATTTGTGCTGCCCAGATTGAAGGGTAACAGGAAGTTCTCCCTTTGCTTTCCCTGTTTCTTTCAATGAAGTTAAGAGCTGCTGGAGCGCTGGAAGGTTTTCTTCTTCAACAAATTCATTTAAGTAGCGGTCTGTTAAATCTGTTTTTTGAAGTTCAAAGCTCTGGCAAAAAGAGTGATTGGCGTCAATCATACAACCATCCTGATCAAAAATGACCATACCGTCAATCGCTCGATCAAATAAATCTTTAAACAGCTGCTCATTCATCGAGCGTTCTCGCTCTAATATTTTCTTTGAAGAAATATCACGCATGACGACAATATATTGTTGATTCACCACGTCGTGCTCTGCTGCAAATTCAATATATTTTGTCTCTCCATTTTCAAGTTGAATGGAGATCTCTCTTTTTAACGTTCCTTTTCGAAAAAAAATCTCAAGTGAGCAGTCAATTTTGTTTTTCGGGATGCCGTATAGGAAATCTAGAACGGATTTATTGAGGAGGTCTTCTTTCGGTGTTTGCACAAGCCTACATGTCGCTTCATTGGCTTGAATAATGTTGAGGTGCTGATCAAATATAAAAATGGCATCTAACGTCTTATTTAACAGCATTTTGTGCTGTATCAATTCATTTCGCAAATATTCGTTCTCTTTTTCTAATTTTCTGATATTTTTCGCACCATCGAGCGTTTCAGTCATTCTCTTACACTCCTTTTCCAGCCTCATTCCTCTACAATATTTCTACAAGATTTTCATTGTTCCTTCATTCGACTCATAAAAAAAGAGAACTTTTTACACGAAGCTTGCTTCATTTGTTTCATTTGGATGACACGATTGTATAACGATTCTCTTTTCTTACGCTTCTTTTACAACCGTTCTACAATTTCACATCAAATAGCGAAATGAGCCAATTTGTATTTTAAAATGGGGCAAATGAGGGAACATTGCACTTAGAACGTTTATGTTCGAAATGAAGCAGGAAAGGTGATGTTATGACGTCAACGAGAGACAGTTATTTTGATAATGCAAAATTTCTTCTGATTTTTCTAGTTGTTTTTGGTCATTTGTTACGGTCATTCATACATGATAATGACTGGATACTCTACTTATATAAATTTATTTATACATTCCATATGCCCGCTTTTATATTGGTGTCTGGCTTCTTTGCCAAAGGTTTTAGAAAACCAGGTTTTATGAAAAAAGTCGCAGTTAAGCTGATCATCCCATATTTGATTTTTCAGGTCATCTATTCTGTGTATTATTATTTCTTACAGGATCAAAGCATCTCTAACTTAAATCCGATTGATCCGCAATGGTCTTTATGGTTTTTAATCAGTTTATTCTTTTGGAACTTACTACTTATTCCTTTTTCAAAACTGCCATTCCACTGGGCAATGATCGTCAGTTTATCGATGGCGTTACTTGTCGGTTACGTGGACAGCATTAGTGATACGCTCAGCCTATCTCGTACGTTTGTCTTTTTGCCGATGTTTTTAGCTGGCTTTTATTTAAAAAAGCAGCACTTTGAATTTATCCGAACAAGCAAAGGGAAACTGACTGCACTTCTTGTACTGATGGCCGTGTTCCTGTTTTGCTATTTTTATGAATTCGATTATTCCTTTTTATTTGGGTCACAATCGTACGCTTCTCTTGGAGATGAAGGACTCATTGCAGCGATGAAACGAATGGCATGGTATTTACTTGCATTTGCTGCTACCTTTAGTTTCTTTGCATTAGTCCCTACACGCCGGTTTTTCTTTACCAAATGGGGCACAAGAACGTTATATGTCTATTTACTTCATGGCTTTGTGATTAAGCTTTTAAGAACGACTTGGTTTGATGATTGGGCTCTAAATACGGCAAGTGTATTGATTCTATTGCTACTTACGGTCCTCTTAACCTTTACCCTATCTAGTACATTTGTTAAAACTGTTGCACAACCAGTCATCGAGCTCAAAATGACCAGTCTAATGCGAACCATTACTGGCAGACAAAACAGTTATATTAAATAGAAAAAACGATCTCTCTGGATCGTTTTTTTCTATTTATTTTTTGTTTTTCTGTTCAGTGTGACATTCATCGTTTTTTTTTAGGCTTCATTAAGGTATCAATCCATTTACTGCTGTTTATATCTCCCAGCTCGCTGCCAAATTCCTCTTCCAAGATATCGGGGTTCATCGGTTTTTTATGGTCTTTCATATCTTTACTTTTCACATGTTTTTTAGTCACGAGATGCTCCCCCCTGTTTCCCTTGATGAGAATTTCGGTTCGCCTGGCGGTCTTCTGATTGCTCGTCAAATTGTGTTTGTCCTTGATCGTGTGCCATGCTTTCTGTAGGCGTCATATTATTCGTGAGTGCTTCATTTTTTGCTGTTTTTCTTTTCATTTGTCATCATTCCTTTTTAACATGTTTAGTTCTTCGCTCAATTGATCAAATAGCTCTTTCATTTGTTTGACTGTCACTGGTTTTTCCTCAGGCTTTAACTCATATCCAATTTGCCCATTCGCTTCTAGCGTTGCTTTTTTGAGACTGCTGATGTCTGTGATGCCCTGCTGCTTTAAGCGCATTTTGAATTGGTCCCTTGTCAGCCGCGTTTTTTTCAGCTTGTGATCAAGCATTTCTCCATCCTCTAAAATCACCACAGACTTCCCTGAAACCAATTTTTCAAAAAAATCAAATTGAATCGACAGCTTTTCCATAATCACAAGCGCCACAATAAAAATGGCGGCCGCATAAATGGTTTCAAGTAAATTATGCTCAATAAAGGGTTGGATAATAATCGATCCAATCGAAATCATGATGACTGTCTGTTGAACCGTTAATTGACTAATGGATTTAGGCCCTGCTATTCTCAGCAGCAAAGTACCAACGAGCAGCATTACAATTGCTTTCCATAACACATCCAGCACGTCTCTTTCACCTCTTACCTATAGATTGCGAACATCCTTTGTGATTTAGCCAGTTATATAATGGAAATAAAAAAACCAGCATTCAGTAGGAATGCTGGTCTGATTGTCGACAAAGAGTTAAAATGATCGTTATTTTAACTCTTTGTCTTCTTTTCAGCGTGATAGAAAACCTTTGCAGTCTAGGAAAGTCGAGCACCGGAGCAGAGCGAATTTGACATTCGTGAGCACCGGAGCACAGATTTGACAACGAATGCGAGGGTTTGTCTACACGCTGAAACCAGCATTCAGTAGGAATGCTGGTTAGCCGATGATCACACGCTCTTTCGGATAATGATAATTCGCTTCACTTTCCCGGCGGCCAATTAAATACAAGAAGCTTGGAATTCCAATCCGTCCTATAAACATGACGACCATAATAATACACTTACCAAATACGGACAAGTCAGACGTAATTCCGAGCGACAGTCCTGTTGTTCCGAAGGCAGAACAAACTTCAAATAAAGTTTCAAGAAGTGTATGATGGTCTGATAAAGTTAACAGAAATGTAGCACCAAACACTAAAATAAAGGCCATCATCGTCACCATGAGGGATTTATTAATGTCCGCTTGATGAAGCTCTCTTTTAAAGATTTTAATGGACTTATTTCCTCTCGCAAAATGAAACAAAGCAAGTAAATTAAGGGCAAACGTGGTTGTCCGAATTCCGCCCCCTACCGAGCTTGGAGATGCCCCGATAAACATCAACAAACATAAAAATAACAGTGTCGGCTCTGTCAATTGCGTAATATCTAATGTCGAAAGCCCGCCACTTCTAGTAGCTGTTGATTGAAACAAAGAATAAAACAAGATTTCATGCCAGCTCTTCCCTAGAAAAGTAAACCGAGCTTCAAGTGCATAAATCCCAATTGCCCCAACGACAACAAGGAGGCCAAACGTGATCGTTGTAATTTTCGTAAACAATGAAAACGATGCATGTTTTCGGTCTTGATTGAATAAATAATCCTTTACTTCGACAAGTACCGGAAAGCCAATAGCGCCAAAAATGATGAGCAGCATCGTGATAAATTGGACGAAATAGTCATCTTTATAAGGAATTAACGAATTCCCAGTAATATCAAATCCTCCATTGGTTGTGGCACTGATACTAGAGAAAAATCCGTGTAAAAAAGCGCCTTGCACATCGTAATACTTTAGAAAATACATACTTAAAATCAGACCGCCTACAAACTCAATCAGTAAGATTAAATATAAGACCTGCTTCATGAGTTTTACAATTCCTGATAAGTTGCTCTGGTTTTGGTCTGCCATAATTAATTTTCTTTCTTTAATGCCGATCCTTTTTCGCATAACCAGCCAGACGAATGTACCAAGGGTCATAATGCCGATACCACCGATTTGCAAAACAAATGCAAGGATCCACATCCCGGTCACACTAAATGTTTGTGACGTATCGACAACAGTCAGACCCGTGACACTGACAGCACTCACAGCTGTAAACAGCGCATCAATAAATGTCCATTTGACTCCTTCTTGGTGAGCCACTGGCAGACTGAGTAGAATGAACGACACGGTCACAGCAAGAAAATAGTAAAGGGCAATCAACTGAAAAGCCGACAGCCGGTCGATTAGTTTTTTCATTGGATTCATGGTTATTCCTTCTTTTATCTTTCTTTTCGAATACTATATCATTTTAATGAAAAGAGAGAAGATTTTAAAGGTATTTTGTGCTTTATTTACTTTTTCATCAAAAAGAAAAAGACATCCTTACGCAGAATGTCTTTTGATCTTTCTTATTTTGCTTCGAGTCTTCTAATTCTTTCGTTTAAATCAGGGTGTGTTGAGAAAAGAGAAGCTTTTCTTTTACCACTGATTTTCAGTGTAGCAACAGCTGTTTGATCATCATCTTTAATTCTTGATGTATACGCCTCTAGTGAACGGAGCGCATGAATCATTTTATCTTTTCCTGCAAGGTCCGCACCGCCGCGGTCTGCATGGAATTCGCGATGTCTAGAGTAAGCAAATACGACAAGGCTTCCTAAGATAGAGAAAATAATTTGGAAGACGATCACAGCGATAAAGTGAACAATCGGCACAAGCTCTTCACGTGGAACGAAACGGCTTGCGATCCATGCCGCAATTCTTGAAAGGAAGACAACAAACGTGTTGACGATTCCTTGAAGTAACGTCATTGTAACCATGTCACCGTTCGCTACGTGAGCGACTTCGTGAGCGATAACCCCTTCAACTGCTGCATCATCCATTTCATGAAGCAATCCAGTTGATACGGCAACAAGCGATCTTCTTTTAGAAGGACCTGTCGCAAATGCATTTACTTCAGATGATTGGTAAATACCGACCTCAGGCATTTTAGAAAGGCCTGCTGCTCTTGATAGTCTGTGAACGCGGTCAACAAGCTGCTGCTCATCATATGTTAATGAATCCTTTTCTGGATTTAACACACGCACACCCATCATCATTTTTGCCATCCAGCGAGACATCGCTAGTGACATAAACGAGCCTACAAAACCAACAACTGCACTGAATACAAGAAGATAAAGGATATTAAGTCTTCCGTCTGCTCCTATATAAGAACCAACACCAGTTGCTGCACTAATAACCGATAGGACAATACCAATCGTAGTGATAACAAGAATGTTCGTTAATATAAACAGAAATATTCTTTTACCCATACATAACCTCCGCTGTCATATTAAGTTCATTTGAACTTATTAATAAAATTATAAAAATAAACGTCTCAAATTGCAAGGAAAAAGGAATCGTTTTCTATGTTTATCATACTGGCTCAAACCTCGTCATTTCAATGATTACGCTACTTGCATCCGCAAACAAGTGAACAAATTGTGACGCACCGGTCCTATTTTAGTTTATTTTGCATTTTCATTAAAAAGAGATTATGATGTTGAATTAGATCAATAATCACGTTTTTGACGTACAAAATGAGGTGGAACATGGTGACTTTTAAATTAACGAGAATTGACATGACGAGACTTCTGTATTCTCTAAAAGGCGAGGGAGATCTGACTCCGCTTCAGCTTTTGAATTTATCTGTAAAAAGCGATAAGGAACATGAATATGATGAATTAAGAATCCCTTCGTTTTTTGAAAAACTCGAACGGCGGAAGCAAAAATCAGAGCACGGGCTTTCAACGAACGAAATCGTTGAGCTTGGCAACTTGTGTGAACTGACTTCTCTTAAATCGACAGCCATTCAAAACTGGATCAAGCGCGATATTAAAGATATGATCGGCCATCCAGAGCTTGGCAAGAAGTACTCCATTGATCAAGTCGTTATTTTATTAATTGTCCGGGATTTAAAATCAGTATTTGATTTTGATTCTATTCGTACGATCTTATCTGCCTTATTTAATACGATCACAGATCGAACGGATGATATTATCAGCCCCATCCGTTTTTATGAAGCATATGCGCACGTCCTTGATTTTATTTATCACCATACACATTTTCCATTAAAGGAAACGAATTTACGAGAAATGACAGAAGAGCAGACGGACAAACTCCACGAAGAGTTTACAGAATTGACGAAGCCGCAATGGCATTTGATTAAAGGCATTATCAGTTCTACCGTTTTCTCCGTTTTCACTTCTCACTTGCAAAGCACAGCGCAAGAAATGATGTTGAATACGCTTCAGCTGAAAAAGGCTTAAAACTGAGCCCGAGGTGACCTTCATCACCTCGGCTTTTTTGTGCAGCAATTGCCAGCATAATTGCAGGCTGTTTTTTTCAAAATAAGAAGGCGCAACAAACATGAGGTGAAAGGAGGAATATGTGATGGCAAATCGAAATCAACTTCTTGTTCCTGGAGTAGAACAAGCTTTAGATCAATTTAAATACGAGATCGCTCAAGAATTTGGCGTGAATCTCGGTTCAGATACAGTCGCACGTTCAAACGGTTCTGTTGGCGGCGAGATGACAAAAAGACTCGTACAGCAGGCGCAATCTCAAATGGGCCATTCAACTAAATAAAGACATGGTGAAATACGCCGGATCTATTCTGGCGTTTTTTTACTGTTCATATGTAGGTTCATCCCGGTTTTCACGGTATGAGGGCGGTGTGTTTTTTCCTTTTTGTTTGACGCCATCTCTGTTACGTTCGCCGTACGGACGATTCTGACCACTGTCGTTTTTTTTTACATGCTTTTTAGTGTCACCACGTGATGTGCCGTTTGGATGTTTTTTTTCATCTGGATCAGTCGAGTGATTTTTTTTTTGCTCTTTGTCTTTTTCAAAAGAGCGATCCTTTTCTTCTTTTCCCTTTTTCTCTTTGTTGTCAAGATTAGGGCTTGTTTGGTGAGGCTTTTGAACAGCTCCTTGCTCTTCCCTCTCAACTTCCTTCTGCTCTTTGTCTTCGCCTTCAGGAGCTTCTTTATCAGGCTGCATCTCATCGCTATCGTCTGTCTTGATGTCTTCTTTTTTGTCTTCGTCTTTTTGATCTTCATCAGCATTTTTCGGCTCTTCTTCTTTGACAGCCTCGTCATCTGCTGGATCTTCATCTTCTTTTTTAACGTCCTCTTGTTCGTTGTCTTGCATTTCTTGATTTCTAATATAAGTTCCTGTTGAAATGCCTGCTTTTTGTGCCTTTTCTCTTGTTTCCAGGTCACCTTCCACAGTTTCCAGCTTATAATTGCGCTTTTGATATTCCCCCGAGATGGTGCTGATTTTACTTTTTACGTTTGTTTTGTATGTATGATCCTGCTTGTTTTCATAAACAGTTGAAATATAAATGCTTTTAGAGTGGTTCACGTATCCCTTTTTATCACAATCATCGATGATTTCCTGCACGACTTTGGTCATGTCGTTTTTTTCTAAATCTTTCATACTGGCCAGTACTTGCTTCGCATCTTTATTCAGCGGAGTGACACCGATCACTTGATAATTGTGATCGAGTTTCAGCTCAAAGCTTGGGTTAATGTCAATCGTCATATATGCATATGCTTTTTGACTTGAGAAAGATGGCATCATAGTGAAAATCACGACAATAATTGCTGCAATTGATAGAATTCCTGCATTTAACGGACGTAAACGAAGCAGGTCAAAAAAACCGGCTCTTTTTCTTTCGAGACGTGATTCATTCGGAAACGTCACTTCTTGACCGATTTCATAGTCTTGCTGTTCATACTTTGTCCGCAGAAATTGTCCATCAGGGGTCAGCAGTGTGACATATTTTTTGTTTTTCTCTACTATAATGCCTCTTCTCATGAATTAAGCACCCCTTTAAGGTAATCTTTCAAATACACATAATCACCTGTCATAATGATCGCCATCGCAATAATATATTTTCTATTTCTCTCAATCGTTTTGCGGCTGACTTCCACTAGCTTTTCCAGCTGTTTGACTGGCAATTGTTTTTTCTGAAATAAAATGGTTCTCAGTTCATCGTGCTTCACGAGTGTATGGGCCACTTTAATGGCATTTTGTCTCGCATCCGCATGCTTTGGTGAATGCTCAAGCAGTTCTTGAAACGTAAGACCATATACTTTCAATCGTTCTTTAAAATGTTCAATCTCTTCTCTTCTATGTTCTTGTTCAATTAAACGCCTATATTCATTTGCAGAAAGCTCTGCTTCAATCATGCTTTGCGAGTACTCGCCATTCTCACTTTCTTGAAGGTCCATTTGAACCGTTGGCGCGTTTCTTGCTTCTTTTCGAATATAGTCGATTACTTTTCTTTTAATAATTAACTCCGCAAATGCAAGGAGTGAGTTGCCTTTTTCGGCAGAGTATTTTTCTATCGCTTCATTAAAGGCAATTAAGCCTACGCTAAATTCATCATCTTTTTCATCTATATATCGTTTACAAACGGATGAAACCGTCTTAGCGACAAATGGTTTGTATTGCTCTATTAATGCATTTTGCAGCTCGGTATCACCCTGTTGGATGTTGATTGCCGACTGCTCTAATGTTTGCTTTTTCTTTCCCTTTTTAAACAAAAGGCTAAGCAATGGTTTCACCTCAGTTCTCCCTATATTACTCATTTATGATAGCTAATTTATGAGGGAAGCGCAAAGGAAGAAATGAGGAATTCATTTCCTGTTACTCAATTGTGACATGTATTTCTTTATCTACTTTACAACGTTTCGTTTAAAAGCAAAGAAATAAGGGGGTATCACCCCCTTTTTTGTAATATACGTGTTATGAAAATGAAATGATATTTCTTTCAAAAAACCTACTCTTCCAGCCGCATCTCTTGTTTTTCCTCGTTTTGCTGGCCGCCTTTTCTTGATGGACTTGATAAAAACCAACCAAATGCTGCAATTGCGAGAAGAACCGTCCAGAAAATGACTTTCCATAATGTTGAATGAATGAAATGAGAGGACACGACCCCAATGGCTGGATGAGAAAGTGTATAGAGCGTCAGCTTCACGCCAACCCATCCGACAATGACAAATGCTGCTGTTTCTAGGCTTGGTCTCGTTTTAAGCAGTTTCACAAATACAGTCGCCGCAAACCTCATGATCACTAGACCAATGATACCGCCCAATAGAATGACAATAAATTGACCGCCATCAAGCCCGCCAATTTGTGGAAGGTTTGTTGCTGGCAGAGTCACAGCTAATGCAACAGCTGCTAAAATAGAATCTACTGCAAATGCAATGTCAGCAAGCTCAACTTTTACGACGGTTGCCCAAAAGCCGCTTTGTTTCATGTTTGTGTCTGCTTCCTTTTTCTTAAATACGTGCGATTTTAAAATATGGTGAATCGAAATATATAGAAGATAAATTGCGCCAATGGCTTGAACTTGCCACACATCTACTAAAAACGAAATAAGAAAAAGAGAACCAAATCGCATGACAAATGCTCCCGCAAGTCCGTAAAATAATGCCTTTTTTCTTTGTTTTTCAGGAAGGTGTTTGACCATCACAGCCATAACCAGCGCATTATCAGCTGCTAAAATCCCTTCTAATCCAATCAATACGAGAAGAACCCACCCGTACTCTAAAATAATTGCTGCATCCATCATCATTCCTCCTTATTTTTTATCTATTGTCCCACAACAGACAAAGGCTTATGAATGCAAAAAAGACCTTTGCCTGTAATGGCAAAGGTCTTGCTAGACATGTGATATGTAAATCATGCCAACAAAGCCGATGGAATGAGGTTCCATGTAATGACGACTTTGTTTCCGGTGATAACCGGACGCTACTCCCCTTTGGTGGGATTAAGAATATTTAGATTACTTATATCATAATCAACAGACCCCGGATTGTCAACAGGTGACTTTTCATCTTCACCCACTGATTAAGCCGTTGGTGTTTCTGTTTTTCTTTTTCTTCGTTTCAGCCACACGTAGAGAACAAACAATAAGAGCATACCAATTCCAATCGGCAATACATATGGTTCTAAAATGGTTCCAACCTCTTGCCAGTTCTCCCCAAGGACAAATCCTAGATACACATATACAAATGTAATTGGCGTAATCGCCAAAAACGTATACAGGCAAAAAACCCACACATTCATCTTCGCAATACCACACGGAATGGAAATAAGGGTTCTGACCCCTGGAATAAATCGGCCGCTAAACGCAACAAATCCGCCATGCTTTTCAAAAAATGCATCCGATTTATCAAGTGACTCAGGTTTCACAAAGAAATATTTGCCATATTTATTTAAAAAGGGTCTCCCTCCATAACGTCCTAACCAGTACAAGGTCAAGGGGCCTGCCACACCACCAATAGAACCGGCAGCCACAACACCAATGAAGGCCATGTCCCCTTTTGAAACCCAGTAACCTGCAAGAGGCAACACCACTTCAGCAGGAACAAATTCAATGCATAATGCAAGAAAGATGCCGAAGTACGACAAATTCTTAAAGGCATCAGCTAATGAAATAATAAAATCTTCGATGTTTATCAATCCCTTTCACACATAATCAGTTTGACAGGCTATGCTTGCAAATCGTACCGTGCCACCTATTAAACGAATAAAAAACCAAAAATGATTCACTTTTCTTCGTTTTTTTACATTAAATTTGATTTTACTATAAAAAATGTTCAAAAAAAATGCTAAATACCCTTTTTAAGTAAAGGAAAAGTGAACACAGGCGCCACTTGATCCGATATATTAAGTATATGTCTGTTTTTAGATACAGGAGGTTTTCTTACATGACACATTTAACAGGAAGCTACAACGGATGGCTTGTCTTTCTGTCAGTCGCTGTCGCCGCTGTCGCCTCCTACTCAGCTCTTCAATTAGCCAGCCGGGTGATCCAGTCGAGCGGCGCAAAGAAAAGAGTATGGTTGATCATTGGTGCGATGATCATGGGGATGGGAATATGGTCAATGCATTTTATTGGCATGATGGCGTTTCACCTACGCTCTGGTATCACATATGAAACACCCTTACTCATTTTATCGATTTTGGCCTCTTTTATCGGTTCTTTCATTGCATTTTCAATATGTATTCAGCAGCAACTTTCTACAAGACGACTTTTGATTAGTTCGATCACGATGGGCTCAGCTATTTGCAGCATGCACTACCTCGGATTGGAATCAATGGCGAATGTCACCATCAGCTATGACCCTGTTCTCTTTTTTCTTTCGTTTTTTATTGGTGCGCTCGCTTCATTCTTTTCATTACACCTTTTTTTCCGGCTCCATCGCTCTGAGAAAAGGCGGGGAGATCAGCTGTTAAAAATAGCGGGTGCACTGATGATGGGCGGTGCTGTTGCGGGCATGCATTACACTGGCATGGCGTCTTCGACGATGTTTTTTCATTCAGATGGTCATGCCGCTGCGGGTGGTTCTCTTGAAATGTCACCATTTAGCCTGTCCATTTTCATCGGCCTGATGACGCTTATCGTCCAATCACTTATGATTTTCGGCGCCTATATTGATCACCGGATTATGTCACAATCCGATCAGCTAAAAGAAAATGAACAGCGGTTCCAATCACTGATCAAACATAATATAGATGGGATTATCGTGTTATCTGTTGATCGAAAAGTGATATCTGCGAATGACCCAGGCAAACACATTTTGAAAATGTGCAATTCCTGGATTGGTGATGATGTGAGTCAATATGTCATGCCGACTGAGATGTGGGAAGACTTTATTGATCAATCTAAAAAAGCAATTACGCGTGAAGCAGAACTGAAAGCAGCAGATCGTTTTTATTATTATCATGTTACATACATACCCGTACACGTCAACCATACACTTGACAGCATTTATCTCGTTTTAAAGGATTTAACCCAGCAGAAGATTGCTGAAAAAGAAATTCATGTGATGGCACATTATGATGCACTAACTGAACTGCCCAACCGTCGTCATGGAATTAATCATTTAAATGATGTTTTATCCGCTCAAGAAGAGACAAAAACGTCAACGGCAGTTCTTTTTCTTGATTTAAATCGGTTTAAAATTATTAATGATGCCCTTGGTCATAACATAGGCGATCTGCTGTTGAAAGCCGCCGCAAACAGACTAACCAAATGTTTGCCTGACAATGGCTTTATTGCAAGAATTGGCGGGGATGAATTTTTAATGATCTTTCCTCACCTGGAGCATGGTACACATAAAATTGAACAGCTTTCGAAAAACATCATTCGCCAATTTGAACGACCTTTTTTCATTCAAAACCATCAGCTCATTACATCCATTAGTATTGGAATCGCCATCTCTCCGCAAAACGGAAAGAATGGCATGGAATTGATGAGAAAAGCAGATATGGCCATGTACTTATCAAAGAAACATAAACAAAGCCGCTATGAATTCTTTACTGAATCTATGGAGAGATTGAGTGAGGACAGACTTAATCGCGAACTGGAGCTACGAGATGCCATTCAAAGAAAGCAGTTTGTGCTTCATTATCAGCCGCAAATCAGCGCCAAAACAAGACAAATGACAGGTGTTGAAGCCCTTTTAAGAATGAAAGCACCAGACGGTTCTCTAAAATCACCCGAGGCTTTCATTGAACTTGCTGAAGAATCCGGCCTGATTATCGATATTGGAAGGTGGGTCATTGACACGGCATGTCAGCAGGCAAAATTGTGGTATGACAAGCAATTGAAAATCCCTGTAGCGGTCAATTTATCTGCTAAGCAGTTTAACTCTGAAGACTTAATTGATTTGATCAAACTAACGCTAAAAAAATACGACCTTCAACCATCACTTCTTGAGCTTGAAGTGACAGAAAGCATGACAATGGATAACATCAAGCAGTCAAAACAAGTACTGACATCTCTAAAACAACTTGGCGTCCGTATTAGTATTGATGATTTTGGTACAGGCCACAGCTCTTTAAGCTATTTGAAGGATTTGCCGATTCACCGTCTGAAAATTGATAAATCATTTATCGAGGATATTTTGAGTGATTCAAAGTCTGAGCAAATCACAGGGGCTATTATTGCAATGGGGCACCAGCTATCTCTAGAAGTCATTGCTGAAGGTGTTGAAACTTTTGCACAAGCGCAACTTTTATCTGCGCAGGGCTGTGACGATCTACAAGGCTTTTATTATGCCAAGCCACTTCCAGCTAGTGATATTGAAAAATTTATCGCCTATCCTGCTCATCAGCTGGATACATAAAAAAGGTGCCAACCATGGCACCTTTTCGTTTTATCTAAATAACAAATGCTGACTGTGAATACCTGCTTTTTTCAGCAGACTAATTAATTGCTCCTGTTCTTCACGCGAAAGACCAGAAAACGCCCGCGCAATTCGAAGAGAATGGATTGGATAAATTTTATCCAAATAACTGCGCCCTTTATCCGTTAAATGGGCATAAACTGACCGTTTATCCTTTGGGTCCTGTTCTCTTTCAATGAAACCATTTCGTTCTAACTTGTCAATTACGTACGTCACATTCCCGCTGACAAGCAGGAGTCTTGAGCCGATTTGCTGAAGTTTTTGAGCACCTCTCGTATACAGTAATTCGAGAACGGCAAATTCAGTTGGATTGAATCCATGCTCCTTGCTGTCTCTAATACTGTGTTCGGAAACGCTTTTAAATGCCCTTGCAAAAACTTTGTAAAGCGTCATTGAACGTTCTACTTCTTCTTCATTAAACGATAGTCTCATCACATATCTACCTCTTATAATATTTTTTTAACTTCAAGGCTTTCTTGCGGTGCAGTTGGAGCCTTTCGTAAAAAATAGAAGTACGTTTTTGAAAACCCTTTCAACCACATAAGTGACTCCATTCGTGTTATGTATAAGATTTCGATATAAACTTTTAAAATCCTTCTTATTTTTCACAATCATCTCGAAAAAAAGCTTTTCCAGCAAACCATCATGTTACGACAAATTTTAACATAATCTGTAAAGGCTCTATATTTTCTTACATTTGATTCGTCAAATTTCTACAAAATTCAATATTGCTATAATATTAAACACAAAAAAAGAACCCTTCATGTGACAACGCACATGATAAGGGATGTTAAAGAAAGCGATCGGTTTTGTTGAAAAAGAAATGATACTCTTTTTTTAAGTCACTAATTGTCATGTTCTTGGTCATATCAGGGCTGTACACCCCAAGTGAGCAAAGCTGCTTCGTATAATAATGTCTTTCTTTCGCTAAAGCTTCTTTTAATATACGCCGCATGACATCTCCCCTCCTATCAATGGATATGGATCGGGTGCTTATGAGGACTTTTTATACAAATCATTTTGTACGGCTCTAAGAAGAGCATGTGCATTCTGACCCGCAGCCTGCATGAACTGCTCCAGCAGTTCATCCCTCTTCACATCTAATGCGATGATTTCTTTTGCCATACGGATGATCTGTGTTTTCTCCATCAAGTGCGCCTCCTCCTCATTTTTTCTTTTTCTTATCATATGTTTACGTGATATGATTTGCACTTTATATGTCAATTTTCCTTCCATTGTTTTTCACTTTATTCATTTTTGTGTTATATTATCTAACAAACGTTAGGTTTTTTTACTGACTGTTGGATATAATATGAAGAAAAGACTTGCAGGGGTGAGGATATGACGCAGGAAGATGTATCTTATAAAGATAAAAAAGTCATTTCAATCGGGATTGTCAGTGAATTAACAGGACTTTCCGTCAGGCAAATCCGATATTATGAGGAACGGAAACTCATCTATCCCCAGCGCTCAACAAGAGGCACACGGAAATATTCTTTTTCTGATGTAGAACGTTTAATGGATATCGCCAATAAACGGGAAGATGGTGTGCAGACAGCGGAGATTTTGAAAGACATGAAGAAAAAAGAACAGGCATTAAAAAGCGGACAATATAAGAAAAAGATGCTGGAAGGTCAAATTAACGCGCACTTCCGGTACAAGAATCGATGAACTAAATAACAATCGCTTACTCAGCAAAATAGACTTAGCATCTGATCGTCCTGAATATGAAACGATGAAAGCACAAACCGATTCTTGCTGAAGAGTTTATTTCAGGTAGTGAAAGCAAATGCGTTACAGCTCATCTGAATCATTGAAGCAACAAAACGAGGCAGCAATTGCAGCCTCGTTATTAGCTAAAACAACCATTCAACTATTTATCACCTAAGATACTTGATCTTTAACGATTTAGTTTTTCAAATTTGTTCAGGAATCGAAACAGTTCGTTCATTGAGCACATTCCCCGTGTTTAGCGTCGTTTTAGGTTCTATTAAGAGCAAGTGAACTTCTTCTTCAGCAACGGGCTGATGTTCAACTCCTTTTGGAATCACAAGAAATTCTCCTTCATGAAGCGTTATTTCCCTATCCCTAAAACGGATGACTAGATTGCCTTTCCACACAAAGAACATTTCATCCTCATCATCATGGTGATGCCAAATGAATTCACCCTTAATTTTCACCATTTTCATGTATGAGTCATTCAACTCTCCACCTATTCTAGGATTCCAATAATCATTTATTTGCGAAAATTTTTCTTCGATATTTACCTTTGAAATCAATCGATTCCCCTCCTTATTAAATGGAAACGTTTAATTGCCACAGCTAAGAAAATCTCATTTTCTCCTCTCAATCAGATAAAAGGGACGCAATGAGCATCAACCTCTTCTATCATTTAGTTTACATACTTCATTGGATCACGTAAAATCAAAAAATAGCATATAGATCATCACAATTTATGATGCAAAAAAGGAGAGTTAGTTTGGATATTAAATCTTTGGAAGTATTTAAAGCCGTTGCCATTGAACAAAGCATCACAAAAGCTGCTCAAAAATTAAATTATGTGCAGTCCAATGTCACCGCAAGAATCCAACGTCTTGAACAAGAGTTAGGTGTACCTCTTCTCTATCGATATCATAAGAAAATATCTTTAACGCCTGCAGGACGTGAACTACTGCCCTATGTAAATAAATTGCTATATGATTACGAAGAAGCGATAGAAGCAGTAAAGCTTTCCTCTACTCCGCGAGGATCTTTACACATTGGATCTATAGAGTCCACCGCATCTACAAGATTGCCCAGCATTTTCACAGAATATCACAAAAAATTTCCACAAGTAGAATTGAGCTTGTATATGGCACCTACAGTCGACCAAGTTAGCGCTATCCTCAACTACAAAGTAGACGGGGCCTTGGTAGATGGGCCAATTCTTCATCCAGAAATCATCGAGTATCCTGTATTGGAAGAATCCCTCGTTCTCATTACAAGCTACTCCACGGAGCAATTCCAGGTAGAATCTATTTTACATGAGCCGTTGCTCTCGTCATTCGCCCATTGTATTTATTTAGGACGATGGCAAAAGTGGCTAGAGAACAACGGCTATCCTCCTATGAAGGTCATGGAATATGGTACGTTAGAGGGCGTCCTTAAATGTGTTGAAAGCGGGCTGGGAGTGACTATATTACCAAAATCTATGGTTGAATCTCGGGGAGAAGGCAAATTTACCTGTCATCCATTACCAGAACCACATCGAATCGTACCCACTGTGTTGATCAGGCGACGTGATTCGTACATGACCAGTGCCCTGTCACAATTTATGGAGTTAATAGGCATTACGAATATGTGATCTGAGACAGATCATTGTTTTCATTAATAAGATCATGTGTGATACAAAAAAGAGGATAGATAGAGCGACATTCTTTCAGCTCTTCTATCCTTTTACATTATCTCAACTTATGCCAAGCATATGAACGATTCTTTTTATTTAGATGAAGCATCAGTTCCTTCAACAACCCCTACAAAGTCAATTCGTACGCCGCCTTTTTCAGGATCTTCTTTCACCCGAAAGGCAAGCGCCTTTTTTTCTCCAGTGTTTGCATCTTTATAATTTGCATGAAAGACGTGGATGCTGGCTTCTTCCAATTGAAAATCTTCATAAGAAAGCGTCTCAATTCCCCATTCCTTTTTCGATTTAAGAATGTCACTTGGACTTGGGACTGCGCCTTCGACATAGACGTTGTCCATTTTTCGTTTATTTCCTTCAGTTATCGCTTCAAGCATATGCTCTGATGCTACCAGTCTTCTATCTTTTCCCTCGTCTTCTCTTGAACATGCACTTAGCAAAACAATGCACATGAAAATGAATAAAAGCTTCTTCATTTTTCTCTCCCACCTTCTCCTTAAAATGTAAAGGATGGAAGCGCTATATGCAATCTTTATTCAAAAAAGACTGTAAAACGTTACATTTTACAGTCTTTTGACTACATCAGTGTATGAAGAAATGCTGTTGCAATTCCAAAATAGATGAGTAAGGATAAAATATCATTCAATGTTGTGATCAGCGGTCCAGATGCAATGGCTGGGTCGACGTTTAATCTGTGTAAAATAATCGGCACGACCGTACCTGCCATTGTCCCAATAATCAGTGTTGCAAGAAGCGAGGAACCAACAACAAAACCTAAAATCATATTGCCCTGCCATACCATGGCAACGACCGTAATAATGATTGAACAAACAATCCCAATATAAATACTTGTTCTCAGCTCTCTGAAAATCAAGCGCATAATGGTTTTTTTCGTTAATTCTTCTTTTGACAATCCTCTAATAACAACCGCTAGAGACTGTGTCCCTGTATTCCCTGTCATACCTGCAATCATCGGCATGAAGAATGCTAAAGCAACGACTTGCTGCAGGGTATCTTCAAAATAATTTAAGATACTGCCTGAAATCAGCCCAATGAATAAGAGCAAAATAAGCCACGGAAGACGTCGGTATGCCGCCACAAATGCCGGTGTGTCGAACGTGATATCTTTACCAGAGGCAGCAAACTTTTCATAGTCTTCTCCTGCCTCTTGAATCACAACATCAATGATATCATCGACTGTCACAATTCCGACTAAGACATTGTTCTCTTCTACAACAGGGATGGCAAGGAAATCATATCGTTCAATGAGCTTTGCGATTTCTTCCTGGTCTTGAAAGGCACCAACGGCAATGACTCTTGTAAACATAAGATCCTGCACTTTTTCATCTGGCTCACCTAAAATAAGATCCCTATATGAGAGTACCCCTACAAGCTGTTTTTGATCATTTATGACATATAAGTAGTTGATCGATTCGGCAATTTCAGCAAAGCTTTTCAGCTTCACCACGGCATCTTGAACCGTATAATGCTGCGGAATCCAAACGTACCGATTGGTCATGATCCGGCCTGCTGTCTCAGCAGGGTAATTCATGAGAAGCTGGACGGCCTTGGATTCCTCTGCTTCCATGTTAGATAAAAGCTGATCCTTCAGCTCATCCTCCATCTCATCAAACAAGTTGGCAAGGTCATCGTTATCCATTTTGTTTGTGACGAAGGTGGCTTTGTCTTTCCCTACTTTTTCAAGAACAATCTCTTGATATTCCCGCTCCAGTTCACCCATCATTTCCGTCACGTCATCGACTGTTAAAAAGCTGAGAAAGCGGCCGCGATGTTTTTCTGGAAGCTCCTTGAATAAGTAGGCCATATCATAAGGCTGCAGTTCTTCCATAATGTTTTTAAATTCTTTACGTTTTCCATCTCTTAGTAAAATAATGATGCGTAAAATGAGTTCATCGTACGTAATGTTCTGTATCATCGCTGTTACCTCCCCAAAATCAGGAGATACCCGAATCCCTTAGATTGTGCGGGGGTCAGGATCTCCTCTATCTGATGTGTCAATCTGATCTTTTGACATACTCTCTATGTGTCTCGAATCGGGATGATCCATCCCCACACCTCCTTTTCTCATAAAAAAGCACCTTCAACCGAATGAAGGCGCTTTGTAAGCATGACAAATAAACACTTGCTCCTTCAATCGTAGAGCTTTAGCACTGTATGGCATAGGATTCATCCAGCTGCATTAAAAATCACCTTATGTCGATGATTCCTGTTGACCCATTGGCGTCTTTGGACATTTTTGGGCAGCAGCGTATCTCCATACAGGAGCCTCACCTAACGAAGTCTCATATTGTTGACACACTGAGATTACAGAAAAAGCGCAATGATGTCAATAAGCAAGATGCCAAGTTTCCTGATGTATTCGCTTACTTTTCAAAAAAAGAGCGATAGACAAGTTGACCATCGCCCTTTCATGTCTTTTATTCTTCTTCCGGCTGATTCATATCCTCTTGGGAGAGGAGATGAAAGGAATCATGCAAAAACAAAGCATATCCTTCTCCATCAGGATGGGGAACATATTCCGCACGATCCATCGTCTGTTCTTCTTCTTTTTTCTTCATCATATTCTCTCGCCTCCTTTCCAGTAGTTTGTCCCAATGAAAAAACCTTACACATAAAAGTGTAAGGTTCATTTATAGCTTAATCGTCCCATTCTTGCTTGAGGATTTTGCCTGTTTTAGCGGAAATCTCAAAATCAACTTCTTCGCCGCTTGGTGTCGTAATTTCAATTTCATACAAGTACACACCATTTTCTTTATCTAATTCTGAATCTGTGACTGTTCCTTTTACTTTTGCAAGGGCAATTTGTTCAGCCTGTTTTTTGGTGATTTTTACATTTTGTTTCTTTTCTTTGACTGGATCATTGAGCGCTTTGCCTGTTTTGGCATCGACATATACTTTATATTCAAAGCCGCCTTTTTTAATCTCGACCTCATATACCCATTTTCCTTTTTTACGCTCAAGATCTACATCATCTACATAGCCTTTCACAACTTTTAATGCTGCTTTTTCAGCCTGTTTCTTTGAGACAAATGAAGATTTCTTTTGCACCACTTGTTCGGCATTTGCCGTTTGATTTGTATTTTGCGCTTGAAGGGTGAAACCACCTGCAACAAGTGCTCCTGTGAATGCTGTAGCGACTAGTACTTTTTTTATCATATTTCATTCCTCCTCTGTTTATTTCTCCTTTATCTTAAAAAAACAAGATGATAAAGGAAGGAAAGGAAGATGAGAAAATCATGAGAAAATGATTAGTTTTCGTACGTAATGCCTTCAATATCTCCTGTATAGGCATTCACTAACACCTCTGCCTCTCTTCCATCCGGCAAATCGAGCTCTACCTCAAACACGAGCATTCCGCTAAAAGTTTCAAGATCTGCATCATCCACTGTGCCGCCCACTTCTTTTACGGCAATCTGAATGGCTTCTTCTACCGTTATTTTTGTGAGCTTCTTTTCTTTAGAGGTTGGCTTTTTCTTTTCTGCTTCAATCACCTTGAACGTGTCTTTCTCAACATCCACTTGATACAGTTCTTTTTTTGATTGAATCGTAAAGATAAAGCGATCCGATTTTTCTTTCTTTTGAATCACGGTACCCTTCACTTTTTTCACTGCCACCTCTTCTGCTTGGAGTTCGGCATTTTTCTCATTTGGTTTTTGATAGCTCTTTAATTGTTTCATCTCTTTCATTTGACCGCTTGAGGAAGATGCAATGATTTGATAGATGCCATTTGAATTTTCAAGCGTCAATGTATAGTCCTGTTTATGATTGATCAAATCAATATTTGTGATGTTTCCATTGTAGTCTTTTGCTATGATTTTTTTAATGTCTGCTTCGCTTAATATTTTTTTGTCAATGGTTTGAATCATGAGCATTGCAAAGGCCGCAAGAATGAAAAGACATCCTGCGAGCGTAAGCAGCATTTTCAGTTTTCTAGACATGCAGCGCCTCCTTCCTATTTCCTATTTTATAAGGAGGAAATGAGAAATTGATGAGAAAAGACCTACTTATTTCTGAAAAAGAATGGTCATCACGGTTCCTTCACCGATACGGCTGTCTACCTTTAGCTCAGCCCCATGCTCTTCAGCAATTTGCTTCGCAATTGACAGGCCAAGTCCAGTCCCACCCGTCTCACTGTTTCTCGCTTCATCCACACGGAAAAAGCGGTCAAAGATTTTCGGCAGATCCTCTTCTTTTATGCCAATTCCTTTGTCAACAACCGAAATAAACGGTTTCTCTCCTGCTCGTCCGCAGTTCACATCAACTGGCTCTGCACTATATTTAACCGCATTATCAATCAAGATGGTCAAAAGCTGTTTGATCTTCTCTTCGTCTCCTTCAGCAATCACAGGCTGATCGGTTTGTATATGAGTAAGGATGGTTCGATTGGTTGCCACTTCAAGTGTATGGCCGACTTGGCTACACAATTGACCAAGATCAACCGGCTTCATGTCCAAGTAAAGCGGCTGCCCATTTTTCGCCAGTGTGAGTAGTTGATCTGTCAGCCTTTTCATTTTTTTTGCCTCATCATGAATGGCTTGAGAGGATTCTTCTACGACCTCTGGTCGGCTTTGTCCCCAGCGTTTTAGTAAATTGCTGTAGCTCATGATGACGGTAATGGGTGTTTTCAATTCATGAGAAGCATCGTGTAAAAATTGCTGCTCTTTCTCATAATGTTTCTCGAGAATTTCCGCCATTTCATTAAAGGTTTGACCCATTTGATACAGTTCATCCTTTGAATCGCCTGTTAATTCAATTCGTTTAAATGCCTTTTCTCTCATACTTGCTTTCATCGTATTGGTCATTCGGCTAATTGGGCGGACAATTTGTTTCGTTAAAATGTGGCCTGCAAAATAAGAAAGCACAATAAACAAAACGCCAGTAGTGATTAAAATCATTTTTAATAACGCCAAGTTCTCTTCTGTATTTTCAATTTCTTCATATACTTGCAGCGACACAATGTCCCCATTTGTCCAAATGACAGGGATAGCCGCAAACGCAATCATATGCTTATTGTATTCTTGAATTTCTGCTGTCTGACCAGATTCGTATGTAAAAGGAAGTGAGCTAAACGTAGATTCCTTCGTGACGGTCAGCTTTGATTCACCTTTCTCTGTGACGACACGGATCATACCATTTTGAGGCAGATACGCTTTCAGAAGCTCTGAAGATGGAAGGCCCTCTTCCTCTGACTTCTTTAGTGCAATCGCAATATTTTCAGCTACTTCCGACAGTCTGGACATATCTTTTTGCGTCAAGGTCATTGAAAAAATAAAATAAATCGCTGTATGAAACAGCAGCACCATTAAAAACAAGGACAACGATGTATAAAGCTGGATCTTATTTTTTAATCTCATGCTTTATCCTTTCATCACATAACCCACACCTCTCACTGTGTGAATCAATTGTTTTTCAAACGGGTAATCGATTTTTTTTCTTAAATAGCGAATATAGACATCAACCACGTTCGTGTCACCAAAATAATCAAAACCCCAGACAGCTGTTAAAAGCTGATCTCTTGTGAGCACTTGTTGCTGATGTTTCAATAAATGAACAAGCAGGTCATATTCTCTCGGTGTCAGCTCAAGCGTCTGACCGCCTCTTTGAATTTCTCTTGTTTTCTCATTCACCGTTAAATCTGCAATACTTAGCTCAATTTCCTTTTCCTCTTGCGCATTGTGATTGAACCTCAGCTGTGCACGAATTCGCGCTAATAATTCTTCTATGTCAAAGGGTTTTGTAATATAATCGTTTGCCCCAAGATCAAGACCGCTGACCTTATCGGGAACACTTCCTCTTGCGGTAATCAAAATGATCGGTGTTGCCGTATTTGTCTTTCGAACCCTTCTAAGCACTTCAAGTCCGCTTAATTCTGGAAGCATGACATCTAGAAGCACTAAATCAAAACTCTCCTCCTCGAGCGCCTGGAGTCCTTTCATCCCTGTATCTTGGACTGTGACCTCATATCCTTCATATTCAAGTTCTAATGACAGCACTCTTGCAATTTTCTTTTCATCTTCGACCACGAGTATCTTCCCTTTGTTCATCTCTATCTCTCCTATCTGAAAAGGCAAGCTTGTCTTTCCATTATTATATGTTGCCTTTCTCCATTGGAACAGTCACAATCTTCATATCTTATTTTTTATGAATGAGGAATTGTTATGTAATATGGTTGATTTTTATTTTCAGCTGATCCTTTCACATTACACAAATCAACAAAAAAAGCCTCTTTTCTGAGGCTGGTCCTTTACTTCTTTTTAGGTTGACTGACAAAAAGCTCATCTACAGTCGTATTCAAAACAGAGGCGATGTCAAAGGCTAATTGTAAAGTAGGGTCGTACTTATCGTTTTCAATGGCATTGATGGTTTGTCTCGAGACCTTACACCGTTTAGCAAGTTCTTCTTGGGATAATTTAATGGATTTCCTTAGTTCTCTTATATGATTTTGCAATTTAATCACCATATTTTTTTCTGTATATGAGTAATGTAACTAAATAAATGACCGAAATCACAGTTAGGAACATGATGGGAGAAATCCCAAACCCCTTATCAGAATTGTTCCCTTGGGTCGTTAAAAATATGGACTGTGCGACTTCTAATAAAAGCATACCAATGACCACCATAAATGCATACGATTGAGCCTTTGAGTAGATAAATCTCTTTCTTTCATCACCCTTTAGAATCATAGGCGCGAAAAAGATGAATAGTCCGACCACTAATAATATGACTGAATACACAACTTTGACAACATCCAACGGTTAGTCCCCTCCCAATCAAAATGTCAAATATTTTTTACATTTTAATCATATCATCCGCTTAAAAAATGTCAAATACTTTTTACATTCTATATTCTTTCGATCATTATAATGAAAAAACAATCATCTGCACATGGCATGTACCTTTTTCTTTTCTGTCATCCTCTATCTCTTTATATGATGTTTTTTTCGATCTGCCTTTTTTAGTTCTTTTCACCCATTTTCATCTGTACAGGTGCAAGCTCACTATGCAGCATTTCATTCTTTTTCATATGATACTAAGAGTTTTCTTCAAAAGGTGACTTCTTTCGGCAAGATATGAGGAGAACTGCACAATAAATAATTATTTGATTATTTGAAAAATTATTACAATTGACCCTTTCCGATCAAACATTTGTTTTATACAATAACATTACGCAACCTGAATCTACTTTGAAAACAAAATAAGGAGGGCTTTCTTATGAAAGGTGAAATTCGCTTAATTCCGTATGAAGTAAAAGCCAATGTGATGGAAGCGAAAGAGACGCCGGAAAGTATTCAGGAGATTAAAGCACCCGAACTTTGGTCAAGTGGCTTCAAAGGAAAAGGCATAACCATTGCTGTCCTTGATACAGGTTGCGACACGGAGCATCCCGATTTAAAAGATCAGATTATCGGAGGAAAAAACTTTACCGATGATGACAATGGAGATGCTGAGAATGTAAAAGACTACAACGGGCATGGTACCCATGTATCAGGAACGATTGCAGCAACGGATCAAAATGGCGGCATTTTAGGTGTTGCCCCTGAAGCCAAGCTGTTGATCGTGAAAGTTCTTGGAGGGAAAAATGGCAGCGGGAAATACGAATGGATTATCAATGGCATTAACTATGCGGTTGAGCAGAAGGTTGATATCATTTCCATGTCTCTCGGTGGGCCAAGCAATGAACCAGAACTGCAAAAGGCCATCCAACATGCGGTAAGCAGCGGTGTGCTTGTTGTCTGCGCAGCAGGAAATGAAGGTGACGGAGACGAGCGTACTGAAGAGTTCTCCTACCCAGCTGCATACAACGAGGTCATTGCCGTCGGCTCTGTCTCTCTTGCAAGAGAATCCTCTGAATTCTCCAATGCGAATAAAGAAATCGACCTCGTCGCTCCAGGTGAAGACATTTTATCCACTCTCCCTAACCATAAATACGGAAGACTAACAGGCACTTCCATGGCTGCCCCTCATGTGAGCGGTGCACTCGCCATTATTAAAAATGCCGAAGAAGAAGCGTTCCAGCGTAAGCTGACAGAACCTGAGGTATATGCTCAGCTCGTACGGAGAACCCTTCCGCTAAAACAATCGAAAACCCTTGTAGGAAACGGGTTTTTATATTTAACTGCACCAGATGTGCTTCTTGAGAAAACATTGGAAGCAGAACTTTTGTCTCTATAGGTACATGTTAGGTCCTGAGAAAAGATAGAATTTTCTCAGGATTTTTTAAATTAAAATTATTCAAAATTTACTTTGACGAAATGAAGTGAACGTTATATAATCGAACACAATAAATTCATAGTTTGAGAGTCGGTAATTCGATCACACGTCGAATTTTAATTGGGAAGACCGGTGAAAATCCGGCGCGGTCCCGCCACTGTAAGTGAGGAGAGCTTTTCGTTAATCATCCACTGTCGTAAAGATGGGAAGGATGAAAAGCTTGCAGATTCACTAGCCAGGATACCAGCCGCTCTATCACATCAAACCCCCTACGGTTGATAGGAGATGTCGGAAAAGCGTTCGTCATTGATACTTACGCCTTCTTTCGCACACACATTTTGTCTTTTTAAACCAGACATTTGCCCTCATCAATCTTGACCATGAGTGTGAGTGTCTTTTTATATTTAGAGGAGGAATTGGAATTGACAATTGTTAAAACAAGTAATCTAGGTTTCCCGCGAATTGGTTTAAACAGAGAATGGAAAAAAGCACTTGAGTCTTATTGGAAAGGTCAAACTGACCGAGAAACCCTCTTAAGCACACTCGATGAACAATTTTTAGCCGCTATTAAAACTCAAATTGATCAACAAATTGACGTTGTTCCTTCTGGCGACTTCACCTTCTATGATCACGTGCTGGATACTGCCGTTATGTTCAATTGGATTCCAGAGCGCTTCCGCAGCTTGAAAGACCCGCTAGATACATACTTTGCGATGGCAAGAGGAACAAAAGATGCTGTCTCAAGTGAAATGACAAAATGGTTTAATACAAACTATCACTACATCGTTCCAGAATACGAAAAAAGCACAGAATTCAAACTCACACATAACAAACCACTTGAAGCATACGAAAAGGTGAAAAAAGCGTTTGGTGTTGAAACAAAACCTGTTGTTCTTGGTCTTTATACATTTGTTTCTCTTTCTAAAGGCTATGAAGCCAATGAAGTGAAAGAGATTCAGCAACGCCTAGTGCCGCTTTATACTCAGTTGTTAAAAGAGCTTGAAGAAGCCGGTGTAAAATGGGTTCAAATTGATGAGCCTGCTTTAGTCACAGCTTCAAGTGAAGACGTGAAAGCAGTAAAAGCCATCTATCAAACGATTAAAGAAGCTGTACCTGCCTTAAACGTTCTCCTTCAAACATACTTTGACTCAGTAGATGCCTATGAAGAGCTTGTGACGTATCCTGTTGAAGCCATCGGTCTTGATTTTGTCCATGATCAAGGACGAAACCTTGAACAATTGAAAAAACACGGCTTCCCAAAAGATAAAATTTTAGCAGCCGGTATCATCGACGGCAGAAATATTTGGAGATCAGATCTAGGAGAAAGATTATCGTTTATTTCTGAAGTGATTGCTGACGTGCAGCCAAAAGAAGTATGGCTACAGCCTTCAAGCAGCCTGCTACATGTCCCAGTTGCAAAACATCCGAGCGAACAGCTTGAAGAAAAACTATTAAACGGACTTTCTTATGCCACTGAAAAGCTGGCTGAATTAACGCTATTAAAAGAAGGATTATCAAAAGGAGCAGCTGCCATTGATGCAGACATCCATGCAGCAAATGAAGCACTTCTGACGTTAAAAGAATTCGCGAAAGGAACGAATGCGGACCTGACAGCAGAGCGCAACAGCCTTTCATCAAAAGATTTTAAACGTCCAGTTGCTTTTGAAGAACGACTACGCATTCAAAATGAATCTCTTGAACTGCCGCTTCTTCCAACCACAACAATCGGAAGCTTCCCTCAGTCAGCTGAGGTGCGCAGTGCTCGTCAAAAATGGCGCAAAAATGAGTGGACAGATGCAGAGTATGATGAATTTATTAAAAAAGAAACAAAAAGATGGATTGATATTCAAGAAGAGATTGGCCTAGATGTACTCGTTCATGGAGAATTTGAACGTACAGACATGGTTGAATACTTCGGTGAAAAACTCGCTGGATTTGCCTTTACAAAATTCGCTTGGGTTCAATCTTATGGATCACGATGCGTAAAGCCGCCGATCATTTATGGAGATGTAGAATTTACAGAGCCAATGACAGTGAAAGAGACGGTTTACGCTCAAAGCTTAACAGAGAAAAAAGTCAAAGGAATGCTGACAGGGCCTGTCACGATCTTAAACTGGTCTTTCCCAAGAACAGATATCTCTCGTAAAGACATTGCCTTCCAAATCGCTTTTGCTTTACGCAAAGAGGTAGAAGCGTTAGAAGCAGCGGGTATTCAAGTGATTCAAGTGGATGAACCTGCGCTAAGAGAAGGTCTTCCTTTAAAAGAGAGTGATTGGGCAGCATACTTAAACTGGGCAGCAGAGTCATTCCGTCTATCGACATCGTCTGTTCAAAATGAAACGCAAATTCATACACATATGTGCTACAGCAACTTCGAGGATATTGTTGATACGATTGAAGACCTTGATGCAGACGTGATTACGATTGAACATTCACGCAGTCATGGCGGGTTCCTCGATTATTTAGAAAAACACCCGTATTTGAAAGGCCTTGGACTTGGGGTATATGACATCCACAGCCCGCGCGTTCCAGCTGTTGAAGAAATGAGTAAAATCATTGATGATGCACTGAACGTCTGTCCGACAGATCGCTTCTGGGTCAACCCTGACTGTGGACTGAAAACAAGACAAGAACCTGAAACCATTGCTGCTTTGAAAAACATGGTGACAGCTGCTGAAGTCGCTCGTAAAAAGCTAGCGCAGCACGCATAATGGACTCACTCTTCCCCTGCTGAACATTTGGCAGGGGTTTTTTATGCGTAAATTGTCCTGTTCGATCTCCTCCTACAATGATTCCTTTTCTATCATGATTCGTTTATACTAGAGAAGTCAGTCGAACAAAGGGAGGAAGACAATGAATCACGAAGCTTTTTTACAACGCGCAATTGATCTTGCAGTAGAAGGAGTAAATAGTGGCACAGGCGGCCCTTTTGGAGCGGTCATTGTCAAAGACGGTCAGATTATTGCAGAGGGAAGCAACAATGTCACAACGAGTAATGATCCAACTGCACATGCAGAAGTGACAGCTATTCGAAAGGCGTGCCAAACACTACATACATATCAATTAGAAGACTGTATTTTGTATACAAGCTGTGAGCCTTGTCCAATGTGTCTTGGTGCTATCTATTGGGCTAGACCAAAGGCCGTATATTTTGCCGCTGGACACAAGGATGCAGCGACTTCTGGTTTTGATGACTCCTTTATTTATGAAGAAATCAATAAAGAATACGAATCAAGAAACATTCCATTTTACCAGCTGACACTTCAAAAAACCCTTGCTCCATTTGAAGCATGGGACACATACGACAAAAAGAAAGAATATTAAAAAAGACACCTGCTCCACAGCAGGTGTCAGTAGATTGTTGAGAAAGGGCTAAATTTTAGCCCTTTTTTCTTTTCATGATTCCGCCACTTCAAGCTCTACTTCGATGTTTCCTCTTGTTGCTTTTGAATATGGACAGAATTCATGTGCAGCCTCAACAAGCTCTTTCGCTTTGTCATGGTCAAGCCCTTTAGCGGAAACAATCAGCTTCACGCCAAGTTTAAAACCGCCATCACTTTCATCTTTTAATAGACTAACATGTCCTTCTACTTCTGATTCAATTTCGACACCTTGCTTCTTAGCGACTTGTTCAAGCGCCCCTCCGAAGCAGGCCGCATAACCCGCTGCAAATAATTGTTCAGGATTCGTACCAGTTTCTCCATCTTTCTTTGCGTTTGGCATCACAATGTTGTGGTCAAGCACACCATCATCAGAACGAACATGTCCTGCTCTTCCGTGCTGTGCTTTTACTTTTGCAGTAAATAATGGTTTCATCTTGATCTCCTCCTTCTTCTACTTATACCTTTCACGTTCTATTCGTTGCTCAAACATTTATGGCACATTGAAGAATTTTTCATTTTTAGTCTGTATTTATTTTAAAAAGGAAGAAAATCTTATACAATGATAAGTATGACAAAAAATAGTTGGTGACAGATATGACAAATGAATTTGAACATATGAAGCTGGAAAATCAGCTTTGTTTCTTGTTATATGCAAGTTCAAGAGAAATGACGAAGCAGTATAAACCATTATTAGAAGAGTTAAATATCACATACCCGCAATATTTGGCACTACTTTTGTTATGGGAGCATGGGACATTAAATGTGAAAACAATGGGAGAGCTTTTATATTTAGACTCCGGTACACTCACACCTATGCTAAAACGAATGGAACAAAATGGACTCATCATCCGCGAACGTTCGAAAGAGGATGAGCGTTCGGTCCAAATTCGTTTAACAGAATACGGAGAAGCTTTACAAGAGAAGGCCACTTCGATTCCATTTCAAATGCTGTCTGGAACAGGCAGATCAGAAGAAGAGCTGAAAACACTTCGCGCTTCTTTACATGAGCTTTTGCAAAAATTAACACAATCAAAAGGCTGAGGGAATATTCCCTCAGCCTTTTGATGTCTATTATTGAGCGACAGCTACTAATTCTACTTCAATGTTTCCTTGCGTTGCTTTTGAGTATGGGCAAACGCCGTGTGCTTTATGAACAAGTTCATCAAGTGCAGATTGCTCAATGCCAGTTCCTTTTACTTCTAATTTGACACCTAATTTGAAACCGCCGTCTGAACTGTCTTTGACTAAGCTTACATGTGCCGTTACTTCACTTTCAAAACGGATACGCTCTTGTCTTGCGACCATTTGAAGGGCTGAATCAAAACATGCAGAATAGCCCGCTGCGAATAATTGCTCTGGATTCGTTGCTTTCTCAAGCTTTTTCGCTCTTGGCGTTCCTGGCATTGCTACATCATGCTCTAGTACACCATCTGTTGACACAACCTTACCTTCTCTTCCTCCTACAGCTGATACCGTTGCAGTAAATAAAACTTCTGACATGAATATAACCCTCTTTCTCTCTATTAATGTTTTCTACAATTGAATTGTACACAATCTAAATTCAAGAGTCAATGAAAAACACTCACTTTCATCTTTCCTCCATTTTTTATTTTTATGAATGTACATCGCACGATGATGGAATCGGTCAAGGCAATAAAAAAAGCCCTTTAAAAAGGGCTTTTTAGATCGTGATATGCTGCGGATTCGGTTTTTCTAGCGTATGGTTTCTGTTATCGGGGTCGGCATTAGGTGATGTGATCCATAATGCCAAGATCGTGATGCTTGTACAGACGACTGCCCATTTTTTAAAATTCATATAAACAATCCCCTCTCTGAATATAGATACGAGCATGTTCCGCTTCCCCATAGAACATGGAAGATTTTTCATAATCCTCCATTTCATTATAATACTTTGCGGTGTCTAAAGCCAGCTCTTCTATATCTGGATATGCATAGGAAGATTCTAAAAAATGGAAAATTCGTTTAATATGCTCTGCATCTTGTCGTAAGTACAACGCTTCTAAAAAAATGGTCTTCTGAATATGAATGTCATCCTGCAGAGCTTCTGCTCGTTTCATACATTCTTCTCTGTAATATAATGCTTCATTGTTTTTACCTTGTTTGTATAAGATCTGAGCGGCTGTATAAAGAGGGTCTATCGATCGACGAAGATGATCAGATTGGTTTTGATCAAATAATGAGATGGATTCTTTCATTAAGTCGAGTGCGCGGTTCAAGTCTCCCATTCTGTAATAGCTGTTGCCCATATTAAACAAAGAAGAAGCAATAAAACGCACATTCTGAAAGTCTCTTGACCTTGCAAGTGCTCTTTCGAGATGTGGCAATGCCTTTTCATGCCTTCTCATATCATCATAATTACCGGCTACAATAAATTCACACTGAATGGTACGAAGCGCATATAGTTCGTGCTGAATATAGACATCCAGCGCTAGTTTGGCATGGTGCATCGAAATGTGTGTTTGTTTCATGTGATAATATATTTCTGACATTTTAAAATGAAATTCTGCACGTTCAATATCGTCGGATACAAAAGAAAGCTTGTGCTCTGCCTTTTGATAGGACGATATGGCAGCAATGTACTCTCTCCGGCCGAACTCATACATGCCTCTGAAGAAATGATAGTAATATTCAAGCATACCTGTGACATGCGTTTGATGCTCATCTATTTCTTTCGAAAGCTCAGAAAAGTTGGCGCGAAGCTTTCCTTCCTTTAATGGCTTTAAATAATCGAGCATGACCTCATGCCTGAATTCCATTAAAGAAAAATAGAGAAGCAAATTCTGATCTTCTTCCATTGAATCAAGAGAGGTGCGAATTTCCTGCTTTAACTGTTCTGCTTGTTCTGAATCAAATCTGCGGATTAATTCATACCACTTGTTGATTTTCACTCCAATATCCGAAGAGGGAATGATTTTCGCCATACGTTGCCTTCTCCAATCTTCTCAAAATATAAAACATTACCATATTTTATCATACTTGACCGAAGAAATACAAAAATGAAAGGAAAAAGAGAGCCTTGTGCGATAAGACTCTCTTTTGGATTGGTTATTCTCTTATTTGTCCTTGACCACGAATCACAAATTTTTCAGAGGTTAAGGCTGGCAGACCCATTGGTCCTCTAGCATGCAATTTTTGTGTGCTAATGCCTATTTCCGCTCCGTAGCCAAATTCAAAGCCATCTGTAAACCGGGTAGATGCATTATGATACACAGCGGCTGCGTCAACGGCTGTTAAGAAAAGTGCCGCATGCTGCTCGTTTTCCGTAATGATCGCTTCAGAATGCTTAGAGCTATACATTTGAATATGCTGTATCGCCTCTTCTATGGTCTTTACGGTTTTAATACTGACAATCGGCGCTAAAAATTCCGTTTCAAAATCAGTGGCCTTAGCTAATGTGGCACTCGGTACAAGTGCACATACTGCTTCATCGCCCCGTATCTCTACACCATGTGTCTGAAGTGCTTCAAAGAGCGAAGCGCCATGTTCTTTTGCCCACGTTTCATGAATGACAATGCTCTCAATGGCATTACAAACAGATGGTCTTTGTGTTTTCGCATTCAGAACAATTTGTTCAGCCATTTCTTTTTGGGCTGTTTCATCAATGTAAATATGACAATTCCCTGCACCCGTCTCAAGTACTGGAACAGTAGACTCTCTCACAACAAGATCAATTAAATGTTTCCCGCCGCGTGGAATCAGGACATCTAGATAGTCATTTAAAGTGAACAGGGTTTTAGCTGTCTCACGGCCTGTATCTTCAATCAATTGTACACTGTCTACTGGAATATCCGTTGGTTGCAGCGCTTCATGAATGACTTTCACAATCGCTTTATTACTATGAATGGCCGATGAACTTCCTCGAAGAATCACAGCATTTCCAGTTTTCAAGCAAAGAGTGGCCGCATCGACTGTCACGTTTGGTCTTGCTTCGTAAATCATCCCAACCGTTCCAAGAGGCACACGTACTTTTTCAATGAAAAGCCCGTTTTCTTTTTGAATGGTTTCTAATGTTTCACCAATTGGGTCTTTGAGCTGAATGAGTTGATGCGTAGCGTCTGCAATCGCTTCAATTCTCTCTTCTGTTAATGTAATTCTGTCGATCACAGATGGCGTGAACTCTTTGTCTATAGCCGCCTGAACATCTTTTTGGTTCTCAGCAATTAAATAAGCTGAAGATGCTTTTAATGCATTTGCAATAGCGTCTAATGCAGCATTCTTTTGTTCAGTTGTTTTTAATAGCAGCTGATCTTTGGCCGCGCTTGCCTTTTTTGCTTTTTCTAGAACTTCATTCATCGTTTTCCCTCCTCAGTTTTGTACGTGCTGAACCCAGTGATCTCGGTGAATGACTTCAGGTTTTTCATAAGAAAGCTCCTGACTTCGCATCCCTTTAATGCCAAGAAGCTCATCAGAATCATACAATGTTTGCCCTTTACCGACTAACCCGTTTGGACCAACAACTTCGACGACCTCTCCTTTAGAAAATTCACCAGCTACATCAATGACACCAGCTGGAAGAAGACTCCTTCCATTATGCAAAATCGCCGCCTCTGCCCCCGCATCAATCATGATCTTCCCAGAGACTGGTGAGTGGAATTGAATCCATTGGCGACGGTTATTGACTGATGATAAGTCTTGTTCACCAATATATGTGCCGTCCCCTTGACCAGCGAGAATGTGAAGAAGCTTGTCTTCCCCTGTACCTGTGCCAATGAAGACTTTAACGCCAAGGGAGAGAGCTGTTTGTGCAGCTGAAAGCTTAGATTTCATTCCGCCTGTTCCAACCTTTGAACCCGTACTCTTCGCATATGAGAACAATTCATCTGAAATGTGAGTCAGCACATCAAACCGCTTCGCATCAGGATTCTCACTTGGATTGGCATCATAAATTCCGTTGATATCTGTTAAAATGATCAATTGGTCTGCATGAATTAAGCCACTGACCAGTGCTGATAACATGTCATTATCACCAAAGGTAAGCTCCTCGATGGACACAGAATCATTTTCATTAATGATCGGTAAAATTTTTCTTTCGAGCAGTTCCATCATCGTTGCGTAAGCATTTCGATATCTTGTACGATCTGAAAAGTCATTACGTGTTAAAAGCATTTGTGCAGGCGTCATCTGAAACTGTGAAAATAGTTCTGTATATTTCTGCATTAACAAGCCTTGACCAACAGCAGCAGCAGCCTGCTTCCCTTTTAAGGTCACAGGTCTTGACGGATATCCTAAACTGCCAAATCCCGCCGCAACGGCACCTGACGAAATGAGAATGATTTCATGCCCTGCCTCTTTTAGCTTTGCGATGGCTTTGACATGATCCTGCATTTTTTGTTCATCAATGGCTCCCTTTTGCTCTGTTAATGAACTGCTACCAATTTTTATGACGATCCTTTGCTTTTTCATCATTGATTCCCTCCGCTATACCTTTCACCACATAAAAAATCCCTTTTTCTCCTTATGTAAAGGACGAAAAAGGGATTTTCCGTGGTACCACCTTCATTGAATAAGCACACGTCTGCTTATTCCACTCAACTCCTGTAACGCCAGGCATGCGCTTAGATTTTTCCTCTAAGGCTCAAAGGGTAGGTTCAGCAGCTGTCTGCGGCAAATGTTTCAGCATGTCATTTGCTCTCTTTTACACAGCAGGTCCTGCTTACTATTCCTTCTCAACGCTCGTTAATTTTTTTATATTATCACCAATTGCTTCAGAAAAGTCAAGCGGTCAATTAAACACAATCGTTTTATTCTCATGGACAATGATTCGATCTTCCAGATGCCATTTGACAGCTCGGGCAAGCACGCTGCGCTCAATCGTGCGGCCAATATTTTTTAATGCCTCTGTATCATCTCTATGATCTACCCGCTCAATATCCTGTTCAATGATTGGCCCTTCGTCTAAATCATTGGTGACATAATGGGAAGTCGCGCCAATCAGTTTAACCCCTCGCTCATATGCACGCTTGTAAGGGTTAGCCCCTATAAAAGCCGGCAGGAAGGAATGATGAATATTAATGATTTTGTTCGGGTGCTGTTCAATAAAGGCTGGCGTCAAAATTTGCATGTATCTAGCAAGCACAACCGCATCAATATCATATTCTTCTAATAAGGCAAGCTGTTGTTTTTCTGCATCTTGGCGAATGTCTTTATTTGCTTTCACGAAGTGGAATGGAATGCCGAGTGCTTCGACTGTATCCTTTGCCGTTTCATGATTGCTGATGACAACCGCTATTTCAGCCATTAAATTACCGCTTTGCCATTCCCATAAAAGTTCATGTAAACAATGAAGCTCTTTGGACACAAAGATTGCCAGCTTTTTTAGATCACTTGCACGCGACATGCTCCATGTCATGTGAAATGATTGCGCAATTGGCTCAAAACTGCTTTTCAATTGATCTAAGTTGGCAGAAATGTCTTTCCAATCAAATTCAATTCTTAAAAAGAACCGGCCGCTCTCATGATCTGTTGTGTATTGACTAGATTCAATGATGTTTGCTCCATGTTCAAATAAAAAAGTAGAAACAGCTGACACAATACCAGGCTGATCCGGGCAGCTGACTAAAAGCCTTCCTTTTTGCTCATGCTTTTGTCTGTGTAATTCAAGTTTCTCTGTAATCAATGTTCTCATGTCTTATGACCTCATTTACGTTTTTCATTCTAATGAAATATTATACTGGACTGGAAACAGAAAAAGCAATTAAGTGGCGTATTTTTTATTGAATATTCATTCAATTCTGCACCTGGCGTGATATAATATGAATAGACCTTTTATCACAAAAGGAGTGATGGAGATGAAAAGCATGACTTTGTTTGGTAAAGTGAGCTTTTGGCTCGGCATCGTATGTCTAATCACGGGCATTTATCTATTTATGACCGGAGAAAGACTCATTCCTTTACTTACATTTGGTGTATGTTTTCTGCTTGTGAGTCAACTTTACCGCAAAAATGAAAACGATTCCAATCATCATTCGATGTAGCAAAAAGGCTGGCACATGTTTGCCAGCCTTTTCTTATTCAATGATTTTCAACCCGACCGCTGCCGATAAAATCAGTGCGATAAAGAAAATACGTTTTGCGTCTTTCGACTCACCATAAAACAACATCCCAACAATCGCTCCTCCAGCTGCTCCGATTCCTGTCCAAATCGCATACGCCGTTCCCATCGGAATTGTATTCATCGCAAGAGACAGCATCAGAAAGGAAAGCGAAAATCCAGCTGCTATGAAGAAAATCCATTTGACATGGCGATCTTTCTGGAATTGATTCATCATGGTGACACAAAGCATTTCTAAGATGCCTGCCCCAATGAGTAAAAGCCAGCTCACGATTCAGCCTCCCCTTTCTTTTCACCTGTGGTCAATTTGAGTCCTAATACACCGCTTAAAAGCACCATGATCAAAAGTAATTTTACTAGCTGTACCGGCTCACCCATGACCATCCCTACTATGACCGTACCGGCTGTTCCAAGTCCGGTGAAAACGGCGTAAAGTGTGCCAACTGGAAGTACCGTCGTGGCTTTTAGGAGTAAATAAAAGCTGACGACAATACAAACGATGGTTGCGCTCCATTCCAATATAGAGCCAGCATATTTCAACCCCATTACCCAGCCGACTTCAAATACGGCTGCAATCAAAACATTTCCCCATTTCATTCGATCTCTTCCTTTCTTACCGATTCCAAGCAATAAAAAAAGCCCGGAAATCGATCGTTTGATCAAATCTCCCGGGCTTTTATCCCTCCGTGTCCATACGGTCTATTGTCTAGACCCTATGTGTTTTCTCTCGGTCCAGACTGCGCTGCCCGCACGGAACCCTAGAAAACCAATTCATGATAATCAGATCTAGCATACAGCCGATTCTGTATGAAAAAGTGTATCACACCCTGATATGCCGGTCTACCACTTTGCTTTTTCCCTTCAAATATACTTGTTCATTTTTCGAAAGAAAGTGGATGAAAGCGAAGTATACTAAATGTTAGAAAGAGGAACGACCACATCACTGATATAATAAAACAAGAGGTGGATCAAATGATGATGACCGACGAACAAAAACACGAATTTTATCAAGCACTTGTTGATAAAAATCCACAATATGACGGCACGTTTTTTGCTGGTATTAAAACAACCGGCATCTTCTGCCATGCCACGTGCACTGCTAGAAAACCAAAATATGAGAACTGCGAGTTTTTCTTTACAGCAGAGGAGGCACTGCTTGCAGGGTATCGGCCGTGTAAGCGATGCACGCCTTTAACATATCCTAACAGCATTCCAGAAGAAGTCAAAACACTTGTATCAGCAGTTGAAGAGAGTCCTGAGAAACGGTGGAAAGAAGAAGATTTTCGCCAATTAGGGATTCACTCTGCAACAGCTCGGAGAAAATTCAAAGAAATCTATGGAATGACCTTTGTTCAATATGCTAGATCACGCCGAATGGGGCTAGCGTTTAAAGAGATTCTGAACGGAAAAAAAGTCATTGATCAGCAAGTCACCTTCGGTTATGAGTCTTCCAGTGCCTTCAATGATGCCTTTACGAAAATCATGGGAAATCCTCCCAAAAAGGCGCAAGTCAATATTTTGCATGCGAATTTTATTTCCACTCCGATTGGGCGGATGATGAGCATTTCAGATGCAACCCATGTGTATTTGCTTGAATTTATGGACAGACGAGGATTAGAAAGAGAAATTGAGAACATCAGAAAAAAACATCATGCCCGTATTTTAGTTGGAGAAACAAACGTCCATCAGCAATTAGCAAAGGAATTGGCCTTATATTTTGAAAAGAAACTCACGCAGTTTACTGTGCCACTTGCAATACATGGCACCCCTTTTCAGAAAAAGGTATGGGATCTTCTCTTACAGATTCCGTCAGGCGAAACGAGATCGTATCGAGATCTTGCCATCATGCTTGGCGATCCCCATTTGGTTCGGGCAGTTGGAAATGCAAATGGTGCCAATCAGTTGGCCATCATCATTCCTTGTCACCGAGTCATTCAAACAAACGGTGAACTTGGCGGATATGGCGGGGGAATCGAACGAAAGAAATATTTACTTCAGTTAGAACAAAAGAAAAAGCGGCTCTCCTTATGATTCAAGCGAGCCGCTTTTTCCGTCACGAGTAACACTGTAAACATCAATCATTTGATCCCATTTTGAAATGGTTTTTTCTTTTTTCATCCCCATTTTCATTGCGACCTTGACTGACGCTTCATTGTCAGGGCGAATTAAGCTGACCATTCGCCTCACCTTCATATCGTCAAAACCATACGCAAGACAGCCTTTTGCAGCCTCAACAGCATATCCTTTTCCCCATGCCGATCTCTTTAGCATATAGCCAATTTCAAGCTCTGTTTGTCCTTCGACATTTTGGAGAACAATTCCGCTTTGTCCAAGTGGTTCTTTCGTTTCTTTTTCTTCAATGATCCACAGGGATGTATGGTACGTGCGGTCATTCTTTTGATTCCAAGCAATCCACTCTTTTGTCTGCTTTTCATCCTTTAGTGAAGGATAATACTTCATGACCTCTTCATCTTGGAATAGCTTTTCATATAAAAAAGATGCATCGTGTTCATCCATTGTTCTCAGTCTGAGACGCTCTGTTTCGAGCACGATCCGTGTTTGATGTGTCATTTGTTATCCTCCTTGCTTACTTGCTAAAAATATCTCCGAACAACCCATTTGAATCTGGGGCAAAGTAATGGAACCCCGCACCCGTTAAACTAGCAGCTAATGCGGTCCACATGATTAAACTGACCGTCATCCACACAGTGACTTGTTTTCTTTTCGTACCGAAGCTCATACACATAAAAGCCGCTAAATGACTGCCAATGATAAAAGGACCGATAAGTGCCAAACCAGGGAGACCATACCGTTCCCAAACCTTTCTGGCTTTCAGCTGTTTTTTCTCTCCTTTTTCATCATGTTTCTCCTCTTTCCTCTTCAGCCACCACGCTTTAAATCGGTCCACGAAGACGATGAGTAGCAAGACGGTAAGAAAGTTGCCGACGAATCCAATAACTGCCGTTGTCACAGGATGCAGACCACTTAAAATCCCCAGCGGAACGACACCAACCACTTCAAAGAAAGGTAAAGCAGCCAATATAAAAACGAGTACATACCCCCATACAATATCCAATTACAGAACCCCTTTTCATTTTTGTCCTCTTCTCATTGTAAAGAAAAATGTGATCCCATATCTACATTTTTTTAGAAAAAGAAAAGCACATCGCAAGAGATGTGCTCCAGATTGTTGACAAAGGGCTAAAATGAACTTTATTTTAGCCCTTTGTCTTCTTTTCAGCGTGATAGAAAACCTTTGCAGCCCTAGGAAGGACGAGTACTGGCGCGGAGCGAATTTGACATTCGTGAGCACCAGCACGCAGGACTGACAAAGAATGCGAGGGTTTGTCTACACGCTGAAGCACATCGCAAATGATGTGCTCTATTTACATTAAATGTTCATTTTTCTTGTTTGTTTTCCGTAAAAAAGCGATTGTGAGCAAGACTAAAATCACAATGGATACCAGACTTGTGAAAAGAAGCATGAGAGGTGATGTCCATCCAAGCCATTCGAATAGGAGTTGCGGTCCAAAGAAGATCACCGGAATGAGCGACACCATATTGGCTTTTAAAATGGCATTTAATAAGACAATACACAGCAGTAACAGAAGAATGACGCCCCATCTTTGGCTCGAGGTCAGCACAAGTAAAGGAGTACCAAGTTTTTGGTCCAATAATTTCACTGTGATCAAGGCTGTCATCTGAAAAACACCTAATATCCAAAAGTAAAAGAATGCCCTCCTGCTTGTTTGAAAGGCAGAAGCCCTAAACATCACAATGGTCATGATCACATTGGCCACTATGATGAGCGGATAACCAATGAGTGCATACCAAGAATACGATAAACTTTGACTGATGGCATCTGCTAACATCATGTAAAAAAGAGATCCAATTAAAAAAGCACTGACAAACGGAACCCAGTCTTTATGATTTCTAGAAAGCTCTTTCGCCAGCTCATCAGCAAAGCCCCGTGGATCTCCGCCAAATACATCTTCCCCTGTTTTCCCATCTTTCTCAGCTTCGACAGCATGTGTCGTTAATTCATCCATCACCTCGTCGATCTCGTCCTGATTTTTCCCTTTTGATATAAGATAGAGTTGCAGCTCTAATAAGATGTGTCTCGTTTCTTTTGTTACCATCTTCTCACTTCCCTTTATGTAATAATCGCTCTACATTCTCTGACAGCTCTTTCCATCGCATGATAAAATCTGTCAGCGCTTCTTCGCCTCTTTGTGTGAGCGTATAGTATTTCCTTTTCGGTCCGCTCGCCGATGCTTTTGTGGACGTATGAACCAGCTGTTCTTTTTGCATACGCAGCAAGATCGGATAAATACTTCCTTCACTAATCTGATCAAATCCATAGTGCGCAAGCTTCTTTGTCATTTCATATCCATAAATTTCACCTTCAGAAATAATCGACAGTAGGCATCCCTCTAAAATTCCTTTTAGCATTTGTGTTGATTGCGTCATCATCAATCCTCCGCTTTCAGTACCTTGCATGACAAGATAGTTTGATCTTACCACACACTATCTTGCCATGCAAGATACCGACATAGAAAAAAATCACCGCTTAAAGGGTGATTTTTACGCCCAAGGCTTATCCGTCCCAAGTGCGTCAGCCAAAGCTTTACTATGCTTTCGGCGGCTTTTTCTTTCCTCTGCCCGCTGCTTCGCTGTTTGATGAAGCATGATTTCTTCCTCTGTTTCCGGCATGACTTGTGGAACTCGTTTTGGCTTCCCGTTTTCATCAAGCGAGACAAATGTAAGAAATGAAGTTGCTGCGAGTCTGCGCTCTCCAGACATCAAGTTTTCTTTAATGACTTTGACGAATACTTCCATAGAAGATGTGCCGACCCATGTCACATAAGATTCTAAGCAGACGGACTCTTTCTGTCCAATCGGCTCTAAAAAATCAACTGAATCCATTGATGCGGTGACTGTTTCACTACGGCTGTGTCTTGCTGCCGAAATGGAAGCAATGTCATCTATATAACTCATTAATTTCCCGCCAAATAACGTTTGGTGGTTATTCGTATCGAGGGGGAATACCCTGCTGGTTTTCACAACTTTCGATTCCTTGCAGTATTTGAAATTTTCTTCACTCATCGTCATAGCTCCTTCTTGCTGTTTTCGTTGATGCGGAACGACTTTTATTAAACACTATTCTATTAGGTTTGTCTAAACTTTTTGCTTTAGTCTCTCATGAGAGATTTTCTTTCGGAAATGTTTCAACATTTACTAGAAGGAGGAATAATATAACTATCGATAAACAAGGAGGCCCTTTGATGGATTCTATGAAATCAGAGAAAGTGTATAAAACGCCGCAATGTATGAGTGAATATGATGAGTTACAAGAAGTCCTCTTATGCAGTCCAATTTATATGGAAATTAAACAGATCATCAATGAAACCCAAAAGCATTTTGCAAGAGAAAATATTTCTCAAATCAAAGCCCTCACGCAGCATAAGCAATTCATCCAAACGCTGAAAAACCATCATGTCCGGCCTGTCCTTCTTCCAGCAAATGAACGTTTCCCTGAACAAGTCTTCACTCGGGATATTGGATTTACAATTGGACAGACTTTATTTGTTTCAAACATGGCAGCCCCTGTCAGACAAGGAGAAGAACATTCCTTAAAAGAATGGGCACAGACAAAAGGATGGACAACCATCACGCTGGATGATGGAACGATTGAAGGCGGCGATGTGCTTATAGACCAAACCCGTGTATTTGTGGGGATCAGCAAAAGAACAAATCTAGCCGCCATCCAGCAGCTCAAAAAAGAACTGCCGAATCACGACATCATTCCTATTCATCTTCCTTCTCACATTTTGCATCTTGATTGTGTGATGAATATTCTTTCTCATCATGAGATATTGATTTACCCTGAAGCTTTTACGGAAAAGGATCTTCATATGCTCAAAAAGCATTATGATCTCATTGAAATAAGTGAGCAAGAGCAGTTCACACTTGGACCAAATGTGTTGTCCATTGGACAGAAAAAAGTCATCAGCTTACCAATCAACCAAGAAACAAATGCTGCATTAACAGCCCACGGCTACACCGTCATTGAAGTAGATTTTTCAGAAATCATTAAATCCGGCGGCTCTTTTAGATGCTGTACATTACCTATTAGGCGTTCATAAAAGCCAAAAAGCCAGCTTGTCTACTCGCTGGCTTTTTAAATGCTTACCTTCTTCCCTCTATCTATTTCCTATCATATAAATGACAAGCCACTTCATGCCCTTCTTCGACTGCTTGTAATACTGGCTTTTTGTCCGCACATACATCCATTGCAGCAGGACATCTTGTCCGAAATACGCAGCCGCTTGGCGGATTCACTGGACTTGGAATTTCTCCTTTTAAAATAAACCGCTTGCGTTTATCTTCCACATCAGGATCTGGAATCGGGATAGCAGACAGCAATGCTTGTGTATATGGATGAAGCGGTGTTTTATATAAAGCATCACTGCTAGTCATCTCCACGAGATGTCCTAAGTACATGACACCGATTCGATCGCTAATATATTTAACCATCGATAAATCATGGGCAATAAATAAAAACGTCAATCCTTCTTCTTTTTGCAGTTTTTTCAGCAAATTCACGACCTGAGCTTGAACGGATACATCTAGTGCAGAAATCGGCTCATCTGCCACGATAAACTTTGGCGATAAGGCGAGTGCTCTAGCAATCCCTATTCTTTGCCTCTGACCTCCGCTGAATTCGTGAGGATAGCGTGTAGCAAAATCATGACTTAGCCCCACCGCTTCAAGCAGTTCCTTCACGCGCTCGAGCCTTTTCTTTTGACTGCCATACAATTGGTGGATCTCCATCGGTTCTAGCATAATATCTTTTACAGAGAGCCTAGGATTTAAAGAAGAATACGGATCTTGAAACACCATTTGAATTTGCCTATTGAAATCAAATGATTCTCGGTTCGATAAGTGATGGAGACTTTTCCCTTCATACAAAGCTTCCCCTTCTGTCGGGTCATAAAGCCGCATGAGCACTTTTCCAAGTGTAGATTTCCCGCAGCCTGACTCACCAACAAGACCAAAGGTTTCGCCTTGTTTCAGCTGAAAGGTGACACCATCTAATGCTTTTAACGTTCTTCCTTTCGATAGATGAAAATGCTTTTTTAAGTTGTTGACTTGCAGAAGTGGTTCACTTCCCATCACATCTCCCCCTCTCAGCTTTCAAATACCGCCTTGTTCCTGCCCATTCCTGTTCATATGAAGTACCAGAAAGAGAAAGGAGTTCAATCTGTCTGCCCGTTTTAGGCGAGTGAAGCATCATGCCATCTCCAGCATACATCCCTACATGGCGAACTGCTCCCTTCCCATTGTCATTGGCAAAAAACATGAGATCACCTGGCGCCAAATGGTTTGATGCGACTGGAGTTCCTTGAACTGCTTGGTCACTTGCGTCTCTCGGTAATAAACATCCACATGCTTTGTACATGCTGTAAACAAAACCCGAACAGTCGTAGCCATAGCTGCTCATGCCGCCCCACAAATATGACAGTCCAATAAATTGTTTTCCTATGGCTAAGGCATCCTTACCGCTCATAGAAGAAGGTGATGAAGCACGGCGCACATCTTCTTTTTTGATTTCTCTTCTTCCTACTGGAGTTAGAACATCAAAGGAATCGCTCATTTCTTCAACAAGTGCTAGTTCTGTTAAAAAACTAACCTCCATATCCGGTGTTCCGTTTTGATATAAAACCGCTTTTTTCTGACAAACAATCAAGGGACTAGCAGCTGGTTCACTCTCTGATACTTCATTTAATTGCTCTACAGGGATATAACCTGGGTAGCCTTGCGGGTGTTTCCGGCTTGCCTGCTGCGGGATGACAACTTTCATCCAGCCATCTGTTTCCTCCAGCCCAATGACTCGTTCGCCAAGCAGTACTTGGGTTTGAATAAGATTTTCTTCACATAAGGCCAATTTCTGTTCATATGTTTGCTCATCAATCCATTCTTTGATCTGGACGGAACTTTGAAGAACGTGTCGATCTATTTCTCTCGGCGACTGCGGTGCTGTCCATATATTTGCGACTGGAACCTTTGATTCATATAACATCATAAGACCCCTTTCACTCTTTGAATGCCTAACCCATGATGCGGCGGAAAGAGAATATCTTTTCCTTGATAGATAATTCCTCCGTCTATTAAGTCCTCTTTGAGCATAAGCGGCGCATCAAAATCGTAACGGGTAATATTCGGTTGGCTTGCAGCAAGATGAGCGGCTGCGGTAATCCCTAGTTTTGATTCGATCATACTGCCAACCATGCACTTGACGCCGTATGCTTCTGCTAAACTATTGATTTTCAGCGCTTTTTTGATACCGCCTGTTTTCATTAATTTTAAGTTGATGAGATCACAGCTTCTCGTTTCTAACACCTTGATGGCATCATGGAGGCTAAAAATACTTTCATCTGCCATAATCAATGTGTCTGTTGCTTCCGTCACCCGGCGCAGACCCTCGATGTCTTCTTTAGGCACTGGCTGCTCGACTAGTTCAATATCGAGTGCCTCCATTTTTCGAATGGCGACAATCGCTTCCTTCCATGTCCAGCCTTGGTTGGCGTCAAGCCTGATTTGAATATCCGGCCCGACTTTTTCTCGAATCCGTTTGATCCGCTGAATATCCGTATCTATATCATCTTTTCCCACTTTGATCTTTAAGGTACGAAAGCCTTCAGCTGCATATTGCTTCGCATCCTCTGCCATTTCTAGCGGACGGTTGACACTAACCGTGTAATCCGTTTCCAGCTGATTACGATAACCACCAAGATATTGATAAAGCGGCAGGCCAGCCTGCTTCGCTAAACCATCGTAAATCGCCATATCTATTGCAGCCTTTGCACTCGTGTTGCCTACAAGTACACGGTCGATCGCTGAAAAGATTTGTTCATATTGTGACAATGAGGCCCCAATCAAGATCGGCCTCATCACAGCGCAAATAGCATAGTCGATGCTTTCCAGTGTTTCACCTGTAATGACCGATGTCGGCACTGCCTCTCCATAGCTGACATCACCTTGATCATAGGTGATGATCACAATAAGAGATGCGGCGTCATACACCGTTCTTAATGCTGTTTTGAAAGGCTTCTTTAGCGGTACACTCGTTCTGCATGTGCGAACATCTACGATTTTCATTTGATCGCCTCTTTCGCTGCAACACCTGGGGAAATATGCAGTTTTTTCCCTGTAGCATCTAATGTAGCCTGCACGCCGATTGGAACGGCGAAGTTTGGAGATGAATGACCGATCCGAAAACCGCCAAGTGCAGGTTTCTGTTGCGGGACAATATACGTCTCCCATAACTGATCCAGCGTTAACGACTGCTCTTTCTTTTTCGGCTCACATTGATGAAAATCACCAATGATAAATCCCGCCGCATCATGTAATTTTCCTGCAGAGGCTAGGTGCTGCATCATTCGATCGATTTTATATGGTTCTTCGTCAATATCTTCTATTAATAAAAGCTTCCCCTTTGTATCAATTTCAAAAGGTGTACCAAGTGTCGTGACGATAAGGGCAAGATTTCCTCCGGTGATTTCGCCTGAAGCCGTGCCATGATAAAAAGTGTGAAGAGGTGACAGGTGGTTCGTATACGAAAAGGCTTTTGGAGTGAATAGCTGTAAAAAGGTATCCTTTGTATACGGATGAACCTCTTCAAGTCCCACATCAGAGGAGAGCATTGGACCATGAAAGGTGACAAGACCCGTCTGCTGCTGAATGGCTGTATGTAAAAATGTAATATCACTGTATCCCCAAAAGATTTTTGGGTTCCGGCGAATGAGGTCATAATCAATGGCTTCTGCAATTCTTCCTGTTCCGTATCCTCCGCAAGCACAAATCACTGCCTTCACATCTGGATCTTGAAACATGTGATGAATATCTTCCACTCGTTCATGATCATGAGCTGCTAAATAACCATACCGGGAGACGATATACTTCCCCTTTTTCACCTTTAGCCCTAAGCTTTCTAAAAAAGAAATACCTCTTGCTAATTTCAGCTCATCAGGCGGGCTTGCTGGTGCAATGATTCCCACTGTATCTCCTGTTTGAAGTGCCACTGGCAGCTGGTTCATGCCAATCCCCTCTTTCTCTTCGTTTCTTTCAATCTATGGGCATCTTCTTCATAACATGAACGAATAAAGGAACAGACGCTTTTTTCAAAGCGTCCCAGATTGTTGACAAAGGGTTAAAATGAACTTTATTTTAACCCTTTGTCTTCTTTTCAGCGTGATAGAAAACCTTTGCAGCCCTAGGAAGGACGAGCATCGGCGCGGAGCGAATTTGACATTCGTGAGCACCGAAGCGCAGGACTGACACCGAATGCGAGGGTTTGTCTACACGCTGAGACGCTTTTTTCAAAGCGTCCCGTTCTCTCATTTTTCCATTTACTCTCCATCTACCTGCGCCCATTTCAAATCAATGTAACCAACAGGATGACGGACAATGCCCTTTACGCCTTCTTTTTGTAAATAGACTTGGTTATAAAAATGAATGGGAATGATCGGTGCTTCTTCCATGAGAAGTGCCTCGGCATCATGCAGCATACGATTTCTCTTTTGTTCATCTGCTTCTTGACTCGCCTTTTTGATCAGCTGGTCATACGTATCATTTGACCAACCTGTCCGGTTCATCGCATTTCCTGTTTGGAAGCTCTCTAAGAAATTGATTGGGTCTGCATAGTCAGCTAGAAATGAACTTTGCGAGAATTGGAATTTGAGTGCCTTTTGATCTTCTGCAAACACATTTGCTTCCATGTTGGCAAGCTTCACATCTACCCCTAGCGCTTCTTTTAATTGCTGCTGAATGGCTTCTGCTTTTTTCTTATTTTCAGGCTTTGTACTATATGTTAATGTGACGGGCGGCAGCTTTGAATAGTTCTCTTCTTTCAACCCTTTTTCTAATAGTTTTACGGCTTCACTCGTATCATGTTTGACAAGGTCGCCGCCAGCTTCTCTGAAATCTTCACCCTTTGAATCTAAAATTCCTGGTGAAACGAAGGCACGTGCTGGCTTCTCTTCATTTTTCGTTACATACTCTACAATATCCTGAGGATTGATCGCCATTTGAAAGGCTTTGCGAATGTTCTTATTTTGAAAAGGCTCCATGTTGACATTTAGACGATAAAAAAACAGCCCTGCTTGATCTTCAATTTGCACATCTTTGCTTTTTAACAGGTCTTCACTTTGTTCTGCCGGAACGAAGGCCGTATCTAAATCTCCTGATTGATACATTTGGTAATCTGTGTTTCGATCACTGATCATGAGCCATTTCACTTGATCCAGCTTGACCGTTTGTTTGTCCCAATACGTGTCACTTTTTTCCATTGTAAAGCTTTCATCATGCTTCCACTCTGTCAGCTTAAACGGTCCATTACCGACAAAGGTTTTCGCATCCTTGGCCCAGTTCGGGTCCTTCTCCGCTACCTTCTCATTCACCGGGAAAAAGGCAGGGTTTGCGGTCATATTTAAGAAAGATTTCTGCGGGTATGCTAGCTTGACCTCTAGCGTTTGATCATTAACAGCCTTGACTTTTACATCTTCTTTCTTCCCTTTTCCGCTGTTAAACGCTTCGCCCCCTTCAATCATATAAGCTAAGAATGCCGCAGAAGAGCCCGTCTTTGGATCTAGCAGCCGCTTCCACGCATATTCAAAGTCACTTGCTTTGACTGGGTCACCATTTGACCACTTAATCCCATCCCTTAAATGGAACGTGTACGTTTTTCCGTCCTTTGAAATGTCCCATTTTTCCGCCATGGCAGCAGATGGTTCGTGCTTCTCATTCAGTCTCGTTAATCCTTCCATTAAGTTATTGAGCCCTTGCCAGGACACATTATTAAAACCAATGGGCGGATCAAATGATGTCGGTTCGTTTTCGTTATTTAATGTCAAAACTTTCTCATCGCCCTTGCTTGAAGATCCTTTGCCTGCTTGCTCATTGGCTGTACATCCTGCAAGCAGCATCACTGCGATAAAGCACATACTGAGAATCCAACCTGTTTTTCTCATGAAAAACTCCCCCTTTGTGTTGAAGATAAAACCGTTTGCTTCGCTCGTTCATCTTGAAGCCAGCAATGTACTGCATGTGTAGGTGAACGCTGCGTTTCATGCGGCATGATATGATCACACACTTTCATCGCAGACGGGCATCGATCAGTATATGGACATCCTTTTGGCGGGGCAAATAAATCAGGCGGGCTTCCTTCAATAGGAATGAGCTCATCTTTCATATCCAGCCTTGGAACGGATTGCAGTAGCCCTTTTGTATAGGGATGCTGCGGACTGTAAAAGATATCTCGCCTTGTCCCAACTTCAACGATTTTCCCCCCGTACATGACAGCCACTCGATCAGCGACTTGTGCTACGACCCCTAGGTCATGTGTGATTAAAATAATCGTCACGCCTGTTTTTTTCTGAATCTCTTTAAATAGTTCTAAAATCTGCGCCTGTATGGTGACATCTAGTGCAGTTGTCGGTTCATCTGCAATCAGCACCTTCGGCTCACAAATAAGAGCCATTGCAATCATGAGCCGCTGCCTCATGCCACCGCTGAATTGATGCGGATATTGCTTCAGCCTCTCTTTCGGCTGCGGTATCCCCACCAAGTCAAGCATACGAAGCGCCTCTTCTTTCACTTCTTTTTTTGTCAGCTTCTGATGCACTTTTGCAGCTTCCATCAGCTGATCTCCAATTGTCAGCGTCGGGTTGAGTGCCGTCATAGGATCTTGAAAAATCATGGAGATATCGACACCACGTATGCTGCGCATGTCTTTTTCAGATAATGACAGCAAGTTGCGATCACGAAACCAAATTTCCCCTTGATCAACTTGTGCACTGTATGCAGGGAGAAGCCGCATGATACTTTGAGACGTCACACTTTTCCCGCAGCCTGATTCTCCTACAATGGCGAGGGTTTCTTTTTCATACACATCCACATTCACCCCGCGTACCGCTTGAACAGAACCGCCATATGTCCGAAAGCTAACATGCAGATCGATAATCCGAAGCATTTTTCTCATAGCGCCATCACCTCTTCATCTTTGGATCAAGCGCATCTTGCAAGCCATCACCTAAATTATTAAAACAAAACATCGTCAGCGAAATAAAAAATGCCGGAAAGAATAAACGCCACCAGTGACCATTATCTGACAGCACTGTCGGCAAGGCATCATTGGCCATCACACCCCAGCTTGCAAACGGCGCTTGAATCCCTAAACCGAGAAAACTTAAGAATGCTTCAGCAAAAATCGCTGTCGGTACAGTTAGCGTCATCTGGACAATAATCGGTCCCATCGTATTCGGCAGTAAATTTCTGCGGATGATGCGCAAACTTTTTGCGCCAAAGGTTTTCGAGGCAAGGACATATTCTTGGCTTTTCAGCTGAAGGACTTGACCTCTCACGATTCTTGCCATCCCGATCCACCCTGTGACAGTGAGCGCCACAATAATAGTGACAAGCCCAGGCCCCATCAGGACCATCAATAAAATGACGACGAGTAAATACGGCAGACCGTAAAGCACCTCGACGATCCGCATCATGACATGGTCATACTTCCCGCCTTTATAGCCTGCAATACCGCCATAGATGACACCGATTGCAAAATCAATGAGAGCGGCCATCACGCCCACAAATAATGAAATGCGTGCGCCGTACCAAGTACGTGTAAACACATCACGTCCAAGTTCATCTGTTCCAAACCAGTGAGCAGCTGACGGTGGCAAGTTTTGCATGGAAAGCCGCTGTTCTATCACACTATTCGGTGCAAGGAGTGGGCCTAATATAGCCATGACGAAAAGAAAAATCAGCACCGATAAACTAAACATAGCGAGTTTATTTTGTTTTAACCGTCGCCAAGTATCTGCCCAATACGAAAGTGAAGGTCTTTTAATGGCATGGACTTCAGATGTCTTTTGTTCTTTAGGCGCAAACCATTCATCTGGCACTTCATGCGCTTGATTCATTTGATCATGCTGAAGGTGTATACTCATGCCTTTCCTCCTTTCTGATGCAGCTGGATCCTTGGATCAAGCAGACGATATGTCACATCTACAATGAAAAGAAGGGTAATTAAGATGATGCTGTAAAAAACAGTGGTTCCCATGATGACAGGATAGTCACGGTTGTTAATACTCTCGACAAAGTATTTTCCCATTCCAGGGATCGCAAAGATTTTTTCAATGACAAAACTGCCTGTTAAAATACTTGCGACAAGTGTGCCGAGGATCGTGACGACAGGTAAAAGTGCATTCCGCAGGGCATGTTTAAACACAATTTTATAAGGGGAAAGTCCTTTCGCTTTTGCAGTTCGAATATAGTCCTGCGACAGCACTTCAATCATGCTCGATCTCGTTAATCGGGCAATGATCGCCATTGGACCTACCGCCAGTGCAATGGTAGGAAGCACCATATGCATTGGACTTGTCCACATCGCTGTAGGAAAGAGTTTTACATTCACAGCAAGCTGCTGAATTAATAAGGTAGCAAAGATAAAGTTTGGTATGGATATACCGAAAACAGCAATCGTCATGGCGATATAATCAATCAAGCCATTATGCCGGAGGGCAGCCATGATTCCGAGCAAGATGCCGGAGATGACAGCAATCAAAATAGAGATAAGACCAAGTTCTAATGAGACTGGAAAACCTCTCGCCAATAAATCATTGACACTTTCAGAAGGCTTTTTAATGGAAGGACCAAAATCAAAAGTAACGATGGATTTTAAATAGATCATGTATTGAACATAGAGTGGTTCGTCTAAGTGATAGTAGCTTTCGAGGTTTCGCTGAACAGTTTCGTTTGTATTTCGTTCTTCATTGAAGGGCGATCCTGGGATGACCTTCATTAAAATAAACGTTAAAGTTGTGATGGTTAAAATCGTGGCAATCATGGCAATCAAACGCTTGAGCAAAAAGCTGGCCATCTGCTGTCTCCCCCTCGCTTAACAAAATGTTGTACGTGCGGCAAGCTCTGTCATGACAAGCATCGCTTGGTAGGCTTCTAATATATTCTCTGCTTGGTACGTCACCGTTGTTGTCCCTTCAATGATGGCCGTACCCGGCATTAAATTCGCCCATTCAGCTTGTCCATAATTGGCAAACTCGATTTTCAGCACTGGCTGCTCAGGAGGCGTGAGCGGCTTCATTTGATGAATTTGTTTCATGGCAGCTTCCACTTGCTGCGAGATGAGGGTGCTCACTTTCGCTGGTGTTAAGCATTTCACAGCAGATCTTGAAATGGTTTCTTTCACCGCCACTGTTTTCACGCCAGGCATTAACTTTTCTGCTTCAAGTGCCGCTTGATCGTCTCCGCATACAAGAATGACCGGAACACCATAATAGCCTGCGACATACGCATTAAAGCCCATTTCACCAATCGGATGATCATTTATGTAAAAATGTCTGACACCAAAAATCATACTGTGAGACATCACACCTTTCATTGATGCCCTTGCATGATAGCCTAAAAAAACAGCGGCATCATACGTTTGATCTAATCCTTGAACCATTGAATAAGGCTTTACATCACCTGATATGAGAGATGCTTCCTCATGCAATTCTTCAATCAACAGATTATTCATTTTAGAATGGCTATCATTCACTAAAATATCGGTCGCCCCATGTGTAAGAAGAGCTTCTACACAGGCGTTCACTTCACCTGTCATGATTTTTCTCCCGCGCTCATAATTGTGCTGGCGGCTATCAACAAATGTATGATCAGCTAGACCAGTAATTCCCTCCATATCGACTGATAAATAGAGCTTCATCCCCATCCCCCTTTAATTAAACTTAAAATTTGTGTATATTTTTCTAAATTTTCTAAAAAATTATATGAGAACTTGATTGATTTTTCAATACAATGTCTGAAAATAAGGAAATTAGACTCAGGTAATACAGGTCAAAAGCATTGATGCGAAAGGATTTATTTTACAGAAAAAACACCACTAGCTATGTCTTTAGTGGTGTTTGTCTGCTTCATCGATTTGCGATTTTAGCTGCGCATATTTTTTCATCGTTTGTGTAAACAAGTCATCGAACATTTGCGGTGCCTGCTGCTGAATGACTGCAGCGCCTTCTCCTGTAATCCCGCCTTTTGTTGCGACCCTGTTCACCGTTTCAGCAAATGTCAGTCCGCGTTCAACAAGAACCTGACCTGTACCGAGCAGCGCATATGTTAAAAATTCATAGGCTTCTTCTAAAGAAAGCTCACTATTCCGAACAGCGGCTCTCGCCATTTCTTCAAAGATTGCTGCAATAAAGCCCGGAGAAGAGCTTGTCAAATTACTCGCCGCATCAAACCGGTCCTCTTCCACTTCCCTGACGATACTAAAAGCTGAAAGCAGGCGGTGGAGTCGTTCTTGCGCCTCCTGCCCAGCGGTTTCACCATGCGCCACAAGGGATACACCCGTTCCTACGGCTGATGTCAAAGTGGGAATGTATCTAGAAACCGGCTGATTCGTATGTTGCATTAATTTGTCTAACGTGACAGCCGCTGCCACTGATACGATATGAAGAGATGTCTTTGCGGGGCTCAGCTGATCTAAGACATCAAGTACAGCAAGCGGTGGTACACAAACAAACACGACATCACATGATGCAGAGATGTCATCTAAAGAGCAAATGTTGACATGCTGGTTCTTCTCTTTCAGCTGTTGCAGCCGCTCCGTTTCACTTCTTGTATGGATCATAAACTGACTGGCATGAAGTACTCCTTTATCCAGCCATTTTTGTACCATCATATCTGCCATGCTTCCATATCCAATGATTCCAATAGTCTCCACAGTTTAATCTCCTCTATTTTGCTTAGATTCACTACTTATTTTAACAATTTCCCACAATGTTTTCATTTTTATCCCACACTTTTTTCTTACGATAAAGTCAGTATCCACCACATACAGTCAAACATCTTGAACACATACATGTAAAAATCGATGAAAGAGAGTGATCTTAATGACACAACACAAAGATGAAAAACACACTTCTTATGAATTACAAACTATTGAACAGCCGAAAAAAACACAGAAGAAGCCAAGTGGCTGGCTGAAGCCATTTGTCAGCGGGATTGTAGGCGGTACGTTAGCGTTAGGTGTTTACGTTCTGACTCCATATGCTCAGCATTCAGAAAATCATTCAACTGATTCGTCAACGAAAACAGCCGCTGTATCGACAAATGATACAAGTACAAATTCGTCAAAAACAACAGCGTCACAAACATCGAATTCGACCAGCAGTATTTCAAGTATGGTCGAAAACGTATCACCAGCCATCGTCGGCATTACAAACTATCAAACACAAAGTCAAACAACCACAGATTTTGGCGATATGAACACACCTTTTGATGGATCACAGCAAAATCAAAACAGCAGTAGTCAAGAGCAAGAAAGCGGTACCGGATCAGGGGTTATTTTCAAAAAATCGGGCAGTAAAGCCTATGTATTAACAAACAACCATGTGATTGAAGGAGCAAGTAAATTAACAGTCTCCTTGCATAATGGCAAGACGGTGGAAGGAAAAGTAGTCGGCTCTGATCCGCTGACTGATCTTGCTGTCGTGGAAATTAGTAGCAGTGGCGTTACAAAAGTCGCTGAACTTGGAGACTCCTCATCCCTTCGTGCAGGAGAAACCGTCATCGCAATCGGAAACCCGCTTGGTGAAGATTTATCAAGAACAGTGACGCAAGGAATTGTCAGCGGTGTCGATCGAACAGTGTCTATGGATACATCAGCTGGCGAAAGCAGTATTAATGTCATTCAAACAGATGCCGCCATTAACCCCGGCAACAGCGGCGGGCCGCTGTTAACAACAGACGGAAAGGTTGTGGGGATCACCAGTATGAAAATTTCTGAAACAGGTGTGGAAGGTATCGGGTTTGCGCTCCCAATCAATGATGTCAAACCAATTGCAGAGCAGCTTCTCACAAAAGGAAAAATCGAACGACCTTATATCGGTATCAGCATGCTGGATCTCGAACAAGTACCAGATGCTTATCAGAAGGAAACGCTTGGACTGACAAGCAGTCAGCTGGATAAAGGCGTGTACGTAAAAGAAATCGCTGCTGGCTCACCTGCTGCCAAAGCTGGATTAAAGACAGAGGATGTCATCACCGCCATCAATGGTAAAAAAGTGACAACCGGCAGTGAATTACGTCACGAGCTTTACACGAATGCAAAAGTAGGAGATACCGTCAGCATCACACTCGTTCGTAATGGAACAGAAGAAACAAAACAAGTGACATTAACACAATCTGAATCAAAGCAAGTCAGCTCTTAACGAAAAAAGCAGCTCATAAAAATTGAGCTGCTTTTTTCATGTTCACTTGATTGGGACCAATCTTTGTTCAATTTCTGCTCGTTTGTGCTCTAAAAATGGTGGAAGTGCTAATTGATCACCAAGCTCATCCACGCTTTCATCCACTGTAAATCCCGGACCGTCTGTTGAGATTTCAAACAAAATGCCGTTTGGCTCTCTAAAATATAGGGCTTTGAAATAAAAACGTTCTACAACACCAGAGTTGGTGAAACCGGCTTTGGCTATTTTATCATGCCATTTTTCAAGCTCTTCTGCGTCCGCTACACGAAAAGCTACGTGATGAACACTCCCTCTGCCAGATCGCTCAACAGGTCCTTCTGCTTTTTCAATGACATGAATCTCTGTTCCAGCTCCGCCTTGTCCTGATTCAAAAATCGTCACGATTTCCCCATCATTTGATTGTTCACGTGCTTTTTCTGTGAAACCAAGGATGCTCGTTAACACACTGATCGTTTTATCTGCTTCTGCGACTGTTAATTCTACTGGCCCCAAACCTCTGATCGCAAAATCAGCAGGAATCTCATCATGCACTGGCGGCTTCGCTTCATCTTGCACGCTTGGTTCTACAGTCAAAAACAGCTGCTGTCCTTCTGGATCTGTAAATTTCAAGGCAGGTCTGCCGCCTCTTAAAGAAGCTGTTTCTTTCTTTACACCTTTTTCTTCAAAGCGCTTTTCCCAAAAAGTGAGTGCCTCTTCTGAAGTGACAATCAGACCTGTGCGTGAGATCGCATTTGTTCCGTCCAGCCGGCGGGCGAGCATCGGTATTTCAAAAAACGTCAGCTCTGTACCAGGTGAGGCGACCTCATCTCCATAAAATAGATGATACATCGATGGATCATCTTGATTGACTGTTTTTTTCACCAGTTTTAAGCCAAGGATTTGGCGGTAGAAATCAACGTTTTTCTGAGCATTTGCTGTTAGTGCTGATACGTGGTGAATCCCATTTATTTTCATTGTGTTCACTCCTATTATAAAATATCTCGAATTCAAGATAATATCCTTATGAATAAAATAGGTCATTTTAGAAGAAAAGTCAACCATTCGGCTGCATCTTTATTGGATGTTCGGTTTTCGCCTATTAAATTAACATTACATCAAAAATATTCTTATATCGTTCGCTTTTAAGATAACATTCATCCTAATATCTCCAATAAACGAACACTTTTAAATACAAATACGAAAATCAGAAAATTTTTTTAATTCTTGTTTTCCTAAAATCGTATTACAATGAACAAAATACATGTCACAGTAACGTATGAAAGTGATGCAGGAGGTCGTGTGTAATGAACAAAGAACAACCAGCGTTAAAACAAGACATCGGCTTATTTTTTGCCCTATCTCTTGTCATCGGAACAATTATTGGATCTGGCGTTTTTATGAAGCCTGGCAACGTCCTTTCTTATTCAGGAAGCTCAGGCATCGCCTTATTCGCATGGCTGTTAGGCGGGATCTTAACCCTTGCAGGCGGACTCACAGTCGCTGAAATTGGTACACAAATCCCACGTACTGGCGGTTTATATGCCTATCTTGAAGAAGTATACGGTGAATTTTGGGGCTACTTATGTGGCTGGGTGCAAATTATTATTTACGGACCAGCGATTATTGGTGCTCTTGGTCTTTATTTTGGTTCATTATTAGCTAATTTATTTTCTCTTTCATCTATATGGGCTACAACCATTGGCATTATCACCGTTCTTTTTTTATGTGTGATCAACATCATGGGAACGAAATACGGCGGTTTTGTCCAAGGGCTGACTACGATCGGAAAGCTTGTTCCAATTGCAGCAATTATTGTGTTTGGCTTATGGAAAGGAAATGAACATATTTTCACAGCCGTCAATGAGAGTATCGCTCAGATGAACTTCGGTGCAGCAATTTTGGCGACATTATTCGCCTATGATGGCTGGATTTTGCTTGCAGCGCTTGGCGGTGAAATGAAAAATCCAGAGAAACTGCTTCCTCGCGCGATGGCAGGCGGTATTTTAATTGTCACAGCATGTTATCTCTTTATTAACATCGCCCTTTTGCATGTGTTACCAGCTGATCAAATCGTTCAACTAGGTGAAAATGCCACAAGCACAGCTGCTACAATGCTCTTTGGTCCCATTGGCGGTAAAATTATTAGTATCGGAATCATCATTAGTATCTTTGGCTGTTTGAATGGAAAGGTTCTTTCGTTCCCGCGTGTCATTTTTGCGATGGCAGAACGAAAACAAATTCCATTTGCCAAAGCCATTTCACGCATTCATCCTACTTTTCAAACACCTTGGATCGCTGTATTTGTACAGATTTTGATTGCCATTGTGTTTATGATCGTCAGTAATCCCGAGAAGCTGTCAGAGGTTTCGATTTTCATGATTTACATCTTTTATGTGATGGCCTTTTTCGCTGTCTTTAAGCTAAGAAAACAAAACAAGGGAATGAAGCGCGCTTATAGCGTACCACTTTACCCGCTCACACCGATCATTGCGATTATCGGCTCTTTCTTTGTCTTAATCAGCACCATGATCACCGATTGGCAAAGCTGCCTGATCTCCATGCTGATCGGCATTGCCGGACTGCCGATTTATTACTACATGAAAAAAACACAAAATAAAGCAGAGCGCTAAGACAGCCTCTGCTTTATTTTTTATATTGCTTAATGACCTTATAAGATTCGTTTAAATATCTCATCAGCCGGTATGGCTTACTTAAAACCCGGATGGGGAGTCTTGAAATAAATCCATTCAGATTCGCCTTATACTCCTGCGTCATCCGCTTCGGCTTTGTGGCAATTTTTTCATATACTTCTTTGTAAAATTCCTTTATGATGTCGACTTGCACACTGATCTTCTGATGACACTCTGTACACTCAACGCTTTTCATCTGATCATTCACATAAACGATGCTGTGGAGGGTCTCTTCTTGGCACCGAGTACAGTGTAGGTTTGCTTCCATTTCGGTTTTCTTCAAGATACACAGCTCCTTTCTCGTTTGATGTTGCTCTTTTTATACAATACGATGGCTGTCAGCTGTTTATTGGACAGATGCTTCCTTTAAAATAGCTGCCGCAGTCAATTCATCGGTGACGAGCACCTGAATAAAGCCGCCGTTTAAGGCCCCTAAAATACTTTCAGCCTTATGGGTTCCTTCCACAACTGCGATGACTTTTTTCACGCTCTTTAATTGTTCTAACGATAATCCAATCACCTTTTGGTTCAGCTCATCTTGGACTGGTTTCCCTTCCCCGTCAAAGAAACGAAAACCAATATCACCAACAGCTCCTGATTGCCTTAAACCAGACAAATCCTCTTCTTTTAAATAACCGACTGTTTTTAATGTAGAGCCTTTATGCGGATTCCCAATACCGATCAGGGCAATATCGACATTTCTGCCTTCTTCAAGCACAGCTTCTATGTCCTGCATCGCCATCAGCCGCTCTTTTAATTCTTCTGTTTCTAAAATCGCAGGTGCATATAAATAGGAGCACGTACCATTCATCTTTTTTGCCAGCTCATATGCCAGCTGATTCGCATGAATGTCGACTGCCTGCCTGCCCATTCCGCCCTCTAAAGGAATGACTTTGACATTGTTTCTTCGTTCAAATGGATATTCCTTCACGAGCTCGGCAAGTGTGGTTCCCCATGAAATACCGATTTTCTCAGCGCCTTTCATGTTTTTAGAAAGATAATAGGCGCCTGCTTGACCGACTGCCCGTTTGACCATCTCAGACATTGTCCCGACACTTGGGACAACGACAGCATCCGTTAATTGAAAAGTTGTTTCCAGCTGCTTTTCAAGTTCCACTGTATGAATACTTTCGTCTTTAATGTACACTTCAACGATTCCCACATCTTTTGCTTTTTGTAAGAGCTTTGAAATGACTGGTCTTGAGACATTGAGTTTTTTTGCAATCTCTTGCTGCGTCCACCCGTCTGTATAATAAAGATGAGCAACCTTGACGAGCTGTCGTCTTTCTTCCCAATTCAGCATGTGACATCATCCTTTTAATATACTATGATTACCAGTATACCAAACATTCGTTTCTAATTGGAACAATTGTTATGAAAATGACAAAAAGAGCGATTAACTCTCCGCTCTTTTTCCCTCGCTATATTTAGGCTGATACGTTCTCCCGCCGTCTAATAACAGTATCTGTCCGTGCAAATAGCTTCCCTCGTCACTTGCGAGAAATAAAGTGACTCCAGCAATATCTTCCGGTTTTCCTAATCTCCCGATAGGAATAAGTGATCGAAGCTGACTTTTCTCAAGCTCAGTCGGATAGAGCGTATCAAGCATCTGAGATTCAATGACGCGCGGTGCAATGACATTGATGCGGACATGATGGGAACCCAATTCCTTTACAAGCGAACGCATGAGACCAAATGCCCCGGCTTTTGACGCGTAATACTGGATGCCGCCGCCAGAGCCTGTTATCGCAGATCCTGATCCAATAATGACGACGCTGCCTTCATTCCGCTCACATAGATAGGGTGCTAATGCTTTGATGCAGTAGAAAAGACCATATAGATTCACAGCCAGTGTCTTTTTCCAAAGTGAAAAATCAACCTCTAAAAAAGGAAGGGATTTCGTCATTCCTGCTGAATAGACAAGATGCCCAATACCGCCCAGCTCCCTTTCAGCTGCTGACGCCATTTGCTGAACACTTTCCCACGATGAAACGTCAGCTTGGAACGTCAGCAGCTGAGGATGCTGTTGTTTTAAAAGCGAAAGTCCCTGTTCATCTATATCTGACACAGCTACACGATGCCCTTCTTTTAAAAAACGCTGAGCAATTTCTTTGCCGATTCCTTGGGCGCCACCTACGATGAGAACTGGTTTTTGTTGATTAGCCAGCGCTCTCACCCCCATCGAGCATAATCGCTGCTCCATCTGTAAATGCGCCGTACGATGTACTTAAGAAAACCGTCATATGAGCCACCGTCTCCTTGATTTGCTCTTTGTCAGGAAGCAAATGGAGAGGCGGCGGAAGTAGTGCCAATACCCGGATGCCTTTGTCTTTAAATTCGCGCGCTAACCCTTTTGTCATGGCATTCAACATACTATTTGATGTAGCATGTGAGATCCCGCCATCACCTGTTATGCTGCCTGATGAGGAAATATTAATGATGCAGCCCTGCTTCTGATCCACCATATGCCACACAGCGGCTTGACTGGAAAGAAAGACTGTATTTACGGACCTTTCCACTTCATCGACCCATATCTCAGGACTTGCGTCATCAATCTCCTCATCTGCTTTTTGCTCGGCTTGATTGACTAAAATATCAAGCTTGCCGCATGTATCGATGACTTGTCTTAGCATAAGCGTAGCATCACGCGGTGTCTCAAGCGGATTGATGACAACAGTCGATTGGCCGCCTAATTTTTCAATGTCTTCGCTTATCGACTTTGCTTTTGATTCATCACGAAAAGCGTGTATGAAAACATGTGCACCTGCCTGGGCCAAAGCCAGACAGATGGCTTCTCCAAATCCATCTGTGCTATCTGTCACAAGTGCCACTTTCTGATGAAGCTGGACGTGCACACGGATCTCCTCCCTATCCCTTGTTTGGCATTTATTTTCTCAGCTTACTTACAATATCAAGAGCTGCTTCATAAAAGCCTTCTGAGATGGTTGGATGCGGGTGAATCATTTTGGCCATCTCTTCAGCTGTTCCTTCTAAATACATAAATGAAGAAGCCTCTGATATCATCTCCGTTACGTGCGGACCAACCATTGTAGCGCCAATGACTTCACCATATACGGTATCGTACACGAGTTTAATAAAACCGGTTTGAACACCTGCTGCCAACGCTTTTCCGCTTGCAGCTAAATCAAATCGCTCTGCTCGCACGTTTAGCCCTTTGGCTTTTGCCTCTTTCTCAGTCAATCCCACACTCGCTACTTCTGGCAATGTATAAATACATCTAGGAACGATGTCGTGATTCATTCTTTCAGGCTCGCCGCATATATTGCTAACTGCAACGGCTGCCTCTGCCATCGCCGCATGAGCGAGCTGATAGCCGCCGGCTACATCGCCAATTGCATATACACCTTCAGCACTTGTCTTCATCTCGTCGTTCACTTTAATAAAAGGACCATCTAGCTGAAGATCCAGCTGACTGACAGCAGAGACATTTGGTCTTCTTCCGACACAAACTAGCAGCCTTTCAGCCGTAAAGATGTGCGTCTCTCCTTTATCGTCTGTCGCATGAATCGCTTTGACTCCTTCGCTTTCTGTTACTTCTGTCACCGTCGTTTTCTTTGCGATATGGATGCCTTTTTTCTTCAATTCTTTTTCTAGTAATTTCGACGCTTCTTCATCTTCCTGCGGAATAATCAACGGAGCGGCTTCTATAATGGTGACTTTTGATTGGAGACTCTGGAAGATACATGCCAGCTCAAGACCAATTACACCCCCGCCAATAATGACGACAGATGCAGGAATATCTGGGATGTCAAAGATCGTATCACTTGTGTCAAATTGAATCTCTTTGAGCCCTGGAATAGGCGGAATAGCAGGTGATGAGCCAGTGGCAATGATCAACTCTTTTGTTTCAATCGTTTCTGACCCATCTTGTTTTTCAATGTCAATGCGATTTTTTGTCACAGCTGTTCCTCTGCCGTTATATACATCAATCTTTCCTTGCTTTAATAAAAAGGCGATTCCGCCCCTGAGTTTTTCGATGACATCATCTTTACGTTTTCTCATTTTATCGAAGGAAAGAACCATCTCACCTGTTTCGATTCCCCAGCTTTTTGCTTTCTCAATGGATTCAATTACTTCTGCATGTTTGAGCAGTGTCTTTGAAGGGATACAGCCTCGATTTAAACAAGTCCCCCCTAGAAAATCCTCTTCAATCAATGCAACCTTGTGTCCACGTTCAGCGGCTTGAAGGGCGGCAGTATATCCGCCAGGCCCTCCGCCAATGACTGTCAGATCATACGTTTTTGTCATCCGATTCATCTCCTACATTAGCAATTCAAATGGTTGTTCAAGCACTTTTTTAAGGTCTGTTAAAAAGGCTGCTGCTGGTGCACCATCTACCACTCGATGATCAAATGATAAACTGACGCCCATCATTGGCCGCACCTGAATTTCTCCATCGATCACTACAGGTTTTTCTTGAATGCGTCCAACGCCTAAAATCGCCACTTCCGGCTGATTAATAATTGGGGTAAACGTATCAATGGCATACATCCCTAAGTTACTAATGGTAAATGTAGACCCTTTCAACTGGTCTGGCAGTAGCTTTTGATCGCGTGCATTTCGACCAATTTCTTTTGCTTCTTTTGTGAGCTGTTTCAGCCCTTTTTGATTTGCATGAGAGATGACCGGAACCATTAAGCCGTCTTTCACAGCAACCGCAAGACCAATGTGCACATCCTCATGGAAATGGAGCTCATTTTGTTCAAACGTCATATTGATTTGCGGATGGCGCGTGAGGACACTGCTGACCGCATGGATGATGATTTCTGTAAACGACAATCTGTAGCCTGTCTCTTTTTCAATCGCTGGGAGCAGCTGTTTGCGCACTTCTTTTGCTTTTGTCATATCAATTTCACTTGTTAATGTGACGTGCGGCGCTGTAAAGGCACTTTGTGACATGCGATCTGCGATCACTTTTCTCATCCCGGCTAGTTTTTGTGTTCTCACTGGAGCAGCTTCTGCCTTTTGTGCGCCTGCTGCTGTCACATCACTCTTCATGATTTTGCCGTGAGCGCCAGAACCAGCAACATTCGCTAAGTCGATTCCTTCACGAGCAGCCACTTTTCCTGCAAGTGGTGATACGCGCTGGCCTTCCTCGTTCGTATGAAGGGCCGCTTCGACATCCCGTTTTTGAATTCTGCCTTTTGGTCCTGTACCAGATACTTCTTGAATGGCTAATTGGTGATCTTTTGCCGTTTTTCTCGCTGCAGGTGTTGCGCGTACTTTCTCACCAGTTGGTTCAACTTCAGTCGAAACAGATGGTTCAGATGGTGATGACGTTCCACTGTCTTCAGAAGATGCTTCATCTGACTGCGCTGGCGGCTCGCTCGGTACCTGCTCATTTGCCTCTCCGATATATCCAATGACAGCATTGACTGGAATCTGATCATCTGCTTCGTAATATTTCTTTAGAAAAACGCCATCATCATAGGCTTCAACCTCGATATTGATTTTGTCTGTCATAATCTCAAATAGAGGCTCACCGATTTCAACCGAATCTCCTTCTTCTTTAAACCATTGAAGCAAGGTACCGATCTCCATCGTACTGCTTAGCTTCGGCATAAATATCTCTTTTGGCATGATCTTCTCCCCCTTTACTTAAGAGCGCACGAGCTCTTTTGCTGCTTCAATAATATCTGGCACTTGTGGAATGACTGCTTTTTCCAGCGTTGGGTTGTACGGTATTGGGACGGCAAGACCGCCAAGTCGTTTAATAGGTGCATCTAAATAGTCGAAGGCTTCACTTTCCGCTATCATACTCGCAATCTCTCCGCCGTAGCCGCCTCGTTTCACTGCCTCATGCACAACGATACATTTGCCTGTTTTTTTCACAGATTCAATAATGGTTTCTTCATCTAATGGGACGAGCGTTCTCGGATCAATGATCTCGACATCGATTCCTTCCGCTTCTAGTTCCTTCGCTGCTTCGAGCGCTTTGTGCACCATAATGGCTGTTGCGACAATTGTGACGTCCTTTCCGCTTCTCTTCACATCCGCTTTCCCTAAAGGAATCGAGTACTGCTCTTCTGGTACTTCACCAATTGTTTTATATAAAAGCTTGTGTTCATAGAAAATGACAGGGTTGTCATCATCCATTGCTGCTTTTAAAAGTCCTTTTGCATCATAAGCTGTTGAAGGCTGAACCACCTTTAGTCCAGGAATATGAGCCATCCACGCTTCTAAGCTTTGGGAGTGCTGCGCTGCGGCACCTGTCCCGGAACCTGCTGGTGTTCTGACAACAAGCGGCACTTTCCCTTTTCCGCCAAACATGTAACGTGTTTTCGCTGCTTGGTTTACAAGCTGATCCATTGCAATTGTAATAAAGTCAGAGAATTGAAGTTCTAAAATTGGACGCATCCCTGTCAAAGCAGATCCGACTGCGCCTCCTGCGATGGCAGCCTCTGAAATTGGCGTATTGCGGACGCGTTCTGGACCGAATTCCTCGATCATTCCGCGCGTGACACCAAATGCGCCACCGTATACGCCGATATCTTCACCTAAAATGAAGACATCTTGATTTTTTCTCATTTCCTGACTCATTGCTTCTCGAACGGCTTCTAAATATGAAATCTCTCTCACTGTCGTGTTTGTCACGTGATTCCCCTCCTAATTAGGCGTATACATCCTCTAATAGTGTGTCAATTGATGGTTCTTTACTATTTTTCGCAAATTCAACAGATGCCTCGATCTCTTGCTTCGCTTCTTCTTGTAAACGAGCAGCCTGTTCTTCTGTCAGAACATCTAGCTCCATTAAGAGTGACTTAAAGCGTTTAATTCCGTCTTTTTGTCTCCATTCTGTCTCTTCTTCACGTGTACGGTATTTTTTCGCATCACTCTTTGAGTGGCCTTTCCAGCGATACGTTTTCATTTCAATGAGTGATGGCCCTTCTCCAGCTCTTGCACGGCTTACCGCTTCATCTACTGTATTCATGATCTCAACCATGTCATTTCCATCAACTGTTTTCCCTGGCATTCCGTAGCTTTCTGCTCTTGTTGAGATGTCTTCAATGTTGATCATTTCTTTCACAGGACCAGACATGCCGTATTGGTTGTTTTCACAAATAAACACAACAGGTAAATCCCAAATGGAAGCAAGATTCAGCGCTTCATGGAAGCTGCCTTCATTTGTAGCGCCGTCTCCGAAGAAACAAAGGACCACAAAGCCTTCCTTTTTCATCTTGGACGTGAGCGCCGCACCTGTTGCAAGTGGAATACCGCCGCCAACAATTCCATTTGCCCCAAGGTTTCCTTTTTCTAAATCGGCAATATGCATGGAACCGCCTTTTCCTTTGCAGTAACCTGTTTCACGTCCGAACAGTTCAGCCATCATTTTATTGACCTCTGCACCTTTTGCAATACAGTGACCATGTCCGCGGTGTGTACTGACAATCTTATCTTCATCCTTTAACACAGCAATAGATCCAACAGCCGATGCTTCCTGTCCAACACATAAATGGGTCGTTCCATGGATTAATCCTTTAGCAAAGAATTGATCGACCTTTTCATCAAAATATCTTACTAACCACATTTGTTTATATAAATCTGCTAATTTCTCATGACTAATCTGTTCAGGCAAAGTGATTTGTTTTTGCATTTCTTCTCTCCCCTTTACATTTGTTCTTATGTGTTACATTTGTAATTATCATACGTTTAACTCTCATTGAAGTCAAGCATTTCCGTTTATTTTTTAAGCGTTTTCATCTTTTTTCAGAAAAAAAGAGAAAGGCAAAGCCCTTTTCCAAAGACCTTCTCTTTCTCTCCATCTCGTACATTCTCATTCATCTGGATACATCATGATTTTGACGCTTTCACCTTCTGGATGCCTAGCGCATTCTATCGCCTGACGAAGCTGACTTAATGGATATCGATGCGTCACCATTTTTTCTGTATGAACGACCTTCGCTTTTAAGAGCTCCAGCGCTTCACGATAATGGTATGGATGCGAGGAATAAGCTCCGACTACTTTTACTTCATCATGGAAAAAACGTTCTGCTGGAATGGAGACATCCCCTTTCGGAAAGTGAGCAAAGACCAAAATCGTTCCGCCTCTTGCAACAGCTTGAAATGCTTCTTTTAAAAGCGCACTGCTCCCCACAGAAATAATGACAAGATCCGCTCCCTTTCCATCTGTTTCTTTCATGACGCGGTTTTCTACTGGCTCAGATGCTGGATGAAAAGCGACGTCCGCCCCAAGATTTCTTGCTTGACGGAGCCTGTTCTCATTTACGTCTGTGATCAACACTTTTCCAGCCAAATAATATTTGGCAAGCTGTAATTGAATGCAGCCAATTTGTCCCGCTCCAAGAATCAAGACCGAATCTCCAGGATGAACGGGCGCCCTTTCAAAGCCGTGAAGACAGCAGGCAACCGGTTCGACCATCGCTCCTTGTTCATATGAGACGTCATGTGGGAGTTTGCCCATTGTATGCTTCACATGTAAAGCAGGAACACGAATATATTCCGAAAAACCGCCCGGCTCTACATTTGTGGCTGCAAATTGCGGGCACATTGTATAAAATCCTCTTTGACAAAAGTCACAAGTGAAACAAGGGACATGATGCGCTACATACACCCTGTCTCCCGTTTGAACATGTGTGACGTGACGGCCTGTTTCGATAATGTCACCAGCGATTTCATGCCCTAGCACTGTGCCAGGAGGTACCGTCTCATGTGTCGCTTTATAAATATCCGTCCCACATAACCCGCAGGCACGCATTTTTAATAATACTTCATCATCACCAATGGCTGGCCGCTTCCGCTCCTCGTAACGAATGTCCTCTGAAGAATAAAAGACAGCTGATTTCATTTAGCCGCATCCTCCTTTTCATCACATGTCGCAAGACTCTGCAAGGATTGAACGAGCTGCTTGTACTCACTCATCTCACTTGAAATCCAGTAGCGTCCGCCAAATATTCGCGCAGGTCCCACTCTGACATATACTTTCCCGATATGAGGATATGGTTTTAAAAACAATTTTCCTTTAATATCGGACACGGCATATGTGTGCCACCTGCCAAACGCACCTATTTTCAGCTCATTTTCACTAATCATGATATTCGTTGGCTGATTCAGGCCAGTGATGCTAGAAAGCATAAGGATAGGCAGCGTATAGACACCTAACACAGCTAATGGCTCAGGTCCTGCCGACATCAACGTATAAAGAGACCAGAGAAAAAACACACATATTAACAAGGCCGGAAGGAAAATAGAAAACATGGCAGACGTTCGGCTATAAGCATGCTGCTGCATGAGAGCTCCCCCTTTCAAATGACATGGAAGGAGCTTTCGCAGCTCCTCCACGCAATCATCGTTCACTTAATATGATCGATAATTTTTTCAATATCTTCTTCAATGCCAAATCCCGTTAAAAAAGATAACGTTTGAATCACAGGCGTTCCTTTTGTATCACTAACAGGCGTTGTCGTCACAATTAAATCAGCACCCTCCGCTTTCTGCGGAACCTCAGATGCCTTACATTGTTCAACGATGACATCGTATCCTTTTTCCTTTAATGTCTCTTCTACCTTTTTTGCCACAACCGTTGATGTCGCAACTGCCGTTCCGCAAGATACTAATATTTTTTTTGCCATGAGAATCCCTCCAGCTCGTTTATTGATCTTTCTGATCTAAGCCCATTTCTTTTGCATACTGCTTTTTAATATCATTTCGCACCCAGTACCAAAGAAGCGCATATGCCAGTGCACAGATAATCGCTGCAATGAAGTAAGGATTGCTCGGATCAAGAAGTCTCACCATGATCCAAGGAATGACGTGTGAACCAAGATCGATACCAGAGATCATATTTGCCCCTTCTGGGAAGTCGAAACCAACTGCTTTCCCCATTGTTGTGGCGAGTGGTGCAAGGTTCGTTGCAATGAAGAAAACAATCATTAAAGTAAAAATACTGTTAATGAGGCCGCGAATAATATTCCCACGAGCGGCTGCTACTGCCCATACTACTGTAAATGGCAGAACCGATAAGTCTGCAAACGGCAGCATACCATTGTAAGGAAGAACGACAGCGAGCAAAATGGTGATTGGCACCATCAAAAGGGCTACAGCCATATTCGCTGGATGACCAATGACAATCGCTGTATCCAAACCAATATAGACATTTTTTCCAGGGAAACGCTTTTGAATATAAGAACGAGCACCCTCAGAGATTGGAATAAGTCCTTCCATTAATAAAGCAACCATTCTTGGCATTAACACAAGCACTGCAGCCATTTGAATTCCAAGGGTCATGACACCTTTTGCATCATAGCCCCCAAGAAGACCAATAATGATACCAAGTATAAGACCCATTACAAGCGGTTCACCAAAGATGCCAAAACGTTTTTTCAAAGTTTCTGGATCCGCATGAATTTTGTTTAGACCAGGGATTTTATCAATCACGCGGTTTGACGCATACATGAGCGGAGCGAAGTTAACCGTTTCAGCATGAGCCATCGATACGCCTTTTAATCCGAAATGGTGTTCAATCGTCGGTGCCGTCCAATCGGCGAGTTTTAGTGTAATCGCAGAAACGATTAAACCAACGGCAAGAGCTAAGAACATATTATGATAAGCGTAGTAAGTAACAGAAGCAGCGAAAATCAAATGCCAGAAATTCCAAATATCCACATTCAATGTTTTCGTAAAGTTAACAGACAGCAAAATGACATTTAACAAGAGCACAAGAGGAATCATCAAAGGGGCAACAGGTGTACCAAAAGAAATGGCGGCTCCAATCGGCCAACCGACATCTAAAATATCAAGCTTTAATCCAAGGGAATTGACCATGGCTTTGGCTGCTGGTCCAAGACCGCTTACAAGTAAATTAATGACAAGATTGACCCCGACAAATCCAATTCCGATGGTAATACCTGCACGGAAGGATTTTTTAAATCCTTGCCTTAAAATCATACCGAATAACGTCATAATAATTGGGAGCATAATTGTTGGCCCTAAGTCTAAGATGAAATCGACGGCTTGCTTGATCATACATCCACCTCCTGATTTTAAATAAAGCGCTTACATTATGTCGTGAATAGCTATTGGTTTAATTCTTTTTGAAGTACATCAACAGCTTCTTCATACGATGTCATGTGAGATAAACTTGTCATTACTTCTTCTTTTCTGAAAAGCGTCATCAGTTTCTCTAACATCACGAGCTGCTTACTAGGTTCAGAGATTGCCAGAACGAACACAATTTTGGCTTGAACTGTCTCATGAGGGCTTCCCATCTTATGAAAAATAACAGGTTCCTTTAATGTCGCTACACTGATCGCCGGTTTGTTTACATGTTCAGGATCTGTATGGGGAATGGCTACCCCAAAGGTCGCAAGAGGAAGACCGGTCGGATATGTTTTTTCTCTTTCAAGCACTGCTGGTAAAAAGCTCGATTTAATATATCCACCAGTTTCTAACCTTTCTGCTAAATAGGCAGTCACCTCCTCACTTGAAGATGCTTCGTATTGCAGCTCAATCAGCTGTTGATCTAACTCAAACAAGCTGTTCAAACAACCACCCCTTTCATTTGGTATAAATATGAACACATGTAACAAAAAGAATGAACATTTTAAAATAGAACCTTTTGTAAAGCGCTTACAAATAGATGTTTTATAAAATGTTCAATACTGTTACCTTTGTAAAGATATTATAATATTCGAAATTATAAGTCAATGTTCCTAGGAGAATTTTTATAAAAAAAGATGCAGCTTTTTGCCGCATCTCTTTTATTACATCACATCAACTTCTTGTTAAATATGGCTTCCTATATCTAAAAACTCAGCTACAAAAAGGTTGTCTGTCTGCTCTGTCATTTCTTTTTTTGTGCCGATTTTTTCGATTCTGCCCTCATTCATCACCACAACACGATCAGCGATATCAAACGCTTCTTCTTGATCATGCGTCACAAAAATGGTCGTCATTTGAAATTCTTGATGAACTTTTTTCAGCCAATGTCTTAAGTCTTTTCTCACCTTTGAATCTAGTGCACCAAAAGGTTCATCTAAGAGAAGAGCTTTCGGTTTGACGGCTAGAGCACGTGCAAGTGCTACACGCTGCTTTTGTCCACCTGACAGCTGCTCTGGATAACGATGTGCATACTGCGTTAATTGAACGACTTTCAGCAACTCATGCACGCGCTCTTTGATGTCTTTTTTAGGCAGCCTTTCTCCTCTAGGTTTCATCTTCAATCCATAAGCCACATTATCAAATACCGTCATATTTCGAAAAAGCGCATATTGCTGAAAGACAAAACCAATTTGCCGTTTTCGCACTGGGATGTGAGTATAATCCTGTTCTCCAAATAAGATCTGCCCTGTATTCGCATCATCAAGCCCTGCAATAATTCTTAATAAAGTCGTCTTACCTGATCCAGATGGTCCTAGTAAGGATATTAATTCCCCATTTCCGATCGTCAAATCCACGTTTTGCAAAACCTTCGTCTGCCCAAATTGCTTTGATATTTGTTTCACTGTAATCCCCAAGGCTGATCCCTCCATTTATTTTGAACGCTTGCCAAGCCTATGATCTCTCTGCTGAATGATCTGCTTGATGATTAATGTAATGACCGCTACAAACGCCATGAGAGAGGCCACAGCAAAAGCCGCTTGGAATTGATACTCGTTGTATAGAATTTCTATATGAAGCGGCATCGTATTCGTCATTCCGCGTATATGACCAGATACAACCGACACTGCACCAAATTCACCAATTGCCCTAGCCCCTGCTAAAATGGCGCCGTAAAAAAGGGCCCATTTTATATTTGGAAGTGTCACAAGGAAAAAGGTCTTCCACCCACTGGCACCAAGCGTAAGCGATGCTTCTTCCTCATGAATGCCTTCATTTTGCATAAACGGAATTAACTCTCTCGCAACAAAAGGAAATGTCACAAAGATGGTCGCAAGAATCATCCCCGGTACAGAGTAAATCACTTTCCATCCATTTGCTAAAAGCCACGGTCCTAAAAGTCCATTTGAACCAAATAAAAGTACAAATACAAGTCCTGCAATGACAGGTGAAACCGCAAACGGAAGATCAATGACAGTCGTTAACAAACGTTTTCCCGGGAAATGAAATTTTGTGATGAGCCAAGCAGCACTGATCCCAAAAATCATTTGAAGCGGCAATGTGATCATCACAATGAAAACAGTCAATTTAATTGCCGCAAGCGTGTCTGGATGTGAGATGGCAAGAAGATAAGAACTCCATCCTTTCTCAAAAGCCTTTGAAAACACAGCAATCAACGGCATGAGTAAAAACAAAATCAAAAAAGCATACACCACACCAATCAACATACGCTTCACCGCTTTTGATTCCGTCACAGGACTCCTGTACTTGATGCGGTGCTCTTTAAGAAGCTCCCTTTCCAATCATCTCACCTCACTTCCACTTGTTTTTTCCGCTCGACAAACCACTGCAATCCGTGAATCAATAACAAAATGACAAATGATAAGAGCAGCATGAAACAGGCAATAGCTGCGGCACCTTGATAATCATACTGCTCAAGCTTAGACATGATCATCAGTGGTGTAATCTCTGTTTTAAACGGAATATTTCCCGCTATAAACACAACGGAGCCATATTCACCGAGTGCTCTTGCAAATGCAAGAGCAAATCCAGTCAGCACCGCTGGAAACAAGGCAGGCAGCAGTACATGAAAAAAGGTCTGTTTTCTTGTAGCACCAAGTATGGCTGCGGCCTCTTCCACTTCCTGCTCAAGCCCTTCAATGACCGGTTGAACCGTTCTTATGACAAATGGAATGCCAATAAAAATCAGTGCCAAAATAATCCCGAGCGGGGTGTATGCCACCTTCACATGCAAAAATTGCCCAATCCACCCATTCGGAGAATAAAGAGTCGTCAAAGCGATGCCAGCCACTGCCGTTGGAAGAGCAAACGGCAAATCGATGAGGGCATCTAGGATGTTCTTTCCTGGAAACGAGTACCGCGTGAGAACCCATGCGATCAGTACACCGAAACCTGCATTGATGAGTGCAGCTGCAAAAGAAGTCGTAACCGTAAGCTGCAGCGACTTTAGCACCCGCGCATCACTAAAGACATTCCAAATTCCTTCTGCTCCTAATGAAGCCGTCCAAATAAATACCATAGATAAAGGAATCACGACAATCGCACTGACATAAACAAGTGTCACTCCGAGACTCAGCCCGAATCCAGGCAATACACGTTTTCTTTTATTGGCGGCAGTATAGCCTTTCTTCATCACGTCGCCCCCTATTTTTGTCCGCTATATATTTGATCAAATAATCCGCCATCATCAAAAAATCTTTTCTGCGCCTTTCGCCATCCGCCAAATGCCTGATCAATGGTCACCATATCAATCTCTTTAAATTGATCTTTATATTTGTTTAGCACTTCTTGATTTCTTGGTCGATAATAGTTTTTAGCCGCTATTTCCTGTCCTTTTTTAGAATACAAATAATCTAAATAAGCCTTTGCCACTTTCTCTGTTCCTTTTCGTTTCACATTTTGGTCGACAACGGCAACGGGCGGCTCTGCTAGAATACTAATGGAGGGACTGACAATCTCAAATTTGTCTTTACCTAATTCATGCAGTGTTAAATAGGCTTCATTTTCCCAAGCAATTAACACGTCACCAAGACCGCGCTCGACAAAAGTTGTTGTGGCGCCACGAGCACCTGAATCGAGTACTTCGACATGCTCATATAACTTTTTCACAAAATCCTTCGTTTTTTCTTCATCCCCATGAAAGGTTTTATCGGCATATGCCCATGCGGCTAAATAATTCCATCTTGCACCGCCTGACGTTTTTGGATTTGGTGTGATGATGGATACACCTGGCTGAAGCAAGTCATCCCAGTCTTTAATATTTTTGGGGTTTCCTTTCTTCACAAGAAACACAATCGTAGACGTATAAGGTGTGGACTGATTTGGAAATTCTTTTTGCCAATCCTTTGAAAGTAGCCCTCGATCTGCAATGGCATCAATGTCGTACCCAAGAGCAAGTGTAGCCACGTCTGCTTCGAGTCCATCAATAATCGATCTCCCCTGCTTACCTGATCCTCCATGAGACTGCTGTATCGTCACATCTTCACCGGTTTTGTCTTTCCAATAAATCTGAAAGGCTTGATTGTATTCCTGATACAATTCACGTGTAGGATCGTATGACACATTCAACAGCTCAATCTTTCCCTTTTGATTTGAGGCTTCATTCGCATTTGAGCATGCAGCACTTGTGATGATGAAAAGTGTCATCGCAATAGACATCCATATCCATTTTTTCATGTTATCCGCTCCCTTTCACATTGAATAGTGACACCAACCTTGCCGTTTTCAGTTCTATACGCAAAAAAGGCTCTCAGCGATTGAAGTACAAAAAAGTCCTGTACGTCAATGCCAAGAGCCTTCGGTTGTCCGATCAGCTATGTATGATTGATGTTAGTCTATATATTATTCAAACTATTCACAGGTGTCAACTATGTTTTTATTATAATGAAAAAAAGAAACGCCGTCTTGATGAGGCGCTTCTTTTCCCGGGAAATGCTATTGATCTGCAGCTACCTTTAGATTGACACCAACAGCAGTTCCATTTCTCGTTGAATCAGCTACTCCAGTGAATGTCCCTGCTTTTCGATCAATCAGTAAAGCTTGCACATTCCCTATATCAATAGGGGAACTGCCAAACTGGTGACCCATATCATTTAACTTTGTTCTTACATCTAGAGGGACACCTACTTCATAACGATACGAAGTTAAGCTGTTTGTGTAGATTCTTGGCTCTTCTACCGCATCCTGAAGCTCCATGTCATATTCAAGTAAATTGAGAATCGTCTGTGAAACAGAAGCAATGATCGTCGTTCCACCAGGAGATCCAACAGTCATGACAGGCTCTCCATCTTTAAAAATGATCGTCGGTGTCATACTTGATAATGGACGTTTATTTGGCTGGACTTCATTTGCACCGCCAGGTCGTGCATCAAAATCAGTTAGTTCATTATTTAAGAAAAATCCATACTCTGGAACAAGAATCCCTGTACCAAATAATTGTTCAATGGTAGTGGTGAATGACACAACATTTCCCCACTGATCTGCAACAGTAAAATGGGTCGTCTCACCAATGGTTTTATCTTCTGGCTGAGGAACAATTGGGGATGGATTTTTTTCATCCTCATATGCCCAAGGATCTCCTTCTTTCGGGCTGCGATTCATTTGATCTAATTGAATGAGAGAGGCTCTTTCTGAAATGTAATCATCGTCTAGTAGTCCTTTTAGTGGAACATCTACGAATTCGGGGTCGCCGGCATATGCGGCTCTGTCAGCATAGGAGAGGTGCATTGTTTCAGCAAGCAGCTGATATTTTTCGAATGATTTGGGGTCATACTGAGACAGGTTAAAATGGTCAAGTATTTTGAGAATTTGTAGCATAAACACCCCGCCTGAGCTTGGTGGAGGCATGCTTGCAAGCTGATATCCTTTATAGTCTCCCCAGATTGGCTTGTCAGTCTTGACTTCATAACGTTTGATATCTTTTGAAGTCATCGTCCCGCCAAAATCTTGAACTGTATTTGCAAGTGCCTTTGCTACTTTTCCTTCATAAAATGCTTTGCTTCCTTTTTTCGCAATGAGTTTAAATGTTTTTGCAAGACCTGGCTGGACAAGCAGATCTCCTTCTTCGAGCGGCTGATCATTCGGAAGAAAAATTGGCGCTGCGGCCGTTTTTTTCAATTTTCCTTGATGATCATCAATCGCTTTTGCCAAGACAGAATCAATTTTAAAACCATCTTCTGCAAGTTGAATGGAGGGCTCAATCAATTCCTTCATAGAACGAGTACCCCACTTATCTAATGCAGCTTCAAGACCTTTTACAGTCCCTGGAACACCTACCGCATTTCCATGTGTAGATCGCTCAGCAAACGGAATCACTTTTCCATCATCTGTTAAAAACATGTCAGGTGTTGCGCCCTGTGGTGCTCGCTCTCTGCTATTGATGATGGAAGTTTCCTTTGTTTTCCCATCATAAACCATCATAAATCCGCCACCGCCAATTCCTGACATCATTGGCTCTGTTACGTTAAGTGCGTACTGAATGGCAACAGCAGCATCCACTGCGTTCCCACCTTTTTTCAATACGTCAGCACCAATCTCCGATGCAAGCGGATGTGCAGTAGCCACCATACCATCTTTACCAACAGCTACTTTATTCCCATGAGTTTCGTTTGCAGTGACTTGGCTGACCGGCAGGAAAAACGAGAAAACAAACAGACATATGGACAAAACAGTTAGAGAAATGCGTTTCATGAACAACACCCCTTCCATATTCTTACTTTGACCTTACCGACTTCTTGACCAGAATACAATAGATTATTCTAAAATTTCAAAATTTTTCATTCTATCATCCTATATCTGCCAATCAAAACGCATGTTTTCAAAACATATGACATGCACATCTTGTAGTAATAAAGACATGCGTTTTCCAAGTTTGAAACTTCACGATATAATAAACTCATAACAAAGGGGGAAAAAGGATGAACCACAAAAGCACTTTATTTTGGGAATCTTATTGGGAAGAAAAATCAGGAAAAACTCCTAATCACGCCTCTGTTTCTGCTTGGGCATTTGGCGCAGATCCAGATCACTTGCTTGACCTTGTACAACAAGGAAAAAAAACAGCCACTTGTTCTGGATACCTTTTTTACGAAAAAGAACAAGAGCCTCTTCCAAAACCCGGTCAATATGCGGTCATTTTGGACAGCAGGGAGGAACCAAAAGCCATCATAGAGATCACACAAGTAGATATCATGCCAATGAATGAGGTTCCTGAATCATTTGCAAAAGCAGAAGGTGAAGGCGATCTTTCATATGACTATTGGTACAAAGAACATGAAGAATTTTTCACAGAAGCCCTTAAGCCGTACGGATTAACATTTAAGGAAGATATGCTTCTTGTTTGTGAGCGATTTAAGCTTGTTTATTCAGCTTCTTAACGTTTAAGCGGTGCCAAAAATGGTCCGCTTTTTTGCTTTCTTTTCCCCTTTCTGAAAAAGGTGAGTTGAGATCACATCTTTAGGTCAGAATAAGATCAAATAGAAAAAGTGAAGAAATTTTCGACTACACCTGTTTTTTTTCGACAAAAGAATATATAATTATTTGATGTGTGCATTGTCTCATTTATACAATGGAGGGTTTTTACATGTTAAAAAGGAAAAAAGACAAGTTTTCCGTCTTGTTAACGGAAATTGCTAAAAATTTAGATGAAACTGCTGAGTATTTTGTTAGCTATAAAGTAACAAATCAAACCACTCTGAAAGAATTTTCTGACACATTGAAGGAATATGAGACAAAAGGTGATAATCATGTTCATACCATGATTAAAGAGCTGAATAAAGCCTTTATTACACCGATTGAACGTGAAGACATTCTTCAATTGACGAATAGCCTCGACGATGTTTTAGACGGCATTGAGCATTTTTCAGCAACTTTAGAAATTTATTCAATTACAAGCTCTGACGAACATATCGACAAATTCAGCCACTACATCAGAGAATGTGCGAAAGAAATTTTAACGACTATTGAATTACTGGCTGATAATCGCTTGAAAGATATTCATCCGCACGCAATCAAAATTAAAGAGATTGAGCATAATTGTGACAATCTTCACCGCAAATCACTAAAGAACTTGTTTGGAAAAGAAACAGATCCAATTAAGGTCATTCAATACAAAGAAATTTACGAAACACTTGAAGAAATCGCAGATTCCTGTCAAAGTGTTGCTAACAATCTAGAAACAATCATTATGAAGAATGCGTAACGGGGTTAGTTAAACATGGATACATTACTCATCCTTACCATACTTATTGTCATTTGTGCACTTGCTTTTGATTTCATTAACGGATTCCACGATACAGCAAATGCCATTGCCACTTCAGTTTCAACAAAAGCGTTAAAGCCTAGACATGCTATTATTATGGCAGCGTTCATGAACTTCTTAGGAGCAATGACATTTACAGGTGTGGCAAAGTCCATTACAAAAGACATCGCAGATCCTTTTACACTTCAAAACGGATCTGTCGTCATTTTGGCTGCTTTAATTGCAGCCATTACTTGGAACTTGCTTACTTGGTATTACGGGATTCCGAGTAGTTCTTCACATGCACTGATCGGATCAATTGCAGGAGCTGTTATTGCCTCTGCTGGTTTTGGCGCTTTAAACTATTCGGGATTCATTAAAATCATTCAAGCACTTTTGCTTTCACCTATCCTGGCTTTTGTTTTGGGATATATCGTGTATACCATTATCAAAATTGTATTCCGAAACAACAATCTCGCAAAAACAAATAAACAATTCCGACGTGTTCAAATTTTAACGGCTGCATTGCAATCGTATACCCACGGAACAAACGATGCGCAAAAAGCGATGGGAATTATTACGATGGCTTTAATTGCAGGTAATTTGCATACAACAGACGACATTCCTTTCTGGGTACAATTCTCTTGTGCGCTTGCAATGGGACTAGGTACGTCTATTGGCGGCTGGAAGATTATTAAAACAGTCGGCGGTAAAATCATGAAGATTCGTCCAGTAAACGGAGTATCTGCAGACTTAACGGGTGCAGCTATTATCTTCGGTGCAACATTTATTCACTTACCGGTTAGTACCACTCACGTGATCTCATCTTCTATTCTAGGTGTAGGATCTGCACATAGAGTAAAAGGAGTCAACTGGGGTACGGCAAAACGTATGCTTGTCACTTGGGTGATCACATTACCGATTTCGGGAACTCTAGGGGCACTTATATACTTTGTGTTAAATGCGATTCTCTAATATCAAAGACCTGTCTAACAGGTCTTTTTTTATTTGTTTGCATCCTCTTTTTCTGCAAGCCATTTTTTCATGAAGCAGGGTTTCCAATCATATCCATAGAAATAAATAAGTATCCATCTGTCTATGGGAGAGAAGAACATGCTATTATTTTTTCAATTGACTGTTTGGTTATTGCTAGGTGCTCTTGCTGTATATGTATTTGCGGTATGGCGCTTTGAACAAAAAGTAAAAGAAAAGATGTTTGCGATTCGTAAAACGTGGTATTGGATTTATGTAGCGGGTGCTGTTGTATACTGGACAAATGACCCTGCTTCAATCTTCACCGATTGGATGCACTACCTGATTATTGCTGTTTTTTTCGCATTAACTGATGCCTTTATTTTCCTCAGCTCCTATATTAAAAAACTCGGAAATCATGAACTTGAAACCGACACCCATCAACTCCTAGAACAAAATAACGACCTGCTTCATTCTTACCTCAATAAACTAAAAACGTACCAATACCTATTGAAAAACGAACCGATCCATGTATATTATGGAAGTATAGAAGCATATATAGAGGGAATTGAACGACTGATCTATTCTTTTGCAGAAAAAATGAATATTCAAGCAGTTCTTTGTCCTTATGATACGCAGGAGCAAAAAGATGACCTGCTGCGGACACTTGATCAGAGAGCGCTCATTCAAGCAAAGCTTGACAGGCAGGAAGTGTATTACGATGATTTCGGCAAATTGGTTCTCATCCCGTTTTCAGTAGCGGATGCGCACTTTGTGATTAAGCTGACCTCTGAGGATATTGTCACTGAATTCGACTATTTATTAATGACTTCACTTACAACGATTTATGACCTAATCTTGCCTGACGAAGAGGAAGGTGATGAAGATGGAACACGCACTTCAAGGGGATAATAACAATCGCAAGAAAAACCCATTTAAGATTTTAAAGAAAAAGCGCCATATTAGTATGGCTGATTACAAAGTAAGTCCCCATACGGAGCGTATTTTCAAAAAGAATGAACAGCTCCTAGATGAGTATAAAAATAAAAAAGCTTGATTACACTAAAGGACGCGGAACTTCATCCGCGTCCTACTTCCATTTTCACATCTACTTGCATACAATAAAACCAACTGCTGCAACGATTGAGGTGCCAATATGAAAAAGAAACTTAAACAATTGAGGTATGTTCAGTTTGCTGAATTTAAGCCATCCCCTTATATCTGCCGATTACACGAAAAAAGTGAAGCCGTCATTCAAGCGGCCAAAAAGAAAGACTCACTGATTTAATAGTTGAAGCAACTTCACTTTTGTTTTAGGACCGTATACTCCATCACTTGTTAGACCATTCATCAGTTGAAATCGCGCGACGGCATTGGCTGTTTTTTCCCCATAAACGCCATCAATGCCCTTATCTGCAGCTGTTTTGTCAGGATAAAAATACACAGCAGCAAGCGCTTTTTGGACGAGACGTACATGCTCCCCTTTTGTCAGAGGTGATGTCACCTTTAACACCCCATCCGGCAGTTCATAACTGAGCTTTTCTTCTGCACGATAAATTTTGAGAACTTGTCCAACTCGAATCATGTTCGGGTCACTAATCTGATTCCATGTCTGTAAATCACTCACTGTAACACCATGGGCTTTGGCAATACTCGTTAGCGTATCCCCGCTTTTCACCACATATGTGATCACCGTTTCCGGATCACCTGCAGTCTCAATTCCTCTTTTAAATTCATCCCATGTAGCTAGCAGCAGACGTGGACATGTTTTTCCTGACCAATGCTGATGCGTCACCACATTTGCTAATGGAATGCCATGTTCTTTTAAAAGCTTTTGAATAAGCCACTGGGCATGTTTGACAGCTTGTTGAAAGTTTCCATCCTCATTTTCACAAATTTCAATGCCAATCGATTTTCGGTTGCCATCTCCATGTCCATCCCCAGCATGCCATCCATTTTCATTTAAAGGGAGATGCTGAAAAATTTCCTTGTCATCCACTGTAAAGTGCCAGCTTACCTCTGTTGTTGAGCGTTTGACATATGCCGCGTGACTTTTTGCGTCAGCTCCCTTAGATGTATTGGCTGTGTTATGCACAGTTACATAAAGCGGCGTCATAGCATATCCTGGCCGATTTCCGTTTCCAACTGGAATAAAATCTTGATAAATTTGTACCATGTTTTGCACTCCTTTTTGTTAAATTGATGTTTGATCTTGCTCATCAATCGGTGGCAAACGTAAGACAAATTTGTTTGTTTTCGTCATAAGACTATGGTAAAATTTGAATTCAATCGCCGTTTTATCTTTGTAAAAAATAAAAAATCAGAATAAAAAACAGGAAAAACTTCCAATTTTCTTTGATTTTATGTTAAAATTGTTAAAAACAAGCCGATATAAAAAGTAAGCGATAGCTTTATTAGCCATTTAGTCCTATATGGACTTTTCTTTTACGGCAAAAATAGAACATACGTTTGTATGGAGGTTTTGACATGACTTATTTTTTAACCCATTTAGAAGAAGATATTAAACGGTTATACACTCAACTGCAAATAAGCGGTCCTGCCTATGTAGACATGCATAGGATCGCAGCTGAATTTCATGTATGGGTACACTACGAGGATACTGGCAGCATGATGATCAAACATCAAGGTCTTTACAGTATTATTTTAAACAGAGCCTTATCGTCAGAAGAACAGTGGCAGGATTTCGCCCACGAGCTTTGTCATGTGCTGAAGCATACAGGCAACCACTTTAACATGCACAAGCTCTTTCGAGAACTGCAAGAGTTTCAAGCAAAACAATTCATGTATCATTTTTGTGTTCCGACTTTTATGCTGCTGCAAATGACGCTCCCAAACCTTAGGCAGCAAGCCATTTTGCATATTGCTCAAACATTTCATGTCACTCGGGCTTTTGCTGAAAAACGGCTTGCTCTATTTGAACAGCGAAGAGCCGGCATTCAATTTCAAAAAGAATTCACTTCTTATTTAATGAGAGCCAGCAAGGTCGCAGAAAATGAAGCTGCGTATCAAACAAAAGCGTCAGCACACGTGACGTCAGAAGTTTATTCATAAAGGCTTAACACTTGTTTCAGTACATTTGTGTATTGATAAAATTGTTCGGTTTGTGTATCACGCCTACGGCTCCGCCTAAAGTCTTGAAAGAAAGCTCTTCTCTGAGCTTGGCTAATTTCAATTTGAACACTTTTTCCTGTGAGGCATTGATTATTAATATTTTGAGGATGTGTTCCAGCAAATTGATCCGATTCAGATAAAAGCAAGGCATGGAAGCCATTTTGTGTGAGACACTTCACTGTTTCAGCAGCTTTTTCCCTGTCGGTACCGCCAACTAAAGTTTGTAGGACGTCTGTTTCTCCATAGCCGTGGAGTGCAAACGTATAATGATGTGTATGCACTTGAGAAAGACAAATCGGCTCATCAAAACGTGTGCTCGTAATATGAAGAACATGATTGCCTTTCACTTTAAGGCCCTCAAATAAATACATAGAATAATCTGTTGCCACTTCATGGACCAGCTCGCTCACGCCAGATTCAATTCCTCCCGCATGAGGTGACAGGACGAGAAGCTGATCCCCTTTCCGCTGATGAAGAATCTGATAGTCGATCCCTTTTCTTTCATGAGCGGAAAGCTCTTCATAATTTTGATACGTATCTATGATTTGATTCATTCCATCTGCCCCATTTCTCTATATGAGCATAAGTCTACTGATCGCAAATTCTTTTGTAAAGTGTTTTCGATTCACCAGTGTGATCTGAATGCATCCTTAAATTTTCCTTATCTTTACGGGCTAACTGTTGAATGTTGAGAAAAAATGACCGATAATTGAAATGAATAGAACTTTTGAACTATATGAATCTTTTTGTCATCTCTCTCATATATTAGAATATTGCGATCTACACCTGGAGGAATTCATGTTTAAAAAGAAAACCACCATCATCCTTGCCATCTTATGTCTTAGCTTCGCCGGAATTATTTACTGGAAATGCTTCTCTCTTCAAGGCGTGTCTCACGGAACATTCATCCGCTCGATATCATCACCTGATGGAACCTATACCATTAACACGTATCGACATAGCGGAGGAAAGCTAAAAGAGAATGCGGTCAGAGCAGAAATTGAAAACAAACTCACCCATCACAAGAAAACAATCTACTGGAAGTACCCTGATAAAGATCCTCTGATCAAATGGGAAAATGCACAGCTCGTTCAAATTGGACATGAGTTTTTAAATGTGGTCAAAGGTGAAACATACGATTATCGCTTTGATCAGAAAAACAGAAAATAACGAGCCAACAAAAAAACGAACCCTTTCTGGATTCGTTTTTTACGTTGACATCACCTTTTGCATAAATTCTTTCATTTCTTTACTAACCATCGTCAACCTATCTACAATTTCACTAAACTCCGTCACTAATAAAGCTTGTTCTGAAGATGACCCTTTCATATGGCCCATACTCTCAAGTAACGTATGTATATTAGAGGAAATCCCTTGCAATGAGCTTTCTATGTTTTCTGTTGCACGTGAGGTTTCGCTTGAGAGCTTTTGAACCTCGCTCGCTACCACACTAAAACCCGCTCCCTCTTTCCCTGCCCTGGCCGCTTCAATTGAAGCATTCAATCCTAGCAAACTCGTTTGTTTAGAGATACCTTTGATCATTTTTGTAATATCTGAAGTTTTTTTCGAACTTTCAAGTGTTTGCTGTGTTTGGAATGTCATTTCCTCACTTGTCGCAGAGAGCTCTTCTGAATGAGCCGCCACCACATGTACTTTTTCTTGAATACTTTGAATGATGTCGTTCAATGACTCCATATACGCCTCAAGCTCTATTTGATTTTTAAGCGGAAAACCTAAAGCGATTGCACCAATGACTTGTTGATTTTCATCGAAAATCGGCAATCCCATTGCATTTAAAGGCGTCCCATACACCGATTCAGGTACAAATGTACTTGATGTTTTGCCTCTAAGCGCATTTTTCATATTCTGATCATCTGGTTTAATGAGATCTCCTGTCCGTATTTGAAAATCCACATCTTTTGATGGCAAATACAGCAAGAATTTTTCTCGATCAATGACCCCCATCGTCACTTCATCTTTTAAAATCTTCATCATATAAGGTACTGCGGTTACAATACTCTGTAGTATATCCATTCTCTCTACCCCCTTAATGTATTTATCGGTCATTCCTCTTAAATTTGATCATGATTTTTAAAAAATAATGATCAAGATTGAAGTTTTTTTCATATTTACGAGTAAAAAGTATGCCAATTCCTTTCTATATTCAAAAAAACAAGAATTTGCTATACTTAGAAAATCAACATATGATGAAATGGTCATGTAACCATTTTATATATTCACTGGAGGCGCATGTTGTGACACAACCCATGAAGTATGAGCGGGCGATCGTCATCGGAGGCGGAATAACGGGAATGCTCGCTGCAAAGGTTTTATCAAGTTTTTACCTTGAAGTATTGATTATTGAAAAGGACGAATTGCCAGACGCTCCTGAGAATCGTCTTGGCACGCCTCAAGCTTTTCATCCACATAGAATGCTGCCACTAGGCAAACAAATAGTGGAACGTCTATTTCCTGGTTATACAAAAGAATTACTCGAAATGGGCGGGTACAACACATGGCATCAGACATCTCGCTTTATGACAAAAGATGGCGAGTTAGTACTCACCGATACTGAAGAAACAGCTGTCACACGACGTGCCATGCTAGAGTGGGTGCTGATGCAAAGAATGTTACGTGAGGAACGTGTTCAATTTTTAGAAAAACATGAAGCGATCGCTCTTCTTTTTGAAGAAGAAACGACTAAAGTGAGTGGATTACAGGTCAAAGATCGGAGGATAAAGCCTGGAATCATCAACAAAATAAGTGCGGACTTAGTCATTGATACGTCTGGAAGAATGTCTAAATTGCCAAAATGGCTGAAAAGCGCAGGGCGAACCTTGCCGCAGACAGATGAGCTAATCGTGTCTCTTGGCTATAGCACAAGATACTACCAAATACCACCTGAGGCACCGAATCTGGAACCAATGGTCATCGTTGGACAGCCAAATAAGAAAATTCCTACAGGACTGTTTGAACGAGTAGATCATGATTTAGCAGCTGTTCTTCTCTCAGCAGCTGGCGGTTCTCATTATCCAACAACGGACGCTGATCAGTTTGATGCAGAGACCGCTAGGCTGACCAATCCCTCGATAGCAGAAGCCATCACTCATTTAATTCCCTATACGAAACCAAAAGGATTTAGAGTTCCGGCTTGTGTCAGAAACCACTATGAACAAATGGAAGATTGGCCAAGCGGCTTATTGGTCATGGGTGATGCCTTATGCACATTAGATCCAATACATGGTCAGGGAATGACAAAGGCAGCTCTTGAGGCACAGACACTTGAGCGTATGCTCAAACAAGCACAAGAAAATGAGCTTATTTCTTTCGAACGACATACCTTACAACAAATGCAGCACGCCAATGAACTTGGCTGGTGGCTTTGTGCAATTGCGGATATGGCTTGGGAAGGCGTCGAATTAAAAGGAACCCCCATTCCGCATCTGACATTTGTACAAGAATTTTTCAATTATTATGTACAATATGCCGTTCAAACAAAACAAACTAAATACCTTGAGGCATATCATCGTATGCATTCATTCTTAATAGAACCGAGAAAAATCATCAACCTAGAGCAGCTGCAAGACATGATTCAAGCTGACTCCACTGGTGAGGTCGGCCACTGGTGGCATAGGTGGGATCAAAAGAATGATGAATTAAATCAAGCTTTCTTCTACGAAGCTGTTCCAGACTTTCAATTACATCAATTGCTAAAATCAACATAAAAAAAGCCCCTCAACGGGGGCTTTTAATTAACGTAATAATTGAAGTACGTTTTGTGGCTGTTGGTTCGCTTGTGCAAGCATTGCTTGTGAAGCTTGAGAAAGAATGTTGTTCTTAGTGAACTCACTCATTTCTTTCGCCATGTCAACGTCACGGATACGAGACTCAGCAGCTGTTAAGTTTTCAGCAGAAGCGCTAAGGTTGTTGATTGTGTGCTCTAGACGGTTTTGGACTGCACCAAGCTTAGATCGCTGAGCAGACACTTGCTTAATAGCTGTTTCAATAATACCAAGTTGTGCATCAAATCCAGCAGCTTCCTCGCCATCTTCACCACTTGCACTAATAAATTTTGTCACATCGATTCCAGCAACAGAACCGGCTCCATCTTCACCTTCAGCCGTCCCATCTGTACCTAAAACTGAAGCACCCATGTTTTCAATGTTAAGTGTAATTTGCTGTGTTGCATTTGCACCGATTTGGAATACAAGGCTTTGTGCCTCACCACCGTCATCAGCACCCTTAGACGAATAAGTTCCGTCTAATAATTTCTTCCCGTTAAACTCTGTACGAGTAGAAATGCTTGTAATCTCATCTTGCAAGTTTGAAATTTCATCTTGAATGGATGCTAAATCCTCTTCCTGCTGTGTACCTGTGTTCCCAGCTTGAACAACAAGCTCACGAATACGTTGAAGTATCGCATGAGATTCAGTCAATGCGCCTTCAGCCGTTTGAATAAGAGAGATACCATCTTGAGAGTTTTTAGTAGCCATTTCTAGACCACGGATTTGACTTCTCATTTTTTCAGAGATCGCAAGACCTGCTGCGTCATCCCCTGCGCGATTAATGCGAAGACCAGAAGAAAGTTTCTCCATGTTCTTTTGGCTTGAACCGTTGTTAGTAGAAAGACGATTCAGTGTGTTAAGTGCTGCGATATTGTGGTTAATTCTCATATTAAATGACCTCCATGTGTTTGAACCAATTAGACATCCATGTCCAAAAGTTCTAAATTAGAATTTTTTTGTAAGCCTTACAATCCATTTATCGAACTTTAATGGAATATGTTTAACAAAAAAGGAATAAATAAGGAAAAAGTCTTATTCATTATGATTGTTTCGCTAGAGTATGCCAAATTTAAAGGTCATTTTTCATGATTTATCAGAGGGATTTAAGAATCATAATTAAGGAGAAAAAACGAAGAAAAAACGGCATTAAAAAAAGCCCCATCAAGGGGCCTTTCATTAACGTAGTAATTGAAGTACGTTTTGTGGCTGTTGGTTCGCTTGTGCAAGCATTGCTTGAGACGCTTGAGAAAGAATGTTGTTCTTAGTGAACTCACTCATTTCTTTCGCCATATCAACGTCACGGATACGAGACTCAGCAGCTGTTAAGTTTTCACCAGAAGCACCAAGGTTGTTGATTGTGTGCTCTAGACGATTTTGGACTGCTCCAAGTTTAGAACGTTGGTCTGATACTTGTTTAATTGCATTGTCAACGATATCTAGTTGATCATCGAAACTAGTTGTTGCAAAATCAGTTACTTTAATAGCAGATACTGTTTTAGTAGCGTCAGTTGGATCTGTTCCAATTTTATCAGCAGACATCGCTTTGATGTTCACATCTAATTTTTGAGCTTTGTTTGCACCAATTTGGAATGTTAATGTATCTGTTTCAAAGTCGCCATTCAACAATTTTTTACCGTTGAATTCAGTACGATCAGAAATTCCATTTCCATCCGTTCCGCCACCGATTTCTTTGATAAGGTTGTTGATTTCCTCTTGAATTGCACCAAGATCTGTATCGTCTTGTGTACCCGTGTTTCCAGCTTGAACCACTAGTTCACGAACACGTTGAAGGATTGAGTGTGTTTCAGTCAATGCACCCTCAGCTGTTTGGATAAGTGAGATACCGTCTTGTGCGTTTTTAGACGCCATTTCTAATCCGCGGATTTGTCCACGCATTTTTTCAGAGATTGCTAGACCTGCTGCGTCATCTCCTGCACGGTTGATTTTAAGACCAGAAGAAAGTTTCTCCATGTTCTTTTGGCTCGCACCATTGTTTGCAGACAAACGGTTTAATGTGTTAAGCGCTGCGATATTGTGGTTAATTCTCATTTCCTATTACCTCCATGTATGCGGGACCTGACAGACGTCCTTGTCTGAAAAAAGTCCTTCGTTCTAGGGTCTATATACCCTGACAAGTGTATTATCGGTTTATTTTATAGGAAGTTTAACATTCTTTAATATTTTTTATCGCATTTCAACATATTCAGTTTTATGAACTGTATGAAGTTAGGAAACAAAAAAAGCCCCCTAAAGGGCTCTTCATTAACGTAGTAATTGAAGTACGTTTTGCGGTTGTTGGTTTGCTTGTGCAAGCATTGCTTGTGAAGCTTGAGAAAGAATGTTGTTCTTTGTGAACTCACTCATTTCTTTCGCCATGTCAACGTCGCGGATACGAGACTCAGCAGCTGTTAAGTTTTCACCAGAAGCACCAAGGTTGTTGATTGTGTGCTCTAGACGGTTTTGAACTGCACCGAGTTTAGAACGTTGGTCAGATACTTGTTTGATCGCTCCATCAACGATATCTAATTGATCATCAAAAGAAAGTGCGCCAGTAGCAGTCGGATCAGCGAATTGTGTTACATCGATGTCAGCTACTGCGTGGTCTGCAATAAGAGCACCAGTACCGGGATCAACCGCACCAAGTGCTGTAGAAGACATTGCTTCAATATTAACTTCTAATTTTTGTGCTTTATTTGCACCAATTTGGAAAGTTAATGATTTTGGTGTAGCACCAGCTGCGCTGAACGTACCGTCAAGTAATTTCTTTCCGTTAAATTCTGTACGATCAGAGATACCGTTTTTATCAGTACCATTTCCAATTTCTTGGACAAGGTTCTTGATTTCCTCTTGAATTGCACCAAGATCTGTATCGTCTTGTGTACCCGTGTTTCCAGCTTGAACCACTAGTTCACGAACACGTTGAAGGATTGAGTGAGTTTCAGTCAATGCACCCTCAGCCGTTTGGATAAGAGAGATACCGTCTTGTGCGTTCTTAGTAGCCATTTCTAATCCGCGGATTTGCCCACGCATTTTCTCAGAGATTGCTAGACCTGCTGCGTCATCTCCTGCACGGTTGATTTTAAGACCAGAAGAAAGTTTCTCCATGTTCTTTTGGCTCGCACCGTTGTTTGCAGATAAACGGTTCAGTGTGTTAAGTGCTGCGATATTGTGGTTAATTCTCATTTCCTATTACCTCCATGTATGTGGGACCTGACAGACATCCTTGTCTGAAAAAAGTCCTTTATTCTAGGGCTTATCAACCCTGACAATTCTTTTATCGGATTATTTCATAGGAAGTTTAACATTTTTTAATATATATTGATCGATTTTACATATCTTTATTCACCATTTAGTTTTAAATAGATTTCTATTATTCTCTTCGTTCAAGTGATGAGCACATAACCTGTATTAAATTGAATAGGAACAAAACAAAAAAGCCCCATAAAGGGGCCTGTCATTAACGAAGTAATTGAAGTACGTTTTGTGGCTGTTGGTTCGCTTGTGCAAGCATTGCTTGTGAAGCTTGAGAAAGAATGTTGTTCTTAGTGAACTCACTCATTTCTTTCGCCATGTCAACGTCGCGAATACGAGACTCAGCAGCTGTTAAGTTTTCACCAGAAGCACCAAGGTTGTTGATCGTGTGCTCTAGACGGTTTTGAACCGCACCTAGTTTAGAACGTTGATTTGAAACTTGTTCGATTGCACCATCTACGATGTCTAGTTGCTGATCAAATGTAAGTGTTGGTGTAGCAGCAGCGAATTGTGTAACATCAATGTTAGAGACCGCTTGACCAGTTACAAGAGTTCCATCTGGTTGAGTAGCACCAATTTTATCAGAAGACATTGCTTCGATATTCACTTCTAATTTTTGTGCTTTATTTGCACCGATTTGGAAAGTTAAAGTAGCTGTACCATTAGCGAAAGCACCATTCAACAATTTTTTACCGTTGAACTCAGTACGATCAGAGATACCATTCTTCTCAGAACCATTACCAATTTCTTGGACAAGGTTCTTGATTTCTTCTTGAATTGCACCAAGATCTGTATCGTCTTGTGTACCCGTGTTTCCAGCTTGAACAACAAGCTCACGTACACGTTGAAGGATTGAGTGAGTTTCAGTCAATGCACCTTCAGCTGTTTGGATAAGTGAGATACCATCTTGGGCGTTTTTTGAAGCCATTTCTAATCCGCGGATTTGTCCACGCATTTTTTCAGAGATCGCTAGACCTGCTGCGTCATCTCCTGCACGGTTGATTTTAAGACCAGAAGAAAGTTTCTCCATGTTCTTTTGGCTCGCACCGTTGTTTGCAGATAAACGGTTTAATGTGTTAAGTGCTGCGATATTGTGGTTAATTCTCATTTCCTATTACCTCCATGTATGTGGGACCTGACAGACGTCCTTGTCTGAAAAAAGTCCTTCGTTCTAGGGCTTATCACCCCTGTCAATTTTAATATCGGACATGGTTATAGGATGTTTAACAGATTTTTTAAAAAATAACGCATTTTTAATGATATTAGTCCTAATTTTAACAATTTCACAAAAACAAAAACTGCTGATCTTTCACCAGCAGTTTTTCCATTATATGAATATCAGTATTGTTTGATATCAAACATTAGGATATTTTGGTACACCACATAATCCTTCTTACTTGTAAAAGGCCCTTTATTATGCTCATCATTGATTTCATAGAAGTTCATCCCAATTCCAAAGCTTCTTTCTTTGTACCAGTTAAGAAAATTGTTGATTTCTTTCATTGAGAGCAGATAATCCTTTTGCAGTCCGTTTATCATAGTAATTGAAAGTATACCTTTTGTTGATTCTTCCCCTGGCTTTGTTCCATCCTGATCTTTTGGCTCTTCTGTTGTACCATCACCAGGTTTTGTTCCGTCCTGATCTTTTGGCTCTTCTGTTGTACCATCACCTGGCTTTGTTCCGTCCTGATCTTTCGGTTCTTCGGTTGTATCATCACCTGGCTGTGTCCCGTCCTGATCTTTCGGTTCTTCGGTTGTTCCATCACCAGGCTGTGTCCCATCTTGATCCTTTGGGTCTTCTGCTATCCCATCATCCGGTTTTTTTTCATCCTCAGTCACTTGTAAGTCTTTTAATGAAATAGAAATCACGGATCTGTAATCACTTTTCACAGAAAGATGTCTCATAGATTCCGAATAGTTACGTCCGCCAATGACATACAATTGGTCATCAACAATTGCTGCGACAGCTGATACTCTACCTTCTGGTAAATCATATGCTGAATTTTTAAATTGGCCATCTTTTGGATTGAAAATCTGAACTTTGTTTACCATATTTTTCGAACTATCACCATATAATTGCCCACCAATAATAAAGAACTTGCCGTTGTAAGTTTCATAGGAGGGTTCATATGTATAAGATGTTAACTGAACATCAATTAATCTCTTCCAAGTATCTGTTGAAATATCATACTGAAACAAATACTTTTCTCTACTATGCCCTATCGAATTTTCGCCACCTGCAACATATATTTTTCCGTCAATTGCAGAAATGGCTCTCCCATTTCGAGATGGTAAGCCTGAGGAGTCCAAGCTCTTCCATTCACCAGAGGTTGTATTGTATTCATAGACATTATTTTTATATGAGTTTTTTGAAGATACAATATATATCTTCTCTTTCACTGCAACTGCTTGTAAAGTTCCTTTACTATAAGCTGAAAAAACCGGCTCTCTTGGAATTCGAATCGGCTCTTCAGCCCACTGATCAAGTTCTGCATCATAAATATCTATAGTGTTATAAGCTACTTCTGTCTCTTCATTAATTCCACCTATTAGATAGATTTTTTTACCTACAGTAGCGTAAGTACCGCCTGTTCTATTTCTTGGCATACTGGCTTTCTCTTCCCAAACATCTTTTTTTGGATCATACATAAATGTTTGGTTATTCAACTTATTTATTTCACTTGCTCCACCAAATACATAAATCTTCCCATCAACGACTCCCACACCAGCATTAATACGTTCTTCTGGTAAATCAGCTCGTTTCGTCCATCCAATTGAATTTTCTGCATTTGCTTTAAATGGACTAAGAGTACTCATTAATAGGAGTACCGTGATAAATAATAAAAACCTTTTTTTCATTTTCTATTCCTCCAACTCGTTATGTTCCCTCCTTTTATCGTGCTGTTTTTTACAAAGTTTACAATTTAAAGAAGTTTTAAACGAAACTTTATATACATTCAAAATGTTGTGCGCTAGAGATGCGGCCTAAGCATCACCTTTTCATAATCGCTTCTTCATCTTTCAACTGAATCATAAGTGAGGATTGAATATATAATAAATTGATAATACGTCGTGCCATTTCTGAGGGAGATGCATTGTAGTCATTTCTGATCCATTCAATGATAAAACCAAAGATGCCGTATGAACGATACTGGACAAAATAACTGTCGTTGATTTCTGCATACTGATCACTCACAAACGACATTCTATTTTGGAAAATATATTGTATTTTTTTAAGCAATTTTTCTTGTATGTGGGGAATTCGGTCTTCCATCACTAATAAATCATAATAGTCGCGATTTTCAACGATATATTGAAATACATCGGTGCCCTCTGGTTTCATGCGAGTTAAATCCAACAGTGGATTTTCACGAGTCGGCTTACAAAATTCATATTCGAAATTGACCATTTCCCGGTGAATAACATCTGCTGCTAATTCATCTTTACTTTCATAATGCACATAAAACGTGGTCCGATTATAGTTTGCCTTTTCCACAATATCCTTCACTTTTACGTGCGAATATCCTTTTTCTTTTACTAGTATTTTGAATGTTTGACGAAGTGTTTCTTTTGTTCGCTCAACACGGCGATCCTCTTTTTTGATCATGGGGCCCCTCCTTTAGACACTTTTTAAAAAATGTTGATTAGAGATACATAAATTCATTTGTGTTGAAAACCTATACAAAAAAGATTTTTTGCTGATTGAAACGGAAAATCTTTCGTCCTACAATCAACTTAGTCATAAAGAAATGAATTTTTTGTGACATTTGATCTAACCTTTCTTCAGAATATCATACTATACAAAAAGTGAGGGCACATGATATGGAAATTCAAGCGATGGTCACAACAAATGAAAAAGATTTCGAGAAACAAACACTATTACTAGATGATCCAAAAGCAGATGAAGTGCTTGTCAAAATCGTTGCATCTGGCGTTTGTCATACGGATGCCACTGTATTAGATGGCACGCTCCCTGTTCCACGTCCTGCTTTATTAGGACATGAAGGCTCTGGCATAGTCGTGAAAGCAGGTTCTAATGTCACAACCGTTCAAGAAGGAGACCACGTTGTACTTGGTTTCGCTTATTGCGGTCATTGCCATAATTGTCTTGACGGGAACGCTGGTGGATGTGAAAACATGATTCCACTAAATTTTTCTGGTCGTAATAAACATAATGAAACGCCTATCCATACACATGAGCATCAAGATGTATCACAATTTTTTGGTCAATCGTCATTTGGTACATATGCAACGGTTGATGAGAAAAATGTGGTGAAAGTAGACAAAGAAACTGATTTACGTTATTTAGGACCATTTGGCTGCGGCTTAATGACTGGGAGCGGTACTGTCTTAAATTCACTTGCTCCAGCTCCAGGTACAAGCTTTGTTGTGTTCGGTACAGGCGCTGTTGGTTTAAGTGGGTTAATGGCAGCAAAAATTGCAGGCTGTGATCCGATTATTGCCGTTGATATCCATGATAGCCGCCTTGAGCTAGCAAAAGAATTAGGTGCAACACATGTCATCAACAGTAAACATGAGAATCCAGCTGAAAAAGTTAAGGAAATCACAGAAGGAAAAGGAGCACATTACTCATTTGAAACAACTGGAGTACCAGAAGTCACGTTAGCTGCTCTTCACTGCCTGCGTGTCAAAGGAACTTGTGCAACAGTAGCAGTAGGAAAGCGCGATTTAACGTTTAATGTGACAAATGATCTCATGCTCAATGCGCTCACGTTAAAAGGTGTGATAGAAGGAGATGCCGTTCCTCAACTATTCATTCCTAAACTAGTCAAGTTCTTTAAAAATGGACAATTCCCAGTTGAGAAACTAGCAAAATTCTACGAATTAGAAGAGATTGAACAAGCTTTTGAAGATTCTAAAAATGGATCTACGATTAAACCCATTCTTATTTTAGATAAAGAGTATCGAGCTTAAGCCGAAATAAGAAATGAAACTCAAAATCCCCCTTTCCGTATAAAGGGGGATTTTTGGACTTTCATGCTGTCCTTACCTTCACACATACATCACCGGCGTCGATATTTTAATAATCTTCCCGCCTCGACGATAAAACCTTGGAACACGGCGGCTTAATGTTGCAATGACTTCATAGTTAATCGTATTGAGCATTTCAGCAATTTCATCAACAGAAATTTCTCCGCCCTTTTGACGGCCATAAATGACGACTTCCTCGCCTTGCTTTGCTTTCATCTCTCCTAAGCTGATCATGGTCATATCCATTGTGACTCGGCCCGCAATTGGCATTCGTTCTCCGCGGAAAAGCATAAACCCTCGATTGGATAAAGCACGTGAGTACCCATCTGCATAACCAATCGGTATGGTCGCAATGACTTCGTCAGGCTTTGCGACATAGGTTGCCCCATAGCTGACCGTCCTAGGTTTTGTGACCATTTCTTTTACAAAAGCAATTCTTGCCTTTAAGCTTAGTGCCGGTTCCAATTGAACAGCGTCTAAGCTTTGAATATATTGCGATGGATACAGTCCATAAAGTCCGATACCAAGCCGGATCATATCGGCACTAAATTCAGGAAACGCAATCGAAGCAGCTGTATTGTTCATATGTACGGTCGGCAGTTTGATCCCTTCTTCTTTCAAAAACCGAAGAAAATCAATGAAGATGCTGTGCTGCAGCAACGTGAAATCAGGGTCAGGCTCATCCGCAGTGGAGAAATGCGTAAATATTCCATCCCACCTCAGGTTTTCACTCTTTTCAAGCGCCTTCACCACCGCTAACAGCTCTTCCTTTGTCCGTACACCTAATCGCCCCATCCCCGTGTCAACATTGACATGAATCCCAAGCCGGCGCTGGCTTTCTTCTTCGGCTAAGATCTCATTTGCTTGAGCAATCCAATCTTCACGAAGGCCAGATAGATCAATTCTCCAGGCTGCGGCCCTTTTCACACAGTCGAGCGGGGTAAATCCAAGAACCAAAATCGGCGCTTCAATTTTTGCTCTTCGCAGCACAATGCCTTCCTCTAAGCTAGCAACTGCAAGTTCTGTCGCACCGCTTTCTAGTGCCTGCCGCGCTACCTCCACTGAACCGTGTCCATAAGCATTCGCCTTCACGACGGCCATGATCTTACTCTTCTTTGGAATATGCGCTTGAATGGCTTCGATATTTCTTTTAATCGCATCAAGATTGACTTCAATCCAGACTTCCCTGCAAAGCTTTTGCATGTATTTCTCCTCCTAATCAATTTAATCATCCCTTTATCCATGTTCACTTTTATGCGTAGTCTATCTTTATTCATTTTTAGGAAAAAAAATTCGATCATGCCGAAGACAAATAATTCCTAAATATGTATATTTTTTAAATTTTTATTTATTTAGACATTTTTTGACATTTTTCTCCTACTAGACGTGCTATTCTTATAAGCATCTGTTAAACATTGGTTTAATAGAAAAATAAGGAAAAGGGAGATGTTTTAATGTTTAAGGGAAAAATGAAAAAAATAGTGGGAGCTACTCTCTTCACTGGTGCTTTAATGTTCTCTGCAATTCCTGCTGATGCCGCTTCGAATTTAATCCCTATTAGGGACAAGTATGATGGCTATCAATATCAATGGAATGGCTACAATAGCAGTGGAGTAGCAACCGTCACCGTTTTCTTTAGAGATTCGAATGGTAAGTCTTACTCTAATACTTATGAATGTGTCACTGTTATAAGCGGCACTTGTTATGTTTACGAATAATGTAAAAATGCAAAAAAATCTGCCCCCTTTATTAGGGCAGATTTTTTTGCTTCACATACTTAGAGGCCTCACATGAATAATGATTCCCCCTAGTAATCATTATTCATGTGGTACACTTTTCTAGCTATTCTCATATTATTAACAACATTCAACATTGAATCGATATAAAGACGAAAAAGAAATTTACATTGGCAATTCAAATTTTGAATGAGTTTATAGTGGAGTTTTGCGAATGAAAAATGAGACTTGAGAACTTTTGAATCTTTGTTGTTCTAGTATCGGCTTATACTGCCTGCCAATCAGAATGTTAAATTCATGAATGCTTTGCTAACTATTGATTTTGATTAAAATCTTTAGCGATAAGAAAGGTGACAATCAAATAGAAGATTGTTCCGAAAAACATACCATTTAACAAACTGATTAACAACATCTTACAAATCAGACCAACATAATAAGACACTGGCGTCCCTGGAAATACAGCCATATTAAACAGGCTAATCATAAAGGTTAAAGCAAAGAATATAATGAAAATCCTTCGAAATAATTTGGATTTTAACATTGTCATTTTACTTCCTCCTCAATATCTTTTCTATGGGAAAAATATTCTTTATTCATAGCATATATACCGTCTTAAAATAAAAAGCCCTTAAGGGGCTTTTTATTTAAGCAGTATAACCGATACTTGCCGTATGACCTCTCCTAGCTTCATCATGACTTGCTGTCACTTCAGATGTAAAATAACTAACAATACTGATGACACTGATCACTGCACATACTACTGATAACGTTTTAAATTTCATACTGACAGTCACCCCGCTTTACTTGAGTTTGGAAATAAAGAATTTTTTCATAGAAATGCATCGCATTGTCTTTATCTCCCATCTCATTATAATATTTTGCAGCATCTTTTGCTAAGTCTTCAAGGTCAGGATACATGGACTTCATCTCTAACCAATCTGAAATTTTTTCTAGTTGTTCAAAATTGTTGTCAACGTATAGTGATTTTAAAAACGTAAAGATACGTAACAACACATGATCTTTCAGCTTTTCAGATAGTTCTATACCGTTATGTAATGCATACGTACCTAGATCTTGTTCGTTCTTTTTAAAATAGGATTTTGATAACATAACGAGAGGGTCTAAAATTCGATTTAAATGCTCGTACCCCTGCTCTTTAAATGCTCGAATCGAGTCATTAAAGTGAACAATTGCTTGTGCTAGGTCACCATGATGGAAATAACTCAACCCTAAATTATAGAGCGCTGACCCTTTTAGTCTTTTTGTTGAGTGATCGGCAGCTTGTTCAAGCGCACGTTCAAAATGTGGAATGGCTTTTTCGGGGCAGCCCATATCAATATAGTTTAATCCAATGACAAAAGAACACTGGATTTCTCTGACTGTGTATGTATCTTTTTCTCGGTAACATTCTATCGCCTGTGCGATATGGTGCATGGACATGTGGGTTTGTTTCATGTGGTAATAGATTTCCGCCATCTTGTAATTGAACTCGGCACGTTCAATATCGTCGCTGACAAGAGACAGCTTTTTTTCTGCTCGCTTATAGAAGGTAATCGCATTGAGGTATTCGTAGTTTTCAAATTCATACATCCCATAGAAAAAATTAAAGTAATACTCAAGCAATCCTGTTAATTTCTCTTGATCTTTTTTTATCTTCACTGCAAGTTCCCTGAAGTTCGCTCGTTCTTTCCCATTTTCTAAAGGATTCAAGTAATCTAGCATTAATTTATGTCTGAACTCCATGAGTGAGAAATACAATAATAAATCTTGATTCTCTTCCATATGATCAATCATTGATTTGATTTCTTCTTTATATGCTTCGGCGTCCGGTACATTAAATCGTTGAATATGATAATACCATTCATTGATTTTCAAACCGACGTGAGAAGAAAGCACTTTCTCCATCAGCTCTTACCCCTTCCTCTATTTTCCCTACAATGACATATATTATCATTTTATGAATCATTCGACACCGAAAATAAACCGCAAAAAAGCCCTATAAAGGGCCGTGTGAATGATAGATAACATGACTTCTATTCATAAATAAGCACCCAGTACTTCGCCCCAGGTTCCCCTTCCTCTACAACAGCCTTCCATCCTCTTTTTTGATAAAAAGACAAAGCTTTGTGATTTTCGGATACACATTTGAGGGTGACTGGTGTTCCGAGCACTTTGATCGCATGTTTCAGCAACAGATCGCCAGCCCCTTGACCAGCAGCTTCTGGATGTACAAACAAGAGATGAATAAAACGATCTGGTACATATAATGAGATGAATCCAAGGATTTTATTGCTCTCCTCAGCTAAAAAAATTTGCTCTTCCTGCGTATCTTGATCAAAATCTTGCAGTTTGATTTCTTCTGTATTGAGCCAGTGAAAGCTCTGACGTCGGGATTCTAAATAGATTTGTCTTAATTGTGGATAATCTTCTATGCTTGCTTCTCTAATCAACATCGCAACATCCCCTATGTTTTTTAATTTGAATTTAAAATGTGTTTTGCCTGTGTTCTACCTGCCATTAACAATTGATCACTGAACTGCGAATCATTGACAGCTCGTGCAAGAGCAATTGTACCAATCATGCTGCTTACTAGTGCGTAACTGGTAGAGAGATCTATGTTTCCCGTATCAGCTATAAACGCCATAAACCGTTTCAATTCATCTGTATAGGCTTTACGTACCTCTTGCGATAATTGAGCAATCTCCCCTGCCAGTGCAGGCAATATACAGCCGATCTCCGTCTGATCACGGTGAACGGAACTTAAATAAAAGTCAATGATCGTCTGAATTCGAGGCTGGTCTGTTTTCTTGTCTGCAACACTTTGCAGCAGCTTGATCGTATCAGTAATAGCAAAATGAAAAGTCTCTATCACCAACTGATCCTTGTTCTTAAAGTGAGCGTAAAACCCTCCATGAGTTAGACCTGCCCCTTTCATAATGTATGGCAAACTGATACTACGGACGCCATTTGTTCGAAATGCTCGTGCAGCACTAGCGATGATCTGCTCTCTCACTTTTGACTTATGACCTTTCGGATAAGGCATCCTCTTTTCTCCTCCTTCCTTTTAACTCATCTAAGTGTATTTATTAAAAAATTATATTCATCATATTATCATGTGTCAATTGACTGAAATCCATCTTTCCTCACTCAAATGGGATTGACTTTGCCAAAATATGATGACTATAATATATTATGATCATCATATTTTGAAATTGGAGGTGCAAGAAATGATTCATTTAGAAACAGTAGATACATTAGTGATTGGATCAGGTCCGGGAGGCTACGTGGCGGCGTTACGTTCAGCTCATCTCGGCATGAAGACAGCGATTGTAGAACGTGATCAGTTAGGTGGCGTATGCACCCATGTAGGCTGTATCCCTTCTAAAGCGCTAATAGCAGAAGCAGAGCGGTTCAAACTCCGCACACAATGGGGTGGTTTTCAAGAAGGCGGTTCTTTCAATGAAGCCCAAGCGTTCAAAAAAGCTGTTGTGGAAAAACAAGCTGGGGGCGTCCAATTTTTGTTAAAGTCAGCGGGAGTTACTATTTTGGAAGGCGAGGCAAGCTTGTTCGATCAGCATACAGCGGTGATTCAACATGCCGAAAAAGGTGAAAAACGAATCAACTTCAAACACCTTATATTAGCAACCGGCTCTCGTCCAATTGAAATTAAATCACTCCCTTTCGGAGGTCGTATATTGTCTTCCACTGAAGCACTATCCCTTCCCGAAATCCCTAAAAGCCTTGTCGTAGTTGGGGGTGGATATATTGGTGTTGAACTCGGACAGATGTTTGCAAGGTTTGGATCAAAAGTCACCATTCTGGAAGGCGGTAATCAAGTATTGCCTGGCTTTGAAAGTGAACTTGTCTCACCTGTTGTTCGACAATTGAAAGAAGATGACATCACCGTGATTACAGGAGCAAACGTCATAGGTGCTGAGCAGCATATGAGCGGAATTGATCTTTATTATGAGAAACAGAAAGAAAGTTACACGTTGAAAGCAGATTATGCACTGATTACTGTCGGAAGAAAACCGAATACAGATGGAACATTAGGTCTCCATTCTATCGGTTTGTCCATTACCCCTAACGGACTAGTTAAAATTGATGAACAATGCAGAACTTCCATTCCGCACATTTATGCAATTGGTGATATCACCGAGGGTCCTGCTCTGGCTCATAAAGCTTCCTATGAAGCGAAGGTGGCAGCAGAGGCAATCGCCGGGAAACCTTCGATGATCGATTATAAAGCGATCCCACTTGTTGTGTTTTCTAGCCCAGAATTGACGAGTGTTGGACTGAGCGAAACGGATTGCAAGCAACAATCCATTCCGACTGTTACTGGAAAAACAATGTTCTCTATTAATGGTCGAGCACTGGCATTAAAAGAACCAGAAGGATTTGTGAAGATTGTGGCCCATGCTGAATCTGGCCTTATTTTAGGAGCACAGATCGTAGGTGCAGAGGCATCTACTCTTATATCAGAACTTTCTCTCTCTATTGAAATTGGTGCTACAGTAGAAGATTTAGCCATGACGATTCATCCTCACCCAACATTAGGTGAAATGATCATGGAGGCTGCAGAAATGGCCACTCGTAAAGTTGAAAAAAATCTGGCACGATAATTCATTCAGGTGCATCTTTTAAAAATTGAGTAAAATAATCGCCATAGCCTACTTAGGAATAGGCTATGGCGATTTCAATTGAGTCATGATATAAAAGCAGCGGTATATTGATCTTTAATTGGATACCTCATCACGTTTTTTCCCTAACTTCATCGATAACTGCACGCCAATCATCAGCATCACGATGGCGAGCATTGCGACAATAGCAGCTTGAAAATGTCCGCTGATATCGAAAATCAAACCGATTAAAAATGGACCAAATCCTCCCATGATATACCCGCCCATCTGTGACATCGCTGACCATGTACCGGCTTCTTCTGGCGTACGCGTTTCAATAATAGGCAACATAAGCGCCAAAGGAAATAATCCACCTGCTCCAATCCCTAGAAAAATAACAGCTGGCAGGATCGGCATTGGCAGTAGAAGGAATATGAGGCCAATCAGCTCTGACAAACTGCATAAGATCAGAAATAATTTCGGCTTTCCTAGACGATTAACGATTGCTGGAACAAGTAATGCCACCGGAATCTGAATGAGCGTAAATATCGTAAGCAGCATGGCGGCATACTGCGGACTATTCCCAAAATCAAGCGCAATGGGTGAAATCCACGCTGTTAACGAATAGAACATGCTAGACATAAAGCCAAAGAACAAAGTAAATTGAATAGCTTTTTTGTTTCGTAGCGGTAATCTCAGCGGCACGTCTGCATGATCTGCTTGTTGGTTTTTACGAGCTAGACCGAGCCATAAAATCAGTGCAATAACGCCTAAAACCGCCCAGCAGGCTAACGCAAGTGGAAGGTTATGCTCACTGCGAAGGTAAATCGGAATGGTCAAGCCCGAAGCAAGTGCAGCGCCAACTGTCATCGATATAGAGTACACACTGACAATCCCAGGACTTTTCGGAAAATACTTTTTAATAAAACTAGACAACAATGGTCCGGCAAAACTAATTCCAACTCCTCCTGCAAAAGCAGTCATGAGAAGGATGGTAACCGTTTGACTTGTACCACGCAGTCCAGTCGCAATTGTGATAAGAAAAATCGAGAAAAAAAGAGTTCTCTCTAATCCAAACCGGCGGCTTAGTTTCGTTGCTACAGGGGCAAACACTCCCATGCACAAGACCGGCAAAGTGGTTAAAAGACTTGCCGTGAGTGCACTAACGCCAAGGTCTGATTGAATCATGCTCATCATAGAAGCTACGGATGTAATGATTGGGCGCAAGTTTAAGGCAGCTAAAAATAAAGCAGCTAAATAAAATACTTTTTTTATCAATACTCTTCTTCCTCTCTCATCTTGTTGAGGTTACTATGAGTATAAATCCGCTTCATTCATTGATCAATACAATAATTCGTATTATGATGATAGGAAAATACTATCATTAATGAAAGGATGGCATATGGATACTCGTCACATTACCTATTTTATGGCTGTATTCGATCATTTACATTTCACAAAGGCTGCAGAGCAACTAGGTATATCACAGCCTACATTAAGCCAACAGATTCAGCTGCTTGAAGCTGAAGTTGGGATGCCGCTTTTTGACCGAATCGGTAAAAAAGTAGTTGCAACTGAAGCTGGTACGCTTCTTTATCAATATGGCTTGAAAATGCTTCAGGCTGAGCGAGATGCCAAAAATGCTATGAAAGAACTCTTATCTGAACAGCGGGGTACCGTTCGGCTTGCCGTCCTTCCCTCTGATCTTGACTTTCAGCTTGTTCCGCTTTTTGTAGAATTTAAAACGCTGTATCCAGAGATCAATCTAAAGGCTTTTTCGACCATCTTTGTTCGTGACGAGGTGCTCTCACATAAAGTCGATATCGGAATTGGGCTGCGCGGGCCTGCGGATAAACGCCTGATTCAAATTCCACTTGGCGATGAGCCCTACGAATTGTTTGTTCATTCAGACAGTGAACTGGCAAAAAGGCGTGAAGTGACGCTAAAAGAGCTGACAAAGCATGCGCTGGTCATGTATCCAAAAGGCTATCTAGGAAGAGATTTGGTCGATGACGTATGTAAAGAACACGGTTTTGAATTGGACACGGTCATGGATGTTGGGTCTGCCACTTCATTATTGCAGTTGGTTGAAGCCGGGATCGGTGCCACCATCCAGCCAAGAGGGCTGTTAAAGCAACATTCAGCATGGCCTAATATTGTCTCTATCCCTATTTCTGCTCCTGCTCCTGTTCGGCATCTTGAATTAACGTATTATGCCGATCGATTTGTGACCAAAGCGCAAAAACAGCTATCTGAATGGCTAATAGACTTTTTCAAATCAAGAACAAATTAAAAAGTGAGGGTAACACATGAAGAATGCAAACAGCATATTTACAAGAACAAACCGGGTTGTGATTCGTCAGTTTGATCAGCAGGATATTGAAGCATTTTATCAATACCGATCAAATCCCTCTATTGCCACATTTCAATCCTGGGAAAACTACACGCACGAAGAAGCTGAATCATTTGTTCAACACCAAATGACGCAACAACCTAATCAACCAGGGACGTGGTTTCAATACGCGATTGCCTTATCTGAATCCAATCAGCTGATAGGAGATTGCGCCATTCATACACTCGGCAGCGAGCCTAGAATCGTTGAAATAGGATTTACACTCGCGCCTGAATTTCAAGGAAAGGGCTATATTCACGAAGCCTTGAATTCAATGATCGAATATATTTTCACTACACTGAACAAGCATAAAATCATTGCCTTTACAGATGTACGCAACGAAAAATCCATTCGAGTGCTGGAACGTTTAGACATGAGACGCGAAGGACATTTGCTGCAAAATTATATGTCAAAAGGACATTGGGTCGATGAATATCAATATGCCATTCTTCAATCTGAGTGGGCCGCGAAGCGTCATTAAACATTTATTTCCTATTCAAAATCCCTAAATAAGCGCTCCACTGTCCTACATCGGTTCGATATCGTTCCGCCATGACCCGAACAATTTGGGAGATATGGGTGAAATCATGGACAACCCACGCAGAAAGTAATTCGCTCACTTGCACGACGCCGAATTCTGGATGGACGCCCTTTTTCTCTAGATCAAGACTTGAATGTGTCATACGCTGAATGTATGCCACATTCTCCATCCGCACATGATGAAACTCCGCTAGTGCTTGTTCTATCTGTCTTTCAGTTTGATTCAAATGGGAGTAGCGGTCAAATGCAGGGAATGGGGCATTCTCTCCATCAGCAAGAATGACATTTAATCGAGGAATCCAGTTGAATTTCTCTGCTTCAATCAAATGTTCAATGACTTCAACGGGATTCCACGTTCCCTCCCCTTCACGACTGTGAAGCCAATCCTTCGATAAACCTGACAAAAGACTTTCTAATGTACGAGGAGTTCGACTCAACATATCTAAAGCTTCATCCAAATTGAAATTCATATGGTAGCTCCTTTATCAATTTTTCTTTATTCTAATGTTTTTTGATTAGATTGCAACTCATACTGCAAAACAGATAAAGAAGAAAATAAAAGGTGCTTTTAATCAACCTTCTATATACAAATAGAACTTTTCTATAACACTCACCATCCTTTCTTTTTTTATAATAGAAAAAAATGAAATGTGGTGATAGTGATGTCTACAACGATTGGGATTATGGGTGGTATGGGCCCTTTAGCGACGATTGATCTGATGAAAAAAATCATCTCTCATACACCAGCTATTAAAGATCAGGATCATCTCCATGTGATTGCTGATAATGATCCGCAAATCCCTGATAGAACCAATGCCATATTTGGGAAAGGCGAAGATCCTACAGAACATATGATTGCATCAGCTAAAAGATTAGAACGCGCAGGAGCGGACTTTATTCTGATTGCATGCAATACCGCTCACTTCTTTTTAGAAAACGTACAACAATCCACTCATATCCCTATCATGAATATGCCATTAGAAACTGCAAAGCACCTGAACAAACATCACTATACGTCTGTGGGCTTACTATGTACTGATGGCACATTAAAAACCCAGCTCTATCAAAAGGCTTGTGCCCATCACAAGATTGATGTCATGACTCCTAGTGAAAATCTTCAGAAAAACGTGATGAATGGGATTTATGCCGTGAAAGCAGGGAAATTGAGTAAAGGCGAAAGTGAACTGGCGTTAGCTGCAGAAATTTTAATCAATCAAGGAGCAGAAGCCATCATTGCCGGCTGTACAGAAATTCCTTTAGTTCTAAGGTCAACCAAAGCTGTGAAAGTGATTGACCCTACTGTCATTTTGGCGAAAGAAGCTGTAAAATTAGTGTATGAGCTTGAAAAGCTAAACATTTAAAGAACGTCATATAAGGGGATAACATGAATATTGAGAATATAGAAGCGTTTATTTATGTATGCCAGCTAGGCAGTATCAATAAAGCTGCAGAAGCACTGTATTTAACCCAGCCTTCTGTTTCGGCACGTATTCAATCGTTAGAAAAAGAATTAGACCTGAAATTATTTGATAGACAGAGAAATAAATTATCTCTGACGGAAAAAGGTGAACAGTTTTACCCGCATGCCAAAAAGATTCTCCATTCTTATCAAGAAGCAAAGCATAGTCTCAAACAAACGATGATCCCTTATGAATTGACGATTGGATGCGCATCCTCTATTTCCAATAATCTATTGCCTAACATATTGCCCGCCCTAAAAGAAAAATACGAAAACCTGAAAGTGAAAATTGTAACAGGACATTCAAAGGATGTTGTCCAAAAAGTGATTAACAACCAAGTAGACTTTGGCATTGTCAGGACTGAAACACATCCTCAAATTGAATCAATCCCGATTTTCAGCGATCCAATCGGGCTGTTCGTCCCAACTCATCACCCGCTTGCCAGCCTAGGCAACATCAATATGAATGAACTAGAAGAACAACCTTTTATTTTCTTTGACTATGGGTCATTTGATTGGTTGATGCTCCACCGATTATTTCAAAAAAACAATATTACACCGAACATCTCCATTGAGGTTGATCATATGGAAACTGCAAAAAATTTAGTGCTGCAAGGAATGGGACTATCGTTTCTACCTCATCATTGTGTTAGAAATGAAGTAAAACAAGGAACATTAACACAAATTTCAATTGAGCCATCTATCAATTTCAACATCAATATTGAGTTCATTTATAAAAAAGGAAAATCCAAATCCGTTTTCATTGATCACCTTAAACAATTTTTTCATGACTTAGATTCAGCTACTTAAAAAAGCCCTTTTTAAGGGCTTTTTTGGAGTCATGACTTTATGCAATTGTAACTTCATAACTGCGCTGCTTTTACGGTAAGTTAATCTGCCTTTAAATTGAAAGCAAAGATTGATATAGACAAAAATGGAGGATTAGGGGGCTATCCTCGAGATGTTCGTGACTCAGGGTATACAAAGTTGGTGAGAAAAGTTAAATAAAGTAAGCTCCCTTTAGAAAGACTTCATACTCTCTAAAGGGAGCAAATTTTTCTAAATCATTCTTTTCATGATACAGTCCTAATTAGAAAGGTTGTTTGACGATGAGATTCAAGAAAAAATTAGTTATTAGCGTTCTTATTGCTTTTGTTTTGTTTTCTTCCTATTATTTACTTAAACATTTATTCATCAAAGAAAATGCTACAGCTGTATCAGAAAATGAATTCAAACCTTCATTTCTAAATGACAAATTAGCTACTATCTACCTTTCAGCATCAATTGATTATCAGCGTGAAGGGAGCTACACAGTATATATAGATAAAAAAGGCGAAATAACTACCTCAAAAGGTGGCGCAATTGAATTAGGTTCTATTGCTCAAGGTGAACAGATGTTAATGAAAGAGAACCCTTCTGAAATAAATATTCTTGGAAAAAAAACTGCCCATTTTAAGTTTAAAAATAAAGTACATACTGGCTATGGCCAAGCTAATGGATATTTAAAGAACAAAAAAATATTTTATACATTAAACAACCAAGGTTTTGGAGAAAAAGATTATCAAAGTTTAATCAGATGGGGCAACAGTCAAAAATTTCAAGAGCAGCTTTTAAATGGATACTTTGTTAGTACAGGAAGCGATGATGATAAAATTTACGTGATCAATCAAGATATGGATACTGATCATTCTACATTTCATGAATTGAATTTACAGAACAGACCGACTCTTAAAAAAGGTGGTCATGTTAAGCCCATCAACGAAGACTGGGAAGTTTATTCAAATATCATTATTAAGGACAAATTAGCTTATTTTATCCTCTATCACACTCCTGAAGATTCAAAAGATGTGTCTTTTAAAGTAGCCGTATTTGATATAGAAAAGAACAAATTAAGAGGAGCATATTTACTTGGCAGTTATAAAAGTGAAGATCAACTAATACCACCAAATGAAAAGCACTTCTATATAAAAGACGATATTTTATATCATTTCACTGCACATTCTAAGATTTATACATTTAACACAAAAACAATGAAATCAGAAGGATCCTTTTCCTTAGAACAAAAAGAAGGACTTGAAGTTAAGTTCGTTTATTTAAATTCTGATCATATATATTCATTAAACCAAAAAAAGACCGGAGAATATGAAATATCTTCTTATTCATACCAAAAGGGAAAAAGATTGAATTCTTTAAAGATAAAAGGTCTCGACAAAATTTTGGATAAGAATCATGTTTCTGAATATGACTTTTTCATGTTAGAACAAAATAGAAATGATGTTCTCAAAATATTTAATAGGTGATTCTAGAGGGAGAATGAAGATGACTCATTTAGAATTCGCATTCGGCTTGCTTCCAGTCAGTATGATCATCGCTTCTTTTATCGTCACATTGTTTGTACAAAAGGTTTATTTCATGCCAATTGTGAGCTTTATCATTTTGCTTATTCTGACATTTACACTTTTTAATGTCTCTTTCTTTGGCTGGGCTGTTGTTTACACTTTAGGCTCATTCATTGCTTCATATATAGCATTATTCATTATGAAAATTTTAAATAAAAAGAGATCATAAACTACATTCGAAAAGCCCTAGAAAGGGCTTTTCATCTTTCACTATCGTTTTTTCACTGGATGAATGTCCTCTCCCAAAAAGGCGGTATTCGGATCTTCACTATTTTCTAGAAATTCAGCAATTTCTTGCAGCTCTTGATTAATACGGTCATTCCTTGGCATATCTGGGTTTAACAGAAGGTTGGAGTGAATAGCAGTAGCTGTTTCATACAAGACCTGTTGATCTTTTATCTGTTTGATGCACTGTTTCATGCGCAAGAAAAACCATGCGATCTCTTCAATGTCTTCCATTGGATAATGTGCCATTTTGAAGAGATTCTGCTGACGAAGGTCTCCTCTCTCAAAAATGAGTTCAAGCTCTTCTTTACTGATATATAAATCCGAAGCTTCCTCCTCAATCTCTATTACATCAACCATGGCATCGTCAGCTGTATATAACCGCTCAACAAATTCATCGAAAGTATCTGCCAGCTTAAAATTCACTTCCATCTCTAAATCGAAATAGTGAATAGGAGGATGTTCCTTCGTTTCTCGATAATCCATGGCGATCCATGTATCTTCTTCCCCGCTGATGAAAACAAGTCCCTCGGGCAGCTCCAATTCATCACTTAACTGAGCGCTATTCATAATTCCATCATCTTTGGCGATTCCTCTTAGATGGTCGAATTGAACATGATCCTCTGCCCATGAATTCGCCGATCGGTTGGAAAAGCATTACGAACTGTAAAACCACCATTCCATTCTAAAATGAGTTTTTTGTATGTATCAGGTAAAGTGACACCAAGCGTTCCTTCTGCTTCAAGAATTTGTTCTTCATCTATCTTTTCTAACGTAAAAGGACTCTCTTCTTCTTTCTCCCAGAATGATTTCAAAGTGGATGCCTCCTCGTATCTATCTGAGATAAGTATAACATTGACCCACTGTTCATTTACTCATTCTAATTCATAAAAAAACAGACTCTTAAAGTCTGTTTTAATCTTGTCTATACATTTTCAGAAGTTGTATTTCGATCAATCATAATCGTGTTTCGATTTGATTTTTGTTCCTCCATTGTTGTATTCCGAATTGATTTCGTTTCAATGATTTTTAAAGTTTCTGCTGTTGAAACACTTAACAATACAATGGATAAAATGATTAGTAATTTTTTAATAATCATACAGACACTCTCCTTTTTGAATATCATTTTGAGCCTTAAGAGCCTTTCTGTAATATTCGGCAGCTTTTTCAAAGTCCCCTTTTTTTTCATAAAATAATCCGACACTTTGAGCAAATGCTTCCACATAGACATGTAGTTTCTTTTCTTCAAAAACATCAAACACTTCTTTCAAAGCTTGTTCATTAGTATCCATATAAATAGCTTTTAATGCTTTAAATAACAAGACACTTAGCGAATCATTTACCTTTGAGGAATATATAAGTCCATCTTCAACGAGCAGATCCGCTTCATCAGTTTGATTAGACTTGTACAGCGACCAACACAAACTAAATAGAGTGATTGGCTTTATGTCACTATTTTCCGAAGAAATGACATCTAACACTTCTTTATAATGCTTTATTGCCTCTGTATACTTTGATTGCCTATCATATGTATTACCAATATTTAATAATGTTTTTGCTACTAAACGTTGATCGTTTGCGCCCACAGCAATTGAATAAGCAGTCTTTAAATGTTGCAACGACTTTTCATATCTCATGAAATCATCATAATTTCCTGCAATGACAATTAGACTTTGAATTTGGCGAACTTTATACTGCTCATGTTCTTTATAAATATCTAGCGCCTTTATGATGTGATGCATAGAAACATGAGTTTGTTTCATAATATAGTAGGCTTCAGCCACCTTGAAGTGAAACTCCGCTTGCTCAATATCATCGACAACCAGTGCAAGCTGCCTTTCAGCGATCTTGTAATATTGAATAGCCTGTACATATTCTTTCTTACTAAATTCATGCATTCCTCTAAAAAAAGCATTGTAATATTGCAGCATACCCGAAAGTTGATGATTAGAATTCTCAATTTTATCAACCAATTCAGAAACAGAAGGCGATCGTTTTTCTGAAGGTTTAATATAATCGAGCATAAGCTGATGGCGAAAACACATCAATTGATAATAAATGAGCAGATCTTGATCCTCTTCCATTCGTTCAATTTCTCGTTCGACCTCAGCTTTCAAAATCTCTGCATCTGGTACACTAAATTGTCGAATCATTTTATACCATTCATTGATTTTAACACCTACATGTGAAGAAAGAACTTTCTCCATCCCTTATCCCCCTTCCATTGAACTCCCTTATATGACATT
>NZ_JAIUKX010000002.1:0-469491 GCF_020165935.1 Bacillus sp. RAR_M1_44
TTTGGCGTTCTAAGCTAGCGTGGAATGTTACATTGTTTATGGGGTCTCAGTCCTTTGTATTTTTCACAGTCATTTCATGGATTCCTGAAATTCTTGAAACTAAAGGGCTAAATGCTAATGAAGGTGGATGGATGCTATCATTGATGCAACTTTCAATGCTTCCTGCTACATTTATTGTACCTATTTTAGCTGGACGTTTTAGCAAACAACAGATATTAGTATGGATTTCATTTCTCTTGCTTGTTGTTGGCTTAATGGGCATTTTATTTGGCGTGTCATTCCTTATACCTCTGTGGATGATAATGATTGGGATTGGCATTGGAATGGCCTTTAGCTTAGCCATGATGTTTTTTAGTTTACGCACCAAAGATACACAAGAAGCAGCAGAATTATCTGGTATGGCACAGTCTTTAGGCTATCTATTAGCAGCGATAGGACCTATTTTATTCGGCTGGTTACATGACATGACTTATCATTGGACTGTTCCTCTGTTCATGCTAATCTTCATTTCAGTCATTATTTTAATTACTGGTGTGAATTCTGGTAAGAACGTATATGTTACTTCTGCTAAATAAATAGCAACATTCATTAAGAATTTTTATGACACATGCATCGTAAAGGTTTTGAGTTAGTAACTTCTTCCCCAATTCGTCCCTTTTCAAAAAAATAAAACAAATATCTGTTGTCAAAAAACCCTTGCTTAGCAAGGGTTTTAATGATGATTCCGGCTAAACTCGATCCTGCAACCTCTCCCCTGTCAAGGACCGTTCAACCCCTATAACAAATAACCTATTTACTTCATTTATTTACAAATGATAACATTCATTAGAGATGGAGAACCAATATGCATACATATTCATTATGAAAAAAACTTTCAAAAGGTTTAATAATATCCACGGTTTCAGGAACTTTTTTTATTCACACCTTCTGCAGAAGCAAAATTCGAAACCATTCTAATCACTCTTGAACACTATACAGGCGCTCTTAAAGTGAATGGAAGTGAAAATGTAGCATGGTGGGTTGCTAGAACCATCATGTTGTTCTTTTTTTAAAATGAACTAAAACACAATGCTGAAACAATAAGGAGGTACTTGATTAGTGACACAGGAAAATAAGGCATCAAAAAGTTTGTTAATTACTTTACCCGCCGCTATTATCGCTATTGTATTGATTTTAGGAAAAATTGATACACCTGTAACAAACATTTTATTTTATGTAGTAGCTTTTGTTGTAATTGGTTTAACTGTTTCAAGCTTAATAAAAGACTACAAAAAAAGAAAGATTGATGACTCTTCGAAGGTGTAGCTATGAAAAACACGATAATGAGCCCTTCAATAGTAGAGATAAGGTTACCAAAATACGGTTTTATGATCTTAATCACACTATGAAACTATTGTATTGTTAAATGGCTCACCTGTCGTATCTTAAATTGACCACACTGAAAAATACAGTGTGGTTTTTCATTTCACTAATGTTTTTTTGTTTTAGAAATACAAAAGCCACTCTCGACTATCTCAGGAATGGCTCTGTATCAACATCTTTTCATATGAATCCGACTGGGTTCGAACCAGCGATCTCTCCCCGTCAAGGTGAATGACCTTATCCGAAACTTCCAGATGTTCTCTTAAAAAGACTGTTTTAATAAGATTCTATGCTAAGCCTTTCTAATAAAAAAAGTGCACTCCTGAAGAAAACTGAAAGGGTTCGCACCCAATCCGTCCCCATAAAAAAACAGACCCTGCATGGTCTGTTTTCATTTTGCCTATACGTTTTGAGATGTGTTTCTAATACCTTTTGATCAGCAGCCGTAGCTTCTTCAAATCGACCTTGTTTCCCATGCTCATCTGCATATACTATATAGCATGCTTCTGCATAAGCGAAACACTGTTTCTGCTCTACATACTGAAAGACCTTGGGCAACTACTTCTCATTTATATTAATAAAATAAATTGGTTTATACCATTTTAACAAGTAGAAATATCTCATTCTTATTTTAATATTGGCTTACGTTAAACTTGTGAAAAAAACACATTCATGTATAATACAATTGATGTATCATACATGAATTTTAGGAGGGTGACCTTTTTGAAAAGAGAAGATGCCTTAAAACTAAGATCAGATATTAAGAAAATGATTATAATAACTGGGGTTTTTGAATCTCAAAATTTGCCCAATGGACCATTTGAAAAACCTCTACCAACTTCTCAAATGATGGCGTTAGAGGAACTAGAGATGGAAAAATTAACTGTTTGGCAACTATCCAATAAACTTAGATTAGAGACTTCAACTGTAAGTAGATTGGTAGATAAGTTAGTAAAAAAGGGACTTGTTTATCGTGAAGTAAATGAAAAAAACAGAAGAGAACTTTTTCTGCACCTCACAGAAGAAGGTCACATTACTGTTAATCGCTTAAGAGAACAATCCCTTACATTTTATCAACGTATCCTCAATAATTTATCAGAATCAGAACAAAAAATAGTTGTGGATGGTTTTGAATTATTTATTGATTCTATTTCTAAGTCTTTTGATTAGAGTGAGGTAAATCATACCCTTTGGAGGATAAAATGAGTTTGGATTTTGAACGTCCTATTATTGAACTAAAAGAGAAATTTGATGAATTAAAGAAAATGATGAAAGAACATAATGTAGATTTATCATCAGAAATTCAAGAATTAGAAAAACGTTTAAATAAAATGCAAGATGAAATTTATTCTAATCTTACACCTTTTCAACGAGTTCAAATTGCAAGGCTACGTAACCGGCCCACGACATTGGATTATATACCTTTATTGTTTACAAACTTTTTCGAACTTCATGGTGATCGATTATATGGTGATGATCAAGCAATGATAGGTGGTATTGCAAAATTTAAAGGGATGCCCGTTACGGTTATTGGTCATCAAAGAGGGAGAAGTACAAAGGAAAATATAGAAAGAAATTTTGGAATGTCACACCCAGAAGGATATAGAAAAGCGCTAAGACTGATGAAACAAGCTGATAAATTTAATCGCCCTATTATTACATTTATTGATACGATTGGCGCCTATCCAGGCAAAGGGTCTGAAGAACGTGGAATTTCTGAAGCGATAGCTCGAAATCTATTGGAAATGGCTACACTTAAAGTGCCAATTGTTTGTATTGTAATTGGAGAGGCATCAAGTGGTGGAGCTCTTGGTATTAGTGTCGGTAACCATATCCATATGTTAGAGTATTCATGGTACTCGGTCATTTCGCCAGAAGGAGCAGCATCTATCCTATGGAAGGATGCTAAGTATGCTCCAGAAGTTGCTAAACATATGAAAATTTCAGCAAGAGATTTAAAGCATTTAGGAATTATTGATGAAATCATTCCTGAAATTAAGGGTGGAGCACAAAATGATATCAACTCACAGGCAAAATTGATTGAATCTGCAATCGAATCATCTCTTAAAAAATTGATACGATTATCCTCGGAAGAGCTTATACAACAGCGATATGAAAAGTATAGACAAATAGAGAATTATAAATGAAAATATTTAAAACCGTATTACATTTCTGAGGATTCTTACTAAAAAGTTCTAAATATTTTGTAAGTAACCTCTTAAACTGGATATGCTGATACTATTAAAAAATGTGTGATTGGTATGGAAAAGGAATTTTTTGATTCTAAAAATACTGAGAAACAATCTGGTGGATAAAGTTCGTCCCCAACCAAAAGAAACAGAACAAATATTTGTTACCGACAATCAAAAAACCCTTGCTAGGCAAGGGTTTCAACGATGATTCCGACTGGGCTCGAACCAGCGACCTCTACCCTGTCAAGGTAGCGCTCTCCCAGCTGAGCTACGGAATCGGATTATGTATCAGTTCTGGGCTTTCTGTTACTGACAGTCTCTATTATATAACCATCATGATCAGTCGTCAATGGTTTTGTTCAAAAAAGGCGAAAAGCCGGTATACGCACCGGCTTTTTACTGACTTTTATGATTGGTTCACAAGAGCTGGCTTTAGTTGATCTAGTGCTTGTTTGAAGTCCCTTTTGAGGTCTTCTCCGTTTTCTACGCCCACACTTAATCGAAGTAAACCATCCGTGATGCCTCTTTTTTCTCTTTCTTCTTTTGGCATAGCGGCATGGGACATTTTGGCCGGATAGGAAAGAATGGATTCGACTGCTCCGAGGCTGACGGCGAATACAGGTAATGTGACGCCATCGACCAATTCTTTGACAGCCGCTTGGTTTTCTAGTTCAAATGAAAGAACAGCACCTGCACCGCTCGCCTGTTTCCGCTGAATGTCTGCCCCTGGGTGATCATCTAATCCCGGGTAATATACTTTTTTGACCGCAGGATGTTCTTTGAGGAATGAAGCCAGTTCTAATGCGGTTTGACTGGCTTTTTCTAATCTGACTTGAAGGGTCTTTAATCCTCTCAGCACAAGCCAGCAATCCTGTACGCCAAGTACCGCCCCGAAGGAGTTTTGCAGCGAATAAAGTTCGTCTCCTAGCTTCTCATCTTTCACCACGGCTAAGCCTGACAGTACATCACTGTGGCCGCTTAAAAATTTCGTTGCGCTGTGCAGCACAACGTCAACACCAAGGTCCAGCGGACGCTGAAGCGCAGGCGTTAAAAACGTATTATCTAAGAAAGTCAGACAGTCATGTTCTTTCGCAATCTGTACGACACCTTCAATATCCGTAATACCGAGTGTAGGGTTTGACGGTGTTTCCATGTAAATGACTTTTGTATTTGATTGAATGCCTTGTTTCACTTCATTCAAATCAGTCATGTCCACAAAGGTATGCTCAATCCCAAATCTCGAAAGAACTTGGGTGATCATTCGGAAAGTCCCGCCGTACACATCTCTTGTGACAAGAACGTGATCTCCTTTTGATAACAGAAGAAAAGCGGTTGAAATGGCTGCCATACCTGACGCAAAGGCAAGCCCTCTCGTTCCTCCTTCTAGCGCTGCAATGGTATCCTCCAATGCCTGACGTGTAGGGGTGCCTGATCTAGAGTAGTCATATTGACCAAAGTCATCGAAGCTGCTTTGGTGAAACGTCGATGCATGTTGAATCGGTACACTGACTGCACCTGTTGAACGGTCTGTTTTAAACGCATTATGAACGAGTTGTGTTTCTAATGTCCAATCGTGTGTGGTCATTTCGTGTGTACCTCCTCTTTCACATTTGATAGTGCCTGTTTCAGGTCTGCTTTTAGGTCCTCCACATGCTCAATCCCGACTGAGAAACGGAGCAATTTGTTACACACACCGTTTGCGATGCGAATCTCTTCTGGGATGTCCATATGGGTTTGCGTTGCAGGATACGTAATGAAGCTTTCGACTCCGCCAAGGCTTTCAGCAAAACAAATCGTTTTCAGCTGCCTCAAAAATGGATTGACCCAGTCCTCTTTGGCTACTCGGAATGACAGCATGCCTCCCTTGCCTGGGTAAAGGACATCTTGAATTTCCGGCTGCTGCTTTAGAAAGTCAGCTAATTCCTTCGCATTTGCTTCGTGCTGGCGCATTCTCAGCGCCAATGTTTTCATTCCTCTCATTAAAAGCCATGAGTCAAATGGAGATAAAACCGCCCCGATGGCGTTTTGATGCTGGAACATGTCTTCCGATAGCTGCTCCCCTTTTGTGACGACAAGTCCGGCAAGAACATCGTTATGTCCGCCTAAATATTTGGTGGCACTATGAATGACAATGTCCGCTCCGAGTGTAATCGGTTTTTGCAAGACGGGCGTATAAAAGGTGTTATCCACAATGACCAATGCACCGTGTTCTTTTGCGATTTTCGCAACCTTTTGAATATCCGCTTCCTGCATGAGTGGGTTTGTTGGCGTTTCAATAAAGACGGCTTTTGTATTTGGCGTCATTTTAGAGCGTAAACAGTCTTCATCTGAAAAATCATCATAAACAAAGCGCAGTCCGTACTTTTTCCATTCGTTTTCAAATAGACGGTATGTACCGCCATATAAATCTGATGAAACAATGAGTTCATCCCCGCTCTCAAACAGCGCCATGATCGTTTGGATGGCAGCCATTCCCGAACTGAAGGCAAAACCGGCCGTTCCTTCTTCGAGTGAAGCAATCGCATCTTCTACAAGCTGCCTTGTTGGGTTTTTTGTCCGAATATAATCAAATCCTGTTGATTCCCCAATGCCTCTATGTCTGTAAGCTGTTGAAAGATAAACGGGAGGACTGACAGTTCCAGTCGCCTCTTCGCTGCGGTTTCCAATTTGCGCTAACTTCGTTTCCACATGTTCTGTCATTTGACACCATCCTAAGTAAAAATCTAATTTCAAAACAGAAAAACCCCTTCTTCATAAGAAGAAGGGGTTTAATCGCTTCCTCTTATCTTCCAAGCAAAAAAGCTGCTTGCTGGATTTAGCACCTTGGTACATCACATGAAGTGATGCATACCGGTTGCTGAGGTTTCAAAGGGCCAGTCCCTCCACCTCTCACGATAAGAATGTGTTGTCTGTCTGTTCTAATTCTTAATACTGTAACGCATTAAACCTCATTTTTCAAGGGGAAATGTAACGATTAATTAAAATTTTCTGTATTTTGCAGCAGATTGGATGCCAGCCAATTTGATTGCATGTTAGCATATAGGAACAACGCTGTTTTTCGTGTTACAATGAATGGAAACGTTTCACTTATGATGAATTTGGTTAGCTGGAGGAATGGATTATGGTGAAGAAAACAGGCATCATTCAAGAAGAAACCTTACAGTCAAAAGAACTTGGGGCAGATATGACCATTTTGATTTATTTGCCAGTCAATTACTCCCCCCTTTATACATATCATGTCATCATTGCACAAGATGGTCATGATTATTTCCGTCTAGGTAAAATAGGCAGACAGGCGGAAGAATTAATGCAAAACAAAGAAATGGAACGCTCGATTATCATTGGTGTCCCATATGAAAATGTGACTGAAAGGCGAAATACGTATCATCCAGACGGACCAAAGTTCGAGGCGTATAAACGCTTTTTGGCAAATGAACTAGTTCCGTATATTGATGAACACTACCCAACGTATCAAGTTGGATCAGGTCGTACATTTATTGGTGATTCATTAGGTGCTACGATCTCACTTATGACAGCCATTGATTATCCTTCGTTATTTGGCGGACTGATTTTGCAGTCTCCTTACGTGGATGAGTCGGTTCTGCAAGCAGTCAAACAGTCATCATCCCTTGCTCATTATGCCATTATCCATCAAATCGGGTTAGAAGAAACCGCTGTGAAAACGACAGATGGGCAAGTGCTAGACTTTATTCAGCCGAACGAAGAATTAAAGGTCCTTTTGGAGAAGTCCGGTGCGGATTATTTATTTGAGACATTCGAAGGCGATCATAAATGGACGTTTTGGCAACCGCTCATTTCACCTTCGTTAAAAAGAATGCTCCCATATTCGTTAATCAACTGAATTTTGTTATAATAAAAAATAATAAATACTTTCTTAATCAGGAGGGAACATGATGAAATACGGAGTTGTTTTATTTCCATCAAAAAAATTGCAAGACATTGCGAACTCTTATCGGAAACGTTATGATCCGAACTATGCACTCATACCACCTCATTTAACATTAAGAACACCTTTTGAATTAACGGATCTAGAAGCAGCTGAGGTCGTCTCCACCTTGCGAGAGTACGCAAAAAATGCTTCTCCTATTACGTTACGTATTAAAAAATTCAGTTCATTCGCTCCTGTAAACAACGTGATTTATATGAAAGTAGAACCGAACGAAGAATTAATGGCTCTCAATGAGAAGTTGTACACTGATCCGCTTGCTGGTACACCTGAATATGCATTTGTTCCGCATGTGACAGTGGCTCAAAAGTTATCAGACGATGAGCATTCAGACGTTCTAGGCACATTGAAGCTGAGAAAAATTGACCACGAGGAAACGGTTGACCGCTTCCACCTTTTATATCAATTAGAGAACGGATCTTGGACCGTTTATGAAACATTTATCTTAGGAGAAGAGGGTTAAAGACATTTGAATACAGTCATCGTAAAAGAACAAACACAACGAGAAGATGCTTATTATGTTCGAAAAGAAGTTTTCGTAAAAGAACAAGAAGTCCCGTTAGAGATCGAAATTGATGAACTTGAGGACGAAGCCATTCACTTTGTCATTTATAATGATGACAACAAACCACAAGCTGCTGCTAGACTGCGCATAATTGAAGGTCATAAGGCAAAGCTTGAACGAATTTGTGTATTAAAAGAGGCGCGCTCTTTCGGTCTTGGCCACCAGCTTTTAGAAGCACTTGAGTCTGAAGCGATGGCAAACGGGGCGAAAGAAGCTGTCATGCATGCACAAGTCCAAGCTCTTCCTTTCTACGAAAAGAAAGGCTACAAAGCCGTTTCAGAACCGTTTGAAGAAGCAGGAATTACACATGTCAAAATGACAAAAACACTATCCGTTTAACGAAAATAAAAAGCCAGGGCATCATGGATGCTCTGGCTTTTTATTGATTCCATCTCGTTCGCTCAGGAAGAAAGCGCAGTCATTTAGACGTAAGTATTGATATGAACGCCCTTGCCTTCTTCCATAAACATATCTCGTACAAAGCGTTCCCGCTTTTTTTGCTGTACTTTCGTTTCCGCTTCTGTCACTAAGTCCTCTTTTTTCTCCAGCTCTCTGTATACCTTGTCATGAAAGGTGCGGGTGACCTTCGTCACTTTCGCATAGTCTTCTTTATCCTGAGGAGCAGGACGATTGATATATTGAAAATACAGATCCGGCTGAATCGGGGCTATATATCCCATCAAGAACGCCTCCTTTGCTTCTCTTCTACTCTACTATTCCCTAATTATGACTGTTTGAAACACGCCTCATTTGATATGATTAGAAGTGTTTCTTTTTAAGATTGATTGACTATTGGAGGACTAGCTTTGAAATGCGCACGACGACATGATCGAACGATCTCATTACATACATATTCGAGAGAACACTATCAATTCCTCCATGATGAGGGGAAAAAAGGGCATTTATCTTGCCCATATTGCGGACAACCCGTCTTTTTTAGATTAAATATACATGAAGAACCTGCCTTTATCCATAAGCAAATATCTCAGCAAGAGATTTGCGAAAAAAGAGAACAACAAGAGGAAAAGAAACCGGCTGAACGAGAGGAACATGCATCCTACAAAGAACTTGGCGGCTTTCGCTTTCCAACCGGCAAACAGATCATCTCACAAACAGAAGAATCGGATGACTGGCAGGAACCACGGTCCATTCAATTTGGCGAAACCTTTCATTTAGAAAAGAATGAAGAAGTCCATACCATTGACCTCTTTCCACACATCACCTTTAGCGCACCGCAGCTTCAAGCAGTCACACACAAAGACGGTCCGATGCTTGTGCTGGCTGGCGCCGGCAGCGGGAAAACAAGGGTACTGACAGCAAGAGCTGCTTATCTGATGTCGCACCATCAAATCCCTGCTCACCATATCCTGCTCGTGACCTTCACCACAAAAGCAAGCAGTGAAATGAAAGAAAGACTGCGTATGCAGTATCAGCTTCATCCTTCACAGGCGAGCCAAGTTGTGACAGGCACATTCCACAGTCTATTTTATAAAATGCTGCTTCACGATGATCGGGGCAAATGGAACGGACAGCATTTGATTAAATTCGACTGGCAAAAAGAGCAGTATATTCGAAAAGCAATCATGCATGAAGGACTTGATGAAAAAGACTATCCAACCGATCAAGTGCTGCAATCAATCGGCTATTGGAAAAATGCTTTTTTACCAAACGAACTTCCTGAGCTGAAAGATGAAAAGGAAAAGCAAATGTGGACAATCTATCAGTCATACGAGCAGCAAAAGCGTGAAAATCAACAATTTGACTTTGATGACATGGCGATTGCCTGTTTACACATGCTGAATAAGCAGCCTGAATTGCTCAAACAATATCAAGAACGATTCAAGTATATTTTAGTAGATGAATTTCAAGATATTAATCCCGTACAATATCAATTAATCCAGCTTTTAGCTGGAGAATCCGAGCAGCTATTTTGTGTAGGCGATGATGATCAAGCCATCTATGCATTTAGAGGAAGCAATCCTGCTTTTATTCTTGACTTCAAACAGGACTATCCTTCGGCCGAGATCGTCCATTTACATGCAAATTACCGCTCTCATCATACGATTGTCGCAAGTGCTGACGCCATTATTAAGAAGAACCAGCATCGTTACGAGAAAACGTTAAAAGCCGTACGCGTGGAGAAAATTCCGCCGACTCTTTTTTATCCATATGACGAGGAAGAGGAAGCGACCATGATCGTAGCAGATATTCAGGAGAAAATTAAAAACGGTGCAAAACCGAATGACTTTTGCGTGCTGTTTAGAACGAATACAGGAGGCCGCGCGATTTATGAACGTCTTCATCAATCGGCGATTCCGTATCAAACTGATGCTGGCGTAAAAGCCTTTTATAGCAGAAGAATTGTTCGGGTGCTGCTCGCTTTTCTTTCGCTCAGTCAGGATGCAGATGATGTCGCCGCAATGAAGCTGCTGCTGCCCGTTTTCTTTTTAAAGCAGCAAACACTGAATACCATGAAGGCGCTGACCATTACGGAAGATTGTTCTATGGTAGAGGCACTTGGAAAGCTAACAGACATCCAGCCGTTTCAGCTCAAAAAACTACAATCGATCGTTCCCCTGTTTCGAACGTTAAAATCGTTAAAGCCATCTGAAGCTGTAGCGTTTATTGAACAAAGGATGGGACTTGGTGATTATTTAAAAAAACGTGTGAGTGATACGAATGTGCTTGAAAAAGGAACAGATGATGTACGAGATGTGAAAACAGCGGCGAAACGTTTTGAAACGATTGAAGCCTTCCTCGCTCATGCCGAACATATGAAATCTGCTGAAAAGGAAAAATCAGATGAACCAGGCGTTCAGCTCATGACGATCCACCGTGCGAAGGGACTAGAATTCCAAACAGTGTACATCACGAGCGTGGTTGATGGGGCGCTCCCTCATGACTTTGCACTTGATGAACTGAGAAGCGGTGATGAAGAAGCCATCGAAGAGGAGCGGCGCTTATTATACGTTGCCATGACGAGAGCAGAACAATCCCTTTATCTATCCGTTCCATCATATAGAAGAGGAAAAACGGCTCACCGCTCCCGCTTTTTGTACCCTCTTTTAAAGAAAAATCGTGAATTATTCACACAAAAACAACAGGCCCCCCTTTAAATGGAGAGCCTGTTGTTTATTTTTTGTTGTTCATCATTTTAGCGATTGTATTAAAATCAAGCTTTTCTTTTCCACTTGTAATCGATTGAACGATTTTGTCTTCCATTTCTTTAGGTACACGTTTGTTTGCAAGCTGCGCCACTTTTTTAATGACACCTCGAACGGTATTCTCATCTTTAAAGTTCGCGTTTTGCAAAGAACCTGCAAGCTTAAAGACATCATTCATATTTACACCTGTTTTATTTTCCACACTTTTAAAGAACTTATTATCCATTCCTTTGCCTCCTCTTTGTGGAGTAATCACCTTACTATATGAAAATAGGCGAGATATGTGCCTATCCTGCTGCCTTGTTAGCAAAGAGAAAGGAAAGCAAAAGGCTTCCCTATTGCTTCCCTCACCTTCTTACTGTTTAGTTAAAGAAAGAAGCACCAACGATGATTAGAAGGATGAAAAGCACGACGACAAGAACAAAAGTTGAACCATAACCGCCGCCGTAGCCGCCGCCATAACCTCCGCAATAACCGCCACCGTAACCGTAACAACTCATATTTAAGCACCTCCTCTTCTCCCTTACAAAATATGAAAAATACATGAAATGGTTTGGACGATCACATAAAAAAGTGCGGAATTTTTATTTCTGCTGTTTAAAGACGTAATCTGCCTCTCCATGACGGATCATGAATGCTTCTGTTTCTTTCGCAAAAGTATCCATTTTCTCGCCAAATGCTTTTAAGTGCTCTTCAAGATCCTTCGCTTTATTCGCTAGATCCATTTCAGCTTTTTCGTGCGCTTGCTCTTTCCCATCATGGGGTTTAGTGAACAAGGAACCGATTAATTGTTCGAATGCATCCATTCTGGTCACCCCTTCTCTCTTACATATGCATCACCCAAAAAAAGGGCAACAAAAAAACCGGATAAATCCGGCTTTTGTTTTTCCCTATTGAGGTTTCTTTTTCTTCCCGCAGCCGCAGCCAGTCTTCTTGATTTTCTTCGTATATACAGATTGTTGATTTGACTGCGCTGGATACCCTTGAAGCATATGTGACGGTGTTTCAGTTGGTTTCATCGCAACCCTTCCTTTCCTATTCCATGTTAGTATATGCATTTTCTTTAAGCGTGTCTGATCAGAATGCCTGTTTATTTCACAAGCTTCGACACGACTGCTTCAATCAAGCCTGCTGCGGCGGCAATCGCTAATAGTAAATTAAGCCACATGCTGATGACAGGAAAAAATATGTATATCGCAAGTAAAGCAGCAGTGCACCACATACCCGTACACCAATAACAACTTAACAGCTCTCCTATCCAAGATCGCAGTCCCTTCCCCTTAATGACGATATAGGTCTCGACTTCACCTTGTTCGTTCACCTCTTCTTGCTCTTCATGAAATAGACGGCGAAAGGGGGCTGTAATCGTATCAAACACGATCAATCTCGTCAGCCTAAAGGATGCGAGGGCAAATATAGCAAATGACAAAGCGCCGCTCATGGAACCTCCACCTCCTTCATTCTTCTTTTTCCGTCCTTTCTTTATATATGCAAAAAGAAAGACTGCCATGATGAATCGGGTGTAAATAAAATTGGGTTGTACTTTTTCATGCTTTCCGATTCCACCTTGAGCCTCTGCTGCATTAAATAATGTATAGATAAGAAAGGAGTGAAAGTATTGTCTATTGAAGAAAGTGCTGATTTATTATACACACAACTGTTAAACGAATTAATCAGCAATTATGATGATTTCATCGAGATCAAGGATTCCGAAAATGTCACGATTCATAAAACAGATGTAACAGCCGCACTCTCCCTTCAAGCGACCGTAACGACAATCATTACTCTTTTAATTCAAATTCTTGTACCAGATGATGAATTGGCTGCAGACATCACAGAACAGCTTTTAGCTGCACAACAAGTGACAGTTCAAAAGAAAACAGTGATTCAAATCATCAATTGTTATAACGTCACGATTACATTATCTGATGCATCCATTATGAACTCCGTCCAAATTCTCACTCAAACACTGAATGTACTTTTAGTTGAAGCCGGCATTCTTTAACCCTTTCTTTTTCTAACATCACGTATGAAAGAGGTGAAATAATCGTGGCTGAAGAGAACGAAAAAAAGGAGTTTCAAATCAACACTGATGTTGATCCATTAACAAGCCTTCTTGTGAGTGATATTTTAAACAAAAATAATGTCACAGATGATCAGAAAGCAAACCTTTCAGAAGATCAAAGAAAGATGATTTTGAAGTTGGTTCAGGATTTACAAAAGAAAGCAGATGATTTCGTACAGCAGCAGCAAGAGAAAAAGCGTCAGGCAGAGGCAGCAAAACATGCAGAAGAGGTCGAGCCTGAACCACAAGTGCGTCCTAAACGAAATTCACTTCGAGATCGTATTCAGCAGCGCCGTCAAGCGCAGCAAAATAACGATTAAATAAAAATGGGTTGCCTGCTAGGATAAATGCCCGAGACAAAACCAATCATTCCAGCATTTAATAAAGTAAACGGAAGGAGGAAAAGAAATGGATTCTAAACCATACTCTTGGGTCGCTCTAGATCGTAACTGTACACACCACGGCGATTACAACAACTACGAAAGAAAAGCAGTTTGTGACGGCCACTATTATGATGATGAAGATGTTTTACAAGACTTTGATCAAGTGAGTGTCACAAAGCAGACATCTGAGGAAGTCATTATCGTTAGAGATTCTTGTGACATTAACGTCTCTTCTGTTGATGCACAGGTTGCAGCATCTATCCAAGCAGCTGTTCAAACAGCGATCATCACCATTACAAACATCTCAATCGCTGATGGTGACCTAGCTGACCGCGTCACGCAAGATCTCTTACAAGCAGCTAGCCACAAACAAACAAATCGCCAGAAACTTGTTATCGAAAACTCTAGAAACGTTACAGTCTCTACAATCGATGCGGACATCTCTATTGCCATCCAAACACTTACACAGACACTTGTTGCGACGATCGTTGCAATTGGTATCCTCTAATGTACAAAAGCAGAGCGAAAAGCTCTGCTTTTCCTTTTTCTAAAAATACAACAAAGATAAATAGTCATTTACCCACACCAACTAGAGGGCGCATACATATGTTGTTAAGGACTAAAGTCAAATACCTTGTTAAAGGAGCTGAAATCCATGAGCTGCGGAAAACACCATGGCCGACATGATGAAAACTGTGTATGCGATGCGGTTGATAAGATTTTAGCAGAGCAGGAAGCTGTAGAAGATAAATGTCCTACGAGCTGCTACAGTAATTTATTAAGCCCGACAGTTTCTGGAAAAGATACGATTCCGTTTTTACTTTTTGATAAAAAGGGCGGATTGTTCTCTACTTTCGGAAACATTGGAGGATTTGTTGACGATTGCCAATGCTTCGAATCCATTTTCTTCCGGGTTGAAAAATTGCATGACTGCTGTGCCACATTATCTGTATTAAGACCTGTTGATGTACACGGACATACGCTAAGCGTTTGTCACCCTTGCGATCCTGACTTCTTTGGTTTAGAAAAAGCGGACTTTTGTATCGAAGTTGATTTGAACTGTTTCTGCGCGATCCAATGTTTAAATCCAGAACTTGTCGACAGAGTCATGCCAACAAAAGATAAAAAGCATCATCACCACGGCTAAACCAATCGCCCGCTCATCTATCTTGTCATAAGTCAAAGCATCCCCTTCCTCACGAATGACAACCAATCATGCGGAGCAGTCAGCAAAAGGCGGCCGCTTCCGCATTGATTGACATTAGATGCATCAACCGGCGAGACACGTAATAAAGCTTATAGATGATGATGACAGTGCTCAAACACTCAAACAAATTTCCTTGTATAGGAGGGTTGAATATGAGCCGCAAACATTCATGGAACTGTGTAGCAGAGGCTGTTGAAAACATAAACGACTTACAAAATGCCGTCGAAGAGGATTGCCCGACCAGCTGTTACAGCAATCTCCTTTCTCCATCACATTCATTAGGTGACACTGTCCCGTTTGTTCTATTTACCTCAAAATCAAAACCATTCGTCGCATTCGGAAACGTCGGAGAAGTAGATGCTGGCCCTTGCTTCAGCACTGCATTTTTCAGAGTCGAACACATCTCTGATCACTGCGCAACACTCAGCTTGCTTATTGCATTTGACAAAGATCGTCATATTTTAGATTTTACAGATAAAGATTCCGTATGTGATGTGTTCCGTTTAGAAAAATCAAAGTATTGCATTGAAGTAGACCTTGACTGCTTCTGCGCAATCGAGTGCTTAAATCCAAGACTCATCAACCGTAGCTGCTAACAAAAAAAGTCCCATTATGGGACTTTTTTTATGTTCATTAAAAACCAAGTGGATGAATAGAAGAAATATCACCAATTGCTAATTCCACTGGATTACCGCCGCCTGCCGTGCGGATGACCACCATATTGTCTTTTCTCTCCATGATGATCCCTCTATATGTTTTTCCATCGGCTTCAATGAGGCAAAGCGCTCTCGGCATATTATGCGGCAGACTTGTAAGAAAATCGACTTTCTCCTCGATATTCATTTGGCTTAACGGCTTCTTCACTCGTTTTCTTCTTGGTTCTTCTTTTGTTTCATGAAATACGCCTTCTGGCTGTTTTTCTTGTTCTTGTACTGGCTCTCGATTTTGTGAATTATCTTTTTCTTGATTGATCTCCCGCTCTTGCTGTAGCGCAGGCGGCTCTTCTTTTTTCTGCTTTACTTCCTGTGATACAGGTTCTTGCACGCTCTCTTCGATTGCATCCTCTTTGGCGCTTTTTTTGGTTTCTGAAGGTTTTTCTGACTTCTTGCGCTTTCTCACAATATTTTGCATGGCCGGCGCTGATTCATCATAGCTCGGCTGAACAATATACATAAGCGGCTTTTGATTCTCATCACCTTTATTTGACATACTAATCCCTCCCGAATGATTCATTCCTTATATATATGAGAGGACACCCCAAATCAGAAGAAAAATAAAAAACAGCATACCAGTGATTGGTATGCTGCAAATCAATTATTCGTTTAGCGGGCAATGATATGGAAGCCAGAATCAACATGAAGATTCTCACCTGTCATGCCGCGGGATAAATCACTGAATAAGAATAGTGCTGTATCGCCAACTTCTTCAGGAGTCGTTGTACGGCGAAGCGGTGCACGCTCTTCAATATCCTTCAGGATCGTATTAAAGCCGCTGATTCCTTTTGCAGATAACGTACGAATTGGACCAGCAGAAATGCTGTTCACACGGATGCCTTCCGCTCCAAGATCAGCTGCTAAGTATTTCACACTTGCTTCAAGGGCTGCTTTTGCTACACCCATGACATTGTAGTTAGAGACAACGCGCTCTCCGCCTAGGTAAGTAAGTGTGACAATGCTTCCGCCTTCTGTCATGAGCGGACGTGCTGCTTTTGCTACAGCTGTTAGTGAATAGGCACTAATGTTGTGCGCTAAAAGGAAACCTTCACGGTTCGTGTTCAAATATTCACCGACAAGCTCTTCTTTGTTCGCAAATGCAATCGCATGTGCAACACCATGGATGACTTGTACTTTTTCTTTAATCGTTGCAAAACATTTTTCGATTTCTTCATCACTTGTCACATCACAAGGAAGAATAATGGAATCATCACGCTCTAGCGTGCTTGCTAGTTCTTTTACTGATTCTGCAAGACGATCTCCAACATAAGTAAAAATCAAACGAGCTCCTGCTTCGTGAAGTGAACGAGCAATCCCCCAAGCGATGCTTCGTTTATTGGCAACACCCATCACCACAATATTACGGCCTTCTAAAGAAAAGTTCATATGTATTAAAGCCTCCTATTTTTTCAAGACATAGTATTAGTACCTGATCATAATCTTATCACAAATCATGAGATATTGACAATTTCCGTTGAAAGAAAGTTTTTATTTCAGAAAAAAGACCGTCCTCACAAGTGAAGACAGTCTTCTTTTTATGCTTTGACTCTGTTTTGCTGATAAGCAAAGTGGTTAGTCGGTCCGTGCCCAGCGCCAATATTCAGAGGAAATTTGATCGCCTCATGGACAAAGGTTTCTGCCGTTTCAAAGGCTTCTTTCATGGAACGACCTTTTGCTATTTCTGCCGTTAATGCCGCTGCAAATGTACAGCCTGTTCCGTGTGTATGTGGTGTATCAATATGTTCGTTCGTGAGTTCAAAAAAGCTTTTTCCATCGTACAAAAGGTCTGTAATGAGGCCGTCTGAAGGACTATGACCTCCTTTGATCACAACATAGGACGTGCCAAGCTCATAAAGTCGTTCTGCTGCTCTATGGCGATCGTCTTTTGTCTGAATGCGCATGCCTGTCAGCACTTCTGCCTCAGGGAGATTCGGTGTGACTGCATAACTGACAGGTAGTAACTGTGTTTTCATAGCAGAGACCGCATCTTCATTTAATAAAGAAGCGCCGCCTTTGGCAATCATGACTGGATCGACAATTAGTTTCAAGTCATATTGCTTCGTCTTTTCAGCAACAACACTGATCATGTCGGCACTCCACAGCATTCCTGTTTTAGCGGCATCTGGCAACAAGTCTTCTGCTACTGCATCAATTTGACTTTCGAGCGCCTCGATAGACAGTGGATAAATACCGTGAACACCAAGTGTGTTTTGCGCTGTAATGGCCGTAATGGCGGACATTCCGTACACACCAAGCTCCTGAAAGGTTTTCAAGTCTGCTTGAATACCTGCTCCACCACCAGAATCAGTACCTGCGATGGATAATGCTTTTTTAATCGTCATGTCATCTCACCCTCTCATTAGCCAATCCATTGATGATAAATCGTTCTCGCTTTCGCAATATCATTTGTCCCATGTACAAGCGCTCTGCCATCTTTGAATAAAACAAGCTTGTACTCATCCTTCTGACACGAAAGCAAATAAGGATTTTCCAGCACATCCATTCCTGCTTTCTTTAGCTGACGTGCTACTTCATGAAGCGCCGGGGGTGCCCCTAGTGCACTGCGAATTTGTACAGTATTTCGTCCACATAATACATCTGCTTTTGCTCTTTGATCATATGAGAGAAATGGATATGTCTTAAGACCGCAGCTTGGACATTGTTTCTTTTTTAAAGACGTAACGGATCGAATATCAGATCGCTCGTTTGTCCATAAATCAAACGATCTTAATACCGGCGTGATGTGGTGTCCTGTTAAAAGCTTCAGTGCATCCGCCACTTGATAGGCCGCAACCTGCTGCACTACTGGACTAATAATTCCTGCTGTATCACATGTCATGCCTTGTGCAGGCAAATGCTCAAGCAGGCAGTGTAAACATGGTGTTTCACCAGGAATCACTGTGAATTGAATACCATAGCTTGCTACACAGGCCCCGTAAAGGAACGGAATTTGATGTTTGACGGCCGCATCGTTCGCAATCATTCTCACCTCAAAATTATCCGCTGCATCCACGATGATGGATGCCCCGCTGACGTACTCATCAATATTTTGAGCGGTCACGTCAATGACGATGCCTCTCACATGAACGTCACTGTTCACCTGCTTGAGTCTTTTCTCAGCAGCCACAGCCTTTGGCAACCGATCAAGAACATCTTGTTCTGTGTATAGCTGCTGACGCTGCAGGTTGCTCCATTCAATATAATCTCTATCCAAAATGGTGACAGATCCTACGCCGGCACGGACGAGCATTTCAGCACTCGCTGTTCCAAGTGCCCCAGCCCCAATAATGACGGCCTTTGAGGCATGTAGCCGTTTTTGTCCTTCTGTTCCAATCGGCCTAAAAAGCTCTTGGCGTGAATAACGTGTGCTCAAAATGCTGGCATTCCTTCCTGCGGGCTGCTGGCTGTTCCATAGTTTTTGAGTGGAATACGGCCTGCCTCGAAACCGAGTCTTCCAGATTCAATCGCCAGCTTCATCGCTTTAGCCATTTTCACAGGGTCCTTTGCGCCAGACACGGCTGTATTCAGTAATACAGCATCAGCGCCCAATTCCATCGCATAAGCAGCATCCTTCGGAGAACCTACACCCGCATCAATAATAACTGGCACCTTTGCCTGTTCAATAATAAACGATAGATTCAGAGGGTTTAAAAGTCCTTGACCTGATCCAATTGGAGAAGCACCTGGCATAATGGCATGGACACCAAGTTCTTCTAATTTCCTTGCCAGCACCACATCATCTGACGTATATGGCAGCACGATAAAGCCTTCTTCTAATAGCATTTCAGATGCTTTTAACGTTTCGACTGGATCTGGCAGAAGAGACCTTGAACAGCCAATGACTTCTACTTTGATCATGTCACACAGTCCAGAAGCTTTCGCTAAACGAGCAATCCTCACCGCTTCTTCCGCTGTACTTGCCCCTGCAGTATTTGGCAGCAATGTATAGGCTGATAAATCGAGCTGCTCTAAAAAATTGGGCTGTGATGGTTCAAATATGTTCATTCTTCGCACAGCAAAGGTCAAAATTTCAGCTTCTGATACGTTGACCGCCTCTTTTTGAACTTCAAATGATGGATACTTTCCTGTCCCTAGTAATAGTCTTGATGTAAATGTTTTTCCGCCAATGCGCAGCATGGTGTCATCCTCCTCCTACAAAGTGAACGATTTCAATCGTGTCATTTGGTTGAATTTTTACCTGTTGAAAGGCTTCTTTATCTATAATTTCATGATTTTTTTCAACGATTACCACTCGGTTTTCAAGTTGATAGGCTGATAGCAGATCAAAAACCGTGCCATTTTCCTTATCGAAATCAACCATTCTTCCATTCAATTGAATTTTCATACGAACAATGCCTCCTTTCGCCCAATCCGAAACGCATGAAGCCATTCCTTGTGAACAGACTCGCCTACTATCAAGCGGCGAATGATTTCCCCCGTAATTGGCGCAAGTAAAATGCCATTTCGATAATGTCCCGTTGCAAAAAGAATACGCTCGTCTTCCGGATGTTTTCCGATATAGGGGTGCCGGTCGCTTGTCGCTGGCCGAAGACCTGCCCAGCATTGATCAATCGGCATCTCTCGAATAGAAGGCATGAGCTGAGATGCTTTGTGAATAACTTCTTCAATACCACCAAGTGTCGGAACGGCCTGCCAGTCATTCGGTTTCATCGTTGCACCAATCACTAGCTTACCGCTATCCCTTTGAACGATATAACAATGATCATGATAGATGGTGTGTGCAAGCGCTGGACCGTTATTCCAAACAGACACGCATTCTCCTTTTACTGGATAGAGAGAATGTGATAACCCCAGTTCTTCTAAAAAACGGCCTGACCATACACCACTTGCTACAGTCAGATGATCACATGTGAAGATGCCTTTAGCTGTACTGACTGTCAATGTTTCTTTTCCCCTCTTTACATCGATAACGGGGGTAAACTCCTTCACATCCGCTCCTTGCCGAACAGCCGCCTGCCAAAAAGCCCTGCATACCGCATATGGCTCGACATGTACATCATCTGCTATCAAGCCTGCTCCTACAATGTCATCTGCTATTTGAGGCATACGTTCTTTTACGCTGCTTGCTTCAAGCCATTCAAATGTGGGCAAATGCTGCATCCGGCAAAGCGCACGCTTTTCTTGTTCTGTAAAAGCCACCTTCATAATCCCGCCCACTGATGTCCGAATATCAATGCCCGATTCATGCTGAAGGTCGACCGTTAATTTTTCATATAAAGCCTGACTTTGTCTGCCTACTTGAAAGAAAATATCTTCATCACCTTCTCCTTCAGCATGTGCACCCAGCATGCCAGCAGCCGCACTTGTCGTTTGCTTCCCGATCTCATTTGCCTCAAATAAGACAATCTGCTTTCCTGCTTTTGCAAGGTGATAAGCGATCGACATCCCTATGATTCCACCACCAATGATTGCAACATCATAATGCTTGTTCATAAGGATTCTCCTTTCGCTTTTTAGAAAATGTTTGCGCCATTTTGCGCGGCTGAGGATGAGCAAAAATTCCCGACATGACGGCTATTCCCTTTAAATCAACATGCATCAATTCTGGCAGTCGTTCTGGTGTGATTCCACCAATGACAACGACTGGAATGGACAGCGTAGAAGTCATTTCCTCCACAACCTTTATGCCTCTCGCCTGTAGTCCGGGTTTGCATGCGGTATCATACACATGTCCAAACATGACATACTCTGCCCCGTTCTTCTCTGCTGCTCTGGCTTCTTCTATCGAATGAACCGATACCCCCGCATGGAGGTGAGGAAATTTTTGTCTTAATTCCTTTGGCGAAAAGCTGTGTCCTGGAAGATGAACCCGGTGAATATTGGTCAGCAGCGCAACATCAACTCGGTCATTGATAATCAGCTTTTCTTTCGGAACACCTTCTGCTAGGAGTTGTTTCACGAGGTGAACCAGCTCACCTGCTGCCTTCGATCGTTCACGAATATGAATAAAGTCTACTTCAGACGCAATGTCTTTTATTTGCTTGATGAGCTCCCTGATAGGAAGCGTATCATTTGTCACTGCGTGGAGTTCCATTTGCACCAACCCCATCTAAGCATGCTGTCTGCCACATTTCTTTTTCATACGCCATCTCCCAGAAATGGTATTCGTAATAGCTCGAAATCACGAAATTTTCTTTCATATTAGCCCGCACATGTTCTGGCGCTTTTTCTGCAAGTTCATCAAAACGGTTCACCTGTTCAAAAACAAGCTCTTTAAACCAATCTCCACCATATGTCAAAATCCATTCTTGATAAATCGGATGGTCAGGTGTTGTTTGTTTCAGTTTTTCTCCTACCTCATAATAAAGCCAGTAGCACGGCAATAATGCGGCTAAAATTTCTTCAAAACGACCGCTTTTCACAGATCGGTACATATGCGAGGTATATGCATATGCAGTTGGAGAAGGTTTAAAGTTTGCCAGCGCTTCATCAGAGATCTGGAGCAGTTCTGTGAACTTTCTATGCAGTGATAGCTCTGCTTCATACGTACCCTGCGCATGATATGCCATTCTGCCTGTCGTATGTAAGTCCTCACTAATGGCAGCTCCATACGATTGTACTTTTGCAAAATGAGTTAAATAGTACGAATCCTGCATCACATAATAAGTGAAACGATCGAGTGAAAGTGTGCCATCACCAATCCCTTTTACAAAAGGGTGTGTAAAGCTCCCATTCCACCATCTAGCTGCTGCTTCTTTACATTCTTTCGAAAATGTCATGTTCCTCTCCTCCTGTTTTTCCATATAAAAAAACCACTTTCCGCGTGGAAAGTGGTTTGGAATTTGTAAAAAGCATAGTCAAACACCGCACCACTTCCCTACGCAGGTATGAACCTGTTCAGGTAATGAGGGTCTAAAAGTCTACACTTTTATCTCAGCCCTTTTAAAGGACTCCCCTAGTGGATCAAACATATATTGTTGTACCTCTATCTTAATCAGGATTTGTTCATCGGTCAAGGGTTCATTGCAACTCTAATTGGGCTCTAAGTCCTGCCACATACTCCCGGGAGCCAGACACAAGCACGCGGTCACCGCTTCTAAGCGTCGTATCCCCATGCGGTACTAAGCTGTCAATTCCTCTAAAAATACGGACAAACACCAAATCGCCGGTAAAAGGAAATTCCCTCAGCATGACATTATGATACCGATGATTGTTCATTTGAATTTGATACAAAGAAGAATCCTCATTTGTTAACAAGCGAATCGCATCAGGTGCTTCAATCAATGCCCTCAGCACCGTTTTAGATGATAAGAAGTTAGAAAAGGTATCGATCCCTGCTTCCTTTAATGTCAGCTCGGCTTCCGCTTTGTTAACACTTGCAATGACTTGTTTAGACCCTTCTTCTTTTGCAAATAAAGCAATTTCCTTATTTTTCGTTTCACTGCCTGTAGCCACAACGAGCACATCCTCTTGCCCAATGCCAGCCTGCCTTAGCGTATCATCGTCATATTGTTCAATCGCTTCAACTTCAAAGATGGAGTCAGCAAGCAAGGCTTCTTTATTTTCCTGAAAGACGTGTAAAATACGGATATCATATTCATCCTGATGCAAATCAAGCGTCACAGGTAACGTCAGCTGATTCGCTCCAATAAACGTCACACGCTTTTTATGATTGGTTTCACGTTCTTGTTTAAATAACGCCTTAAACCAAACAGGCGTTAAAACACTCGTGAGCACAGCGACTAGAATAAGGGCTCCTGACATTTTATGATCAATGACACCAAGCCGCTCACCAATCGTTGCAGCAGCAATAACTAGGGATAACGTCGAGGTTAATAAAAAACCAGAACCGATAACTTTTTTCATGTCATACCATTTTTTTAAATAAAGAATCGGAACGAGTTTACTAAGCAATAATGCGATAAACAGCAGCGGAATCATGATCATGATGGTTGGATCTTTAAAGAGTGACCATATATTCAGGTCCACACCGACCATCACAAAAAAGATCGGAATTAAAAATCCATAGCCAAATGAGTCCAGCTGCTGTACGAGCTCTTTATTAGGCGAAAGAAGAGACACAAGCACACCTGCTAAAAAAGCCCCAAGAATATTTTCAGCACCGAGTGATTCAGATAAGGCAACTAAGACTATAATGAGAGTAAAGATGGCTCTTGTCCCAATTTGCACCGTTCCTTTTGACATGGACTGAAAAATGGACTTTGTCTTAAATACCCGGCCAAATAAATAAAGAAGAATACCTGCCGCAAATAATAATAAGAGCAACCACATGTTCCCTGTTCCATCGCCATAAATGGAGGAAAACACAGCAAGTAAAATCATTGTCACCAAATCAGCAATAACGGCTACAAGCAAAATGATTTGACCAATATTCGTTTGCATCAACTTTTCCTCTTTTAAGGTAGGAACTACCACACCCAATGAGATGGTGGAAATAATAAGCGTCATTAAAAAGGCATTTTGAATAAACCCTGCAAGAACAAACGCATAAGACAGGATAAAGGACATACAAAATACGCCAACAAAAATAATGGTCGCTGTTTTAAATGTATTCGGTTCTTTTAAACCATTTGGCAGTTCTCGCGCTTTCTTCTTTGATTCAAAAGAAGAAAAATCTATTTCAAGTCCACTTAAAAACATAAGAAAAATAAAACCTAGCATGGATAACGTATCTAGCCATGCGTCGTGTTCAACAACTAGTTGAAGACCGCTTTTTCCAATGATGAGCCCCATGATGATTTCAGCGACAACGACCGGGATGGTCAGCTTAAATCGGTGCAATAAAATGGGGGTGAAAAAGGCTACAATAATAACGACAACGAGTGATGAAACAGATGTATGCTCCATTGGCTAAAGCCTCCTAACATTCATGTTTAATTTTTAAGTTTTACGTTAAAGCATTGATTCTAACAATTGCCCAAATGAAATGAAAGCCATTCGTTATATTTTCTAAAATTCAAACTTCTTTATATCCGATAAATGGATGAAAAAATCAGGAGGAACCTTTATGAAATTCGATATCATCGGCGATATCCACGGCTGCTACGAAGAGCTGCTTACCCTCATACACAAACTAGGATACGAACTCAAACACGGACTACCTGTCCACCCTGATAAGAGAACACTGGCCCTTGTTGGTGATTTAACAGACCGCGGCCCTCGATCAGTTGCCGTGATGCAATTTGTCATACACGCCTATTCTAAGGGTGCCATCCGCTATGTGCCTGGCAACCATTGTTTTAAGCTGTATCGCTATTTGAAAGGAAATCCCGTAAAATTACTGCACGGTATTGAAACAACGGTGAACGAAATCAAAAACCTGCCGCATGATGAACAAACCATTTTATCACGTGAATTTAAACATTTATTTGAAAAGGCACCGCTTTATGATGTACTGATTCCGAATGAACTGATCATTGCACACGCAGCAATGAAGGAAAAGGATATTGGCAAAAAACCGAACAAACAGATGAGGTCTTATCTATTATTTGGAGCAGTCACCGGAGAAACATGGCCAGACGGTCGACCTGTCAGGAAGGACTGGGCAAAGGAATATCACGGAAAACCATGGATTGTGTACGGGCATACACCCGTAAAAGAACCAAGATTTATCGGTAGAACGGTTAACATTGATACAGGCTGCGTCTTTGGCCACAAGCTCTCTGCCCTTAGATATCCAGAGCTTGAGACAGTATCTGTTCCTTCATCTATGCCATATGATGATTCAAGATTTCAGCATTTCACGCAATAAAAAACCCGGTCCACCATGACAGGTGACCGGGTTTACTTGTTTACTGAAGCAATAATGTCATATCATCCGGCAAAGGAGCCGAAAAGGTCATGGACTCCCCAGTTATCGGATGCGGAAAAACAAGGGTTTCACTATGAAGTGCCTGCCTGCCTATTCTCTCGCTTGTTCCACCATATAGCGTATCTCCAACAAGCGGATGACCAAGGAATTGCATGTGAACACGAATTTGATGAGTTCTTCCCGTTTCAAGGGTAAGGGACACATCAGACATATCTAAATGAGTATGTACCGCCCGCACCGTATAATGTGTTACGGCTTCCTGACCAGACTCATCTACCATTCGTTCAATAATGCTGTCCCCTTTTCGAGCAATTTTTGCTCTAATCGTTCCTTCCTTTTGCGTGATCATGCCATGTGTCATGGCTCTATACGTTCGCTTGACTTCCCCTTTTTTCTGCGCCTTTGATAAAAGGCTGTGTGCAAAGCGATGTTTAGCGACTAACATGACACCAGAAGTATCACGATCAAGACGGTTCACCAAGTGGACAGTCAGTCGAACAGACTGCTTAGCATAATGGTGAAGCAGTCCATTTGCAATACTATGCTCAGGGTGCTCTCGAGAAGGAATCGATGGGATATACGGCTTTTTATTCAGCACAAGCACGTGCTCGTCCTCAAATAAAATATCAAGCGGAATGGCCGCAGGTTTTAGCCCTTCACTCACTTTTTCCTCGGGAAATAAAATGGTGAGCCTGTCTCCCTCGCGTAGCTCATATCTCACGGTCACATGCTCTCCATTAATCAGAAGGTCACCGCCATCAAATTTAATATCTGTCAGCATTCGTTTTGAAATGCCAAGATCGATTAAGTAGTCCTTCAGCAGCCTGCCTTCTTCTTTGGCTGATATGGTTTTGTTTATCTTAAAGTATTCCAGCGAGAACAACCTCTTTCTTATTCTCCTTTGCCGATAAAGGAATCTTGCACCCTTTTCCAAAACGGAAATGGTCTAAATCGGGCAAACCGGACATTCTCGTCTGCCACTCGGCATTGAATGGATTTCACATCTTTATGCAGCAGCGACAAATGATCTATCGTCACCTGAAAATCCACATCATTTATCGGTTTGATCACACACGTATGGTGGTCCGGCAAAATGAGCGGCGAACCGACCGTTCTAAACACTCTGTTGTTGATTGAAGCCATTTCTGCCAGCTGGATCGCCCTAATGGATGGGTGAATAATAGCCCCGCCAAGTGCCTTATTATAGGCTGTACTGCCAGATGGTGTAGACAAACAAAGACCATCTCCTCTGAATGTTTCAAAAAGCTGACCCCTAATCTCAACATCTGCCACAAGTGTACCTTCCATACTTTTAATCGTACATTCATTCATTGCTAAATATTTTTCTTCCCGGCCGCCATCGTTGTACCTGACAATGACTTCAAGAATCGGATATTCCACAATATGATAAGGCGTTTTGGCAATGGCTAACACAAGCTTTTCTATTTCACTCGGTACCCAGTCCGCATAAAAACCAAGATGGCCTGTATGTACGCCGACAAAAGCGGTTTCGTTCAGACGGTTGCTATACCGGTGAAAAGCGTATAAAAGGGTTCCGTCTCCGCCAACTGTAATGACGAGATCGGGTTCCTCTTCATTTAATTCCATTCCAAAATCCAATAAGTAGGTCTGTATTTTATTTTTGAGTGTGTCAGATACAGAATTCCCTTTCGAAGAAACTGCAAATTTCATGAATTCTTCTCCTTTTCCACCTTGCTGCGACGAGAAAGCAGCATCATATTTGATCAAGCTTAGGCTCAGCTATCGTTTTTCTTTTTCCGGGAAAATGCCACTTGCGCTTCTTGAATTTCCCCTCTGATTTCAGACATCTCATCATCAAGAAGAGATGCTGCCTCAGAAGCTCTTTGAAGGCGCTGCTTGACCTTCTCCGGGATATTCCCGCTATATTTATAATTCAGAGAATGCTCGATGGTCGCCCAAAAGTTCATGGCTAATGTACGGATTTGGATTTCGACGAGGAGCTGCTTCTCTCCATTGATCGTTTGCAGCGGATATAACACAACAAGGTGGTACGAGCGGTATCCGCTTTCTTTATGTTCTGCAATGTAGTCGCGTTTATCTACAACCACGAAATCTTTTCGTGACTGAAGCATTTTCTTGACGACTTGTATATCTTCTACAAATTGGCACATAATGCGAAGCCCTGCAATATCCTGCATCGTTTCAATCTCATGCATCGGGATGTTTTTACGCTTTGCCTTTTCCAATATGCTGGCAACGGGCTTCACTCGGCCAGTGACAAATTCTACTGGTGAATGGTCATCCTCAAATTCATACAGTTTTCGAATGCCTTTTAGTTTCACTTTTAATTCTTCGACTGCTTGCTTATATGGTGCGAGGAATTGATCCCATTGTTTTTTGTCCATGAAACTTCCCCCAATTCCAAATACCTAATTATTTCAGAGGAATGTGCTCTTCACTTTCTCTTCCATATCTCCGTAATTGGCATTGTCTTTAATATTGTCGATTAAATAGTTTAATTCCTGATGAAGTTGAATGAGTTCTAGCGTTTGCTCTTCCGCCGCCAAATAGACAGGGATTTCACGATTCATTGCTTCTTTTAATGGAGCCCATGTATGTTCTCCTAAAATAAGATACGTAAAAGACTCCTCAGTCTCAAGTATGTAAACGAACGCAAAGTGATCAGAATCAACAAGCATTTGTCCTGATGCTTTTGCTTTTTGAATTTGCTCATCTGACTGGACCGTCAAGATCAGCCTGTCTTCTTTTAAAGTTGCTTCTGTGATTTCAATTCTGTTTTGCATCATGATCTCCTTTACAACAAAGTACAGCTTTATTTTATCATATCAAGTTCAATATTGATAAACCGAACTTTTTGAGAAAATTTGATTTCTCCATTTCGTTGTTCATTTTGCCTCATTTAGCATCTATATACGTCTCTTTTTAAGGAATAAATAAGAAAAAATGAAACTTTTCATGTACAATAATCATATTTCCTCTAAATGAAAGGTTGATGTCAAAATGGCACAGGAAATTGAGATAGAACTAAAACAATTATTAATGAAAGAAGAATTTGAACAGCTAAAAGAATATTTTCAATTAAAGGACGAGGACTTCCACACTCAAACCAACTATTATTTTGATACACCTCAATTTGATATAAAATCCAAATTCGCTGCATTACGAATGAGAGAAAAAGGCGGGCAGTGGGTCCTCACATTAAAGGAACCGCATGAGATCGGCCTTTTGGAAACTCACCAAACGATCGATCCTCCCGCAAGTCTTGAACATTTCCACCTGCCAGAAGGTGAAGTGGCAGACAGATTAGTACACCTTCACATCCAAAAGGATCAAATCGTGTATTTTGGTTCACTGGAAACGTCAAGAGCAGAAAAAATGATCAAAGAAGGCTTAATTGTTTTGGATCACAGCCGATATTTAACAGTAGAGGACTATGAACTTGAATTTGAAGTGAGCGATTTAGACATTGGACAAGCCGCTTTTACAGCATTGCTTCAGCAATTTCAGATCCCACCAAGACACACGAAAAACAAAGTCGTACGCTTTTATGAAGAAAAAATGAAAACAAAAGAATAGATGAATTCCTTGAAGGAGGAACATGATGAACGTCAATCAACTTCAATCCTTTATGCAGCTTCAAGCACTCAAAACGTTACAATCTGATAATGGACAAACACAACTCACAGCTGGACAAGAATCAAGCGCTGAGACTTCATTCCAGTCGCTGTTGCAAGATTTTTTAGGCGGATCAGAATTATCTCGTCTCCCGCTTTCCATTTCTGCTTTCATGGGATCGGACCCATCAACGTCTCCGAACACGCAATATGCACGAATGAACCCATATTTATCTGCGATAGCGGGCAGTGAACAGCTTCAATCTCAGTCTCTTTATGCAAATGACAGCCAATTGAATACCGCAAATGGTATTGGAAACGTCTTAAATAACAGCTACACACCACCGCTTCAAAAAGCTGTTTCAGGCTCTTCATCAAAAGAGATTAATCAGATCGTCTCACAAATGGCTCAAAAGCACGGAGTTCCAGAAAAGCTGATCCACGCAGTGATCAAGCAAGAATCCGGTTATCGCACGAATGCTGTCAGCCATGCAGGTGCACTTGGACTGATGCAGCTTATGCCGTCTACTGCTAAATCACTTGGCGTGAACAATGCCTTTGATGCAGCCCAAAACATTGAAGGCGGAACGAAGTATTTAAAACAAATGCTGCAAAAATATAATGGAAATGTCTCACTTGCCTTAGCCGCTTATAACGCAGGCTCAGGGAATGTAGATAAGTACGGAGGCATTCCTCCATTTAAAGAAACACAAAATTATGTAAAGAAAATCACAGCTCAATATTTCGCTTAAACCGAAGAGAATAACCTCTTCGGTTTTTTGTATGTCGCTTTTCACCCTTTTTTGACTGAATGTGTTATGATATGGTCAATTGAACACGGAACCTGTCTCCCTCACTATTCCCAAAGGACCAAAGCGGTTTGTTTGTGGAATTGAGTAGAGGTTGTTAAAATAAGTATACAAGAATAGAAACAACAAAATAGAACAAACTGAATATCACTTTTGAAATACATGAAATTCGCAATAGGGTGAGCCATCCTATTAGCTACGAGTTAAAGGAGTAGTCAACATGGTACAATCGTTTAACGCACCTTACGAAGCGGTTGGAGAGGAACTTCTATCGCAACTTGTTGATACTTTTTATGAAAATGTAAAGTGTCATCCTTTGCTTCATCCTATTTTCCCGGATGACTTAAAAGAAACAGCAAGAAAACAAAAACAGTTCTTAACTCAATATTTAGGCGGACCGCCGCTTTATACTGAGGAGCATGGTCACCCAATGCTACGGGCGAGACATCTCCCTTTTCCGATTACTGAGGAGCGGGCGGACGCATGGCTTGAATGCATGGAGGATGCAATGGATCAAGTAGGACTAACCGGCGATATTCGTGACTTTTTATTTGAGCGACTGTCTTTGACGGCTCGTCACATGGTCAACCAAATACCTGAAAAGGACGGACGATCTTGAGCTGCAATCCGCATGAGCAATATTTCTCACATTGTCACGGACATCCTCAAAAGCCGATTGAAATCTATGTATTCATTGATCCTCTCAGCCCGGACTGCTGGTTATTAGAGCCATCAATTAAAAAGTTGAAAATGAAATATGGCCGTTTCTTCACTTTACGAACGGTTACAAGTTCTAGTATTAATGCTTTGAACCGCAAACGAAAAAAACATTTGCTAACCGAAGCGTGGGGGAAATTTGCCACGAAAACTCAGACCAAAAAAGAACAAATGCTGTCTGAACAAATTGTGACATCACCTTATCTCGCCTCTCTTGCATTAAAAGCAGCTGAACTTCAAGGCAGAAAATGCGGAATGAAATTTTTACGACTCATTCAAGAATCGCTTTTTTGCCATCAGCAGGACGTCACCAGTGAACAAGTCTTGCTAGAAAATGCAAAAACGGCTGGACTGGACATTGAAGAGTTCCAGCGAGATATCCATTCTCAAAGTGCTGTCAAAGCGCTCCAATGTGATATGAAAATCGCAGCTGAAATGGATGTGTCTGAGCTTCCCACTTTCGCCTTTTTTAATACGATCAATGGTGAAGAAGGATTAAAGATTTCAGGTGCATATTCTTATGATATTTACGAGGAAATTCTCTTTGAAATGATTGGCGAAAAACCAACACCTTCAGAACGACCGCCAATTGAATGGTTTATCGCTTACTTTCAATTTGCATCAGCAAAAGAAATTGCCGTTGTATATGACCTGACCCTTGAAGAAGTTGAACGCGAGATGAAAAAACTCGCATTTGCTAAAAAGGTAGAACGTGTACAAGTACATCAGGAAATGTTTTGGCGTTATACAGAAGGAGACAATCATTCAGATCTTGATGTCTACCGCTGTGAGAATGAACATGGGTGCTGACCCATGTTTTTTCTTTACCCCTAAAAGAACACTTGTTCTATTTATAAGTACGAAGAAACCGCGCCGGGATAAGCGCGGTTTCACTATGTCTTAACGACAACAAAGGGGATGGGAGAAATTTTTCACGGTCAAACAAAGGGGTAATGTTTGTATGTGATTAATTTCACATCTGTAGTATATCAAATTTTGTCGACTTATGACAACCGATATACTATATGTTCATATTTTTGTCACAAAACATAAGAGGACTGTCACTTTCATATAGTGAAAGTAACAAAAAAATGGGGGGATCTGCATGCGCAGCACAACCATTGGACTTGTTGCCATTGGCTTATGTTTCTGTTTAAATATATTAGGCTTAATGAAGATGCTGCCTGTTTACCTGACATCTCCACTCCTATTCGCTTCCATTCTCTTTACACTCTATCGAATGAATTACCGGAAAACCTTCAAAGGTTTTAAAGCGTAATCATTGAATGTACAAACCTCGTTCATATAGACGAGGTCTAGCGTGTAGGCAACCCTCGCATTCGGTGTCAGTCCTGCGTGCTAGTGCTCACGAATGTCAAATTCGCTCCGCGCAAGTAACTCGGCCTTCCTAGCCTGCAAAGGTTTTCTATCACGCTAAAAAGAAGTCAAAGGGCTAAAATCAAGTTCATTTTAGCCCCTTGTCAACAATCTGGTCTTTTTATTTCAAGAAAAAACTCCTGCCAAAAGGTGAGTTTCCACTCACACATCTGACAGAAGTCTTCTCGTTACTCACCAGTCTTTGAGATGAGCTCTTCCATTTCCTTTAATTTTTCTTCAAACAATTGACATGCTGCCTCAATTGGTTCTTTTGATGCCATATCTACACCAGCTTTTTTCAGCACGTTAATTGGATAGTCAGAGCTTCCTGCTTTAAGGAAGTCTGTATAGCGCTCCACTGCAGGTTTCCCTTCTTCTAAAATTTGTTTACTTAATGCCTGAGCCGCACTATAGCCTGTCGCATATTGATACACATAATAGTTGTAATAGAAATGCGGAATTCGGGTCCATTCTAATCCGATTTCCTTATCCACAACCATACCGTCGCCAAAATACTTCTTATTCAGGTCGTAATACAGGTTCGTCATAAACTCTGGCGTTAATGCCTCCCCTTCTTGCGCTTTCACATGAATCAGGTGCTCGAACTCTGCAAACATCGTTTGTCTGAATACCGTCCCTCTAAATCCTTCTAACAAGTGATTGAGCACATACAAGCGCTGCTTTTTGTCCTCTAAATGATTGAGTAAGTATTCACCTAGTAATGCTTCGTTTGTTGTAGAAGCTACTTCCGCTACAAAAATGCTGTAGTTTCCGTACGGATATGGCTGATGCTTTCTTGTATAGTAGCTATGAACAGAGTGACCAAATTCATGAGCCAGCGTAAATAAATTATCAATATTATTTTGCCAGTTCATTAAGATATAAGGATTCGTACCATAGCTTCCAGAAGAATACGCGCCGCTTCGTTTCCCTTTATTCTCATAAACGTCTACCCAGCGATTTTCGAGTCCCTCTTTTAATACCGAAACATATTCTTCTCCTAATGGCGCTAACCCTTTCAGCATATAATCCTTTGCTTGGTCATAGGTCAGCTTCATGCCAGCATCTTTTACTAATGGTGTATACAAGTCATAATTGTGCACTTCATCAAGCTTTAATACCTTTTTACGCAATTCAATGTAGCGGTGTAATAAGGGTAAATATTGATGAACTGTATCAATTAGATTGTCATACACTTCTTCAGGAATACTGTTGCGTGATAGCGCTGCTTCTCTTGCCGATTTGTATTGACGTACTTTCGCATAAAAATTATCCTTTTTAATCGAGCCGCTGAGTGTAGACGCCAAAGTATTCTTATATTGATCATACGTTTTATAAACGGCTTTAAAAGCATTCTTTCTCACTTCACGATCATCACTGTTTAAAAAAGTAATGAAGTTGCCATGAGTAATTTTCTTTTCTTCTCCATTTTCATCCTTAACAGAAGGGAACGAAATATCTGCATTATTAAACATACTAAACGTAGTGGATGATGTTGATAAAGGTTCAGAGGCTTCAGCTAATAAAGCTTCTTGCTCCTCACTTAAAATATGCGGACGCTCTTTGTTAATTTCTTCGAGAGCGTGAGAATAAAGTTTTAATTCTTCTTTTTCCAAAATAAATTGCTGCAGCTTATCTTCTTGAATAGATAAAATCTCCGGAACAATATAGGCAGATGTACTAGACAGCTGTGTAAATAAATTGGATGCTTTATCATTTAAAGCCTGAAATGATGAATTTGTTGTATCTTCATCATATTTCATATGCGCATATGTATAAAGCTTGCCAAGCTTTTCAGAAAGTTGATCCTGAAATGTTAGGGCTTCATACAAGACATCAGCAGAATGGGCCAGCTTGCCTTTAAATTGGGCGAGCTTCGGAATTTCTTTTTTTACAGCTTCGAATTCCTTATTCCAAGAATCGACACTTTCAAAAATATCTTCAAGGCGCCATTTGTTTTCTTCTTTTACTTCGCTTCTGTCTGGTAAATGATTGTTGTTATTTTGTGAAGTCATATGAATCCCCCTTGCATGAGTTGTGTTGAACCAACCTTTCGGAAAGTGAAAGAAATTGGTGTTGTATTTATCTTCTTTGTTTTGAACTATGTTTGTCAAATCATATGCAGAAATAAATACCAAACAAACTAAAAAAATGAGAAAAAAGCGTTTCTTTCTATTCAATAGCAGCACCACCTTTTTCTTATCATGATCAAAGTGGGCATGAAACATGCTAATGAAATAAGAAAGCATCTCGTTTTATCGCTTCATCTGCTGTTCGTATAGGCTTTTGATTCGACGTTACTTGATAATTACCCTCTTTCGTCATGTATAAAAACCCTAGTTTCACAAGCGCCCGTACATATGAAATGATCACCTCTTTGATTTCTTCTATTGTGACATTGGTATATCGGAGCTTCACTTCTTTATTCTGGACACATCGCTCAATTTCTTTTAAAAGAAGATGAATGGTCACTTGTTCTTTTCCCGTTCGAACCATCCAATCATAAAGACATCCTTGCCACACATAAACAGGGCTTGAAAAGATATATGCTTCTGTCAGGGGGATAAATAGTTCTGTCGGTAGAAATGGCCATGCTGTTTGATGATGCTCATAAAATATGGTTCTTAAACGCTTGCTTTCATTTGCTAAAATTTGGGGTGGCCGCTCCCTAAATTGCCGAATACACTTGAGCCACTCTTTATACAATTGATGATTGCTCGAGGAAACAGATAAGAGTGCTGGTAGTTGGCGATAAGCTGAAGGCGGTCTAACGGTCATTGAGGCACATATTTTCGTTGGCTGAAACACGAGAAGTTGATCCAGGTGGATGAATCTATTTTGGATCGGACAATAAAAAATGAGTCTCCTATTCTTTGACTGCCTTAAAATTCCCCAATGAATGGAGGAGAATGAAAAGAGCTGGCCAGCCATTCGTTTTAAACGATTCGCCCCTATGATCCATATAGGATAGAGCCCCGCAGCACGGAGACCTTCCGTTCGTTTATGTAGCTCTTTCCACGAAATATTTGCACATTGAAATTCGATGGCATAGCTTTTATTTTCTATAGCAACGGTCACATCAGGGCGCTGCTGAATGTTTGAAACATACTTCTCTAGTAACGGCTCATATCCAAGCTGTGTGAGCCAATCCTTAAGAGCAATCTTCCCTGCCTGATGATAAGCTGTTTCACCGGTGGACGCTAATGGACATGCCGAGAGCTGTTTATGTGCAAAATGATGGACACGATGCTCACCTAGCTTTAATAGAACCTCCTGCCTACATTCAGGACAGTAAAATTTGCACGTAGCTCTTACATGCTCTAGCCGCCTTTTAGTCAGATGTTGTGTGATGCGAATCAGCTTGCCATTCTCCATGATTGCTGCATTCATATATTTCGCCCCTTGCTCTTTGATGACCGTATTATAGCTTTTTCTCTCATCAGGAAGCGAATATCGAAAATGAATTTTTATCGTATCAAAACACGATTTCAACCTACTTTCCCTTAGTAAAATAAAAAATCCCCCTTTTAGAAAAGGGGGAAAATACAATTTTTATAAAAGAGGTGATAATAATCTTGCTGTTGATTCAAACAGCCTCACCCTTAAAGGCCTCTTCGCAAATTCTTCTGGAACAATTTCATGTGACTGCTCTAAGTCACCTAAGAAGTCGTTGACCAGCTTCTCTGTGCTTTTTGTTTTGTAGAGGAAAGCATTCACTTCAAAGTTCAGATGAAAACTTCTCATATCCATATTTGCTGTACCAATTGATGCTAGCTCACTATCCACAATGATAAACTTACTATGCATAAAGCCTTGATCATATTCATATACCTTCGCACCTGCTTCTAAAAGTTCGGGGAAGTATGAACGGGACGCATGAAATACGATGCGTTTATCTGGATTTTTCGGTGCAATGATTCGTACATCGACTCCGCTCAAAGCAGCAATTTTCAGTGCGGACAAAATATCATCATCAGGTACAAAATAAGGTGAAGCAATCCAAATTGATTTTTTGGCGGAGATAATCATGGAGAAAAAGAGATTTTTAATGACTTCCCACTGTTTATCAGGACCACCAGCAATCATTTGTACGCCTTCTGCTCTACTCTCCATATGACTGAAATCTTTAAAATAATCCACACCCGAGCACCTTTCGTTGGTCATGTAATACCAATCCTGCATAAAAATCTGCTGCAAATCACGAACGGCCTCACCTTTAATCATCAGGTGCGTATCACGCCAAAATCCATATTGTCTGCTTCTCCCCATATATTCGTCCCCAATGTTTAGCCCGCCGACAAATCCTACTTCTCCATCAATCACCACGATTTTTCGGTGATTTCGGAAGTTGATTTTATTATTTAATAAGGGCAGTCTCACTGGTAAAAACGGAACGATCTGCACGCCAGCCTTTTCTAAGTCAGCAATATATTGACGGGAGAGTTTTAGGCTGCCTACATCATCATATAAAAAGCGGACAATCACACCACTTTTTGCTTTCTCGATTAAAATGTCCTTTAATTCTTGTCCCAGATCATCATGACGGAGAATATAATATTCTAGGTGAATGTGATGTGTTGCTTTTTTGATTTCTTCAAAAATATGAGAGAACGTTTCTTCTCCATTGGTCAGAACTTTAGAGGATGTGCGATACGTAATAGGGGTATGTCCAAGTCTGTGGGCCAGTTTAAATAAGAGCTGCTGATGGTCACCCATATGAGTCATTTTTTCAATCGCTTCTCTGTGGATACGTTCATCTTCCTGGACAAGCTGTTCGTCTAGTACCGCTTTCTTTTCAAAAAGTCTGCGCTTTTTAATATTGCGTCCAAAGAAAATATAAAACAAAAACCCGAAAAGCGGAAAGCTCCCAAGCAGCACAAGCCACGTAATCGTTTGAGAGGGGTTTCTGTTTTCTAAGAAAATGACAAACCCGATGAAGATAATCGATAAAGTGAATAGAACACTGACGGAACTTAATACACTTACCGCTAGATCACCGGCAAAAATTTGGATAATCAAATAAGCACCTATCGTAATGATAAGAAAAAATAGAACTTTGACTACATTTCTCATTTCATTTTCTCCTTGCCGATCACTTTGTTTACTTTTTCATTCAGATAAAAAAGTCGATTCCTCTATAGAAATCGACTTTTGGTTGTTACGAGAAGTGCTGTTGAATCGTTTCAAGCGCATTCTCTTTGACAATCAGCTGACCGTATTCTTGCAGTCTGTAGATGCTGACCACTGATTCATGAGCATATTCAAGCAGAATACTAAGCTTATTCTCCACCTGCTCATCTGACAAATCCTCGTGGAAGTCAACATATAGATAATAACGGTTTTCAAACGAATATAAACTTGTCGTAAAATCCTGCATATTTAATTGAGAAAGTGCAATCAAATCTTCAAAGTCATCCATTTTTAATACGAACTGAAGTTGAAGTTTTTTGTCCTTCTCATTATGATCTTCTTGATCTTGCTCTTCTTTATGAAAATCATCAAGCAGAGCATCTAAACTTTCTTCATCTGTTTGATCTTTTTTATCTTCTGGAATCGGCAATTCGAGCTTTTGTCCATCTTTAGAAAGTTGGGCTTTTGTCACGACAATTTCAAGACCTTTATCAAGTGCCTGTACTTGAATCCAAAGTGGTCCCTCTACTGCAAATTCTTCTTCTTCGTGCACTTCGTCCATCACTTCCCAGAACAGCTCTTCACTGCGCTCACGATTATACCAAATCTCTTCACGGTCAAAACCGCGATCTTCAATATCACCGTAGGAAATATAAAATTTGACTGTATGTTCATTTATTCTTTCGATTTCCATTTTGCCAACCTTCCCTTCTATATAAGATGTTGAAGGGACATACAAGCTCCCAATTAATAGTACTTTACTACACTTTACCCGTTCCGTCTACATGTTAACCATTTAAAGAAATGAGGTATTGCTGTGTACTGTCTATTTTATGATAAAACATGAATAAAAGAAATAAAAACGCATTTTTTGCAGAGAAAACTTGCAGAAACATATATTTGAATTGTCTTCATATATTGGTTGTACGAGCTATTTTAGTGAAATGAGGTGAACTGGATGGAAACAGAGTGGATCGTATCCTTACTGATGATTATTGGCATAGACCTCATATTAGGCGGAGATAATGCATTAATCATTGCGATGGCCAGTCGAAGCTTATCAAATGAAAAACGAAACAAAGCCATATGGATCGGCACACTTTTGGCAGTGCTGATGAGAATCACCATGACTGGTGCTGCCGTTTATTTATTGACCATCCCCTATTTGCAATTTATCGGCGGTCTCTTTCTCCTTTATATAGGATACAATTTGTTAATTGAACACAAGAAAGAATCCATTCGGATTAAAAGCAGCGGCTCCCTTTGGCGTGCTGTTCAGACCATCGTGATTGCAGATCTTTTTATGTCACTTGATAATGTGATCGCTGTTGCAGGGGCAGCTAAAGGGAACATGGTGCTCACTGCCTTTGGCTTAATGATTTCAGTCCCGATTATTATTTGGGGGAGTAAGCTGATTCATGCAGCACTAACCAAGTTTCCGATTCTTTTATACGGAGGGAGTGCCCTTTTAGCTTTTACTGGCGGAGAAATGATTGTCCGTGATGTAAAACTGAATGAATTTATGGCGCAGCATACAACACTTGAATTGTTGCTTCCCTTTTTAACCGTCGCAACCGTTATTTTAGCCAGTCTCTTTTACGAACAAACGGCTGAAAATAAATAAAAAAAGCTGCCAAATGATCGGCAGCTTTTCTTGTTCTCTATTAGTTAGCAAGTCGCTGAGCTTCTCGAAGTTGGAATGTACGAACCGTTCTAGGAAGGAAACGTCTAATTTCATCTTCGTTGTACCCAACTTGCAGTCTTTTTTCATCCAAAATAATTGGACGTCTTAGAAGACCAGGGTGCTCATTGATTAGTTTATACAATTGTTGAAGCGGCATTGTCTCAACATTTACATTTAGTTTTTGGAATACTTTAGAACGTGTTGAGATAATTTCATCTGTACCATCTTCCGTCATACGAAGAATCTCTTTGATTTCATCGATTGAAAGAGGCTCAGAAAAGATATTTCTCTCTTGGTATGGAATATTGTGCTCTTCTAACCACGCTCTTGCTTTTCTACATGATGTACAGCTTGGTGATGTGTATAATGTTACCATAAATCTTCACTCCTCAATTTGTAGAATGAATATTGATCTGTATTCTCAAATTAAAATTGTTCTAAATAAGTAATCTTTATAGTGATTATACTATAAAAAAGTAAGTGTGAACAGATTTTCTTGCAATTTTTGTGACAAAAACTAGACAATTTCATTCTTTTTGTGCTGATGTTTGAAGTCTGAACATTCTCATTTAGTCGAGATGATCGAAAATATTTTTTTGTTTTCTATTTTTAACGAGCTTCAGCACATCATCAACATCCTCATACGATTGTCCATACCATTCTTCGTCTTTATACGTATGGATTCCTTCGTACGTCTTTCTCATGGCCTCCATCATTTCTTCCTCATTATCTGTACGAGGCGACCAATAAAGAATTTCCATGCGGTTCACTTCATTCGTTGCAAGTGACCTGCGTTTATAACCAATTGATTCAGCATGCTTGAAGTGCTCTCTCTGATAAAACTTTAGGCGTTTTGCAGTATCTGCATCATCTTCATCTACAGGCTCGACCTCAAGCAAGATCGGTTTTCTTTTTTCCTTCAGCTTATGAATGAGCTTTGAGCCGAGGCCTTCACCTCTTGCATCCTTGGAAACAAATAAATAATCAATAAAGATGAAAGAATCAAATTCAGCGTACATCATTACATGATGAGGCCCTTCTTCTTTATGATAAATATCACTTCTTTCCTTTAATAAAGCTTCCATATGCTCTTTTGACTTCATTTCTTCTATCGGGAAGTATTCACTGAGCTTTTCATACCAATTCATGGATCCGCTCCTTATGATGTAGTTAAGAACCACTTCCTTATCTATTCCCGATTTCCTGCTATTTAAACGCCTGTACTAGTAAGACGCAGCAATGCCATTGGTGGTTTCACTTTTTTTCAAGAGAAAGCAAAAAAGTTTTATATCGAACGATTCATGAGCATTTGAAAGCAAGCAAACAAAAGAAGTGTCATGGCGATCTGAAACATGATGAAATAAAGGTACTTCATACGCCGGACTTCTTCCTTCTGTTTATTCGTGCGCCGATACACAGCAACTTCAACCGAAAACGAAATGATGCAAATGAGCACTAAAAATGCGATCATCCACTTTCCTCCGTTTGGTTCCGTTAAAAAAGATATTGAAAAAAGAATCGTGACGATAAAAAAGTGAAGACATGAATAGCGAAACGTCTTCCATAACAACATTTGATTTCCTCCTGGTTTACTCATTTTACATAAAAATTACCATCAACTTGTTTTTTTGTAAAATAAAAAAAGAAGCACTGATATCGCAGTGCTTCTTCTCTGTTCTTATTGTTTTGCTTTGATCTCTTTGAATTCTTCCTCAGTACAGCTGACAAAGTGACCTGGCTTCACTTCACGAAATTCCGTATTTGTTCCTTTATGAACAGATGGATCGTATTTAATCCGTTTGCGGTTACGCTCATAATCAGGATCTGGAAGCGGAATCGCAGATAGTAATGATTTTGTATATGGATGAAGCGGGTTTTCATATAATTCATTCGCTGGTGCCAGCTCAACCAATTTCCCAAAATACATCACACCGATACGATCGCTGATATATTTCACCATGGAAAGGTCATGGGCAATGAATAAATACGTTAAGCCTTTTTCTTCTTGCAATTCTTTCATTAAGTTGACAACCTGCGCTTGGATGGACACATCTAGTGCAGAGATTGGCTCATCGGCAATGATGAAATCCGGTTCAACAGCTAATGCACGAGCAATCCCAATACGCTGCCTTTGACCGCCTGAAAATTCATGCGGGTATCTATTCGCGTGCTCTTTATTCAAACCAACCGTTTCAAGCAATTGATATACACGCTCTTTACGTGCTTGTGCTGATTTTGCAAGACCATGAATATCGATACCCTCTGCAATAATATCCACAACTTTCATTCTTGGATTGAGGGAGGCATATGGATCCTGAAAGATCATTTGCATTTTTCGGTTAAATTGTTTAAGATCTGTTGTTGATTTTTTATCATGCACATTCTGCCCGTTAAAAATAACTTCGCCACCTGTTGCATTGTATAGACGAATGATGGTTCTACCAGTAGTGGATTTCCCGCAACCAGATTCACCTACAAGGCCCAATGTTTCACCTCTATAAATGTCAAAGCTGACATCATCAACAGCTTTTACTTCATTAGGTTTACCCACATTAAAATATTGCTTAAGATTTTTCACTTGTAAAATAACATCTTTTTCACTCAATGTGATCCCCCCCTTTTTGCGCATTAAATTGTCGCATTCTTTGCTTAATTGATTCAGGAGGTTCTACTTTTGGCGCGTTAGGATGTAAAAGCCATGTAGCAGCAAAATGAGTTTCTGATACTTGATATAAAGGCGGCTGCTGTTCAAAATCAATTTTCATTGCAAATTGATTTCTAGCCGCAAATGGGTCTCCTTTTGGAGGATTCAACAAATCAGGCGGCGTGCCTGGAATGGCAAACAATTTCTCCTCTTTTGCATCAAGACTTGGCATAGAGCTCAGTAATCCCCAAGTATATGGATGTTTTGGGTTATAGAAGATCTCATCTACGGTGCCAATTTCAACAATTTGACCACCATACATTACCGCTACACGATCTGCTACATTCGCAACGACCCCTAAATCATGTGTGATAAAGATGATAGATGTTTCAATCTTCTTTTGAAGATCTTTCATCAGTTCTAAGATTTGGGCTTGAATGGTTACATCTAAAGCAGTAGTTGGCTCATCTGCAATTAAAATTTTCGGATTACAAGCAAGAGCTATTGCAACGACAACCCTTTGTCGCATCCCACCAGAAAATTGATGAGGGTATTGCTTGAACCTCTGTTCCGGTTTCGGAATACCTACAAGACTCAAAAGCTCAAGTGCTCTTTTTTTAGCTTCTTCTTTACTTGCATTTTGATGTTTTAAGATGGGTTCTATAATTTGCTTACCAATTGTCATAGTCGGATTCAAAGATGTCATTGGATCTTGAAAGACCATGGCAATATCTTTCCCTCTTATTTTCTGCATCTGTTTGTCAGAAAGTTTTGTTAGGTTTTTACCTTGAAACAAAATCTCTCCTTTTTTCACTTCGGAGTTAGATTTAGGAAGCAGACCCATGATTGATTTAGAAGTTACCGATTTACCAGAGCCTGATTCTCCAACAATGGCAAGCGTCTCACCTTTTTTCAATTCAAAATTCACACCTCGAATTGCCTTAACTTCGCCAGCAAATGTGTGGAATGAAATATTTAAGTCATTTACTTTTAAAATCGTTTCTTGTTTATTCATCAACATCACCGCCCCGTACTAATCTTTCATTTTTGGATCAAGTGCATCTCTCACACCGTCGGCAACAAGGTTAAAGACGATCATGATAACACTAATGATAATTGCTGGATAAACCATCTGATATGGGAAAGCGATCATTGATTTAAACCCATCTTCAATTAAAGTCCCTAGTGAAGCTTGCGGCTCTTGCAGACCTAATCCAATAAAGCTTAAGAAAGCTTCAAAGAAGATCGCACTAGGAATAGTGAACATTGTATTAATAATCATCACACCTGTTAAGTTTGGCAACATGTGCTTAAAGATAATTTTAAAGTTACTTAATCCCAAAGTTCTAGCGGCTAGTACATATTCCTGTTCTTTCAGCTTCATGACTTGAGCACGCACGACCCTAGCCATACTGATCCACCCGGTAATACTTAGTGCAATAATAATTGGAATAATCCCTGGTTTTAAGACGAGAATCATTAATATGACAACGATTAAGTTTGGAATCCCCATTAGAACTTCCAAAATACGCTGCATCGCATTATCAATTTTCCCACCGAAATAACCAGAAATAGCGCCGTAGGCAACACCAATAATTAAATCGATCACAGCTGCAACAACAGCAATAAGCAGTGAGATTTGAGTTCCTTTCCACACACGTGTAAATAGATCTCTCCCAAGATTATCGGTACCGAACCAGTAGTAATGTTCAATCCCTTTTTGTTCATATGGATTGACCACATCACCATTTTTTAATGTTCTTTCACCAGTAAAAGGTAAGAAACTAACATGCTCTAACCCTTGGATTCGCGGCGGTAAGTTCGCTTCAGACGTTGTTTGAGTACTAAAGTCTTTGCCACTAATTAATGGTCCAACGAGCGCCATGAATACAATTAAAAATAAAATCACCATACTAACAACAGCGGCTTTATTCTTTTTAATTCTAAGCCATGCATCTTGCCAATAATTTAGACTTGGTTTTTCAATTTTTTCAGCAGATAATGTATCAACACCAGCGGGTTCAAACAGACTTTTATCAATATTTTCTTCTTGCTGTTTCATTATTTGTTACCTCCCGCTACACGAATTCTAGGATCGATAATTCCATATAGAATATCGACAATAAATACAACCACTACAAAAAGAACGGCAAATAAGATAGTTGTACCCATGATGACTGGGTAGTCGTTTACTGTAATGGCTTTAACAAACTGCTCACCAATTCCAGGAATTGAGAAGATTTTTTCTATTACTAGTGATCCCGTCATTAAACTAACAGTCAATGGACCAAGTACTGTGACAACAGGTATTAAAGCATTTCTCATTGCATGTTTAAATGCGATCTCAAAATAGCCTGCTCCTTTTGCTTTTGCAAGTAAAATGTAATCTGTCTCAAGTACTTCAACCATTTCTGTTCTCATAAAACGAGCACAAATGGAGATAGGGAACATTGCTAACGCTATAGTAGGTAAAATTGTATATTCAAACCCATTCCAAAATTGAGTTGGTAATAACCCCAATTTCACCGCAATATAGTACTGAAGTAATCCAGCGAATACAAAACTCGGAATTGATTTACCGATAACTGCCAAGAAAGTAGCAGAGTAATCCACCCATGTGTTCTGTCTTAAAGCTCCAACTACTCCCAAAAAGATACCAACAATCGTTCCTAAAATAATCGCTTGAAGGCCTAGGACAGCAGATGGTCCTACTCGATATGAAAGAAGTTCTGTTACGGAGGTATTGTTGAATTGGAATGAAACACCTAAATCCCCAGTGAATGTATTAATCATGTAATGAAAATATTGAACAGGAATTGGCTGATCTAGTCCATATTTTGCATTAAGTACAGCTTGTTGAGCTTCTGACAACTTTTGCGCATTAACAAAAGGAGAACCCGGAATAAGTTTCATTAAGAAAAAAGTGATTGAAACAATGATGAAGAGGGTAACAACCATGTAGGCAACCCGTCTAATTAAGTATTTCAGCATACTTGCACCTCCTGATAAAACTGACTTTTCTGTATATTTCGACATATTTCTCTCAGTGAAAAAGAGAGTATATTCAGAGAATACACTCTCTTTTCTATAAGATTGTTAATTATCCTTCAATTTTCATCCATTTGTAGCTGAATTCAGGTCCAACTTTGTGAATGACAAATCCTTTTACTTTGTTATTAATCAGATAGTTAGTTGCTCTCTGATAAATTGGTGAAAGTGCTGCGTCATCTTGTAATAATACTTTTTCAGCTTCTTGTAAAGCTTTCCAGCGTTCTTCAGGTTTTGCAGCTAATTTGCCAGATGCATCTTTTAACAACTGATCATATTTTTTATCTGAGTAACCCATGTGGTTGTTTCCGCCACCTGTGATGAACAAGTCAGAGAACGTGATCGGATCAAGGTAATCTGGACCCCATCCAGCCATCTGAAGATCGTAATCCTCTTTCTTATCACGATCAATACGAGTAGCGAAAGGAACACTTTGAATATTGATATCTAAGCCAGGTAAAGTTTTCTCGAGCTGATCTTTAATGAAAGCACCGATTGTTTTAGCTGTCTCAGAATCATCACCTAAGTAATTAAGCGTTACTTTAGACGTTCCTAATTCTTTCAACCCTTTTTCAAAAAGCTTTTTCGCTTCATCTTTATTAGTTTCTAAGTATTTAGGCATTCCATCACGGAAGTCTTTTCCGCTTTCATCATGTACGAAATCTTTTGGAATTTGATAGTATGCAGCAACTGAACCATTCTGCAACACATCATTTACAAACGCTTCTTTATCAATTGCCGTTGCAATTGCGCGACGAACGTTTTCATTCTTTAAAGATTTATTTCCTTGGTTCATTTTCAACCAGAACACAGTAGGTTCTAGTAATCTTTTCATCCGCTTATCACCTTCGTATTGAGAGATGATGGCAGGTGTTGATAATTTAGGTGTAATATCAGCTTCTCCCGCTTCAAATGCGTTAACAGCTGCTTGTGGATCTTTAGATACTTTAAAAGTAAGTTTTGTCATAGAGACGTTCTTTTTGTCCCAATATTCTTCATTCTTTTTGTATTCCCAAGTAGTTGCTTGTGGGCCATCCCAAGAAGAAAGTTCAAATGGTCCGTTGTATACAAGGTTCTTTGCAGTCTTCGCATATTTGTCACCTTGTTCTTTAACGAACTTTTCATTCACTGGGTAGAATGTTGGGAATGAAAGCAGAGATTGGAAGTAAGGAATTGGTTTTTCAAGTGTAATTTGCAGTTCTTTATCGCTTACAGCTTTAATTCCTAGTTCCTCAGGCTTTGCTTTTTTGTTGTATACTTTATCAGCATTCTTAATTTTACCAACCATCATATATGGGCCATACTCAGACTTTTGTTCTGGATCTAAAGCACGTTGCCATGCATATACGAAGTCTTGAGCTTTAACTGGGTCACCATTAGACCATTTTGCATCTTTAATTTTGATGTTGTAAACTGTTTTATCTTTGTTAGCAACTGGTTCCCCATCAGCCATACCAGGCACTAATTCTTCTTTATCGTTGAAACGATACAAACCTTCAAACACGTTATTCATAGTCGTAAAACTGATTGTATCACTCGCTTGGATTGTATCCATTGCAGGCATTTCCTGTGATTCTAAAATTGTAGCCTCTTGTTTTGAATCTTTGGATGCAGTGCCCTTGTCGCTACTTTGTTTACCTGAACATGCAGATACAAAAATAGTCAGCACCAATAAAAAAACTAAAAGCAGTGAAAATTTAGACTTTTTCATCTAGTTGTTGACCTCCCCTTCATAAATGAACTACAGGAACTATTATACTAGCAAATAAGTAATTGTGCATTCATTTTTTTAAGAAAATTTTCATATTTCCACTGTTTTTTAATATTTTTATTAAAAAATTGAAATAATTTGGTTATTTTTCTGAGATTTTGTGATCTTAAATACCTAATCAGAGGTAATCCTGTCTATACAATTGGCAATCTTCATGATTCATTGTAAACTGATATCAAGAAATTGATTAAAACAACAGCTTCGTTCCTTGTTTCGTTTTTCTTATATAGTGAAAGTCTTGAATTAAATGTTTTTATTGCTATTTTAGTACAGTAAAGTTTTAATGCGCAGGAGTGATTGTTATTAGATTTTTTATTCTTTTACTTAGTTCTAATGGCCTTGTTTTCATTTTAAGCTTCCTCTTTTATGGGCACATATCTTTCTTAAGCATGATTAACATCACATTTTATTTAGCTTCTGGCACTTTGCTAGTGTGGTTATCGTTCATCACTTTAAAAAGTGGATTTTTTGATCAAATATCTTACAGCTTCCGAAAGGTGTTTGATTCTTTAAATAAGCAAAAGGACCATGTTGATGACAGTTTAAACAAACATTTATCATCATCTTTTCAAAGTAACTTTTCAACCTTAAGAACATTAGGTTTGAGTTTACTCATTGAAATGTTAATATTGCTCTTGATTTATTATATGTAGGTTTTGACTTTTGATTTTTGCTTATTTATAATGAATGAAATTACATTTTTGCGATGAAAAAGAAGAGTACATATATTCACCATTTACAGAGAGTCTGCGGTTGGTGCAAGCAGATAATGGCATGTATGGAATGGGCTTTGGAGCAGCTAACCGAACACTTGATAGAGTGAGTAGGCTTAGACGGAGCAGTCTCCGATATCAACGTCTTGAGTGATTTCTGATTTGAAATAACAAGGGTGGTACCACGGTTCATTCGTCCCTTTTCTGTTGAAAAGTGATGGGTGGGCCTTTTTATATTGAAGAAAAGAGGTTTTAGTATGACAAAAAAGACGATTTTCTCAGGCATTCAGCCTAGCGGTTCTGTGACATTGGGGAACTACATTGGAGCGATGAAGCAATTTGTCGATCTTCAGCATGATTACAACGGCTACTTTTGTGTGGTCGATCAGCATGCCATTACGGTGAGTCAGGATCGTTTAGCCCTTCGACAAAATATTAGAAGCTTAGCCGCCCTTTATTTGGCAGTGGGACTTGATCCTGAGAAGGCAACATTGTTTATCCAATCAGAGGTACCTGCCCACGCCCAGGCAGGATGGATGCTGCAATGTATCGCTTATATTGGGGAATTAGAAAGAATGACTCAATTTAAGGACAAATCTGCTGGTAAGGAAGCAGTCGTTTCAGGACTATTAACGTATCCGCCATTAATGGCTGGCGATATTTTGTTATACGGTACGGACTTAGTTCCTGTAGGAGAAGATCAAAAGCAGCATCTTGAATTAACGAGAACGCTTGCTGAACGCTTTAACCGAAAGTATAACGACATCTTTACTGTACCTGAAGTCAAAATTCCAAAAGAAGGCGCTCGGATTATGTCTTTAACAGACCCAACGAAAAAGATGAGCAAATCTGATCCGAACCAAAAATCTTTCATTACCTTATTAGATGAGCCAAAACAGCTTGAAAAGAAAATCAAAAGTGCTGTGACTGATTCAGAGGGCATCGTCAAATATGACAAAGAAAACAAACCTGGAATTGCCAACTTGCTGACGATTTATTCTGTATTAGGGAACGTATCGATTGCAGAGCTTGAACAAAAATACGAAGGTAAAGGTTATGGTGAATTTAAGGGAGATCTTGCGAACGTGGTCGTGGATGCGTTAAAACCAATTCAAGATCGCTATTATGAACTCATTGAGTCAGATGAGCTTGATCGCATTTTAGATGAGGGTGCTGAAAAGGCAAACCGTGCGGCAAACAAAATGCTGAAAAAAATGGAGAATGCAATGGGTCTTGGCCGGAAACGCAAATAAAACAAGCTTGCAGCATATTCAGCTGCAAGCTTTTTCTAATTCACTTTTGATTCGTTTTCCATTTCCCAAAGTTTTTCAAAAAATGGCTGTCCTTTAATCATTTTTTCACAAAAGGCTAAATGGTTTTCTGACCATCCATCAATGGTTTCGTTATAAAGCATGTTCCAAATTTCCTCGAAAGACATTCGTTTGATCTGGTTGTACATGCGCGGATTCCATTCTGTATACCAATAGGCAATTTCTGCCCGGTTTTGAAGCCCCTTTAGTTGATCTAGCGCCATAAACATCAGCTGCTTCAGCTGTCTTTCTTTTCTCGTTAATCCGCTGATATGCTGCGGTGGTAATGATAGGATGTGATATTCTTTCGTCGATTCAAGGCTGTCTGTTGTGAATTCATACTCCTCTGCCTTCACATCTTTCACCATTTCATACACCAATTGCTCCTGTCTTGGAATCAATCGGCTCTTTCTCACAGGGATGGAATAACCAATCGTATCCACAGCAATGATTCTAATCCCGTCCGTGACCACAAAGCAATACTCTAATTTACGGCGTTCATGATTTTTTCGAATATATGATTTCTCAAATACAGACTCTAGCAGCGTCTTCGGCAGCTCTGATAGATCATTCTCTATGTAATCAAACAAAGGACTCTGCACCTTGAGTAAAGGCACTTGATCTAACAGCTCCACGCTGTCCTCCTTGCGCCACTCATGAAAATGGCACACATTATAGCCATTCTCTTCCCCTTCAAACCAATTCACCCATACGTCATGAAGAAATAACATAACCAATCCCTCACTTTTTAAAAACTGTTGTCCACAGTATGGGCAAGGGATAGAGAAATTATTCCAACTTTATTAAAACTTCTCCCTGACGGAAGGACGGCTTTATTTCCTGGGAAAAGGAGAACGTCTCGCAGAGTCCTTTCACGATTTTCTATAAGAAGAACCTTATTTTAGCTTTTTAGGATCAAGGGCATCTCTCAGTCCATCACCTAAGAAGTTAAAGCATAAAACGGTAAGTAGAATCAGTAAACCTGGGAACAGTGGATACCACCATGCTTGCACCATAATGGAGAAATTTTGTGCATCTTGAAGCATGTTTCCCCAGCTCGCCGTTGGAGGCTGGATGCCGAACCCTAGATAGCTAAGTGTCGACTCAGCTAAAATAACAGAACCGACTTTTAATGTAGCAGACACAATAATAGGGCCGATACAGTTCGGTAAAATATGCGAAAAGATGATGACATGGTTTTTCGTTCCGATCGTTCTTGCTGCGAGTACGAATTCTCTTGTGCGAAGTGACAAGAATTCACTGCGGATCAGCCTGGCGGTTGTTGTCCAGCCAGTCAGCGCAAAGATTAAAATCAATTTATCAATACCCGGTTTAAAAATTGTCACTAGCGTGATCAAGAGAAAAATATCTGGAATAGACAATACCACATCCACCATTCTCATGAGCACAGAATCGACAAAGCCTTTAAAGTATCCCGCTACCGCCCCAATGACGGTACCAATGGTGATGGCTCCGACTACTGAGACAAAGCCAACTAATAGAGACACCCTCGCTCCGTATAGCACCCTTGAAAAAATATCTCGGCCAAACTTGTCGGTTCCCATAAAATGCTCTGCACTTGGAGGCTGTAGCCGTTTCAATAAGTCTTGCTGTTCCGGTGCGTAAGGTGCGATCACCGGGGCGAAAATAGCAGAAAAGATAATGACCAATAAAATAGCGGAGCCGGCAACCGCCAATTTATTTTTGAAAAATTTCTCGCAAAATAAACGAAGCATCGTCTCTGGTTTTGGCGGAAGGCCTTCTTTTAATTTGAGATCAACAGAAGGTGTTCCCATATTAGGTTGTGCCAATTGTGCTTCAGCTCCCTTCTAATATTCAATACGCGGATCAACGATCGCATAGAGAATATCCGCTATTAAGTTTCCAACGACCACGAGCACAGCAGAGATAACAGTCATCGCCATAATGACGGGATAATCTCTTGAAAAAGCAGAATCGATAAACAGCTTCCCAAGCCCTGGCCATGTGAAGATTTGTTCCACCACGACCGCGCCGCCAATAAAGGATGGAATCATGAGTCCAAAGATCGTAATAACAGGCATCAGACCGTTTCTCAATCCATGTTTGAAGATGACTTTGTTCTCTCTAAAACCTTTCGCTCGCGCCGTACGAATGTAATCCTGCCGCATCACATCGAGCATACTTGACCTTGTATAACGTGTAAGGCCGGCCATATCAGCCGTTGCTAAAACAAAGGCAGGTAAAATAATATGATGAAGCCGGTCAAATAGATTAAAATCTGCATTTAAGGTAGAGACACCCCCGGTCGGAAACCATCCTAAATTCACTGATAACACCATTATAAGGATCAAACCAAACCAGAAATTCGGAATAGCCAGTCCGATAAATGATGTAACCGTAATACCATAGTCAAGTTTTGTATACGGACGTTTTGCTGAAAGAACACCAAATGGGATGGCAATGATCAGGGCAACTAATGTAGAAAAGATCATGAGGATGAGGGTATTTGGCAGCCGGGCAAAAATCAAATCAGCCACGGGCGTTCCTTTTTTTACGATGGATGTGCCAAAGTCACCTTGAAGCATATTACCGAGCCATTTCATATATTGCACATATTCAGGATCGTTCAAGCCGTACTTATCAATAAAGGCTTCCCGGTCTGCGGCACTAATGGTCGGGTCCATCATGAGTGACATCGGATCGCCTGGTGCTGCTTTCATAATCGCAAAGGACAAAATCGTAATACCAAACAAAATCGGGATGGAAAGCAATGTCCTTCTAATGATATATGTAACCATGTGCACAACTCCTTTTTCATCGGATGGCCATACTATGATGAAAAAAGGGGAGACACCTCCCCTTCTTCACTTGCAGACTACTGTTCAATCCACCATTTTTCGATTTTGTAATATTCATCTTTCGGGTGGTAAGAGTAGCCTTGTAGATTAGATGGCATCGCGCGATGTGAGTTGGCATAATAAAGGAACGTATACGGCTGGTCTTCTGCAATCAGCTCATAAATTTTTTCATACGCCTTTGAATACTCTTTACGATCACTCAAGTTTTTGGCATCAACTAGCAGCTTATCGACTTCTTCATTTTTATACCAAATGTTATTTAAGCCTTTTTCAGACTGACTTGAATGGAAAATGCTGTATTGGTCAGGGAATGTCGCTAAGCTCCAGCCGAGTAATAACGCATCATAATCCCATTTTGGCGGAGTTGTTTGTTCGATTAATGCACTGAACTCCACAATTTGCGGTTTTGCTTCAATGCCAATTTCTTTGAGCTGCTGCTGGACAACGACAGCAATATCTTCACGGACTTTGTTTCCTTGGTTCGTCTTCAAGACGAAGGAGAACTTCTTACCGTCCTTATCAAGATAACCATCTCCATCTGTATCCTCCCAGCCTTCTTCCTTCAGCATCTTTTTCGCTTTTTCTTGATCAAATTCAAATACTGGGACATTTTCATTTTTAGGGTAGTTCCATGACAGCGGGCTTTCTGGGATGTTGGCTACTTTCCCGTCTCCATTTAACACTTGATCGACAATCGTTTGACGATCAATGGCATGGGTAAGCGCTTGACGGACTTTTTTACTTTTGAACAGTTCGTTTTTCTGATTCCAGCCAATATATGAATAATTAAGCCCTAGATCAGATTCGATTTTGATGTTACTAACTTTTTCAGCTGTTTGCAGTTCTGCTCCAGGCACTGCAAAGAAGTCAATATCACCTGCGGATAGCTGAGCCATGGCTGCATTTTGATCAGGAATCGTTTTAATGGTGACTGTATCAAGGTATGGCCGTCCATCCCAATAGTCATCAAATGCTTCAAGTTTGACATAGTCTCCTTCTTTCCACTCGGCAAATTTAAATGGGCCAGAGCCGATTGGATTTTTTCGGTTAAATTCATTTTCGCCAAGATCCTTTATAGGGACATCACCTAAAATATGCTTTGGTAAAATGCCATAGCTTCCTAGCGTGACGTTATAAAAATATGGATCTTTTTTATTCAGCTTAAATTCGACCGAATAGTCCCCTGTTTTTTTGACAGACTCTAATACTTCAAAGCCTGATCCACGCTCACCATTGTAATCCTTATTGATCGGAATGCTGTATGTAAACACAACATCATCAGCAGTCAGTTCTTCTCCATCATGAAACTTCACGCCTTTTCTAATGGTCACATCAAACTGTTTGCCGTCATCGGATTCTTTAATATCTTCTGCCAACGCCAGCTGTGGGTTAAGCTTTCCATCTGTTTGCAGTAAAAAGCTATAGATTCTCTCTTCAATATCAGAACTTGCCACGTCTGTTGAGTAAAGTGAGTTAAATAATGTAGGCTCTGCAATCGAACCAATGACAAGATCGCCACCTTGTACAGGTTTACCTGTGGATTTCTTTTCACTGTCTCCAGACGTTTTATTTCCACCAGAACAAGCAGCAAGGATCAATGTAAAGATCAGCAGCAAACTGACCAAAATGGACTTTCTCTTTCTATCTTTCATAGACAATTCCCCCTATCTTTTTTAAAAAATGATGACAGAAGCCCGTTTTATCCCCCCTCTCAAAGATGAGATCATACAAGCGTGATCAAGCGTCGTAGAGGTGGCAGGCCACAAAGTGGTTCGTTTTTAACTCTTGAAATTGTGGTACTTTTTCTTTACAGACTTCTTTCGCATGCGGGCATCTTGTATGAAACACACAGCCTTTTGGCGGATTAGCAGGGCTTGGTAAATCACCTTGCAGCATAATCCGTTCCCTTTTCACCTGACCTTTTTTACGGGTGACTGGAACGGAAGATAAAAGCGCCTGTGTATACGGATGAAGCGGATCATCGTACAGGCTATGCTTATCCGCCAGTTCCATCATTTTGCCAAGATACATGACGCCCACTCGATCACTAATGTGGCGGACCACACTGAGATCGTGAGAGATAAAGAGATAGGTGAGGTCAAACTCTTCTTGAAGCTCTTCCATCAAATTGATGACCTGCGCCTGAATGGAGACGTCAAGCGCTGAAACAGGCTCATCTGCTATGATCATTTCAGGATTCATGGCAAGTGCACGAGCGATACCGATCCGCTGCCTTTGTCCACCGGAAAATTCGTGCGGGTATCGATTCGCAAAACTTGGGTGAAGGCCGACTTTGGATAAAAGCTGTTCTACTTTTTCATTTCTTTCTTTTAAGGAATATAAGTGATGTGTTTTGTAGGGTTCTTTGATGATACTTCGAAGTGTTTTTCTAGGGTTGAGTGATGCAAAGGGATCTTGAAAAACCATTTGGATGTTTTTCCTTGTTGATTGTCTTAGTTTTGATTCAGATACATGAGAGATATCTTGCCCTTTAAATAGAATTTGTCCTTCTGTTGGTTCATATAAACGAATCATCGTCCGTCCTAATGTGGATTTACCGCATCCAGACTCTCCAACGATGCCTAACGTTTCGCCTTTATAAATGTTTAAGTCGATGCCGTCAACCGCTTTGACTGCTCCTACTTTCTTTTGCAGCACCCCAGCTTTAATCGGAAAGTGTTTTCGTATATTTTTTAATTCCAGGATGGTTTCTTTCTCAGATCGATCTGTCATGTATGGTTGATTTTCAGCAAGTGTCATGTTTGGCTTGCCTCCTCATATAAGAAACACCTGACGCTTCTACCATTTTCAAAGGTTGTCAGTTTGGGCAATTCACCTATGCAGCGTTCCATTACTTTCGGGCATCTAGGCGCAAAACGGCATCCTGCCGGAAGCTGATCTGGCGCAGGGACATTTCCTTTTATCGCCGTTAATGGCTGAATGTCTCCGTCAATGACTGGAATGGATTCAAGCAGTCCTTCTGTGTATGGGTGAAGCGGCTCATCAAACAACTCTTCAACGGTTCCATTTTCAACAACCTGTCCGCAGTACATGACAATGACGCGGTCTGCTACTTCCGACACAACACCTAAATCATGCGTAATGAGAAGTATAGATGTACCAAAGGTCGAACATAAATCTTTCATTAAGGTCAGCACCTGGGCTTGTATGGTCACATCGAGAGCAGTAGTCGGCTCATCCGCAATGAGGAGCTTCGGATCACAGCTTAGCGCAATGGCGATCATGACTCGTTGACGCATACCGCCGGATAAACGGTGCGGGTAATCTTTGATGATTTGTTCTGGCCTAGAAAAGCCTACAAGCTTTAGCAAGTCAATCGCTTTTTTGGTCGCTTCTTTTTTTGAAAGTTTTTTGTGGTAAATGAGGATTTCTGTTATTTGTTCCCCGATGGTTAAGACGGGATTAAGTGAGGTCATGGGTTCCTGAAAGATCATGGATACATCATTACCGCGAATACTGCACAATTCCTTTTCACTATATGTAACAAGGTCTTTTCCATCAAGCATAATGGAACCATCCATAATCTTCCCACCAGTCCCATTAATCAGACCCATGATGGATAAAGACGTAATACTTTTACCAGACCCAGACTCACCGACTAATGCGACTGTTTCCCCTTTTTTGATACTAAAATCAACGCCATCAACAGCAGGTATTGGTTCCTTTTTTCGAAAAAAATAGGTTTTTAAGTTTTGCACTTCAAGCAGTGTGCTCATGCATTCGCCCCTTTCTCCATAGATCAAATGAACCGAATCGAAAAATTCCGTCTTTTTAGAATAAAAAGAATTATCAAAATTTATATTTGTATATTATTACATCAGCATGACGAAATCAAGAAGTATTTAGTAAAATTGTAATATGTCACTTTTTTTGTGAATGATTGTCTTTATGATTCTATCGCCTTTAAAAACGTTTCCGCTGGCTCCGCAATCATAGACTCCTCGCTGATTCGGTGCTCATCGAAATACTTTTTCACGATATAAAATCCAGTGGCATAGCCAAGCATTTTGGGGTAGTTCCCTTTTCCATAAAGGAGATTCTGTATCAGCCTTTCGTCGTCCTGCACTTTCTGATAAAGGTGACTGGATACCCATTTCTTGTACATGCGCTGCAGCTGCGATTCGTCATATAAAGTCGTCCACTTTGCTGTATAGCTTTCTCCATATCTATGATACACAGCATATTCAGCGAGCCCTTCCATCATGATTGTATCAAGGAATGTAAAATCTTTTTCTTCTTTCGTGAGAAAATGCAACCTGCATACATGGTGATATTCATGCGTCAGCAACGTACCGATTCGCTCCTTCGGTGTATGCGGGGATAAAAAAAGAAAGATTTTGTCATCAAATGCCATGCCGGATTGAAAGTAAAATTGTTCTCTGATCTCTTTGCTGCTCTCATTAACAGGGAAAATAAAGACAGGGACATCAGGACCTCCCCACTTTTTTTGCAACGCTTTGTATTCTTTCATCACAAGCTTGAAATACCCTTTTTCTTTGATCTTGTCGATCATTTCCTGGCAGGCGTTCCATGATCGAACCATTCCGTGATGTTGTAAATGGGCGAGAATAGATGATCCTTCTTTTTTCTCCGCTCCTTTAAAATAAGGGACAAAACGCGCCGCCAGCTCCTGAAATGATGATGATTGCTCAATGAGATATTGTGTATTGATCAGACCCATACCGCTGAACACCTCCATTTTCATCATATGCAAAAAGGCGGCGATCTGTTTATAGATCGCCGCCTTCTTAAGACATATTACGCTTCGTATTTTTTGAAGATAATTGTCGCATTGTGCCCGCCAAAACCAAGTGAGTTGCTCAAAGCAACTTGTACTTCTTTTGAACGTGCTTCATTTGCTACATAATCAAGATCACATTCTTCATCTGGTGTTTCAAGGTTAATCGTTGGCGGAATGACACTGTCTTTAATCGCCAGAACAGAGAAAATCGCTTCTACTCCGCCTGCTGCGCCAAGTAAATGACCTGTCATTGATTTTGTCGAGCTGATCGCAAGCTGATTCGCATGCTCTCCAAACACTTCTTTAATCGCCATTGTTTCAAACTTATCATTATACGGTGTGCTTGTTCCGTGGGCATTGATATAATCAATTTCTTCCACTGTTAAACCTGCATCACGAATGGCTTCTTTCATTGCACGTACGCCGCCTTCTCCGTTTGGAGCAGGTGCTGTGATATGGTATGCATCTCCAGTTGAGCCGTAGCCAACGATTTCTGCATAAATGGTCGCACCACGTTTTAACGCATGCTCTAATTCTTCAAGTACAACAATTCCCGCTCCCTCACCCATGACAAATCCGTCACGGTTTTTATCAAATGGACGACTTGCTGTATCTGGATCAGGATTTGTCGAAAGGGCTTTGTTTGCACAGAAGCCAGCAAACGACATTTTCGTTAACGGTGCTTCTGTTCCACCTGTAATCATCGCATCTGCATCTCCACGCTGAATGACTTTAAAGGCATCACCAATGGAGTTTGTTCCTGTTGCACATGCTGTTACAGTACAAGAGTTAACCCCTTTTGCGCCAAGAGCAATTGAAATTTGGCCTGTTGCCATATCTGGAATCATCATTGGAACGAAGAACGGGCTTACGCGTCTTGCTCCTTTATTCGAATACACTTCGAATTGCTCTTCGAATGTTTCAAGTCCGCCAATACCAGATCCAACCCATACCCCAACACGAGGTGCGTTTTCATCTGTAATTTCGAGGCGTGAATCTTCTAAAGCCTTTTGAGCAGCAACGACTGCATATTGTGTGAAGCGTGCCATCTTTCTCGCTTCTTTTTTCTCCATGTAATCTTCGATGTTAAAATCTTTTAGTTCTGCTGCTACTTTTGCTGTATATTCACTTGAATCAACACGTGTGATCGGGCCAACACCTGATACACCTGCTACAGCATTTTTCCATGTTGTCTCTACATCGTTGCCAAGAGGTGTCAAAGCACCTAATCCTGTAACAACTACTCGTTTCTTATCCATTAATTTGTGCACCCCACTCTTTTATCGGCCCCATCGCATAGCGATTGCGCCCCACGTTAATCCTCCACCAAAACCAACCATTACAATCACATCGCCGTCATGAATTTTTCCGGCTTCGATTTCTTCACATAGTGAAATTGGAATGGATGCTGCTGATGTGTTTCCATATTTATGGACTGTTTTCGACATTTTTTCAACTGGCAGCTCTAAGCGTTCGCGTGCTGCTTCCATAATGCGAATGTTTGCTTGATGCGGAATCAAAAAGTCTACGTCTTCTTTTGATAGTCCAGCTTTTTCTATCACGTTTACGCTTGACTCGCCCATTTGTCTCACAGCAAATTTAAATACTTCTCTTCCATTCATGATTGTATGATCTTTTTCATCTAAGTACAAGTGCTTCCCGCCGCTTCCATCGGCTCCAAGCTCAAATGATAGAATTCCCTTGCCTTCGCTGACTGTTCCTAGTACAGCAGCCCCTGCTCCATCTCCAAACAAAACAGCTGTGTTGCGGTCATCCCAGTCGGTAATGCGAGAAAGCTTTTCTACACCAACGACAAGCACGTGTTTGTAAGTGCCTGATTCGATAAATTGTTTTCCAGTAACAAGCCCATACATAAAGCCAGCGCAGGCAGCGCTAATATCCATTGCACATGCTTTATGTGCACCGAGCTGCTCTTGAATCATACAAGCGACTGTCGGAAATGCTTGATCTGGCGTAACTGTCGCTACAAGAATCATATCAATATCTTCTGCAGCCACATCTGCGTCAGCTAATGCTTTTTTTGCAGCAGCAAGCGCCATATGAGATGTATTGACATCATCAGATGCAATTCTTCTTTCTTCTATACCTGTTCTAGTACGAATCCACTCGTCAGAAGTTTCAACCATTTTTTCTAAATCACGATTTGTTAATACTTTTTCAGGTATATAGCGGCCAAGGCCAATAATTCCAGCATTCATTGAATAAGACTCCTTTTACTCATACGAGCATGTGATATTGTGATCTTATATTAGTATCTGGTACTAATTTTACCTTATTTTTTTCTCCTTGGCAATACAAACGTCTAACCTTTCCTCTCACTTTTTTCATAGATTAATGATATACCAATAGTAGAAAGGAACATGTGATATGGCGCAAAAGGATATTTTCTCAGCAATGATGTTTGGTCAGCCGCTTGAAAAGGAGAAAAGCAAGACAGAAAAAAAGGAGGAGCGTACAGAGACTTCTTCAAGTGATGACTCCATTGACTACATGCATGTCATGAATCAAATTGGAAACATTATGAACTCCATCGATGAGCTGAAGCCTGTGTTTAAAGATGTCGGCCCTATGATCAGTGCCTTTAAGAAAAAATTATCATAAAAAAAAGCCACTATTCTGTGGCTTTTTTTGATTGTTGACAAAGGGCTAAAATATTTTAGCCCTTTGTCTTCTTCTCAGCGTGATAGAAAACCTTTGCAGTCTAGGATGGACGAGCACTGGAGCGGAGCGAATTTGTCATTCGTGAGCACCAGCGCGCAGGACTGACAAAGAATGCGAGGGTTTGTCTACACGCTGAAAGCCACTATTCTGTGGCTTTTTCTGATGCTGCATCTGCTTTTCCAAGCTCATATGCCTCTTGCATGACAGATGTAAACAAAGAGAGAAGCGGCTGAAGTGCTTGTGGATCAAGCTGAATTCCTGCTTTATCTAATTCTTCTTTTGCTTGTGGAAAATACTTCATCGCAATTTGTAAAAACTCCATCGATTTTTCGTGCTGCATGTTCAACGTCCTCACTTTTCATTTGGCAGTTTGCCTGTTTTTTTGTAATTCGCAATATCCTTCTCAATGTCTTTCACAAAAGCGCGGTCTATGGTTGAGCTAAATTTCCCCATTTCGATCACTCCTTCTTTAAAGTCAAAGGAGTACTCACCTTGTTCGTTTAGCTTGCCTTCATTAAACTTCTTCGCAATGATACTGTACGCTTTATCGACATGCTGTACTGTGCTAGTTAACACCGTATGGCTTCCAAGGTTGGATTGATCAGTGACATATCCGATCGCAGATAAATTGTCGTTTTTGATTTGTTCAATGACAGGGATATTATAACCATCACCTGCTGGATACACAACATCTACACCTTGTTTTTTCAATTTTTGATAGAGGTTCACCGCTTTGTCAGCATCATCCCAGTTTTCGACAAATTCCGCTAGGACTTGCACATGTTCGTCCTGATATTTTGCACCTTTGATAAAACCGTCTACTTCACTTTGCCAATCATATGTAGCCAGAATACCAATCTTTTTTGTTTTGGACATATGTGCTGCTGTCATGCCTCCGAAAAAGCCCATTGCTTCTCCTTTAAACGTGACGTTTGTGACATTATCAGCTTGAGGCTTGCCTCCATTGACCGTGATAAATTGTGTTTTCGGATAATCTTCACTGATCAAGTTGAAAATTTCGCTGTATTCATTGCCATGGCCAATAATCAAATTGACTCCTTTTTTATGAAATTCTTCAATGGCATCAACGATTTTCTCCTTGTCGACCATCCCTTCCTTATAATAAACATCTACACCAAATGTTGATTGGATATTTAATAAGCCTTTATAACCTTTCGTTCCCCAAACTTGATCATTAATCGTATCGGGGACGAGTAAACCCACCTTCTCAATATGTCCTTTTAACGGCGCCTGCGAGCAGGCAGATAGCATAAGAAGAAGGAACGAAAAGATCATGACAAGCCGCTGGTACTTCATGCCATGTTCAACTCCCTTTGCAACACGCAGGCATGAACCTGTATGTTAAATATAGGTTTATTTTATACTGAAAAAAGATAAGATGGAAGATCATTCTTGCTTTTTGTCGAAAAATGTTGAGTTTTGTCTTTTCCATTCTGCTATGATTTCTTCTGCTTGTTTGTCACCTGTTTGTCTTTCTACCTTTAATTGATGGATCATTTCCTGCCTTTGATCGGTGCGTGCCCACTTTAAAAGCTCCTTTGCGACATCTTCTACAAAAAATGTGTGATCATCCTTTATTCGTCTCTCTTCATGGAGTGTCCACGGACCAAACATGCGTGGAAGGATAACAGCCGAAACGCTTTGTTCATGCGAATGGCTTTCGGGTTCTTCGTAAAACAAGTGGTATATGCCATGCTTCGCTTCGAGGTCTGTCTCTCTGTTCATTGAATCATCTGATTGAAAAAAGATCAGGTCATATGCCTCTTTCCTATCTTGACCATCAAGAACGCGGACAAGATCATTGCGGCCGAGCCACATCATTCGCTCTTCTAATAACATTTTTTGCTCCTCTGACTGCTCCTTAGGATATGTGATATCCACTTGTATGCCCTCTTTCATCATATATTCACAAAGTGTCAGGCCAAAAAATTCATCTGCACCTATGATCAGTCCTGTTTCCATGTTCATGTCCCCTTTTTTAGCATATCGAATAAAAAGAAGAGCCCTTTCCATGAAGGGCTGTTATCATCCTATTCATTACAATTCTCTTTCATGCGATTTATAAAACTTGTGAATGGACTGAAAGATTCTTCTTGGATGATCAAACATATGCAAGGTAAGGTCCATCTGACAATGGTCTGGATTCATCATATGCTGATCAATAAAAGGCTTTGCGTGTAGTTCATAGGCATACGGTGCGCCGTTTAGTCTCTGCCATATATGAATCGGTACATGAGCTGAATGAACGGGGCAAGAAGGAAGTGGATACGTTTCCGCTTCCTTTGCAGAGCACCCATAGCTCTGTGCGAGTTCTTTCATGAACTGTTTGTAGAAAAATTTGTGTTCCTTTTCTCTTTCTCTTTGTGCTTGCAGGTGTAAACATGGATTCATCATGGCTATAGACCTTAGCACTTCTGGCATTTCTTCGGCAAGACTCATGGCGACAAGTGCTCCCATTCCCTCTGCCAGCACATGAATTTCCCGGTTTAATATTTCTTGTTTTAATGTGTGATGAACAAGCTGTTTCGCACTAAAAACAGCATCTTCACATCCCCAGTGATTCCCATGAAGATGACTATTAAACAATGTATATCCTTCATCCTTTAAAGCAGTTAAAAGCTGGTTTCTTCCGTAATGCTGAAGCCAGAATGATGTATTTTCCTGCACAAAGTGATTTCGGTCACCGAGGATTAGAATGCCAAAGCCATTTGGTTTTTGAGGAAGGTGAATGACGTTCCACTGGGAACCAAGCTGGAAAAAACGTTCGCTTACACCCATATGGCCAGCCTCCTTTCAGTGATTCTGCTTTCTATGATATGAACAACAACTCTTGTAGGAATAAGGAAATCCCCTAAAGACAGAAGAATTCTTTTTATTTTTATAGTAGAAGGTCTCAAAATGGTCACATAAAGGCGGAAAACAGTCTTTTCTCTGAACTCGTATCTATGGTATGATAGTCAATAGATTGTTACATAAAGGACGGTGGAATAATGCATTACATTATCACCCTCATTTGGACTTTTCTGCTGACACATATGGCTGGTTACATCGTTGCATCTATGAATGGAGCTGCTTATGATTTTACGTTAACTTCCATTCTTGCCATAGTGTTTACGGTTATTTTATTCATCTTTGCTGAAGTAAGTCCAATGAAAGAAACAGAAAGTTCAACAGAACATTCTTAATATTGCTGGAAAAGAGCTAATGATTTGAGGTTAGCTCTTTTTCTTTTTTTCAGAATGATGACCAGAAGTTGAGAGGGCACGCTAAAACCCCCTGCCGTCAATTACAGGGGGTTTTTGAGTTACACCTCAACCGTTTCGGACTTCTGTTTGTCTGCTGACAAATGGCTTTTCGCTAGCCCTGTGAACAGGAAGATCGCGATGCCCGATAAAATTTCAAGCACACCACCCCCCGCAATGACAGGTCCTGCTCCAAAGCGTTCTGCCAGGACGCCCGATATGACGGCTGCAAGCGGGAGAAAGACATTTGATGACGCATTGATCACGGCATATACTTGCGGCTGATCTTCTTGGTCAACAGACGTTTGAATAATGACCATCTCTGGGACATTGATTGCACTGACGGCTGCACCAAAAATAAAGGAAGCTAGAAGAACGACTGGAAGCCATGTACTCATTCCAGTGATAAAGAATGCAGCTCCTTCAATCATGCCTGCGACAATAAAGAACAAGCCAAACCTTTTGATTTTCACCTTCGCCAGTGCAAAGCCCATCATAAACGCACCGACTGCGGCGACACCTCTTAAAATGGAATACACCATTGAATCACTTTGCAGCGCTTCTGCTACATATACAGCGGATAATGCCTGCCACGGAGCTGCGGCGACATTCATTAAAATACAATAAAGGGTCAGTGCAAATAAAATATGATGATTTTTAACGACTAGAAAGCCTCTTTTTAAGTTATACAGATATGTATTCTTTGCTTGTTTAATGCCTGCTGCTTTTTCTTCGTCAGACTTCTTCAGTTTAACGCCAATAATAAACATGCCCGATATGATGAATAAAGCAGTGGTGATCAGGAGCGTATCTGCAGGTCCAATTAATTTGACCAAAAGACCAGCGACCATCACCGCAGCAAGTGCGACAATTTCAAAAGATGATTGCAGGATCGCATTTGCTTTTTGAATGAGATGCTTTGGAACAATCTGCGGCAGGATGGCCACAGAAGCCGGGTTATATGCTGCACCTGTTGCCGATTGAATAACCATTAATGAGATCAATAACCATAGAGGCAATATGTGCGAAAAATGCAGTAGTGGAATAATGAGTACAATGGTTGCTCGAATGACATCTGAAGCAAACATCCATTTAGATAAATGATGTCTTTTCATAAGAGGTCCTAGTATTGGGGCCAACAATGATGAAGGAAGAACTGTCACTGCTAGAAGAAGTCCGGTACCGAGCGCTCCATCCCCTCTTAAAATCAATAACCAAAGAACGGATGTAAAAGCAAAACTTTCTCCTGTATTTTTTATGAGTCTTGATATGAACAATGAGGTGAAGCGTTTATTCCAAACACTTTCACTGAGATTCATCTTTTCCATCACACAAATCCTTTCAACCTTATACTATTTTTACATATTTTACCTTAATCTTTCTTTTTTTCATACTATTTATTTGAAAATTGGAACTTAATTGTTTTTTATTATAAAGAAAAAAGAGGCATGACACATGCCTCTAAAGACTTATTCATATGGACTCTTAGTCAATTGCTTACGGCTTTCTTTGGTAAGTCCAAACGCGGTTATGGTTCGAGTTATCCGGAAAGACGTCTCCTGCTTTAAGCTTTATCTTTAAAGGATCTTTCACCATACTACCGGTCTCACCGATTTCGATATAAACACCATTATTAGGTGCCTTATTACCAGATTTAAACTGATGCTGTTGACCCATTTCCATCCTCCTTTCTCGATTGATGTTATTATGTCCCGTCCATTGCCTCTCCAATCCAATATGTAAAAAGTCCCTGCTCAGTCGAGACAGGGACACTTGTGATTTATTTAGGTTGTTGATACATGAGCTCTTTGATTAACGCTTTTTGCACATGCAAGCGATTTTCTGCCTGCTGGAATACTTTAGAGTGTGGTCCATCAATGATATCAGCCGTCACTTCTTCTCCGCGGTGTGCCGGCAGACAATGAAGGAAGATATAATCTGCTGCTGCATGTTGCATGAGTTCCTCATTGACTTGATATTCTTTAAATTCAGCTAGACGTTTCTCTGTTTCAGCTTCCTGTCCCATGCTTGTAAATACGTCTGAATAAATGACATCTGCATCCTGAACAGCAGCTACTGGATCTGTTGTGACGATGACTTCTGCGCCTGATTGTTTTGCAAACGCCTGGGCAGTCTCTGTCACTTCTTGAAGAGGTTCATAGCCTTTTGGTGATGCAACGGCAATGTCACAGCCTAACTGCGCGCAGCCAACCATTAAGGAATGAGCCACATTATTCCCATCACCGATGTACGCCACTTTCACACCTTTTAGTGTGCCTTTTGCTTCTTTAATCGTCAGTAAATCAGCCAGTGCCTGACATGGATGAGAGTAGTCCGTTAGTCCGTTGATCACTGGAATAGAGGCGTATTTTGCAAGTTCTTCTACCTTCTCATGTTCAAAGGTTCGAATCATAATGCCATCTACATACCCAGACAGCACCTGCGCTGTATCACCAATCGTTTCTCCTCTGCCAATTTGCAGATCATTTGAGCTGAGGAAGAGCGCATGTCCGCCTAGCTGCGTCATGCCCGCTTCAAACGAGACACGGGTTCTAGTTGAAGATTTTTCAAAGATCATCGCTAATGTTTTTCCTTTGAATAAATCTTGATATGGATGTTGTTTCATTTCTTCTGCTTTTTCAATTAAGTACGCAATGTCATTGATCGAAAAGTCTTTTAACGATAAAAAGTCTTTTCCGTATAATGCCGGTTGCACGTCGACTTGGCTCATGCCGTCACTTCCTTTTTATATAATTCGTGGAGAGATACTGGTGATACATCTCCATCTTTTCCTTGCAGGAACGCTTGCGCTGTTTCATATTCGGTTAGAACTTGAACACCATGTGTGAGTGCTTTTACACGCTGTTCTTTTGCCTCTTCATCATTACCTAAATGAATGTGAAGCGATTTATCGTCTTGTTGCAGCCACGATTCAAAGCTGCCAGTCCAGACGTCAAAGCCTGCTCGTTTTGCTTCATCTACGAATAATTCACTGCCTTGTATAAAGAGGCTTCCTTTTTGTTTCCAGATCGGTGCAAACACTTTTTTCAACGCGCTTTCGACGTTCTTTCCAACACACATTCCTTCACCCGTCGCTTTCATTTCAGGTGTCAGCTTTAAATCGATATCTTGAATGGCATGTGAGGAGAAGACTGGGAATTTAACAGCTGTGCCCCCCTTATTCTTCGTTGCCGGTTTCAATTCTTCAAGCGTTGCACCAGCTAACAGCTGAGTCGCCATTGGGATCATGTCAACACCCATGACTTTACTTACAACTGGAACAGTCCGGCTTGCCCGAGGATTCACCTCTAATACGAGCGCCTGGTTCCCTTTTATCACAAATTGAATATTCATAATGCCTTTAAAAGCTAATTTCTTTGCGATTTGTTCAGAAGCGTTATACACCTGCTCTTTGATGTCTTCACTAATAGAGACACTTGGCAAGATGGCAAAGCTGTCACCTGAGTGTACGCCCGCTTTTTCAATATGCTCAACGATTGTTGGAATGAATGTCGTTTGTCCGTCTGAAATAAGATCCACTTCCACTTCTTTTCCAGTGACATACTCATCAATTAAGATCGGATAAGGTAAATGATCTGGCTGATCAAGTAGTTCTGCCAATTGAGCTTCTGTATGAACAACGATCATGCCCATTCCACCAATGACATATGATGGACGAATAAGAACAGGGTACCCGATGCTTGTAGCATGCCCCAGTGCTTCTTCTTTTGAATGAGCTGTATCTCCTTTTGCATGAGGAAGATTCAGTTCATCAAGAAGCTGATAGAATAAATCGCGATCTTCTAATGCATCTAGTGTGTCAAAGGACGTGCCTAACAAGGTAACGCCGGCTTTTTCTAAACCTTCCGCCACATTGATTGCTGTCTGCCCGCCAAATTGAACGATGACAAAATCAATTTGCTCCGCTTCAACTACGTTTAAAATATGTTCTAACGTGATCGGCTCAAAGTATAAACGATCTGCAATCTCATAATCGGTACTAACCGTTTCTGGATTGTTGTTCATCATGATGGTTTCAAATCCAAGCTTTTGTAGAGTAAGAACGCCGTGAACGGCACTATAATCAAACTCGACTCCCTGCCCAATTCGAATCGGACCGGAGCCAATGATGAGTGCACGCTGCTTTGTTTTCTCTTGATGCTCTCCATCACTTTTGCCAAAGTACGTAGAATAGAAGTAATTCGTTTTTGCATCGAATTCAGCCGCACATGTATCGACAATTTTAAATGAAGCGGCAATGCCATACTCTTGGCGAAGCTGTCTGATATCTTGTTCACTGCGATCCGTCAGAGAAGCGATTGTTTCATCAAGGAAACCTTTTTCTTTCACCTTTATTAAGGTGTTTTTGGATAGCGTCCCCTGATGATTCTTCAATTCTTGTTCGAGTGTGATCATATTCTTGAAGACATGTAAGAAAAACAGATCAATCTTCGTCGTTTTATGAATCGTTTCAACGGTTTCTTGTCTGGAAAGCAGCTCCATGACAGCGAAGAAACGGCGATCGTCCGGTGTTTTGATTAATTCAAATAATTGTTCAGTCGAATGTTCTTTCAGTTCAGGCAAGTGAAAGCCCTTTGTTTTGATTTCAAGTGATGCGACTGCTTTTTGAATGGCAGATTCTAAATTACGGTCAATCGCCATGACTTCACCAGTCGCCTTCATTTTTGTGCCTAAATTCCGGTCTGCCTGTTTAAATTTATCGAACGGCCAGCGCGGGAATTTCACCACGACATAATCGAGTGCCGGTTCAAAGCTAGCATACGTTGTTCCTGTAAGCGGATTTTTCAATTCATCTAGTGTATAACCGACCGCAAGTTTTGCCGCCATTTTGGCAATCGGATAGCCTGTTGCTTTCGATGCAAGAGCAGAAGACCGGCTGACCCGAGGGTTGACCTCAATGACAAAATATTCTTTGCTGAGTGGATCAAGAGCGAATTGGATATTACAGCCGCCAACGACATCAAGCGCTGAAATAATTTTTAAGCTTGCTGAGCGGAGCATTTGATAATCCTGATCCGTTAATGTCTGTGACGGTGCAACGACAATCGAGTCACCTGTATGCACACCAACTGGATCGATATTTTCCATGTTACATACAGTGATACACGTATTTTGACGATCTCTCATGACCTCATACTCGACTTCTTTAAAGCCAGCAATGCTTTTTTCAACTAAGCACTGATGAATCGGACTCGCTAGAAGAGCACCTTCAATCAGCGGTTTAAAAGCCTCTTCAGTTAAAGCGATGCCTCCCCCTTTACCACCAAGTGTGTAGGCTGGTCGAAGAATGACAGGAAAGCCCACTTCTTTTGCAAATTGAAGGGCGTCTTTCGCATTATCCACAATTTCACTTTCTGGTACAGGTTCATTCAAATGCTTCATGAGAGCACGGAATTTCTCACGATCTTCACCGTTTTCAATTGTTTCAACTGACGTTCCGAGCAGTTTTACCCCATGCTTTTTCAGCACACCGGCTTTTTCCAGCTCGACAGCAAGGTTTAAAGCCGTCTGTCCGCCAAGATTGGCTAAAAGACCATCTGGTTTCTCTTTTTCAATGATTCTTGTCACTGAATCAACTGAAAGCGGTTCAAAATAAATTTCATCAGCAAATGACTCGTCTGTCATAATGGTTGCTGGGTTGTTATTCACTAAAATGACGTTGTAGCCTTCTTCTTTTAAGGCCATACAACCTTGTGTCCCTGAGTAATCAAATTCTGCTGCCTGACCAATGATGATTGGACCGGACCCGATGACTAGAATGGTTTGTATGCTTTGATCTTTAGGCATGTGCGACTTCTCTCCTTGCTTGTTTCACTTTCTCAATAAAATCATCGAATACCCATTCACTTTCTGCAGGGCCTGGATGTGCTTCTGGATGAAATTGAACGGACATTATCAGCTTCTCTTTATGAATGAATCCTTCAACAGATCCGTCATTCACGTGGAGGAATTTGACGTCCACTTCTTTGTCATTCATGCTTTTTTCATTGACCACATAGCTATGATTTTGGCTTGTCATAAAGACACGTTTTGATTCTGTATCTTGTACCGGATGATTCGCTCCGCGGTGGCCAAAAGGAAGCTTATACGTATCCCCGCCAAGCGCAAGAGCAATTAATTGATGACCTAAGCAAATGCCTAGTGTCGGGAAGGTCATCATGATGTCATGAATGGTTTTTAAATATGGCTTCATTGTTTTTGGATCTCCAGGTCCATTTGACAAAAGGATCGCATCTGGCTTGATATCAAATACCTTTTCCATTTGTTTGTACGGAATCACTGTGACTTTACAGCCGCGCGCTTCGAGTGAGTCCGCAATTGATTTTTTAAAGCCAAAATCAATGAGCGCTACATGATCCTCGCCGCTGCCTTGTGTGTATACTTCATCTTCTGTGACCTGCTCAACCACATTGTCTTGCTTCATTGCAGGTGGCGTTTCATTTTCGTCTAAACTAAGCACTGCATTCATCGTTCCATTGGCTCGAATGTTCTGCACGACTGCGCGAGTATCTGTATGTGTAAGAAGCGGAATGTTCCACTTCTGTAAATAATCTTTTAAGCTTACGGCTGCAAGGTGATGAGAAAAATGGTCAGCTGCCTCATAGACAACGACCGCTTTTACTTGTGGTTTTTTGCTCTCAAAGTCTTCATGATTGATGCCGTAATTTCCGATGAGCGGATATGTGAAGACAATGATTTGTCCTTTATAAGAAGGATCTGTGAGCACCTCTTGATAACCTGTCATCCCTGTAAAAAAGACCACTTCACCTGTCATGCCAGCTTCTCCTGTCAGATCTCCTTCAAAAGAGGCTCCATCTTCTAAATTTAAATAACCTTTCATGCTTGTGTCACCCCATATTGAATAATTAATAATATAAATGCATGTTTATGCGTTCTAGTGTAAAAAAATTTAGACCGTTACTGCTTCATTTGCTAACACTTGAATGACCGCTTCTATTGCTTGATCCAATTCAACTTTTTTGACATTCAGTGGAGGTAATAAACGAATGACATTCGGACCAGCTGGAAGCACCAGCAAACCTTGCTCTCGAAGGGCTGTGATGTAATCACCTACTGGCTGATGACACTCAATTCCTGCCATTAATCCTTTGCCCCTTACTTCTTTCACGATGTTCAGCTGTTTGACTTCTTGCAGTCTCTTTAAGAGGTACGCACCCTTTTCTTTCACTTCTGAAAGAAAGTCTTCTTTGAATATTACATCAAGGGTTGCGTTCACAGCTGACATAGCGAGCATGTTGCCACCAAATGTTGTGCCATGAGAGCCTGGAGAAAAGGCATCCCCTAAAGCTTTTTTCCCTATCACTGCACCGACTGGAAATCCATTTCCTAAACCTTTTGCGGCTGAAATAATATCAGGATCAAGTCCCGATTGCTCATAGGCAAATGCTGTCCCTGTTCGCCCAATACCCGTTTGGATTTCATCTACAATCAGCAGTGCTTGATGTTTTTTGCAAAACGTTTGAACGGCTTCTAGAAACTCAGCTGTAGCTGGATTCACTCCACCTTCACCTTGCACCACTTCCAACATGACGGCTGCGACATCATCGATTTCACACGCTGTGATCGCTTCAGGGTCATTAAACGGTACATAATGAAAGCCTTCCAGCATCGGTCCAAAACCAGTTTTGATTTTATCTTGACCTGTGGCAGCCATACCAGCATACGTGCGCCCATGGAAAGAGTGCAAAAACGTCACAATATTTGTTTTACCTGTTGCTTTTCGGGCCAATTTGATAGCCCCTTCATTCGCTTCAGCCCCGCTGTTGCAGAAAAATACGAGATCTCCTGAACTGTTGGCTGCCAGCTTTTCCGCTGCTTTTTCTTGCAGTCCATTTTCAAATAAATTTGATACGTGCCAGACCTCGTCAAGCTGCTTCTTGATGGCTTGATTGACCTTTGGATGGTTGTGACCTAAATTCGTGACCGCAATGCCTTGTATAAAGTCTAAATATTTTTTCCCAGTTGTATCAACTGCCCAAGAACCTTCTGCCTCTTTAATTTCAACATTCCACCGTCCGTACGTTTGAAAGAGATGACTCACAGGACCGCCTCCTTTTGTTTTACAATTCGAGTTCCTTTAAAGGTATCTCCTGTAAAAATACTACCTTTTCCATTCACAATCATGACTTCATCCACATCTCCAGATAAAGCACTGAGCGCAGATTGCACTTTTGGAATCATTCCCCCGGAAATAATACCTTCATCGATGAGCTTGAGCGCTTCTTGTTCGGTGACAACGTCTAACAGCTCACCATTTTTTAAAATTCCTTCCACATCTGTGACAAACATGAGCTTATCAGCTTTCATAGCTCCTGCGACTGCTGATGCTGCAAGATCAGCATTTACATTTAACGTTTGGCATTCTTCGGTCATAGATAGCGGCGCAATGACGGGAATGAATTGTTTCTCCATTAGTGCTTCTGCCATCTCTGGATTGACTTCTTTGATTTCGCCAACGTACCCATATACATCTTGATCGAGAAAATCGGCGACAAGCATCTGTCCATCTTTACCAGATACACCGACAGATGATATATCATGCTTTGCCAGCTCTGAAACAAAGTATTTATTCACCGTTCCTGAAAGGACCATTTCGGCTACCTCTAACACCGGCTTTGTTGTTTTGCGCTGTCCATCTACAAATTCCGTTTTCACTTCTAATTTTTGCAGCATGCTCGTGATTTCAGGACCTCCGCCATGTACGATAGCCAGTTTAAATCCAGCAGCTTGAAGTGAGCGGACATTTTCATAAAAGGTATCGGAAAGTTCTCGAATGACACTGCCTCCACACTTGAACACGATCGTTTTATCCATGTCTATCTCCTTCATTATGTGCGATAGCTCGCGTTAATTTTCACATAATCATAGGTAAGGTCACAGCCCCATGCTGCCGCTTCACCATTTCCTTCATTCATTTGAATGAAAATCGTAATCTCATCCTGCTCTAGATACGCTTTTGCTTCCTCTTCTGAGAAAGACTGAGGTTCATTATGTTTAAACAGACATTGCCCGCCTAAGTAAACTTCAACCTCTTCTGGCGTGACAGAAGCTGCGCTATGACCGATTGCTCCGACAATCCGGCCCCAGTTGGCGTCCGTGCCGTATACGGCTGTTTTCACAAGACTTGAACCTACGATTTTTTTTGCAATAATACCAGCTTCTAAGTTGTTTTTAGCACCAACAACTTTCGCTTCGATTAATTTGGTTGCGCCTTCTCCGTCTCTTGCAATCTCTTTTGCTAGATCTTCACAGGCTAGTTTTAATCCTTCTTTAAACAATGGCCATTCTGGATGTTCTTCATTCAGTGCCTGGTTTTCTGCCATTCCATTTGCCATCACAAGCACCATATCGTTAGTTGATGTTTCTCCATCGACGGTAATTTGATTAAACGTCACATCTGTAATGTCACGAAGAGCATTTTGCAAAGCTTCTTGTTCGACATTTGCATCGGTTGTGACAAACCCGAGCATTGTGGCCATGTTCGGATGAATCATACCAGAGCCTTTTGCTGCACCAGAAATGAGAATCTCTTTCCCGTCTATCGTCAAGGAGTATGTCGTATTTTTAATGACTGTATCTGTTGTTAAGATCGCTTCTTCAAAGTGGCCATTTCCTGCTTTTGCTTCTTTTAGCTGAGCGATGCCTGTTTTGATTTTATCCATATCCAGACACTCTCCAATGACACCAGTAGAAGAAACGGCAATGTAATCAGGCTCTGTGCCTAACATGTCTGCACAGGCTGCCTGCATGTCGTATGCATCTTTTAATCCCTGCTCACCTGTGCATGCGTTGGCGATCGCACTATTGACAATGACACCTTTTAGTTTGCCCGTCTTTTTTAAGCTTTTTTGTGTCACTTGTAAAGGAGCAGCTTGAAAGTGACTTTGAGTGTATACCGCTGCACTCGCTGCTGGTACTTCACTGATGATCAAGCCAAGGTCTTTTTTTGAATAGCGTAATCCTATATGAATCCCCTTTGCTTCAAAACCTTTTGGTGATGATACGTCCCCGTCAATTTTGACAATACTTTTTTCATTCAATTCGATCATGTTTGTTGTCTCCCCTGTTCTTATGGATAGAGAGGTGTCATTGTGAGGCCCGCCTCTTCATGTAAGCCTTTGATGATGTTGAAGTTTTGAACCGCTTGGCCGGCTGCACCTTTCATGAGATTATCTATGACAGATACAATCGTCAGTCTCCCTGTTCGCTCATCTAAATGAAAGCCAATATCACAGAAGTTACTGCCGTATACTTCTTTTGTTTGCGGATATATCCCGTGATCTCTCACTCTTACAAAATAGGAATCTTCATAAAAGTCCTTCATCCGTTTCATTAATTCTTCTTTTGTGACATCTGATTTCAATTGTGTATACATCGTCGCCATAATCCCTCTTGTCATCGGGACAAGGTGTGTTGAAAATGTGATGTTCGCCGTTTTCGGGTTCCATTCTCTAAGTACTTGTTCTATTTCAGGTGTGTGCTGATGTTCATTCACCTTATAAATTTTAAAGTTATCGTTCAGCTCTGAAAAATGTGTTCCAAGTGAGGCTGATCGTCCTGCACCGGACACCCCGGTTTTTGCATCTATAATGATCATAGATTCATCGATGAGATTCTGTTTCATCAGCGGTGCTAAACCTAGAAGAACTGCAGTAGGAAAGCAGCCTGGGTTTGCAATGACTTCCGCTTGCTTAATGGTTTCACGATTCAATTCAGATAATCCGTATACAGCTTGTTGAACCGATGCTTCATCCGCTGCCCTTCGTTTATACCACGCTTCATAAACAGTTCCATCTTGAATGCGCAAGTCACCTGATAAATCAATAACTGGCACCCCTTGATTCATGAGCTTCGGTGTGAGTTCACTTGAAACGCCTGCTGGTGTCGCTAAAAACACAGCATCTGTTTCTTGCACAATGGCAGCCGGATCAATGGCTTTTAATGTTTGGTCAGTAATCGTTGTCAGATGCGGATAAGATTGACTGTATAATTGCCCATCACCACTTGATGAATACAATATACATCCCTCCACATGTGGATGCTGCTTAAAGATACGAACTAATTCCGCACCACCGTACCCTGTAGCACCTATAATACCTATTTTCAACGTCAATACACCCTCTTGATCTTTGTGAAATTATTTAACATTATAACATGTATAAAAATTAATTCAATTGTATATTTAATATTTGTTTTCATTTTTTTTCATAAAAAAATCCACATATCTTCGTGAGACATGCGGATTTTATCTATTGTTCTTCATATTGAGGACCAGAAGCGCACTGCATAAATATAATAGGGAACTTGCATAAAAAATCAAATGAATGGTGAAGAAATCAGCAAACAGGCCGCCAAGCATAATGGCGATGGATGAAAAAAGCGCTGTCCAAAAATGATAGTGCCCAACTTCTTTCATTCGCTTTTTCTCATTTGTGAGTTCGGTGACGAGTAGTTTCTCTCCGTGTTTCTGAACACCCCCAAGCGCACCAAGCGCAAGCTGAATCATATAAACTTGCTCTACTTCTGTGATATGTGGAAAAAGGAGAAGAAGAAACGCCATACCAAACGAATGAATGATTAAAAAGAGACGCCTGTCGGTCGTTTCAGGAAGTTTTCCTAATAATAAATGAATGAACGCACCGCTCAAACCAAACAGACCATAAGCAAGACCAAATTGAGAATAGCTCGACCCAACATTTTTAATAAAAAGAATATAAAAAGGGAAAATGAGACTACTGGCGAAAAACAGTAGACTTTGTGAATAGACGAACCATTTCATTGCTTTAGCATTCATTGTGTATTGTACCTTTCATAAAAGTAGTTGATAAATCTGCCATCTGGATCTGCTTGCTTTTTCTTTTGAAAGAATAGATCGGTTTTTGGATACGCTTGTTTCATTTGTGCTTTCGTTTGATAAGGCATGTATGGTAAGTAATAGCTTCCATGGTGCCGCAAGGTGATATCTGTCATTTGCCGGATGACCCGCTCTGCTTCTGCCTTCTCTTCTTTCTCAAAACCATAATTCACTAACAAAACAAGTGCAAACATATCTTCTTTCGCATATGAGAGATCCGCTTTTTCATTTTTTTGTACGTAACGGATCGTGATGTTCATTAAATTCAATTCTTCCTGTTGTAAAAAGCTTCTCATGTCATCGATATACGCACGAAAACGATCAACTGGAACAAAGTATTCTTGAAGCACATCGGTATCTGACTCATTTTCATATTCTAAAAAAGCAGAATCAGACCGCATCACGTTATTTCTTGTGATCAGCTGGTCATTTTGACTTTGAAAATACTTCTTTTGCAAGTTCCATAGCAAATCTTTTCCCATATCAAATCTTCTCGAAAGACCGAGCATAAATTTTAAAGGGATGACGAGCTGATCTTCTTTGAGCTCGCGGTATGGATCGATCTGTTGATCAGAAGTAAGCGAATAATTCGTCACATACATCTCTTTCAAAAAATTTGTTTTCGCTGTAGAGATTCTTGCGAGATGCATGCGCACTTCTTTATTGTTCTTTACATGCTTTTGAAAATAATCAGTGTATTCATCGTAGTGTAGAGAGGTTGTCTCCATTTTATATAATTCATCCTTTGTTAAGGAAAGCTCAACATCTAAAATGACACCGAATAAGCCGTATCCTCCAATCACGGCAGTAAATAAATCATCGCTAGGCTTTACTGTGATGATCTCTCCATCTGCTTTTAACAGTGTGAAAGAGCGCACAGTGTCAATGAGTGAGCCGTAGCGAATGTCACGTCCATGTGCATTTGCACTTAACGAGCCACCAATCGTAAAGATGTTTTGAGATTGCATCACCTTTACTGCAAGACCATATGGGTTCACATATTTTTGAATATCATCCCATGTGGCGCCGCTTTGGACCCGAATGGTCTTCTTTTTTTCATTAAATGATACGATTCGACGAAATTTCGTCATGTCTAGTACAATGCCATTTTCATAATACGTGTGGCCGCCCATACTATGCTGCTTTCCGGCGATTGAAATGGGCAGATTTTTCTCTTTTGCTTCTTCTAATACTTCTTTTAAAGATTCTATTTCTTTTCCTTGCACGACTTTTTTTATTTTGACCGGCATGAGGTGACTCACATCTGTAAACGCCTCAAGTCCTTGTCTTTTGTGTGCTTGACCTTCACGTATAGAGACTGATGCAAAAAAGGCAGCGCCATATCCCATCAAAAGAACGATCCATATCCACTTTCGTTTCATTATAGGTACTCCGTTCTATAAAATTACATCCATTATATCAAGCCATACTCCTCCTCTACCTTAATTTTTCATAAAAAAACCTGGCATGAGTTCAACTCATACCAGGTCGTATTTACTTATTGAATACCAAGCGCAATTTTTGCGTATCTTGACATTTTGTCACGTGTCCAAGGTGGATTCCAGACGATGTGAACTTCTGTTTCTTTCACTTCAGGCAAGTCACTTAATGCTTTTTTCACTTCATCCACGATAACTGGTGCAAGGGGACACCCCATTGATGTTAAAGTCATTGTGATATCCGCTTTTCCATTCTCATCAAGATCGACATCATAGACAAGTCCAAGGTTGACGATGTCTACGTTTAACTCAGGATCAATCACCTGTTCTAGGGCGCCTAAAATATTTTCTTTCAATGCTTCATCCATGATATCCACTCCTTTTTCAACTAGTATAACGTACTTTTCCTTTTGGCTAAACGTTTGTGCTTTTCAGGTGTGTCACAAACCAGTCAATGGTTTCAAACATCGCTTGTCTTGAGACCTTATGGCCAGCCTGTCCATCTGTAATAAAACGAATCAGGTGCGGATCTTCTTTATATTGGGTTTCTGCTAACTCGTCATAAAGAGCTTTTGCATGTCTGTAAGGGACAACCGGATCGTTTTCTGCATGCCAGAATAACAGCGGTCTTTTGTTTAGTCGATCTGTTTGCAGCGTTAAATCATAAGGACGCAGCGCGTCTAATTGCTGATGAACCTCTTCATCTGTAATCTCTTTCATCAACCCTTTGTGCCGCATGTCCATAATTTGTGCTTGTAGGAATGTCGTATATTTCGGACTGCCCATCAAGCTGACTGCCGCTTTAATCCAATCATGTTTTGCGAGTGCACCAAAGGTCGTGATTCCTCCCATAGATGTACCCGCAACACCTATTAGATCGGCTTCAATCAATTGTTTTTCTTGAAAATGTGTCTTAAGTATATCGATTTCACGGATTTCGTTCAGGACGATTTCCCAAAACTTTGATGCCAGTTCCTCTAAGCTGAGGTTTTCTGATCTTACACCATGATAAGCACAGTCAGGCAAAATGACTCTCATGCCTTTTTCCGCCAAATGAAAGGCGAAGTGTAAGTTGTGCTCGCGTGCACTTGTAAATCCATGTATAAAAAATACAAGTGGCAGTGGTTTATCTTTATTTTCAGCTTTTACGATATGTAAAAATGGAATATCGTGCGTCATTTGCTCATCAATGGTGATCACAGCCTATGAATCCTCCTTTATCATTCCCGTCTTTGTTTATTTTAACATGTAGACAACGAAGATGTGATAAAGATACACTATAGGTGGAGGCACCCGCACCAGCTGCCTCCTATTACTTACAGATCAAAGGAGATTTTATGGAGACTAAACCTTATCTAATCGCACTTGACCTGGATGGCACGTTATTAAAAGACGATAAAACGATTTCAGCACGCACACTTGATGTCATTCAAAAAGTGAAAGACAGCGGGCATCATGTCTGTATTTCAACTGGCCGGCCATTTCGTTCCAGCTCTCCTTATTATCAGCAATTGCAGCTCGATTCACCGATTGTGAACTTTAATGGAGCGTTTGTCCATCATCCTCTTGATGAAAAATGGGGCAGATTTCACACATCACTTGATCTTCAAGTCGTGAAACAGCTTGTGGATATTAGTGAGGAATATAAAGTACACAATGTGTTAGCTGAAGTGCTAGACGATTTGTATTTCCATTATCATGATGAAAAGCTCATTGATATATTTAATATGAATGCAAACAAAGTGACCGTTGGAGACCTTCGGAACAATCTTGGAGAGAATGTCACAAGCGTCTTAATTCACGCAAAAGAAGAAGACGTCGGAGCGATCCGGAGCTATTTGACAGATGTTCATGCAGAAGTGATTGACCACAGACGCTGGGCTGCTCCGTGGCACGTCATTGAAATCATTAAAACAGGCATGAACAAAGCCGTTGGACTGCAAAAGATCAGTGATTATTACGGTGTGCCTCAGGAGCGGATTGTGGCATTCGGAGATGAAGACAATGATTTAGAGATGCTTGAATTTGCTGGATGCGGGGTTGCAATGGGCAACGGGATTGATGCAGTGAAACGTGTCTCTAATGAAGTGACAGATACGAATGAACAAGATGGGATTGCAAAATTCCTAACGAATTACTTCTCGCTTTAATTTTTCCATTCATACATAGCAGGTCGAAGCGGGCATACTACCGTTAGACAGGTTGTCCTGTCAGCTTGTGTAAAGGGGCGGATTCCGAATGGGTAAAAGAAGCAAATCGAAACGCTTTATACAACAAGGTAAAGATTCAGTCAGTCTGCATGACGCACGTTTTCCGTATCGTTCCACACTTGAAGAAGCTGCGGAGGACAGGGGAAATATGAAGACTGATGCTTCTGGAGGTTCATTGTGAGAAACGAACTTTTTGATCAAGCCAAATCATTTACTGAAGAAGCCCTTACTTCTTCATTTCCATCTGGTTTAGAGCGTCAACAAGCAGTTCAGCGAGCGAAAAACGCCGTATCATCTGCATTTGCTAATTCGACAGATGCAGAAAGAAACCAGCTGCATACGTTCCAAGACCTGCTTGATGATCTTTAACGGTAAAAAAGCTGTCCATTTTCTGGACAGCTTTTCTTATTCTCTTATTTCACTTGGAACGTTTTCTTCTCAGTGATTTGCTTTAGCCCTTCTGCTTTTCCTTTAAATGTGACGACCGCTTCATACGTCCCCGGCTCCACACCGTTTGACCACGTATCTTGGAAGTCATATGTTTCATCTGCTTTCAGCACAAAGGATTGGATCGCTTGTGTAAACATACGGTCTTTCGAGTAACGGTATTTTTCATTTCCATCTTCATCGTACACACTCAATTCGAATTTTTGGCTTGTGTTAAACGTGAATTCAATATCTCGATCCGATTCATTTTTTAGTGACATATTAAATTGAACCGAAGAACCTTTTTGGACGGGGTCTACTGTGAGTACAACGGTTTTTTCTCCCATTTGACCGGATACCTCCTTGTCTGGTTCATCCTTTTTTTGTTGCCCACAAGCTGTTAAAACCAATAGAACGAGAAAAAGCACTAACCCTTTTTTCATCTTCTACCCACCTTTTAATCTCGTCTGAAAAATCCAAGAATATTGGTTGTTTGAACAATATTTGTAAAGGCTTTTGGATCGACTTCCTTTATAATTTGTTCAAGTTCATACAGCTCATACCTTGTAATGACAATGACCATCATTTCTTTTTGTTCATTGGTAAATGCCCCTTTGGCCGGAACAGTCGTAATACCTCTGACCATTTTTCCATAAATGGCTTCTTTGATTTCATCTGCTTTCTTTGTCACAATCATGGCGGTCAGCTTTTCATGTCTCGTATGGATGGCATCAATTACCCTAGTCGTCACATATAATGTGACAAGGGTATATAAAGCTTTCTCCCAACCTTGTAACAATCCTGCTGTAAAAATGATAATTCCGTTTAAAATGAAGAAATACGTGCCGACTGGTTTGTCTTTCCATTTCGCTAAAATCATCGCAATAATGTCAAGGCCGCCTGTAGATGCCCCATATTTCAGTGTAATCCCAATGCCAAGTGCAGAAATGACTCCGCCAAATACAGCATTTAATAAAATATCTTCAGAAACACTTGTCTCTGGTAAAATGCCGAGGAAAATCGTTGTCAGTACCACACTAATAATGCTATACAAAGTAAAGGAACGACCAACCTTCATCCAGCCTAAAATGCCGACCGGAATGTTTAAAATAAATAACAGGATCCCTGTTGATAAATAAAACGGTGCATATTGATCGATTAAACTGGATAACAGCTGGGCTACCCCCGTAAAACCACTTGCATATACGTCAGCAGGGATTAAAAATAAATTCAGCCCAATCGCATTGAGTAAGGCACCAATGACGACGACGATGAGTTTTTTTGCTTCTCCAATGAACATGTTGTCATTCCTCCACTTACCATTCTCTCTATGGTTTTCCCTAAAATTTAGAATTTGAACACGAAAAGATGATTTTCTATGATATAGTTAGGCTAAAAAGATGTAAAATATGGTTGATTTTTTTAGAAAGAAGGGATTTTGATGACCGTTCATATCATAGCAGACAGTGCTGCTGATCTGCCTCTTTCTTATTATGATGAACAAAACATGACACTCATTCCGCTGCGTGTGTTACTCGGCGAGCAGGAATTTGAGGATTTGATTACCATTGAACCAAAACAAGTATTTGATGCGATGAGACAAGGTGCAAGTCCAAAAACATCACAAGCTTCACCGAACCGGATAAAGGAAGCCTTTGTTTCTGCAGCACAAACCCATACATCGGCTATTTATGTTGCCTTTTCATCAGAGCTTTCAGGTACATACCAAACCGCTGTGATGATGGCAAACGAAGTGAAGGAAGAATACCCTGATTTCGATTTGCGGATCATTGATTCTAAATGTGCTTCACTTGGTTATGGACTAGCTGTCAAACACGCTCAATCACTTGCCATTGACGGAAATACAATACAAGAAATTGAAACGTCTGTAAAGCATTTTTGTGAATCTTTACAACATATTTTTACTGTAGACGATTTATCGTATTTAGCAAGAGGCGGAAGAATCAGTAAAGCGTCCGCATTTGTTGGCGGATTGTTAAGTATTAAACCCATTTTACACGTTGAGGATGGAAAACTGATACCCCTTGAAAAAATTCGTGGCCGTAAAAAATTGTTAAAACGCATTATCGAGCTAATGAAAGAACGCGGATCTGACTGGTCCAGCCAAACTGTTGGCATTAGTCATGGAGATGACCCTGCACTTGCAGAAGAAATGAGACAATTAATCGAAGCCGAATTTCATCCAAAAGAAATCGACATCCAGGTCATCGGCGCGGCTGTCGGGTCCCACTCAGGCCCTAGCACACTTGCCATCTTCTTTACAGGCAGCCCATCATAAAAAGCACCCTTCCCTGAATCATCACGGGAAGGGTGCTTTTCTTATGATAGCTTAAATCGGTGAACGGTTTCGTTTAACCTTGCCGTCATACTCATCAGTTCTTCTACTTGTTTGTTCATTTGATGGAAAGATTGCAGTTGTTCGTTTGCCGAGGCAGAAATTTCTTCGCTGCCCGCTGCCGTTTCTTCTACAACGGCACTAATATTTTCAATCGAGTGCAGCACTTGTCCGCCAAGCTCTGTTGATTGAATAATTTGGTCATTTAAGACCGCCATTTCTTGCTTAATATGTTGTGCTTTTGTTTCTATATCTTCAAAGGAGTGTGAGGTTTTGTCCATTGCATCTTGCTGCTGAAGTGATAGCTTGACCCCTTCTTGTACAGTTTGGCTAATGGATTGAATGCCTTTTTCAATATGACTCACCATGTCAAAAATTTGTCTTGTTGCACGAGACGATTCATCTGCCAGCTTACGAATTTCGTCCGCTACGACGGCAAACCCTTTGCCTGCTTCTCCTGCTCTTGCCGCTTCAATCGCCGCATTGAGTGAGAGGAGGTTTGTCTGGTCCGCAATGTCAGAAACCGTTTTGGCCATTGCGGAGATTCCACTTGCGTACTGAGTGAATTCTCCTGCAGACTCTTCAATTTGTCTCGTCGCACGTGTATTTTTTTCAATGGCTGCTTTTGTTTCTGTTAACGTGTGCTTTCCGCTTTCTACCGCTTCAATGGCATCCTCTGTACTACGAATGACTGTATGTGATCTTTCGGAATTCTTACGGCCATGTGAATCCATTTTCTCAATCAAACTAACGCCATGCTGAAGGTCTTCTGAAATCGCTTGTGAACCATTTGCCATTTCGTCTGTCGATACAGACACTTGATTGGCCGATTCCATAAGCTTTTTGTTTTCATCATCTAGCTGAATCGAGAATGATTCTACTTGGCTTGAGACATGGCTGATTTCTTGAATCAAGCTAATCAGCTGATCCGTCATTTGATTGAACGACTCATTTAATCCGCCGATTTCATCTTTACGCTTGATGTTCATCCGCTCTACAGCGAGGTTTCCTTCGGCAATCTGTTTTGCCCGGTAAGAAAGGGATTTGATTGGTGTCACAATGGATCTCGTTAAACCAATATTTAAAAAGACGGCGATGACAATCAGCGTGAGGGCTGCGACAGATGCGCTTGTAATGATCCTTTGCACATTGTCTGCCGCCTCCTCTAAATGGTATTCATACGCTTCTTGTGCTCTTTTATTCATCGTATGCACGTCGTTTAAAACACCGTCAATTCTGGCAGCCACTCGTCTGGCATCAGAGGCATTTTTTTCACCAATGGCATTGTTTGCTTCTTGCGTCCATGTGTCAAACTTTGAATTTAACCGTGTTAGGGCTTCTTTGTTCATATTTCCTGCGTTTTTGTTTAACGTTTGCAGCTGTTTTTTCGCTGTCGATATATCGTTTTGAACGACCTCTAGCTGTTCATCTGAAAGGGTCATGGAATAATTGGTCATGGCTTGTTCGACACTTTCAAAGCTTGCCTTCGTTTTTTGTACGTTCAGTAAGGTTTGAACTTCTGTTTCGCTTGATGACTGAATCTTTGTCATGCTCACAATAATAAAGGCAATTACGCCAACCGCTAAAAGAAGTGAAATGAGTGAGTTGAGCAAAATTTTGATGCGTAAGCTCATGATGCTGCCCCCTCTTCTTTCAGAAGTGTCTGCTTCAGTCCATTTAATTTTTTGGTTAATTTCTCAGCATCTTTGAGCACCCGGATTCTTGCCATATCGATTCCGTCATTACTTAAGTCATAAACGATATGCCCGCTTTTGATTTTGCTGCTTTTGACGAGCTGTTCGCTGAATTGATAGACGACTTCATCGACTTTTTTGACCATAGACGAAATAACGGCTTTTTCAGCTGTATAATACTGATCACTGTCCACACCGATTGCATATTTGCCTTGCGTTTGCGCTTCTTTTAATACACCAACACCCGTATAACCGGCTGCGGCATATAAAACATCTGCTTTCTTTTTGATCATGTCTTTCGCTATTTTACTGCCTTTGCCTGCATCACTAAATGTGCCAGCATACGTGGATACAATCTTGATGTTCGGATTCACTGATTTTGCACCTTTTTGATAGCCTTGTTCAAATCGGTGGATCACCTCTGCATCGACTCCGCCAACAAAACCAATGACATCACTTTTTGTTGTCATGGCAGCAAGTGCTCCCGCTAAATAGCTGCCCTGCTCTTCTTTAAAAGTCACTGATGTGACATTTTTCAGTTCAGACACAGCATCAATGAGTAAAAATTGCTTTTTCGGATATTTTTTCGCTACCTTTTCTAAGTCTTCTTGCATACTGAAACCTACACCGATGATCAGGTCATTTCCATCTTTCACAAGCTCGGTCAGCCCTTTTTCATATGTATCGGTTTCTGCAATTTCTCTATAATCGAATTCAATGCCAAGCTCATCACGTGCTTTTTCTAATCCTTTAAATGATGAATCGTTAAATGATTGATCACCAAGACCATCATCCGTCAGCATGACACCAATATGCTTCGCATTTGATATCGGTGGTCCTCCCTGCTGATTGCTGCATGAGGCGAGCACCATGATCATAGCTGCCATCAGAAGTAATGAAATCTTCACTTTCATCCAAAAACACACTCCTTTTATCATCCTTACCCCTTATTTATCGGATTTGAGAGTCATTGTTTCAATGATAAAGTGAAGGATTTTCAGCTTTTTTCATGACTTTTTTCACTGAAAAAAACCATTATTTATGACAAAAATAAAAAAAGTGAGCAAATGCTCACTTTTTCTCGTATGTCCATCCTTCTTTTTGGTAAACAAGATCATTTTTCATCAGATGACCTAGTGCTCGTTTGAAGGCTGCTTTGCTCATTTGAAATCTTTCCCGGATATCTTCTGGATCACTTTTATCCCCGTAAGGCATTGCACCGTTTCTCGTTCTCATATAAGTTAAGATTTCTTCTGCATCGACTGATAACGCATCCTGCTTTCTCGGAAGCAGTGACACATTGACAGTTCCATCCTCTTTCACTGCAATCACGCGTCCAGTCACGGTCGATCCGAGTCTTGGTTCTTCTTTCCGCTCAGTACGATGGATAAATCCTCTAATCCCTGTATCAGTCAGCATAAAGGAACCTGTCGCAATTAAGCGATAAATTGTCCCCGTGATTTCTTTGTTCATTAACGTTTCTGGCGCCTCAGTAAACAATTCACTGATCACATCTTCAGTGGCTGGTTTTGCGAACATTCTCCCGTAACTTGTCACTTTGAGCATACAGTATAGTTTGTCGCCTTTTTTCGGCCACGCTTCCTCAAAAGGCGGGAGGTGTTCAGTTGCAACAAGTGCATCCTTTGACAAACCTATATCGACAAAAGCACCCATATCTTCTACAACGTCTACAACTTCTACCCAGTCGTATGTATGTGCATTGATTTTAGGAATTTTCATCGTCGCTGCCAGTCTTTCTTCATGATCTACATATAAGTAGACCTCTACTTCATCACGATCTCCAATATCCTCTGTCATCTCACTGCGATGTAGGAGAACAGAATCTTCGCCATCTGTTAAAAAGTAGCCGTATTCCATCTCGTTATCTATTTGCAAGGTCAGTTGCTCACCTGGTCTCATGTTCTCTTCCTTCCTATCTGCCCTTAAAAGAGCGTTCGTTCATCTTTTGATTCACTTTATTCTACTATACTTCTGTCATCATGAACATCTCTAGTTCTGTTAGCTAAAGTGGACAAACTGTACTTGAATTATACCGCATACATCTGAACTCTCTTCGATAAAGTTTCTTCTTCCCCTATGGGCATGATAAAATAGACGCAATATCTATAGTTGGAGGTCATATGTGATGGCAAAAGAAAGTTCATTTGATATTGTATCGAAGGTGGAGCTGCCAGAGGTGCAAAACGCCATTCAAGCAGCACTGAAAGAAATTAAAAACCGTTATGATTTTAAAGGAAGTAAAAGTGATATTTCACTAGAAAAAGAAGAACTCGTTCTCATTTCTGATGATGACTTCAAGCTGGAGCAGCTAAAGGATGTCCTTGTGACAAAACTGATTAAACGAAACGTACCGACTAAAAACATTGACTACGGAAAAACAGAACATGCCCTAGGTGGAACCGTTCGCCAGCGTGCAAAGCTGATTAGCGGGATTGATAAGGACAATGCCAAAAAGATCAATGCCTTGATCAAACAATCTGGTATAAAAGTAAAGTCGCAATTTCAAGATGACCAAGTGCGTGTGACGGGAAAAAATAAAGATGATTTACAAGAAGTGATGGCGCTCATGCGCAAGGCAGATTTACCGATTGACGTCCAATTTATAAATTTTCGATAAATTTCAAATTTTCCATTGATTATTTCCGATTTTTTCGATACAGTTGATGGAAGTTCAATTCATTGACATGTTCATATCGCTTTCTTATCAAGAGAGGCAGAGGGACTGGCCCTGTGAAGCCTCAGCAACCGGTGTAGTAGAAATCTATTTTCTATGACCAAGGTGCTAAATCCAGCAAGCAACTGCTTGGAAGATAAGAAGAAGAATTTCCATACAGCCAAAAAGTCTTCTTCTTATCAGAAGGCTTTTTTTGTTACATAGAAATAAGGAGGAAACCAATGGGCCTATTACAAGACTTACAAAATCGCGTACTGATTGCTGATGGAGCAATGGGAACACTTTTATACTCTTATGGCATTGACCGTTGCTTTGAAGAATTAAATTTATCAAAAGAAGATGAAGTCAAAAGAGTGCACGAGGCATATGTGCAAGCTGGAGCGGACATTATTCAAACGAACACATACGGTGCGAATTATATTAAACTATCCCGCTACGGTTTAGAAGAAGAAACAAAACGCATTAACACAAAAGCTGTACAAATTGCCAAAGCAGCCGCTGGCTCAGCTTATGTCCTTGGAACGATCGGTGGCATTCGAACATTTAACAAAAATGCCTACTCTTTAGACGAGATTAAACGGAGCTTTAGAGAACAGCTCTATATCCTTTTAAATGAAGAGCCTGATGGATTACTGCTTGAAACATATTACGATATTGAAGAAGCAAAAGCCGTTCTTGAGATTGCTCGCAAAGAAACAGCGCTTCCGATTGTCATGAACGTCTCCATGCATGAGCAAGGTGTATTGCAGGACGGGACACCGCTAAAAGACGGTTTATCTGAATTATCCTCACTTGGCGCTGATGTCGTCGGCATTAACTGCCGGCTGGGCCCTTATCATATGATTCAGGCACTTGAAGGTGTTCCACTTTTGGAAAATTCTCATTTATCTGTCTATCCAAACAGCAGTCTCCCCTCCCTTGAAGAAGGCAGACTCGTCTATGATACAGATAATGATTATTTCCGAAAAAGTGCACTTGAGTTTAGAAATCAGGGCGCACGAATCATTGGAGGCTGCTGCGGAACAACCCCTCAGCATATTAGCGCCATGGCTGAGGCGGTCAAAGATTTAGCACCTATCACCGAAAAAGAAGTGAAAATATTAAAAGAAGAAATCATTTCCATCCAAGATCAACGGACAGAACCAGGTCTTGACGAGCTGGCTGTGAAAAAACGTTCGATTATCGTCGAGCTAGATCCGCCGAAGAAGCTGAACTTTGAAAAATTCCTCGTCGCAGCGAACGAATTAAAAAGTGCAGGCATTGATGCCCTCACACTGGCCGATAACTCTCTAGCTACCCCGCGTATTAGCAATGTGGCATGCGGCGCTTTATTAAAACAGCAGCTTGATATGCGTTCACTTGTCCATATCACATGTCGTGATCGCAATTTAATTGGACTCCAATCCCACTTAATGGGGCTGGACACACTTGGACTAACCGATATTTTAGCCATCACAGGCGATCCGTCTAAAATTGGAGACTTCCCAGGTGCGACATCTGTGTATGATTTAACCTCCTTTGATTTGATCCGTCTGATCAAACAATTTAACGAGGGACTATCTTTCTCCGGGAAGCCGCTCGGGAAAAAGACTAATTTTTCAGTGGCTGGCGCGTTTAATCCAAATGTCCGTCATATTGATAAAGCAGTCAAACGCCTCGAGAAGAAAATCGAATACGGGGCCGATTATTTTATTTCACAACCTGTTTACTCTGAGGAACAGCTTGTGAAAATTCATGAAGAAAGCCGACATTTGGATAAACCGATTTATATCGGCATTATGCCGCTAACAAGCAGCCGAAATGCTGAGTTTATTCATCATGAAATTCCCGGCATTAAATTGTCTGACTCGATTCGTGAGATTATGGCCAAGGCAGGCGAAGATAAAGAAAAGCAGCGGACAGAAGGGTTAGCGATTGCCCGCTCTTTATTAGATACAGCTTGCGAATTGTTTAATGGTATCTATTTAATTACCCCTTTCCTTCGATCAGATTTAACAGCAGAACTGACAACTTACATCCATCAGAAAGAAAAGGAGCCAAACATCCATGCCAACTATCACTGAACAGCTCAAAAAACGCATCCTCGTCCTTGACGGTGCAATGGGCACAATGATTCAAAACGCCGATCTCACAGCAGAGGATTTCGGCGGAGAAGAGTATGAGGGCTGTAACGAATATTTGAACGTCACAGCCCCTCACATTATCTCCACGATTCACCGGCAATACCTAGAGGCAAGTGCTGACCTCATTGAAACGAATACATTCGGTGCGACAAAGCTCGTTCTCGATGAATATGGACTTGGCCATCTCGCCTATGAATTGAACGTAAAAGCAGCTCAGCTAGCAAAGCGTGAAGCAGACCGTTTGTCGACACCAGATTGGCCTCGCTTTGTTGTAGGCGCAATGGGACCCACTACAAAAACATTATCCGTAACAGGCGGCACAACGTTTGAAGAGCTCGTTGCAAATTATGAAGAACAAGCCCGCGCCCTGATCGATGGGAAATGTGATGCTCTTCTTTTAGAAACAAGTCAAGACATGCTGAATGTCAAAGCTGGATTTAAAGGCATTCAAGAAGCCTTTAAAGCGACCGGTATTGAGCTGCCACTGATGGTGTCAGGTACGATTGAGCCGATGGGCACTACCCTTGCCGGTCAAGATATTGAAGCCTTTTATATCTCACTTGAGCATATGAAACCAATCAGCGTCGGACTAAACTGTGCAACTGGTCCAGAATTTATGACAGACCATATCCGTACACTCTCCTCCATCGCAAAGTCGGCTGTCAGCTGCTATCCAAACGCTGGTCTCCCAGATGAAGAAGGGCAATATCACGAATCCCCTGGTTCGCTTGCTAAAAAAATCGCCGCTTTTGCAAAAGAAGGCTGGTTAAATATCGTCGGCGGCTGCTGCGGTACAACGCCTGCACATATTCAGGCATTGTCAAATGAAGTACGTTCGCTTCAGCCCCGCAGCATGTCGCATGAGTCATCACCGCATACCGTATCAGGAATCGAGCCCCTCATTTATGAAGAAGCGATGCGCCCTCTCTTTGTTGGTGAGCGCACAAATGTCATTGGTTCGCGCAAATTCAAACGGCTCATCGCAGAACAAAAGTTTGAAGAGGCAGCAGAAATTGCTCGTGCTCAAGTGAAAAATGGCGCTCACGTCATTGATGTGTGTCTAGCAGACCCTGATCGTGATGAGATAGCAGACATGGAAGGCTTTTTAAAAGAAGCCATGAAAAAAGTGAAAGCTCCTTTTGTCATTGATTCAACCGATAAACATGTCATCGAAAAAGCACTCATGTATTCTCAAGGAAAAGCCATTATTAATTCTATTAATTTAGAGGATGGAGAAGAGCGCTTTGAAGAGATTCTTCCGCTTGTCAAGCTATATGGCGGCGCACTTGTTGTTGGAACAATCGATGAAACAGGGATGGCCGTCACAGCAGATCGAAAACTTGAAATTGCCGTAAGATCCCATGACCTGCTCACGAAAAAATATGGAATCCCTGCGAGTGATATCATTTTTGACCCGCTTGTCTTTCCAGTAGGTACTGGAGACGAACAGTATATTGGTGCTGCTGAAGAGACGATTAAAGGCATTGAGCGAATCAAAGCAGCACTGCCTGAATGTCTCACCATTTTAGGCATTAGTAACGTGTCTTTCGGACTCCCGCCAGTTGGCAGAGAAATATTGAATGCCGTTTATTTGTATCACTGCGTCAAAGCAGGACTTGATTATGCGATCGTGAATACTGAAAAGCTTGAACGCTTTGCTTCAATTCCAAAGGAAGAAATCAAGCTGGCTGAAACTTTACTTTATGAAACAAATGATCAAACCCTTGCTGAGTTCACCCAATTTTATCGCGGGAAAAAGAAAACAGAGAAAAAACCAAAGATCTCCTTATCGCTTGATGAAAGACTGGCACTATATGTCGTCGAAGGGACGAAAGAAGGCCTGATTGATGACCTTGCCCTTGCTTTGGAGAAATTTGAATCACCTCTTCATATCATCAATGGACCATTAATGCAGGGAATGTCAGAGGTTGGGCGCCTTTTTAATCAAAACGAATTGATTGTAGCTGAAGTGCTTCAATCCGCTGAGGTCATGAAAGCATCTGTTTCATACCTTGAGCAATTTATGGAGAAAAAGGACGCAAGCGGCAAAGGGAAGATTCTCCTCGCCACCGTCAAAGGCGATGTCCATGATATAGGGAAAAACCTGGTCGACATCATTTTGAGCAATAATGGCTTTCACGTCGTCGATCTCGGAATCAAAGTAACCCCACAAACATTGATTGAAGCGGTGCAAAAAGAAAAGCCAGATATGATTGGATTATCAGGTTTACTTGTCAAATCAGCACAGCAAATGGTCTTGACCGCTCAAGATTTACAAAAAGCAAACATCTCTGTTCCCATTTTGGTGGGCGGCGCGGCGCTTTCACGGAAGTTTACGAAGATGAAAATTTCGCCTCAATATGATGGCCCCGTCCTTTACGCCAAAGATGCAATGGACGGCCTGTCTTTAGCGAATGAATTAAGAACGAACCCTCTTCAATTTCAAACAAAACCCTTAGAGGATCAAGAAACACTCCATAAGGAAAAAGAAACAAAGCAGCCAAAAGCCGTGATTGAATTACTAGAAAAACGCGCGACACTTCCGGAGGCAGCGATATTCACGCCAGAAAATACGAAACGCCATTATGTACGGGATATTGATTTGCACCACATTATGCCCTATGTCAATGAGCAAATGCTGATCGGCCATCATCTCGGTTTAAAAGGAAAGGTCAAAAAGCTCTTGGCTGAACAGCATCCAAAAGCATTGGAGTTAAAACAACTGATCACAGATCTTCTTCAAGAAGGCAGAGAGAAAAACTGGTTTGCACCTGCATTCGTCTATCAATTCTTCCCTGCCAGTTCAAATGGGAATGACCTGCATATCTATGATCCAGAAGCGCCTGACCGCGTCATTGAGACATTCCAATTTCCAAGACAGGAAAAACTTCCGTACCGGTCTATTTCTGATTATGTGCGGAAAAGCGGAGAGAACGAGAAAGATTATATCGCCTTATTTGCAGTGACGGCTGGCGCCCGCATACGAGAGGTTGCGCAGCAATTTAAACAAGAGGGTGACTATTTAAAAATGCATGCGGTCCAAGCTTTAGCACTTGAGCTTGCAGAAGGATTGGCTGAACGAACGCACCAAGTAATTCGTGATAAATGGGGATTCCCAGACCCAGTCGATTTCACGATGGAGAAACGGTTCCAAGCCAAATATCAAGGTCAGCGCTATTCCTTTGGCTATCCAGCGTGCCCTAATCTAGAAGACCAAGAAAAACTATTCCATCTGCTGCAGCCAGAAAAAATCGGGATTCATCTCACAGAAGGGTTTATGATGGAGCCTGAAGCATCCGTTTCAGCCATTGTCGTTTCTCATCCTGAAGCTCGATATTTTAACGTTCACTAAAAAAACCTCCTGAATTGGAGGTTCTTTTTATAAATAAAAATGGAATAAATATGAAAAATTAAGTTTATTTACCGATATTATAAATGAAAGTCATTTACTTAAAAGGAGATGTTTGTCATGTTCAAAAAGAAGATCGGGGTTTTATTGCTTACAGGTCTCTTTATTGCTAGCCCTCTTTTCCAATCACCTGCTCAAGCAAGTGAAACGTCTACGAAACAAACAAAATATTATACAGAAGAATTGGAGCATCTGTATCCAGACAGTGATTATGCAAACAATGATACGATGGACAAAGCTCAATTCTTACAGCACTCTCTTCATCTAAACAAGACCTATTTATATCACGAAGGCAGTATCTCTTCTATGAATGACATTGATTTTTACCGGTTCACCAGCTCTAAATTTGATGGAGCAGATGGCCGCTTTTCTATCAAACTCGTCAATGTGAAAGCTGGAAATGATTTCGATCTTTATCTTTACAATCAGAGCGGGTCACTCGTGTCTTCCTCTGTGCGGACAAACAACCAAAATGAAATCATCCATATGCCGAAAATTGCCGCAAGCACTGACTACTATTTAGCCGTCAAACCAAAGCAATTATTAAATGAAGAGGACAACATGTATCGTATTGTCTTTGATAAAAGTATTGAAAAAGGCACAACGAAACGATATGGATCACCTGCCACATTGAATAGTTTCAATGAAGCCGGATCTCCCAACTCTTCTTTTGATTTAAGCAGCTTGCCGCAGGATGCCGTTGTCACTGGCCTGTCATTAGAAGCTGAAAAAGGTAGTACAAATGCATATAATTATGTATTCACTGTCTCTTCCTTAAAAGGCGGAACAGTGAACGTACCTTGGAACGGTCAAAAAGTTGACATCTCTTCTTATAAAACAAGTCAAGTGCCAGCAAAAGACCGCTTTTTTGTTTCTTTTAATGCAACCGAGGTTCCTCAATTGATCGGTGGACGGTTAATCAAAGTAGGCGTTGTCTCAATTAAAAACTTACAGCTCACCTTTGAATATGAATACAACCGTGACCTCAATTATTAAACTATACAAAAGGAAAAGGGAGCACCAAAACGGAGTTTGTCTACACGGTGAAGGAAAAGGTATCCCCTTTTCCTTTTTCTTATGCGTTCTTATGGTACGATACATAGAGAGAAATCAGCTAAGAAGGAGTTGCGTGTATTGCCAAACGTTATTCAACGATCTTTAACCCTTGATGACATACCAGACCTTGTCGCATTGTCAAAAGAGGTCGACTGGCCTGATTACAATGCGGAAGAGCTCACATCTCTTTTAACAAATGGACATTTTACCGGTTTTACAACAACTGACGGACAAGTCATTTCATGCGCTGGACTTTTTCAGTATGACAGTGTGGCATCAATTGGAGCGGTCATTGTATCTGAGACACATCGAGGCCTCGGTCTTGCCCGTCAAATGATTGACACACTGCTTCGTCATAGTGATCCAAGTGTCCCTGTCGTTTTAACGGCTACTGTACAAGGACAGCCAGTCTATGAAAAAATCGGCTTTCAGACAGCCGGTTATATTCATACATACAAAGCACAAAAAACAAATCCTAGTGCGCTTCACGTGTCACATCAGATTCATCTTTTTCCCGCTGATGAAACGCACCTCCCGTCTATTGAAAGACTGGATGAAAAAGGCGCAGGAACCAATCGATCAAACTTCTTAATAAAACGAATGGAGCGAGCAGCATTTAAACTGATCGCAAAGGATGAACACCACGAAATCACCGGTTTCGCGTTTGGTGTGGAAACACCAGCTAATCTGATGATTGGCCCGCTTGCAGCAAACGATGAACAAACGGCGCTATCACTCATTCAATCACTTCTCACGTCTTATTCTGGCGCCTTTCGTTTAGATATGCAGGAAGAAACAGCTGAACGCCTGCATGCATCACTTGTAGAAGCAGGATTTACGAAAACAAACGTCGCACATTTTATGATGATTCGTGGGATCGAAAAGCAGAACGATCCGGCGCTTCTCTATTTCCTGGCCTCACAAGCATTTTCATAAAAAATCAAAAAGCTGTAGACAGATGTTGTCTACAGCTTTTCTTTTTTATTTTTCGCCTACGGATGAGAGAACTTGAGCGAGTGCATTTGTGACCTTGCCATGCTCTGATGCATGCGGCCGGTCATCTCCATCTCCATAGCCATAATCAATCATGCGATTACGGTTTAAACAAAGCTTTGTCAGCTGAGGCTGGAATAGATCAAATAAAGCAAAACGATCTTTTAGCTGTGGAAATTGCTTTTGATACTGCTGAATTTCTTCTGCAAGCAAGCGCCAAAGCGTCGTTTCATCTAACAGATTGTGATTGTCTAACACGTTTGACACGTAACGAAGATTGCAAATAAACAGGCCCGTAAAAATAAATTGTACAAGACCCTCAGGCGGCTCACTACGCAGCACTTCCTTTAGATCTTCTTCTAATGAAGCCAATTCAGGCAGCGGTTGATCACTAATGTTCACATCATCAACAAAATCTTTGATCGCCAAACGATGCGGCTTATGATCTTTTAATACAAGAATTGTATTTTGTCCGTGCGGTGAAAACACCGTGCCATATTGATACATAAAGTGCAGAAGCGGCGGCATGACAACATGGAAGAATGACGCCATCCATTCTTTTGCTGACAGACCCGATTTTTCAATGAGCTGCTTCAGATAAGGCTCGCCTTCATGATCTTCATACGTCAGTGCCGCCAGCGTAACAGGGCTCTCCCCTTCATCTAAATACGTATAAATGCTTTCTCTAAAAATGACTCCAAGCATTTCAAGGTATTGATATGGCGCACCAGGTAGCTTGCTGTAATAAGGATGATCAACATTGATACTCGCATTCTCACCTGGTAAAATGACGCGGCATACATCGGACAAAAAGACGTCTTGATCGGCGATGCCTTTAATATGCGCTGTAATACGAGGAGCAATCACCGTACGTTCTGATGGGAGCCCCCGGTACACTAGCGTATTTAAAATACTCATTGGCAATTTAATATGATGCTTGCCTTTATTTGAGATGTTCGTAAAGGTTCTGATCGATTGCTGTGGAATATATTGATCCAGCCCTTCTCCTAAATACACAATACGGCGCATCGCTAAATCTTCGGGGAAATGTTGGATGATCATATGTGTCCACTGCCATTTATGAACAGGCATCATATAATAATCAGCCGCATTCAGCCCTTCATCCTTTAACACACGTTGGAATTGACGAATCGTGACTTCGTCTAATTCCTTGGCAATGATGTGCTCATAGTTCTCATGATCGACCGCATGGAAAGTCGCAAGCTCTCGGTGAACAGCAATCCAAGACAGCTGCACACATTCCTGCCTTTCAGGTGCATAGGCTAAGTAATCCTCGTAGCTGAACCCAATACGCCCTTTGTTATAGACGATCCACGGATGACCAGTCATCTCGCCTTCAATCCATGCGTAATCTGTATCCGTCAGCTCATCTGCACGAAGTGCTTTTTTCGACAGCAAATGAACATCAGCTAACAAGGTATGGTGAAGCTCTTTGATCAGATGGCCAGTTGTTTCAGAAGACATTGGGATGATCGGCTGAATGTCTAGTAAAAACACAATGGCACTAACATCCTTTGTCCACGTTCCGTCTTGACAGCACTCGATCGATTCAGCAATCGTATCAAAACTATCAAACAAACGAGGTTTTGCGAGATAACGATATTTCTTCTGTTCGTGAATGATTAATTCATATTGGGCGATGCCATCCTGATGATTTAGCTGAACGGGATGAAGCATATCCTCATACATATATTCGGACAGCATTTTTGCCACCATTCGCTGGTTTGCTTTTTTCCAAGCAGCAGGATTGACCGCTTTTTTCATTTCATCTTGTATACTCATCGGTTCATCCTCCTTACCCTTTGATTTCTTCAAATGTATTTGCGTGTTTATGTGTACCGAATGTCTGGAAAACATGCTTTTGATAAAGTGGATACACAGGTCGACGAGCCAGTTCATTGATAATGACACTGTTTCGGTACGCCCCTAGCCCTAAATCTGGTGCGCCTACTCCATGTGTATGAAGCTCTGCATTTTGTACAAAAATATCATTTTCACCTAATGTATTTGTTTTCAATCGATATTCACGTTCAACCTGGAAGCGTCCTTGATGATCCCACTGAATATGATGGGAAATCGGATCAATAAATGGCGGTAATACAGATTGATAGCCCGTTGCCAAGACGACAATGTCTGTCTCATGCGTAAAGGATTCCTCTTTGACCCATTGATTGCATGAAAGCGATAAGCCGTCCCTCGTTTCCTCAATCAAATTGACCTCCGTCATCGCCTGCAGCACGGTGTTCAGCTGCTCTCCGCAAGCAGAACGTTCATAAAGCAAGTGATAAATATCTCGGATCATCGCTGAGCTGATGCCTTTATACAGCAAATCTTGCTGCTTTAATAGCGCATCTTTTTTAGGTTGCGGAAGCTCATAAAAGAAATCAATATAGTCTGGAGAGAAATACTCAAGACCCAAATTTGAATATTCCATTGGGAAAAACCCTTTAGAGCGTGTAAACCAATGAATATCCTTCGCCTCATCGTCTGATAAAATGTCATAGAATACTTCTGCCGCACTTTGACCAGAACCGATGACCGTCACGGATTTTCCTTTAAAACAGCCTTCTTTCTTTCGTTTCAAGTAATCAGCAGAATGAAACACCCGATCCCCTAAAGCTGGCTGAAGAGGTGCTGGTACCGCAGGCTGTGTGCCGATACCTAAAACAAGATGCTTACTTTCAAACACCTCTACCGTTTGATCTTTCACATGACGGACATGCACTTCATATCGTTTTTCTCCAGCTTTTTCAACGATGGAGACAGATTCGACATTCATGCCAAATCGGCAAGAATCTAATTGATCCGCGACCCAGCGGCAATAATGACTATATTCCTTGCGCGGGATATGGAAGTCTTCTAGAAAGTAAAATGAATACAAACGGTTTTGTTCCTGCAAATAGTTGAGAAAGCTATATTTGCTTTTCACATCCGCCATACTGACAAGATCCGCTAAAAAGGGGACTTGAAGTGTAGTCCCTTCAATGAGCATACCTGGATGCCAGTGGAACGCTTCACTTCTTTCAAAAAACAAAGCGTCAATTTCGTCTACTTCTTCAGATAATGCAGCAAGCCCTAGGTTAAATGGCCCAATGCCAATCCCAATGACATCCACTACATTATTTTGCTTGTTGAACCGCGTCATGGTTATACTTCCTTTCAAATGGATCTCGATGACAAAACATCAAAAGACCTGTTTTATCTGGTAAAGTGACTGGTTTCACACGTTCGAATCCACACTTTTCAAAGACATGAATCATTTTTTCGTTCCGAATATCTGGCTCAGCCACGATTTTTTCTGTTCGTTTGTTCTGCTCAAACTGAAATGCTGTCATGGCTTGAAGCAGCGGAGCCGCAAATCCTTTCCCTACATAATCTGGCTCTCCAATTAACAGGTGAATGCCTTGATCATGCGGAGAAGGCTCATAGTACGATTCAATGATATCCCCTTTCACATTGTATGCTTCAAAATAGCTCATCGGCGTGCCATCAATGGTTCCTAAATAAAGGGTTTGATGCGGATCATGAATGGCCTGATAAAAGTGCTTTTCAAAAGCAGGAAATGGAATATTCAAATGCCAAAATGGGTGGACATACTCTTCTTGCATCCACTTGTGGACAAGCTGGACGTCCCGTTCATATTCAGCGCGAATGAACCCAATTCGATGCCTCATCCAATCAGCGCCTCCTTATGTAAAAAGAGCGGATTCAACACAGACGTGTACCTGGATTGCGTTTCTAAAGAACCCGTCAGCTCATCCATATCTTCAAACCGCGTGAGTAAGTTCGCTTTTGAAGGCAGCTCCTGTGACCGGAGAAGACTGTTCGTCAGCTCAGATGCACCATATGTCTCTTCATGCGCAAGCAGTGTGTCTCTAATCAGGGCTAATAAATCTTCTTCTTTTGCAAGCCCCTCTGTACCAAAACCATTCACAAGACCAAACAAATGATTAAAGAAGAAATAGTAACGCAGTCTCTCAACCGCTACATCGTCTGCACAAATGGTTTCACTTCTGACGCTTAAGTTTTGAACAAGCTTCGCAAGCTGATCCTTTTTCGATTCGCTATAATAGTAGCCTTGATTGTCACGATAATAGAATGTGTGCGGATATCCATTCTTTAGCTGTACGACAGCATTTTGCTGATGGGCTTCAAGGGCAAGACCATACGTTTCAAACAGCCAAAGCATCGGCTCTAACGAAATCGATAAATATTGTGTGAACCAATCACGGCTGACATCTTCTGTTGATCTGCCTTCAGCGTCTGCTAATTCATGGATAATGCCTGAAAGCCTTGATTTTCCTCCGTATGCATGATCCTGACATAGCCCTGCAATTAAGCTTGCCCCTTTTTCATGATGCAAAAATGGATTTTGACGAATGACGACTTCAAAGCCAGATTCCGCCTCATCCCCTTGAATAGATAGATACGCAGGATCTTCAATCACACGGAATCCAGAGAATTTGTCATATAATGAAACGCCTAATTCTGTTTTTAAGATACGAGACATCTCAACTCCGCGATCAAGTTCCTTTTGTTTGTTAACGCGTAAAGAGTTTGTGATCTTTACAGGGACAGAGAATTTGAGCATGTACGCAGAGTCTTTTTGATAGACCGTTCTAAAGGAAGATGTCGCTGTGTATTCAGACCCTAGTGGCCCTAAATACGTCAGCATCCCGTCCTCTATATAACGCTTGACGAACGCTTTCTCCATGACCACTTGGACTTGTAGCGGATGAATCGGAATCAGGACATATTCACCGCCTTCTGTTAACGTCGTCAGTCTCTCTTTTTCTTCCGGCATCTGGCGCATGAGCTCCTCAAACATGAGACTTGCCGCAGATTCTGAAAGAGAAGAATCCTGAAGCACAATTGACGGATGCGCTTTAAAGTAATGAAGCTGGAAAGAGCCTTTCAGCTCAGGAGAATAAATCGCTTCCTCCTCTTCTGTCATTCCTTGTCTGCTTTTTGGTGTAGGATGCGTTAAATGCCCAAGAAGAAGTGACTGCTCCGCTTCGATATATTCAAAATCAGCTGAAGAAAGAGCTGCTCGATCACTTTCTCTCTCTCTGATGAATCGTTCAATATTCCGGCAGCTTAAAATGATGCGAAGCATGAACTCATCCTCTGCATCTGTGCGGCCGTATTCAATGAGAAGTTCCTTTGAACATAAAGCAACAAGTGTGGTGTAATCGACGATCGTTCCCTGTTGCTCACTGCCTTGCGGGCGAAAGCGAACGGGAAAATCAAAGAGATGACGGCCTACAGGCGAAAAATATCGAATCGGAATGACAAGCTCAAGATCTTGTTTTGCTAATGCTGCTACAAATACAAGTGAGCCGTCTGCTTTTGTCTCTTTCTTTGCAGATCGATCAATTCCTGTTTCACGTAAAAAACAGTTTAAAAAACTTTGCATCGTTGCATTTTCAGCCATTTGTTTATATTGACTCAACGTAGTACCCTCCCGGATTGAATATGAGCGATCCCGATATCAACAATGTCAGAAAGGATTTCCTCAATATGTGTAATAGTCGTTCTCGGATTTAACAAAGTGAATTTTAAGCAAGTTTGACCATCGGCTACTGTTTTTGCTACGACAGCCGTTCCTGTTTGGAAAAGTGTGCGATGAATGATTTTATTGATGTCCTCTGCTTGATGATCATCTATAAAACGAAACACGACTGCATTGATTTCTGGATCAGGATTGATCACCTCAAGATGATCATTTTTCTCAATCAACGTAGCCACATCTTTCGCAAAATGGATGGTATGGTCAATGATACTTGCAAATCCTTCTTCTCCAATCATACGCAGAGAGAGAAGGAGTTTTAGCGCATCAAACCGGCGCGTCGTCTGAACAGATTTATTCACGAGATGCAGAATGCCTTCCAGTTCATCTTCCTTTGGATTGAGATAATCTGCATGGTAATCAATCAAACCAAAATGTCTTTTATCCTTTAGTAGAAATGCCCCGCAGGAGATCGGCTGATAAAATTGCTTATGAAAGTCGATCGTGATCGAATCAGCAAGCTCGATGCCATCTAATTTTCCTCGGAAGGTTTTGCTTAATACAAGCGCTCCTCCATAGGCAGCATCTGCATGAATCCACAAACCGAAAGGCTTCACCATGTCATATATGTCACGTACAGGATCAATACTGCCAAAATCAGTTGTCCCGCAAGTCGCCACGACTGCAAATGGAAGCAAATCCTGCTCCTTAAGCTCCATAAGCTTCTTCTGCAAATCATGCAGGTCCATTCGGTGATGTTCGTCTGTCTCAACTAACACAACAGCCTGTTCACCTAAACCTAGCTGAGATGCTGATTTTTTTACAGTGAAGTGGGCATTCTTGGAGCAAAGAATCCGCATACGATTTGCCTCGCTCGGCAACCCTTTCTGCTGTACATTCCATTGCCAAGTGTTTTCACAAAATGCATCTCTTGCTAAAAGCAGTCCCATGTAGTTAGATTGGGTTCCACCGCTCGTAAAGGTCCCATCTGCTCGTTCTCCATAAGAAAACTTTTCACATAACCACTTGAGGATTTCCTCCTCAACCAAAGATGCAATGCCGCTTTGATCAAAGGAATCCATTGATTGGTTAAAGGAACTTACGATCACCTCTGCTGCCAGAGCAGGGATAAGAGGTGGGCAATGCAAATGTGCCAGGCATTTAGGATGTGACACATCAACCAAATGCGGTAAAAGGTGATTTTTTATATCTTGAAAAACAGACTCAATGGATTCACCAGCCGGTTGAATCTGGAATAACGATTCGACATGAGTCGCTAATTTCCCAGGCAATATTCCGCTATACGGTCCTCTGCTTGTTTGCCACTCTGCCAGTAAGCTGTCGATGGATGTGTAGAGAGCCGCTTGGAAGGACTCCCTCCCAAGCTGGCTTTGTTGAATAAATAATGAATCGACAGATGGTTTAGTTGACTGCATCGTAAACTGCCTCTTTAAAAATCGTGATGACTTTTTCAAGCTGTTCTTCTGTCATGGTCAAAGGCGGTAAGAATCGAATCACACTTCCAAAACGGCCTCCTGTCTCCACAATTAAGCCTTTATCAAAACAATTCTTTTGAATGAGACTGGCTAGCTCTGGATTTGCTGGATAACTGCCGTCCACATCCTGTTTCTCATCTGGATTCACAACTTCAACACCAATCATTAATCCTCTTCCTCGCACATCACCGAGAGCAGGCACTTGTTTTTGAATGTCTTTTAGATTGGCCTGCATACGCTGACCAAGCGCTTCTACATGATCAAGCAGATTGGTTTCTTTTATATATTTAAGCGTAGCAGTTCCAGCTGCCATCGCCATTTGATTTCCTCTAAACGTGCCAATGTGTGCACCTGGATTCCATTGATCTAAGTCTTTGTCATAAATCACAACGGATAGTGGCAGGCTTCCCCCAATTGCTTTTGATAACACAATGACATCTGGCACAATACCAGCATGTTCAAAGGCAAACATCTTACCAGTTCGGCCGATGCCTGATTGAACCTCATCAATAATAAGTGGAATTCCTTTTTCTTTTGTGATTCGTCTCATTTCTTGTATCCATTCAATTGATGCCGGGATGGAGCCGCCCTCCCCTTGCACCGCTTCAAAGATCATGCCTGCTGGCGGGAGAATTCCACTCTCAGGATCATTTAATACACGCTCAATATAAGAACTGGAAATGCGATGTGAGTCTTTACCGCCGATTCCAAATGGGCAGCGGTATTCATATGGATAAGGCAGGAAGTGAACATCTGGCATTAATCCTTGTACTTTTTCTTTTGGCGATAAGTTGCCGCTTAATGACATCGTGCCATGTGTAGCACCATGATATGCTCCGTGGAATGATAGAATGGAACGATTTCCCGTCGCTGTCTTGACTAATTTAATTGCTGCTTCTATAGCATCACCACCAGTTGGTCCACAAAATTGAATTTTTGCTCTTTTTGCAAACTCTTCTGGCAAGTGAGAAAAAATCTCATTCACAAATTCTTCTTTAATCTCTGAAGTGATGTCCAGCGTATGCAACGGTCTTTTTTCATGAAGCATACGTTCAATAGCATCTATAACAACCGGGTGATTGTGACCAAGGGCAAGTGTTCCTGCACCTGCTAGGCAGTCATAAAATTCTCTACCATCTGCATCTGTCACGATCATACCTTCGGCTTTTTGCATGGCTAATGGGAACCGTCTCGGGTAAGACCTTGCATTAGATTCTCTTTGACTTTGCTGCTCTAAAAATTGCTGATTTTTAGAAACGGTTTTGATGGACATAATAAAACACTCCTCCAATTGATAAAGATTATCATTTTCATTTACTAGCCTAGAGGATGTAAGATACGAAAGTCAATTGTATTCAAAAAGATGATTCTAAAAGCATATGAATGCTATATTCTCTTTTTAACGAGTAATTTCGTGTATTTTTTACAAACATCTACAGCCATAAGGCGATGTAACGTTTGAGTATGAAAAATGTTGAAAAAAATTACAAATCAATTCTCCTGGTTCTTTTGCTCTATGCGTTGTAGCTCCCTTGTTTGATACGGGACGGCCGAATGAAATGAATGTAGTAAAACAAAAAATGAACGTCATTTTATCTTGATATAAATGGTTATAATGGTATAATTTCTCTGAAACGAAAGGGAATCGAGGGAGATCTGATGATTTTAACGAAGCATGACCTTCACCACTACTTGGCACAAGATCAGAAAGCACTTGCCATCAATCGAAAAAGACCAAAGTGGCTTGGGGATGATATTTGGAAATATCAAAGATATTTACGAAAATATGAGTACTATACGAATAGCGGTGCTACGTTACGCAAATGGTTTTATCGTTACTTACATAAAAAGAAAGGCATGCAGCTTGGCTTTGATATCCCAATTGGTGTATTTGGACCTGGGCTCAGAATCAACCATACTGGGCTGTTGATTGTAAACAAACATGCCAAAATCGGCGCGTTTTGTGATATTCATCAAGGTGTGAATATCGGTCAAAACCATCATGAAAAAGATGTGCCCGTCATCGGAGATCATGTATGGATCGGCCCTGGCGCTAAACTGTTTGGAAACATTTATATTGCGAATCATATTTCCATCGGAGCAAATGCTGTAGTGAATCGCTCCTTTCATGAAGAGCAGATTGTCATTGCAGGTGTCCCTGCTCAAAAAATAAAAGAAAAAGCCCTTCTTTATGAAGGACTTACTTGATCAAAACAGTGAGCCACATGAGATAAAATAAGATGGTTAAACATGAGGATCATCCTGCCCGAGCCCACCACCTTTTATCCTTATGATGCTATGGCGCCATCAAACCATCAATCGGTAGCAATTTGAAGTGAAACAAATCACCACACCCGTACTCTCTAATTTGCGTTGGAGTACCCGAAGACTAGCATGAGGAAGTACAAGACAAAGACGAGGATGGCAATCGCATAGATGAAAATGGACACAATCAGTACTGTCCAGCCCAACCCTTTTCTTCCTGTTTGAATGAGATATATTCCAAGTGTAAAGAGCCCAAGTAAAAGGCCTAAGATGGCCCATAACCATTTATTTTTCCCGTGTTTTGGTGCATCAACGAATAGGTAGATTGCGACTAATATGGATACAAACCAACCTGTAATCCATTTCACATTCATCCGCCACCCTTCTTTTTCAATTTATTGAATCTTACTATACTTTTTTCCTAATCTTAAAAATAACTATTCAAATGAATGGTGTGGAAGGCTTTGCCATTCTTCTCTCAGCATGCCATACCGCATCGAATCATAATACTCCCCTTGATAGTAACGAACCTTACGCAGTCTTCCCTCAAGGATAAACCCGCATTTCTCTGCGCAACGCATCATGCGTTCATTTCCAGACCAGGTGGTCAGACCGATGCGTGGGATATCAATGTGTGAAAAGAGTTCATCGATCCATAGACGCAATGCCTTTGTTCCAACGCCTCCATTCCAAAAACGTGAGTCATAAATAAGAATCCCGCACTCCAGCCAGCGTGTGCGTTCATTCTCCCAATAATAAGAAACTGTGCCCTTTAATTCACCTCCTACATCAATGCCAAATAGTTTTGGCAGGACAGATTCATCCTGTAAATAGCGTTTTTTAAATGCAGCAAGCGATATGTCATGTTCAATAAAATACGGTGCATTCCACTTTCGATAGGCCTGGTCTGGTGCTTTAAACCTTAAATGCCATACCACTTCTAAATCGGTTTCGTCTAATGGACGTATGCTCACAATCTCTTCTTTTTTTCCTTTCATCTGTTCACGTTCCTTTACTTTGTCGTTCTTTTAGCAAGATGACGATACTCGATAGGCGTCATGCCTTCATTTTGCCGAAACAGCTTTGAAAAATAAGTAGGGTCATCAATGCCTACATGTTCTGCAATGAGAGCTATTTTTTCATTCGTTGAAGCAAGTAGGCTTTTGGCTTTTTCGATTTTGAGTCGATTGATGTACTGGCTCGGCGTCAGTCCGTACACGGTCTGCATGCACCTTGTCATGTAATCAGGATGATAATGAAGAATCTCTGCCAGCTTCTCCATCTGTAATTTTTGCGTAAAATGACGTTCAAGATAGTAAACCACTTCTGAAGCGACAGTCTCCTTTGCACTTGGAATATGAAATGCTTCTTTTTGTAAATGGATGAGCATTTCCTCAAATTGAAGCTGCTTTTTGAGCTGAAGTTCAGACGCATCATCATTTAAAGCGCGCATCGCTAAAAGATGCTTCTGTAGCACGCTTCCCCCTTTCACTTTTCCTTTTCGGGGCAGACGAAATTCATAGCTTGCTGCTTTTTCAAAAGTGGCTTGATTTTGCTTCATGTCAAACCAGTGTTCTCTCGGCCGATCTGTAAACTCAAATGAATCAATTGAAAAATGCAGCCACTCATAAAGTGTTTCTTCTTTGCATGGCAGATGTCCACCATGGGCAAGTCCCGGTGATAAGATGATATATTCTCCCTCTTTTACGTGATGAGGCACCTCGTCTTCTGTGATCCACAGTTCACCTTTCGTGACATAAAGAAGATCAAATACGGTGAAAATTCTGGAGATATGTCGTTCTCCTGGATGGAATACACCTTTGCCTGAAGCAATATAGACTGGAAATGGCGGTACAGTAAATGTAATAAACGGACCCATATTCATCCCCTTATGAAGTCGGATTTCTCCAATAAGTTTCGGTTTCATCTCTTCTTATTATAGTCGATGCAAGGTACACTATAAATCGGATTTATACGAAAGAAGGCGATGTGATGAAACCACAAGCACTGACAATACAAAAGGTTCAAGCCAAAAGTGAAAAATCCCACCCTTCATTATTTGCATTAACTTGGCCTATTTTTATCGAAATCTCTTTATATATGCTGATGGGGAGCGCAGATACACTGATGCTCAGCCAGTATTCTGACAATAGTGTTGCCGCAGTAGGGGTAAGCAATCAGCTATTAAATCTATTGATTGTGATGTTCAGCTTCATTACGACTGGGACGACGATTGTCATTGCGCAGCTTTTAGGAGCGAGCCGCAAGCAGGAAGCGACCCAAGTTGCCTATGTATCACTAGGCACCAACTTCCTCATTAGCTTTGTGATCAGTCTTCTTATGTTTGTGTTAGCTGTGCCCATCCTGCATATCATGGGATTATCAAGCGAGCTCATGCCAGATGCAACCGTCTTTTTACAGATTGTCGGCCTGCTGTCTTTTATACAGGCGCTCATTATGACCTATAGTGCTATTTTAAAAAGCTATGGATTCACGAGAGATACGATGTATGTCACCATCGGTATGAATCTGTTAAACGTTGCTGGTAATTATTTGGTCATCTTTGGACCATTTGGCTTCCCTGTATTAGGTGTCATGGGTGTTGCTCTTTCCACATCATTTGCACGGTTGATCGGTCTAACAGCCATGATCCTCATTGTTCGACACCGCATTGGATTGCGGTTTTCATTCAAGCGAATGTTTTACATCCAGCGAACGCATTTAAAAAAACTGCTAAAAATCGGCATTCCTTCTGCTGGAGAACAGCTTTCTTATAATGGCTCTCAAATGATTATTACGCTGTTTATCACATTTATGGGAACGCAAGCACTGGCAGCAAAAGTCTATACCCAGAATTTGATGATGTTCATTATGTTATTTGGTGCCGCCATTAGCCAAGGAACGCAAATCTTAATTGGGCGCCTGATCGGGGCGAAAGAATTTGATGCGGCCTATCGAAGATGCATGAAAAGCTTATACTGGGCCATTGCCATCTCGCTTCTTTCTTCGACTGCTTTATCTTTATCATCGACGCATTTACTTACTTTTTTCACTAGCAACAGTGAGATCATTCAAACCGCGAGCCTCCTCCTCATATTGACGATTGTTTTAGAGCCTGGACGTTCTTTTAATATGGTCATCATCAACTCCTTGCGGGCAGCTGGTGACGCGAAGTTTCCAGTCTATATGGCGATGATTTCAATGTGGGGCATCGGCCTTCCGATCGCTTATTTATTAGGCATTCAACTTGAGATGGGCCTTATCGGGGTTTGGATTTCTTTTATCGTGGATGAATGGGTAAGAGGTATCTTCATGTATAGGCGGTGGCGTTCAAGGGTGTGGACGGAGTACCGGTTTACTTCCACATAAAAAGGACTGCGGGTGCAGTCCTTTCAGATTGTTGACAAAGGGCTAAAATGAACTTTATTTTAGCCCTTTGTCTTCTTTTCAGCGTGATAGAAAACCTTTGCAGCCCTAGGAAGGACGAGCATCGGCGCGGAGCGAATTTAACATTCGTGAGCACCGAAGCGCAGGACTGACACCGAATGCGAGGGTTTGTCTACACGCTGAAAGGGCTAAAACGAACTTTATTTTACCCCTTTGTCTTCTTTTCATTACGTAATATCTTCTAAAATAAGTGCTTTTTCTTGTGTTGAAATATATGACCGCTTCGTAAAGACGCGGTATTCGTTTTCTCTAGTTTTATCTAAAATAGCCTTATAAAAGTGAGCAGCTGCTTTCACCGGTATCCTTGAATAAAGTGGGAATTCATGTAGATGGTCAAAAAATTCCTCATAGTACGCCTCTGCCTCGAACGCAATATATTCCCATACGTGCTGGAAGGCTTGATTGACGATCCCTTCTTGTAATTCTTGCTCTGTATACCCAAATTGATCCATGACTTGTTTTGGCAAATAAATGCGGTTCCTTTCCGCCTTATCCTCACCAATGTCTCGAAGAATATTGGTCAACTGCATGCCAATCCCAAGGGAAATCGCGGCTTCTTTTAGCTGTTCTTTTTTACGCGGTGCAATGATCGGAAGCAGCATTAATCCAACTGTACTTGCGACATGATAGGAATAAATGAGCAGTTCATCTAACGTTTCATACCGGTGCTGCTCTAAATCCATCTCCTGTCCACGCAGCAGGTCACGGAATGGGGATTCATCCATACGAAACTGTTGAAATGTATACTCCAGCGCCACCCACATTGGATCATCACGATCTACTTCTCCTTGCAAGAAACGATCAAATGCCTCCTGAAAAGACGCCAGTTCTTCCTTTGGTGAAGGAGACTCATCTACAATGTCATCCGCTCTCCTACAAAAGGAATAAACAGCCCAAACAGCCTGTCTTTTCTTTTTAGGCAACATGGAAAAGGCACGATAAAACGTTTTTGAATGGGTTTGAATGGTCTCTTCACATATTTTCAATGCTGTTTGCACATCAACCACTTAGCTTCACTTCCTTTCTGTTATTCAGCTCTTTAAGCAGTACAGAAGCCATGAGCTTTGCACTTTGCATCACGATCGGTACCCCGCCGCCGGGATGGATGGAAGCACCTACCGCATATAGATTGTCTACATCTGCAACCTTTACTTGCGGGCGAAACACACCTGATTGAAACAAATTAGGAGCGAGTCCAAAGCTGCCGCCTTCAAACAATCCTTCTCGCATTGAATCATTCGGTGTTCTCACCTTTTGCCAGACAACCGCCTCTCGCAGCTGTGGAAAGCCTCTTTTCTCAAGACGCTCCACCATTTTATCCACAAAGTCTGTCTCTTGTTCCCAGTTGATGTGATCTCCTGATGGAACAGGAATGAGCATATATAGGACACTGCTGCCTTCTGGGGCAAGGGATGGATCGATGGTCGATGGATTAAACGTATAAAATGATGGATCTTGAGGTATCGTTTTCGTTTGGAACACCTCTCTCATATGCTGATCAAAGTGTTCTCCCATGAAAAATTGATGAACAGGTGCTTCATCGTATACTTTGTTTAACCCTAGATACACCATCACGCAGCCGGAGGATGGAACGTATTTACGCCGGTCTTGTTCACCTAAACCAAGCTGTTTTAACGCCGCTGGATAATCTCCGTTCATCACAAATGCATCAGCTGCTATGTGCTCATCATTTATTTTTGCCTTGACCACACGTTTCCCCTCAAACTCAAATTGTGCGACTTCTTCACTTTTTCTTATGCGTACACCCGTCTTTAAGAGCTGTCTCTCCAATATATCTACTAAACTCGCATATCCGCCTTTTAAATAGTAAATTCCGTGTGCGTGCTCACTATATGAAACAAGCGAATAAATGGCAGATGCTTCATACGGATTTCCTCCGACATAGAGGGTTTGAAGTGCATATGCAGCTCGGAGGCGCTCATCTGAAAAATATTTTTTGAGAGAACTTTGAACGGTTCGATATGCTTTTAATTTCATTAAAATCTTCATGTTCGCTTTTGTAAAAAAGGTTCGTTTTTCATGAAATGATTTTTCTAGAAAAGCTTCCTGCCCTTCTTGAAACCGATCCGTCATTTCTTGCATAAATGTTAAATATCCCTGTTCTTCCTTTGGAAATACACGTTTGATTTCTTCTAGTTGTCGCCGTGTATCAGAGTATTTCGTGTAGGAAGTTCCATCTTGATAGTGGATCGTATACAGCGGATCGAGCTGCAAGAGATCAAGAGATGTTTCATCAATGCCTACGTCATGTAAAATGCCTCTTAACATATCAGGAAGTAGGACAATGGTCGGACCTTCATCTACTTTATATCCTTTCTCACGTACAAAAGCAAGTCTCCCGCCGAGCCGTTCATTTTTTTCAACAAGGGTGACATCATGTCCAGCTTTTTTTAAATAGAGGGCTGAGATCATTCCGCCAATACCGCCGCCAGCAATCAATATATGTTTTTTCATGAGGCGCTCCCCTTTTCTTGATGTGGCACTCTTTTGTGCGTATGTTTCTCTTTTGCCAGAATCGCATTTGTCGTAATACGCGCTGATTCTAAAATGGTTGGCAATCCACTGCCTGGGTGGGTTCCTCCACCAACGAGCCAGCAGTGTTTCAACTCATCAAATTCATTATGCGGCCTGAGTACCATCATCTGCGTCAACTGATGACCCAGATTAAATGTAGCTCCTTCATATACATACAGCTCTTCTTCCCAATGCTTCGGCGTGATCATCCGCTCGACTTCAATATGCTGCCTGATATTCTTAAAGCCCGTTTTCCGCTCCAGTGTATCCAGCACAAGCTCTCTAAATTCTTCTTGATACGCTTCCCAGTCAATACCGCTTTGATTATTGGCAACGGGTGCTAACACATAAAGAGCGGACTTGCCTTTTGGCGCAAGCGAATCATCTGTCACACTTGCATTTTGAATATAAATGGACGGATCATCCGGCAGCTCAAAGGTTTTCGTAATCTCTTTGACGAACTTCGCATAGTCATCGGAAAAAACGATGGTATGATGCGGCTCATCATATATCGTATCTAAACCTAGGTACAGCATAAAGGTGGAGCATGAGAATTTTTTCTTTTTCAGTTTCTTCTCGCTATATTTCTTTAAAAGACCCGGCTCTACAAGCTTTGTCATCACGTGTGCAAAATCACCATTTACGACGACCTCATCTGCCTGTATTTCTTCACCGATTTCTAAGCGAATGCCCTTCACTTTCCTGCCTTCAGTCAGCAACTTTTCAACTCCAGTTGATAGATGAAGGGTAGCCCCAGATTCAACAGCTGCCTTTGCCATCGCTTCTGACAGCTGATTCACTCCGCCTTTCGGGTGATAAACGCCTGTGTCATGCTCCATAAAGGAAAGAATTGAGAACGCTCCTGGGCATTCCCAAGGTGACATCCCTAAATATTTTGATTGGAATGTAAAGGCATATTTCACTGATTCATTTGAGAAATAATCCGACAGCACATCATATAAGCTTTTATTCAATGAGAGCTGAGGAAGTGCTTTGATGACTTTTGGACGCAAATAATGATGGAAACGATCCATTTTACTTTGTAGAATCGGCGTTAGGCGGTCCATTTTTCGTTTTGTATCATTCATAAAACGTACATACCCTTCGCCCTCACCAGGTGCAAAGGCTTCTAGTCGTTTGTACATTTCGTCTCGATCTCGAATCATATCAAGCTTCTCATCTTGAAAGATTAATCTATACATTTCTTTTAATTCAATCACATCTATATAATCATAGAGATTTTTACCGGCAAAGGTGAACAGTTCCTCTGCAATATGAATCATACTGAGAAAAGTAGGACCTGTATCAAACGTGAAATCACCAAGTTGAAACTTAGAGTTACGTCCGCCAACAAAGGACTGTTTTTCATATATATGAACATCATGTCCTTTGCTTTGCAACATCATAGCTGCTGCAAGTCCCCCTGGTCCTGCTCCGATCACAATGATTTTCATTATCCTTTTTCCTCCAAATTAATTCACTTTAAGTTAATTATACAAATTGAAACGGTTAGTTCAACTTTTGATGTGCTCTAAAAGTCTCATGTTATGTATCAAAAAAGCCGACTTCCTTTCAACAAGTGCAAGAAAGCCGACCCTTTGTTATGCTTCTATATCAATTCGATATGTTTCAAACCAATGGTGAATCTGTGCCAAATGGGCAATGAGCTGTGGGCCTTTCATTAACTGACCATACCAAGGAACCTGGAAAGAAGCCCCTTCTGTTTCAATCAGCTGTTTTAATTGATGTGGATCTAAAAATTCATGAAGCACAGAATCCTTTTGCGCGAGACAATCTGTTAACATCTCTTTTACCGCCTGAGTATAAGCAGGATGATGTGTTTTCGGATAAGGGCTCTTCTTGCGATAAAGCACTTCATTCGGTAAAATTCCCTCTAATGCTTTCCTCAAAACCCCTTTTTCCCGATTTCCATACATTTTCATTTCCCAAGGAATATTCCATACATACTCAACAAGACGATGATCTGCGAATGGAACACGTACCTCAAGGCTCGCCCCCATGCTCATACGATCTTTTCGATCCAGAAGCGTGGTCATAAACCAAATCATATTTAAGTAAAAAAGTTCTCTTCGGGCTTTATCTACTCCGGTTTCTCCATCTAAAAGAGGGGTTTCTGCCACGGTTTCTTCATATTTGCTTTGCGCATATTCCTTCAGTGATAATTTCTTTTGCCATGAGTCTTGAAGAAGCTGAATGCGTGCTTCCGTTGATCTCATCCACGGAAATCCATTGGTTTCGCTTGCCATGTGAAACCATGGGTAACCTCCAAAAATTTCATCTGCACATTCACCTGATAAACCGACAACAAAATCCTTTTTAATTTCTCGGCAGAACCATAGTAAGGAAGAATCAATATCTGCCATCCCCGGCAAATCTCGCACTTCAACCGCTTCTTTCAAATAAGAAGCCAGCTCTTTTTGCCCGATGATACAGCTGTGATGATTCGTTTGAAACGCTTTGGTCATTCGATCAATCCACGGCCCGTCAGCATTGGGCTGGAATTGACTTGCTTCAAAGAATTGATCATTTCCGTCGTAATCAACGGAATACGTATGCAGCGGGGCTTTCCCTATTTTCTCAAAGTGCTTGGCGGCAATGGCTGTAATGGCACTAGAATCCACGCCACCCGATAAAAACGTACATACAGGCACATCAGAGACGAGCTGTCTTGTAACAGCATCCGTAAAGAGTTCCTTCACGTGCTGAGCGGTGTCATCAAGCGAATCTGTATGCTGCTTGCTTTTGACATTCCAGTACCTCCACACACGCAAACCATCTTTTGAAAAGGTTAGGGCATGTGCCGGCCTCAGCTCTTTCACCCCTTTAAATACGCCTTGCCCTGGTGTTCTAGACGGCCCTAGGCCAAAAATTTCTGATAAGCCTTCATGATCGACTTTGGCTTTCATCTCAGGATGAGCCAGAAGTGCTTTGATTTCTGAGCCAAACAAAAAGGAATGATGACGTTCTGTATAGAAAAATGGCTTGACACCGAGCCGGTCTCTTGCTGCAAATAATAATTCACGTTCACTATCCCAAATGACAAATGCAAAAATTCCATTAAAATGGGTCACACACTCTTCCTTCCATTCTGTATAGGCGTGAAGAAGAACCTCTGTATCAGAATGCCCAAGAAAGCGGTGCCCCCTTTTGAATAATTCTTTTCGTATATCCTCTGTGTTATAGAGTTCTCCATTGTATACCACCGTATAATCATGGTGTTGATGGGTATATGTCATCGGCTGCTTTCCGCCTTCAACATCGACAACGGCTAACCGTTTATGGCCGAAAAGAACGTGCTCACTTTTCCACGTATTTGTATCATCCGGCCCTCGTTTAGATAATGTATCTGTCATTTGATTGATTACATGATCCTGTTGGATGAGCTGCTTTTTAAAGTCTGCCCAGCCTGTTATTCCACACATCATCATCAGCTCCCATCCGTTTTTCATCAAGTGTTCTCATTTAGCCTTTCTTAGTTTATGCATCGTCTCCTTGATAGTTGATTTGTCCTTTTTTCCTCCTGTGTATAGGACAAGCTTCATTTGGTAAGAAAAGAAAGAGGAAAGGAGGTTTTGCGAATGGAGAACCGCATGACATATCTTCAGCAAAACCACCCAAAATGGTGTAACGGATACTTACTGATGGAAAACGGTCATTGTCTGATTGAAGACGAAGAAGGAGACATCATGCTGCCTGAAAGCCTTCAAAGTTCTATGATCTGTTTGAAAGAAAAGGATCGATGGACAAAAGGAGAATTGCTCGGGTCTGTCGTTCTTTGTGATAATGGGAAGTTGATGGAGGTAAAAGGCGGTGAACGCATTCAATATACAGCGTCTCTTTCTAAAGGGTGGCTTGATTTGCTCATGTTCGTACCAGAAAGCGTCTTTTATCAGATCATTGACCATGTAGAACAGCTTGGCTTTTCCGTCTATGATTGTGTCTTCTCTTCCTTCCATCCTTCTCATCGCGTGTCTTTTTTTCAATTTTCAGGAGACATGCAATCACTTGCCCTTCAATGCCACCATCATTCGGGTACAAATCAAGTTCAATTGGAATGGACGACATCTGACGGTCACCGGCTGATGTCTCAGTTTGATCTCACATAAAAAGGGCACTGCTTTTGATAAGCAATGCCCTTTTTATCTTAAAAGATATGGAAACCGATCGGCAGACGTAAGCCTAGAAGAATGGTCACAATGGCAACCACGATAAAACCAATGAATACACCCGTCACCGATTTTCCTTTTTTCTTGCGTACAAGGACCATTTCCATGAAACCAATCACAAGAATACCAAGTATCATTTTTCCAACATACTCGCCCCCGTAACCCGGGATTTTCATTCCTGTGCGAACATACAGCTCTACGCCTGTTGCAATAATAATCAAGTAGAACAGTCGTACGATCATATGCACAATTTTAGCGCCTTTATCGTTTTTACCTGCTAATGCAAAGGCAACGAAAAATAAAATAATACCTAGCACCCACGCTGTAATATGTAAATGTGTTCCCATTTGTGATTTCCCCCTTTATCAGAACAATTACCTTCTCATCGTACCACGAAATAAGTCGAACACAAAGCGACAATCCTGTGTCAAAACGCCTTTATTTGACGCGATTTGATAACGTCCCAATTGGTTCAATTGTTACATCAACCTGATCGCCTGAGGCTAAAAATTTTGGCGGTTCAAAACCTTTGCCGACTCCAGAAGGTGTACCTGTTGCAATGATGTCTCCCGCTTCCAGCGTCATCCCTTTTGAAAGAGTTGACACAATGTCTTCAATTGGAAAGATCATTAATTCCGTACTGGCAGACTGACGAACCTCTCCGTTTACCTTTGTTTCCACATGGAGTGCTCCATGATCCTCAATCACTGACTTGTGAACGATATAAGGTCCAATTGGACAAGTTGTATCTAAGCTTTTCCCGATGAAAAATTGTTTGTGTTTTTTCTGCAAATCTCTTGCGGTTATATCATTTAAAATGGTGTAACCGAAAATGTAATCGTGGACCTCTTCAGGAGCAATATTCTTTCCTGTTTTGCCAATGACAATGGCAAGCTCCCCTTCGTAATCCAATTCACTTGTCACATCTTCATGGAGAAGAATGTCCGCTTCATGCCCTACAACAGAGGTAGGCGCCTTTGTAAAGATCATCACGTCTTTAGGAATATCTGCCGCACTTCCCATTTCCATGACGTGATCTTGATAGTTTTTCCCAACACACATGATGTTTTTCGTTGGTTTTGGAATCGGTGCATGGAGTGTCACGTCCGAAAGCGGATAGACATAAGAGCCGCGGTCTTCTTCTTTTTTCTCCGCCCAATCAAGAAGCTGTTTGACGTGTTCAACAAACTTGTCCCCCATGTTGATGCATTCAAATAAAGAGTTTGGCAATGTTTCTAGCTCAAATAGTTTTGCTTCTGCCTTTTTGACGTCCATCACCCATTCATCATCAATGACGACCCCGATAAACAATCTGTTATGTATCTCACCTGTAAAAAACTTCATGTCTTCCCCTCACAATCTTCATTACAATACATTATGATGTCTCATTTTTATTTCTCTACGAAATAAAAAAAACCCTTTTTTATCATACTCTCTTTTAAAAAGGGTTTCAAAAATGAAGACCTGACATTTAGCGGTAGCGTCGATACTCCCACATATTCCCTTGATCCCATTTACGATCAACATTTCCTTGATGGCGGGAATGATGTTTTTTCTTCCCGCATCTTCGGCAAGAGTGACTCCGTTTGTGATGAGAACGTTTAGATCGATGGCTACGGTGTGATTTGCGGCAGCTTTTCTTATGATGTGATCTGTGTTTGCTGCGGCATGATTTTTTTGGTTCACTCTTTTTGCTACGGCAAGACTTTTTGCTTTTATACGACTTTTTACTTTTACATGGTTTCTCGCTCTTTACACTTTTCTTTGAGCAGCGACTTTTTTTAGAGCGATAGCTTTTTTTAGAACGATAGCTTTTATGGCTTTTTTTGCTGCGATGTGACTTACGGCAGCCTCCTCCACCAAAGAACCAGTGACGGCGATTTGAATGACGAGAACGAGATGATTTGTGCGAATGTCCCGATTCTGGTTCACGATCTAAGTGTTGATCACGCCCCTCACTTCGAAGTGAATCAACTGCATGTTCAATATGCGAATGATCAAATGTGCTCACGAACAATTCCCCTCCCAATCTGTGCTCTGACAAAACAAACAGACGAAGCTGTTTATCTTCTCTGCTTTATGTTACGAGACTCGATAGACAAGTGTTCTTGGCGAATGCCTCTTTCTTAGAAAACTCCATGAATACCTACCAGCAGGTACAGGACATTCCTTCATTTTCATATAGTGGAGGAGATATAGGAGGGTGATGAACGCATGGACACAGAACCTTTAAAACAACTGGATATCTGGATTCATCCAAAAGATCTCATGGAATTAAAAAAGGACGTATGGAACGATGAACCCGTCGAGGCCATTATGAAAACCGGCCAAACGAAGTCACATATTTATGCCTCATACCGAGGATCACACATTCGAAAGCTCAAGAAAAAATCATATCAAATTGAATATCGAAAACCAAAGCAAAGACAGGGCGAATCCCTTTTTCACTTAAATGCAGAGTACAATGATCCTTCTTTCATTCGCAACAGGCTGTCTTTTTATTTCTTTGAACAAATGGGTGTGTTCAGCCCGTCCGCTTCTCATGTGTTTCTGACCATTAATGGAAGAAAAGAAGGCATTTATTTAAAAATAGAATCTGTAGATGAGCGGTTCCTCCAAAAACGACAGCTGCATGGAGGCGGCATTTATTATGCTGTAGATGATGACGCCAATTTCTCTCTTTTAAGTTCATTTGATAAAAAGCCTAAAAAACATCTTCTTCTCGGTTATGAGAAAAAAACAGGAACACCTGAACACGACAAGCAGCTGAGTGAATTTATTTACTTTTTGAACACCGCAAGGGACGACACGTTTGCAAATAAGATTGAGCAGTATCTTGATGTGACACAATATTTCCGCTGGCTCATTGGTGTCGTGTGTACCCAAAATTTTGATGGCTTTGTTCATAACTATGCCCTTTATGTGAATGATCAAGGAAGGTTTCAAGTAATGCCTTGGGATTATGATGCGACTTGGGGTCGTGATATTCACGGAGAAGAAATGGCGTTTGATTATATTCCAGTCAGCGGTTTCAATACATTAACCGCTAGATTACTAGACATCCCTGCATTTAAAAGAGACTATTATGCCCTTTTCCAGCACGTACTAGATACACATTTTTTAGAAAAACGACTTCTCCCCATCATTGAGACATGGCATGCTTCGATTGAGCAGCGAATTGGAGATGATCCATATACGAAAAACCGACAAGACATGCTGCGTTCAGAGCGAGAATTAATCCGACAGTATATCAACAAAAGACGACGTTATTTACAAACTGAGATTAAAAAAGAGACATCGCACCTGTAAAGACACTTTCGAATTTTGTCACTTTAGTTCTCATATTGACGAAAGAGCTTTTTTTATAGAAAAATAGGGTATACTAACCATATCCTTCTATTTGATAAAAAATGTGAGAGTTGGCGTCCGTTATGATCAATTATGAAATTGAACAAAAAAGATTACATTTGATTGAGACCGCAAAAAAATTCGGAATGAATGCCGAAGAAACCATCAGGTGCAGTCAAGAGCTTGACACACTCTTAAATAAAGGCATCAAAACCACCTCTAAAGAATGCTCGAATAAAGGGTAAACCATACACTTCATTCCTCTCATCAAAGTTCTTCAAAAAGACAATCACATATTAAAAGACCCATCATAAGCTATGGTGAAACGCCCAAAAACGAAGTGCCCTATTTTTCTAAAGGATGTGCACCGCTATGCCGGCTATTGTTGGAGCCTTTAAAGTAAATGCCGTCGGAACGAGCGGAGTCGTTCATGTTGGAGATTGCATCACCATTTCTCCAAATAGTCAGGTTAAAACGTTTGCCGGCGCAGGCAGTTTTAACACTGGTGATCAATTACGCATTAGCAACTATAAAAGTGTGACAAATACGTATGATAGTGATGTCATTGATCAACCGCTTGTTGGTAACTTGTAAGGAGTGAGAATCCATTGAACTTCTATATTAATCAAGCGATACAAATTAATTACTTACGTGTGGAGTCTGTGAGTAACTCATCCGTTCTTCAAATCGGCAGTGCTGGATCAATCAAAGCACTCTCCAATCTGTATAACACTGGTAGCTACGTAGAAGCAGCACCTGCCGCAGCAGGCACACAAGGAATTGAAGAGTCTCAGGGCGCAAGCACGGCACCTTTTGTACCGCTTCAGTCACCAACAACATAAGTTCATCTGCAATCCCCGGAGGTGTATGCATATGTATGACTATCAAAACAGCGCTTCACAAATGTATGGCATCATTCAAAAGCAAACACAGCAAATCATGATGCTTGAAAAAAGGCTTAACGAGCTTCAGCAGGAAATGCAAATGATCAAAGATAAACCGACAACAACGATTGAACGGATTGATTATCAATTTGATCAACTGAAAATCGAGCGGCTGGAAGGCACATTAAATATCGGCCTCAATCCATCTGATCCAAATAGTGTTCAAAATTTTGAAGTGGGCCAAACAACAACCCCGGGAATTGGAATGATGCAGCAAGAAATGGCTGATCAATTTTTCAATCAAACACGCCAGCTTGTCGATGCATTCTTAAATGAAGAAGCACCGCAGCTTCTTGAAGAACTAGAGCAGCGATACGAAGGCTCGCTTGATGAAAGCAACAAACACCATATCATTGAGGACATTCGAAAACAAATAGACAGCAGAATCAAATATTATGCGGGGCAGCTGCCTCAAAGGGAAGATATGACCCCGCTTCAACGTTCCGAGCAAATTGCTGAATACGTGAAACATGATGTCAAACGGGCAATCGAGCACTTTTTAGCCCATATTCCAAATGAAACGAAAGGAGAGGAAAACGGATGAATTTCACAGTCGTCAACCGCAACATCGAAACCGGAAGCATTAAAGTAGTTGGGGTATCGTCCTCTTCCCTATTTATTATCGGGGACACGGATCACGTACAACTGTCATCGATTTTCGATACACCGCCAGAATCATTAATTATTGGCCCGTTTGTTCCTCTAGCCCCTCGATAATGATCAAGCGCACATCTCAAGTAAAATTCTCGAAGGTGAATTCTGTCGGGATTGCGAGTGTTGTTCAAATTGGTGATACACAAGAGCTATGCCCGAACGTGAAGGTGTTAGCTGTTCAGCGAACCATTAGTTTGTTTTATGGAAATGAAGCTGAAAACCTAGATGCAAAAGAATTTGAAGTGTATTATGAGCCGATCCCATTGATGCTGCCAGAACGAGCGGTTAGAACGGCCTTTTATCATGAAAAGCCTCTCATTAAAGTGTCGTCCATTCATGTAGAAGGGGTCTCTTCCTCCTCTATCTATCAAATTGGCTCTACGTGCGGAATAAATGCCGTTGCGCGAGTGAAGCATATTCGAGAGTTATTTAGCAACAATGACGAACATCCGCCAAACTCACAATTGGACCTACCTTCGCATATGATGGTGATATGACTTCGAATAAAGGATGTCGATTATGCCAGCAATTGTCGGACCCATTTACATTAACTCGATTTCTGGGGGCGTCGTAAACGTCGGTGACTCATTTTATCTTTCGCCTAAAAGTTCTTCAAAATCTGCTTTAGGCTCTGGAGCGGGGAATACCGGAGATTTCTTGATTTTAAATAATGGCATTAGCGCCACCAACTATGTGGATCCTGACTTAAATGATCAGAATATGGTAGGCAATGCATAAAGCGGCTCCTCTACACTCATTTCATTTAGAGGAGCGCTTTTTTATGCTCATTTCTTTCTGCGTTGTCTTGATTTCTTTGTTTTGACCAGCTTGCTTGCCGGCTGCTTTCGAATCCATTTGATGTACGGAACAAGCTTTTCATCTTGTCTTAGTGCATCCAGCGTATTCAAACGTGCGGCAAGCTCCTGGTTTGTATAAAGAGCATGTACTTGTTTATGGCAAGGGATACACAGGAAGGCAGTCGGTAGAAAGGCCCCGCCCTCTTCTTTTGGGGTCAAGTGATGTTCCGTAAGGACGACCTCTTGTCTTCCGCACAGCTCACATAATCCAATCGTTTGCTTTGCCATCCTGAGATCACCTCACTTTACATTAATTCCATCGAGACTGTTGTTCCTTTCCCGCTTGGATCTGCTGGGTGGACAATCAGTTTCTTTGGCAGTCTCATCTTTAATTCTTCCACATGGCTGATCACACCAACAGCTAAATTTTGAGACTGCAGCTTCTCTAATGCTGTAATCACCGTATCTAACAAGTCTTGATCGAGTGTACCAAATCCTTCATCTAAGAAGAAGAATTGCAGCGGGAACTCACCTCTCAGCTGAATTTGTGCAGACAGAGCAAGAGCAAGTGCTAAAGACGTCAGGAAAGTTTCTCCCCCAGACAAGCTGGATACCGGACGTCTGACACCTCCATTGGCATCATCCCGCATCACAAAACCGCCCTCTGAATCGACTTCAATGGCATATCTTTGTCTTGTCAAAATCCCAAGACGATGAGAAGCATCACGGCTGACACTTTCTAGCTGTTCTTCTGCTAGGAACTCAACAAATGTATTCCCTTTAAACACAGTTTGAAGCTTATCCAGCCGGTCAATTTCTTGCTGCAGTTCTTCAAGACGTTCATGAATGCTTGCAAAGCGTTGATGGTTTGCTTCAATCACTCGCAGATGCTCTTGTGCAGATCCACTCAGCGCTGTCGCTTCTTCAAGCGCTTTTTCCGCCGCTTCTTTTTTTAGTTGAATATCTGTCCACTCGTCTTCATCCAGCGACTCACCTTTTAACAGTTCCGAAATTCGCTTTAAGTTTGCTGCACATTGCTTTCTTTTATCCTCAAATTCATCAATTTCCTGTTTGACTGTAAGACGTACAGATCGATCCATTAAAGCAGGTGCTATCTCCTGAGGATGAGCAAAAGGAGTAGATGCTGTTTCTTTTTGCCACGCTTTCTCAGCTTCTTGTTTTCGCCGCTTAGCCTCTTGGAGCTGACGTTCACTGCTTGAGAAATGGCTTTGCGCCTCACTAAATAATTGCTGTGCATGCTTAAATTGCTCGTACGATTGCTGTTCTTTTTCATTTAGATGAACAAGAGATTGTTGAACTTCGTCCAGTTCATCAGAAAGAGAAGCGGCTTTTAAAGGATATCGCTGTAAATCTGTTTCATATTGATCGATCAGGTGTTGCTGGCTTCCCAGCTGATGCGCCAGCTTATCGAGTTCCTTCTCTAGATCGTATATGGCTGTTTGCAGATGCTCTTTTGCCTGCTGTTTTTCCTCTAGAAAAGAAATACTCTTCTCAATACGCTCTTGATAACCTTCCGCTTGTTGATCCTTTTCGTCAATTTGTTGCTGCATTTCCTGCACTTGGTTGATTGTCAGATGAGGAAAGGTCTGTTCAAATTGCGTCAGTTGTTCGGAAAGCTCAGATCGAAGCTCCTTGATCAGCATGTCTAGTTCTTGTATGCGCTGCTGCTCAAATGTCAGTTGATCTTTGACTTTGCTCATTTCTGCCGCTTGATCATAAGTAACGTCCATTAAACGAGCTCGTTTGCTTTCGATTGCTTGAATATCTTGTTTTACGCCTTTCCATTCTTGAATCAGCTGTTGCAAAGACTGCGGATTCTGTACTACTTCTACTGCTGCAGCTACTTCCGAATCGGGGGCTTTTTGAGATAAAAAGGAGAACTGTTTAACTAATTGATTGGCATGCGTTTCAAGCAGCTGCTTTGCAGCAAACATGTCTCTAGCATATTCCTCTGCCAGCTTGAGCTCCTTATCCATTTTTACAATCCATTCATCAATTTGGGCAACCGTTTCTTCATGGTCATTGTCTATCACAGCCTTTGGATCATGATGAATCGATCCACAAACAGGACATGGTTCACCGTCTACTAGCTCTGCCGCTAATTCTTTTCTTAATTCTGCCGATCTGACAACATCACGCTGTTTTAATTTTTCTTGTTTTTTGTCCTGCTCTTTATGACTCCATTCTGTAAGACCTCGTTCAAATTCACATACATAAAAATACAATTGTTCTATCGCTTGAAACGATTGGTTTATTTTTTCATGATGATCTTTTTGCTGTTTTTGAAGCTTTTCATACGATTGTGTCGCCTGTGCTGAACGCTGTCTTAGCTCCTCAATCTTTTGTTCTTCCTTTTGAATGCTCACATTCATTCTTTGAACATTTTCACTGAAACGAAGTGCGTCTTGTACAAGTTTTCGCTCTTTGACAGAGACTTGTAATTGTTCCAGCTCATGCTTCAACTGTGTTTGTTTCGCAAGCGCACGCTCTAATAAAGATTGCACGTTTTCTGCTTCCGCTTTTTTTTGAGTCAATTGCTGCGCTTTTTCATTGTTTTGTTGCTCTAGTACGGTTTTTTCCTGAAGAGCTGTTTCTTTTTTTCGTTCAATTTCTTTTAATTGAATCAGCTGCTCTTTCTTTTGAAGAAGCTCTGGCTCATTTTCCATTTTCTTTTGCCGCGTTTGCTCATACTCCTGCGTCATTTGATCATAGATCGTTCGTTGATGAAGTAAATGTTTTTCTGCTTCCTGCTTCTCTTTTGATGCTTGAGAGAGCTGCTTTTCAGCCTTTGTTAATGCATCCGCATAAGGCTTTAATGTCTCTGCCTGCTCTGCAATGCGAAGTTGATTCTTTTTCTCTTCCATCGTGGATGCCAGCAGATTGAGGTTGTGTTGTTCCTTCTCGTACGCTTCTTGTTCCTTTTGATACTGCCAGATGGCTTGCGCTTTTGTAAAAGTAGTGAACGCTTCGTCCCGCGTTTGTTTTTTCTCAAGAAAAATAGCTTGCGCCTGCGCAGCTGCTTCTTTAGCTTTCGCTAATGCCTCTGGACCAGCTTCTCCTAATCCAGTCAGTTCAGCCAGCAGTTCGTTTTTCTGTCCATAGTGATTTTGAGCCTTTGCGCGTAAACGTTTGACGAGCTGATCACCATATTTCTCCAAATTAAACAAGCGCTGCAGCATTTGGCGTCTGTCGGCTCCTTTCAATGAAAGGAATTCCGCAAACTTTCCTTGGGGTAAAACAACCGCTCTCGTAAAATCGTCAATGGTTAAACCAAGTAATTCTTCTATTTTACGATTGACCTCACTTGCTTTATCTGCAAGAACTGTCTGCGTATCACCAATTTCAATCAATCGGCATAACGTCGTTCTAACCTTCATTTCATCTGCCCGTTTAAAGGCACGTTCCACTTTATAAGAAATATGGTGTTCCCTTTGCAAAGCGAACGTAAAGGAGACAGACAGCTTTTCTTCAGCTTGGTTCAAAATACCATGCGTATTATTGAGTGCACGTTCGACCTTGCCATAGAGTGCTAGTGTCATGGCATCTAATATGGACGATTTTCCGCTTCCAGTCGGTCCAAAAATACCAAACACACCTGCATCACATAAGGAGCTAAAGTCAATGGTTTGCTCTTCTCTGAAGCTATGAAGTCCTTTAATGGTTAGCGTGATCGGCTTCAATTCGCTTCCTCCTCTCGCATGTCATTGGCAAGCTCTAAAAATAGCTTGACGGTTTTTTCATCAGGTAGACCTCCACCTGTCTGACGCTCATAAAATTTCACGAACCGCTCTTCAATCGAGAGCTTTTCCACTTGTTTTTGTTCTTCTTTTTGCTGTAACTCTTTAAACTTTGGTCTAATATGGACAAATCCACTATGCTGTTTTCTAAGCTGATGAATTTGTTCGATCGACAGCTGATCTGTTAAGTGAATCTCTAAATCAATCCAGGCTTGAAGATCCCGCTTTTCATCCAGCCAACTGTGTACTTGGCTCAGCCCTTCAGTCGCCTTCCACTTCATAAGTGGTTTACCGCTTGATAAAAACACTTCTTTCCAGCTTGCTGTTTCATTCGGTTTTGCATCCACAATGGTGACTGATTTGGTGTAGCCTGCTTCAGAAAAGCTGTATGCAAGTGGAGATCCAGAATAGCGGGCAATCGTTTTGGCACGTTTAATGGTTTGGGGGCGATGCAAATGCCCCAGTGCGACATAACAAGCCGCCTCAGGCAGACTTTCGGCCGCAACGGTATATGCGCCTCCCACTTCAATCGGCCTTTCCGAATCCGTTTGACTGCCACCTGCCACATAAATATGACTTGTTGCGATATTGACCGTATCCGCCTGAAATTGGCTGCTTAAATGTTGAAACATTTGTTGTATTTTTAAATTGTACTGATCACGAAGCAGTTTCTCTTCAAATGTTTCAGCCAGCACTTCGTTGAGCCTTGCTTCGGACGGGTAAGCGAGTGCTGCAATAGATAGACGTTCACTTGCAGAAGGAACATCGACATGAATTAAATCATTTGTTGGATATCCAATTAAATGAATCCCCTGCTCATTCGTTAAAGGAGATGCGGCTGATAAACGGTCTGGGTTATCATGGTTGCCAGAGATCACAACCACCTGACGCTTTCCTTTATCAGATAATGCAGACAGACTTTCATAAAAAAGCTGTTCTGCGCGAGCAGGAGGGTTCACTGTATCAAAGGCATCTCCAGCCATCACAACGACATCAATGTGTTCATCCTTGACGATTTGATTTAATTCATCTAAAAACTCAGCTTGCTCCTCAAGCCGGCTTCGGCCTTCAAGGGTTTTCCCTAGATGCCAATCCGCTGTATGCAGAATCCTCATGTGATTCACCTCTCATTCATTCCACCTATAAAGAAATTTCTAGATTTCCATCAAAGAAATAAAGGATTTTCTCCTCTAATGTTCTGTTTGTTAAACGCTCTACCGCTGCTGTATACAACGATATTTGCGTTTCATAGCGTTTTTTTAACATCGCCTCAGCTTCCTCTAATCCACCTGAGAATCTGCCAGTCACTCGATCTGTTTTATAATCAAGTAAATAGAGCTTGCCATCTGCTTCAAATAAACAATCAATCATTCCTTGAATGAGCACAGGTTCACCTTCTGCATCAATATGGCTGTATACCTCTTTAACCGGTAAAACCATACTAAACGATACTTCTCGTTTCACCCAGTCCGCTTTCCGCAGTTTTTGACCAATAGCAGTAGAAAAGAAGGCCACAATTCCTTCTCGATTGATGGACTGGATTTGTTCATCTGTTAGTAAGTCTTTCTCTTTTAAAGAATGGAGCAGCTCTTCTACACGAGATTCATCATATGGTTCATTTGAAGGAAGAGGGATATGCTGCATAACTGTATGCATGGCCGTCCCTTGTTCTGCGGCTGTGAGTGTTTTTTTCTTCATAAAAGCCGGTCGTTCGTAAAGTGTCGCATGAGCTTTTCGAATGGAAGAAGGCACACTGTATTCATCCTGTATTTCTTTCATTCTTTTGATCTCAGAAACTGACTGCTTTGTCCCTACTTGGGAGGCCGCTAAATATGGATAACGCCATGTAAGTCTTTCTTTTACTTCCTCCTCGTAATCGCCATATCCTTGAACAGGCACACCTTCCATTAATGCTTGTACCACTTCGTCTTGTTTTTGTTTTTCAAGTGACATGTCTTCTTGTAGAAGATCGGACGCTTGATGAAAGGTGATAGAAAATGATGATGGATGAGAGAGAACGACTTCTCTCGATTCTTCTAAAAGAGAAGACATCGCTTGATGACGGATAAGAGCAGGGCCAATAAAATCTAAGTATGTTCTCGCTTGATAACGTTCAAAATCAGGGAGAAGCCAGTCGTCTCCGTTTGCGGCATTTTGCCACTTGCTTAAAGCTTTCACTTGATTTTTGACAGAACCGACTAAAAATAATTTTTCTTTCGCCCTTGTGAGCGCCACATATAGAACCCTCAGTTCTTCAGATAATAGTTCTTTTCTCATCTTTTTTTTCATCGCGATCAGCGGTAATGTTGCATAACTAATTCTCAGCTCAGGATGAATATATTTGCTGCCAAAACCTAATTCTTTATCGAGCAAATAGGACTGGTTTAAATCCATCATATTAAAGTTCCTGCCAAGTCCTGCAGTAAACACAACAGGGAATTCGAGTCCTTTACTGCTATGAATGGTCATCATGCGGACAACATCCTCTGTTTCACTGAACGTTTTTGCTGCTCCAAGATCATCTCCACGCTCTTGCATTCTTTCAATAAATCGAAGAAATCGAAACAGCCCTCTAAATGCAGCCTTTTCATACTGTTTCGCTCGATCATATAAAGCCCGAAGGTTTGCCTGTCTTTGCTTACCTCCTGGCATCCCGCCGACATAATCTAGATATTGTGTATCTCGGTACACTTCCCAAATCAGTTCTGCTACCGAATGCTGAATAGAAAAATCACGCCATTTGCGTAATTGAAGGAAGAAACGCTCCAGCTTTCTGCATGTCGGATGATCAGAGTTTGTCACACTCATAAATGCCTTCACAGCGTCATAATAAGTGCCTTTTTTATCACTTGTTCTAATCAGTGCCATCTCATTTTCGTCTAAATGAACAAGAGGTGACCTTAAAACAGCAGCGAGCGGAATATCTTGATATGGATTATCAATCACTTTTAACAAAGAAAGAATGACAGATACTTCTGTAGCTTCAAAATAACCTGAGGAAAGATTCGCATAAACAGGGATTCCCTGCTTCTTCAACTCTTCCATCATTTGCGGAGCCCACGGCATTGAGCGAAGCAAGATCACAATGTCTCGATACTGCAAGTTGCGGGTCAGCTGCTGTTTTGCATCGTACACTTGAAAAGGCTGTTCTACAAGTTCTTTTATTTTCTTCGCAATCACTCTCGCCTCAAATTGTACCGTCTCTAACTCTTCTCGTTCTTCATCGTTTTCTGTGTCGTGCTGATCTAAATGAACAAGAAGCATTTCTGACGTCGTGTCTTCGCTTTGCGGATAACTCGCTCCAAGCTTTAATTCAGCTTGTTCGTCATATTCAATTTCTCCAACTGTTTCTCCCATCAGCTGTTTGAACAGAAAGTTGGTACTGTCTAATACATCAGCCCGGCTACGGAAGTTTTTATTTAGATCAATTCTTTTACCTGTTTCATTGCTGTCTGCTTTAAATTGTTTATATTTATTTAAAAAGAGCATCGGCTCTGCAAGTCTAAAGCGATAAATGGACTGCTTCACATCACCAACCATAAAGCGGTTGCCTTCGGCAGGATGTTTCCCTTTAGACACAAGCTTTAAAATCGTTTCTTGGACAAGGTTTGTATCCTGGTATTCATCCACGAGTACTTCTTCAAATTGCTGTTGATAGTATTTAGCCGCTTCTGTTTCAATGAGATTTCCTTCTGCGTCCTGCTTCGCTAAAATGCGCAAACAATAATGTTCTAGATCCGAAAAGTCTACGATTGATTTTTCTTGTTTTGCTCTTTCGAAACGCTCTCCATATTGAATCACAAGCTCTACAAGTGTTTCTACAACTGGCTTCATTTCAGCCAAGCTTTTTAAATGCTGATCGGGACTGCGCATAAAGTATTCATCTTTTAGCTTTTCTAATTGTTTTTTGGCTTGATTGCGTGCATCTGTTGCTTTTTCTAACAGAGCCGGGTCATAGTCATCCCCTTTGCAAGTCTTTAACCTTTTAAAATTGATGTTTGGCAAAAGCTCATAAAGTGTCCCAAAATCATCTTGATGCCTTATTAATTCATTTACTTGCTCTAAATCATCTATAAAATTCTCTGCTCTCGGTGCTGGACCGCCCGGCTCTTTTGATAAAGTGAGCGCTTGTTCCAGCAGTTCCTGACAGCTTCTTAAAACGAGAGAAAGGTCCTCTTTGATATATGGATAAAAGGGTAATTCTTCTACCTTTGTCTGTGTATCCACATCATAAAGAGAAAGGAATGCCCGCATCCATTGTTCGGGAGCTGGATGTGACCTAGAAAACTCATAAATTCTTTTGACAAGCCATTGAAGATCTAAATCATGCCGATCAGATGTGTAACGATCAACGAGTTCAAAGAATGACGGCTTTCCAGCCTTATACTCATCCTCAAACAGTTCATCTAACACTTCATCTCCTAATAATTCTCCTTCTGTTTGATCAGCCAAACGAAAACCTGGATCAAGGTCAATCTCATAATAAAAGGTACGGAGAACTTGCAAACAAAAAGAGTGCAAGGTAGAAATATTGGCACGATTCATAAGTGACAGCTGTCTCCGCATATGAAGTGATCCAGGGTTTTTAGATAGTTCTTTTTCAAGTGCTTCAGTGATCCGGTGCTTCATTTCTGCTGCTGAAGCATTGGTAAAAGTCACTACGAGCAGCCTGTCCACATCAACTGGCTGCTCAGGCCGAGTCATTTTTCGAATCAGCCGTTCAACCAAGACCGCTGTTTTCCCTGACCCTGCCGCCGCAGCAACAAGAATATCTTGTCCTTCTGAAACGATGGCGTTCCATTGGTCATCTGTCCAAGTACTGTTATTCGGTTTTGGTATTTGCATACTGATCCCCTTCTTTTTTGATCCGGTCTAACATGACATCATCCTTCTCAGAGGTGAGCACCCTAAATTCATTATCTTCTATTGATTCATCAAATTGGCAAATAGACTTAAAGGAGCAAAAGCGGCAAGGGGTTTGATCCTTTAATTTATATGGGTTTATCTCTACCTCACCGCTTGTAATTCTTTCTCCTGCCTCTTCAAAGGTTCGCCGAACGTGTTTTGTGAGAATGTGAAAATGATCTTCACTTAATACCGCAGAGTCAGATCGGAAAGAACCATCCTTTTTCAAACCAGCTTGGATGACTTGTGATCTTCCTGATTCGAGTGTTTGATCCATCAACTTCACTGCTTCCACATCTTCGAGCAATAGACCCTTCATTTTAAATTTCTTCAATATTTCCTGCTCAATTGCATCTTCTCCAAGCGGAATAGGCGCTTGAATCAGCGGGTCATGAATATGGAAGTATAAAATTCCTGCCGGTGTCGCTTCCATGCCAAGCCATTCTTTAGAATACGTAATGGTCAGGTCTAAATAAGTGAGCATTTGCAAGGCTAAACCGTAGTAAACTTCTGCTAGATCAAGCCCCTTCTCACTGGACTTATAGTCGACAATTCTTAAAAGAAGTCCTTTTGATCCTTCTGCTTTATCCACTCGGTCAATCCTTCCAACAAGCTCCATCGTGCAGCCGTTTTTTAATTGAAAAGTAAACGGCGGCAGAGGTCCTTGACCTCCAAAACCTAACTCAAGTCCAACCGGAGAGAATCCGCTCACTTTTGCATGTTCGCTTAATATAGAAGACACCCTGATGAGGATTTTTTGAAGCTTTTCTTTTATATAAGCATGCCGATTAGAGCTTAATAAAATTTCTTTTTGTAGACGTGGAGCTAGCTGTTCAATTGCATGCCTTGAGTAGGTCACACAATCTTCCTTCGTTAAGTTTTTCCAATCCTTTTTTTGTTCAACAAGCGTATCTGAAATCAGTTTTAAAGCCGAGTGAAAGAGCTGGCCGATATCAGGTGCTTCTAATTTGTAAAATTGTCGATCTTTTAGTTTTAACCCGTGGGAAGCAAAATGAGAAAATGCACATGCATTGAATTTCTCCATTCTTGAAACACTGCCCTGAATATGGTCACCGTAAAGTTCTTTTGTGACATTCGGATTTAAACGTTTCGCTCTATTTGTAAAGAACAAGCTGGACATGATTTTTTTTGATACGTCGCGGTTGGACGAGGTCATCAAATGATTATATACACTCCACCATACGCCGCTGATCCGATATTGATTGAGCCATTGTTGCAGCTGCGAAACGGTATAGGATAACGAGACATGCTCGTTTGTTACAAATTTTAATTGCTCCTGATCATCCAACTGCTCTGGATCTAACACATAGAGGGCTTGCTGATGGTTTGGCATCAGTTCCTCACAATACTTGATGAGGGTCGAAGGCAAAAGAGACCGCCCTTCCGTATCTGAAGCTGAATAGGATAAATACAGGTAGTGCGATGGACTGGACAGCGCTTGATATATCAAAAATTGTTCATCCAGCAGCCGTTCCTTCCCTGTCTCTGCCAGCTCTGCTCCTGCCCGTTTTAACCATTCCCGGTCGTCTTCAGACAATACACTTTCATCAGAGGGCCGTGCAGGTATAACCCCATCATTTACTCCAATGACAAACGTACACTTTACTTGATACATTCTGGATAAATCCATACTTCCGATAAACACTTGATCAAGTGAAGGGGGAATCAAAGCGAACTTAAGAGAGGACAGTCCTGTATCTATCATCTGTTGAAATAATGGAAATGAGAGCTCCTCCTCGCCCAGCATTTCAACAAATTCATCCATCAATTGAATGACAGCATCCCACACTTGCCCATGCTGCATCGCTTCAGCTAACCTGCCTGCTTCTTCTGCCTCAAGCCTTGCCTTTTCAAGCTTTTCTGGCACTTGGGCTTCTTCTAGAAAGACATACACTGCCTCCACCATGTCTCTTAGCTTTTGCGCTTTTTTCAATCTTTTTTGCAATTGAAAGAGAGGCGGAACAATCCATTCTTTTACATCATTCAGCATTTGCTCCATTTCTATTTCTTGATCGGTTTGTCCAAAATCTTCATCTAGTGATTGGAAGCGGCGATAATGAAAGCGTGAACCATTCGTCCAGCGTTCACCTTTTACACCGTAAGCAATACAATAGTTTTCAAGCTGATCCGCCTGTTCTCTTGCTTTGTTTTTAGCGAGTTCAAGCGGAAATAAGAACTCCGTTTTCACACAGCGAAACACCGCCTCATACCGCCAGTTCCCTTTTATGACATCGAGGCTCGAACGAATGAACTCAATGAGCGGATGATACTGCATCGATTCATTTCCATCAATAAAGAAAGGAATATCGTAATCTCGAAACACCTCTTTTAACGTATCTTTATAGTCGTCTACATGTCTTGCAACAATTGAGATGTCTCGTAACCTAAGACCTTCCCCTCTTACTAAATCAAGAATATCTCTCGCTACTCCCTCAATTTCAGCTCGTTTATTTGCACTTTTCGATACGGTAAGGTGAGGCGTTTCTTCTTGATATGGCTGCAAAGGTCTCTGTTCATATTGATTTTCTAAATAAGCTAGATCTGGGGTATGAAGATGCCGCTTATTTCTCTCCAAAATGTTCTCAGAAATAGCCGCTCCGCACTCTTTGGCCAGCTGATAAAGCTGGGAATATGTCTTACCTGTCATGCGAAATAAATCAAGTTCATTTGGCTGCGTGTCATGATAGGAACGATCCACTGTGAATGCAGCTGTTATTTTTTCTGCATGTAGCAAAAGCTGTTCAATGACAAGAAGCTGCTGGGGGGTAAACTGATAAAAACCATCTATATAAATGTGTGCCCCTCTCAATTCTTCTGATAAAGGAATTTGCTGAGCCAGAAGTGTCAAGTAATCCTCTGAGTGCACATACTCATCTTGCAGATGCTGCTCCATCTGCTGATAAAGAACATGAAGATCATGCAATTTTTCCGCCGCACGTCTTTCTTCTGTATACTCTGAATGCATACTGGATGCCGAGATTTTTTCAATATCCTCCGGCATCATACAGTACCTTTTGAATTCAGCCATCGTCTTTTCTATTTGCTCAACAAATCCCGGTTTATCACTCGCCTTTTTGAATACCTTAAACTTGTCTTTCTGTTCTTCTATTACTTTTCTTAAGAGCATTTGAATCCCTGTGCTTGTGACAAATTGACGGTTCGCACCGCCAGTCTGCTGTAATATAGACCAGGCAAGCCGAGTAAAACTAAAGACTTTGGCCCTGATCATTCCACCAGCTTCAGATGTTTTTGCAAGCTCATATTCCATTAAAAATGTCATTTGATCCGGGACTAAAAAAATGATTGGCGGACCCAGCGGATCAAGCCGAAGTTGTTCTTTGATTTCTTCTAGAATTGCAGTCGTTTTTCCACTCCCCGATCTGCCTGCTAAAAACTGAATCTCCACGTTCCACAACACCTTTCTTATGTACTCATATTCTAGCGAAAATAAAGGTAAATAGCTATTTTCCTATCACCTTCCCTTTCTCCTCCGATTGAAAAGGAAATAGGCACCTTTCCCGACTCTTTTCATATCATAAACCATCATGATCTAAAAGGAGGCTGGCAATATCATGTATTACGGTTATTATGACTACTCACCATATGACATGCGCCAAAACACAAGGATCATTGCAGACCTTGAAAAGGCCATCAATGGCGAATATTCTGCGATCCAATGCTATGAAAAACTTGCACAAAAAGCAAAAAATCCTGAAGCGAAAAAAATCATTCAAGAAATACGTCAGGATGAAGTCAGACATTATCAGCTATTTACAAAGCTATACTATTCTTTGACTGGTAAAAACCACAAACCAAGCATAACAGAGCCTTGTCCAGACCAATTTAGGGAAGGTCTCTTATTTGCCTTTAAAGACGAACAAAAAACAGTCGATTTTTACTTAACGGTATCAGACTATGTCCGTGATCAAGGAACAAAGGAATTAATGAAGCGTATTGCTCAAGATGAACAGCAGCATGCTGTCTGGTTTCTATATCTTTTAACGCACCATGTTTCTTAGATAACCCTATTTTAATAGGAGATCGTATGTTCCGTCAAAAAATGAAATTGCTTTTTTGCTCATTCAATATGTGAAATAAAGGGCTGTCATCATCAAAACGCCTCTTCGCTTTTCCTTTTTTAATGATAAAACGACCTTTTGACCATAAAAAAACTCCTCTGCTACAAATCGCAGAAGGAGTTTTTTGTTATTTAATGAAATTTTGCTTCATTGCTTTGCTGCTGTTGTTTTAACAATCCATCAATCGATAGCATCTTGCTGCCACTAAGTGTCAAGTAAAGCGCCATGACCATTAAAGAAAGTTCAAATTCATAACCGCCCACAAATCCTCTTGAAAAACCAACTGTGATAATGGCTACAGCCATAATTGGCACAAATAAAGCTGCGAAAAGACGTGTGCCTAAACCTAGAATCAGGGCAATTCCACCAACCAGTTCAATTGTTTTGACAATATAGGCCATAAATTCAGGAACACCAATTTGACCAAAAAATGCAGCAGTGCCTCCTAGTCCACCTTGATATGCTTGAAGTCCATGTAAAAAGAAAATAATGCCTAAGATGACGCGTACAAAAAGTGTTCCTATTTCTTGATTTGTTTTCATATAGTGATTTCCTCCCATTTTTACACTACATCATGTAATGTTCATTCGTAAAAAAAATTAGTAATTTAAGTTGAGCATAATCATTAAGACCACCATGAGGATGGTTGATGTCACAATTGGGATAAGTGGTACATTGAAAGGTATGTTGTATGTTGGGTTTAAGATTTTTTGGATTCTTAAATTTAATGCTCGGTCTCCAAAGGACACGGCAAATTTCGTTTGTTTTTGAAACTGGGTTCTATTTTTAATGAGTTTCAAAAGGGCTTGCCCTACTCCAAGCTCAGTCCCTGTCTGCTGAATGGCATAGTCATCTGCAATGACCTCACGAAAAACGGAGTAACTTTGTCTCATATGCTTTAACACAGGAATATACCAAATCACTTTTGTGAGCAAAGAGAAAGTGAAAGTCTTTAAAGGGTCGTAGCTGTATTTGTGATGTAATTCGTGATAGACAACCGCATCGATTTCCCCTTCATCCAGCATATCTATAAGCGCTGTTGAGAGATACACTTTTGGACGAAGCATCCCCATCGCGAAAGCAAGCGGTTCATGGCAATGAAACACAATGATCTCATTTCTATACTTGTCTGATAGACTTTGCGTTGAATGTTGATCGACTGCCATCATCATATTTCTTTTAAAATGAATATACTTTCTGACCTGCTTCGTCATATAGAAAACGGCAAAACCTAGTGTATACAAAACTAAAACATCCAGAAAATATTTTAAAGGAGTGAATCCATAAAATTCGAGAACAGATTGGCATACATGGATCAGGTTATATGCTTGATTCCAGCCAAAAAAGCTTGAGAGTACATAATAGCCCATCTGGTAAAAGATCACTAAGCCAATCAATATACCGCCTAAAAACAGCAGACTCGACTTCATTTTAATCATGTCGTTTCTCCTCTTTTTTGGATGCAAGCCTTGCTTCAAGTACCTTCAGTAATTCAGGATCAGCACTTTCAATTGCGTCCACCATATGATTGACTGCAAGAGGGCCGAAATCATCCATCAGTCCTTGAGTAATCCATTTCGTTTGCTCATTTAGAAATTCTTCTTTTGTTAAAACAGGGTTATAGATAGATGAACGCCCTTTCGTTTTCTTTTCCACAATTCCTTTTTCGGTTAATCGATTTAGTACCGTCATGACCGTGTTGAAATTAATTGGCTTCTCATCTGACAGCTTCTGCTGTACCTCTTTAATCGGCATATCCTCACCTTGATAAAGGATCTCCATAATCCTTCCTTCTAAAGGACCGAAAAAGCGGTTCAATCCCTTTTCATTATATTTAAAAGAAGGAATTTTCATGTCATCACCTCACACTAAGCATTGTAGTGTAATTGAAAATGATAGTCAACTGATAACAAAAATAGGGGAAAATCGTTGTATATTGTATTTGTTTTTGGCAAAAATTATATGTCATTTATATCAAAAACAATCTTTTTTCTAACAGAGTTAACCATAAGATAATCTTATGAAAATACTAAAAAAATTCGTATTTTATTTATAGAGACTTTTGTATTATAGTGAAGATAACAACATTTCACTTACTGAACAAATATACAGGAAGAAGGTTTATATGTGATGAAGCAAGGAAACAGCCTTCGAACCGATCTCATTTTGATTGCGGTAAGCGGTTTAGGTGGATTCCTTTTGTCTCTAACAGGGATGTCTATCGGCTGGATGATTGGCACATTAATGACAGCTGCATTTATTGCCCTGCGCCGTCCCGCCCTGTTTCAGCGTAAAGGAAAGAATACCTTACGTATTCACAGTAGATGGCTACTCCTTGGTCAATTCATTCTCGGAATCGAACTAGGACAAAAAATGAACATGAAAGTCCTTCACATTTTCGCTGAAAATTGGCTTCCCGTGAGTTTCATGCTCGTCTTTTCTATTTTATTAGCCATGCTCTCCGGGTTTGTTTTATGGAAGCTGAGCAAAACAGATATGCTGACCAGCTTTGTTGGCACTGCCCCCGGCGGTCTTTCCGCTATGCCGGGCATCGCCCAAGAGGTTGGAGCAAATACAGCTGTAGTGAGTCTTGTACAAACGATACGTGTGTTAATGGTCGTACTGACCATTCCATTTACGGTATTTTATTTAAATACAAAAAGCCAATCAGATGTGGTAGTCGCCCAAGGCAGCGCCTTCTCATCAGGCGTTTTCACAATATCAAACATTTCTTGGACTGCTGCACTCATTTTAGGGGCATGGCTGATGTCACGCCTAGCCGTGCGTCTTCACTTTCCCGCCCCTTGGCTCATCGGCAGTATGTTAGGTGTGGCAGCTCTCCAAGTAGGGGCAGGCGCCTTGACAGGTCATGATTTGATTCCTTACTGGCCAGCCCAAGCGAACATTGCGTCACAGGTATTTCTAGGGGCAACCATCGGGTCAAAAATGAATAAACAAATGTTTGTCGGGCTAAAAAATACCTTGATTGTCGCCGTCGTCAGCTCAGCCGGATTGATTGCTGCGACCGTTCTCAGTTCAATTGCCATCGCAGAAATAACAGGTATTTCTGTCATTACAGCCATTCTTGCTTTTTCGCCTGGCGGTATTGCAGAAATGGCAACAACAGCTGTTACACTTCATGAGGATTCCACCTTTGTTGTGGCTGTACAAGTCGTCAGAATTATTTTGGTCATCGCCATGCTCCCACCGTTTTTTCGTTTCTTACATCATGTCTGGGCAAAAAGACAGACTGATTATAAAACCGCTAAATAGAAAGAGCCGCTCTACTTATGCAGAACGGCTCTTTTTTATTCATCATGATTCCTTTTTACACCGACTACTTGATCCTTTGAGATCGTTCCAAAATGCCGGCTGTCAAAGCTATGTATTCGATTATCTCCGATCACGAAGTAATGATTGTTTTGTATGTTCTGACGACCGGTGATGGCTTTCAGCTGAAAATCACCTGTTAGGACGTTGCCCATTTTATGTTTTTTCTGCTCTTTTAAATACGGCTCTTTCCATTTTACACCATCAACAAACAGTTGATCATCTTCATATTTGATTGTTTCTCCTGGAAGTCCAATGACCCGTTTGATCAAGATTTGATTTTTAGGGCCATGAAATAATACATAGTCAAACCGGCTAATTTTCGTGAGTTTTGGCGAGAACTTGTTAATTAATAATTCTGTTCCATCTGTAAATGTAGGGTCCATACTAACCCCTTCTACTTTGTACGTGACAAACATGAAATTCTTTACTTGGAACAACAAGACGATGCATGTAATAATCATGAACCATAGCAATGGCTTCTTTTTCATTAAGAGCCTCCTTTGTCCTCACGCTGACTCATCCGAATATTCAACCTATTTTCTACTCTCTTTCCAACATACCATAATAAAGCAATGACTAGAACCGCAAAAACACTTCTTAACGGATTCTTTACTAAAGCTGAAATGTCATAGCCGATAAAACTAATAATAAAGAGCATGACACACTTCCCTGATAAAGCAGCTAATGAGAACTGCCAGACGCTGATTCTTGATAGACCTGCTACGACATTGACGGCAGCAGAAGGTGTAAAAGGAAAGCAGAGTAAAATAAACAACGGACCAAATCCCCGCTTTTCAACCCAAAGCATCAGCTTTTGAATAGAAGGGTGTCTGCTAATAAAGTTCAACATCCTCATCTGTCCAAATTTTCTGATCAGTAAAAAGACAAGGATAGATCCTGCACTTGCACCAATCCAGGTCAATAAAAAGCCTTCCCATAGCCCAAAAGCATTTGCATTGGCCACCGCAAATGCCACGAGAGGTAAAAACGGTAGAAATGCTTCTATTAAAGGGAGTAATATAGCCACAATGGGTCCAAAAGCCTTGTAGCTTTCAAAAAATGATGTGATATTTTCATGAGTAAATATAGAAAGAAATAATGGCAACTTGTTTGACTCCTTCAAGGTTTTTCTATCTTTCATTTTACATGGAAAACATAAAAATATACAAATGAATCCCTCTCAGCCCCCCTTGAGATTTTTTAACTCATCCGATATAATAAATAAGAACAAATGTTCTATAAATAAAGAAAGCAGGCATGGACATGACGAGATTATCAAGCGTACAACTTCAGATGATGGAACAAGCCATCTTTCTTCCAATGGTCATCTCCATCCTCAATCGTGATTTGACGCACCTTAAAAAACATCAAACATTCAAACTAAATGAACCATATATTCAGCTAGTCACCTCTTCATTAAAAGAAGCACAAAAAGCCCTTTATCAACTGAAACAACAGTTACGTAAAGAAAAAATGAACGTACAGCAAATTGAACACGATGAAGGATTTACGACATATTTATTTCTGATAAATGGCTATGAAGAAAAGCATAAATATTTTAATCCCCGTATACGTCATCGTGTAGAGGAAATGCTCACCCATTATTTTCTCCATTCTGGAAAATAAATTATGGTTATATTTTACATCAAAGGAGGAAATCCCTAATTTTTGTCGAATGGATAAATATACCAAAAAATTAGGAGGTTTTTACCCATGATCAAAAAAATAGCAGCACTCACTTTAGCAGCAGGATTACTTGTGCCAAGTACCGTTTCGGCATTAGAACCACTGCAAACAGGAAAACAAGCCCCAGCAGCATCTGCACAAATAACAAGTGTAGCCTATACAACGGTTTCTATCGTTGGAAAACGAGTGAAGTTTGAAGTGAAAGCACTCGAAAATCCTTTTAACATGAATTACTATAATCGAATTGCTTGGACGAGTACGGACGAAGAGCCAAGTGTATTCAATGACAATATTCTATCGGTCATTGTCGCTAAAAAAACCGGACAGGCTTATCAAGTCTTTTCATACGAAGCGCTCACTTCGGTAAAGGACAAGATTGAATCAGGTCAAAAGGTGTATGGCTGGGCGCTTGCTTTAAATGGTGTGTGGTACCCAACGATGCCTGCAACCCTCTACTATTAAAAAAAGCCTGCCATAGCGGCAGGCTCTTTCTCCATTATGACAATTCGAGCTGTTTTCTCAGCTCTTGTCTCACTTCTTCTAATCCTGGTCCATCTAACTCAAAGTAATACACATTCCCAGGCTGGTAATCGTGCCCTTTTAATTGGATGGTATCCACTGATTTTAATGAACTCAGTAAAGGGAATAGACCGATCAACTGTTTCATGGATAAATTGGTGGAGACGTTATCCCCAAGTGTATCAATGATGTTGTCATAAGACGGTATGGAAGAAATGGATTTTGATTTTTCAAAGATGGCTTGAAGTGCTTCCATTTGGCGCTTTCCGCGCATGAGATCACTATCTGCCTTTCTCGTTCTCACAAACGCTAATGCTTCTTCACCACTGAGCGTATGCGTGCCTGTTTCCACATGAACTTTTCCTTTTGAATCCTTTTCCATTTGTTTTGCAATGCCTTCATCTTCAATCGTTACGTCAATTCCATTTAGCTCATCGACAATGTCTTGAAACGCCTTAAAGTTTCCTGCAATCACATAGTCTACCGGGATGTTTAACAAATTCTCTACCGTTTTGACTGATAAATCTGCACTCCCAAACGCATGGGCATGAGCAATTTTATCATATCCTCTCCCCGGTATATCAACATAAGAATCACGAGGAATACTTAGGAGCTTGATCGTTTTGTCTGTTCGATTCACCGTCGCCAGTAAGACCGCATCACTTCTTGCTTCGTCTACCGTTTCACCTGGACGGCTGTCAATCCCTAAGAGCAGCACCGAAAAGCTATCCTTTCCTGGTTCAAAAGCTTTCACACGCTTTTGCGAGGTCTCTCCTCTTTCTAAAGATACTTGCGCTTTATTCGACGCTTTTGAAATTTTATAGTATGCGTATCCTGTGACAGATACAGCCATAACCATGACAAATGCCATGATAAACAGCACGACTTTCACCCAAGGTCTTAGCCTTCTTTTTGATCTTGTTTTCTCCTTCATCCTTTCCGAACCCTCACTCTATCTTAGTCTCACAATGTAGGTTCCACTATAACATATTTTGATGAAAGTTTCCTGCACGCAACATATTTTTATGTATCCACAATAAAAAAGCTGCTCGATAGGAGCAGCTTTTCATCCATTACTTTTGTTCAATTCCTTTTTTCACTTCATCAATCATCGCATTCAATGATTCAAGGCCGCCGCCTGCTAAATACCACATGTCAGAGTTTAAATACACCACATGATTGTTTTTAACCGCTTTGACTGATTTCACATAATCATTTTCAACAAGCTGTTTCGCAGACGTTTCTTCTCCAATCGCCGCACCGCGATCCACGACAAATAAGTAATCTGGGTTCGTTTTGACCATATACTCATACGAAATGCTTTGTCCATGTTTATCAGATGGCTCTAGCTTTTGATCTGCTGGTGTAATCCCAAATACATCATGAATCAGACCATATCTTGACTTAGGACCAAATGCCGTCATTTTGCTGTCGTTCGCCATAATGACGAGTCCATTTTTCTTTAACTCTTTGGCTTGTTTCTTTAATGAAGCCACTTTTTGGTCAATGGCAGAAAGTTCTTTTTTGACTTTGTCTTCCTTATCAAAAATCTTTCCTAATGTTTCAGCATTCTTTTTAAATGATTCCATATAGTTTGCGTTATCTACATCCATATAAATCGTCGGAGCAATTTTAGAAAATTCATCAAATGCATCTGCTTGACGGTGCTGAATAATGATCAAGTCAGGCTTCATCTCTGCAATTTTCTCAAAGTTTGGCTCTTTTAACCCGCCGACATTCTCATATTTGTCACTTTCATATTTAGATAAATAGTGAGGAATCACTTGTTTTGGTAAAGCTGTCACGTTGACACCAAGCTTATCAAGTGTATCGAGACTTCCCATATCAAAAACGACGACTTTTTTCGGGTTTTTCTTGATCTTCACACCGTCTTTATTCAACATATCCTTTACTGTTACGGTTTCCTCATTCGTTCCCGCTGTTTTTCCTTGGTTACCACATGCAGCAAGGACAGCAATCGCTGTTAATACTGTTATCATCCAAATCCATTTTTTCATGATTGATCACCTCTTCATTTTTTCAAGAAAAATATAAGCAAATACGCTCACCACGAATGATTTCGATCGGTATGCGCATGTCATAAATGTGTTCAAGTGCTTCTGTTTGAATCACTTCATCAACGCTTCCTTCTTTGATCACCTGACCCTCTTTTAAGGCGACGATGTGATCTGAATAGACAGATGCAAAGTTAATATCATGGAGAACAACAACAATCGTTTTTCCAAGATCTTTCACGAGCTGCTGAAACAGCTTCATCATTTCAACTGAATGGTTCATATCTAAATTATTTAAAGGCTCATCTAAGAAAATATAATCCGTATCCTGAGCCAGCACCATGGCAATAAAGGCTCTCTGCCTTTGTCCGCCGCTTAGTTCATCTAAATATTGATGCTGGATTTCGATGAGTCTCATGTATTGAAGCGACACATCAATCATGTTCTCATCTTCTTTTGTCAAGCGGCCTTGAGAGTAAGGAAAGCGGCCAAAGCTGACAAGCTCACGAACGGTCAGACGCACACTCATGTGGTTCGACTGCTTCAAGATGCTCATTTTTTTCGCAAGATCCTGAGGAGAGTACGCTCGATAAGGTTTATCCTCTAAATAAGCTTCCCCAGTATCAGGTTGAATCAGGCGGCTCATGATGGACAAAAGCGTACTTTTGCCTGCGCCATTTGGACCAATGAGAGAGGTCAGCTGTCCTTTTTTTACACTGACAGTTGTTTCGTGAAGCACTGTTTTTCCGTTATATGTCTTACTGACTCCCTTCATCACGACCATGAACGACTCTCCTTTAAAAGTAGATAAATAAAATACAGTCCGCCGACTAAATCAATTAGCACACTAAGCGGTGTTTGAAACGTAAATACCTTTTCCACAAGAAATTCCCCGCCTACAAGCGCAATGACACTAATGAAAAACGAGCCTAATAGCAAGTACGTGTGCCGATATGTACGAAACAGCTCTCTTGCCACATTTACAACGAGTAAGCCAAGAAACGTAATTGGGCCGACGAGGGCCGTCGCAATAGAAACAAGGACGGCAATGACGATCAACATCTTTTTTGTGATCCCGTCATAGTCAATCCCGAGATTCACAGCCTGTTCCTTTCCTAACGACATGACATCTAATTTCGCGCGGAAGGTCCATATATAAAGACAAAGTGCCGCAAATAAAAGAGAAGCGAAGAGTAAAATATCTGTGTTCATGTGATTAAAGCTGGCAAAGGACTTGTCCTGTACGACTTGGTATTCATTCGGGTCAATGAGCATTTCCATAAAGGAAGAAAGACTTTTGAACAATGTTCCAAACACAATCCCGACAAGCAGGAGTAAGAAAATATGCTTGTTTTTGCGCTTGAACATCACCGTATAGAGCAGCACAGAAAAAAGAATCATCAATCCAACGCAGAGAAAGAAATTCAGGTTCTTATTCGCGATCATCAAATTGGTCGATCCAAAAAGATAAATAATTGCAGTTTGCAAAAACAAGTAAAGCGCGTCTAACCCTAAAATGCTTGGCGTTAAGATTCTGTTATTGGTCAATGTTTGAAACACAACAGAGGAAAAGGCAATCGCGCCTCCTGTCAAAGTCATGGCAAGCACCTTTTTTAAACGGCTCGGCACTGTGTACTCCCAGTACCCCATTTGAAAGGTGACGAAGATGACAACGAATACGGCTGCAATGGCTGCAATGAGAAATAATGTTCGTTTCTTATGCATAGCGCTTCCTCCTTAATAACATGTACAGGAAGATCGCACTTCCAATGATGCCGACCATAAGCCCGACAGATATTTCATATGGATAAATGATCACCCGTCCGAGTACGTCACATATGAGCACAAAAATGGCCCCTAATAAAGCCGTATGCGGCAGGCTCTTTTTCAAGTGATCCCCTCGGTAGATCGATACAATATTCGGAATGATTAAGCCAAGGAATGGCAGCATGCCAACAGTCAAAATCGTTACAGAAGTAATCATCGAAACAATCACCAAACCAACTGCCATGACACGTTTATACGTTAAACCTAAATTGACGGCAAAGCTCTCACCCATACCAGCCACTGTAAAGCGGTCAGCATATAAATACGCGATGATCAATAGAGGAACACTCACATAGAGCAGTTCATAACGTCCCTGAACAATAAGAGAAAAATCCCCTTGCAGCCATGCGGATACGTTTTGGATCAAATCATATTTATAGGCTATAAACGTGGAAATTGAACTGACAATTCCGCCAAACATTAAGCCGACTAACGGTACGTAGATCGTATCGTTCACCTTAATATGGCGTAAAATTTTTAAGAATAATAGATTGCCAGCTAACGTAAATAAAAACGCAATCGCCATTTTCATCAGCGGGCTTGCCTGTGTAAAAACAAGCATGGCGGTTAAAATACCCAGCTTGGCCCAATCCATTGTTCCTGCAGTCGTTGGAGAGACAAATTTATTTCTCGTCATGCTTTGCATGATAAAACCGCATAAGCTCAGGCTCATGCCAGCAAGCACAATACTCATCAGCCGCGGGATGCGACTTGAAAATAAGGTGTTCATTTGTTCATCTGATAGATGAAACAACTGTAAAAGAGACAGGTCCTGTACTCCGACAAACAGCGACGCACATGCCAAACACACAAACAACAAACTTAATTGGTACAACTTCATACAGGGTTCACACTTTCTATCAAGCTCTCTGCCACAAATGATTATCATTATCAATTAAGCGGCAGTTCATATATTATCATATTTAGTGAAATATTCAATAGTAGAATGAGAAAGGGTCAAAACAGCAAAAAAACAGCTTTCAGGATCAGCTGCTTTTTTATGCTTCAATATTCAATTGAAACTGCCCTTGCAGTTCCTCTTCAGCTTCTTGAAATAACTGCCGCAAATTCTCTGCATAATCACCAAGCTCGTCTTTGCTTGCTTGATAATGAATCCACGTGAGCTCTACAGGCAAGCTCACTTCTCCTGTTAAACAGTCCCAAAGGGCATCAAGATTTTCCCCGTAATGATCAGGAAGTTGTAACACTGTTTTTAGTTGATCATGAAGCTCCTCTTGTGATCTGCACATCGCACCATTTAGCTGTACTTTTTTCATTTCCCTCCTCCTCTTCTGTCTTTATTTTAAACGAATTGGAGAGGAAAGAGAAAGAATCCATTTCACTTTTGCCTCTCTCTGAAACTTAAACTAAACAAGATCAGACAGGCAGCCAGCACGAGCATGAAAAAGAGCGTTAACACTGTCTGAGTACCGTACATATCAGCAAAGAGACCCACAAACACACTTGGTATGCCAAGACCTAGATACGCAAACAAGTAATATCCAGCAACGGCTCTAGCCGCTTCCTTCTTCCCTTTCTCAACAATCAGCTGGAGACCGCCTAAGTAAGTAAATCCATAGCAAGCTGTGCCCGCTAAAAGAGTTCCAGCAAGGACAAGGAATATAGACCCGCTATTAGCACCGAATAACAGCAGGCCATATCCGCACGGAAGACAAATAAAACCGATACGAAGCGCTGCACTGCTATTCATCTTTCGGACAAAGGGCTGCATCAGAACACCTGCCATATTAATAAAAAACAGCGCCGGGCCTACCCACAATTCATAGCCATTTAATTTAAGCTGTGCTGGCAAAATCGAAATGACAAGACCGCACACAGACCATGCGATAGCAATGGCTATGTTCGCTGGCATTGTTCCTTTTGGAAACCTCGGCATGTTCATGAGCGGTTTACTTGCATCCCCTTGTACAGGCGGCACCAAAAAGAATACAGCAACAATCGTCAACATGATCAAGACCAACACAATCCAATAGCTAAGAGGCGTCAGTGACACTCGCTCAAAAGAAAGAATCGCTGTAAAAAGAGCACCTCCTCCAAATCCAATTGAACTGCATAATGCGATAAACGTTGGGATCCAGCCCGATTTCTCTGGATATAAAGCAATCAAGTAGGCAGTACATGTGCCAACACTTAACCCAAGTCCCACTCCTTGCAGCAGCCGGGCGACAAAGAGCATTTGTATGGTCGGATGCACGATCATGAGCAGGGTGGCACATAATGAAAAGCAAAGAGCGATCAATAAAATCGGTTTTCGTCCAGCCCGGTCAGACATGCCGCCAAGTAACAATAATACTGGAATCAGTCCGAAAACATACGCAGCAAACACAAGGGCTGTTGACGCCTTTCCATATCCTGCCTGCTCTGCATATTCCGTATAAAGAGGGACTTGCAGGTTCACTGCTGTTGTAATCATAAAAAGGCTAAATAAAACGAACACAAACGGAATCATAGATAGCTGTGCTGTTTCTTCTTTTGATGCAGGAATCATGGGACTCTCTCCTCTGTGTAAATGATATGAACCAGTGTACACATCATTTGGATTTCTTCCCACATCCAAAAATGAAGCTATTGACCAGTCCATAATTCCATGTCATCATCAATGATGACATGACAAAGGAAAGAAGGTGCACTGTGTACATTCATTTAGACCGTTCCAGCCCTACCCCGCTCTGGCAGCAAATCGTCAATGGCATCATTCAAAAAATTCATACAAACACACTGAATCCTGATGATCAGTTGACTCCGACAAGAGTATTAGCACAAGAGCTCAACGTATCTCGATCCACCGTACAGCTTGCCTATGATGAACTGCTGGCAAGAGGCTATGTCAGCACCTCTAGAAGAGGCGGGACAAAGGTCATTTCAAGTAATCACTATGCTGCTTCTCCCCCACATCAAAACGAACCGCCTTTTGCACTTCCGATAAGACCTCACTTTGACGAGGCTGAAAAACAAATGGATCACTGGCTCTCGGCCAATCAATTTCATGACACACTTGAGATTGATTTCCGCCATCAAGAACCAGCCATCGACGACCATTTTCAAAACATATGGAAACGCTCGCTTCTAAAAGCATTACAGCGCTTAAATATGAAAGATTGGGGCTATTCTTCTCCGCATGGATTATGGGAAGTGCGTTCAGAAATTCGCCAATACTTATCGGTTGAACGCGGCATTGATATAGAAGAAGACCAAATGGTGTTAACAGGGGGCACACAGCAAGCCATTGACTTAATTTCACAAGTCATGCTCAAAAAAGGAGATACAGTCGCTGTTGAAGATCCTGGTTTTCCTGGAGCTAGGTTGTCCTTTCTACATCGCGAAATGAATATTTACCCCGCACCAGTCGATGAAGAAGGAATGATGGTGAATACATTGCCAGAACGTACAAAGCTGATCGCTGTAACGCCCTCTCATCAGCGGCCAACCGGTGTCTGTATGAGCGTCAATAGAAGACGGGAGCTGCTGCAGTTTGCTGCGAAGGCTCAATCTTACATATTAGAAGATGATTTTGATGGGGATTATCGTTATCATGGCGGACCGCTTCCTTCTTTATTTTCAGAAGCACCCGATCATGTGATCTATATTGTCAGTTTTTCCAAGGTGCTTGCACCAGGCATCCGCCTTGCTGCCATCATCGGCTCCAAAGCAGTCATCAAAGAAATCGCTGCACTGCAATCACTTATTCAAAGACAGCTGCCGATCATGGAGCAAATCACTCTTGCCTCTTTTTTCAGAGAAGGAGAGTTTACGCGATATGTCAGGCGGATGAGACAGGTGTATAAAAAACGGCAGGCAGCGATGATGGATGCTCTTTTGACACATCACTTTGACAAACACTTCCGTTTATATGGAACCGATACAGGCCTTCACGTCTTTTTAGAAGGAACATCAGACTTTGATGAACAAGGCACGATTGAGGCCGCAAAAGCGGCAGGTGTCGGCATTTATCCATTAAGCCCCTATTGTTATGAAAGCAAAAGGAAAGGGTTGCTGCTTGGCTTTGCCTGTACGGATGAAGCCATGATTCAAGAAGGTGTACGCCGATTAAAGCAAACACTGCACATCTAAAAAAGCCTGGAAGTCTCTCTTCCAGGCTTTTCATTGGATTGCTGAACGTTTCCTACTTCTTCAATGAAAGAGGCTGTCTCTTGCAATCCATCTTGAAAATGTTGAGTTGCTGACATAAACAGCTTTTCTTGATCAGGACGCTTCAACAGCTGCTCTACCTTGCTAATTCCTTTTTCAAATGAAGCAAGACCTGTCTTTAATTGTTTGTCTGCCTTTTGATACACAGCTGGCACTTCTTGATGAGTAAGCCCTTTTTGAATGACACGGTCGAATGCTTTCGTCGCTTTTGTCAATTTTTCATTTACTTGAATTTTTCCATGTCCATCCGAAATAAATTGATCGGTCATGTTTTCATATGCTTCATTTAACTCATCCATATAACGCTGAACCCATTGTTCATACGCAGCTTCTTTTGTGTTTTGTTTTGAAGGCGGCTGACCTGCTTGATTGCAGGCCGTGAGTAGTGTCACTGTCACGGTAAATAGCAGCATCAAATGCCATCGTTTTTTCATACAGGGCCCCCATTTCTCTTTCCCATTTGTTCATATCGGTCAAATATGATCAACTTTTACCTCATACGAACACATTGCAAGAAATGACATGTTTTTATTGTAACAGACCGCATGTATCACTTCTGTGATTTATGCGGAAATGAATGAAAATCCTTCTAATGGTTCACATTTCCCTGCCATTTCATGATGATACAGTCAATAGACGACGAGAAAGGCACATTTGGTTTCAATCTATTTCATCGTCGTCATTTTTTCTCAAATAAAAAAGACCCCTTTCGGCGCCTTTTATGACCCTACCAATTTATTGCAGCTTTCCTTTACAAGCAATCTCCAGCTCTTCTACCACTTCATCATCTTGAATGAGGTATGCTTTTTCATGAAGATTCACAGCAGGACAGATGTGATTCGGAATAATTTGCACCTTCTCACCGATCTGTACACTTTGACGAAAGCCTTCATGATAGATAATGGCATGCTCGTCAAATACGCTTGAAACAAATACATCATCATATTCTTTCACTTTGCCTAAGCCCTCTGTTTTCGTCAGCCCTTTTGTACGTGTTTGTGCCGTCAGCCCCTTGGCCCCTACATCTGTAATCACCCGGCGCTCTGTCGGTTTACTAATGACCGTCGTCAGCACAGATGCTGCACAATGTGAATATGTGCCGATTACATTGGACTGGGAAGCATCCATCAAGATGTATGTGCCTGGCCGTATTTCTGTGACTCCTTTTGGGATATCAAATTGAAATAAAAATGGCGGTGTTGATCCAATACTGACGACCTCTATCGGCATACCAGCTTTTTCTGCAATCTGCGCAAAACGGAGCGTTCGATTTACAGCCTCCTTGTATAATGTCCGGCAATGTGCTTTACTTTCCGCTTGATACGTATGACCATCATGAGAAAAAATCCCCTTTAAATGAACGGCATCACTTGTTTGAATCGCCTCTAATATGTGGCAGAAATCACGTTCTTCAATGACACCAGACCTTCCCTCTCCAACCTCTATCTCAATTAAAACCTCCGCTTTTTTCTCTGATTCACGAAAGACTTGCTCAATCTGCTTCACATGCTCAACACAATCTATACCAAAAGAAATCTGTATCGACTCTGCCAGTTTGCGAATCCGCTTGAGTTTAGTCTCACCTACAATTTGATTGGCGATAAAAATATCCTTGAGCCCATGGGCTGCCATTACTTCAGCCTCTCCTACTTTCGCCACCGTAATGCCAGATGCACCTTTCTCTTCCTGCAGCTTGGCAAGTGCAGGCGTTTTATGCGTTTTCGTATGAGGGCGCAATTTGACATGCTGACGGTCTGCGTATTGCTGCATCGCCGCTACATTCTCCATCATCACCCGTTTATCAATGAGTAGTGCCGGCGTATCCAGCTCTTCATACATCATCCCCATGACCCCTTTCATTGTATAAAAAATTATACGATATAGATAAATTATATATTTTTTTATACGATAATCAATGGTTTTTTCTGCAAAAAAGTGATGGCGATGAGTAAGCAGTCCAGCGGCTGTCTGCCGCTGGTCTCTCACTAATAACGATTACGAAGTTCTCTTAAGATAAAATCATACACAAGGTTGAGCTGCTGTTCCTTTGGATACAGCATAAATTCTTGTTTCTTAGGAAGACCTCCATCAAGTCGATCTTGAAATTTCGTTCGAAGATACGCTGTTCGGTGTACCTGACTCTCAAATGACTTATATGAGACATCTAGTTTGACCGATTGCTCATTTGTAAAAGTAACAACCGTGTCTCCGAGGGATGATTCCTGAAAGATATGAATGTATTTGTGGGAGATCCATCCGCATTGAGGGCGGTTGGATGAATAGGTTGGGAAGAAATACAGATGATTGGATGAGTCAATCACGATGGGAGGCTTGTGGGAAATTCCTGTTACTTCGTATGTTCCCGCTTTTCTGCCTGCATAGCTTGAGCCAAAGAACCTGCAACTGCGTTCTATAATTTGCAGCGGCTTTAATTCAACGTAAAAGCTTGTCTCTCTTTCGATCACTTTTGAATATACTCGTTTTCCTTCTTCAACCGGAAGGACCGCCATTGTTGTTTGATTAATGACGTATGAATCTAATGGTGTTTCACTAATTCCTGACACTTCATTTCCTCCTGTGTTAATTTTTGGTTATTTTAGATACTATTAATCTATCACCAACGTATAAGAAACGACAGGATTTTTTCAATATTTATTTAAAATCATCTTTTTATCATATTTTTTAGTACATTCGATCTATCTAAAAGCCATTTTTAAAGATATATCGCATCTTGTCGACTGGACAAGGGGTGTCGATATGGCTCAAAAATAAATTGTCTAAAAATTATAAATTCTTGTTGATTTTTTCTCCGCCAATCCATATACTATAAAAAAGGCATCGGGGGGATTCTTTATGAAAGAGAAAAAAACGTATGCTGAGCTCATGAAGTCCCGCAACACCCAAAAAACCGAAGAGAATGGCGTTACTATTTTAGACATTTATATTCAAATGGTTTTAGATGAGGCGCTTTATAAACAGCGCTTAACCTTCCTTAGAGAAGAGATTGACAAGGCTCTAGATCAGCGTGATGAAAAGCGTTTTAATGACCTGTCAGCTCAATATGCAGAACATTGCTTACATCAATCATGATGATTTTACTTGCGGCAGAGAGACAAAAGCTTGTCTCTTTACCGCAAGTTTTTTGTTTTTATCCATTTAATATGGTTCCGCCATTCACATGAATCATTTGTCCATTCATATAAGAAGAGTCTTCGCTCGCTAAAAATAAATAACTCGGCGCTAACTCTACTGGCTCACCAGGCCGCTCCATTGGAACATCTCCACCAAATTCAGACACTTCCTTTTCCGTAAATGTGGATGGAATCAGCGGTGTCCAAATCGGTCCAGGCGCTACCCCATTTACCCGAATCCCTTGTTTGATAAGAGATAGAGATAATGATCTTGTAAACGTTACAACCGCCCCTTTTGTCGATGAATAATCAATTAAGGTTTCATGACCTTTATAAGCAGTGACCGATGCTGTATTAATAATACTGCTTCCTTTCTTTAAATGAGGGAGCACCGCTTTTGTTAAATAGAACATGGCAAAGATATTCGTTTGAAATGTTCGAAGAAGCTGGTGAGAGGTAATCTGTTCAATGCTTTTTTGCGGATGCTGTTCCCCTGCGTTGTTGACCAAAATATCAATCGAACCGAAAGCATCTTTTGTTTTTTTGACGACCTCGTTTGAAAAAGCTTCATCCCCTAGGTCACCTGCTATTAAAATGACGCGGCCTCCCATCTTTTCAATATAGTCCTTCGTTTCTTCCGCATCACGATGTTCATTCAAATAAACAACCGCTACATTGGCTCCTTCTTTCGCAAATAAGACAGATACTGCTCTTCCAATCCCGCTGTCTCCACCTGTGACAATCGCCGTTTTCCCTGTCAGCTTTTTGCCTTGCACCTCTCGATCAAAGATAGGTCTAGGGTTCATTTTATATTCAAGTCCTGGACGTTCGTTCTGATGCTGAGGCGGTAACGTTTTCTTTGGCTGCTTTGTTGACACGTCAGTCCACTCCTTCCTTTTTATCTCGTTTATTTTTATGTGTTGCTCATTTTTTTATGTATTTCGCTCTTGTTTCCATTAAAATGTATGATTTTCAGCATTGTGGAAAAATTATACACAACAAGTGACTGGAGGCGACAACATGGAACAAGAACATAAAGGATCGGAACAAGCAAAGTCGTTATGGCTAGCTGATAGTGAGAAGCCCTCTTTTCCTACTGTCAGCGAAGATCTTACAGCAGATGTCATCATTGTCGGTGCCGGTATTACAGGTATCGCTACTGCATTTGAGATGATAGAACGCGGGCTGGATGTCATCATCATAGATGCTGATCAAGTATTGCAAGGAACCACTGGACATACGACAGCGAAAATTACCTCCCAGCATGATGTTTACTATCATGAGCTGATTCAGCATATTGGTATGCCGAAAGCCCGTTTATATGTAGAAGCAAATGAAAAAGCAAAGGAGCTCATCCAAGCACGTGTGAAAGAGTATGACATTGATTGTCAGCTTGAGGTAAAAGATGCTTACCTTTATACAACAGAAGAAAACGGCGTCAAAAAGTTAAAGAAGGAATTAGATGCGTATAAACAGCTCGGTATCGATCGCGAATGGAAAACAGCGCTCCCGTTTGATGCTGGCATCAAGGCAGCCCTCGCCATGACGCAGCAGGCACAATTTCATCCTCTTCATTATCTTCATGCACTGATCGATCAGCTCATTGACCGAGGCGTGCGCATATTTGAACAGACAACGGCAGTCGATGTAAAAGAAGGAAAACACCCCGCTGTCATCACAAAAAGTGGCCATCATCTGATGGGGCGCTCTATCATTTCATGCTCACACTTTCCTTTTTACGATGGCAAAGGACTGTATTTCACTCGAATCCATCCTGAGCAATCTTATGTCGTCGCAGCCAAAACAAAAAAACCGCTCCCAGACGGCATGTACTTAGGAATTGATCAGCCTGCCCATTCATTAAGAACGGCGAGATTCCATGGAGAAGATGTCGTGCTCATCGGTGGACAAGGTCATAAAACCGGACAAGGCGGAGATGAATCCGCACACTATGAAGCACTAGAAAAGTTTGGTGAAGCCACCCTTGGTATAACGGAAGTCCTTTACCGCTGGTCCACTCATGATATGGTCACAATGGATCAAATCCCTTACATTGGCCGCCTGACATCACATCATTCGAATATTTTTGTGGCAACAGGCTTTAGAAAATGGGGCATGACCACAAGCCACGTAGCAGCGACACTGATCGGAGATTTGATCGAAGGAAAATCGAATCCTTACGAATCCCTCTTTACTCCATCAAGACTCGTGTCAGACGCATTCGTAAAAGACTTTATCAAAGAAAACACCAATGTTGCAGCAAAGCTGATCAGCGGTAAATTAAAGCGAGCTGATCAAACAATTGATGATTTAAAACCGGGTGAAGGCGGCATTGTATCTTATGAGCACAAAAAATGTGGCGCTTTTAAGTCAGAGGACGGCGATATCTTTCTTGTCGATACAACCTGTACTCACTTAGGCTGCGAAGTCGCGTGGAATAATAGTGACCGCACGTGGGACTGTCCTTGTCACGGGTCTCGTTTCTCCATTACGGGAGAAGTAGTAGAAGGTCCGGCGAAAAAACCACTAAAAAGGTCATATAAAGAACAGTAAAATTTCACTGTTTCCCCTTTAAAAAATCCAATATTATCCGATAAAAAACATAAAGTCTGATATTTTTGATGATCATGGGGGGACAAACACATTGTTATTTAAAAAAGAGAGTAAAAAGAAAAACACTGCTTTTTTCACACAGCAGGATGATGGGATAAAACGAATCAATTTTCCGGAGAATACGGACATTGCCAAACAAATTAAAATGATTGATTTGACGCAGCAAGACCTTTTTATCTTGAAACAGCTGAATCCAATCGTTCAAGATGAAATTGAACATATCGTCGATAAATTTTATAAAAACCTAGAAGTCGAGTCTTCCTTGATGCACATCATTCAAGATAACAGCTCAGTCGAGCGTCTAAAGAAAACACTACGCATTCATATTAGTGAAATGTTTGCCGGTGTGATTGACGAATCTTATGTGGCCAAAAGAATTAAAATTGCACAAGTTCATTTAAGAATTGGGCTTCAACCTAAATGGTATATGGCAGCCTTCCAAGACCTATTGCTATCCATTATGGATTTATTTGCCCAGCATATCCAAGATTTCAAAGAATATCAGACGGCAGTGAAGGCGACGACGAAAATTTTAAATCTAGAGCAGCAGCTTGTCCTAGATACGTTCCAAAATGAATACTCTAAAGTTCGTGATGAAGCAGAACTACAGCAAAAAGAGCTTCATACAAAAATTACAGAAACATCTAATTCACTTGCTTCTCTCTTCTCAAACACAACAAATGCAGTGGACAAACTTGTATCAAAATCTGATGAGATGGCGGATATGTCACAGGCTGGCACAATGATTTCAGCACAAGTTGAAGAGAAATCAATTGGCGGTAAAAAAGAGTTAGAAATTCAGCAGACGCAAATGAACCAAATTGACGGCAGTATGACAAAGATTGAAACAGAAATTAGACGCTTAGAAGAAATCGCGAAACAAATTGAACAAATTTTTGGGATCGTCACAGGTATTGCGGAGCAAACGAATTTACTATCTTTAAACGCTTCAATCGAATCAGCTCGAGCAGGTGAACATGGCAAAGGCTTTGCTGTCGTTGCAAACGAGGTTCGCAAATTATCAGAGGATACAAAGAAAACGGTTTCAACTGTATCTGAGCTCGTCAACAACACAAATTCACAAATCTCCATTGTGTCACAGCATATTGCTGATGTGAATTTACTTGTGACAGACAGTAAAGAAAAAATGACCCAAATCAACTCACTATTCGATGATATCGTCAGCAGCATGAACTTAAGCAAAAACCAAAACGGAAAAATTGAAATAGATTTGCAAACATTCCTAAACGAATTGAAAGAAGTCAAACAAACAGTGTCCCAAGTGGCAAGTTCGGTCGAGTCCTTAACGAGCCTGACAAATCACTGATCCAGTCATTCTTCTTCTGTTTTAGTATAATAGAAGAAAAGATAGAAAAGGCGGGATTTGATTGACAGCAATTTGCCTAGTCAGACACGGAGAAACCGATTGGAATGCAGCAAAACGAATTCAAGGACGAACAGATATCCCTTTAAATGACACTGGTAAATGGCAAGCGGAACAAACCGGTCTTTACTTAAAAGATGCCCACTGGGATGTTGTCATTTCCAGTCCGCTATCAAGGGCAAAAGAAACAGCTCATTTGATTTTACAGCATGTACATGCACCGCTCGTGATCATGGACGATTTTATTGAACGTGACTATGGCGACGCTGAAGGCATGTCATTTGTGGAACGTCAGAAACTGTTTCCAAATAAACAGTATCCAAATATGGAACCACTATCGGCACTTCAAGATCGAATGCTAGAAGGTATCGAAAAAGTGAGAACAACCTACCCAGATCAACGGATACTCATCGTAGCACACGGGGCTGCCATCCATGCCTTACTCACCTCACTAGCTGACGAGCATCTGAGTATTAAGGATACAAGACTTGAGAATGCCTGCTTAAATTATGTGGAATGGACAGATGGTGAATGGAAGGTGAACGATTACAACGTAGTCAGCCATTTAACACAATCTGCCCCTTCTTAAAGAACCTGTTTTCATAGCAGGTTCTTTTTCATGTCAAAAATAATGATAAAATAATATTTTTTTATATCGAAATTCGAAATAGATGATAGCCTTTTCTACCTATTTTATGACATTTCGGGTATCGAATGTTTATCCTCAAATGGATCATGAGAAAAAAAGCACGATTCCTTTTTAACAGAAAATCTTTGAAGACACACAATAAACATATTTTACCATCATTTCCAAGCGACTTAATTCCCTATTTTCCGCTAGGACTTCCACAAAAATTCAGGTCTACTCTTATTTGCCTACCTCTATTAAACTGAAAATACAGAATAATCAAACGGATCATTCTTATAGACTACGGATGATTATTCTGAAATAAGAAAAAAGGGATGTGGAATGTGCGTGAAAAAGAAAAATGTGATGACAAGTGTTTTATTGGCTGTCCCTCTTCTGTTTTCAGCAGGGTTTGGAGGCTCGATGGCAAATGCCGAGACTGCCTCAAAGACAGAAAGTGAAAAAAGCTATATCGTTGGCTTTAAAGCTTCTGCCACCACAAACAGCTCTAAGAAACAAGCAGTGACACAAAATGGTGGGAAATTAGAAAAACAATACCGCCTCATTAATGCTGCACAAGTGAAGATGTCTGAACAAGCCGCAAAAAAACTTGAACACGACCCTAGCATTGCTTATGTAGAAGAAGACCACAAAGCAGAAGCATATGCACAAACCGTCCCTTATGGTATCCCTCAAATCAAAGCTCCAACCGTACACGCTCAAGGTTATAAAGGTGCTAATGTCAAAGTAGCTGTCCTTGATACTGGAATCCACGCCGCACACCCTGACTTAAATGTTGTAGGCGGTGCTAGCTTCGTCCCTTCAGAGCCAAATGCCACACAAGACTTTCAATCACACGGAACTCACGTAGCCGGAACCATTGCTGCCCTTGATAACACGATTGGTGTTCTTGGGGTTGCGCCAAGCGCCTCCTTGTATGCCGTTAAAGTGTTAGATCGTTATGGCGATGGACAATACAGCTGGATTATCAGCGGTATTGAATGGGCTGTTGCCAATAACATGGATGTCATCAATATGAGCTTAGGCGGACCAAACGGCTCCACAGCGCTTAAAAATGCTGTAGACACAGCGAATAATCGCGGAGTGGTTGTCGTTGCCGCAGCAGGGAATTCAGGTTCCACTGGCTCTACTAGCACCGTAGGCTATCCTGCAAAATACGACTCTACGATTGCTGTTGCCAACGTGAACAGCAACAATGTCAGAAACTCATCTTCTAGCGCAGGTCCTGAATTAGATGTTTCTGCACCTGGTACATCGATTTTAAGTACAGTACCAAGCAGTGGATATACATCTTATACGGGAACATCAATGGCATCTCCTCATGTAGCAGGAGCAGCAGCGCTTATCCTTTCTAAGTATCCGAATCTATCTACGTCTCAGGTTCGTCAGCGCTTAGAAAATACGGCAACACCGCTTGGTAATTCGTTCTATTACGGAAAAGGATTGATTAACGTTCAAGCAGCTTCTAACTAAAATAAGTGTGACAAAAAAATCCGGCGAACTGAGCCGGATTTTTTATTTATTGCTTTTTCGATGTTTCCTCTTTTTTCGCCGCTTTTTCCATATCGATGATTCTCTCCATCATCGTCGGGTGCCCATAGCGGAATATTTTCACTAAAAGTGGCGGATTGACTTGGGAAAGCCCTGATTTTGCAAGCTTTTGAAATGACGTCACCCCCGCCTCTCCATCCTTTGTCAAGTTCACAGCATATTCATCAGCTGCACGTTCTTGATGTCTTGACACAGCATTTGTAAAAGGAGAAGCAACAAATGACAGCATAGATACAATGATCAAAAGAAGCGGAAGAGCAGCAACGTCATATGGTGCCTTCAGACGAAATGGAGAAGCGCCTTTTTGGTAAAGGGAAAAATAAAGACGGTCAATGGCAAAAAATCCAACCAGAGACAACACTAAATATCCTGCTAAACCGATATATACATGCTTCATCACGTAATGTCCCATCTCATGCGCCATGATAAATAAGATTTCACGGTCTTTCAGCTTTTGAAGTGTCGTATCCCACAAAACAATACGCTTATTTTCACCAATTCCTGTGACGTAAGCATTCATCGTATTTGTTTTCTCTGACATGTTGACTTCATATACATGATCTGCTGGAATGTGTGCTTTCTCTGCAAGAGTTAATATCTTTTTCTCAAGCGCATGATCCTTCAATGGGTAAAAATCATTGTAGAGTGGATCAATAACGACCGGCTGTATAAAGAAGAGAAACAGTGTAACTGGAACGGTTAAACACCAAGCATACAGCCACCAATATTTCCTTTTCTTTTGAATGAGCCAAAAGAACACAATCGCGCATAGAACAAGCAGTGGATATTGAATCCAAAAATCAAGCGTTTGGTCTTTTAGCCAACTTGCCGTGCTTTGTGCTGAAACACCGTAGTGCAAGGACAACTGGTAGCTCACCCACTTGACCGGCAATGTGATCAGCATCGTCAAAAGTGACAGCACAAACACATACACAAGTTTGCTCAAAAGGTGAAAACGAGCTGCTGCCAAGCTCCAATCTGCTAATTTCCTTGAAAACCCTGAAATGAGCAAAAGGAAAAAGACATACCAATCTAAAGGAATTGTCATAAAGTACAACAGGTTACGAATGTTCGAGTAACTTCCGCTAATCACAAGCTCATGGCTTGTCATAAATGTATGCGGGTCTGCACTTGTCCCTTTCACACTGTCAGGGACAGATGAATCCCCCATTAGAAATAAGTAAGAATAAATAAAAAGACCGTACAATATGTATGCTACCGTTGCAAGAGCTACCCATTTGCGTACTCGCACTGGTCAGCCTCCTTTCCATTTCTCTCTCTATTGTAATCACGCACGTTTTTGTTTAGAACCTGTCTCATGTGGCTCCATCATAGCATGCCCTATCTGAAAAAGCTTGAGTGAAAAAAATGATTATGCTGTTCAAAAATCGGAGAAACTAACCATAAAAAAGTGAGTTGGAGGTTCATCATGAAGAAAATCCTTGCAGGAATTGTGATCTTTGGGCTTTTACTGATTACCTTCTTTTATGTGTTCAGCCGGACAAGTGACATCTTCGATGAAAATCGAGCAGAGAAATTATTGCTTTCACCGACGAACCAGTCCATTTCTTATGAAATAGATGATAAAGATACAACTGAGGATCTAATTGAACAATTAAACAAAGGGAAACAAACAAGCAACCATCTCAAAAAGAATGTAAAAAAGCCAGATTATATCGCCAAGGTCATGTTCGGACGGACAAATGGCACTTCTTTTCAGCTATGGACCAACCGCTCTCAAGTTGTTTTTTTAGTAGACGGCACCTATTATGAATTAAATCAAAAACAGTCAAATTCCTTTCGAAAACAGGTACAAGAAGCGATTCAAAAAGGAGACTCTTCATAAGAGACTCCCTAGATTGTAGACAAAGGGATAAAATGAACTTGATTTTATCCCCTTGTCTTCTTTTCAGCGTGATAGAAAACCTTTGCAGTCTAGGAGGCGCGGAGCGAATGTGAACCAAGCGCGCAGGACTGACAAAGAATGCGAGGGTTTGTCTACACGCTGAGGAGCCTCTTCATAAGAAGAGACTCTTTTTTTATTTACTTGTTTCTGCTTGGTACTTATCCTTTAGCGCTCTTCTTAAAATTTTACCAGTCGTGTTTTTTGGAATATCATCAATGAAATGGATCGTTTGGGGCTGCTTATATTTCGCCAAATAGCGTGAACAATGTGTGATGATGTCTTCTTGATTGATGTGAGCATGTTTCTTAGGGGAAATGTAACAGACAACAGCCTCTCCTGTGTTTGGATCGGGCACACCGATGACAACGGCTTCTGCTACAGCTTCATGTTGATAAAGCACTTCTTCTACTTCTCTTGGATAGACATTATACCCGCCAACGAGAATCATATCTTTTTTTCGATCGACGATATAAATATATCCGTCTTCATCTCTTCTCGCCAAATCTCCTGTGTACAGCCAGCCGTCTTTCAGGGCCGCCTCTGTGTCTTCTGGCATTTGATAATAGCCTTTCATAATGTTTGGCCCTTTTGCGATCAGTTCTCCGACTTCGTTTGGTCCAACTTCCTCTCCAAGTTCATTCACAATCTTATTTTTCACATTCATAATATCAGTGCCGACCGAGCCTGGTTTTCTTTTTCCATCAAGGGGATTGAATGCCGTCACTGGGGAAGCCTCTGATAATCCATAGCCCTCTAGCACCGTGACACCGAACTTTTCTTCAAAACCGTTAAGTAAAGCAACAGGCATGGACGCACCGCCTGATATACAAATCCTCACCGACTTCATCGCTTCCTCATGACCGTCCTGGCGGTATAAATAGTTATACATGGTTGGAACACCCACAAATAGCGTTGGTTTTTCTTTCCCCATCATTCGTAAAAGCTCTGATGGGCTGAAATGCGGCAGGACATAGATGGTCGCTCCATGCATCAAAGGGGCATTCATACAAACGGTCAAACAAAACACATGGAACATCGGCAAAGCAGCAATCACCTTGTCCTTCTCATCAATTGATAGGTACTCCGCAATGTCTCTTGCATTTGAATAAAGGTTAACATGAGTGAGCATTGCCCCTTTTGGTTTTCCTGTTGTGCCAGATGTAAATAAAATAACGGCCGTATCGTCAGGTTGTATGGAAGGATGCTCAGCTTCTGGCGCATCTCCAGACACAAGCTTTCCGAAGAAAACAAGACGATCAGATACTTCTTTTAAACTTGACCTACACGCAGATTCATTTTGTGCACAAATAATGACTCGTTCAATCGCTGGAAGCTGTTCATACACCTGCTCGTATATCGGCAGAAGCTGATCCGGTGCAACAATCCCTTTTACATCACCAGTGACCAGCATATAGCCGATTTCACTTGGCGTATATGTTGGATTGACAGGTACAACAACAAGTCCTGCCTTTAATGCACCAAAAAATGAAATCACAAAATGCGGTGAATTTCCTAAAATCAGCGCGATATGATCTCCCGCTTGAAACCCTTCGCTCACTAAACCATCTGCAAAACGTTCGATACTTGTCATCAGTTCTCGATAGGTCCACTTGTTCCCTTCAAAGATCAGTGCGACGTTCTCTCCCTTGGTTATCGCAGTCTGCTCAAGATTTTTGATCAAATCCATTCTCCCACCCCTTATACTTCATCAATGAATGAATAGCCATTCATTTTATGACCAAACATTCCTCCTTTCTATTATAATAGACAATCGAAAAAATCCACAAGATCAAATGTAAACCGCTTTCATCCCTTTCATTAGAAAAAGCACCGCTATCTCTAGCCGTGCTTGTCCTTGCTTAATAAATCAAATCTAGAAAATCTTCTTTTGATACGTTACCAAAATAATGGCGCATATCCATGTCTTCTAATACATCACTAATGGTTTTGCGATCATATTGCTGCCCAATGAGTCGTTTCTCAATATCAGCAATATCTCCTACACCGAAGAAGTCACCAAAAATTTTGCAGTCTTGAATGATGCCTTTTTTCACTTCTAATCGAAGATCAATCGATCCAGCTGGAAAACGCTTAGAGTGCTGCAAGTTAAACTTAGGTGAACGGCCGTAGTTCCATTCCCATTTTTGGTATCGATCACGAGAAATCTCATGAATCTTCTCCCAATCTTTTTCTGTCAGCTTATACTCAGGCACGTCTCCGTTCGTGTCAAAAATATAGCTTAAAAGAATTTTTCTAAATTCTTCTGTTGTCATTTTTTGATCCATCAGTTCACTAATGTTGGCGACCCTGCTTCTAATGGATTTAATTCCTTTTGATTCGATCTTTTCTTTCTTCACATTTAATGCCGAGACAACATGTTCGATTTCTGAATCAAATAATAGGGTGCCATGACTGAAGATACGTCCTCGTGTAGCAAATTGAGCATTCCCCGAGATTTTACGCCCATCTGCCATGATGTCATTTCTGCCGCTTAATTCCGCTTTGACGCCAAGCTTTTCAAGCGCTTTGATGACTGGCTCGGTGAATTTTTTAAAGTTATGAAAGCTGTCCCCATCGTCTTTTGTAATAAAACTGAAGTTCAAGTTTCCTTTGTCATGGTAAACCGCACCACCGCCAGATAACCGGCGAACGACTTTGATGCCATTGTCTTCCACATATTTTGTGTTGATTTCTTCTATTGTATTTTGGTTCTTTCCAATAATAATAGACGGCTGGTTGATGTAAAACAGCAAATACGTTTCTTCTGGATCTAAATATTTTAAGCAATACTCTTCAATGGCTAAATTAATCATTGGGTCATAATGTTGCTCGTTATCGATAAACAGCATCTCTATCTTCCTTCCTTGTTCCATCTAAGCCCTGAATGGGCAAGCTGTATATTGCCAGTATATAACGCCTGTGCTTCATTGACTAGGTCTTTATGCCGACCGAAATGAGGCAGATGGGTGATGATGAGCTCCCCAACATTTGCTTCACTAGCCAGCTTCCCTACTTCAGTACTGTTCATATGTCCTGCACCCGATCCGTCTTGTCCGGCGTAAAAGTTGCTTTCGGCAATAAGTAAGTCTGCATCCTTGCTAAAAGGGATAAATGCATCCTGATAGCTGGAGTCGGCTGTATACACCACCACAGCCTCATGTGCCTGAATTCTCATCGCATAGCATTCTGCCGGATGAACCGTTTTCAAAAAATCAATTTGAAATGGTCCGATTTGAATGCCCTCTTCCGGCTGATAAGGTGTTGTCTTTGTATGTACATCATCAGAGAGCCGCTGAAATGCTGCTTGATCCCCGGTGTGTCCGTAGATCGTCAGCGGACCACTGCTTTTTCCTAAATGATAACCCACTAGCTTCGCATATTGGAGAGGTCCGATATCTGCAATATGATCGTGATGATAATGAGAAAGGAGTACAGCATCTAGTTCTTCTATATCAATGTATTGCTGAAGCTTTGACAGAACTCCGCTCCCGCAGTCGACAAGCAGACGAAAACCATCTGATTCAAAAAGATAACCTGATGTGGCTTCACCAGCTGCTGGAAATCCTCCGTAGCAACCAATCACGGTTAATTTCATCGTCATATTTCCTCCTTTTCAAAAAATCCCCTTCTTACAATATACCCATTTTTCATAAAAAAAGCATTCTTCTTGCCTATTGTTACAAAACAGATTGACAATTATCAATCTGTTATAATACAATGATAGCAATAAAACGTATTGGAGGATGACAAATGCTAGGAAAAATCACTGAGTTTTTTAGAAATTTGCCTTCAAAAAAATGCACAAAATGTGGAAATGATTTAATGGAACAGCACGAGTGTTACGGTAATGAATGTGAGGAATGCTCACAAGTAAGTTATCTTAAATAAGGGAATAAATAGAATAAAAAAGCACTTTTTTCCTCCTTCGTCAGTTGGAGTCAAAAGTGCTTTTTATTTTTTCTGAAAAATAGGTAAAAAGGTAAAACCCTTGGTACAAAAGGGTTTTTTAGTATTTTCATATGATGACTTTTAGTTCGGAAGGCACTTTTTATTGACTTAAAACAACGAAGGGGGTTCGAAGTGTCCATTTTTTCAAATAATTTTGTATTTTCTTAATATAATTTAATCGTGGACGAACCTCTTTAATTTTAGTTATACTTTAATTCATATATTAAAACTTAATATAATGGGAATATTCCTTTAATGAATATGTTAGGGAGGAAATCTATGAAAAAATTAAAATTTGGATTAGCTACTCAAATCCTAATCGGTCTTATTCTCGGTGTCGTGGTTGGTGCGATCTTTTTCGGTAACCCTGGTGTTGAGACATATTTAAAACCAATTGGAGACTTCTTCTTACGACTCATTAAGATGATTGTCATTCCGATTGTCGTATCTAGCTTAATTTTAGGTGTTGCAGGTGCGGGTGATGGTAAAAAAGTAGGGAAGCTTGGTTTTAGAACCATTCTTTATTTTGAAATTATCACAACGTTTGCGATCATCCTTGGTCTTGTGCTTGCGAACTTTGTTCAACCAGGTGCAGGCGTTGACTTTGGACATACAGAAAAACAGGATATTAGCCAGTATGTTGAAACGGAAAAAGAACAAAGCAGTAAATCGGTTGCTGATACGTTCCTTCATATCGTTCCGACGAACTTCTTCCAATCATTGGCGGAAGGTGATTTGCTTGCGATTATTTTCTTCACTGTATTATTCGCACTTGGCGTTTCAGCGATTGGTGAACGCGGCAAACCAGTGCTCGCCTTCTTTGAAGGTGTGTCACATGCGATGTTCCATGTCGTCAATGTTGTGATGAAAGCTGCACCATTTGGTGTGTTCGCGCTCATTGGTGTGACAGTATCAAAATTTGGTCTTGAATCTCTTGTTTCATTAGGTAAGCTCGTAGGTCTTGTTTATTTTGCGCTCGCTCTCTTCCTTATCGTTGTATTCGGAATTATTGGAAAGATGATTGGCGTCAATATTTTCAGATTTCTTGCTTACATGAAAGACGAAATGCTTCTCGCCTTTAGTACATCCAGCTCTGAAACAGTTTTACCGAGAGTCATGGATAAAATGGAGCGCATCGGGTGTCCAAAAGGAATTGTTTCTTTTGTAATCCCTATTGGTTATACGTTTAATCTGGACGGCTCCGTCTTGTATCAAGCCATTGCGGCGCTTTTCTTAGCGCAGGTATATGGCATTGACCTCACAATCGTACAGCAGCTCACACTAATCCTTGTACTGATGGTGACATCAAAAGGAATGGCTGCCGTTCCTGGTACATCCTTTGTTGTATTACTTGCAACACTTGGAACGATCGGTGTTCCTGCTGAAGGTCTAGCCTTTATTGCAGGTGTTGATCGTATCATGGATATGGCAAGAACCGTTGTCAACTTAACTGGTAATGCACTTGCAGCTGTCGTGATGTCTAAATGGGAAGGGCAATATGACCCTGAAAAAGGACACCGCGTGATGACTGGACAAGATGTACCTGAGCCAACACAACTTTCAAGCTAATCAAAAAGAACCCCGATCATGGGGTTCTTTTTTTATACTGTGATTAATTTGCTTTGAACATAGTGGTACAGAAGATTGGCTGTATGAATCAAGGAGTCTTCATGGGTTCTTTCAAAGGCATGCGAAGAGTCAATGCCAGGTCCAATCAGTCCATGAATGATATCATGCCCTGCTCGAATCGCTGCTGACGCATCTGAGCCATAATAAGGGTATATATCAAGGCGGTAATCGATTTTATTTGCCTCAGCTAATGCTGCTAGATGTTTGCGGAGACCATAGTGATAAGGACCGCTAGAATCCTTCACACATATCGACACACTGTATTCATCGGTTGATTGGCCGTCACCGATGGCTCCCATATCAACAGCCAAATATTCTACCGTTTCTTCCGGGATATTCGAGTTCCCACCGTATCCGATTTCTTCATTATTTGAAATTAAGAAATGTGTCGTATGCGGCAATGTGATGTTCTCTGTTTGAATGCGGTGAATCAATCTCAGCAACAGCGCCACACTTGCCTTATCATCAAGGTGTCTTGATTTAATAAAACCTGAAGACGTCACTTCCACTCTAGGATCAAATGAGATAAAGTCTCCTACTTGAATGCCGAGTGCTTGCACATCATCTGCATTTTTCACTTTCTCATCTAAGCGAATCTCCATATTTTCTTGATTTCGCTTCGCTTTTCCAGCATCCTCATATACGTGAACGGACGTTTGATGCATCAGAATGGTACCTGTGTATGTACGACCTGTTACTGTTTCAATTTCACAATACTCGCCTTCTATCGAGTTATATTGAAAGCCTCCAATGAGTGCAAGACGCAGCCGGCCATTTGATTTAATTTCTTTGACCATCGCACCGAGCGTATCGACATGTGCTGTCAGCATGCGGTGTTCCTTGTCATCTGTTCCTTTTAGGGTGGCAATTAATCCGCCTTTTCGATTTCGCTTCGTTTCAATATTTAAATCTTGTAAAAAACGTTCGACAAAGCCAATCACTTTCTCAGTATTTCCTGATGGACTTGGGATCGACACAAGCTTTTGAATAAGCTGAACCGTTTCATTTACTTCCGTTGTCATTCGGCATATCCTCCTTCATCTAAAAGAAATTCTTTCCAAGCATGCCTTTTTTCAGCATCCTTCTTAAAATATATCGCTTCGGGTTCCTGATGTCTAATTTCTAATCAAAAAAACCTTTCTCATGGAAGAGAAAGGTTTTTTTGATTATGCTTCTTCTTGTTTCATTTTTCTTATGTTCCAAGCAAAGTATGCTGTTGTTGCAGCCATCATGATGATGGCTACTGTTCCAAGAATCGCTGCTTGGTGCCATAAATAACTGTTATCACCGCTGGCAATGATCGTTCTAAATCCGTTGATGGTATACGTCATTGGAAGCAGACTGTGAATGACTTGGAAGAATTTTGGTACAAGCTCAAGCGGGAATGTACCCGCACTTGCTGCAAGCTGAAGAACCAAGATAATGACGGCAATGAAGCGACCTGGATTCCCCATCGTCGTCGCAAGAAGCTGAATGATCGCTAGGAATGTCAGACTGACGATGATCGCAAAGAGATAGAAGCGCCAGAGGCTTTCCACCTCAAGTCCAAGTCCAAAGATGAGCATGGAGCTTGCAATCACTGCCTGCAAGATACCGACTAAGAGGAGCACACTATATTTGCTGACAAACCATTCAAACGCATTTCTAGGGCGTCCTGCAGGGTCTTTCATTGGGAATACAACAGTCAGCATAAGAGCTCCAACAAAGAGTCCCATTGATAAAATATATGGTGTGAGCCCTGTTCCATAGTTATCAATTTTTTTCGCTGTATCATTCTCTGTTTTGACTGGGCTTGCAATCATATTGTAATTGTCCTGCCCCGCATCAATGTCTCCTGTTTCATCTGCAGCGCTTTTTAGCTTATCAGAAAGCTTTCCAGTCCCACTTTTTAAGTCACCTAATCCTTTATCAAGGGATTTTGACCCTTCAGCCAGTTTAGATGAGTTGCTTTGGATACTCGCTGATCCACTTTCTAGTTTATTCAATGCTGCACTAAGCTGGCTTGAACCATTTGCCAGTTTATCCGCACCACTTTTCGCTGTATCAAGCTTTCCATTTGCTGTTTGCAGGCCATCTTGTAATTTCCCTTGGCCCGTTTGAAGCTTCAGTGCACCTTGATACAATTTATTCGTACCGGATGTCATTTGATCAATCGCATTTTGTATGGCGACTGTCGATGTATACAGCTGTTCTGTTTTCTCTGGCAGCTGCTTGACTTGCTGTAGCTGTGCTTTTGCAGATGCAACCGCAGACTGAACTTCACTTGCGTCAGGCAGTTCCTGCAGCGCCGCTAAGCTTTGCTCAAGACCAGACAAATCAGGCAGTTCGATTGTAGGAAGACTGTCTAGCTGATCCATTGCCGCCTTTTTCTCTTCATCTGTCATCGAGCTGTTTTGAATAATACTTTTAACTTTTGCATCTCGATTAGATAATGCTTCTTTTAAAGAAGCAAGTTTGGTACTGAACGTTTTTGCATCTTTTTTCACCTGATCAATCTTAGGCGCCATCTTTTCAAGATTCGCTAATTCAGGTGAAGACAATACTTTCTCCACAGCAGCGATTTTTTCTGAAAATGACTGTGCTTTATTGTTCAGCTGCTCAATGCCTGCTGTGAATTGCGGCATTTTAGAAGAAAGCTGCTCATGTCCTTCACGGCTTGTGTTTAACCCTTCAGTCAATGTATCAATGCCTGTGCCAAGCTCACCAAATTTCTGATCAATCGTTTGATAGCCTGTTAAGAGCTGACCAAGACCGCTATCAAGAGATTGAATTCCAGTGTTCAGTTCACCCATTTTTCCTGCAAACTGATGAACACCTTCGCTATACGTTAACGTTCCTTCTGCCAATTTCGCCAGATTGTCTTTTAACTTTTGGCTACCGTCTTTTGCGCTTTTTGTTCCGTCATCAATTTTCTTCGCTCCATCGCTTGCTTGATCTAATCCTTTTGCAATCGTTTTGAAGTTATCAAAGATGACCTCTGCATAATTTTCTGTGACTTCCTTTGAAACCGAATCTTTTAATTTGATAATGGCGTTATTCGCAATTTGAGACGCAGCATAGTTTGCGCCTGGATTCGTATAATATTTCAGATTTGATTTTTTCGGATGTTTGTCTAGTACTGTACTCGCATTTTTCGAGAAATCTTTCGGAATCTCGACGACGAGATAATAGTCTTCGTTATTTAACCCTTTGATGGCCTTTTCTTCACTATCAACAAAATGCCATTTAAAACTATCGTTTTTCTTCAATTCCTTCACTAAATCATCGCCCACTTGAAGGGTTTTGCCGTCATAATGACTGCCTTCATCCAAGTTGACAACCGCTACAGGTAATTGATCAACTGTACCATATGGATCCCAGTAAGCTTTTAAAAATACACCACTATAAATCAGTGGAATAAATAAGACAGCTAAAATCGGGATCAGTAGTTTTTTGCTCGTCACAATGTCTTTCCATTGATTCCGAATTAAATTCATTGCTGTTTTCCTCCCATTGATGAATGACTAAATTAAGAATTCGGTCATTTGAACTCAAAAAAAATTATGTTGTTGCAGACAGTCCTTTTAGTACATAAAGCTCGAGCGATTCAGCGACCTCTTCTTTTGTTAAAGGCTCATATCGCTTTTCCCAGTCAAAAATAAGTGCAATATATAGTTTCACCATCACAAATGCCGTCAATTCAGGATCACAGGGCTTAATGTCGCCTTTTTCAATCGCTTCTTTTACTTTTGTTTTAATATAGCGAATGATCATCTGCTCCATTTTTTCAATCATTTCTTTCACTGCTGATGTGCCAAGCTCCGCATTTTCCTGAAAGATTTTAATTGTAAGCTGGTGGTTTTTTCGAAATTCTAATATTGCAAAGAGTGCTAAATGAAGGTTTTCTGAGAAACTATTCTTCTCATCTATTGCTTCATCTGCAATTTTCCTCATCTCCATTAACAGTGATGTGAAAATTTCATCGAACAGCTCTTCTTTGTTTTTGAAAAAAGTATAAATCGTTCCTTTTCCAACGTTGGCAAGCTTTGCTACAAGGTCCATTGTCGTGGCTTTATACCCGAACTGGGTAAATGCCTTTGTTGCTCCATCTAAAATCATTTGTCTCCTATCAACACTCATGATCTCACTCCCAAAATGACTATTTGAACGTTTCGGTCATTAAGTACAGAAAGTAATATACCACATCCTTTTCCTCAGATGCAACAACTTTGTTCAATTTTATTATTCACCACTCTTTTCTAAACATACGAACATGAAAAACTCCCTTTCCATGACAGAAAAGGGAGTTTGTTTTTTATGAAAATAGATAAGATACAGCTTCTGAGATGGCAGCTTTTCCTTGATCAATACAATCAGGAATCCCAACACCTTCAAATGCAGCACCCGTGATATAAATACCAGGATATGATTGCATAAACGTTTCTCGCATCGTCGAAATCTGTTTTTGATGACCCACATGATATTGCGGCATGCTTGTTTTCCAGCGAGTCACTGTCGTCAGCTCTGGATCTGCTTTAATATCCATGATTTTCTTCAAATCCTCCAGCACGATGCTCACGATTTGATGATCAGACTGTTCGACAATTGATTCATCGCCAGCTTTCCCAACGTATGCACGGAGCAATGTTTTTCCTTTAGGTGCAGTGTGAGGCCATTTCTTATTTGTCCACGTACATGCTGTAATGGAGAAATCACTATTTCTTGAGATGACAAAACCAGTACCATCATATTCATTGTGAACATCCTCTTCTTTAAATCCGAGTGCAACTGTTGCAACAGAAGTCGATGTCATGTCATGCAAGTACTCAAGCCCTGCTTCTTTTGGAAACATGGAATAGATCGATTGGTGAGGAGTTGTCACAATGGCAGAATCTGCAAAAAGCGTTTGACCGCTGTCTAATTGAACGCCATAGCCTCCCTCTGCTTTTTCGATCTGGGTCACTTTTGTCCCTTTGTAAATCTTCGTCAGCTTGAGTTTACTTTCGACCGCTTCAACAAGTGCTTGCAGCCCTTGATTGATTGTCTGGAACTGTCCTTGCTTTTTCGCTGTCACTTGTTGCGCTTTTGCATGCTGCTGTGATTTTTTCATCCCAAGAATCAAACTGCGATGCTTCTGTTCTGTTTGATAGAACTGCGGGAAGGTAGACATTAAGCTCAGGCGATCAATGTCACCAGCATAAATGCCTGATAGTAGCGGTTCAATTAAATTCTCCACCACTTCATCACCCACACGTCTTCTAAAAAATTCCCCCAGAGACTGATCTTCTGTCTGTTTGCTTTTTGGCAAAACGAAATCCATCGCTGCACGTGCTTTTCCGGCAACTGAAAAAAGCCCAGTTGTAATGAAAGGACTGATTTGAGTTGGAATGCCCATGACAGCCCCCTTTGGCATCGGATGAAGGGTTTCATTGACTAATACATACGCTTGCCCTGTTTCATTATTGACGAGCTGATCAGATAGGCCAACATCTTTTGCCAGCTGGGGTCCACTGACCTTTCTTTCTAAAAATGAATCGGGTCCACGTTCAATGATATAACCGTCTTTATATAATGTTTGAATTTTTCCACCTAGCCTAGGACTCGCTTCAATAAGAGATATTTGGATAGGAAGGCCTTTTTCTTCAATTTCCTTTTCCAAATAGAAGGCGGCGGCCAAACCCGTGATGCCACCGCCAATGATGACAAGGTGTTTTTGATTGTCATGCATAGGATCGCCTTCTTTTATATGATTACTTGCTTTCATTAAGCTTCTTTAATACGACTGCTGCCAGTGCATCAATAAATGCTGGTTTCGCATTTGGCATTTCTGGACGATAGTAGGCTGCACCAATTTCATCCGTGACGACTTTACATTCATAATCATTGTCGTATAACACTTCAAGGTGATCAGCGACAAATCCAACAGGCACGTATACAAATGTTTTATAGCCTTTTTGCTCAAATAGGTCACGCGTGAGATCCTGTACGTCTGGTCCAAGCCATGGATCAGGCGTATTGCCTTCACTTTGCCAACCAATTTCATAATGCTCAATTCCTGCACCTTCAGCAATCATTTTTGCAGATTGTGCAAGCTGATCAGGGTATGGGTCTCCTGCTGCAATAATTTTTTCAGGAAGACTGTGTGCAGACACAATCAGCACTGCTGAATCTCTTTCTTCCTGACTCATGGATACATACGTCTCTTTCACTTGTTTCACCCAATAGTCCACAAACTTCGGTTCATCGTACCAGCTTTCAACAGAAGTAATGTTCAGATGGCCAAGCTTTTCTGCTTCATCTTGTGCACGTTTGTTATACGATTTCACACTAAATGTGGAGAAGTGCGGTGCAAGGACAATACTCACCGCTTCTGTGATGCCATCTCGGTGCATGTCAGCGACTGCATCTTCAATGAAAGGCTCAATATGTTTTAACCCAATGTATACATGAAATTCAATCTCGTCTTGGATCTCATTCAAATGTTCACACAAACCATTTGCCTGCTGTTCTGTAATTTTTGATAAAGGAGAAATGCCGCCAATTGCCTTGTAGCGGTCCTTTAAATCTTGCAGCATCTCCGGCTCTGGCTTTCTGCCTCTACGGATATGTGTATAGTAACGTTCAATGTCTTCTTCTTTATATGGGGTGCCATATGCCATGACAAGTAGCCCCATTTTCTTTTTCTCCACAACCAACACTCCTTCAGATCATTTGAAATCATTTAGATGGATGTCTTTTTATGTTTAGCTGAATAATCGTGAATAAAATCAGTCAGCTTCTTTAACGTGTCTGGTGAGACATCAGGAAATACCCCGTGACCTAAGTTAAAGATGAATTGATCTGATTTCATCCCTTGATCTAAAATCGCTTTTGCTCTTTCTTCAATCACTTCCCAAGGAGAAAGTAAAATCGTTGGATCAAGGTTTCCTTGTAACGTTTTTGTTAAGCCTTCTTTTCGCGCTTCGTCTATACTCATACGCCAATCCAGTCCAACGACATCAAGCGGCAAGTCATGCCAATCTTTCGCCAGATGGCTCGCACCGACACCATACATAATCATTGGTACGTTTTCAGACTTCAGCTCTGTGAAAATACGCTGCATGACAGGCTTAATGAAGGTCCGGTAATCTGCTGCATTTAAAGCGCCAACCCAAGAGTCGAAGATTTGAAATGCTCGGACGCCTGCTTTTACCTGAGCGCGTATGTATGTGATCGTCATATCGGCTAATTTATTCATCAAAAGCATCCATGTCTCTGGCTCACTGTACATGAGCGCCTTTGTTTTATGATAATTTTTAGATGGACCGCCTTCGATCATATAGCTTGCCATCGTAAAAGGTGCACCTGCGAAACCAATCAGCGGAACATTCAACTGCTCCTCTGTTAACAGCTTGATCGTATCAAGCACATACGGCAGGTCTTCTTCAGGATGAAGCTCTCCAAGACGCTGGATATCTGCCTTTGTCCGAATAGGCGAGTCAATCACTGGTCCAATTCCATTTTTAATTTCAACGTCCACTCCAATAGCTGGAAGCGGCGTCATAATATCTTTATATAAAATAGCGGCATCTACACCATATTGTTCTACAGGAAGTCTTGTTACGTAAGCACATAGCTCTGGCTGATGCGTAATTTCAAATAGCCCGTATTTTTCTTTAAGGGCACGATATTCAGGCTGCGAGCGTCCTGCCTGTCTCATATACCAAACTGGTACATGGTCTGTTTTTTCCCCTTTGCACGCCTTTAAGAACGTGTCATTAAAAGCCTTCGTTTTTCCCATTACCTTTCATTCCACCTTTCGCCTCACACTCTCTTTGTATAAGGCTCAAACACTGCTTTTACTATACCGCTTTTTCAGGGCTCGGTATACTAAAGCGGCTCAATGTTCAAAAAATCGCCGAATATTAACGTCCAAAAGCCTCTGGCTTGATATAAGCACTACCTTCGCCTTCTTCTTGTGTTTGAGTATTGTATGGAACAACCTTATACTGCGCATCTGAAAACACATTTGCATACGGCATTGTGTAGCTGTTTGTTCCTGTTACAGAATCGATCAGGGTCTCGCTTCCATTTCTCTTTTCATAAATACGATATTCAACGCGTTTGTCTTCCTGTTCATCCCATGACAGCTCCAATGTAAAGAGCCCTTTGATTTTAAATGCATAACGTGCTTCAAAGCCTGACAGTCCTTCTAAATGGATTGGCGATTGAAGTTCTTTAATTCCCTCTGGTTTTTGGAATGTTTCATTGGTTATTTGGGCTGTCGTTAAAATATCTTTCATTAACTGCACTGGATACTGACTGCCGCCAGTTAAATAATGACTGTTATCCGTTTTGTCATACCCCATCCAGATTGCCCCTGTTGTACTAGGCGTGTAGCCAGCAAACCAAGCATCTTTCGTTGCCCCTTTGACACCGGAATACGTAGTTGTGCCTGTTTTACCAGCCAAATCTCCAGCGTATGATCCGCTCTGAGCGGTTCCGCCTTTGACGACCTGTTGAAGCATTCTTGTCATATTCCAAGCATTTTGCACGCTAAACACTCGTTCTTCTTTGTTTCGATTTTTTTCAACGGTTTCTCCATCATCATTCGTGATTTTCTGAATGAAGAACGGCTTTTTATAGACGCCTTCATTTGCAAATGTATGAAATGCTCCAGCTATCTGCAATGGAGAAACCCCTTTTTCTAAACCACCAAGCGCTATGGCAAGTCCTTTATCCGAAATATCCATCCCCATTTTCTCAAGATAGGATTTAGACGTATCGATGCCAAGCTGGCTTAACGTCCATACGGCAGATGTATTTTTACTTTTCATGAGAGCCTCTACCATCGTGACCCTGCCCTCGTACTGTCCATCGTAGTTCTTTGGAGAATAGCCGTCATAGCTTTTTTCCTTGTCCTCAAGCAGTGAATATGGTCTGAATTTTTTCTCCTGCATCGCTGGACCATATACTGCGATCGGCTTAAAGACAGAACCAGGCTGTCTAACAGCTGTGACTCTGTTATAGCCTCTTGCCTGATATTCTCGTCCGCCTATTGCTGCTTTTACACCACCAGATGCGTTGTCAATAAACACAGCGCTTCCTTCAGGTGACCCGCTTTTTCCCGGGAAATAACGATTGTTTTTCATCGCATCATAGGCAACTTTTTGCAAATTCATATCGATTGGTACCGTAATGGTATAGCCGCCTTGAAGCAATTGTTCATGCGAAATCGAATACTGTGATTCTGCTTCTTTAATCATGAGATCTACATAACTGTCCACCCAAGGGGTTTCTGATTTCTTTTTTAAATGAATACCAAGTGTTCTTCCTTTTGCTTCAACTGTTTCTGTAGAAGACAAATATCCTTGTTCATTCATTAAATTCAGGATGGTATCCCGTCTTTGTTTATTTTTATCTGGGTGTAGAACAGGGGAATACGTTGAAGGTGCCTTTGGCATGGCAGCAAGTGTAGCTCCTTCACTAACTGTGAGATCTTTTACATCTTTACTAAAATAGTAATTGGCCGCTGCTTGGATCCCATAGACGCCATGACCAAAGTAAAGCTGATTCAAATACATTTCGAGCAGCTTGTCCTTTGAATAATCTCTTTCTAAATTGATCGCAATAATGACTTCTTTTGTTTTTCGAAGAAACGTTTTATCATTTGTGAGAAAGATATTTTTGGCGAGCTGCTGAGTGATGGTACTGCCGCCTTCTACCTTTCCACCTGCTAATATATCTCGATAAACCGCCCTTGAAATCGATTGTGCATCAATTCCGTGGTGCTCATAAAAGCGCTTGTCCTCTACAGCAACAAAAGCTTTCGCCACTTTATCTGGGACCTCTTTTAATGACACAGGGTCCCGATTTTCTGAATACATGCTTGTGAGTTCTTTTCCATTCTGATCAATGATTTTCGAGGAAGCGTGAAAAACGAGCTTCTTCTCATCTATGACATAATGTCCTAAAAATAAAATGGTCAGATAGCCAATAAATGAAAGCACGATTGTACTTCCTGCAATGACTAATGGAATGATTATCTTCTTTTTCTTCAAATTAGGTCACCTCATTCCTTTATACGGATAGTATGGGATGTATTGCTTCATAATATGTTTTATGGATTGACTACCAAAGAATTATATATCATTCTTTTGTTATACTATCAAGCAGGAGGCGGTTTAGATGAATTTCTATATTACATATGGAACAGCAGACTTTTTGCAAAAAATCGCAAAAAAACATCATCTTGAAAATCTGCTTTATACGGTCGGTAAGGAACAAGCGGCTCTTTTTCATGAAACGGAGGGTGAGACAGTCTTTAAAGCACCCCATTCCTATGATGTGATTTATACAAAAGGTGAGCTCGTCCAATCTGGCTTTGTCACGCTGAATCATATCCCTGTAAAGCTCGAAAGCAGAGCACTTTTTGAATCCACCTTTCAGAAAAAAACAAACATATCAGAGCACCAGCGCGGCTTTCAGGCGCTTCGTGTGTTAAGACCAAAAAAGGATGAAGAAGTGTACTTAATTTTGACCCTTTGGGAATCTGAAGACTTATTTCAAGACTTTCAAGAGTCAGAAGCATTCTTTCAGCCGCACGAGGATACTGGCTCCATCTTCTCTCGTCCTGCCTATCTGACATCCTATCATGCCGTCATAGACCATTAAGGAAGTGCTGCTCTTCGCACTTCTTTTTTTCATAAAAAAAAGCCCTTCTGCTGGGCTTTTAACGCTTTTCTCTAAGCTCGTACCGATGAATGATTGGCTGAAGTACATAAAAATTCAGCAAGATCCATCCTAATAAGATGGGCCATTTGAGCATAGGTGAAGCACCTTTCATCTGAATAAGTAGTACCAACAGTGGAATCAAACAAATCATTAAAAAGCTCATTTTCGAAACGAACGTTTCTTTGATTTGATGCCGGCAGCTTGGACACAGCATCATTCTCGTATGCGATAAATGAAATTTTTCGACGAAAGAAAATGCTTTTGAACAATTTGGACAGCTTCCCAATGCCACTCCCCCTTTTTCAAGCTTCATACTTAACCTTCGACTTTTATGTAAAATGACCTTTTCTGTCATTCTCGACATCCTCTTCTGTTGAAAGATTCTAACAATTACCATACAATCAGTAAAAGAGCCTAAAGGAGGTTTTCGGATCAATGACAGTATCCACTTTACACAAAAGGATCAATGAACGTCTTGATGAACAATATGAGGAAATGGTTGAAATTAGACGCCATCTCCATATGAATCCAGAACTTTCTTTTCAGGAAGAGGAAACAGCTGCTTACATCGCTCAATATTATGACAGATTACATATCCCAACACGCACACATGTAGGCGGACATGGTGTACTCGCTTTTATTGAAGGAGCTTACCCTGGACCGACCATTGCACTGAGAGCTGATTTTGATGCACTTCCCATTCATGATGAAAAGGATGTACCTTACCGTTCAACAAAACCTGGCGTCATGCACGCATGCGGTCACGATGGCCACACAGCAACACTTCTCGTCTTAGCGAAGATCTTACATGAGCACCGAGATCAATTAAAAGGAAAAATCGTCCTCATTCATCAACACGCTGAAGAATATGCCCCCGGCGGTGCGAAACCAATGATTGAAGATGGCTGTTTAGACGGTGTTGACGTCATTTTCGGCACCCACCTTTGGTCCTCAGAGCCATGCGGCACTGTTCTTTATAAAAGCGGGAACTTTATGGCAGCCGCCGATCGTTTCTCTATTCAAGTGCAAGGGAAAGGCGGACATGGCGCACAGCCGCACCTGACGAAAGATGCCGTACTCATCGGTTCACAAATTGTAGCCAATCTTCAGCAGGTCGTGGCCCGTAAAGTCAACCCGATTGATTCTGCGGTGGTATCTGTAGGGGGATTTGTCGCTGAAAATGCCTTTAACGTCATTGCAGATTCGGCCGTGCTAACAGGTACTGCACGTTCCTTTGAAGAGAGTGCACGCCATATCATTGAACGTGAAATTGAACAGGTGGTGAAAGGTGTCTGCCACATGCACGATGCCTCTTATACTTATGAATATGTAAGAGGCTATCCTGCAGTCAAAAATCACCCTGCACCAACTGAATATATAGCAGAAATAGCCAGACAGACAGAAGGAGTCACAGAAGTAAAAGAAGCAGAAACCCAAATGGGCGGAGAAGACTTTGCTTACTACCTTCAGCATGTTCCTGGTACTTTCTTCTATACAGGCGCTATGCCAGAAAACAGCCAAGATGTGTATCCACACCACCATCCGAAATTTGATATTAACGAAAACGCAATGCCTGTCGCAGCAAAGGTACTCGCTCATGCCGTCCTTTCCTACGATGAATAAAAAAAAGCCGCTGTTGGGCAGCGGCTTTTCTATTTCAATTCCTTCAACACACGCAAGTGAAACACATGGCGTGCGACTTCACCAAGCTGTCCTGTCAGCTGATGATTTGCCACCCCACCAACAGCGGCACCGACCACAGGCATTAATTGAAACAGCTTCACAAGGTCAATATAATCTCGATATTCCTGCTGAAAGCTATACCAATCCATTTCTTCCCGGGTTGTTTCCCATTCTTCAATGAGTTTCATCATTTTTTGACGGTGTGTACTGCTTGAAAAGGCGAGTTGAAAAATACAAAGCAAAAAGAGCCTTTCCTCTTTTTGAGACAAATCAAATCCATATATACAGGCAAGCTCATAAAGACATTGCATTTTAATACTCAAAAGGAGAGGGAAATCCGCCATTCCGAGAAACAATCCACCCGCACCTGTGCCAATTCCTTCAATCGCAGCGGCCTTTTGATAATATGTCACCTTTTCCTTTGCCAGCTCATTTCGCTCTACAATAGACAATTGTTCATCAATGACTGTAAATGAAGTAAAATGGCTTCCTGATATTGTGGATTCAACCATTGTTTTCACCGTACTTGTGATGACTTGATGAAATCGAGTAGGGATTCGGCGATTCACTTGCTGCTGAACGCCTTTTGAAAACCGCTCGATCTTGGATGGTTTTCTTAAAAAACGCATTTGAAAAAAAATGGCCTCTTCATACAGTTCCCGTTCAGCTGCATTCATCCCAGTTCCCTCCTTGGTGACATCATACGCTCGCTGTAAAAAACAAATCTCCGCTTATCTCATCTTTTTTAATCTGCTTTGTACGTAAGGCTTGAATAGGACAAGCACAAATACCAATGAAATGAGAAGAGCAAGTCCGCTTCCCTTCCATCCACCTGCTGGGAAAACGGCGGAGCTCAGTAAAATTGACTGGATGATGAGCACATTTCGTACGAGAACAAAAAAGCTTCGATCTTTTTCTTGCTGAGACACAGGATAAAGTGCCTGTAACGACAGATGAGCAAAGTGCTTTGTTAACGGGACAAGCTGTACACCTGTGATAAAGACTGTAAACAAGACAAGTAATGCCCCCACCCAGCCTGCTGCACCTGTATACAAGAGGATCAGCACAAACACGACCGTTAACCTAAACACAAGACCAAAATAGTCATTTGAACGTAAAAACGCCCTCACATACATATAAGAAAAAGCTTTACGCTGTTCATAAGGGACAAACTGCAAGACCCAGTCCATATACGCCCTTCTTTTCACTTGTTTCTTTAAATGAGGGACATCCGTAAATAAGTTTGCCAAGCGATAAAAACGCTGTTTTCGTTTTAACTCATCAGAAATATGCAATTCCCATTGAAAAGGCTGTTTTTTTACTGCATTTGTTAAGTAAATGAGATAGACAGCATATAAAAGATAAAAAACGATGGCAATGGCATAAGCTGCTTGTAAAACGGTATACATTAACATTGTATTGAGCAGAAAACGAATCACTGCATCAATCCATCTGACATGTTTCTTTTGAAAATAAGTGATTCTCCACTGAATCGCTGTATTCAGACCTTTTATTAAGATCATTTGCGCCAAAATGAGCACATATAGCATCAGATCGCCTGAGGAGACAGCCGAATATAGCGGAAGTGCAATAATGGACACGGCAATCAAAGGAAATAACTGAGAAATGAAGCTAAAGTTAAACGCTTGTTTTAAATAAGGGTCCATCTTAGCTTCCAAAGGAAGCATAAACACAAGATCTGCCTCTTTGATCAACGTTCGCACGTAAGAACTAGTCAGTACCAATGAGAAAACAACTGCCATGACCCAATAGGATGGGAAGTGAGCAGGAATATGCTTCAGCCAATTACTGTACCAGCTCGCCCCGCCTGCAAGGAAAAAAATGAGCACAATCACAAGATGATCATTGAACATATATTTTAAATATTTTCTTGTTTCTTGTACGTGTTCTTCTAATCGTGATTTCCAAATGGTTTGCGTTGTTTTACTCATAGCTTTCTTCCTTTGTTAATTCCAAATAAAGATCATCGAGTGTCGCATCTCTCATGTTGAACTGCTCTCTTAGTTCTGTCAGTGTTCCTTTCGCTCTAATTTCCCCTTCATGCAAAATAATAAAGGAATCACAATAACGTTCCGCTGTGGCTAAAATATGCGTTGACATCAGAACACTTGCGCCATTTTGTTTCGCCGCATTCATACGTTCTAATAGTGCGTTGATCGCAAGCGGATCAAGCCCTAAAAACGGCTCATCGATAATATACAACTCTGGCTCCACAAGAAATGCACACATAATCATCACCTTCTGCTTCATCCCTTTAGAAAAATGAGCAGGGAACCATTTCAATCGCTTCTCCATTCGGAATTCCTTCAGCAAAGACGGCAGACGTTCTTCTAATTGTTCTTTTGAAAGGCCGTAAGCCATCGCTGTCAGCTCTAAATGCTCTTTTAACGTTAATTCTTCATATAAGACAGGTGTCTCTGGAATAAACGTAAATTGTGAACGATACGCCTCTTGATCTTCTTGAAGGGTTCGTCCGTTCAGCTCAATGACCCCTTTATGAGGTTTCATTAATCCAATAATATGACGAATGGTTGTACTTTTTCCCGCCCCGTTTAAGCCAATGAGACCAACGATTTGGTTTCTTTCTAATTCAAATGAAATATTTTTCAGAACGGGATTCTTTGTATATCCACCCGTTACATCTTTTACAGTTAGAAGGGACATCAGTTCGTTCCTTTCTTTCTTTTTTCCTTTATAGTACCAAAAACGAAAGACAATTTGAAATGTTTACCTATAGACAACTCATGAATAAAACATAGGCATACTGGTCATCATAATGTATGTAGAAGAAATGAACTTGATGACCAATACGTAAATGAGGTGTTTGTTAAAGGCAATGACCGCATGACAAATTGGTTTTTCATCTAAAAACCTTAGCTTCTGTTTTGCTTCACTGATTCTTGATTTTTGTGTCCTATACAAATATGTATACGACGAACCAAAACGTCAAATGAGGTGTTTACGGCAGAAATAGCAGGCATATGAATTCTTTATTTCAGTAAATAGAGAATTCAAAAGGCATATCAAATGAAAGCATCAGCATTTCTTCTGCAGGAGCAGGATGAGCGACCAAAGGAGTTCGCTTGTCCTGTTTTCTTTTTTGCTTCTTTTTGTGATACGATAAAGGAAAAATAATGAGGAGTGACATGGCGTGAGCGACTGCATTTTTTGCAAGATCATTGATGGAGACATTCCATGTGCAAAAGTATATGAAGATGAGCACGTATTGGCTTTTCTTGATATTAGCCAAGTAACGAAAGGACATACCCTAGTAATCCCGAAAATACATAAAGAAAACATTTATGACATGACACCAGAAGTGTCTAATCATTACTTCCAAGCGATTCCGAAAATTGCTAGAGCGATTAAGCAAGAATTTGAACCAATTGGTTTAAACCTTCTGAACAACAACGGTGAAAAAGCCGGACAATCTGTGTTCCATTACCATATGCATATTATTCCGCGTTATGGCAAAGGCGACGGCTTTGGTGCCGTATGGAAATCTCACCAAGATCAATATACATCAGAGGATTTAAAAGACATTTCTTCTGCCATCCATACGCGCCTTACCTCATCTTAATTGATGAGGTTTTTCTTTTTTTCGCCTCTTTTCTGTGCTTATCCTCTGAATCGTAAGATATTTAGGACGATTCAAATTTTTTGTCCAAATGCTTCAAATTTGTGATAGGATGGTTTTATCTTTTGATCCATTAACGCGAGAAATAGGGAGAGATTGTGATGAAGCGAACGACGAATTTTAATGCTGGTCCGGCGGCGCTGCCGCTAGAAGTGCTTCAAAAAGCACAGGAAGAACTTGTTGATTTTAAACAAACCGGGATGTCTGTGATGGAACTTTCTCATCGCAGCGGTGAGTATGAAGAAGTCCACAATAAAGCGAAAGCACTCTTGGTAGAATTGATGGACATTCCAGAAGATTATGAGGTCCTCTTTTTACAAGGCGGGGCAAGTCTTCAATTTGCAATGATTCCGATGAACTTCTTACATGAAGGCGAAACGGCTCATTTCATCCAAACAGGTGCTTGGTCAGAGAAAGCCTTGTCAGAAGCAAAAGGGTTTGGTGAAACATCAGTGTTTGCCTCAAGTGAAGACGACAACTATTCGTATATTCCAGATGTAGATGCGTCCGTTTTAAATGACGGTGCTTACTTGCACATCACATCGAACAATACCATTTTCGGTACTCAGTGGAAAACGTTCCCGAACACGTCACTCCCGCTTATTGCCGACATGTCCAGTGATATTCTCAGCAAAAAAATAGACGTGTCTTCATTTGATTTCATTTATGCCGGGGCACAAAAAAATCTAGGGCCTTCTGGTATCACGATTGTGATCGCGCGCAAACGTTTATTAGAGAAAGAAAAAAGCGGCACACCTAAAATTTTAAAATATTCAACACATGCCAAAGCCAATTCTCTTTATCACACACCACCAACTTTTGCGATTTATATGCTGTCCCTTGTCCTGGAGCATGTGAAACAGGCGGGCGGTGTAGAAGCAGCAGAAAAACGCAATGAACAAAAAGCAGCGCTTCTGTATGATACGATTGATCAAAGTGGCGGTTTTTACAAAGGGCATGCACGTGCTGACAGCCGTTCGCATATGAATGTCACGTTTACCCTGCGTGATGATGCACTCACTGCATCCTTTGTGGAGAAAGCAAAACAAGAACAAATGGTTGGACTCGCCGGCCACCGTTCTGTTGGCGGATGCAGAGCCTCGATTTACAACGCTGTCTCTATAGAAGACTGCCAAAAGCTTGCGGACTTTATGAAAAAGTTCCAGCAAGAAAATGAGTAAAAAGGCTTTTCTATCGTGAAATAAATTTGTTATAATAACGAGAAATATAAAGTCATGACTCTTGCAATAAATGATCAGCCATATTATTGGAGAGTTCTAAGAGCTTAGCAGAGGAGAGCATAGAAATGAAAACAAAAGAATTAGTGATTATGTCATTGCTTGCAGCAATGGGAGCTGTTTTGCATACGATTTTCCCGCCCATCTTTTTCGGAATGAAACCTGATATGATGCTGGTCATGATGTTTTTAAGCATCATCCTTTTTCCGAAGGTACAGCATGTCGTTGTGATCGCCCTAGTCACGGGGGTCATTTCCGCTTTGACAACAGGTTTTCCAGGCGGACAAATTCCAAATATGATTGATAAACCGGTGACAGCCTTTATCTTCTTAGCCCTTTTCTTATCTTGCCAGAAGATCAAGAACAAAGTCGTTCTGACTGCTGTACTCACCGCTGTTGGGACCGTCGTATCAGGCGTGATTTTCCTATCTGCCGCTTTACTGATTACTGGACTGCCGGCTGCGTTACCAGCACTTCTTGTAGGTGTTGTCCTGCCAGCAACTGTGATAAATACGATAGCTATGGTATTTGTCTTCCCGATTGCTCAGTCGATATTAAAGCGCGCAAGAATGATTGAAGTCGCTTAACGAATAACTGAACCTCTTCATTGGATGAAGAGGTTTTTTTCATGCTTCTATAAAAGAAAAAGGGTAAGCAGCAAAATGGAGAGCGAAATCCCTGCACCTGCTGCACACACAATTGCTTTTTGTCTTAATACATGTTTTGGCGGATAAGACCCTGCATACCCAAGCTGCCTTACATAATGAATAGAACCACCTGCGAAAATCACACACATACACGTAAAAACGAACAGAAAGACAGACAACCTTCTCCCCTCCCTTTTCTTCAAAAGTATGCTAAAATAAAGCAAGCTATGTATGGAAGTTCAATGAAGCTGATCGTCAGCTCAGAGAGAACATGCGAATGTGTAAAATTTGACTAGAGGTGATTGGAATGGCTAGTGGACGTTCTTTATTAACAGGATTATTTGTAGGCGGTCTCCTCGGAGGTGCGGCAGTGCTCCTGACGACTCCCTCTTCTGGCAGAGATGTACGCGGAAAGATGAAAGACGGCTATGACAAATTCGAAGATACGCTGACAAGATTAAAAAGAGATGGACAAGCTTTAAAAGAGCAGATTGTTGAAACCGCAAAAGAAAGTGCTGAGGTCATTAAAGAGGTCGGAACTGAATTGCAAACATCCATTCAGCAATGGCGCGAGGAAATCAAACCTCATCAGCAGGACTTACAAAAGGAAATTCAGGAAATTGAGGAAAAGCTCAAACAACTGGAGAAAACCTTACAAAACTAATATACTCACAAAAAAATATTCGTTTACAAAAGTGTGCGGGGTGCGTATCCCGCACTTTTTTTGTTGAAAAAAGGTTATTTTGTCAATGTTTTTCATGACTTTTAAAAATTCTTGAATTTTCAGCTTTATTAATCTTTATTTTATTGGCATAATAGAATTACAAGAAAAAGAGAAGTAGGTGAAATGGATGAATCATTCGGAACAGCCTTTCGATGTAAAAGAAGCACTTTTATTCAGTCAAAGAATGGCCCAATTGAGCAAAGCTCTTTGGAAATCCATTGAAAAGGACTGGCAGCAGTGGATCAAACCGTATAACCTAAATATCAATGAACATCATATTTTGTGGATTGCGTATCAATTAAAAGGAGCTTCAATATCAGAAATTGCAAAGTTTGGCGTCATGCATGTATCAACGGCGTTTAACTTCTCTAAAAAATTAGAGGAAAGAGGATTTTTAAAATTTTCTAAAAAGTTAAACGATAAACGCAATACGTATATTGAGCTAACGCCAAAAGGCGAAGAGACATTCCATAAACTACTCGAAGATTACGACCCGGCCCGAACTGGTATTGTCAAAGGCGCACAGCCGCTTCATGACATTTACGGAAAGTTCCCTGAAATTTTAGAAATGATGTGTATTATCCGAAACATTTATGGTGAGGACTTCATGGAGATTTTTGAGAAATCGTTTTCAAACATTGAGAAGGACTTTTTGAATGAACGTGGGAAAGTCACGAAAAAGCCTGAAGAACTTGAAGACTCAGCGGAGGAAAAAGCGGCTAAAGCAAATCAAATTGTTTAATGATCTTTATAAATTCATTCATTAACGGCTGAAACAGCCCTTGATCATGCAAAGCAAAAATCGTCTCATGAACATCCAGCTTTTCAATTAACTGTCCCGCAAACAGCGCAAGGAGATCGTCGAACATGACGTAGCCTTGTGCTTTTTGCTTGTCCATTTCATCTGAGAGCTCAACACAAATACGCTCAATGTCCTTTGCCTCTTCTTTCGATACACTCTGCCGGATCAATAGCGCATAATATGGATAACGGCTCATATCTGTCGCCGTCAGTAACAGTTCCATATAATATTCGAGCTGGCTCATTCGTTCCTCAATACTCATGTACGTTCCCTCTTTCTCTTAGTCACTCTATTTTAGCCGAAATTACTCATTGACGAAAGAGACGAACCTCCCCCTTATGTCTTTTTTTCTTGAAAAACCCAAAGTTTCCTCTCTTTCATCCATATGAATGTAACAATTTATTTTTTTTCATGAAAACCATTGATTTTTATCCTCAGGAAGAGTAAATTATCTTGAGATATTCAATTAGTTTTTTCGAGATTGGAAGGATGAAAAATGAATTGTTGGAAGACCATTAATCTTGAAAAGGATTATGGTTATACGAGAATGATGATTTCAGCCATATGTCTTACTGTATTTTTTTTCATTATGGCATTTTTATGTTTTCAACTGACTCATCCTGAAACGAGACTCAGCAGTCACAATGCACCGCTTTTTGTCGTGCTTTTACTTGCGACATTGCTTGTCCACCGCGTGGTTCACTTGATCCCAGTCATGAAACATAAGAAAAAAATGACGTTATTTAAACGAAATTGCTGGCAGCGCGTGCCTAAGAGAGTGATGCTATTCTCACTGCTTAGCCCGTTTTGTGTCATCTCACCTGTTTACTTTGTTTTAGGAATGGCATTTCCAATGTACGCACACTATTTTATCATGATCGCAAGTATTCATGCAGGCTATTGTTTGCCTGACTTTTTATTTGCTTGGAAACTGCTCAAAGCGCCAAAATCATGCATCATTGATCAAGCCCAAGACGAGTTTGATATTTTAGTTGACCCAACTTCCTCATCATGAGGTTTTTAAAGCCAACTTCTATCTTTTTCATAAAAAATTTGGTAATGTAGTATGGGAATAGCATAGAGAGGGGGGATCTCCGATAGTTTTATTTTACTTCATCGTCTTTGCCGCGTTTATTGTGTATTCAATAAACAGGCTTACTAATACATTATGCCTTGTCAGAGAGATTCCTGAAGAACGGCAAGATAAGGTGTTTCGCTTTATCAATGTATCGATACTGATCTTACTGATCTCATCATTTGTTGAAATTACCATATCTATTTAAGATCAAAGCAAAAGCTGCCTGTTTGATGGCAGCTTTTTGTGTATGATGATCTATTAGCAAATCCACGATGCACCGATAATGATCAATAAGATGAATAACACGACGACTAGTGCAAAACCGCCAGCAAAGACTTCTCCTCCCATGTGAAAACACCTCCTGCCAGTTCTTCCTCTGTTCTAAGCTCAGTGTATGCAAAAAATTTTAAAACGTTTAGGCACCTGTCATCGTTTTAAAAAAGAACCGCCCGCACGCATGGCAGGACGGCTCCTTTCTGTTACAGCGATTTAATTAATAAAGATATGCTGCACCAACGATGATCAGCAAAATGAATAGCACGACCAATAAAGCAAACCCATTAGAATATCCTGCTCCCATATAATTCAGCCTCCTTTTTGTGATCAATATATGTGTATGTTGGTCGCAAAAATTTGACTAGACGAATGCCCTCCCATTTGCATTTCTTTTTACAGCATGTCACAATATGTTATGATACAAGCAATGATAAATAAATTGGAAAGATTAGGAGTGTTTTTTGAATGAAAAAAATGGCTTTAGCAGCTGTAACAGCAGTAAGTGTTTTAACTCTTGGCGCATGCAGTAGCGGTGACAAAGAAGTGATCGCAACAACAAAATCAGGAGATGTCACAAAAGAAGAGCTTTACACAACACTTAAAAAACAAGCAGGTGGAGATGCTTTAAACCTACTTGTTCAACAAAAGGTTCTTGCTGACAAATACAAAGTATCAGATAAAGAAATTGATAAGAAATTGGAAGAATATAAAAAGACACTTGGTGAAGATCGTTTAAAACAACTTCAAGATGAATTCGGAAAAGATTACATCAAAGATCAAGTAAAATATGAGCTGCTGACTCAAAAGGCTGCCAAAGCTAACATCAAAATCACTGACAAAGAAGTAAAAGCGTATTATGATGACCTAAAAGGGAAAATCCGTGCAAGCCACATTTTAGTTGCTGACAAGAAAACAGCAGATGAAGTAGAAAAGAAATTAGATAAAGGCGAAAAATGGGATGACCTTGTATCTGAATATTCAACTGACACTGCTTCAGCAGCACAAGGCGGCGATGTAGGCTGGTTCGCAAAAGATGGCCAAATGGATGAGAACTTCAGTAAAGCTGCCTTTAAACTAAAAGTAAATGAAATCAGCAAACCAGTAAAATCTCAATTTGGTTACCATATCATTAAAAAGACCGAAGAACGCGGTAAATACGATGACATGAAAGCAGACTTGAAAAAAGAACTGCTTGATCAAAAACAAGCAGATAACAATGAAATTCAGACGATCTTAAACAAATTGGTGAAAGATGCTGATGTGAAAGTAAAAGATAAAGAACTTGAAAATACTTTCAAAGAAAAATCTGAGCAAACCACACAACAAACAACAAACCAATAATGAACGAAAAACAACCCCTCTACATGAACTTGTAGAGGGGTTTTTTTATTCTTATTGATTATGCAATCGAATGGTCCTCATGTTTCGCCGTTTCCTGAGATCGTTTGATTTGCATTTGCTGTCCTTGACGTCTACGCTCTCTCTCCTGCTCCATTCGTTCAATAAAGATTTCTCCCTCTTTTTCAATAAAGGATTGATCAATCTCTTGCTCCTCTTTGGCTGTCGTCATTAATTTATAGGCACAAAAAATAATGCCAATGATACATGCATATACCCACCATGGAAAAAACAACATCGTCTTCGCCTCCTTTTTTAGGACAAACCTCTCTCCCTTTGTGTTACATGCTTATGCGAAAAGAAGACAAGTTATGAAAAAAAACGCCCGCATCAAACGGGCGTTTTATCATGAGGATTCATTGTGAAAGGTTGGTTTATAAAACGAACGATTCTCTAGTGCAAAAATACGCTCTGTATATTCTCCTGGCTTCACATGCTCAAGCGCACGATCCATCATGTTCATTTTTGCATCTAAATTATCTATATAGTGGAGAATTTCGGCTTCCTTCACCATTGGTGGTTTAGGACTGCCCCACTCCCCTTTTCCATGATGACTCAGCACTAAATGCTGCAGAATCAGAATTTCCTCAGAATCAATGCCAAGCTCCTCTGCGGCTTTCGCAATTTCTGTCACCATAATAGAAATGTGGCCAATTAAGTTCCCTTCTACTGTATATGTGGTGGAAACAGGGCCCGAAAGCTCTTTGACTTTCCCTAAATCATGTAGAATGATCCCTGAATATAAAAGATCTCGATCTAGTGATGGGTATAGATCAACAATGGATTTCGCTAAATGAAGCATCGATACCACGTGATAGGCAAGACCCGAAACAAACTCGTGATGGTTTTTCGTAGCTGCTGGGTAATCAGCGAATTCCTGTCCATATTTCTTCAGCAAATGTCTTGTGACACGCTGAATATTAGGGTTTTTCATATCAAAAATATATTGCATGATGGTATCCATCATATCGTGCTTTGGAATAGGAGCTGTTTCTAGAAAATCATCAATGCGGATTTGCTCGTTTTCAGCAACAGGACGTATATTCCTAAGCTTCAGCTGATTCCTTCCGCGATAATGATGAATATCACCTACTACCTTTACAATGGTTTGTGCGGCATATGTGAGTTCATCATTCTGCTTTGCATCCCATAGCTTCGCCTCAATATCTCCACTTTGATCTTGAAGAATTAACGTTAAAAATGGTTTGCCATTACTCGCAATCCCTTTAGTAGATGATTTAATTAATAAATGCAGGTCAACTTGTTCGCCGACGTCATAGGTCATGATCCCTTTAGCCATTCAATAAATGCTCCTTCCATGTTTCTGCTCATATAAGTATAACATAAGTCATAATTTGTCAATCATTCCACTGCTAAACTCGTAATCTGCCCGTTTTCCGCTGCTTGTTTCATATAATGATGACAAGTGAAATAAAACAGCTGTGTTTCAAAACGAGTGAGTTCATTCATCAGCTCCAGTACCCTTTCTAGACGGACATGATCAAAGTGAACGAAACTGTCATCCATCATAAATGGGAGCTGACAATCTTGCTGGTGGGACAAAGCAAGTGCAAAACGAATCGAGAGATAAATCTGCTCACATGTTGCTTGTGAAAGCTCCTCCGGGCGGAATAGGCGTCCATCCCTCCGTTTCACAATCAGCCGGTCATCTTCGGCAGAAAATAAAATCACTTCATATCGATCATTCGTTAACGGCTGAATAAATCGGGAAGCTGTTTGGAGGAGTGCTGGTAGCCTCGTTTCTTTATGCTCATTGAGTTTCTCTCGAATGACGGAACGAACGAGCTGAATAGCCGCCCATTTTTTCGCTAGGTGCTTTGCCTGCTCCTGCTCTACAGCAAGCTGATGAGTCAAATCAGACACCGTACCTGATGCTTCTATTTGGCGTATTTCTACTGCTAATTCTGCCAAGCGCTTTTTCATATTCGTCACATTCTCTTGCATGTCATTCAGACGTCTTTTTGCTTGTGCACACTGCTCCTCAAGGGTGCGCAAACCTTTACGGACAATGACCTCTTCCTCATCTACATAACCGCTTCTGTGCAGCTCTTGGTTCAGCTGCTGCAAATTGTACAGTCGCTCCCGGTATTCTTTGGATAGATGAGACAGGACATGATAATCTTCTTTTGACGCTGCTTCTACTTTTTGAAAAAGCTCGTCCGTTTGTTTTTTATAATATTGAACTTCTCCTTCTAATGTTGTCAGCTGCTGCTCTACATGTTGAATGGATACGTGCAATGTCTGACGTTCTTTTTCTCTTTTTTCCTCATCTTTCAATATCTCTTGAAAGGCTGAGATATTCTCTTGAATGGTCCCTTCTTTTCTTTGAAGGAGACTCATGAGCGCTGAAACTCTTTGCTCGTAGGTCGATTGTTGCTGTGTGAGCATCTCTATTTCCTTGTTAAGCGCCTCATATGCCGCTGTATTCGCTTTTAATTGTTTCAAGATATGGAAAGCTTCCACAAGGAATGAGAGCTCTGAGGACAAACCTAGCTGCCTTCTCATATCTTCTACTTGCTGCTGTACAGGTTCCAGTTCCCGCTCCCAGTCTTCATATTGCTGTATCATTCTTTCGTATAAAAGCTCCTTTTGCTTCACTAGCGTTTCAGCTGAAGCTGTTTGAACGTGAAAGGAATGATAGGCGTTACTGTCGTTTGCTTCCCTCATCTGAGTCTGTTTAAGCACTGGATAAATAACGATCAAGATAAATACGGAAAATCCTGCAAACAGTAACGTCACCCAGCTCTCTGCTAAAACGAATAAAATCGTGAGAATGACAGCACATAGCACGAACATCAGCGGGAATAACCACACTCTGGAATGATTCTGTTTCACTGTAGCCCTTGTGCCCCTGACATCTTCTGCATCTTGCTGTTTAACGGGCTGTTCCTTTAATCCTTTTAGAGCGGTTTCCGCTTCTTCTAGCTCATGTCTTGCATGATCAAACCGGTCATCGAGCTGCGTTTTCCTATCCATTAAACGAACGTATTGGCTCACAGCCTCTTTTAATTCCCACTCAAAGTCAAGTGAATCATCCAGCTGGTCAAGCTTGATTGGACGCTGCCACTTCAGCTTCGCTGATGCTTCTTCTATTTTTTGTTTCAAAGAATTCTGCTCTATTTTCCCTTCTGCTAAGCGTTTCTTCACAAGTTCAGCATCAGATGATTCAGCTATGACCTGCTTCATCTCCAATACCGTATCCTTGTCATAGAGTGGCTGAACTTGCGTGAGCGACGTTTGCAAATGATCTAATTTTTGTTTCAGTGCCGTCAATTGCGCCTTTTTTGGGTGAAGGTGTGATTCTAATTTATCAAGTTCATGCGCGGTTTCCGGTCTAAACCGTTTGACTCGTTCTGGATAACTAGCCAAATCTTTTTTTAACTCTATCTTTTTTTCTATCATAGGATAAAGTCGAATATGTTCAGTCAAATGCTGAATCTCTTTTTCAGTCTGTCTCATTTCATGCTGAAGCATTTCTACCTTCTCGGTTAATTCAGCTTGTTCTTTTTTCTTTTCGGTATACCGACTTTCTACCAATTTGGCCTGTTTCAACTTACCTGACAGCTCTTTTACATGATCAAGCTGCTGATTTAATTCAGGCTTACGTCCATTCGGTTTAAAAAGCTGCTCCTGCTGTTTTAGCAACCTACTGTCCATTTTGGATGCCGCATCTGAGCCAAACAAACTTGAAAAGAGTAAAAATTCCCCTATTTGATCTTGATTTAATGCTTGTACATTTTGCAGACCAAACACGTCAAAAGAATAGATCGATTGGTATAATCTGCGATCCGTTCCCTTTAACATCGCATGTAGAAAAGCTTCATCTTTCACTTCACCATTTGGAAGCAACACCTGAGCTTGGCCGCCATGATCAGATGTTCTTTCAATATGAATCACACCTAATTCCTCATCTAAACACGTAAGAGAACCACCATAAAACGAGCCATGCTTTGGCTTATACATATGGCTTTTGGAAAAACCAAATAACATCGATTCAATAAACGCCTTCAATGTCGTTTTCCCCGATTCATTCAGGCCATAAACTAACTGAAAACCGTCATCAGAAAATTGGAAGGTTTGATTGGAAAATTTCCCGAAATTCGCAATATGGAGTGAACGTATTTTCATCATGCCTCTCCTTTTCTCATAATTGCTTCAGCTGTTCTGCCAGCAGCCTTTGTGCCTCTTCTTTAATATCGATCTCGTCCTCTTTTGTAAGAACTTTTCCTGCTTTTCTATAGGTTGGATGACGCTTGATCGGTAAAAGCAGCTCATCATACGCATCAAACTCGGCAATTTCTGCTGTTAGTTCTGTCAAAAAAGAATCTTCTGGATAGACGGCATCTTCATGTGTCCGGCAGTCAATCGACATCACCCAAACGAACAAGTCTTCATCTTCCTCCTGTTCATGAAGTACAGCCATCAGCTCCTCAAGCACTTCAAGCTGCGTGAGCTCCATATAAGCAGGAGCATCGCCAGTTAGTACGATTTTCACAAAATGAGCAACACCTCTCTCTTTCAGTCCACTCATCTTTTTGTCCACAAGTGTCACAAGATCGGTCATATGAGCGGTATGTGTGATATCTATTGTCAATGTCTCAAAGATGACATCTGAACAGCTCATAAACTCCGCTCTTTGAGCATCTTCAGATAGGTAGACGACATAACAGCCTTTCTCTCCTGTTTCTTTTATATGTCTTCCTTGCACGTTTCCAGGATAGATCACCATTGGATCTTCATGCAGAAGAGCCCGCTTATGAATATGTCCAAGCGCCCAATAATCAAAATCCCGCGCTAGAAGCTGCTGAAGCTGAAATGGTGCATACGCATCATGCCCTTCTTGACCTGCTAATGTGCCGTGAAGCATGGCAATATGATAGGGGGCATCTGTTTTTTTTTCATAATAAGGTGTCATATTTTCATGGACAGCCCGCTCTTTGTAGCTGAACCCGTAAATACTTGCCACAAGCTGACCTTCTCTATAAAAGGCTTGCTCACTTGGCGTACTGCTCAAAAAAACGTGAACATTCTCTGGCCACTCAATTGGTGTCCATTCACCACCTAAATGATCATGATTACCATAAATAATAAACACTTCAATCCCGTGTGATTGCAGCTGAAGAAACTGATTTCTTAAAAAAAGCTGTGCTTTTAGGCTGCGATTCGATTCGTCAAATAGATCTCCGCTAAGCAGCATAAAGTCTACTTCTCGATCAATTGCAAGTTCAAACATGTTCTTGGCACTTTGAAATGTGCTTTCTTTCAACCTCTTAAAAATTCGGTTCGGTATATTGGACATTCCCGCAAACGGACTATCTAAATGAAGATCTGCGGCATGAATAAAAGTGAGCTTCGTCAAACGTCTATCTCCTTGTACGTTACTGTAGTTGTCCATATTTTATCACGCCGTTTTTACGAATGCACGTTCTATCGCTCTTATTCTAAAAAACACATTTTTAGGGGTAAAAAAGAGGTTTTAACTTCCTCCTTGTATAATTCATTAAAAAACAAGAAGAAAGGGAAGATCAGAGATGGAGAAAACCTACTTTTTGACTGTATTTGATTCGTCAGGTGAAACCTTATTAAACGAAAAAATCACCACAGATAGTGATGAAAAAGCAAAAGAATTAGGACGTCATCGTTTAATCGAACAACAATACACAAAGCATTCTCACCGGCTCGTAAATGATGCAGGTAAACTTCTTTTATTTGAACGTTAAAAAAGCCGGCATCCGCCGGCCATTCATTCTTCTATTTAATGAAACACAGGACGTCTTTTTTCCAAAAACGCTTGAACACCCTCCTGATGATCACGGCTTTGTCTCAGTCTAGCTTGTGCAGCACGCTCTTTTTGAAGAACGGCTAACAGCTGAGATTCTGACTGCTGAAAATAAATCATCTTTGTTTCAACAAAGGCTTGAAGCGGCATATTTAAAAACGGCTTGACGCACGCTTTCTGATACGTATCCACCTCATCTTGAAACACGCCGTCTGCAAGGCGAAGCTTGAGCGCTTCTTCAGCCGGCAGCTTTTGCCCGCTCCAAATCAATTGTTTAGCGGTTTGTTCACTAACTCTTTTGGTGAGGAAAAAATGCCCTCCGCCATCTGGGATTAACCCGATTCCATTAAAGTTCATGGCAAGTTTAGCATCTTGATGCATAAACAAATAGTCACAGCTAAGGGCAAAGCTAAAAGCAAGACCAGCCGCTGCTCCGTGGACAAGTGCAATCGTCACTTTTTTCATACTGGCTAAAGAAAGTGTAATTCCCTCGATCAGATCCATCACGCGATGAAAATCTTCTTCACGATCTTGCTTTAGCATCATTCCAATATCTCCGCCTGCTGAAAACCCTTTGCCCATCCCCTTGAGTACAACAATTTTCGCACTGCTCTCACTCGCTCTATCACACGCTTCCTTCAATTCAGCAAACATGTCAACATGAAACGAATTATACGCTTCATGCCTATTGAAAACGATTTCAAAAATATCCCCATCTACCTGACAATTGATATATGTCATCATCCATTCCCCCTCTTTCTTTTCAAGCTCATCACTTACTTCAATTTCCATCAAGTAATTCCTTTTCCTCTACATAAAAAATTTCAAGATCAACTGATACTAAAATAAGCATAATTGTTGAAACGAGAAATATATTTTTATATAGTAAAATAAGAAATAAAACATCATATGAAAGGGGGAGAATGATTGATAAGAAGTTCCATATGTATATTGATTAGCTGCATCGTCATGTTTTCTCCCTTTTCAAATGTCGTTTTTGCTTCACAAGCAGAAGCGAGCACACTCAGCCTGATTTCTCCATCGATTTATGATGAAGAAATCAATGCTGTGAAGACACCTCCATTTTCAAAAAAACATGCCGCATCTCTTCTGTTAAAACAGAGGTTATCAATGGGCGCTTCAAAAGCTTTTCTTGTAAAGATTGCTTCAACCACAGCGTTATCTATTGATTTATGTTTTTTAGAAATGAAGTGTGCGATCCCCGTTATGTACCAATCAAATTACCTCGACTGATTCATTTTATTTCATCCGTACTCACTATATGAAAAACAAAACCTATCATATTCGGAGGGATAAAATGAACATTAAAGAAAATGATCTTCCTGGGATTGGAAAGAAATTTGAAATTGAAACGAGAAATAGAGAAAAGATGACGATTGTGATTCATGATGATGGTAGACGGGAGATTTATCGTTTCGACGATGAAGATCCAGATGAAGTACTGTCCACCATTTCTCTCGATGATGCTGAAGCCCGGCAAATTGCTGCCATTATTGGCGGTATGGTGTATAAGCCGCAAGCACTTGAAACGATTGAAATGGCGTTCAATGATTTGATCATTGAATGGTTTAAGGTAGAAAAAGACGCAAAAGCGGTTGGACATACACTCGGCGATTTAGATGTGAGACAAAATTATGAAGTCACCGTCATTGCGATCATTAAACATACAAATGAAAAATTACTCAACCCCGGTGCCGATTCGATTATTCAAGCAAATGATACGATGGTCATTTCAGGCGAAAGAAAACACTTGAAGCGATTGATACGTGATTTTCTTTCTAGAGGGGGAGAGTGATGAATGGATCATTTAGTCTTTGAAGTTGGAACGGCGCTTATTCTCATCGCCATTGCCAGCTTAATCGCCAATAAAATTAAATTTTCTATCATTCCTTTTCTCATTGTCCTCGGGATGATTGTTGGTCCGCATGCACCAACCATCGGGATCATTGATTTGAAGTTTATCGAGAGCACCGAGATTATTTCGTTTTTTGGTAGAATGGGTGTCCTGTTCCTTCTATTCTATCTGGGGCTTGAGTTCTCTGTCGGCAAACTCATAAAATCGGGTAAATCCATTGCAGTCGGCGGATCTATTTATATTTTGATCAACTTTAGCTTAGGATTGCTTTATGGGTTTATCACAGGCTTTGGATTCCTCGAAGTTCTCATTATGGCAGGCGTTATCACCATTTCATCCAGCGCCATTGTCGCCAAAGTCCTTGTCGATTTAAAACGGACAGCGAACCCTGAAACAGAGTTAATTCTTGGGATTATTATGTTTGAGGATATTTTTCTCGCCGTTTATTTATCTGTCGTATCCGGTCTTGTCCTTGGAGATGCCACGTCCGTTGGCGGTGCCTTATTATCTATTTTAATCGCTTTTGGTTACATGATGATTTTCTTTATCATCGCGCGTAAGCTGCCAAAACTATTAAACAAACTATTCGATATCCGTTCAAATGAAGTATTTATCATTGTCATTTTTGCCGCTTTGTTCTTCGTGGCTGGTTTTTCAGAGACGATTCATGTCGCAGAGGCCATTGGCGCTCTCTTACTCGGTCTTGTGTTTTCAGAAACAGAGCACTCAGACCGCATTGAACATCTCGTTGTTCCTTTTAGAGATTTCTTTGGCGCCATGTTCTTCTTCAGCTTTGGACTAAGTATTGATCCATTTACATTAGGAGATGCCTTCTGGCTTGCGATCGGTGCTGTCATTCTCACCTTGATCGGGAACTTCACCGCTGGGATGTTTGCTGGAAGAAGAGCCGGTTTCTCTCATAAAGCCTCTTCTAATATTGGATTAACCATCGTATCAAGAGGAGAGTTTTCCATCATTGTAGCCGAACTTGGGATTGCAGGCGGGCTTGCCGCTACATTGAAGCCATTTGCTGCATTATATGTATTAATCCTTGCGATTTTAGGACCGCTAGTGACGAAAGAATCAAAGCGTATCTATCAAATCCTAAACAAAATCTTCAAATGGAAAACTGAAAAACCAAAAGTAAAAAGAGAAACAACCATTTAATTGAAAAGGGCCCTGTGCTGGGGCCCTTTTTTATATCTATTCAAATTGCTGAAATGCTGTTTCTTGCTTCACTTGTTCTTTCGTATCCCCGCGAATGGTTCGGATGACTTTCTGATTGCGGTAGATCGATAGTTTTAAATTGGTCGCCGCTGTTCCATGAGAGTGATCGAGGTTCGTGAATGTAAAGAGATGATGAGACCGTTTGTCTTTAAACACAAGCCTGAAGTCGTCTGTCACTTTAAAATGCTCATCGCTTTCCCATTCAATCAATGGTTCATATGCGCTAAACCATTCCGGAATATTAGGCGTATATCCTGTAGCCAATACCACATGATCGACTGTGATTTTCTTTTCTTTCTTCAGCTGCCATTGTGTCAAATGCAGCTCTACCTGCTGCTCATCCTCCATATGTATCGCTTCAAGCTCCGTCATTGGCTGAATGAGTACAGATGGCTCTTCTCCTGAAACGGATCGATGGTACAATTCCTGATAAATGCGAGAAAGCGTCGATGCATCTATGCCATTCCTTAATCCTGCCAGTCTAGGCAATGTGTTCATCCGTTCTTCATATGGAAGGGAATGAAAATATTCAACATACTTAGGTGTAAATAGCTCCTGACCAAGCTCCGCTGTCTCTAGTTCTCTAAATTCACTTGAACGTGTAAACCATGAAAGCTGCTGTCCTTTCTTCTGATGCTGAAGCAGGTCTAAGAAAATTTCAGCTGCACTCTGACCTGAACCAATCACCGCCACCGTTTCAGCTTCATGAAGTTCTTTTTGTTGATCTACATAACGGCTGCTATGGGTCACATGCGGCAACGCAGCTTCTGGCACATCGACAGGAATCATCGGTTTGCTTCCAGTACCAAGGACGACATGCTTTGCACGATATTCAGAAAGCGCCCCATCTTTCAACCGCCGAACTTTTACAAGATACCCGTCTTCACAGTCGGTCACTTCTTCCACCTTCATCCCGAACTGACAGCTATCTAATTCTCCTGCAACCCATGATAAATACTCATTGAATTCTCTCCGGGGGATATCAAATTGTTCAAATGTATAAAAGCGGTGAAGCCTGTTTGATTCATGTAAATAATTTAAAAATGTATACTTGCTCCTTGGATTAGCCATTGTCACAAGGTCCGCTAGAAAGGAAACTTGTAAGTCTGTTCCTTTGATGAGCATACCAGGATGCCAAGCAAATTCGGTTTCCTGTTCAAAAAAACAGCATGTCATATCTTCATACTCCTCTAATAAAGCGGCCAATCCTAAATTTGCTGGCCCAATCCCAATTCCGATCACATCCATCATATGTACACCTGCTTTACCTTTTTACCCCCTATATACCCTTTTACAAATGAAAAAAACACTGCGTCACCGCAGTGTTTACATGTGAGAAACAAATAATGACTCAAGAAACTGAATCTTCTCTTCCGTATAGTGCTCATAACGATCATTATAAGACTTTGGATCTTTTGGATTGGCATATTGCGTAATTTTTCCGGTTCGCGGATCAATGAATTTACTCGCAGCGCCGCATCCAATGCCAATGATCGTCTGCACCTCTTCCATAATGATAATATTATACAAACTTTCCTGTCCATCTAACGAATACCCGACATTTTCGAGATTCCCCAAAATGTTTTTTTGTCTGTATAAATAGTACGGATGATAGTCATGTGCTTTTGTCCAAGCAATCGCTTCATCCATCATACGTGTGATCTCTTCTCGGTCTGCCACTTGATACTTTTCCTTATTGCGGGTCATTTCAGACGCTCTCTTAAAGGAAAGTGTATGCACCGTTAAAGATTCAGGCTTCAGTTCTTCTGTTTGCTGCAAGGAATGTTGGAATTCCTTTAGCCCTTCTCCTGGCAGTCCAATGATTAAGTCCATGTTAATATTATTCATGCCATACTGCCTTGATAAATGATACTTTTCAATCGTTTCTTCCACACTATGGTGCCGGCCAATCGCTTTCAATGTTTCATTCTCATATGATTGCGGATTGATACTAATCCGGTCAATATGATAACGGTTGAGCACCTCCAGCTTATCAGGTGAAATCGTATCAGGTCGTCCCGCTTCTACAGTGACTTCCCGAATATGTTTCACATCTGGAAAAGAGCGATACATCTCCTCATACAGCAAATCCATTTCTTCTGCTGTAATACTCGTTGGAGTACCTCCGCCAAAATAAACAGTCGTCACTTTAATCCCGTGTTCCTTTAACCATTCGCCCATTTTTTGCATCTCATAATGCAGCCCAAAAAGAAACGTTCCCACTCTTCCAGCTTGTCCTTGAATGGCATAAGCAGGGAACGTGCAATAAGCACATTTTGTTGGACAGAAAGGAATACCGATATAAATACTCACTTCCTCCTGTAGATCGTACAGATCTGGAATGGCTTTGATTTGACGATCAACAATCTCCTGCATCAAATGGATCTTTTCATCATGAATCAAGTAATCGCGCTTTAACGCTGCATGTGCTTCTTCCTTTGTCATGCCTTCTCTTAGCATCTTATGAAGTAATTTCGTAGGGCGTATCCCCGTAAGAATCCCCCATTTTTGCGTCATTCCTGTATATTCCTGAAGCAGATGTAAATAAACAGACAGCACAGTGTTTTTGATTTGCTTCCAGCGCTCTTTTTCATTCAAGCCCTCTGGCATCTCTCTTGTAAAACGACTCGTCATATCTGATCCAGCAATATGGCCAGAAGCCTCCACCCTACCATGGGTTTCTTTCCAATCAAACACCATCACTAGGCCATCATCCACTTCACCGGAATCAAACAGCACTTCACTATCTTCTTCAAATAAATTGGCTATATTGACAAGCGGTCGATGAAATCGTTCATCAGACAGCCCTTTAACTAAAATTCGCATCGTATCACCTTTATCTTCAAACTTGTTTCATTTTACAAAATTCATCTAGGAAAAGCAATGAAGAGAACAGACGAAGGCCCTGCCATTTCTTAATAGACAGGGCCTTCACTGTATTATCGTTTAATATCAAATTGATGTAAAAAACCTTCCCTTTGCTGCATTCTAAAGTATTCTTTGATCATATAAGCAACACCCTGTTCATCATGAGAACGTGTCACCCAATCGGCTTTACGTTTGACCGAATGAGGTGCATTCCCCATCGCAACGCCTAAGCCAGCTAACTCAAGCATCGGGATGTCGTCTGTCCCGTGACCGATCACGACCGTATCTTCTAATGTAAAACCTAGTGCTGAGGTTAAAAGAGAAAGTCCTGCTTCTTTCGATACCCCTTTGCATACAATATTCATTTTCTCATCACTGATCTTAATCAGATCAACAGATGGGAATGCTTGTTGAATGGTTGTGTGGATTTCAGGCTGAAGTGTTGCTGTCGAATACACTTCAATGACAGGTGTGCTAACCGGTTCATCCATGAGCATATCACTTAATGATTCAACAAATTGAACGGGATAGAAAATGGGATCAGACGGATGAATCAACGTTTTTCCCATCAGTTGAGACTGTGTTTTTTTCCGATTGCCGATTGAGAATTTTTCATGTAACAAGCGAACATTACAATCAAAGCTTTCAAGGATCTGCACAAGATTAAATGTTTTCTCTTCCGTTAATTTCTTCACATGGAGCGGCTCATCAAGCTTATCCGCGATAAATGCACCACTATGCGTCACAAGAGTTGAAGTTGGTATTTTCAACGCCTTGGCAATTTTTTGTGCAGATCGAAAATGACGGTTGGTGACAATCGTCACGTAAACCCCTTTTTTCTTAACATATTCCACAGCTTCTTTTGTAGCGGAATGGATTTTCCCATTGGAACGAAGTAACGTTCCATCTATATTGAGTGCAAGTAGCTTTTTTGACACTGAGGCATCCCCCTTCTTGATGACTGTACTTACGATGAGGATATGCCCTAGCTTATCGCTTTAGAACATGCAGTTGAAGCAGCCCTTGTTTTATGCCTCAATCGCAAATAAAAAAAGCCTACCCCTAGGCTTTTTTTTATGTATGGTTTGGATGCGTAACAATGGCGTGATGAAGCTCCCCATGATCCCCTCATCTTTCACACACCAAAGCATTGCTTATATCATATCCCCTTATGCTTTGCTTTTCTCCCAGAAGCGCTTCTCTCTCATTTGACTCATCGTCGTAAATCCAAAGTGGAACGCACCCAATTCATCACGATAGCGCTTTTTGAAAGCACTTTCAATAAGTATTATCGCAGAATTTACGAGCTTCGACAACCCTTTTTTTAAAGATATACAAGCGGCGATATGAATGAAAAAAAGGGCGAATATGATCGCCCTTTCAATTAATTTTCTTCTGTATTTCCATAAAGCTCTTCAAGAGGCTTCATGATAATTTTATTTAATTCACCGATGAGAACACTTACGCGTTGTTCTGCTTCCATCAACTGAGAGATTTTATCGTGCTGCTGCACAAGTGCAACCGTTTTTTGCGCTTGCTCTACTTCTTCTTGTGTAATCTCTTGACCAGTCATTTGTTTTTGTTGAAGGTTTACTTGAATGTCACGGAAGTTCTCAAACATTCTTTTAGAGGACTCATCCCCGTTTACCTCATCATAAAGATTTCTTAACGCTGAATATTCTTCGCTATGACGCAGTGCTTTTTCAAGGTCATATGCAACATCATAAAGATTTACAGACATGTTATGTCTCCTTTCTATCCGTTATCACCGATATGGATCGGCGGACACCACTCCACTATAACAAACTATGGCTTTCGTTTCACATATATACAATAAATTCATCGAAATTTCTCGATCTTGCCTTAGAATAAGGTGACAAAAATCGCTTGGACAGCACCGATCAATCCACCTAAAAGACCGCCTAAAAATGTGATCATCTTCAGCTCCTTATTAGATATGCTGATTACAAGCTCTTCCATTTTTTCAAGCGGGAAAAGTTCAATTTGTTCACGAATAATTTCTTCAAATTGGAGCTTTGCGAGCAGTCCCTCAAGCGCATTAGATGCGGCTTCAATCCCTTTATCAATGAGAGATGGAGCAAATTTGGTCTTAAGATCATCCGCTACTGCACTGATGTAAACTCCTACTGGTCTATCTAACAGCACCTTTGTAGAAAAATGTGAAAGCAATTGCTTTTTCACACTAAATAGAAGCTCTTTCACATTCCATTTTTCATCAAGCTCATGTAAAGAAAATTGCTTTACCTTGTCCCATTCTTGAACAAGTAAATCTGATAAAAACCTTTTTGTCTCTGCATTCTTTAAGAACTTCATCATTTCAGGATGCACGCGATCAATTAAGCTTGAATTCCCTAAAAACATTTGGACCATACTGCCAAGCATTCCTCGTTCTTTTAAGAAATCATCTATCATATGACCGAGTCTTGCTTTTCCCTCATCACTTTCAAAATAATGAATGCCTCTCTTTAAAATATAATCTGCGGCATCTGGAATTTTTGATGCAAGCTTATTTTCTACATCCTGTGGCAACAGCTCAGACAATGTTTGCTGATCATACTTTTCAAGCAGTGAGTGGAGCTTATGATCAGTCCACTGATGAAGCCATGCGTCAGCTTTAACGTCAGCCTGTGAAAAACCGTATTTTTCTAACATGGAGAAAACCGTCATTTCCATATCAGCACCTTTATCAATATATCGGTGCACTGTCCGCAATATCTCTTGCTTTGCCTCTGATGATTCAAATCGTTTTTTAATGCCCTCTGGCGTTAGTAAATGCTCCATCACCATGACGCCAACCTGCTTGGCTACTTCATCTCTTCTTTTAGGAATGAGACCCGGTGTAAATGGGAGCTGCTTCCCAAATAAATAATATGGCTTATACGGACGAAAAAGCATTTTAATCGCGAGATGGTTTGTTGCTGCCCCTATCACTGCACCTATCACAATCATAAAGATAAACGTTGTGAATATATCCAAAGTCGTCATCTACCTTTCAAACAACACCTGAAGTTTATTGTTTTAATCTATACGTATTATAGTTGTTGTCAAGAGTCCAAGCAAATGAAGCATTCAATATGACATATGAGACAACGATCTGTCGTAATGATATAGGAACGCCAAGTTTATGTAAAATCAACAAAAAGTGTTTTTCAGATGTTAAAAAAAGAATTTGAAAAGTAGGTGTTGTTTCATGACGTCAACGCTCGGCATTGTCACTCTTTCTCCGAAGCATGAAGAAGCATTCTCACATCAGCTTGCCAAAGCAGCCTCTTCTTTTGATTTAGAAGTTGTTCGTTTTTCACCTCTAGATTTAAAGCCTGCTTCAAATGTCATTCACGGTCAAAAATTTAAGACTGGCAAAGGATTTGAAGCGTCAGAATTTCAGATTCCTGACTTGATTTATGATCGTTGTCTTTATCAGCATGACGCACAATCTAAAAAAGCAAAACCTATCATGAATTGGTTAAAAAAGTATCCAAAAACCGTTTTTTTGAATACTGGAATTTCAAATAAAATGCGGCTATTCGAGCAGCTCCGTCTCCTCCCTTCTTTACAACCATACTTACCTGTCTGCTCTCTATTGACAGAGCCTTCAGACCTGCTCAACTTGGTCAGAAAGGGCGGATATTGTAAAATACAGCCGCTTTCTCAACAGCACGCAGCACCCTCTTGCTTCATTTCTTTAAAAGACAAATCACTCATTACTGTGCAGCTAAACGCTAAGCAAATCATCACCTTTTCACATTCAGCAGAGGTTGAACGCTGGTGCAAAAAGTATATCGGCCGATCTTTCCTTCAATTTTTTAACACGAATGATCAAAAAGACGTTATATTCAATGAAATTAGGATTTTTCTTATAAAAAATTCACAAAATCAATGGAATAGCATGGGGATTCATACAAAACCATCAGTAGAAAACAGCCTTTTAAGCAATACACAAAATTCCATTCATGTGGTAGCCTTTGATCACTATTTAAACTCATTAAAGCCACACATCAAGGAGCTGTTGTTAGATGATATTGCCTCCATTCAATCATCTCTTCCAGCGTTTATAGACAAAACTTTCTCACCGTGTATTGAATTCGCTATAGACTTGCTTCATACAAATGAAGGCAGACTTTTCATCTCAAATGTAAGATCAAAGCCAGGACGATCCTCTTTTTTAAAAGCTTACCCTGAGAGGGAGAATCAATTGATTCAGACCATACTTGAACATGCCAAATCGATGATGGCTGAAGAAAAGGAGGTTCCTTATGAAGAGAAAACGCTACATCATCGCTCCTCATTCAGCAAGTGAAAAAACAGTATATCTCCCTGCTCAGTTTAAAGAGCAGGAGGCAATTTTATCTATTGCTTTAGGTTCTTGTTTAGTAGATGATTTCGCCATTTCCTATCATCATCAATCTCAAATGATTTTATTATCAGAAGACCTTTATCGCGCTTTATTCATTCCATACAAAACGAAAGCTGATGTCATATTAGTTCAACATACACTCTATATAGGACCTCTCATCGGCATTTTCACTGCAGGATTCGAACAAAATACAGCACCTTTAGGCGCAAGATCTTCCTATTTTATGAAATTGCTGCAATCTTGCAGGCAGCATGCTGGTTTTGCATATCTTTTTGGTACTCATTCTATCGATTGGGATAAAGGAATAGTAGAAGGTTTGCTTTACCAAGAGGAGCGCTGGGTAAAAAAGCAGATGCCCCTCCCATCCGTTGTTTATGACCGGCTGCCTAATAGAAAGGCTGCTCAGTCGGCATTCATTCAAGAAACAAAACGAAAACTCACTCAAGACTACGATATCCCTTGGTTCAACCCTTATTTTTTTAATAAATGGGACATTCATGAACAGCTATTAACAGATGAAAAAACAAGCTCTTTCTTACCACATTCTATACGATTAGATCCTGTTGATGCTTTAAATAAAATAGAAACACTCCTTCATATGCATCATGTCATTTATTTAAAACCAACAAACGGCAGTCACGGAGACGGGATTTATCAGTTAAAGAAGACGGAAAACGGGGTCACTGTCTGCTCAAATAAAGGGAAATCCACTTCATATCATTCCGTAGACCATTTCGTAAAAAAACTGCGGGAAGATTGTGCAATTCACGACTTGATTGCACAACAAGGCATTGAGCTTCTTCAAATAGACAATCAACCACTGGATTTTAGAATTCATACGAATAAAAATAAGTATGGTCATTGGACTGTTACAGCCGCTGCTGGAAAAGTTTCAGGAGATCACACTGTCACAACCCATCAACTGCATGGTGGTTCAGTAAAAACACTGTATGATATCTTTCCTGATGCAGAGAAACGTTTGAAGGTTTTGCAAGAGCTCTCTGATACTGCCCTCGCACTTAGTCGTGTGATAGATGAAAAAATGCCCGGTCTGATTGGGGAAATTGGTTTTGACTTAGGTATTGATCACTTAGGTGCTATCTGGATGTTTGAAGCCAATTCTCGTCCAGGCCGCGAGATTTTTCTGCATGCACCATTGAAAAACTCAGAATGGCTGATTGGGAAAAGAATCGTTGAATACGCATCTTACCTAACACAAATGGCTCTTACTCCTATAGACCATGCAAACGCCTATTGATGTTTTCTTTTCATGTCTCTGAAATCTGTGCTTTCCCTATGCTCTTTTCATCAGATGAGATACAATAAAACCAAGTTCAAGGTTGTTTCCGTATTGTCGTGTGTATTTATTGTTTCATCAATAAAAGCAAGGAGGCAATGATGATATGATTTCTCATTTTCAATGGAAACCTCTCTTTAAAAAAGCGCAATTACCTGGTTGGAAAATATCCTTTTTTCATAATGGTTCACATTATGAAGGCATTTATCACAAAACGGGTGATATTGAATGGGGCTCTCAGCTTCCGCCTCATGAAGTTGAACCAACCTTAAAAGAAGAAATCCACGAATTAATGCTATTCCATGTGTATGATTAAACTGTTTAAGGAGCCTCGCCATGTTAGAAAAGCTAAAACTTGTTTACGGACACCATATCATCAGTTCACCAACAAATGATAAACAAACTCTCTGGTATCAAACAGACGAAGGCGAAATATTCGGAGTAAACAAAACGGAGCTAACAGAAAGGGAAACGCTTCTTCTCAATTCATTCCTCACACCAATTGATGTACCTCATACGCAGGAAACGGAAGAAGAACAGAAATGGTACAGCTATCTCTTTGAAAACAAATCAATCACCATCGATCACTCCGTCCGTGTTCATTTTTTTAAAATGGATCACCAAGCAGAACAAAGGCAGCAAATAAAAGAGGCTGTGAACAGCAGCCTCGAACATATTCATTTCATATGGACAGGCACTGAAACAGCTATGCTCATTCAAACAAACGCCACATCAGAAAATGGTCAACTTGAACAACTACATGATTTGTCTCAAGCCATCACAAGTGATTTTTTAACAGACGTTGTCTTCATGCAAGGACAGCTGCATTTGCCAAATGAAAATTTAAAAAAGAGATTATTGAATGAACATCAGCTCTTTTTATGGCATCTGAAGCAAGGAAAACTTAGGTCAGGGGTTGCAACATTTTATCAATGTGTACCTGCTTTCATTCGCCATGATACAGACATGGTTTCTGCCGCTATATCAGATGCATTTATAGAAATAATCTTTGATCGGGACGTTTACAGAACTCTCATGACCTATATGCAATGTAATTTAAATGCATCGCAGGCAGCAAAAGCTTTATATGTTCATCGAAACAGCCTTCAGTATCGGATTGATAAATTTATTGAACGGACAGGACTAGATATACGGCATTTTCAAGAAGCGTCAGCTGCTTATTTCATGATGAATCTTCTCGATCTTTCTTAAATGATCCTATCATGAGCACCTTGCCTAAAAATGAAAATAAGATATTGTGCACGTTGTCCATTTACAGACACCCTTCCTTTTTATACACTTCATTTATAAGTAAAGCGCTTTCAAAAAAGGACTGGGAGGCTACCACCTATGGCTGAAATGATGCTGAATCAAATTTATAAAGTGTACGATAACAAAGTAACAGCAGTAGATAACTTTAATCTACATATTGAGGATAAAGAATTTATTGTGTTTGTTGGTCCATCTGGCTGCGGAAAATCAACAACCCTCCGCATGATTGCAGGCCTTGAAGAAATTTCACAAGGGGATTTTCTATTAGACGGTAAGCGAATGAATGATGTGGCACCAAAAGATCGGGATATTGCGATGGTTTTCCAAAACTATGCCTTATACCCTCATATGAATGTGTACGATAATATGGCTTTTGGATTAAAGCTTCGAAAATTTCCTAAAGCAGAAATTGATGAGCGGGTACGAAACGCTGCGAAAATATTAGGGCTTGAACAATACTTAGATCGAAAACCTAAGGCATTGTCTGGAGGTCAAAGACAGCGTGTTGCACTTGGAAGGGCCATTGTGCGCGATGCAAAAGTCTTTCTTTTGGATGAACCTCTTTCTAATTTAGATGCTAAACTTCGTGTTCAGATGCGTGCCGAAATTTCTAAACTTCACCAGCGGCTGCAGACGACATTCATCTATGTCACACACGATCAAACAGAAGCCATGACAATGGCTACTCGGCTTGTTGTCATGAAAGATGGCTTTATTCAGCAGGTTGGCGCACCAAAGGATGTGTATGAAAACCCAGAGAATGTCTTTGTAGGAGGATTTATTGGCTCTCCAGCGATGAACTTTTTTACAGGAAAACTGTCTGACGGAGCCATTGCCATTGGGAATACGCACATTCGTGTACCAGAAGGAAAAATGAAAGTATTACGCAGTCAGGGCTATATCGGAAAAGATGTGATTCTAGGCATCAGACCAGAAGATTTCCATGATGAGCCTGTGTTTATAGAGGCTTCTGAGGGAACAAAAATTGAAGCAAACGTAGAAGTGGCTGAATTAATGGGAGCCGAAACGATGCTTTATTCTTCTCTCGCTGGTCAAACGTTTATTGCACGAGTTGATTCTCGCACAGATATTCAGGCAGGTCAGACGATCCCTCTTGCCATTGATATGAATAAAGCTCACTTCTTTGATACAGAGACTGAGCTGCGCATCCGCTCAGCTGAATAAGAAGACGTTCCACAAACCATCACCATTGGGTGGTGGTTTTTTGTATATGAAAACAACATTTACCATGTTCTTTTTCCGTATGTTTTTTTCGTAGCGAACCATAATATTTAGTACAAAGCAGTTACCGCATTGGGTTTCGCCAAGTGGCAAATGACTTGGTCATTTCGCTGGTGCGACTCCAGCAAACCCAACCAAAAAAATCATATATAAAAAGGAGATTCACATCATGGCAAATTCTAATAGTTCAAATCAATTACTAGTTCCTGGAGCAGCGCAAGCAATCGATCAAATGAAATACGAAATCGCTTCTGAGTTTGGTGTAAACCTTGGAGCAGAAACAACAGCTCGTGCTAACGGTTCAGTTGGTGGAGAAATCACTAAACGTCTTGTATCTTACGCTCAGCAAAACCTTGGTGGAACAAAAGCTTAATTTCATATCTGGATCATAGAAGGCACCTCTTATGGTGTCTTCTTTTTTTGGTTTTATCCCTCACCGATTCCTTTTGAATTCATATGATGTATTAGAAAGGAGCGGATCTTCATGGACATTATTTCAGGTGTGAATTTTGAACTTCTACAATTTGTCGGTCTCTCTCTATTATGTGAATATGCTCATAGTATTCGGTCCTTTCATCTTTATAAAAAAAGCATGACATAAAACTGTACCATTTTAAGTTCTTTTCACTTATAGTATGTAGTGGAGGGATCGATCAGATGAAAATAGCTCTTTTCGGTGCTCATGGACGTGTAGGACAAGCATTTCTTCGTTTCGTAAAAGAAGATGATCGTTACATGGTTCGCTCGTTAATTCGGACAAACCGGGAAGAAATGCTTGCGGGTATGTTTCAAGTCACCGGCAATTCCAGAAATCAAGAGGATGTCCTTGAAACGATTAAAGGATCAGATATTGTCGTGAGCTGTCTATCAACAGATGGTGATGATACTTTATCTGTTTCAATGGAGCATATCGTACAAGCCATGAAGCAAACAGGAACATCAAGAATTATAACGATTGGCACTGCGGGGATTTTAAAAGCAAGGCAGCAGCCTGAGCTTTACCGCTTTGAAACAAATGAATCAAGGCGAACCACTTCCCGAGCTGCTAAAGAACATGCCAAAGCATTTGAAATTCTTCAATCAACTGAACTAGATTGGACAATCATTTGCCCAACCTATTTACCAGATGGAGAAGTGACACGGTCATATCGCTATGAAAAGAATTTTCTCCCTATAGATGGACAGAAAATTTCAGTTGAAGATACCGCACACTTTTTGTATCAGCAGTTAAACTCAAAGGAATTTGTGCATCAACGCGTCGGTATAGCTTATTGACCATTTAGTTCGTGTAAATGATATACAACCAGTAAAAGTCGAGATCATTTCATGAAGCCTCGACTTTTTTCATTGCCATGAAAAAAGCCTCTTTCAAATTGAAAGAGGCTTTTGCTGCTCATCCTATCAGCTGCTCGTCACAGCTCCCTTTTGTAATTCGTACATTTGCGCATACAGTCCGCTTTGCTCCATGAGCTCTTCGTGGCTGCCGCGTTCGACAATCTCACCCTTTTCTAACACCAAAATCATGTCAGCTTTCTTAATAGTAGATAATCGGTGTGCAATGACAAAAGTGGTTCGTCCTTCTTTGACGACATCTAGTGCCCGCTGAATGATGGCTTCTGTTTCTGTATCAATGTTAGCCGTCGCTTCATCTAGAATTAAGATCGCTGGATCGTATGCCAGTGCACGGGCAAATGAAATCAATTGACGCTCCCCAGAGGAAAGAGTACTCCCCTTTTCAACAACTGGTTCATCAAAACCTTCAGGCAAATGCTTTAATAGTTCTGCTGCGCCCACTTGCTTTAACGATGTTTCAATCGTTTCTCTTTTAATGTCTTCATTTCCTAAACTGACATTGGATGCAATCGTTCCAGAGAACAAATAAGGATCTTGAAGTACAATGCCCATTTGCTTACGCAGCGTTTGGCGCGACTGATCATAGATGCTTTCTCCATCAATGAGGATGTCCCCATGCTGAATATCATAAAAACGCAGCAGCAAATTCATGATCGAACTTTTCCCAGAACCGGTATGTCCAACGAGTGCCACCGTCTGACCTTTTTTCGCCTCAAAGGTGATGTTCTTTAATACATTTTTCCCTTCATTATACGCAAAGGTAACATCCTGAAATTGAACGTGCCCCTCGATTTTCTTCTGAACCGGTTCTTCCACTTCAGTACCAGGCTCATCTAATAATCGAAAGACCCGTTCAGATGAAACCCTTGCTAATTCTAATCTAGAAAATTGATTCACAATGCCTGTAATCGGCTGGAACAAACGATTTAAATAATCGACAAATGCATAGAGCACCCCAATCGACACAATGCCCGTCGCACTTAAGGACGCGCCGCCAAAATACCAAATGAGTGCGACATATGCTAAGTTCCGAAGCAGATTCACCAAGTTATGTGAGAGCAGTGAATTTAAATGAAGCATCTTTCGCTGATATCGAAAGTGATTGTTATTCAGCTCATCAAACTCTTCTTTCGTTGCTTGTTCATGTCGAAACGCCTGAATGATCGTCATTCCTTGAATGGCTTCATTTAGCTTGGCATTAATTTCACTAATGATGGAACGAATGCGGTGATTGTAAACCGACGCAAACTTTCGGTAAGTCATCGACCATAGGAAAATAATCGGAACAGCCACTAAACAAATAAGCGCCAGCTTCACATTTAATAAGAACATGGCGATATAAATTCCAACCATGTAAATGGCACTTGTGACGAAATTAGCGAGTACTGTTACATATAAATCACGAATGGTTTCTGTGTCATTCGTAATCCGCGCGACAACCTTTCCAGCCGGTAAATTATCAAAATACCGAATCGGAAGCGTTTGGATATGTTCAAATACGTCCACTCGCATTTTTTGAATAATGCGATTTGCAATACGCTGGAGTAAATAGTGCTGCCCATATTGAAAGAATATCGCAATGACGAGCATCCCAAAATAAAATAGAACAAGCTGTACCAAACCACTGATTTCCGGCTGATAAAAAGCAAAGATTTCCTCTTTGGATAAACGCTGTACCTGATACGTCTCACGCTCGCTCCCATTTTCAATGGTGAGCTGATCCCCTTTTATTGTCCGGCTCCCGTCAAATCGAATCGGTTCATTCACAAAATAGTACCCAAATCCGACTTGCACGACATTGATTTGCTTTCCAGCTTCATTTTGATTCTGTAGCCGGTCACTTCTTATATAGTTATTTCCCTGGTAATAAACCGTTTTATTTGTTTTTTCATTTACCTCAACATACGGTTTTTCTACACCTAAAATATGATCATCAATCATTTTTTTCCCAATGAAAGGTCCTGTCAACTCAGCACCAACTGCAATGATCAGAAAGATCAAAGCAACAGACAATACTTTTTTATACAGGAGTGCATAGGCAAGAAGTCTTCTCCCTGTTGTCATGCCTCATCCCCTCCTTCCAGCTGATTTGTCAGCTGTTGACGCAGAAATTGCTCTTTATACCATCCATCCTGCTGAATAAGCGCTTGATGGGTTCCCTTTTGAACAATACGCCCTTCTTCCATGACAAGAATGAGATCCGCATGCTCAACAGCTGATAGACGGTGAGTTGTAATAAATGTCGTTTTCCCATGACGATTTTGTCTTAAATTCTCTAAAATAGCCGTTTCTGTTTTTGCATCAACTGCAGATAACGAGTCATCCAAAATCAAAATGTCTGGATCAATTAATAAAGCACGTGCAATGGAAATCCGCTGCTTCTGTCCTCCTGACAGCGCCACTCCCTTTTCTCCAACCATGGTTTCCAAGCCTTCTGGTAAAAGGCGTAAATCCTTTTCAAAGTAAGCATCTTTAATCGCTTGTGCTAATTCAGCTTCTCTCGCGTCTCTATGACCGAAACGCATATTCTCTTCTACACTTTTAGAGAAAAGGACATGATCTTGCGGAACATAGCCAATCCATTGGAACAGTTGATCCAATTCAATGTCCTCAATTGGAACACCTGAAAACAAGATCTTTCCATCACCTGTCGGATACTGACGAAGAAGCTGTTTGACAATCGTTGTTTTTCCGCTTCCCGTTTTTCCTGTAATACCAATCGTTTGCCCTTTTCGTACAGTAAAGGAGACATCCGTTAGATTATCTTTAGAGGAAGTTGGATACCTAAATGTCACATGTTCAAATCGAATATCGCCAGGCTCTTGTAATGTTTTTGGCTTGGCTACGTCAGTTACATCCGGTTGATAACTGAGTGTATGATTCAACCGGTCTAATGAGGCATTTCCTCTTTGCATGATATTAATCAATTCACCAATGGCAAACATTGGCCAGATCATCATCCCCAGATAGACGTTAAATGCAACAAGCTCACCAATGGTTAAATCACTTTGGAACACAAGATATGCGCCGTAACCGATACCGATTAAATAACTGATCCCCACAAGCAATTTCACCGTCGGCTCAAACAATGAATCAATGATCGCCACTCTCATATTTTTTTGAAAAACATCATCTGTCATTTCTCGAAAGCGATTCACATCTTGTTTTTCCTGTACAAAAGACCGAATCACCCGAACGCCGGCAACTGATTCTAATACACGATCATTCATATCACCAAATGCATCTTGAGCGACTGTAAAGCGTTCATGAATTTTACTGCCATAAAACGCTATCAAAATCGCCATCAGCGGCATCGGAATAATGGCCATTAAAGTTAATTTCCAGCTGATCGTCAGTCCCATCGTAAAAAAGATCATGAGCATGTAAGCAGTGGAATCGACTAATGTTAAAACGCCAAAGCCTGTTGTTAAAGCCACAGCATTCAAATCATTTGTACCTAACGCCATTAAATTTCCGGTTTTTTTCTTTTCATAAAAGGTGGGTGTCATCTTAAGTAAGTGGCGCATTAGTTTTCCGCGCATCACACGTTCCATGACATTCGCGCCGCCAAATAACTGGTACATCCAAAAATAAGTGAGCGCATAGACACTGACACCAAGTAAGCAAAAAATGGTTACGTAAAACAGAATACTGGATGTTGTAAATTGACCAGACCGAATGTCATCAACTGCTTGACCTAGATACCTCGGTGGCAGCATTTCAAGCACATTCACAATGAGCAGCAGCGTAATGGCGATTGTATAGCGCCTCCACTCTTGTTTAAAGAACCAACCTAATTTCACAAATACTGAAAACATGTTTGTCTCTCCTTTTAAAGCTAGCCGCTTTCTATATTTTCCTGATTGTCACCTTGTTTCGTTTTTTGAGCTTTTGTCATTTGTCTTGCCTTTGGCATGTTCACATGCTTTCACTCCTCTTCATTTAGTTGTTGATGCATTCCATTATTTCGAGATACGAAATGTATACAACAAAAAAAGAGGCAACCAGCTGACTGGTACGCCTCTTTTATACATGATAAAAAGGCGCATGTTGACAAATACGCAACATACGCCTTGATTCATCCGATCAATTGGAACATACGAGTCCCTTTTCAATGACCAATGAAGGTGTAATTGTCACGTGAATCAACCAATTCATGCAGTTTGATTTCATTCTTCCAATGATGTTGCACATGACATTTCCTCCTTTTGGCTCTTGAATCTTTTTTTATCTTATAGTGGCTGTCACCATTTTGTCAATAAATATTTTTCAATAAATGAAATTTTCTAACAAAAACACAATCGTTTTCATGTGTATCTTTTTCTCATAACGGGTATACCATGAACGTATAGACTCCTTTTGAAAGGAATGAGGACATTGTTTCAAGCTGATCGGATGGTCGTTGCGTTTGATGGACATGAAGACAGTAAGAAAGCATTAAAGAAGGCAATCGCTTTAGCCAAAACGTTGCATGCCAAGCTGACCATTGCCTACGCTCATGATGGGAAATCCAGCAGACAGGTGTTTGATGCACCTCGCCCAATGACTGGCGGCGCTTATATCGGAGGCGGCATGGCAGACCTTCAAACACCCCCTGTGTATGTACCTCATGATGAACAGCAAAGTCCCTTGATTTTTGAAGATCATACAGAAGAGGTCGTTGCAGAAGCAAGAATGCTGTTAAATGAAGAGCAGTTTGAAGCTACGATCGAAATTGTTGAAGGGGAGCCTGCAGAAGCGATTATCGAATACGCTGAAAAGATTTCAGCAGACCTCATCGTCATGGGAGCACGTGACCAAAGCAGATTGAAAAAAATGCTCTTTGGCAGTGTGAGTGAAAAGTTATCGTCCAAATCAGATATACCTGTACTGATCGTGAAATAAATGTCATCACAAAAGGCTAAAATGAACTTTATTTTAGCCCTTTGTCTTCTTTTCAGCGTGATAGAAAACCTTTGCAGCCCTAGGAAGGACGAGTACTGGCGCGGAGCGAATTTGACATTCGTGAGCACCAGCACGCAGGACTGACACCGAATGCGAGGGTTTGTCTACACGCTGAAAGGCTGTAAACATTGGTTTACAGCCTTTTTCTTTTTATGAAGAAATAGATGCTTCGCTTTCATGCTTAATTTTTTTCTGGAACCCTTCCTGTACACGCTTCGTGATCTCTCCTGGAACACCTTTCCCAACTTGCTGACCATCTATCTCTACAATTGGAATCACTTCAGCTGTCGTTGAACTAATGAAAATTTCCTGTGCATGCAAAAGTTCGTCTTTACTCATGCGGGTTTCTTCCACACGACATCCTTCTTCCTGACAAACCTCTAGCAGCTTTCTACGTGTAATGCCGTTTAAAATCAGGTTATTTGCTGGGTGTGTACGAATGACACCGTCAATGACGGCATATACATTCGAGGACGTCCCCTCTGTCACAAAGCCGTCTCTTATTAAAATCGCTTCAAACGCACCAGCTTCAGACGCTTTCTGCTTTTCCATGACGTTATATAAAAGGTTTAAGCTTTTAATATCACACCTTAACCAGCGAAGATCTTCAGACAATAGAGCTTTCACACCAGCTGTCTGCTCTTGAATAGGCTTTTTCACTTGAAATGTATATGCCGTAATCTGAGGGGTAAGTACACCATATTGATGTTTACGAGGTGCGACGCCTCGCGTGACTTGAATATACACGCCGCCATCAATCACTTGATTATCTGCGACTAGCTTCTTCAAATTCTCTTCCATATCGGATACTGTACCTTGCAGATGAATGCCGATTTCCTTTGCACTCTTGAATAGACGCTCAGTATGCTCTTTTAATGTAAACAAAGTCCCATTATATACGCGGATGACCTCATAGACTCCGTCGCCAAATTGATAGCCTCTGTCTTCAATATCAACATGTGCATCTTTTTTTTCAATAAAATCCCCATTGTACAATACTTTCATATGGAATCTCCCCTTCGCTTTGCTTAATGGTTGAATCTGATGCTATCTTAGCGGATAAATGTAAACGTTTCAATGATTATTCAGAATTATTTCATATCCATTTGACTGGATAACCTTCTATTGTAACAAATATAGATTCATAACCAAAAAGATTCCAATTTTTTAGCATCTTCTATATTCATAGGCTCTTTTTTCCTGTATACTTACTCCATATGAGCACGACAAAAAACAGCGAAAAAAGACAGAATCCACTACATGATTCGACACAAACTACTGATTTATTGGAGCGATTGTAATGCAACGGGTTACGAAAAAACAGACACCTTCAAACACGATGCTGCTCTCAAAGGCGATTGGTCTAGTCATCCTGACATTGATCCTTTTTTTCATTTGGGATATGTCTAAAACCAATATGCAGGCAGCAGATCAACCGAATGAAGTGTCTGCGAGCAGTCCATTTCGAGACACAAGTACAAGTCTGAAAGCAAAAGATGATTCGCCAAAAACATTAGATGCACATTTTAAGATCAATCCAAACAAACATGTAACGGATCAAACGATCTTTTTGACCTTTGATGATGGCCCTTCTGCTACATCAAATCAGCTGTTAGATGTGCTAAAGTCACAGCAAGTGAAGGCCACATTTTTTATGCTCGGGCCGCAAATCAAAGAACATCCAGCAGCTGTGAAAAGACTTCATCAAGAAGGTCATCAATTAGGACTTCATGGCATCACGCATGATGTGAAACGCTTTTATCAAAAAAGTGATTCTCCTGTAAATGAAATGAAAGAAGATCAACGTATATTGGCTTCTGTTACTGGTGAATATACACATCTTGTGAGAACACCTTATGGCAGTTCTCCAAACTTAACAGACCAGCAAAAAACACGTTTAAAACAAAAAGGCTTTGTATACTGGGACTGGACCATTGACAGTCTTGACTGGAAATATAAAAGCTCAAAATATGTACCAGAAGTATTAAATCAGCTGCAAGTGCTTGAAACCAAGTACCCGAAAGAGCCAAAAATCATCTTAATGCATGATCAGCCAGCTACTGCAAAATACTTAAACAGTCTGATCACACAATTAAAGGCGAAGGGCTACACGTTTGAAGTCCTTGATGAAACAATGAAGCCACTACAGCAATAAAGAAAACCCGCACCTGTTGGATGCGGGTTTTTTATGATTTATAAAGCATTCACAAGCTCGCCAATTCGTTCGTGAAAGACAAGATCAAACAGCGGATCGAATTCCGTTTCACTTAAATTCATCATGACCTTAAAGATGGAAGGATGATGAGCAGCATCTTCTGGAATATATCGAGCTGGTGCCACTTCTAAGGAAGTTCCCATAACGAGCAGCATGTCCGTTTGCTGGAGCGATTTCTCCACTTGGTCAAAGTGCTTCACCATGTCTCCAAAAAGGACAACATCTGTTTTGAGCACTCGTCCACATGTGCGGCCGTCTGATGAAATCCGCTCACAAACCGGCACCTCTTCTTGTAATAAATAAGGCAGTTCGTATGTTGACCCGCATGATGGACATGTAGCTGTTTGAATGGAACCATGCAGTTCATACACATGCTGGCTTCCCGCTTTTTTATGCAGACCATCGATATTTTGCGTGAAAATATCCACGCGTTTTCCTTGCTTTTCTAAATTGGCTAAAAAAGCATGTCCAGCGTTTGGCTCGTACTCTCCACTCATCTTCATTTGAAACAATTCTTTGAATTTCGGCCAAAATTGATGAGGATGTGATAAAAAGTAGGACCGGCTCATTGCCTCCATGCGAGAGGTATCTTCTGTCCATAGTCCACCCGTTGATCTAAAATCGGGAATTCCCGATTCTGTGCTCATCCCAGCACCTGAAAGGACCGTAATATGTGAGGCCTTTGATAATCTCTCTCTTAGCGCTGCCACTTTTGTTTGATCCACCACCATTCCTCCTTTATTCACCGAGCTGTTTCTCACCTTTTTGTTTCATATAAATGGTCTGTCCAGGGAAAGCAAATTCTACCCCTTCTTCATGGAAAATATCAATAATGCGATAGTTAATATCCTGCTTAATATCCAGGTTTTCAGACCAAGCGGTTGTGTTTGTATAAAAGTTGAAGAATAAGTTTAAATAGCTGTCTGCCAGCACATCGAGATTCACCATAATCGTTTCCTTATGAACCCCATCATGCTCATAAAGCATTTGTTTCAGACGTTTGATGCACTTATCAATGTTTTCTTTCGGTGTATTGTAAGATACGCGAACGGAGAACGTAATTTGACGTTTATTCATTCTCGTCCAATTTGTGATCGGCTCCTTTGAAAGGGTCGAATTTGGCACAGTCACCACCGCTTCAGCAGGTGTTCTAAATTTTGTGCTTCGGAAGGTAATGTCCTCTACAGTCCCAAGTACACTTGGAGTCTCTACAAAATCGCCCATTGTAAAAGGCTTCTCTGTAATAATCACAATTCCTCCAAAAAAGTTCGCCACTGTATCCTGCGCAGCGAGCGCAAAAGCAAGACCACCTAGACCAAGCCCAGCCACAAGTCCGTTCACATCATAATTAAACTCTTGTGCAATGACGCTAATACTCAGTGCAATAATAATAAAACGAAGAACCTTTGATAAAAATGGCGCTAAAATATCATCCATCTCTAATTCAAATTTTGAATTCACTTTTTGAAATAAGAAGGAAGAAGCTGCGGTTAGATTACAAAGTCCCCACGTCAGCATCAAAATAATAGAGGATCTATACAATTTGACAATGACATCCATATGGTGCTCAAAGTATGGGGCTTGTCTTAACGCAAAATATAAACCTAATGCCACAAAAAACAGCCTCGCAGGTTTTTCAAACGCCACGACAATTTGATTAATGACTTCGGTTTTAGACCGGTTTGTCAGCTTAAAGAGCAGGTGAAACAAGTATTTCGTAAATACTTTTCGAAGTAATAAAAAAAGCAATAAAATACAAAGGCTAATGCCTATTTGGATCGCAATATCGACTGTAAAATATGTATCCATCCATTTTTGTGTAAACATCTCTGTCTCTCTCCTTTAAAACAATCCTCTCTAGTTTATAATATAACCTTCGTTTATGTCCTCTCTTAAATGTCTGACCTCTATATAAAAAGCCTCGGGACCTATCCCGAGGCATGATGTTCAATTATGAAATTTTGGCTTGAGACATATCGACGGGCAGCAAACTACTTTTTCTTCTGAGCCTGATCAAGGAGAGTCGCTTTAAACATTTCAGCATCCGTTTCGGCCTTAATACGTTCTTCCACTCTAATTCTCCCTTTACCCAATCATCTCGCCTCCTTTTCATCATTATAAAACATCAGAATTTTCAGTCAACATGACGAAAGCACTAATATTTTGACGAACGCTGACGATTTGGACAAAATTGATCGAAGAAAAATTGATGTAATTCAGGTTTACTCAATCAAAGCTTGCTCTATTCCTGTAACTTTTCAAAATGATACATCAAGCTTTTTCGGTACATGAGGTTCCATGATAATACGGCGCTCTTCTTCTCCATATAGTAAAGAAGGAAAACCACCAAAGCATTTGATATGATAAGACCAGAACTTATGTCAGGGAGCTGGAGCAAGTGTATATTATCGCACATAGAGGGTCATCAAGCGCCGCCCCAGAAAATACAATCGCTGCGTTTGATGTAGCTGTCGAGCAAGGAGCAGATTATATTGAATTAGATGTACAAATGACAATGGATCAGCACGTCGTCGTCATCCATGATGATACCGTTGATCGAACGACGAACGGAAACGGCTTAGTCAAAAGTTATACACTTGATCAGTTGAAAAAACTGGACGCAGGAAGCTGGTTTGACCAACAGTATACGAATGAACGAATTCCAACATTACAAGAAATTCTTGAAAGATACAGTCAGCGGATTGGAATATTAATCGAGATCAAACACCCAAAACGGCAGATAGGAATCGAAAAGGCAGTTGCCCGCATCATCAATCGGTTTGCCTATTCTCGTCATATCATCATTCAATCTTTTGATGTTCATGCACTACAAAGAATTAAAGCATTCGCCCCTTCTCTTCGCACAGCTTTGATTATAAAGCCTGATGCATTTAAACTAACAAAGCGAAAGTTAACGACATACAGCTCGTTTGCCAATTGTCTTAATATGAAGAAAACGATGATCAATAGATGGTGGATAGACCGCATCCACACATTCGGGATGGATGTGTTTATATGGACTGTAAAAGATCAAAAAACAGCGGATCGAATCAAAAAATATCCAATTGATGGTGTGGTAACGGATAACCCGCTATTTTTTCAAAAGGAGAAATGATGCACATGAAAACTTATTTCGCCGTTTTTATCGGTGGATTGATTGGTACACTTTGCAGATATGAACTAAGCCAAACTGTCATCAGCCAGACCTTCCCCTATGCAACGATGATTGAAAACATTTCCGGCAGCCTGCTTCTTGGTTTTGCGACAGGATACTTTCTATTTCAGAAAGGAAAAAAATATCTTGCAGCTTTGATTGGAACAGGGTTTTGCGGCGGGTTTACGACCATGTCCACCTTTTCTAAAGAGACAGTTCTTCTGTTACAGGCAGGGCAGTTCAATTTAAGTATGATGTACATCCTGCTCTCAGTCATTGCTGGAGTAGCCGCTGCTTTAGCTGGCCTGATCCTTGCTGAACGGCTCTTTCATCAAAATAAGCAGCAGAAAGGAAGCAGATAAATGATTGTTTTTTGTACAGCTGTAGCTGGAGGGATCGGTAGTGCATGTCGTTTCTTCATCAGCCAAACAATCCAGAAAACTCCATCCCATGCCCTTTTCCCGTACAGTATTATTTTCATTAATTTATTAGGTGCAGCCGGTTTAGGTTTTCTCACAGGCGCTGTAACGTCCAATCATCCACTGCTAGTGATCATAGGAACCGGTTTTTTGGGCGGCTTTACCACATTCTCTACGTTTAGTGTAGAATCTGCGACGATGCTGATGCAGCGTCAAATAGGAAAGCTTGCTGCCTATTTACTTGTGACAATTATCGGCTCTTTATGCCTTTTTGCGGCGTTTTATCAAATAGGACAACTTCTGTTTTAAATATCTGTGATGGCAGCTAGGCTGATGAGCAGTTGATCCATCAGCTGGCGCTTCATTAAAAATAGTGTCTTCTCACTATAGCCGATTTCGATTGCACATTTTGCCATGCGCCAATCTCGAAAATACTTATAATCAATGAGCTGCTGCTCTATTTCATCCAATTCTTTTAAAGCCGTTTCAATACAAGCAACAATCAGTTCATACTGACTTTTCTGCTCTTCTAATTTTTGACGTGCCATATGATGATGTTGGAGAGAACTTCGTTTTTCAAGCTGTCTTTCAATATTTAAAATGGCTGCTTGATAGTTCTTGAAATTTTTTAAATGAAACTCAATACGTTTCATTGAGGTTTTTTTCTCCGTGATACTTGCTGTTTCATACCAGAGCATGTCCATCCCCCTTTTACGAACGTTTGTTCTCATTATATACGAACATATATTCTCAAAAAAGAGGCTAAATACCTAAAAAAACCTTGAGCTTATTTTTCGCTCAAGGTCATTTCATTTACTAACAGCGGCTCTTTTATATCAAGCCCTGTGCGTGTATTTTCTTTTTCTGATGATGTGACGCCTTTTTTCAGGTCGATCTTTTTCACATAGCGTCCATCCATCTCCAAGACCTTCATCCGAATATCATCAAGGTAAATGGATTGTCCTTCTCGGATATCAATGTTCTCATTTAAGATTAGCCCGCCTATCGTATCAATTTCTTCATCATGATATGACATTTCGATCAAATCTTGAACTTCCTCTAATCTCACTTTTCCATCTAATATATAATGATGCTCCGCTCTCTTTTGAATGACCGGCTGCTCATCTTCATCGAATTCATCTCGAATGTCTCCAACAATCTCTTCTAAAATATCCTCCGTTGTGACAAGTCCAGATGTCCCGCCATATTCATCCGTTAAAATCGCCATATGCATTCGATCGCGCTGCATCTTGACGAGAAGCTCTTGAATTGGAATCGTGTCAATCACTTCAATCACTGGATAAATATAATCTTGAAGCTTCAGTTGATCTTTTTCTCCTAGATACACAATATCTGCAAAGAGCTGCTTTTTGTTGAGCATGCCAATGACATGGTCTTTATCCCCTGAAAACACGGGGAAGCGTGTGTACTTTTCCTTTGTCATGATCGCCAGTATTTCGTCTAACGGCATATCTTCTGGAATCGCACAAATTTCTCTTCGCGGTATCATAATTTCTCTTGCGATTCGATTATCAAAATCGAATATCTTGTTCATATAATTATACTCTGATGAGTTGATTTCCCCATTTTTTAAGCTTTCAGATAATAAAATCTTTAATTCCTCTTCGGAATGGGAATGTTCTTTTTCAGACCCCATATCGATACCCATCATTTTCGTTAGTACACGGGCTGACCCGTTCAACACATAAATGAAAGGGTACATAAGGATATAAAATGCATGCAGCGGTCCTGACAGCCAAAGCGTCATTTTTTCTGCCTTTTGTATGGCAAGTGTTTTTGGTGCAAGCTCGCCAACAACTACATGCAAAAAGGTAATAATAGAGAACGCAAGTGTTGCTGAGATCAGGCTGATTGCTGAATCAGGAATGTTTGTCAAACCAAAACCTCGAACTAAAAGTTCTTTTACTGCCGGTTTACCGATCCACCCTAAACCAAGGGATGTCACTGTAATACCGAGCTGACAGGCTGACAAATATTCATCTAGCCTTGATGTCACCTTTTTCGCCATGATAGCCTTTTTGGACCCTTCGGCAACAAGCTGATTAATTCTTGAACTTCTCACCTTTACAATGGCAAATTCAGATGCAACAAAGAAAGCTGTTAAAGCAATCAAAACTCCGACTATACTCAGATTAACAATATCGTCCATTTAACCTTGCTCTTTCTTAGAAGAACAAGGAGTCACCTCCTGATTGATGATGTTATCTTTTGCAAAACGGTTAACTGATTAAATAAGACTACTTTGAGGGCCCCACTTAACCACCTCCGGTTCACGTAAAATCCGTCTCTCTACATATATATGAAACGGTATTCATTTTATCTTACCATAAATAATCTGAAAATTCCTGTATCGCTACAGTATTTTAAAGATGACAACCTAAATTGATGGAAATGCCCTTTGTTTCTTCATATTGGCAGGAAATCTGAACAATTATCTTGTATTTCAGACTCGAATTATATTAAACTATTTTCATAAACTATAACGTGACGGTTAGGAGGAGATGTTCAGATGGGGCTGAGAAAAAGTATCGTATTGGTGAACTAGCACAGATTGCACAGGTGACGAAACGAACTGTAGATTATTATACGAATCTAGGGTTGCTTGCGCCTGTTAGATCTTGCTCTAATTATCGTTATTACGATGAACATGCTTTAAAACGATTACAATTAATCGTTCTTTGCAAACAGCAGAGATTGGCTCTTTCTGACATCAAATCCAGATTAGATGAACAATTCCCTTCTCAAAAGGAAGATCCTGATGAACTTGTCCATTTAACCTCAGATATCGATCGGATGAATGAGCATATGGACCGCATTTTGGCACGTTGTAAGCAGCTTCAGCCAGAACAACGTGAAAAACTAAAAGAGCAGCTTACTCCTGAAAAAATGACGGCTGTCCAATCATTTTTACTGCTGTTAAGTTAAAATTTTTACTAAACAGGAGGTGTTACCTTCGTTCTCAAAGTCAGAACGAAGGCCTTAATTGGACATAGTGAATTTACTCATAGTTGCTTTACTTATAGCTTTAACCGCGTTTTTCGTTGCATCGGAGTTTGCGATCATTCGCTTAAGAAGCTCAAGAATTGATCAATTAATTGCAGAAGGTAATAAAACAGCAGTTGCTGTCAAGCACGTCACGACTCACCTTGATGAGTATCTGTCGGCCTGTCAGCTCGGTATTACCATTACCGCCCTTGGGATTGGTTGGTTAGGGGAAGAAACAATTGCGCACATGCTTGCTCCACTATTTGTAGAGCTGTCGATTCCTCAATCAGCCAGTCATATTGTCACTTTTATTATTGCGTTTAGTATTATGACGTTTTTACACGTCGTGGTTGGAGAGCTTGCACCAAAAACACTCGCCATTCAAAAGGCTGAGCAAGTGTCCCTTCTATTTGCTAGACCGCTTATGATTTTTTACAAAGTGATGTTCCCTTTTATCTGGGTATTAAATGGATCTGCTCGTTTGTTAACAAAAGCGTTTGGTCTTCAGCAAGTATCTGAGCATGACATGGCGCACTCTGAAGAAGAATTGCGGATTATTTTATCTGAGAGCTATAAGAGCGGCGAGATTAACCAGTCTGAATTCAAATATGTAAATAAAATTTTTGAATTTGATGACCGTCTGGCGAAAGAAATTATGATTCCTCGTACCGAAGTTGTCAGCTTCCCTCATGATATTACCATTGAGGAAATGCTGAAAGTGACCAAGGTCGAGAAATATACACGTTATCCAATTGAAGATGGCGATAAAGACAACATCATCGGTGTTGTGAATATTAAAGAAGTACTCACTGCATGTATTAGTGGTGAATGTTCCACAAGTGATACGATCGAACATTTTGTAAACCCGATTATTCATGTAATTGAAACAGTTCCTGTTCATGATCTACTGCTTAAAATGCAGCGTGAGCGTGTACACATGGCCATTTTATCAGATGAATATGGCGGTACAGCAGGACTTGTAACAGTTGAAGACATCCTTGAAGAAATCGTCGGTGAGATTCGTGATGAATTCGATATTGATGAAATCAACGAAGTGCGTAAACTGGGAGAAGACCACTATATCTTTGATGGAAAGGTCCTTGTAGATCAAGTTAACCTGCTACTAGGTATTCAGCTTGATAACGAAGAAGTCGACACAATCGGCGGCTGGTTCCTTACACAAAAATATGAAGTCGAGAAAAATGACGCGATTCGTGAACAAGGCTATGAATTTATCATTAATGAAGTCGATGGACACCATGTGGCATACATCGAAGTCAAAAAACTAAACGAACAACTATTAGAAGCAGCTGAAGAAGGCGCTTCTTAAGAAAAAAACGACCCTTGCCTTAGCAAGTGGTCGTTTTCTTTATCCCTTTTCGATTAACTTAGCTTCAAGTTCTTTGATTCTTGTGTTTAATACTTCTGTCATCGCACCTAATCTTTCTTTTGGCGGCAGATGATCAAATTCAGACAGCTCAATCGGTTCACCAATGATTAAGCGCATTTTTCCCTTCTTAAAAAGGCTTTTTGCATTAGAAGGTCCTTTGTACGCTGCTGGAACGATTGGTGATTTGCCGAGCTGCGCAATCGTAACGGCCCCTCTTTTTAAAGGAACATCTTCTGTTGTACGTGTTCCGCTTGGAAAAATCCCAACGATTTTCCCCTCTTTTAATAATTTAATGGGCGTTTTAATACTGCTTGGCCCAGGATTCTCTCGATCAACTGGAAAAGCATGAATCTTCTTTAAAAATCCGCCGATCCATTTATTTGCAAACAATTCTTTTTTCGCCATGTAGTGGATCTCAAACGGAAGAATTCCTGCGCCTAATGCAAGAACATCCACAAAACCCTCATGCGTACAAGCAATGACAAACCCCCGGTCTGTTGGCAGATTCTCTTTTTGATATACTTTGATTCCGCCTCGGAGAGCAAAAAATGCTTTGACGGTATAGCCTGAAAATTTATACATAGTGCACTTCCTTTGTTTGAAGAATGAAGGATTTGTATCTATTATAACAAATTTTTTATTACCTGGTACTAAAAATTTTCTCCTGCTGATAAAATAGAGACGGTTCACTAAAATCATCTTTTCACTTAAGATGACCGCTCCTTCTGTATTCAAGCATGTGTTTTTAGGAGAGAATAGAGGAAGAATTGTGTCCAAAATTGTCGTTTTTTGAGTTTTTTTCCTGATTTGTTCTATTGAAAACACTTTATAAATGATGCAAATTTCGCTATGATAAGGAGAAATGATTTTGATTCGGTGAAAGAGATGAGTAATGTACGGCCTATGAGAAGTTTCGTGCAACTTTATGCCTTTCTTATGCGTGTATAACATAGAGGGGAGAAAAATCAGTGACGATCGATGAAATTTATCAAATGTATATGAACGATGTTTACAGGTTTCTGCTCTCCATGACAAAAGACAAACATTTGGCAGAGGACTTATTGCAGGAAACCTTTATGCGTGCTTATATACATATTCATTCCTACGACCATAGCAAAGTGAAACCTTGGTTATTTCAGGTGGCACGAAATGCTTTTATTGATTATGTCAGGAAACATAAAAAAGAAGTGACCATATCGGATGATCTCATTGGCGGCCTTTTACAAACGTCTGTACAAAGTCCCGCTGAACAGATTGAAATAAAAGAAGTCCTCAACATGTATTTAGAGCAGCTTCCAGATAACTACAAGGAAGCGTTGACATTGTATTATTTAAAAGAACTGAATTACAAAGAAGCATCCAAGGTCATGAATATTACTGAAGCAAATTTTAAAAGTGTTTTATTTCGTGCAAGGCAGCGCCTAAAAGCACTATATAACAGAGGTGTTAATGATGAATGAAGAGTTTAATAAGCGATGGGAACAATATAATAATGGCGAGATGAACGAAGAAGAAATGATGGCGTTTGAAGAAGAGCTCGAAGAAAATGAAAAACGCTTAAGCCAAGAACTGAATGACTCAGATTGGACAGACTTCTCCATCAGTCCTGAAAAACAAAAAGCCATTTTACAATACGGAAAAAGAAAGTCCTATTTACGTATTTCTGTGCTTGCTGTCATATCTACACTGATTATTTTACCGCTTTGTACACTAGGTAGTTATCTATACTACGGCGTTGGCGGAGCAGACAGTAAAGGCAATCATTTTATGGAAACGGCCGCTGTAACAGTCGCCCTAACAAAACCGAATGTCGCCATTGATATGAAGGATTTAAAAGGGCAAGTCAAACTGTTTGGTATGAACACAGAACTTAAGCTGCAAAAACAAATTGGCAATAAAACAGAAGCCATCGGCAGTGAACAAATCGAAATGTTTTTCGATAAATTAAAGCAGCCTACGATCTCTTATTATGGCGACAGCGCACGTAATACGGAGGATTTCTTTACGCACCCTTCGTCGCAGGCAGATACATCTAAAAAACAAACACTCACTACTCTAGACAAGCTACCTGAAGGAACAGTGAGTGAAGTGTATGTATCCTATGACAAAGCATACACACCGAAAGACGTGTATTCATTTGCTAAAAAATATGATATGAAAGTGCTTTGGAATGCGATCAAAACAGAAGATTCATTAAGTGGAAATCAGCGTCCAATCGGTTTTCCCGGGAAAGACTCTGAATTTTTAAAAGAGCTTCAGCACACATCAAAAACAGAGGTTGATCAGTTCAAAGATGCCCTCGCCTATGTCAACCAGCATCCATCCTGGGCAAAAACGATCTCTGGCAGACCTGAACTTGACCTCTCTAACCGAATACGCTACATCAATCAAAATGGTGTCACGGTTTACGGTTCTGTTGTCACAGGTCCTTCTAAAGAAATAGAGAAATTTGTGAAGACAAAACGCATTAAAACGGCCAAAGTGAGCGAGGTGGAATTATGGAATTGGTAAGAATTTTTAAAGAGCATAATGTGTTTGGCTGGATTTCGGTCGGCACCGCTATTTTATCGCTGCTCATGCTGAACCTCGCCATTATTAGCAATGTGACATTTTATTCGTTTCAAATGCTTCCTTTTGCAATGGCCGCAGTTCCATTCGGTGTGATTGAACTGTTCATTAAAAAAGGCCGCACTGGACCAGGTTTTCTAGGCGTCGTTCTGAATATTTTTGTCATCGTTTGTGTTTATGCGATCGTCTCCATTGATGTCGATCTTCAATTAGGTTTTTAATACTAAAAAGCCAGTCATACTTGACTGGCTTTTTCTGTACACTCTTATTTTTTGTTTAATTCGGAGTGCTTTCTTGAATATAAGAAATAGACAACAAGTCCAATGGCAAGCCAGATTAAGAAACGAACAAATGTGATGGTGCCAAGCTTATAAATGAGCAGTCCGCAAGATAGAATAGCCAAGATTGGAATGAGCGGCACTGCGGGGCATCTGAATGCTCTCGGTAAATCAGGCTGTGTTTTTCTCATGACAATGACAGCAACTGAAATCAAAATGAAAGCTGAAAGTGTTCCGATGTTCACTAGACTTGCCAGCTCATCAAGCGGAATGAATCCACCCATTAATGCTGACAATGTTCCAAAGAAAAGAGTATTGATATAAGGTGTTTTATGTTTTGGATGAACCTTTGAAAGAACCTTTGGTACCAAGCCATCACGAGACATGGCAAACATGACACGTGTTTGGCCGTACAGCATGACAAGCATGACCGTGGTCATCCCTAAAATCGCCCCAACATCTACAATACCCGCCACCCAATTTTGACCGGCTACTTGTAAAACAAGAGACACTGGATGGGATACTCCCTCAAAGTTCATAAATGGAACAATGCCTGTCATGATGGCACTGACTACCACATACAACATGGTACAAATCAATAAGGAAGTGATGATTCCTCTTGGCAAGTTGCGGGATGGATTTTTTGTTTCCTCTGCCGCAGAAGCAACTGCATCAAATCCGATAAATGCAAAGAATACGAGAGCTGCTGCACTTAACACGCCTGAAGTTCCAAAAGGAACGAATGGTGTCCAGTTTTCAGGTTTTACATATTTCACAGCGACTAAAATAAAGAGCAGAATCACCGCAATTTTCATAATGACCATGATGTTGTTGACTCGTTTTGATTCTTTAATACCGAAGTACAGCAAGAAGGTGATGATCATTAAAATAATAAATGCAGGAAGATTAAAATATGTCACTTGCCCCTTTAAACCACCTGGTGCTGCTGTTAATTCAACCGGTATATGAATCCCTATCCCATTTAAAAACGACACAAAGTAGCCTGACCAGCCTGCTGAAACGGCACTAGCGGCTAGCATATATTCTAATATCAAATCCCAGCCAATGATAAACGCTAAAAATTCTCCCATAGATGCGTACGTAAATGTATAAACAGATCCTGATACTGGCACTGTGGAAGCGAATTCCGCATATGACAATGCCGCAAATAAACATGCAAGACCTGCAATCACAAATGATAAAACAAGTCCTGGTCCTGCTGTGACGGCGCCTGTACCTGTCAGTACAAATATCCCTGTACCGATAATCGCTCCAATACCAAGCATCGTTAAGTCAAATGAACCTAATTCCTTTCTTAACGCTTTTTCCCCTTGTGTTGCCGCAATTAGCTCTGAAATGCTCTTCTTTCTAAACAACGAATTGCTCATACCATCACTCCCAAAACTTAGTATCCGTCTAAAGACGCCACCACTTCGTAATTCATTTTATTTTCTGAATATTTAGATTTAATTTAGCGCAATAAATTGGTGGCGTAAAATTATTATATATGAAAATTAAAAAATGAAAATACTTTTTTTAAAAATAGAGTGAAAATTCTTATTTATCAACAAAATACTTGTCAATATTCATGGTAGATTTTCTTCAATCTTTATTCAAATCATAGCTTGGCCTCTTCTATTTATTATACAAAATACAAAATTATACTTTTTTGATATAATTTTTATAAAGTGAAAATAAAATTATTCTTTTGATAACTTGTCTTCACTTTTGCTTATTTAAAAGCCTTTAGACTCATAGAGAGCTATGATAATGGACTGTTTTAGCTGCGCAAACGATATACAAAAAAAGAGACTGCCTAGTAAGCAGTCTCTTAAGATCCATTATTAATTTACAAATGTCTTTGCGCCAAGGTAAATTGGCTTCCAATAGCTTGAAGTCATATCGCTGATCGTCACACCATCAGAAGCAGCGTGGATAAACTTGTTGTTCCCAAGGTAGACACCCATGTGAGATGGGCCAGATTTATAGGTTGTAAAGAAGACAAAATCTCCAACTTTAGGTGTTGAAACGCTTTTCATTGATCCCCAAAAACCTTCAGTCGTTTGTCTTGAAATCTTTGTTTGTTTGTTAATGATATACCACATAAAACCGCTGCAATCAAAGCCTTTCGGTGTCGTTCCACCCCATTTATATGGTGTACCGTTTTGTGCTTTCGCATCTGCTACGAGTTTAGACGTGTTTAAAGAAGAAGTAGCAACTGTTTTTTCTTTGATAGGTGTTGGTTTCACTTTGGATGTCTTTTTCACTTTCAGCTTTTGTCCAATTTTAATCAAATCTGTTTTGAGTTTATTTAACGATTTCAGCTCTTTCACTGTCATTCCATATTTTTTGCCGATTTTAGATAAAGTATCACCTTTGACAACTTTATGAGTGGCTGTCGCTGAAGACGCTTTTACTTTTGTTGTTGTTTTTGATGTTTTCGTTACCTTGTTTGAAGAAGTACCATTCACTTTTAAAGTTTGTCCAACATAAATCGTGTTAGATTTCAACTTATTGTCTGATTTAATCTTACTCACGGTTGTTTTGTATTTTTTCGCTAGAACAGAAAGAGAGTCACCTTTTTGAACCTTTACTGATTGTGCTGAGGCAGCTCCGGCAAATAATGTCGTCCCAAGTAGAACTGCACTTGCAGCTGTGATCAATTGTTTTTTCATTTGTTCCTCCTGTATGTATCTATCGTGATCCGAATTTTTATCTACTTTCTATTATAAGGATCGAATACCAGAAGAAATAGTCTTGACTTCCTACGACATTATGCTTATTAATTCGGCAAAAATTATTTTTTTTTAGGGTTCTTTTTATTTCATTTTTATTACACAATCATGACAAAACAAATGCATCTTGTCATAGATAAATCATACATTCATTTCACTTTTTGGTTCATTCTATGTAAAGTGGACCTTTACAATTTTAAAGTGAACTTTACGGTGCTGTCATTTGGAATCCACACTTCTGCTCTACCATTGTAAACGTGAGAGCGATACATAAACAATGAGGAGGCAAAATGAATGAGTGTGTTGAAAAGCTCGAAAACGAAAATAGCTGCAATCGCAGCCGCATCAGTGTTATCGATTGGTATTTTTTCAGGAATTGAATTTGGACAGGCTGACAAAGCTGAGGCTAAAAAGAAACCAAAAAATGACGTACAAAATGTGATCGTGCTCATTGGAGATGGCATGGGAACACCTTACCTTTCAACTTACCGCTCATTTAAACACAACGGTGATCTTTCCAAGCAAACAGCGTTTGATCCTTACCTCACTGGCATGCATAAAACATACCCTGATGATTCTAAAAGTAACATTACTGATTCAGCAGCAGCTGGTACAGCCATGGCAACTGGTCAAAAGACATACAACAACGCCATTGGTGTAAACAAAAATGGCAAAAAACTAAAAACAGTATTGGAAGAAGCAAAACGCAAAGGAAAGTCTACTGGTCTCGTCGTCACATCTGAATTAACCAATGCGACACCTGCTGCGTATGCCGCCCACGATGTGTCTAGAAAAAACACAGCAGCCATTGCTGATGATTTCTTCGATGAGAAAATTGGCAAACAGCATACAGTCGATGTCATGCTTGGCGGAGGACTGATCGATTTTGTCCGCAAAGATCGTGATTTGACGAAAGAATTTCAAAAAGCAGGCTATCGTTACGTAACCAATAAAGCTGACTTACAAAAAAACAAACAGCAAAAATTGTTAGGCATTTTTGCTGACGGTGGTCTCGATAAAGCAATTGATCGTGATAAAACGACCCCTTCCTTGCAAGACATGACATCCTCAGCCATCAAACAGCTGTCTAAAAACAAAAAAGGATTTTTCCTCATGGTTGAAGGCAGTCAAATTGACTGGGCTGGACATGACCACGATATTGTCAGTGCGATGAGTGAGATGAAAGATTTTGAAAAAGCATTTGAAGAAGCCATTCGTTTCGCAAAAAAGGATAAAAACACGTTAGTCATCACGACAGCAGATCATTCAACTGGTGGCCTTTCCTTCGGGGCAGACGGTTCGGGCAGCTGGGATTATCAGCCCGTCAAAGCAGCAAAAAAGACACCTGATTTCATTGCAAATAAAATTGTAGGGGGTATGACGGTCGAGACTGCGCTCAAACAATACATCGACCTTGATTTCACAAAAGAGGAAATCGCCTCTATTCAAAAGGCGGCTGAAACAAAAGATCCTGTTCAAATTGATGATGCCATCGAAAAGGTCATCAATACGAGGTCTCATACAGGCTGGACCACATCGGGTCATACAGGGGATGAAGTACCATTTTATGCTTATGGACCAACAAGCGAACAGCTAAAAGGGCTCATGGAAAATACAGATCAAGCGAAACACATTTTCAAACTGCTGAAAAACCAATAAAGTGCTAATCACAAAAAAAGATGTCTAGTCGTAGACATCTTTTTTGATCATTAAGTAAGATACTTCCTATGAACCCCTTTTCCATCGTATGAAAACATCACTTCTTTTCCTTCAAGAACTGACTCGATGTGCACACTTCTTCCCCATAGCTGATACAAATATGGAAGCACCTTTTCTAAGTATTTGAGATCAAGCTCAATGCCTTCATACCAATGTTTAATATAGAGTTCGTTGTTTTTTAAATAGTCACCATCGATGACTGTCAAATATGGAAAGCCGCCATTGACTCTCATGCTGACTAGCTGATCACGGACTGCCTTCCATTCTTTATCAATGACTTTATAGTCTCTCCCCTGCTTTTGAAACAAGTACAAATCTTCCCTCATCACAAGGTCTTTCGTTAAGTAATTTCGAATAAAAGAAATGTCTGATTCAATTTCTCGCACTTCAAACATTTTGCTGCGACCGGACCCTTCCGTCACTCCTGCTTTTTTTAATTCCTCGCATGGATGATCGTAGCGCTCTTCAATATCTTCAAAAATCTTCAGCCCTAAATAGTAAGGATTGATTCCTGTCTTAGATGGCTGCACGACACCTGCATTTAATTTGGCAAATTCAATCGATTCACTTGAATCTAAATCAAGTTCACGCATAATCCGCTGGTGCCAATACGATGCCCAGCCTTCATTCATGATTTTCGTTTCTAGCTGTGGCCAAAAATAGAGCATTTCCTCTCTCAGCATCGTCAGCACATCCCTCTGCCAAGGCTCTAGCTCCCGGGAGTGTGCCTCGATAAAGAGCAATATATCTTTTTCTGGCTTTGGTGGGAATTGCTTGATCGTTTTCTTTTTCTCACGTGTTTTTGGTTCATCCATTCCCCACAAATCATCATATGGCGTTTGACGTTTTGGTTTGTCCTCTTCATATTCATCTTCATCGTCGAGATTCCAGCTTAATTTTGAACGAACAAGCGACGGATCAATATGCTCCTGCAATGCCAATACAGCATCTAAAAAGGACTCGACTTCTTTTGTACCGTGGATATGTTCATATTCTTTAATTCGCTCTGCTGCCGCTGACATACTTTCCACCATATCTCGTTTTGTGTTTTGGTAACGGCAGTTGTTTTTAAAGAAATCGCAGTGTGCCAAGACATGAGCCACAATTAGTTTATTTTGAACAAGCGAATTGTTATCAAGGAGAAAGGCATAGCAAGGATTTGAATTAATCACCAGCTCATAAATTTTGCTTAATCCTAAATCATAATGAAGCTTCATTTTGTGAAATTGCTTTCCAAAGCTCCAGTGGCTAAATCGTGTTGGCATGCCATATGCACCGAATGTATAAATAATCTCCGCGGGACAGATTTCATACCTCATCGGATAAAAATCCAGACCAAATCCTTCTGCAATTTCTGTAATTTCATCAATGGCTCGTTGTAAAAGACGCTTTTCAGATACGCTCAAGGAAACCATCCCTCCTCATCGGACTTATCCCTACTATATGAGCATACCTAAAAAAACATGATGTTCAGCCAGTTGTTTAGACGACTTCCATTTCTTTCATGGACTGCCCGCCGAACGCTTCAAAATGGATATTCTTTTCCGGGATGTCCATCGCTTTTAGAATAAGGATCATCTCTTGAGTAAATGCTGGAGAACCGCAAACATAAAATTGGCCTTTTCCTTCACCAATGACTGATTGAAGGAAAGGTCCGTCAATCCGCGTAGCCACCTTCTCAACCAGCTCACTCTTTACACTCTTTTCAAATTGTTCGTTACAAAGGATAATACGCCCCTCTAGAGATGAAGTGAGAACGTGTTCAAACTCTTGTTCGAAAGCGGTTACATCCTCTAGTCTGTCTGCATGAATCATCGTGAATGGCTGATTGTTATGCGACGCTGTTTTCACTAAACCAATCATTGGTGTGACACCAGAACCGGCACTAATTAAATAAACGGGTTCTTTTGTGTCATCTTGCAAGCAGAACATTCCCTGCGGCATACTCACGTGAAGAATATCGCCTTCTTCCATTTCATCATGCAGGAATGTGGAGACATGCCCATCTCGTTTCACGGTGATGCGATAGTAAGATGGGTGATATTGATCTGATAAACTGTATTGTCTGCTGCATACATAGGCTTCACCCGGCATATCTACCTGCACCGTAATGTATTGACCAGCTTCATACATTGGTAGCTCAGATTCATCCTCTGGTACGAAATAAAAGGAAATGAGTGATGGAGATTCTTGTTGCTTTTTCTTCAGAATAAACGGTTTGACATCTGCCCATCCACCCGTTTGTTTCACATTTTCAGCCATCATTTCTGCCTCAATGGTGATGAATATATTCGCAATGATGTCATATGCAGCCTTCCAAGCCAACAATGTGTCATCTTCCTCTGATAACCCAAATACCTCTTTCATTGCTTCAAGAAGGTGATATCCGACGATTGGGTACTGCTCTTTTTTCACCATGACACTGACATGCTTATGGGCAATTTGTTTCACAGCAGGTAGCAAGTCTGCCAAGCGATCAATGTGCAGTGCAGCTTGATAGAGTGTTGCGGCAAGCGCCTCTGGCTGGCTTCCATTCATGAGATTTGTTTTATTAAACTGATTGAGTAGCTCTGGATGCTGTCTGATCATATTTTGATAAAAAACTGTCACAAGTTTTGTTCCCTCAGCTTTTAGAAGAGGGGCTGATTGTTTAATGGCATTCATTTGATCTGTGGATAACATCGTTATTCCTTCTTTCAAAAGATGTATTTTAAATACATTTTTATCGTAATGGAAGACAACGTATAAAAGCAATATTTATAATGCATGTTTTAAATGTTGTCACATTTAGTACTTTCTCGAACAGTTTTTGTCTAAAATGTGTTACGATGATACAAAACTCTATTAGGTTTAGAGGTCGTCCAAATGAAACTTACGAATTATACAGATTTCTCATTAAGGGTACTCATTTATTTAGCTTCGAGAGAAAACAATGAACTGTCAAATATTCAGCAGATTGCCGATATTTATGGCATTTCGAAAAATCACCTGACAAAGGTCATTTACCATCTTGGAAAACGTGGTTATGTAGAAACGATCCGCGGAAGAAATGGTGGGATTAGGCTGGGGAAAAGCCCAGAAAGCATTAATATTGGTGAGGTTGTCCGCTATACAGAGGATGATTTAGTCATGGTTGAATGCTTTGATCCGAAGAAAAACAGCTGTATTATCTCCCCGATTTGTTCATTAAAGCACGTACTTCATGAAGCACTCACTGCTTATTTACGCGTTCTTGACCAATACACATTAAGTGATTTAACACAAAACAAAGATGCTCTAAGAGAGCTTCTGCTCTAAGGCGAAAGAATTTATTTCTTTCGTCTTTTTCTTTACCTCTTTGTAATAATAATTTATTTAAAATTATTATAAATAAATATTGACTATCATGTTTGATTCAATATAATTAGGGTATATAGATTGCTAGAAACCATTTTTGTTTACAGGAGGAGAAAAAGAATGACAAATTCTAATCATAAAAATTTGACGACGAATCAAGGCGTGCCAGTTGGCGATAATCAAAACTCAAGAACTGCTGGTCACAGAGGGCCTTCATTTCTTGATGATTACCATTTGATTGAAAAACTTGCACACTTTGACCGTGAACGTATTCCAGAGCGTGTTGTTCATGCAAGAGGCGCCGGGGCTTATGGTGTGTTTGAAGTAGAAAATAGCATGGAGAAACATACAAGAGCAGCTTTCTTAAGTGAAGAAGGAAAACAAACAGATGTTTTTGTCCGTTTCTCAACGGTTATTCACCCTAAAGGTTCACCTGAAACATTACGTGACCCTCGTGGTTTCGCTGTCAAATTTTATACAGAAGAAGGCAACTATGATCTAGTTGGGAACAACTTGCCGATCTTCTTCATTCGTGATGCACTTAAATTCCCTGATATGGTTCACTCTCTCAAGCCAGATCCTGTAACCAACATTCAAGATCCTGACCGTTATTGGGATTTTATGACGTTAACACCTGAATCCACTCACATGCTCACATGGCTCTTCTCTGACGAAGGTATTCCTGCGAACTACGCTGAAATGCGCGGTTCTGGTGTTCATACGTTTAGATGGGTAAACAAATACGGAGAAACAAAATATGTGAAATACCACTGGAGACCATCAGAAGGCATTCGCAATTTATCGATGGAAGAAGCTGCAGAAATTCAAGCAAACGACTTCCAGCATGCGACAAGAGACTTGTATGATCGTATTGAAAAGGGAAATTATCCAGCATGGGATCTTTACGTTCAGCTTATGCCGCTCAGTGATTATGATGAACTAGATTATGATCCATGTGATCCGACGAAGACGTGGAGCGAGGAAGATTATCCGCTGCAAAAAGTGGGCCGCATGACACTGAACCGCAATCCAGAAAATTTCTTTGCTGAAACAGAGCAAGCTGCTTTCACGCCAAGTGCCCTAGTACCAGGAATTGAAGCATCTGAAGACAAACTGCTTCAAGGCCGACTGTTCTCTTATCCTGACACGCAGCGTCACCGCCTAGGTGCAAACTACATGCGCATCCCAGTGAACTGTCCTTATGCGCCTGTTCACAATAACCAACAGGATGGCTTTATGACTACAACTCGTCCAAGCGGTCATATTAACTATGAACCAAACCGTTATGACGATCAGCCAAAAGAAAACCCTCACTACAAAGAAAGTGAACCGGTTCTTCACGGTGACCGTATGGTGAGACAAAAAATTGAAAAACCAAATGATTTCAAACAAGCTGGAGAAAAATATCGAAGCTACTCTGAAGAAGAGAAACAAGCATTGATCAAAAACCTGACAGCTGACTTGAAAGACGTAAATGAAAAAACGAAATTACTTGCGATCTGCAACTTCTATCGTGCAGATGAAGATTATGGACAGCGTTTAGCGGATTCACTTGGTGTGGATATTCGCTCATATCTTCAAGGAAGCATGAAATAGATCTTCTTTTCAGCTGGAGCACCTCTTTTTAAAAGAGGTGCTTTTTTATAACCGAAATATGTTAATACTAATCAAATGACCTGTCACTGGATGAAAATAAATTTCTGCATGTGCTGCAAATCGTATGGAGCCTTCCTTCACGGTCACACGAAACACATCTTTTGTTTGTTCTTCATTCACTTGTGTACGTCCAATGTAATGATAATCGTTTAAAGCGGCGCCTTCATATTCATCTTGCAAGGCAGTATACGCAAGTCTTTCCCAATTCTCTGCCGGCTGCACAGCTGCTTGTGAAGATGGATGAATCATCAGACTGCCAAATAAAACAATTTCTGCTGCAAAAAGCATCCATAATTTCGGGTGCATGATATCAATATTCTCACTTTCATGTCTATTTTGTTTAGGTTTTGCTGGTTGGTTCTTTTTCATACATCAAGCATTTATTCAGCCTATAATTCCCGGTACCCTGTTTATGCAGACACCAACTTTTCCCCTGAAAAAGTCGATCTGATCCGAGCAAACTAAGTAAGACTTCTCAAGGGAAAGGAGAAGGTTTAATGAATGTGGCAGATTATGATAAGGCACTTTATTATACGCATCGCTCGCAATGGGATAATTTACTTATTCTTATGGTCCGTACGCAAGATGATTTGCTCTCAAAACGTATTGAGCATTTCTTACATGCGTATCAATTTAACCGGAACGATGCTGATGTTGAAAAATGTTTATATGGGCTCCTGCAGTATATCGACCATGCTTCAGAGGCTGCCGTTGCTGAAGCATATGCTGAACCGATGTACACATAAAGGAAAAGGCTGATTTTCTTTCAGATTGTTGACATAGGGCTAAAATGAACTTTATTTTAGCTCTTTGTTTTCAGCCTTTTACTAACCGCCTTTCATAAAGAAGAAAAGACTTCATGAGGAATACTCATGAAGTCTTTTGGAATGTCCACCATGACTGTTTACAACAGCTCTTTCGGCTGATTTTTTTGATAATCTACTGCATAGAGAGCGGCCTGAGTTCGATCTGCCAGCTCTAACTTTGATAACACATGAGACACGTGAGTTTTCACAGTCTTTTCAGAAATAAAAAGCGATGAGGCAATTTCTTTGTTACTTTTCCCTTTTGCGATTTCAAATAAGACATCACGTTCTCTATTGGTCAGTTCGTTCATCAATGCCCATTTCTGCTCTTTAGGTTCAGTTAGATGCTGGACGAGAAACGTCGTAATATGACCGTCTAATTGATACGTACCATTTTGCACCTCAATCATTGTCGTGAGAAGCTTTTCAGGTGCTACATCCTTGAGCTGATAAGCCTTCGCTCCCGCTTGGATAGCAGGGATCACATAGTCCTTATCTGCATAGCTTGTCAGAATGACAATGCGGACTTCCGGCATGTCGAGTGTCATTTGCTTTGTTGCCTCAATTCCATTCATCACAGGCATAGAAAGGTCCATCAAGACAATATCAGGATTCGTTTGCCTGACTACCTGCAGTGCCTCTTCCCCATTGGATGCCTCACCGACGATGTCTACATCTGGCTGGGTTTGCAAGAAAAAGACCAGCCCTTTTCTGACAATATGATGATCATCTGCAATGACTACCCTCATGACAATCCCTTCCTTTCTTGAGAAAATGGGACTTTCACATGAATTGTGGTTCCCTTCCCTAGCTCAGAATTGATACAAAATGTACCGCCTGCTCTACGAATACGTTTAGCCATCCCTTTCAATCCAAGTGAAGGAAGACTCATTTTTTCATCATACTGAAATCCCTTTCCCTGATCGATGATTTTCATACCAAACGTATCTCCTGATTGCTCCAGTTTGACCTCTACTTTCTCAACGCCCGCATGCTTTTGGCAATTATTTAGAGCTTCTTGGCATACGCGAAATAAGGTCTCGTGCTTTGAATGATCTATTTCCATACAGCCTGATAAAGACAATGAACAATTAAGACCTAAAAGCTGTGCATACTCTTCAATCGCTGTCGTAAATCCTTTTTCAAGTCCTTTTGGTCTTAACTGCCAGATGAGTGATCGCATTTCAATGAGGGCATCTTGTGATAAATGCTGAATAAAATCAATCATTTCACCTAATTTTTGATCACTTGTCATTTGACGCGCTGCCTTTGCAGTCAAACTCACGGAAAACAGCATTTGATTCACAGAATCATGTAAATCCTGCGCAAGCCGGTTTCGTTCTTCTTGCAGTGCATGCTGCTGCTCATTTTGCACAAGCTTCATACGCTGAATAGCCGTACCAATTTGCAGTGCAATACTTTCAAGCAGATTCAGCTCCTCCTGTGTAAATGTGACCTTCCCTTTTGCCGCCACATTTAATAAGCCAAACGTACGCTTACATGCTTGGAGCGGAACGGTTGCATGATGGGTAATTCCTTCTGTATCTCCAAGCTTTTGCTCAATCGCCGTTTCAATCCGTTTACAATTGATGATATTGGTCGCTGATTGCAGTGAGCCTTTCGTGTAGCGGTTGATGCAATAGCAATCGTTTTGACACATGAGCTCTTTTTGATGCTTTGCTAGCGCTTCAGGTAAGCATACTTCTGCCATTAGTTCATACGATCCGTCTTCTTCTATAAAATAAATCCATGCTGTTTGAAAGCCTGTCACTTCCATAAGCATATGAAGCACTTCATGAAGCGTTTCCTTCATTTCCATCCCTTCATTTAGCTTTTCAGCAATTTCTTTTAACGTTTTTAATGTTTTGACTTTTTCTTGGTATTCTCCCATCGTGTGTACCCCCGGCTTTTACTGCCTCTCTGATCAATATGTTGATTATACCATGAGCATCTGTGCGGCTCTTTCTCAAAAAGGATGATTTTTTCTCATCCTTTTGACTGAGAAAAAGCCATCATGCATGACATGATGGCTTTGTGATATTTTATTTAGCTGTTTCTTCCACAATGTCATAGACGACTTTCATGACTTCTTCTGATAAGTGTTTCAGCTTTTCTTCGCTGTCTGTTAACGATGTGCCTTTGACTGCAATATAAAATTTGACTTTAGGCTCCGTACCAGAAGGTCGTAAACAAAACCATGAGCCATCTTCAAGGAAATATTTCAGGACGTTTGATGCCGGCAGATGAATCGTTTCTTCTTTCTTTTCAGCCACAAGGTGCCTTTGACTTGATTGATAATCCTCAATGACCGTAATGCGCTGACCGGCGATAGAAGCTGGTGGGTTTGATCTAAAGGTATGAAGAATAGCAGAAATCTGCTCCGCTCCTACTTTCCCCTTTAAGGTTAATGACTTTAACCCTTCTCTGTAAAATCCAAATTCCTTAAAAATATCAACAAGAGCATCGTATAATGACTTGCCTTGTTTTTTATAAAAGGCTGCGACTTCAACTGCTAATAACGCCGCTTGAACTGCATCTTTATCTCGTGCAAAATCACCGATCAAATAGCCGTAGCTTTCTTCATAGCCAAATTGAAACGTGTATTCTCCGCTTTCTTCAAACTGCTTGATTTTTTCTCCGATAAATTTAAAGCCAGTGAGCGTATCAATCGTGTCAGCTCCAAATGCTGAGGCAACAGCACGCCCAAGCTCACTTGTCACAATCGTTTTCATCACAACGGGGCGAGGCGGCAGCTGACCTAGTTTTTGTTTTTCAGATAATAAATAATGAAGTAGTAAGGCGCCTGTTTGGTTGCCGGTCAAAACGGTAAATTCACCATCATGATTTTTCACAGCGATACCTAATCGATCTGCATCTGGATCTGTCGCAATCAACATATCAGCATTTTGCTTTTCGCCAAGCTTGATGGCGTATTCAAAAGCGGCATGCTCCTCTGGATTTGGAGACGTAACCGTCGAGAATTGCGGATCTGGTTTTTCCTGTTCAGGTACAACCGTCACATGCTTATAACCAAAGGCCTGAAGTCCGTTTCGGACAGGTTTATTCGCCGTCCCATGAAGCGGGGTAAACACCACTTTGACATCGACTTCTTTTGCAAGCTCAGGGTGCACACGAATGGTTTTTAATTTTTCCATATACGCTTGATCGATTTCTCCACCAATCATACGGATCAAACCATTTTGCTTCAATACTTCTTCTGATTCCACTGAAATGGCTAATTCATTTTCGATGGCATCTACTTCTTTAATGACTTGATCTGCTTCAAATGGGGGCATTTGGCCTCCATCTTCTCCATATACTTTATAGCCATTATATTCCGGCGGATTGTGACTTGCTGTCACAACAATCCCTGCAAAGGCATTCAGTTCTCGAACTGCAAAAGAGAGTTCTGGTGTCGGACGCAGTTCGTCAAATACGTATGTTTGAATGCCATGTGAAGCAAGTGTTTTGGCCGCTTCCATCGCAAATTCAGGAGATTTATGGCGTGAATCATAGGCAATGGCGACGCCTCTTTTTTTTGCATCCTCTCCATGTGCTGCAATATACGCAGCAAGACCAGCGGATGCTTTTCGAACAGTGTAAACATTCATTCGGTTCGTTCCAGCACCAATTTCTCCGCGCATTCCTCCGGTACCAAACTCAAGGTTTTTGTAGAAACAGTCTTCAAGTGCTTGATGATCATCTTGATGTGCCTCCAGCCATTCCCTTAGTTCAGTATCCAGGTGCTTCTCATTGATCCAACGCTCATAATTCGTATTCCAACTCATGGTCGTCCTCCCAGTTCTTAACATCAATAAATTAATATCTACTGTTATTTTATATGGAATTATCCTTTATGTCATGTTATATCATGAACATATGAAAAAACGATGAACAAAATAAAAAAAGCCGATACACGATCGGCTTTTTACTTATTCAGCATCAAGCGGTACGACTGCTTCATGGAATAGTCGGTCTAATTCAGTTTGATGTTTTTGTTTTGTCTCTTCATCCCAGCCAAAACGATCTGCCATATAGTCAACAACAGGCTGTGCATACGTTTTTGCCCAATTGATATTAAATAATAGGCTACCTGTTCTTCTCAAGAAGAAATCAACAGGTGTAACAGCCAATTCTTCTTCGATCGCATAGACAAGTTCAGCCAACACATATGCGGGAATATTTCGTTTGTCTGCTTCCCCTTGAAGCTGCTCTACACGCTTGAAGACATTGCTGACGTTTGAGCCATATTTCTCAGCTAATTTTTGTGCAATCGGTTCTGTCAAACCAACGGATGCTCCTTCTGCCGTTTTCGCTTGAACAAAGGATGCCATATTTTTTGAACCGCCTACATGCCCGCCTGAAATTGGCATATGTTTCGTTTTACATGGTCCGAAATCTTTTCCAGTTTCTTCTTTCAGTCCATCACGTACAAGATTCACAATGTGTTCAGCCATTTTACGGTAACCTGTTAATTTACCGCCGGCAATCGTGATTAAGCCTGAAGATGATGTCCATACCTCATCTTTACGAGAAATTTCTGAAGGATCTTTCCCTTCTTCATGAATGAGTGGACGAAGACCAGCCCAGTTAGATTCAACGTCTTTTTCTGTAATATGAAGATCTGGGAACATATATTGAATGGCTTTGATCACGTAATCACGATCTGCTTTTGTCATACGCGGATGTTCCAGCTGTTTTTTGTAAACGGTATCTGTTGTTCCCACGTACGTTTTTCCTTCTCTTGGAATCGCAAAGACCATTCGTTTATCAGGTGTGTCAAAGTAGATTGCTTGTTTTAATGGGAAAACAGATTGGTCAAATACTAAGTGAATTCCTTTTGTATGTTGTAAATGTTTACCCTCTTTTGAGTGATCCTTGTCTCTTAGCTGATCGACCCATGGACCAGTCGCATTGACGATTTTTTTCGCATATACATCGTATGTTTTCTGTGTTGTGACATCTTCAATAACAACACCAACAACTTTGCCTTTATCATAAATAAATTCTTTTACTTTCGCATAGTTGACCGCTTCTGCCCCGAATTTCACAGCCTCTTTCATAACTTCAATTGTCAGACGTGCATCATCTGTACGGTATTCAACATAGTAGCCCCCGCCTTTTAAGCCATCCTTTTTCACAAGTGGTTCTTTTGCAAGTGTCTCTTTTGCACTTAGCATACTTCTGCGTTCACTATGCTTAACGCCAGCTAAAAAGTCATATACTCTAAGTCCGATTGAAGTTGAAAACTTACCGAATGTCCCGCCTTTATGCATCGGAAGAAGCATCCATTCTGGCGTTGTCACATGAGGACCGTTTTCGTATACGATGGCACGCTCTTTACCGACCTCTGCGACCATTTTTACTTCAAATTGTTTTAAATAACGAAGTCCACCGTGCACTAGTTTCGTTGAGCGGCTAGACGTACCTGCTGCGAAATCCTGCATTTCCGCAAGACCGACACGCATTCCGCGTGAAGCCGCATCAAGTGCCGTACCTGCGCCTGTAATACCCCCACCAATGATAAACACATCATATGGTTTTTTTGTCATGTCCTGAAGCATTTGTTCTCTTTCTAAGCTAGAAAAAGTCATCTCTTGTTCCTCCCATGTTGTACGGTAAAGAAAAAGAGACCGCAAACACCCAAAGCGTATTTCTACACTTCGGTGCTTGCGGTCTCTCCAGTTCTCCAACCGTTCTATTAACTTACTTGAAGTATACCATACTTTTTGTTTATTTGAAAGCTTGAGCTGCTTTTACAGCCTTTTTCCACCCGCTGTATAACGAGTCACGGCTGTCTTCTTCCATTTTAGGTTCAAAGCGCTTGTCAAGGTTCCATTGTTTTGCAATGTCTGAACGGTCGTTCCAGAAGCCAACTGCTATTCCCGCAAGATAGGCCGCACCGAGTGCCGTCGTTTCATTAATTTCTGGACGTTCTACTGGTACATCGAGCAAATCACTTTGGAAGCCCATTAAGAAATCATTCTTTACAGCCCCGCCATCGACGCGCAATGTTTTAAGTGAGATGTTTGAATCTTTTTCCATCGCATCTAAAACATCTTTCGTTTGATAAGCAAGTGATTCTAACGTTGCACGAACAAAGTGCTCTTTAGAAGTACCGCGTGTTAAACCGAATACAGCGCCTCGGACATCACTATCCCAATATGGTGTGCCTAAACCAACAAATGCTGGTACGACATATACGCCGTCTGTTGACTCAACGCGCTCAGCATAAGCTTCACTGTCTTTTGAGTCTTTAAACATTCTAAGTCCATCACGCAGCCACTGGATCGCTGAGCCAGCAACGAAAATACTTCCTTCTAAAGCATATTCAACTTTGCCGTCAATGCCCCATGCAATCGTCGTTAACAATCCATGATCCGACTTAATTGCTTTTTCCCCTGTATTCATCAACATGAAACATCCTGTACCATATGTGTTCTTCGCCATTCCTTCTTCAAAGCAAGCCTGACCGAATAACGCAGACTGCTGATCTCCTGCCGCTCCTGCAATCGGAATATTTTTACCGAAGAAGTGATAGTCTGTTGTTTCACCATAAATGTGTGATGATGGTTTGACGTCTGGCAGCATGGAAGCTGGAACACCTAAGATATCAAGTAGTTCTTCATCCCATTTCAGATCGTAAATATTGAACATTAACGTTCTTGATGCATTTGAATAATCTGTCACGTGTGATTGACCGCCAGTCATTTTCCAAATGAGCCATGTATCAATTGTGCCAAACAGCAAGTCACCATTTTCTGCTTTCTCACGAGCACCTTCTACATTGTCTAAAATCCATTTCACTTTAGTACCTGAGAAATAAGCATCAATGAGTAGACCCGTTTTATTTCTAAACGTTTCATCGTGTCCTTGCGCTTTTAGCTCATCACATATACCCGATGTTTGTCGTGACTGCCAAACAATTGCATTGTAAACAGGTGCGCCTGTATGTTTATCCCAAACAACAGCTGTCTCACGCTGGTTCGTAATTCCGATACCGGCGATTTGATCTGCTTCAATTCCTGATTCGATTAAAGCAGTTGAAATAACTGATAGAACAGAGCTCCAAATTTCATTTGCATTGTGTTCTACCCAGCCTGGGTTCGGAAAATATTGATTGAATTCCTTCTGAGCTGTATGGGCAATTTTACCTTCTTGATCAAATAAGATCGCTCTTGAGCTTGTTGTCCCTTGATCTAATGCGAGAATATATTTTTCTTTTGCCATGGTGTTTTCCTCCCCTTACATACTTTCATTGACAGCATTTGTCTGGTTTTTCGTAGAAACATAGAGTCCTAACAATACCACAACTAAAATAACGCTTACAATCCAAAAGGCTGGTGTGACGTTCGCTTTAAAGGCTGCATTATAGAAAACACCGCCAAATGCACCGCCCAAAATTGGACCAACAACAGGAACCCAAGCATATTTCCAATTTGATGGACCTTTACCTGGAATCGGCAAAATGGCATGTGCGATTCTTGGACCTAAATCACGTGCAGGGTTAATTGCGTAACCAGTTGTACCACCTAATGAAAGACCAATCGCAACAATTAAGAAACCAACAATCAACGGATTGACTCCGTCTGCAAATTTATTTGCACCAATCGCTAAAATTCCTACCACCAATACAAATGTACCAATGACTTCACTGAGCACGTTTGCAAAAGTATGCGGAATCGCAGGACCAGTTGAGAATACGCCTAGTTTTGCACCTGGATCGTCTGTCGCTTTCCAGTGCGGTAAGTAATGTAAGAAGACAATAATAGCTCCGAGTAATGCGCCAAGCATTTGACCGACAATATACATTGGAACATCAGCCCAAGGAAAACTTCCTTCTAATGCTAGACCTATTGTCAGCGCCGGGTTTAAATGTGCACCGCTGATTCCTCCAGTGGCATAAGCTGCAATCGCTACTGCAAATCCCCATCCGAAAGCGATTACAATCCAACCGGACTGATAAGCGAGCGATTTCTTTAAACTGACTGCCGCACACACACCGCCTCCAAAAATAATCAGAAGCATTGTACCAACGACTTCACCCCAAAATGGTGTCATGAAAAATTCCTCCTCTGGTTCAGTTGCCATCCCCTATAAATGTGTAGAAAAGATACAGAAAAAAAGATCCACAACAAACATACTTTACATCAGGGTCATTTGTCACCTAGTAAAGCGTCGTTGTGGATCTCCGTTTCTCCATCACATGATATTAACTTAGTGCTATAGTATCAGAGGATGAAAACGTTGTCAATCAATTTTCACATTTTATCTTTTTCACTTTTGGAATGCTTTCCAAAGTTTTGTATTCGATGTGGTGACAGCTGTCGCCCCTGCTGCAAGCGCCCTTTCTACATCTTCTTTTGTTCGGATAAATCCTCCTGCAAATATTGGTATTCCAGCTCTTTCGCGCACTTCTGTAATTAAATCTGGCACGACACCCGGCAATACTTCAATAAAATCTGGACGATGTTTCCCGACAAACTCCATGCTTTTTTCCATCGCACTTGTATCAAGTAAAAACATTCGCTGGATGGCATATACCTTTTTCTGCTTGGCTTTTACTATGACAGAAGACCTAGTAGAAATAATGCCAGCTGGTTTCATTTCCTGACAAATAAATTCCGTTCCGTACTCATCATGTTTGATTCCGTGAATAAGATCGACATGGACAAACATTTTTTTATGATGCGCATTCGCCTCATTCATGATGCCCTTAAGCCGCCCTAAGTGAACATCTAGTAAGACCCCATATGTAAATGGACTTTTTAAAAATTCCTCAAATTGCTTCATATTGCGAACAGCAGGTAGAATGGGTTGATCATGAAAACTCATATGCCGTCTCCTTCTAATGTGTATTGGTTCTATCTTCTCCTTACAGTAATAGAATCGCATGTTTTTTTCAATACACCTAGTGTGCCCATTGACCATTCAGCCTAGCAAATCGATCAAAACCTGATCCTTTCAGGGCATAGAAAAAAGCAGAGAAACCTCTCTGCTATAATTGTGCCATGCTTTCTTTTAAAGTATGAATAATGAATGAGGCGTCTTCATCAGTGATATTTAGCGGTGGGGCGAGCTGTGCCACGTTATTATAGCCAGCCACTGTATCGCCATTTTTCCCGATGATCAATCCTCGCTTTTTACATTCTGCAATCAATTGACCGACTACACTTGGATCAGCTGGCTTTTTTGACGCCTGATCCTGCACAAGCTCAATCCCAAACAGCAGGCCTTTTCCTCTCACATCACCGACAAATGGATGCTCTTTTAACTCTTGCAAACGATCGAGCATGTCTTGGCCAAGCTTGCCTGACCGCTCCACTAATTGCTCGTTTTCCATGATCTCTAGGTTAGCAAGCGCAACCGCACAGGAAGCAGGGTGACCGCCAAATGTATTCACATGCCGTAGCCTGTCATACGTATCTTCTCCTGCATACGCTTCATAAATGTCTCGTTTCACGCACGTTGCAGATAGCGGTAAATATCCACTTGTGATCCCTTTTGCCATGGTGATAATATCTGGTTTTACCTCTTCATGCATAAATCCAAACCGCTTTCCTGTCCGGCCAAAGCCGCATATCACTTCATCCACAATGAGGAGCGCCCCATGATCTTCACAGATTTCTTTCACCTTCTTCAAATATCCTTTTGGCGGCATTAAGATACCGCCTCCTGTAATCATCGGCTCCATGATGACGCCAGCAATGGTCTCACTTAATTCCCACGTCATCGCTTGATCGATTGCATCAGCACTTGCCAAGCTCTCTTGATCTTCAGGATGCCGGTACATATCAGGCGGTGCGACATGGATAAATCCCTGCCCTAACGGTTCATATTTGTACTTGCGCTGCGCTTGACCCGTTGCGGCTAGAGCTGCTGCTGTATTGCCATGATACGATCGATATCGGGAAATGAATTTTGTTCGTGTACTCTCTCCCTTTTGCGCATGATATTGTTTGGCTATTTTAAATGCCGCTTCGTTCGCTTCAGAACCACTGTTAGAAAAGAAAATCACATAGTCCCCGCCTAGCCATTCATTGAGCTTCTCAGCCAGCTGAATCGCTGGCACATGGCTTTGTGTCAGTGGGTAGTAAGGCATCGTATTTAATTGCCTATACGCCGCTTCTGCAAGCTCTTTACGTCCATATCCGGCATTTACACACCACAACCCTGACATCCCGTCTAAATAGCGATTTCCATGAATATCTGTCACCCATGCGCCTTCTGCCTCATGAATCACCATACTTTCATTTTCTTTGTTTGTCCCTTTCATATGATGCCAAATAAACTGATCATCTTTCGCCTGAAGATCTTGTGCGTTATGTGTTTTCATCTTCCCACGCCCCCATGTATCCGTTTTCATCATCAAAGAAGCTTAAACCGGTCCTGCATATGACCTCTCCATTCATTATATGGATAAAAAGTGAGGCATATGAAACTGAAACAAGACCGCCCATGTCGTTACTCTCATTATAAAAAAGGGGCCAGACACATTACATTAGACAGATCGTCAACTGATTGAAAAGAACCATGAGACACTCTACTTGATCCCTTGGCAAATCTAACATATACCGTTAATGGCGATTCCCCTGTAAAAATTCATAAGCAAGGATCGCAAATTCAAGCGCTTGACGTTTCGGCGCTTGCATCATATCCTCACCAAGTAAAACATGAAGCTTATCCAATCTGTGATAAAGCGTCTGCCTCACAATATAGAGCTGGCTTGCGGTTTCTTTTTTAGAACCGTTTGTCTGTAAAAAGATATTCAGCGTCTGATAGAGCCTGCCGCTATTTTGTTTATCATATAAAATCACCGGCTCTAAATACTCTTTCACCATGCATTCTAATAACCCGCTTTCTTTCATGACAGGCATCAACCGAAGCATATGTAAATCTTGATAAAATGGGCTTTCTACCCGCTGCGGCATCACTTTCTTTAAATGCAGCACTTCTTTCGCTGCTTGAAAACTTTTTCTCATGTGCTGAAATTGCTCACAATATGAACCGATTCCATAATTGATGACTGCCTCGCCGGGCTGCTCACGGTCATATAATTGCGTGATGTCGTTTGCCGCTTTTTCTGCACGCTCTTTCCAGTCCTCAACTTTTCTTGTATTCAATAAGATAAATAAGGTTTGTCCTTGATGCTCGTACACAATCAAATGGAAACCAGCACGCTGAAAAATAGAGCGGCAAGAGACAAGAAAATAAAGATTCCCTGCGATTTCTTCTATTTGGTGGTTTTTTTGAAAGAGCATCACCACACAGCCGGTCGGTTTTTTCAGCCCTTCTGTCTCCTCAAGGTGTTCTATGATCTCTCTTTCTGTATGATCTTCATGAAACCATTTTTGCAGCCATTCATTCTCTTTTGTCTTCTTCAGCTCTTCTGTATACAGCTCTCTTAATGTTTGCTGGGCAAGGGCATTCGCTCCTTTATCCATCACAAGCAGTTCAAATTCCGAGAGCGTGTTCGATTGATGAATGAGGACGAGGTCTGCAAAGGTTTGTTTGAGTGCAAGGACTTGTTTTTGCGTCACTTCATATCCTTTTGGTAATGAAGCATATTGCAAATAATTCATCACAAGCTCTTCTGTTTGTTTGGAAGAATCACATAAAATAATCGGCTCACCTTGAACAGGGATCAGCAGTAGTATCCCTCTCACGTGCTGATACACTTGATCCAAAATATCCATCTGCGGATGAGGAGTTAGTAAAAGCTCATTCAGCTTTGACGACAAGGCTTCTAAATCTGCCATCATCTGATACTGACGTTCAATCATCATCGTATGGAGATGCTGTGTAATATTGACGAACTTCACTTCTTTTGTAAACAGAATTAGCGGAAAATCACGTTCTTCTGCATAAATAATCAGTTCTTCCGGTACATCAAACCGGAGCGGTACAAACTCAATACATAATCCAGCCGCACCTGAGTCAATCAACTGCCTTAAAAACGCCTGAAAGACTTCCAATTGATCATGGAAGCCTGCGGCCGTCGTTAAAATCAGCTCGCCTCCGTTTAACAAATCCTCTACAGCAGGCACTTCAAGTACATGTACCCATTTTACCTGCCGAAACAATCCCTTTTCCCCAGCTAACACTTTCGCATGCGTAAAATGCTTCGTTTTTAACACATCACTTACTTGAAAATGAACATCTACATTCATTCATAAGTCCCCCTTTGTTTGCCGTCCCCTATCCCAGAGGGTGCATGGATAAAATCCATAATAAAACAGGTAAAGTCACAATACTTAAAATCGTACTGAGAAACGTCGTGCTTGAGACAAACTCAGGCTTCGTTCGAAATTGCACAGCCATCAGCGTGGTATTCGCCGCAGTCGGCATCGCTGCAACTAAAATCATAATTTGTTTCACCAAATCATCTACCGGTAAAATAAGCGTAAAGCCGAATGCGATGAGTGGTGAGATAAACAGCTTCAGCAGCACCGCATAGGAAATATTACGATAATCCACTTGTTTAAAAGAAATCACTGCGAGCTGCATACCTAAAATTAGCATAATCGTTGGTATCGCTGCATCCCCGACCAGCTGAACACCTGTCATAAGCTCTTTAGGTAATGAAAGGTCAATGAGCTGAAATAATAGACCAAGAAGAGCCCCGTAAGCAACCGGCATACGCAGCACTTTTTTTAGAACGACCTTCAAGTCTCCCGCGTCCTCTCCACCTTTTGCTGCATAATACATGCCGATCGTACTCATGACGAGCTGCTGAAGGACCATTAGCACAATCGCAATATCTAAACCAGCTGCTCCAAAAACAAGAAGGACAACAGGCGTGCCGTAATTTCCATTATTCATAAATGCTGATGACAAAATCATGGCACAATACGTTTCATTCGAATACCCGTAAATTCGAGATAAAATGAAGACACATAAAACAAGTGAAAGACAAAGCCCTACGACAAATATAGATAAGTACACATAGTCCATCGATACTTTATTTTGATAAAAGGTTTCAAATGCAAGAAATGGTGACATTAAATATAAAGACATTGATGAAAGCGTATGTATATCAAAACCAATTGTCTTCTGCCCAATATACCCTATAAGGAATATGCCGAACACTGGCATTAAGACAAGTAAAAATTCCATGAAGCACCTACTTTTCTCTAGATGAATTCCTTATTTTTTCTACCCTCTTATCATACCACTGATCATCAATAAAAAAGAAGCTTCCTTATGAAAGGTCGCTTCTCTCCTCATCCATATAAAACACTTCCCATAAATGACCATCACGATCCTGAAAGCTCCAGCCATACATGAAATCATGGTCTTGTTTTTCTTTAAACGGTGAACCACCAGCTGCGATCGCACGCTCTACAAGCTCATCAACCTCTTCCCTCGTCTCGACCTGTAAAGAGATAATGACCTCTGCGCCATTTCTGGCATCTACCAATTCCTTCTCTGAAATGGATTGGAAATGCTTAAGTGATAACAGCATGACGGTGATCGTCTCATTCATCACAAAACAAGCAGCATGTTCATTCGTCAGTTCTTGTTGAAAGTCAAAACCCAGCTGTTCAAAGAAAGCCTTTGACTCATTTACATGCTTAACCGGCAAATTGATATACAAATGTTTAGATTGTCGCCCCATATCCCTCTCCCTTTGTAAAACATCATTTCCATTCAGTATATTCGTCTTTTCATTTGGCATCCCTTTGTCGCATGAAAAAATAAGCGGTAAGTCTCATTACCTTATTTTAACAAAAATGTATAATAAATCTCGTGCACAATACTAAATGAACTAGGAGGTTTTCTTAATGAAAACAATCGCAAAATCTTTGATGCTCTCCACCACTGTCCTTTTATTCGCTTCACCTATTACACAGACAGCTGATGCTGCATCTATTCAAACGAAGCAGGTGACAGCAGAAAGTGATTTTCAGCTTCCTTCAACAACAGACACCATTAAACAAAACATCGAACAATCTTTCCAAAAACAAGAAAAGTGGCTACAAAAATTAGAAGTGATTGCCGGACAAGAAAAACGTGAACAATTTGAACAGTTTTTCAACCAGCATGTAGGACCTGATTTAAAAAATCTTTTAGAAGAGTCTGATCTTACATGGAAACAAGTAGAAAAAACGATTTATCAATCTCTTGTTAAATCAGACGTTCCATTTTTAGCTGCCAAAAGCATTGCCCATTTTGCTACAGTGGCATTAAAGAAAATGTAAACATACAGAAAAGCGCCTCGCATAACTGCGGGGCGCTTGTTTTGGTTATTTCTTATATTCAATATGGTACACGTCTCTTCTTCGGTCTTTTAGCTGACGAACCGTCCCATCTTGACGCTGCCTTCTTAATATTTCTAAGTCGACATCACCAACAACCACCATTTCAATATTCGGGTTGCACTCACCTACAATGCCATCTCTTGCGAATTCAAAATCAGATGGTGCAAAGATGGCTGATTGTGCATATTGGACATCCATGTTTTCTGTTTGCGGAAGGTTTCCGACCGTTCCAGAAATGACCGTATATATCTGATTTTCAACCGCTCTCGCCTGCGCACAGTAACGCACACGTAAATAGCCTTGACGGTCTTCTGTACAGAATGGAGTGAAAATAATTTTCGCTCCTTTGTCAGCTGCAATTCGAGCAAGCTCAGGGAATTCAATATCGTAGCAAATTTGGATCGCAATTTTACCGCAGTCCGTATCAAATACCCGGACTTGGTCACCAGCTGAAATCCCCCACCATTTTCTTTCATTCGGCGTGATATGCAGCTTATATTGCTTTTCAATCGTTCCATCACGTCTAAATAAATAGGCGATATTATAGATTTTCCCTTCCTCTTCAACGAAATGAGAACCACCGATGATATTAATGTTGTACTTGACCGAGAGATCTGTAAACAAATTGATGTAGTCCTCGGTATATTCTGTGATCCGCTGCACTGCTAGACTTGGTGATCTCTCTTCTAAATATGACATAAGCTGCGTTGTAAAGATTTCCGGGAAAACGGCAAAGTCAGCTGACGCATCTGATGCCACATCCACGTAATACTCCACTTGATTCATAAACTCCTCAAAGGAATGTATTTGCTTCATTGCATATTGAATGACACAAATACGTACTGGGAACGCCGATTTATAATATCTTTTCGACTGCGGGCGATAATCGACATTGTTCCATTCCATTAGCGTTGCGTACGTGCTGGAAGCTTTATCATCCGGCAAGTAATTCGGATTGATCCGCATCAGGCTAAATTCATTTAACAGCTGAAAAGATAGCACAGGATCATAAATTTGGTGCAGCATAACTTGCTCTACATATTGGCGAGGCGTCATTTCCTCTTGATATTTATGATAATTCGGGATACGTCCGCCAATAATGATGCTTTTTAAATTTAATCTTCTCGCTAAGTCTTTTCTTGCTTCGTATAAACGATGACCGATTTTCATCCGGCGGTACTCAGGACTGACCATTACTTCAATTCCGTACATATTCATCCCATCTGGATTATGGTTTGTGATATATCCATCATCTGTGATGTCCTGCCATGTGTGACGATCATCGTATTCATCAAAGTTAATTAATAAACTTGAACATGAGCCAATGATTTCTCCCTCGAATTCCGCACAGAACTGGCCTTCTGGGAAATGTTCAAGGTGGCTTTCAAGGTGCTCTTTTTTCCAAGGGTCCATGCCTGGAAAGCATACCTCTTGCAATGTGATGATTCGGTCGATATCTTCTTCTCTAATATTTCGAATCACCATTCTTTTTTCAAATCGCGTTAAATCTAGTTTTTCTGCCATGATGTATTGCCCCCTTACTGATCCTCTTTTTCAAGCTGATGGAATAGCTGGAGCAATTCGATTTCAGCCATGGATTCTAATCTCGCATCATATTCTTCAAACTGCAGTGTGCTCGTCACTTTATTTGGCACGATGACACATTTCATACCCGCTCGTTTGGCAGCGATTGACCCATTCACAGAGTCCTCAAATGCCACGCAATCTTTTGGCTCAACGCCTAAGCATTGTGCGGTTTGCAAATAAAGTTCTGGGTGAGGTTTCACTTCTTCCACATCGTCTGAAGTGCGGATACATTCAAAGTAATCGAAAAGTCCAATTTGTTTCAGGTGATCAGACACCCATTTATAATCTGAGCTGGAAGCAAGTCCAATCTTAATTCCAAGCTCCTTTGCCGCTTCTAAATAAGCTTCTACACCAGGTCTTGCTGCTTCGTCCTTCATTCTCTTTTGAAAACGTGAACGCCGGTCTTCTGTGAGTGCCTCATGATCTAATGTCTTTCCTAACTGCTCTTCCAAATATTCAAAAGGCTTAAAACCTGCCTGCGTTCCAATCACATTTCCCCATACAGACAGAGGCAGCTCCGATTCATGCTCCGCAAACATTTCCTGCAGAACCTCATATTCATGTGTTTCTGTATCTAAAATTAATCCATCAAAATCAAATATAATCGCCTTTACCAAAGAGGCCACTCCTTTTTTCCGAAAGTCTGAAATATCTTCCATACTGCTATCATATCGTGAATAAAATTGACTTTCAAAGATGAATGTCTGCTAAAATGATTATGTATAAAAGGAGCCTGCATCGTTTTGTCAGGCTCCTGTCATGTTCGATTCTTTCTGCAAGAGATCCAAGCGCTCCGATTCGTGGAGAATAGACATTGTTGAAAAAGAGCGGAATTGGTATTACAGATCTTGAAGGTTTCTCCGTTCCCTTAAAAATAGTATGTGCGACGACCTTGTAAGTTAACAAGGAAGTTCACACCAACTTTTACGCATTTTGAAGGTGACGGCCTGCAAAATCATCTAAATCAAACGGGAAAGAAAAGCCGCACGCATTAACTTGTTCACGGTTGAGTTCAAATAACTCACGATCTCGTTTTGTGATATGTCGCTTCGGCTTTAAAATAATGGTATGTAATAGCTGAAGACCTGATAAGATACGAAAAGCATCATCCATTGTCCCATTATACACACCATCAATGAATGTAAGCGGGGGTTGTTTTTCCTGCTCTTTTCCATTGACAGAATGGGATAAAAGATCTTCAATTTCCTTTGATACTTCTTCAATTGCCTGCTCTTGAAGGTCTGTCGCAGCTTTCATTAATCTCACGTGGCATCTACCTCTCTGTCGTTATTACTCCATTCAGAATAGCACAGAAAAAAAGTCATTCGCTAAGGTAAGTGTTTCCTATATATACCCAAAGAGAGGACGAATATCATGATCATAAAAGGACACACGCTCTCCCTAAAAGTAGGTGAGCAGCAAAATGGCATTTCCTTAAGTCAATTTTTAAAAGAAGAAGTGTCTGCCTCTAAACCGATTATCCATTTTTGGATGGAGCACCAAAAAGTCCGTCTCAATCAAAAACCTGCCCATCATGCTGCAAAAGTGAGTACAGGTGATCAGATTCTCATTGATTTATTTGAGACGGAAGAAAGTGATGTGACGCCAGAATACGGTGAATTAGAGGTACTCTTTGAAGACGAGCATTTATTAGTTGTCCAAAAGCCTGCTGGAAGGCCGACGCATCCAAATGAAAAAGGACAAACAGGTACGCTGGCGAACCTAGTCGCTTTCCATTTTCAAGCAAATGGAGAAGAAAAGCGGGTCAGACATATACATAGGCTGGATCAAGACACAAGCGGCACCGTCATTTTTGCCAAACACAGGTTGGCACATGCTGTACTCGATCAAATGCTTTCAAAAAAAGCGATTAACAGAACGTATCTTGCCATCGCACAAGGACTGTTTAAGAAAAAGAAAGGAACGATCCAAGCTGCCATTGGACGTGATAAACACCATGCCATCAGAAGGAGGGTTTCTCCTACTGGTCAAAGCGCCAAGACTCATTATGAGGTCTTCCATCTCAATAAACGTTTACAGATGACGGCCATTAAGCTGCGATTAGAAACAGGCAGAACGCATCAAATTCGGGTCCATCTTAGCAGTCTCGGGCATCCTTTAGCTGGCGATACATTATATGGCGGGAAGCGTGACCTGATAAACAGGTGCGCCCTTCATGCCAAACAAGTAGACATGAACCATCCATTCACAGGTGAAAAGCTGACGATAGAAGCACCGCTCCCACCTGATATGGCTGAATTAATGGACAATATGTAGAAAAAAGAGCCTGATCATACAGGCTCTTTTGACGTTAGACAGATGCTCTTTTCGCATAAATAATGTACCGCTCTGGTGCGTTGCCGACAAAATGAAATGGATAGCATGTGGTTAACACAAGCTCTTCTTTTTTATTTTGTAAGGTAATAATGGATGTATCATGCTGATCCACAATTTTCGTATGCGTAATTTCATAAACAAACTCACCATACGGTACAGTGATTTTCAGCTGATCCCCAATATCCAGTTCACCAGTCCGGCGGAAGACCGTATCCCTGTGTCCCGACAAAACGATTTGTCCATTTTGATCAGGGTAATAACTGCCTTTGTAATGACCGACGCCTTTGGCAAGGTCGTCCGCATCTGTCCCTTCAACAATCGGCAAATCGGCTTTTAATTTCGGAATGGTCAGGATGCCAGAGGCTTTCCCCATTTCAGGTGAAAATTTTTCATTTGTCATCCCTTGATCAGTTTCTACGACCTTTTTTGCTTCCTCTAAAGAATGTGCTGTTTGTAGGTGAGTAGAAGCCATTTGCCAGATTCCCCAGCCAAGCACCACAATTCCCGCTGACATGACAATCACTGCAAGCCATTTTTTCATGCGTTAACTCCTTTGTCTTTGCTGATGATTCTTTAGCTTGCTGCTGCCTTTTCTTCTTGTTTCACTTGTTGAATTCGGCCCTCTTTTTGATACACAATAGAAGCTCCCTCGAAGCTCTTTACAAAAGCGACCGTTGCTTCTAAATCTTCTGGGCCTGTTTCCGGATTTTTCCCTAGCCGCCCAATCGGTGCATACTTACTTCCAGTGGCAGTCGCCATGAAGTTGTTCACTGTGAGTGTATACGTTTTATCGAAATCAACGGAAGAACCATCAGGCAGTTTTAAGTCGACTACTTTATATGTTAACGGATCGTACGAATAAGAAAAGCCTGAAATGCTATAATCCGGTCCAAATTGAGGAGATATTTGAGCTTCAATGATATCAACTAAATCTTTCCCCTTGATGTCCAGCTTCACTAACACATTTCCGAATGGCTGAATATTAAAGAGATCTCCCCAAGTAATCGGTCCTTTTTCGAGATTTTGTCTGATACCGCCGCCATTCATCATGGCAAAGTCACTTTTCATTGAATATCTCATGCCATCCGCAATGAGGTTGCCAAGTGGTGTATCACCATCATTGGAATAGCCACCTTTCATCTTGACGCCAGCTTCTCCAACAACCTCACTAATAATCGGCTCCACTTCTTTTCCGTAATGGGCTAAAATGTCCGCTGCTTCCTGATCCTTTTCAATACCAGCCTGGTCTACATACTGGATGTTTGCACTCTTTTTGACAATATCTTTTGTTTTCCGGTCAAGTGTGACATTAACTTCTCCAATTGCCTTTCCGTATTCAAAGGCTTGGACAATTAATTTTCCATTCACTTCTCCATTGACCACTTCGTGATTATGGCCAGCGAAAATGACATCAATTTCGTCATCACCTTCTTTGGCGAGCCTTGCGCTTTCTCCAGTAATGGTATCACCATTTTGAGAGGCGGTCATATGAGCCAGAACTGCGATCGCTTTAACCCCTTTTTGCTTTAATTCCTTCGCTGCTTCATTGACAGCTTTGACTTCATCAGTAAATTGAATGTCTTTAATTCCTTCTGGCATGACCATACCTGCCGCTGATGTTGTCACAACCCCGATAAAAGCTACAGGAATTCCTTCGACATCCATGATTTCATAGGCTGGTAAAAGTGGTTTGCCAGTATCCTTGTATTCACAGTTTGCACAAACAAGCGGGAAATTCTGCCCATCGTATCCTTTTGTGCCTTTCGGGTGATCTCCACCTTTTAAGATGCGCAATAGTTCATCCACACCTTCATCAAACTCATGGTTGCCAACTGTCCCAACATCAAAGCCGATGTTCTCCATTAGTTCAACGGTTGGTTCATCTTGTAAAAGAGAAGATATTGGCGAGCTTCCGCCTATCATATCTCCTGCATGAACTGTCAGTGTATTTTTTTGCGCAGCTTGCTTTTGTTTTATATAAGCCGCCACATAATCCATCCGTCCATATGTTCCTTTACTGCCATCACCTTTTACATCCAGCTCATATTGCTGATCAATTTTCCCATGCAAATCATTCATACTTAAAATGGTTAATGGAACTTCACTGGATGATTCTGACGCCTGATATCCAGCCTGCTCTGCTTCTTCTTTAGAAGCAAAAAAGATACGTTTATCCACATCGATCTCATTCCAGCTGTCAGGTGATACGTAGGTTTTTGCAGATGAATCACCCACATAACGTGTGAGCCCTTTTTTCTGCTCGCGTGCTCTAAATTCAAACGGCTGTTCTAACAGAGGATCTTCTTCATTCCAAATACCAAGCCCTTTTTCCTTGGCATCTTTCACTGCTTGCTGGAACATCCGATACTCTTTTTCATCTCCAACAGGCCAGATGAAATAAGTAGGGGCATATCCTTTTTTCACAAGCTCTAGGTTCGTATTCAGCCCTTTTTTGGTTTTGACTTGAGCTAAAAGACGTCCATATCCATCCTTTGCTTCCGGGCCAATCTTTAATGTGACTCGATCACCACTTGAAAGAAGCGTTTTTAAATAATCCGTCGCTTTTTGTCCAAAACGCAGCTGGTTTTGATCTAATTCATTTTTGGGCTTGTGGTAGGTTTCTGGTGTGTCCATATTCACGAAGCGTACCTTTGTTGTGCCGAGCACAGGCTTCTTCAAATGAATGGTATCTCCATCCACAACACGATCTACCGTTGCCTCATATTCTTTTTTGATTTTTGGCGGCTTTGGCTGGTGCTTCAGCAATTTGACATCGGTTTTGTGTCTTGGAAGTACTTGCAGCGTATCATATCTGCTTAAAACGCCAGTAAACTCATACCATTTTCCGGTCTTCACTTGATCAATTGCACCCGTATCAACCATGACTCTAAGGACTGTGCTATGATATTTTTTATCGATGATGGCCACATTGTATCCACCGCCAGCCGGCTGATCTGGCGCCTGTTCTACATAGCCTTTTACCTTCACTAATCTTCCTTCATATTTGCTTGCCTGATCCGATTCCAATTGTTTAATGGAAACTTTCTTTGGCGAAGGCAATGGCTGATTTACAGCATCTATCTTCAGACGATCTTGATCTGGCACAATTTCAACGAGCCCTTTATAAGTCGTCACCTTGCCAGTCACCGTGACCTTCATGCCTGCTTTCAGTTCTGGAAAATTCTTAGGCTGCGCAGAATAAATATTGAGACCAGCTGTTTTGTCTTGAATATATGTTGATAGTTTCCCATTCCCTATAGCGGATTGATCTGCTGTTACGATTCCGCTCACCGTTACCGTTTCTCCTATCAGTTTTCGGGCTTTTTTTATGTTCATCGGCTTTGTTTGTTTCCATAAAGTCTCCTTTTTCTCAGAAGAAGAAAACGCCTCAGCAGTCATCATACTAGGCAGTAAAGATTGCAGACTAAATATCACCAAAATCAAACAACAGACCATTCGAATGGATTGTATACGTTTCATTAGATTTCTCCCCTTTGAACTTCATCTCTTCTATTGTACAAAGCAATTATTGAGAATGGATGGATTTCATGTAAAGCTGATCTCAATTACTTGGAAACGTAATAATCACACGTGTCCCTTCAAAGCTTTTGCTCTCAAAACGAATGGTACCGCCATGGCTTTCAATAATCTTAATGGTCATCATTAATCCAAGACCCGTGCCTTTTTCTTTCGTTGTGTAAAAAGGTTCACCTAATTTCCCAATCTCGTCTTCTGGTATGCCCTTTCCTTGGTCTTCAAATATCAGCATCATTTGGTCGTTTTTCAATAATGAAGTCACTTGGATCACACCTGTTACTCCATCCATCGCTTCAATTCCATTTTTAAGAATGTTAAGGAACACTTGTTTTAGTTCATTTGGAATGCCTTGAATATGTGGCAGAGAGGGCGCCAGATTCTTTTGAATCGACACTCCTTTTAAGACCGCCTGAGATTCAACGACCATAATGACTTCTTCGAGCAGAAGATTCACATTCACCGGTTCAAATTTAACAGATTTGCTTCTAGAGAGCACAAGGAATTCGTTAATAATAGACTCAAGCCGATTAAACTCTGACATCATCACATCGGCATAATCCTTCTGATACTTTTTACTTTGAATCATTAGCTGTAAAAAGCCTTTTAACGACGTAAGTGGGTTACGTATCTCATGGGCAATACCAGCTGCAAGCTGTCCAACTGCTGACAGCATTTCAGACTTCATCAGCATTTTCTCAGACTGTTTTTGACTTGTAATATCCTCCGAAATCCGCATGACAGTAGACTGCATTTTGTCAGGGTCATCGATTCGGTGTAAAGAGACTCTTTCCCATCGCTCACGCCCTGATAAGTCCTGAAAATACAACTCTCCGGTCCAGCTGCCCTCTCTTAAACACACGTCCCATTGTTTCACTAGATCATCACATTGACACAACGCATAATAGACAGAAAAAATATCTTTTCCGATCAAATCATATTCATGCTGCTGTACAAACTGACAAAAGCGCTGATTGACACACTGAATAACACCTTCTCCCGTTGCAACCACAATATGAATATGGCTGTTATCAAGTGCTGTCACCGCAAGATGAAGAGCCTGCTTCAATTTCGTCATTTCGGTCATTTTGATCCAGGTCATCACCGCTCCCTCGCGATCTTGATCATAGAAAGGTGTCATATGAACCGTGAATTGTTCTCCTTCGTTCGTTTCAATTTCACGTTCGATCACGCGCCTATCTGAAATGACAGATTGAATATCATGATAGAGCATTTCCTTCGATAACTTCTTCACCATCGACTGAAACGTTTGCTGGTGCCGGGTTTGAGCTGAAGTGAATAAAGAGGTAGCTGTAGGAGTGTGATAGCGAATATTCATTTCCCGGTCCACAAACAACGTGGCAAGTTCTGGCTTCACAGACGGCCGGTACAGTTCTTCTCTTGTCACCTTTAAGTTGTTGATGATATTAATAAAATGCTCGTTTGTTTTCTCGCGCACTTCTATTTGCTTGTTTTTTTCTTTTAATTGAGCCCTTGCTTCTTGCTCCTTTTGTTTGACCTCATTGAGCTCGTTTTCTAAATCGACAATTCGCTGTTGATAAACCGAATTCTGCTCTAACATCCCTTTGTCCCTGCCGTTCTTTTGATTTTTTCCTCTCTCACTCTTCCGAATGAGAATGACGTATACTCCTTTAAAACGGCGATCAAAATGTTTCACTGTAAAATCTGCATACTGCTTTCTTCCATTTTCCGAAATGAGGACATGTTGAAAGACAACCTCAGTCTCTTCAGTCCACACCTTTTGAAAGCTTTGACTTAGTATCTCTTTCATATAATCAGGGGTTACATATTCACATAATTCATCTGAGACTTCTGCATGCGCTAAGAAAGAATAGGCACCGTTTGATATCGCGAGAATTTTCTCGCAATCGTCTATGATGAAACATGCATCATACTCCTGCTCTACTTCTTTCATATATTGGACAGCTCGTTTTTTTAACTCCGTATGACCTACATTGTATTTAGGAACGTTTGAGTGGGTGTAAATGTTCCACTTTTCATTTAACAAATGAAATAAACGAGGGAAATTGGGTACCTTTTCATTCGGTCCTAATATCAACATCCCTTGATCCTTTAGTGCATATTGGAATCGAGATAAGACTCGTTTTTGTACTTCTGGCTGGAAGTACATCAGAACATTTCGGCAACTGATAAAATCGAGGTGGATAAAAGGTGAATCGATCAATAAATTGTGAGGAGCAAAGACAATATGTTTTCTAAGCGACTGCTTCACAATAAAAGCGTCACCTTTTTTTTCGAAATATCGCGCCCTCCATTTTTCTGGCATCCGTGCCATAGACTCAAGCGAATAAACACCTTTGCTTGCACTTTGGATGGCTTTCCGGTTGATGTCTGTTGCAAACACTTGAAGTTCAATGGACACTTGTCTTCGTTTCATTTCTTCTAAAAATAACATCGCAAAAGAATAGGCTTCTTCACCTGTAGAACATCCTGCAATCCAAATGCGGCATCGAGATTTCCCATTTTTCATTGTGTTTTCAATGATCGACGGAATGATGTGATGTTCACATACTCGAAAGGCTTCCATATCTCTAAAAAAGGAAGTCGTGCCGCTTAAAAGCTGTACATGCAGGCGATCAAGCTCATCTGGTTCTCTCTCTAATAAACGATCGTACTCGGACAATAAGGAGATCGATTGGTTCGCACTCCTCATTCTTTTTTGAATGACAGAGAGCACTCTGCGCTTCTCATAGGTTGAAAATGCAATTCCTTTATGCCTTTCAAGACGTTCAATGATTCTGATCAAAATAGGGTCTGCAACATCTGTATGCGGAACGTTGATGATGTTGGCTATATATGACGCAAGTGCAGAAGGGTCTTGAAATGTTTGATGATACATACGATCAAACCCACTATTTGTCTCACTGCACGATATGGCTGTACCGCCTTGCTCAACGATTTGAAGCAAACCACTTCCTACACAATAGCCTTTTTGAAAAAAGATCGCATAGGCCTCTTCCTTTTGCACATTGGCAAGTGACTGAAACAACGAATTTACAGCACACGCCTTGTTTGTAGGATGCTGCTCTGTTATGTGTAGCCGTTTGTCTTCTGTCAATGTCACAGCTGCATGCTGCGGACAAACATAAATCGTATTTTTCATGACTTTCTCACCATGCTTAATCGGCTTTGCCCGGTAGCCAATCGGTAAAACAAGTGCTTCCAAATCAGTTACACAATCGCCTGTCACATGATTTTGCACAACAATAAAAGAGGCATTTAATTCATGCGGAAATGATTGAAAAAAAGCCTCAAGATGATGCTGTTCAAACGGCGAAACACCGATGCCAATCACTGGTGCCTGCACATGTTCGTCTTCTATCAAACGATTAATGATTTTGTCCTGCATCTGGTACCCCCATGTTCATTCGTCTGATACATTTTTTCGACAAAAAGGAAGAAAACCCTCTAATTGTAAATAATGTTTTTTGCATGAAAGGAGGAAAACTTCCTCACATTAAAACAGACTGTATAAAACAGAAGGAGGATTCTTTATGCAAAACGATCAGCAACCAAACGTTCAAGGACATGTCCAGCAGCCCCAATTCAATCATGGCGGGCATGAGTTATTTGATTTACATGAGGTATTAGCAGGGACCATTAATATTTTGGATCAATACATGATCTTTCGGCAATTTATCCAAGATCCCGCATTATCCGACATGTTAGATCGACAATATCAATTTGTATTGTCCCAGTACAACGTCACGGTAGATTGCTTTTCTACTGGTCAAAAGCCTAGTGAAGAAACATCTACTTATATGATGAACGAACAGACACAGGTGACATACGGAATAAAACCATCTCAGCCTAAGAAGCCAAATCAATCATTACAGGATGTAAAGGATGCGGGAATTACAGGGCATATGCTTGGTCTCGTGAAATCTCATGCTGGATTACTCTCAATGACTGCATTAGAGGTCACAAACCCTGTGGTACGACGTGTGCTTGCAGCGCAAATCCCGAACTTTATTGAAATGGCGTATGAAATTTTCTTATATCAAAACAAACATAGCTATTATCAAGTTCCGCAGCTTACAGCTCAAGATATGCAGGCGATGACATCTACATTTGCCCCTATGCAGGGACAAGTGCAGATGCCGCCGAGCAAAGCCAACCAGCAAAAACCGCTTCATTAAACAAAAAAACGGCTACCCGATTTTCAGGTCAGCCGTTTTTTCTTTGATATTTCAGTTTAAATTGCTCTTCAAAATCTGTGAGACGTTGTCCTGTCGCTTGTTCAAACCCTCTATCAAAACGACTAGTTTTCGCCGTTTCCTCCATGATCTCATGTATGACATCTCGTCCATAAAGCTCCACAAGCTCATAGATCATATAGTAGCTTTGTAAATAAACATCTGTCTCATACGTCGTGCGAGATTCTTGCCAGTCTTGATCAGAATAAAGAGATTTAAAAGGAATGACGTCAAACCGTTCAGACGTGGCATTCAGCACATCATAGGCCGTCCATTCTGCTGTTCCTTCATGGAACCAAAGGGGAAAGACGACTGGAGATACCTTATATGCATGCACCTTTTCATAGAAAACAAAATGGGCATACTCATGAATGAATAACGTGTTGAAAAAGTATAAAGGCAGTGTCTCTTTCTTCAACAATTCTTCCCGTTTATCTGGGTATAATCCAATCATATGATCAACATCAGAATAAAAACCTGTAATATGCTTGATACCGGCAAATTGCTCAATCGTCTCTTTATCATCAAAATAAATGATATCTAACGGTTTATCAGCTTCATACTGAAACACTGACATCGTCCTCTTCTTTGCCTGCTCAAGCGCTTCTATGGTCAGATCGACAAAGGCGCCCTCATCCTCTGCATAGTAGATTCGAATATGTTCATAGACTTGCTTATTGAGTCCTTCCGTTAAAACCGTTTTAGGCGAAGAATGCTGCTCTAGATATTGCTCTGCCAGCTGGAACGCTACATAAATCAAGTACGCAGTGAACGCATAAAAAATCAAACCTGCTGCAATCATTCCGCTTACAAGTTTTTTATGAATTAATGACGGTTTTGCTTTCATTTACTCCCCACCTGAATTCATCCTGCAACCTCTTTCTCTTTCTATGAAAAAACAAAGATCAACAAGAGGTGATATATTTTTTACTTTATGCAGTCAGGTGCGCAAGGTGCGGTTCCAAACAAAAAAGCCGCATATGACATACGGCTTTTGTCGTAGCTATTTTGATTCAGGGAAGACACGTCGAACCGTTTCAGTAAACTCGTCGAAGAATCCTGAAATTGGTTCTCCACTTCTAATACGTTTTCCGTACCCTGCCATACGATCGACAAAGTCTGGATTAGCAGATACATACACATTATCAATTTGTTGATCCGTCGATTTGACTTTGTCAGAAATTTTCTTTTTCAAATCGTCTGTTACATCTCCGCTTTTATTGCCTTCAAGCACGACAGCAACAAATGCATTTTTCCCTGTGACAAGTACGTTCGCTGTTTTCACTTCAGACATGTTGGCAACAAGCTCTGATGCCTTATCTGCCACTTTCACCTTCTGAGGTGTCTGCACATTTGGTTGATCCTGTCTCATGTTGTCGTTCTTATATGTGACATTTTCATACTGTCGTTTCATTGTTCCTCTTCGTTCATCGCCTTGGTTGTTCATTCCACACCCAGCAGTGATCAATGTTGGAACGAGTAATAAAGATAGCATCCATTTCTTATTCATCAATTGATTCCCTCCTTTTGCTCATAGGTTTTTCATCCAGCAGACTTTTTATGCACACATCCTCTATTTCAGCAATGAATTCATAAATCGGCCTTGATTGGTCATCCTAAACATGATGAAGAAGTATCATCACGATCAAATGGAGGGATTCGTTTGTTTAAAAAGAGAAAAGGTATGAGTACTGGTGCAATGATCGCAGCATCAACAGCCATCATTGCATTATTTTCACCACTTTTACGGAGAAGACTTAGCAGCATGACTCAAATGAATTTGTCCTCAATGATGAAAGGCAAAGATCAACACCAGCATGAGTCATCTCGTCATGAGCCCCAGTCGCATTCACGTAAAGACTCAAAAGGCACAGCTGAAGTAGGACAAATGATCAAGCAAGCATTCACCGCTGTCCAGCCCAATGAAACAAATCAGCATCAAACATCATCAAAAACATACCAAACTCATCAACCGCCGAGAGAGTCTTACGCCCAGTCTCTTCACATTGATGAAAGTGTCATGAATGTAATGGATGATGAATCCATTCAGCAAGTGCTCAATGACATCGAGCACAAATAACTAAAACAGGAGCCTTTTTTCAGAAAGGCTCCTGTTTATTCTCCTGAAAAATGCTCTTTCACCATGATGCAGAAGGAAGGCAAGAAGGTGATTTCGATCGTGATAACAAACCGTTCCACACCATCTAATAGTATCAACAGCTCTTTTTCATGCTGCCGATCCTTTTTTATTTCTACATGTCGCACAGTTTTAAAGGCATATACTCCTAAAACGGATGCGTCCTTTTTACGAATAGCCTTCAAAGAAAATTCTTGTACTCCAAGAGACATCGTCACCACAAATCGCTCTTCCTCATTCTCAAACCGAAACGTTAGATCTTGATATTCAATGGGCATATCTCGTTCAAATCCTTCATCAGGCCACGTCTCAAAAAAGGAAAGCCAGTCTGTTCGATCTGGAAATTGTTTTCTCCTCATTTTAAACCCCTCATAAGTGAAATTTTTATTAATTATCTTGTTTCCCCTTTTCTTTTGCAACAAATTTTAGTAATTTTAAAAAGGTGATTTTATTTTGCTAAGAGACCTCTTTATTAATTTAACAATTCTTGTCACTTTCCATTATTTATTGATGCTTGTGTTTAAAGAGAATTTTTTAAAAAAGGAAGACACCTTGCTCAGACAAATTTTTAAAGGAATCATTTCTGGGTTACTCGGTGTCCTCTTAATGTTTTTCTCTATTAAAGCAGGACCAGCCATCATCGATTTAAGACATATCCCCCTTATTTTAACGGCATTTTATGGAGGCATTGCACAAACGTTCATTGCAGCCTGTGTGATTATTATTGGCAGATTATTAATCGAAGCCAATGTCGCTTCTTTCATTAATATTTTTTCCATGATATTTATCGCCACAGCTTCCTTTTTAATTGCTGAGCGTCATATCAATCACGTCGTAAAAATGCTGTTATCTATTACCATGAGCAACGTCATAGCGACTAGTTTATTTATCTCCATCGTCAATGAAAGATCGTTTGAACTGCATGCTGCCTATTGGATTTTCTCGTATATTGCCGGTTTATTTAACTTTTATGTCATTGAGCATCAAACAAAAGCGTATCAGATGTTAAATTTGTATAAATTCCAAGCTCATTATGACTTTTTAACTGGTGTTTTAAATAAACGGAAATTCGATGAAATATTAAGTGATGCTTTTTCTCTGAACTTAAAGCAACCTATCCATCAAATGTCCTTGATTTACCTAGACATCGATTATTTCAAAACCATCAATGATCAGTATGGACATCATGAGGGAGATATCGTTTTAAAAGAAATCGGAACAAGGCTGATTAAGAACACAAGAAGCTCTGACTATATTGGGCGGATCGGCGGTGAAGAATTTGCTGTGCTTTTACCGAATTGTTCCGTTGAAAAAACATGGCAAATTGCGGAACGTTTACGAAAAAAAATGGCGGATCAGCCAATTTATTTGCAAAACGGAACATCTATTCACATTACGGTGTCAATTGGATGTGCTTATGATGCAGGAACAAGTGAAAACATGAAACAATTACCGATTATTGCAGACCAGGAGCTCTATAAAGCAAAGCAGTCAGGCCGAAACCAAGTGAGCTTTTCTGGACGAAAAAGAGAACACTTAACATAGGCTTTTTCCTCAATTTGTTAGCGCTAATTATTTTTAAAAAAGTTTTCGTATAACAGTTGTTTTTTCCCGCAAACACTGGTAAAGTAAAGGTAATTATTTTTGTTCGTATCATCTTTAAGAAGAAAGTTTTGAAAGAGTTTTCGTCTTTGAAGTTTGTGTAAGAGCAAGAATAGTGAATTTAAGCGTTAAGATCGCTTTAGGAGGAAATTTCATGTTAGAAGGTAAAGTAAAATGGTTCAACTCTGAAAAAGGTTTCGGATTCATCGAAGTAGAAGGTCAAGACGATGTATTCGTTCACTTCTCTGCTATCCAAGGCGAAGGCTTCAAAACTTTAGAAGAAGGTCAATCAGTTTCTTTCGAAATCGTTGAAGGTAACCGTGGACCACAAGCTGCTAACGTTAACAAAGCGTAATTTAAGAGCATCTGCTCTTTTAGCACTTTATAGAGTGAAGGAAAACCGCTCGGCTTATGCCGGCGGTTTTTTTGTGTAATAAAAAAAGAGAACCTGACAAGAGGTTCTCTTTTTATTTGTCCTTCTGCTTTAGTTTCTGTAAAGCAGAACGATACATATCATCATTCATTTTCGTCTCTGGTTCTTCTTCTTTGACAGGTGGTTCTGGCTGTTTAAACTTTTGAAGCGCCTGTCTATAGAAATCATCACCTGACGGAGCATCATCTGTCTGAGAAGGCTCTGACGCTTTTTCTTCCACTTCAGGCTCTACAGGTCTCGCCGCAACTTCTGGCTCGCTATGCGGCACGTCAGGATGATTCGATACATCTTCTTTGATCTCTTCCTTCTCGGCCGAAGCGTGTCTGACATTGAACGCTACTAATCCGATAATGACTAGAACAGCAGCTACTAACGCTACAATAATCGTCGCCAAAAGAACCCTCTCCTTATCGCTTAAATGACGCAGTGACTGATGCTACACGTCTTCCTAATGCTTTCCCCAGCTCAATGCCTTCTGTAGAAATCACTTCATCAGAATCAATCGGGCACGTCACACCTGCTCCATAATAAGAGCCGTATAACGCATTTTCTGGAACATTTCCAGGAAGGCCGACCACAAGCATCCCTTGATGGAACATCGGCGTAATCAAATTGTGCATCGTCATTTCTAATCCGCCATGTGTTGTCGCAGTGGTACAGAAAACGGCACCGACTTTATCGATGAGTTTTCCTTCTGCCCATAAATACCCAAGACGGTCAATCCATGTCTTTAATCCAGAACTAATGGTACCAAAGTGACCAGGGCAGCCCCAAATGATTGCATCCATTTGATCAAGCTTGCGGATATCCGCATCTTTCACATGATCAATGAACACTTCAGCTTGCTCTGTTTCACCTGCGCCAGCTGCAATCGCTTCTGCAAGTGCTTTTGTATGGTCACCTTCACTATCGTATACGACATAAATTTTCATGTACGGTCCCTCCACACTTATCTTGCATCTTGGTTTGCTTCCTTAGGTGCTGGAAGCAATGTCATTTCTTGTTTCTTATCCTGCTTTTCTTTTCGCTTTTTATCCTTACGTACATCTCGCAGGAACAAGCTGAGAATCACACCAGCTGCACAGAATAATGTCACCCACATGTAAGCATCATTGATGCCCATCACATTGGAATCGACTTGTGCTTTCGTAAAGAGCTGGGTCGACACATATTTTTGAGCAGCTTCTGCTGTCATGCCCATATGGTGCATCACATTAGAGACAGCCGCCTGGAATGAATTCATAAAGAACGGGTCAGCCGTATTCGTTTGATCTGCCATATTTGAATAATGGAATGTCGTGCGATTTGTATAAATCGTCGTGATCAAACTCGTACCGATCGAACCACTGATTTGTCTCAGTGTATTTGACATCGCTGTACCATGACTGTTTAAATGCTGCGGTAATTGGTTCATCCCAGCAGTCATGACTGGCATCATTAAGAGTGACATACCAAAGGCACGTACTGCATACATGAGCACAATGTGACTATAAGATGTATCAATCGTTAGCCTTGTAAACTCGTATGTGGTGACAACTGTAATCAGCATCCCCACAATGGCAAGTGGACGAGGTCCAAATTTATCAAACAAGATCCCTGAAATTGGAGACATAATCAGCATCGCAAGTGCCCCTGGAAGCATTAATAGCCCCGATTGCAGTGCAGTAAACCCAACGAGGTTCTGCAAGTAGATCGGAAGTAAGAACATCCCAGTGTATAAGGCAACGGTAATAATAATGTTGATAACACTTGATAATGAGAAAATGCTGTATTTAAACACGCGGAAATCAAGCATCGGATTATCCGCTTTTAGCTGTTGGAAAATAAAGAGAATGATCGCAATCGCACCAATGATAATCGTAGATAAAACGATTGGATCTGTCCAACCATCACTTCCCGCTTCACTCACTCCGTATAGAAGCGAAGCAAAACCAACGATCGACAGAATCGCACCAAGGCTGTCCAGCTTGATTTTTTTAGGCTCTACAATATTTTTAAACATAAAGAAAGCCGCGATAATGACAATCGCACCGATTGGTACAAGTCCATAAAACATAATACGCCATGAATAGTGTTCAATAATATAACCAGATAACGTTGGTCCGACAGCTGGCGCAAACATCATCGCAAGACCAAAAATCCCCATTCCTTTCCCTCTGTTTTCTGGAGGGAAAATAAAAAGGATTGTTGTCATGACGAGCGGCTGTAAGATACCGCCACCGACTGCCTGAATCAAACGACCAATCAGCATCGTAGAAAAGTTTGGCGCAATACCGCAAATAAAAGTTCCTAGTGTAAATGAAATCATCGCCACGAGGAATAAGCTGCGCTGGCCAAAACGTGTGATTAAAAACGCAGATAACGGAATGAGCACCCCGTTGACAAGCATGTAACCTGTTGTAAGCCACTGAATTGTCGTCGCACTCACATTAAATTCAGTCATTAAATGGGGCATGGCTACGTTCAAAAGCGTTTGGTTTAAAATCGCTACGAACAAACCGGCCATTAAAATGATCAGTAAAGACAAGGAGCCTGCTCCCTGTTTTGTCGCTGCAGGTTGATTTGCCATCTCAGACAACCTCCTTTCATTTTTTGATATCAGTCATCATTAAGATGAAATTTTGACAGAAGCATTCATACCTGGAAGTACTTTGTCAGATGGATTTTTAATTGAAATTTTCACTGCTACTTTTTGTGTCACTTTCGTGTAGTTACCACTTGAGTTTGTTGCTGGCAGCATATTGAATGTTGAGTTTGTTGCATAACCAATTTGTTCAACTGTTCCTTCAAATGTTGTATCAGGATCGCCGTCTACAACGATGTCCACTTTGTCACCTTTTTCAATGTTCTTAATGTCTGTTTCTTTAATATTCGCTGTAATGTAAAGCTTGCTTAGGTCAATCGTTTCACCAAGAACTGTCCCAGGCTGCACTTGTTGGTTGTTTTGTACTTCTTTTTTGACTAATGTGCCATCAGCCACTGCTTTAATGTTTGTTTTTGCTTCTCCTTCAACTTTTGCAACTGTGCTGTCTTTTTGCACTTCGTCACCTTCATTGATGTCCCAGCCTTTGATTTGTCCAGCTGCTGGCGCTGTAATTTGATACATGTCACCTGTCACTTTTGCTTCATCTGTTTTTACGAAGTTTGTGCTTTCGTAGTAGTAATAAGCACCTCCGGCAATAATGGCAAGAATCACAATAAGGCCAATAATATTTGTTAGCAATAAACGCCCTCTGTTCATGTTTTGTTTCTCCTTTCATGTATAAAAATATAGTGTCATCTGCTTTAGCAAACTTAGAATGCCCATCATCTGACAGATTATGAAACAAGCTCATAGAGCTGCCTGTTTCCCCTTTTTCTACTCTGCTGAAAATGGTGTGCAGCCCATTTATACTTATTGTTCACTTATGAGCAAAAAGCAGAAAAAGAAGAAAAGACGATCGGCATCTTTTTTTGAAAAACTTATATTTAACAAGATTAAATATTAATAAATGAAAATTGAAATGTCAAAGAGAAAGTTTTACTTTTTTTCTGGTGATCCCTTCCTTCTCCACACAAAAAACCTTTCAGCCCTTATGCTGAAAGGTTTTTTTGAATGTTCTCTTTAAGAAAGAACTTCTTCCTGCTGAAAAAATTTTTTTAATGCGAGAAAAACGTCTGATTTTTGCTTCAAAATATAATGCTTAAATTTCTCATCCTGAATATGTTTATATGCTGACATTAACGTAGAATGCCGATTATATTGATTCACTTCACCATAACAAAATAAATTGGCTTTTTTCATAATTTCAGAAACGAGCTTCACGCACCGTGCATTATCTGAGGTCAAATTGTCACCATCAGAAAAATGGAAAGGATAAATATTATATCGTGACGGAGGATATCGTTCGTCTATGAGCTCTAGTGCCTTTCGATAGACAGAAGAACAAATGGTTCCCCCGCTCTCTCCCCGAGAAAAGAAGTGCTCCTCGTCTACGACCTTCGCCTCTGTATGGTGGGCAATGAATTCGATCTCGACTGTCTCATACTTTGTCCGCAAGAAACGTGTCATCCAAAAGAAAAAGCTTCTCGCCATATATTTTTCCCAAAGCCCCATACTTCCACTCGTATCCATCATCGCTAGGACAACCGCTTTCGATTCTGGTTTGGTGACTTCATTCCACGTCTTATACTTAATATCCTCTGGATAAATGGGATAAAAGGAAGGGCTTCCTGTCATGGCATTTCGTTTAAATGCTGACAGCATTGTTCGTTTTTTATGGATATTACCGGTTAACCCCGTTTTGCGAATATCATTAAACTCAATTTCCTCGACAACAATATCATCAAGTTCTTTTTGTTTAAGATTTGGTAGCTCCAGCTCACGAAACAGCGCTTCCTCTAAATCCATTAATGAGACTTCTGCTTCGTAATAATCATCACCGGCTTGATCTCCAGCACCTTGCCCTTTTCCCTGCCCTTGCTTACTGTCAGATCCATCCCGAGCGACCACATCGCCAACTTGGCTGTCTCCATCCCCTTGACCTACATGCTTATTCTTATCATAGTTGTACCGAATTTTATATTCATCTAAAGAACGGATCGGAATTTTGACCACATCTTTGCCATTAGACATAATGATGCTTTCCTCTGTGACAAGATCCGGCAAATTGTTTTTAATCGCCTCTTTGACTTTTTTCTGATGACGCTGCTGGTCATCAAAGCCTTTTCGATGGAGGGACCAGTCTTCCTGAGACACAATAAACTGACTTTTTTCTTGCCGGGACATCCATCCCCCTCCTCACCTTTTTGGACAATTCTTGTACCCATCGATTCCATTATCGTATGCTGGTCGTCGTCGAAATGACGACGATTTTTAAAAAAGACATTACCGGTGCTGGTTTGCGCCAATAATGCCTCCTTCATTTATTAACGATTCAGAAGACTGCCTACATATTTTAAGAGTTCATTTGCACTTGTAGAATTATAGCCATGCTCATCAATCAATCGCGCCACTACTTCATTGACCTTTTTCAACTGCTGCTCATCCGGCGTTTTCGTCGATGTCGTAATTTTCACGACATCTTTCAAATCGGCAAAGAGCTTCTTCTGAATAGCTTCTCGTAATCTCTCGTGAGAATTATAATCAAAGCGTTTGCCCTTTCTCGCATAAGCCGAAATCCGAATGAGGATTTCTTCTCTGAATGCCTTTTTGGCGTTTTCAGAAATGCCGATCTGTTCCTCAATTGAACGCATGAGCTTTTCATCAGGATTCATTTCTTCACCTGTTAACGGATCACGCAGTTTGTTTTTATTGCAGTACGCCTCGACATTATCTAAGTAATTATCCATGAGAGTTTTCGCAGACTCCTCATAAGAATACACAAATGCCTTTTGAACTTCCTTCTTCGCCATATCGTCATACTCTTTTCGTGCGACAGAAATAAAATTCAAATAACGTTCCCGATCTTCACTTGAGATCGATGGATGCTGATCCAGTCCTTCTTTTAAGGAACGGAGGACATCCAGTGCATTGATGGATTCCATGTTCTTTCGAATAATGGTGGATGAAATGCGGTTAATGACATATCTCGGGTCAATTCCGCTCATTCCTTCGTCATGAAATTCCTTTTTCATCTCATCAATATCAACAGATTGGAAACCTTCGACACTTTCCCCATCATACAGTCGCATTTTTTTCACCAAATCGATATCAGACCGCTTCGGCTCTTTCAGCCTTGTCAAAATAGAGAACATCGCAGCTACCTTTAGCGTATGCGGTGCAATATGAACATCTGAGACATCACTTTCTGAAATCATCTTATGATAAATACGTTCTTCCTCTGTCACCTTTAAATTATAAGGGATCGGCATCACAATAATTCTTGAGTGTAAAGCCTCGTTCTTTTTATTCGAAATAAATGACCGGTACTCCGTTTCATTCGTATGTGCAACAATCAATTCATCCGCACTAATCAACGCAAAACGCCCTGCCTTAAAATTTCCCTCCTGCGTTAATGAAAGAAGATGCCATAGAAATTTCTCATCACACTTCAACATCTCCTGAAATTCCATCATTCCACGGTTCGCTTTATTGAGCTCTCCATCAAACCGGTACGCACGCGGATCTGACTCTGAACCAAATTCAGCAATCGTTGAAAAATCAATACTTCCTGTTAAGTCGGCAATGTCCTGAGATTTCGGATCAGACGGGCTGAAGGTACCAATGCCGGTCCGTTTGTCCTCTGAGAAAAAAATTCGTTCCACTCTCACATCCTCAATGCGGCCGCCATATTCCTCTTCGAGCCTCATCAAGTTCAAAGGTGATAAATTCCCCTGCACACGTATGCCGTATTCTCTATAGAAATCCTCCCGCAGATTTTGCGGAATAAGATGAAGCGGATCTTCATGCATTGGGCAGCCTTTAATCGCATAGACTGCGCCATGATCTGTTAGTGAATACTCTTCCAGCCCTCTTTTCAGCCTTGTGACAAGCGTCGATTTCCCGCCGCTGACTGGACCCATTAACAATAAAATACGCTTTCTGACATCTAAACGTTTAGCCGCAGGGTGAAAATACTCTTCCACTAGCCTTTCCAATGATTCCTCTAATCCAAAAAGCTCCTGATCAAAAAATTTGTAGGTTCTGACCCCATTCTCCTCTTCAATCCCGCTGTCCTTAATCATATGATAAACGCGAGAATGAGCAGATTGAGCGACAAGTGGATTTTCTTTAATAATATCTAGATATTCGCTGAATGTACCTTCCCATTTCAGTCGCTGCTCTTCTTCTCTGTGCTGTTCAATTTTCTTTAAAATATCCATATGAACCTCCTCTTTCAAGATTGAAGCTAGAAATCAGATACTGTTTTACAATCTATGCGGAGGCGTCCTATTACATGCTTTCGTTCTTCAAAATGACGAATTGGCAAACTGAATTGACAACCATCCGCAAGACCCTTCATAATAAAGGAAAAACAGGAGAAAAATGATCTTCATCTCCTGCTTTTCAAGGCGAACTTCGCAACATATGAAACCGGCAGCAAAGGAACAAAGGGATAAGGGGGAGCTTATATGAGAACGGTCATTATGATGGGCGTCATCATTACGTTTTTAGTATCCATTTTCACAGCTGGCTACGAAGGCAAGCCTGGCAAATGAAAAAAAGGATGTTCCATCAGCGGAACATCCTTTTTCATTTCGTTCATATTTTCAGCACTTACATATTCACTGAAAGCGAGATGGGATCTCGGCTTTTATCATGTTCTTATATCAAATCTCGGTATTGTTGCTGGCGAAGCGCCTCATACACAAGAATCGCTGCCGTATTCGATAGATTCAGTGAACGAACATGCTCTGTCATTGGTAAACGTAGACAGCGATCCATATTCCGTTCAATCAAATCTTTTGGCAATCCACTTGTCTCTCTGCCAAATACGAAGAAGTAGTCTTCATCTAGTTGCGAGTAATCGAACGTTGTATGCGGCTTTTGCCCAAACTTAGTGATATAGAAAAATTGCCCCTTCGGATGAGCCTCAAACAATTCATCTAATGAATCATGATAGACGACATTGGCATATTTCCAATAATCGAGTCCTGCACGCTTCAGCATTTTATCATCTGTCGAAAAACCAAGCGGACGAATCAGATGAAGTGTTGTATTTGTTGCTGCACATGTTCGCGCAATATTTCCAGTATTAGCTGGAATTTCTGGTTGATATAAAACGACATGAAGTCCCAAAAAAGTTCACCTCTAATTTTCTTTTCCGCTCAACATTATACCATTAACTACCCTTTGGAGCATCGTCCAAAATGTGAAAAAACGTATAACGAATACTAGGTGTATAAGCCGTTGAATCTTCATACGACCAGTAACGCATACGGCTGTCATACGTTTGTGCATTCACTAGAGGCATTCCGCCTTTATCATGATCAACGACAATGGTTGTATGATTATACCTACCGTCACCCTCAAAATCGTAGCAAATAACATCACCTATTTGAAGCTCTTGCGGCTCCTTGAGCTTCTTCGCTCTCAACCCCGCTTTGGAATTCGCTAAATAATTTTTCATCGAATGTGCCACCGTCCAGCTGTAGCTCCATGTATGTGGACGAACCCACCAGCCAGATCCACGGTTCGGATATCCTCTCGTTGGCGCATTCCCTGCTTTTAGACATTGTGAAATAAAATTCGTACAGTTATCTTCGAAATTTTTATAGGCTGGATTCCGTTTATTCCAATACGTCTCAGCATATTGAACAGCTGCACGCCGGTCATAGTGAAAAGCTCTTCCAAATTGGTCTTCATTTTGGAAGCGCTCATCCACCTGATCTTCCTTTTGTCGTTCTTCTAACATCATCCGATCTTTCACAAGCATGTCGTTATAAAGAAACGCTTCTCTTTTCTCAACCTGTTCCTCTAAATAAAAAGAATCGTCTATATCCTTACAGACATAAGTGAGGTGAGCGAGATATTGTACTTGCTGAGCTCCATCATCTTGAATAGCTGAATCGAGAAGTTTTGCTTTTGCTTTCGCCTTGACAATCTCAACTTGTCTTCTTGCAAACAGCTCTTTCTTTCGCTCCACAGCATCCACATCAGACATCAGCTGCGGCTGTTTGATCGTACTGCCATTTAATAAATATGCCAGTCTGTCTTCTAACGTTTGTTCTAATAATTGTTTCACACAGACACCACCAAACTTTTTTTAACATCTCTGTTTGGTTCATTCTATGTTCAATGGGAGGTTATTTAGTATTTAAAGGTGTTTGTAACAATTCAATCCCTTTGATGATCTCTTGTTTTGCTTCTTCATCACTTTCCCGTTCAAGGGCTTTTTCGAGTTCTGAAAGCTGCTGACCATCGCCAATTTTACCGATTGCCCAAGCAGCCGTGCCTCGAATGACCGGTCTTGGATCTTTATGCATCAGGTCAACCAAATCTGGCAAAGCAGATGTATCTTTAAAGTGAGCAAGTGCCAAAATGGCATTCCGCTGAATAGGCTTTTTCCCTCGCCATGATCCAGAAACATGACCATACTTCTCTTTAAACTCACGATTGCTGATTGTCAGCAGTGGCTTTAAGAGCGGCTTTGCAATTTCAGGGTCCGGCTCCATTTCAGGATGTAGATGAAAGTCTTTCCCTTTATTAATTGGGCAGACCGTTTGGCACGTATCACATCCATACAACCGATTCCCTATTTTCGAGCGAAATTCGTCAGGTAAAAACCCTTTTGTCTGTGTTAAAAACGAAATACACCTTTGAGAATTGAGCTGGCCTGGATTCACAAGAGCACCCGTTGGGCATGAATCCACACATTTATTACAAGTTCCGCACTGGTCTTCTATTTTCTCATCCGGTTCAAATGGAACATTTGTAATCATCTCAGCCAAATAGACATAAGATCCGAACTCTGGTGTGATAATCATACAGTTCTTTGCGCTAAAGCCAATGCCAGCACGTTCAGCTACAGCACGGTCAGACAATTCACCTGTGTCCACCATTGATTTTGTCCGTATATCTTCGTGTTTACTGCGCAAAAATTCTTCAAGCATGTCGAGCTTTTTTTTCAGCACAACATGATAATCAGTTCCCCATGAAGCCCTGCAAAAAATCCCTCTTCTTGCATCCTTTGTACTTCGGGGAGCATCTTTCATTTTGGAAGGGTATGCGAGCGCAATGGCGACAATTGATTTTGCTTTTGGAAGCAGCAAAGCAGGATTTGTTCGTTTTTCGATATCAGGTTCTTCAAAACCGGACAAATACCCTAACGATTCATGTAAGATGAGGCGGTCCTTTAATGAATCAAATGTATCAGCACTTGCAAATCGAATTTTATCGACACCAATTTCGTTCGCATATTGAATTAATTCTTCTTTTAATTGTCCAACATGAATCACCTTGCAAACCTCCTTTCTTTGTTTCTTCAGTTGTTTTCAGTATAATACGAGTGTATCATGACCGATTGGAGTGAGTCACTGTGAAGATACAACTGGAAATCTCCCAACCTCAAAGCCCGTCTATCCATGTTGGACAGATTGAATATTCACATATTGAGATAGGGAAATCCCCTCAAATGTTAAAAGGCCGACTGCGCCTGTTTCAAGAATCTTTGTTTTTTGAATATGAAGATCAAACTTTGGAAGAAGTACCAGCGATCAAAGAATGGACGAATCTTCTAGAAGGTATCCCCTTTCTTCCGCTTCTTGCTGATATTCAAAAAGAACAATTTATTAACTCGACCAATTCCGTACAGGATTTGTCGATATTTTTCTCACTAAAATATTTCTTGCCTATCCTCACATTAGATGCCGATCAATTGAAAGGGCCTCTTTCATTATCCAAAAATGAAACTGGTCATATTGAATGGCAGGATGGCGCAGAGCTTAAAGGGTTATTTTCTCAAGCAAGTAAAGCTCAAATTTCTCAAGACACAAAAAACATTCTTCAAATCATTCTCTTCCCACCATCTATTTCCCGGGAAAAGAGTGAGGCACTTATACAATCCTTGACGAAGATGTTTATACAAATACATGGTGGAGAAAGCAAATATGAACTCATTGAAAAAGCACTGTAGGTCACAGTGCTTTTTACATTATACTGACATAATAAAAAACGCAACACTTCGTTTATCTATGAAACGAAATACTGCGTTATAAACAAAATTATGTATTGGAGCGGGTGATGAGAATCGAACTCACGACATCAGCTTGGAAGGCTGAGGTTTTACCACTAAACTACACCCGCATCAATCTTTTAAAGACAACGTCATTGCGTTGACTTTTATTATGTTACAACTTTCTTAACAATTCGTCAAGAGAATATGAAGATTTTTCGTCAAAAAATTTCATATTCTCCATATATATTACGATAGTTATTTGTCTAGTTGCAAATACACCAAATAAGCCTGCTTTACATCTTTTAATTCCTCTTTCAGATTCTTTTCAGAACCTGTTAAACCAGAAAACTCATGGTTCATTCCAGTTGTGATGGTAGTAGAAATTAATTTTTTCTCTCCAGGAGACATGTGAAAAAGATCTGAAGCTGATATCGTTGTGTTTCCTCCCACGTCCTGTTTGAAATCCATGCTAGTCGAGAGTTTCGTTAGTTCGCTTTGCTCTTTATCTTTCCATAAGCTATACGTTACTTTTAACAGATCATCTTTTTCATCTTCTAGCTGATAGATAAAATTCACACTGTTATCGACGCCATTTTGATGAAGGTCAATGGTGATTTTTTTTGTATCTTCTTTTAATAATTGTCCATCTTTGTAATGCATACCGATCAAGGATACACTTTTATTACTGCCTTTTAGTCCTTTCACTGTCATCGCTTCAAACGGCTTATCTGATAATGCTTCCAAAAGACTTTTTTCATTTTTTGTTAGTTTCATAGGTTCGACAGTTACTTCATCGTGAGTTGCTGTTTCCTTATTTTTCTCTGTTGCAGGTTTTTCTGAGACCGTTTTCTCTGTCGTTGTTGTTTCTGCAGCCTTCTCGCCGCATCCTGCTAATAGAAAAACAGTAAATAAAAGAATGCTCCATTTCTTAATCATTGATATCCCCTTTTATATATTTATTTTTTATTATACTAAAATTTGGTTTAATATACAAAAAAAGATTAGGAGAATTCTCCTAATCTTTCGCTTTTTTCTGTTTCATGGCTGATAGGAATGCCACAATGAAAAAACTGACAGCAAAAATGACAACCATATAAATAAAAAAGTTTGGTTTGATTTGGAACGTAAATGCAGACGAACCTTCCATCTCAAAAGCAAGACTGTTAAATAATAATTCATTATTTGTTTTTGATTGAAATAAGTGATAGAACAGAACACCAATAGTCAGCATCGGAAAACCTAAGAAACCTAGGAAACTACCAACAATTGCACCTTGTTTCATTGCCTGAACGTTCATGATCGTTGTCCTCCCATTCCACCAAGCAATAACTGCTTCATAATAGACTTACCATCCCCCATAAACGGAAGAAGGTAGAGCAATTGAATAAAATACGTGATTGAAAAAATGAAAAACCCTGTCGAAATTGGATTTTCTTTTAGAAATAAAACAGTCACAATGATTCCGACTGCGCCAATGAGCCCCGGCAAAAGCGGACCAAGCAGTGTAATCCACACCTGTTTTTTCTGAAACGGGTCTAAAACAGGCCTCACAAATTTCACAGACATCATATCGCTTGCAAAAAAGCCTTGAGGACCATCCCGGCCGGCGAACTTCCGATGTGCATACCCATGTGCCGCCTCATGCAAGGCAGTTCCAGTAATTAATCCGAAATAAATAATCGTAAAATAAATCGCAATGGCCGCAATCGATGAATCAGGAATAAATAAAAAGGCGATTCCCGCCATGATCATAAAGAGCACCCAGAAAAAGATGATTTTGCGCGTCACCATCAGCAGAGCCGTACCCAATATGTGAAGAAATGAATGACCCGTGCAGTCAAACCGCTCTTTCATTTTTACTTGATACTGCTTAAAAAATTGACAGAAGGCTGTGACAGTCCGATATGGCGATTGATAATGAATCGACAGCAAGTGATGCTGATTCAGCCCCATCATCAATTGATAAAAATCGCGGGCAATCACAGACTCATCGACTTGAAACAAATCGGCGAGTTCTGCCGTAATACTCGCCTCTGTCCTTTGACCATCCACTTTCGTTAACATATGATATGCACTTTCGTTAATTGGAAGTGAGCTTCCGTACTGCGTATCAGTCAAATGCCTTTTTTGTAAAGTCACATATGGCGCAAGTGCCGGCACCCGCTCAATCTTTAGCTTATTGTTAAGAAGTTGAATCATGTGAATACCTCCATGAAAAACCTTTATATATGGCAAAGATGAGCAGACATTCAAATCCTGCCACAAGCAGCCACTGAAGCATTTGACTCGATTCCCCTAGCACATAGTTTCCAATAAATACAATCGGAATCATGATTAAAATAAGCGCTCCAAACGAGAAAATGCCTGTGTATGGATTATTTCGATCAAGGGGCAATAAAATACCCACCACATAAAAGAGAGCCGTTGCATTACACAAGACAGCAGCGCCAATCAACACGATCCAGATCTGATCGGGGAGCGTCAGTGTTGTGATCATAAATAAAACAATTTGGATCACACCAACGAGCAAAAGTCCGAGGAACTTATAAAGAGCCACTTCCCACGGCCTTAGACCAAACGTTTTATACATCCCAAGCATACGTTTGTCATTGCCAAATGAATTAAAAGCTGTTAACCCAGCTAGCGCACATAAGACAAAAAAAGCTTCTCCTTCAAAGCGGAAGGCAAACTGATAACGGACAAATAAAATGACAATAAGGAGGATGAGAAAGTTTAAAATATTTTCTTCATTTCTCACTTGTGACTTTATTTCCTTTACAATGAGTGACCACTTTTTCGAAGTTGAAAATGGCAGTTTGTGCAGAAAGGTTAAAGCTTTTTTCTCAGCCATAATTGGCATTAAAGCAAGAGAAATAAATGCGCCTCCCGCAGATAATAGGATGAAGAGGATCAAAATCGCATAATTCACCCCGTCAGGAGACATCCCTTGTGCAGCTAAGAAAAACGGTGCTGTAAAATACATCAAATGATAATCAAACTGTACATATGATTGCTGTATTTGATTAATGTCGAAATGTGTCATTCCATAGGCTACAACTAGCGCTAATAAAACAAATATCGCTGCAAATTTTTGCAACGGTAATTTTAATTTTAGTACGAGTAAATAAGTCACGTTGTAAATGAGCTGAAGCAGTGTTAAGACAAAGAGCGATTGCAACAGCACCATCAAAAAGAACGTAAGAATAAAGAAAATACCGATCCCTTGTGCAATAAAATTAGGTAAAAGCAAGATCCCGATGAAAAATAAAACAAGCCCTGTCACGACTGTCACCATCGGAATGAAGTAACCAAGACTTTTTTGAAAGGTAGACAGCGGAAACCAGCTGAGCTGCATAGAAAAACGATCTTGTTCAGGTGTTCTGACTTTGATCAGCACAAATAACAAGCTTGTAAAAATGGATGCATTGATTGCCATCGACACAACCAACAACCCAAGTGAACGTTCATCTCCATTTAAGAAAGCCTTCATAAAGACACCCGTAAAACTGTATCCGATGATGGCTCCCATTGTGACTGCAAACAAAAAGAATAAGACCACAATGATTCGCTTCGTTTGAGTATCAAAGAGCTTATACATCTCCTGCTGCCACATTTTAAGCATCATTTTAGAAATGATTAATGATTTCATCAAAATGTGCACCCCTATCACTTAACATTGAAGCTTTCAGAAACACCTGTTCCAATGTGCTTGATTGATACTTTTCTTTTAAGGCTGAAACCGTCCCTTCATCCATTTTATTTCCTTTAGAAATAATGGCGATCTTGTGGCACAGCTCTTCCGCTGAAAGCATATCATGCGTTGAAAGCAAGATTGCACCATGGTGCTCGGCATAACGTTTCATCAGTTTCTTTGTGTTTATAACCGCTTCAATATCAAGTCCTCTAAAGGGCTCATCCATGATCACTAATTGACTCTCAAGCATAAAGGCAGCAATCAGCTGTGTCTTTTTTTTCATTCCATGGGAATAGGTTTCAATCGGTCTTGATAAAGCTGATTCCATATCAAACAATTCAATTAGTTGATTTCTTCTTTGAATTGTTTTACATTCATACATAGAAGAAACGAAATCTAAATATTCAGCACCAGTCAATGCTTCAGGGAGCAGCAGATCATCTGGAACATAGGCGACTTGTTTTTTAAAGGATGGATCATCATTTGTGACGTCCTTAATATGAATGGTTCCTTCTGTATGCTTAATGATGCCGAGTACACAGTTAATCATCGTTGTTTTACCGGATCCATTTGGTCCAGCCACAGCAACGATTTGATGAGGGGCAATTTTTAAATGAAAATCATTGACAGCAGTCACGTTATTTTTATACGTCTTGGTTAAATTCTCGATCGTAAACATATAACCTCCAAGTGTCTGCATATTCTTTAAAAACAGATCAGGCTAAACCGCCCGCCACAGACGGTTTAGCCCTGGTGTCTTATCTAAGAAGTAAAAAGATGAATCCTAAGTATAGCTACTTACATTCAATTTGGACTTTTAAGCCACTTTCCCACTGAACGGCTCCTGTAAAGCTACCCTTGCCGTTTGCTAAACACCAAACTGCTGCTCCTAGAACAACTGTTGCTCCCAATCCAAGAAGGACAGCAACAAATACTAAGAACCAAGCTTGGTCCATAATAGCAGGTTCCATAGTGGAATAGTCAACTTGCGGCGCTGCATAAGTCATACTTTTCACCTCCCAGCTTATGATGATCGTATCATAGGCGTCACACTCCAAACATCAACAGAAGATCCCATTTTTGACCGAACATATTTTCGTGTAAAATGTGACTTTTTATTCAATTATTCATGTTCAACTGTATAAATTCTCCCTTTTTTACTATTTTTAACTACAACATAAGAACCATCAAACCCATATATTGGCAATAAATCCATCTTTTTTCTGCCTTTTTTCAAATAGTTCATTTTCATCATCTCTTCTATTTAATCTTTCATTTTTTTGAGATAGAAAGAATTCCCCCGATATATCAGATATAAAAGTCCTAATTATATGTCGTTAACACATCAAATACGACATATTAACTGATAATTCCGACAAAAGAGTGAGCATATTTTCCTTCTTCTCTTGTCTCTTAAAATATGTATATACAAGAAAACCTGTTGGGAAAAAAGCCCTTGCCTTCTTCCACAGCACATATCATTTTACTTGCTTCTCTTTCTATAAAAAAAGCAAAGCAGTCCGACAAGTATGACTGCTTTGCTTTCATTTATGAGGAACTTGCAGCAGAGGCTGTATCAGGAAAGTAATTGTTCCCAATAATTTCACCAGCAGGAACGTGTGGTCCTGCATCACCATTTCTTTTAAATGGGAGAAGCGGGAAAACAAGTTCTGCTAAATAATAAGATTCTTCTAAGTGCGGATAACCAGAAAAGATAAATGTATCAATACCTAGAGATTGATATTCTATTATACGTTCTGCTACTGTATGCGGGTCCCCGACGAGCGCTGTCCCTGCCCCACCTCTAACTAAGCCAATGCCTGCCCAAAGATTAGGGCTAATTTCAAGCTTCTCTTTATTCCCTTGATGTAATTCAACCATTCGTTTTTGCCCTACTGAGTCCATCCCTTGTAAAGTCTTTTGCGCCTCATCAATAGTCTCTTGATCTAAATGACGAATCAGATGTTCCGCTGCCTGCCAAGCTTCATCTTCCGTTTCTCTCACGATCACATGAAGTCGAATACCAAACCTCACCGTTCTTCCTTCCTTTTCAGCCTGCTTTTTCACTTGTACGATTTTCTCTTTTACTTGTGCAGGCGGCTCGCCCCAAGTTAAATAAACATCTGTATGTTTTGCAGCGGCTTGAATGCCTGCTTCTGATGATCCTCCAAAAAAAACGGGTGGATGTGGTGTTTGAGCTGGTGGAAATAGCAGACGTCCATTTTGTGCTTGCAGATGCTTCCCTTGAAACTGAACATTCTCTCCTTTCAATAACCGCTTCCAGATGGTCAAAAATTCTTCTGTTGCCTCATAGCGTTCATCATGAGAAATGAATAGCCCGTCTCCTTCAAGTTCTTCTTTACTTCCTCCCGCTACAACATTGATCAGCAGTCTCCCGCCTGAAAGCCGATCAAATGTGGAGGTCATTCTAGCAGCAACAGACGGCTGCATCAACCCTGGCCGAAGAGCCACAAGAAACTTTAAATGGGTTGTTTCTGCAGCTAAAGCGGCCGCTGTCAGCCATGGATCTTCACAAGATCTACCTGTAGGCAGCAAGACCCCTGTGTACCCAAGCTGATCGGCAGCTTGAGCAATTTGTTTAAAATACGGATAGTCTGCCTGTCTTGCCCCTTTCGATGATCCTAAATAACGCCCATCCCCATGCGTTGGAATAAACCATAGAATATTCATCATATCGCCTCCTATTATTTTTCACCTTGATAACTTGTGCGCCATTTGAGTAGTCGCTTTTCTAACAGCCGTACAAATGAATCAGTCATCTTACCAACTACCGCAAAGATGATAATCCCTACAAACACTTTATCCGTTTGCGAGAATTGTCTTGCATCCATAATCATGTAGCCGACTCCACTACTCGACCCCATCAATTCAGCCACCACTAAACCAAGCCAGGCAATGCCTAATGAAAGCCTCACGCCCAGAAGAATATGAGGAAGGGCAGCAGGTAAAATGAGCTTTGTGATATTTTGATACAGATTAAACTCTAAAGCGCGAGCCACATCGAACAGCTTGTTATCTACACTGCGAATTCCTAGAAAGGTATTGATATAGATCGGAAAAAAAGCCCCAAGTGCAATCAATAAAATTTTCGCTGATTCATCAAAACCAAACCAAAGAATAAATAAAGGAGTCACCGCTAAATGAGGAACTGTTCTCAGCATTTGCAAGGTCGGATCTACATACTGCTCGGTTTTCCTAGAAAAACCGACACACAGACCCATCACAAGTCCTAAACCTCCCCCAAGTAAAAACCCGCATATTGCTCTGTAGAGACTGATGTAAAGATGGCCAAACAGCTCACCGGAACGAATCAACTCACGAAAAGATTCCGCAATGACAGTGGGTGCAGGTAGTACAGTAGAAGAAACGATTTGGGAAGCAGCAGCTCCCTGCCAAATCGCAATGAGTAAAGCAGGTAATACAAGTCCTTTTAACATGATGAAGGATGAAGCTTTTCTCCTTTTTTTCTTCATTCGCTCGGTTTTAGTCACAAGGGCTGGGTTAGATGCAGCTTTCATCAACTCTTCTCCTCTTTCAGCATTTTTTCAATAAACGAATTATCTACCACCTGATTGACATCAATCTTCCGCTGAATCGCCTTTGTTTGATATTGAAAATCAGCTGTATGCTGCTGGGCGTTTATGATTTTCTTAGAAATGGGCTCATTGAGCGGCTCTGTATTGTTTAATACTTGTGTCACCACCTTCTGATCTAATTGTTTCAAACGAGCATAAAGTGTAATGGCTTCCTGTTGATGATCTTTCTGCCATTTCACCGCTTTGTCATATACTTTTAAAAATTGCACCACTAGTTCAGGGTGTTCATCGGCAAACTTGGTTCTGACAAGTGTGAATCCAGGTGAATATAAATCGGTCGCTTCTCCATTAACCAGTAGCTTTGCTCCCTTTTCTATCGTTTCAAGTGATAAGAACGGCTCCCAGATCGACCAAGCATCAACTGACCCATTTTCAAACGCAGATATTGCCTCATCCGGCTGAAGCTGAATGATCTGGACATCCTTTGCAGATAAACCTGCCTGATCTAATACTTTGTATAAAAAGTCAAAACCACTGCTTCCTTTGGCAACGGCGATTTTTTTCCCTTTTAAATCTTCTACTTTTTGAATCTCACTGTTCTTATTCACTAAAATCCCATTCGCCTTTAACCCATCCTGAGATAAACCAATTTCCTTAAAATCAATACCTGCTGCCTGACCAGCTATAACAGGTGAATTACCAACCTGTGAAAAATCTAATTGATTGGCGGCGAGCCCTTCGAATTGGGGAGGACCACTTTGGAACTCCACCCACTTGACTTTCATACCTTCTTTTTCAAATGATTGCTCAAACCACCCTTTTTCCTTTGCTAAAAGAAGTGGGCTTAGACTTTGCTGAATCCCAATCCGAACCTCTTTCGGCTTGTCTTCTGATCCATTCGCTGCTTGACCACACCCAGCTAATACAAGGAGGATACCCAGAAAGAGAACGATCCTTTTTTGCCTTTTCATTCGATTTGACCTCCTTAAATTCCTGAGCCATTCGTCAGTAACAGCTCATCTGTTTTCTCAAATTCTGAAAGCACCTTTTGTCTTAAGCTCTGAAAAGCTGTTGACGTTCTATTCCTCGGGAATGGTAAGTTCACGGGAAGGATTTTATGAATTCGGCCGGGTCTTGCTTGTAACAGCACAATTTCATTGGCTAAATAAATGGATTCGTCAATATCATGAGTGACAAGCACCATCGTTGTTCTTTTCTCCTGCCAAATATCCAGCAGCACATCCTGTAAGTGTTTCCGTGTAAATGCATCTAGCGCACCAAAAGGTTCATCAAGCAATAAAATCTCCGGATCACGCAGGAGTGCTCTTGCAATAGCAACACGTTGTGACATCCCGCCTGAAAGCTCATGTGGATAGGCGTGTTCAAAACCTTTTAACCGAACAATTTCAATTAATTCATCCACTTTGCGGCGAACAGCCGCCTGTTTTAAATTGAAATTGGCAGCGATATTTTCTTCGACCGTCAGCCATGGAAACAAGCGATGCTCTTGAAAGATAAAGCCCTGTTTCATTCCTGGTTCTACCACACGCCTTTCTCCTATCACGATCTCCCCATCATAATCTGTATCAAGGCCTCCAATCATCTTCAGCAATGTACTTTTCCCGCAACCGCTCGGACCAATCACCGTCACGAATTCACCAGGAACGATGGTGAACCTTACGTTTTCAAGCACTTGAATGGTTTGTTTGTCTTTCCAAAAAGACTTATCCACAATATCAACGGAAATAGTCAATGCAAGTTCACTCCTCTTGTCATCAGATAGATACACAGAAAGGCCCTTATCCCAAAAATAGAGATAAGAGCCTTCGTGTTGTCCGATCAGCTATTCATATTGAGTTGTTAGCACCATCCTAAATCATATTATTCCTATAAATCAACTATATTTTATAAAATAGTTATTTCGACCTTGTATGCTTTTCATCAATACGATCGTAAATGGCTTCTATTCGTTCTTGATTGCTGTAAATCTCATATTTGTTTCGCTCAATCAAAATGTCTAATGTGATATCCAAATGTTTTCTGTATTTTTTTCGTTTTTTCTTTTTCTCCATCTTCAACTTCCCTCCTGATTAAAATAAAAAAAGGCCCTTCACTCATGCTTGAGTGAACGAGCCTTCGGTTGACCGATCAGCGATTCTTGTTGGTATTTTCAGTATGCTTATGTTAATACATACTATTCCGACATGTCAACTATATTTATTGTTTTTTCAGATTTATCTAAAAAATGATTGACCGGGCAGTAAACAAGATTTATAGTCTTATTAAATATTTCTTATTAAAGTAGTTGGTTTTATCTAACAAAAGGAGGATACACACATGTCAGAAGAACTTCAATTTCGTTTAGAAACAAAAGCAATACACGCAGGTCAAGAACTGGATTCAGCCACCTATTCAAGAGCTGTACCTATTTACCAAACAAGCTCTTTCGGTTTTAGAGATAGTGAGCATGCGGCGAATTTATTCGGACTTCAGGAACCCGGTAATATTTATTCACGTATTATGAACCCGACAAATGATGTGTTTGAAAAACGGATCGCTGAGCTTGAAGGTGGAATTGGTGCACTTGCTGTCTCCTCAGGACAAGCAGCGACCACTTACTCCATTTTAAACATTGCAGGAGCTGGTGACGAAATCGTATCCTCCAGCAGTCTGTATGGCGGCACATATAATTTATTTGCTCATACCTTGAAAAAGCTTGGAATAACAGTAAAGTTTGTGGATTCCTCAAACCTTGAAGAACTTGAAGCAGCCATTACAGATAAAACAAAAGCAGTGTATGCAGAGAGCATCGGAAATCCAAAAGGCGACATTTTACATATTGAAGCCGTATCAGCCATTGCACACAAGCACCACATTCCTCTAATTGTGGATAACACACTTGCAAGCCCTTATTTGTTAAGACCGATTGAATTTGGCGCAGACATTGTTGTCCATTCAGCGACGAAATTCATCGGCGGCCATGGCACATCCATTGGCGGAGTCATCGTCGACAGCGGCAAGTTTCCTTGGAGTGATAGTGATAAGTTCAAAGGCCTGACGGAACCAGACCCTAGCTATCATGGTCTGACGTATACAGAAGCGATTGGCGAAGCAGCTTATATCACAAAGGCACGTGTACAGCTCTTACGTGATCTAGGGGCGGCTTTATCACCATTCAACTCATTTTTACTCTTGCAAGGCTTAGAAACATTGCATCTTCGCCTTGAACGCCACAGTGAAAATGCATTGAAGACAGCACAATTTTTACAAGATCATCCTCTTGTAGAATGGGTCAGCTATCCAGGTCTTGAAGGTCATGAATCCTTCGAACTGGCTCAAACTTATTTACCAAAAGGACAAGGCGCCATCCTCACATTCGGCATTAAAGGTGGCAAAGACGCAGGAAAAAAACTCATTGATTCGGTTCAGCTTTTCTCACATCTTGCAAACGTAGGCGACTCTAAGTCACTCATCATCCACCCTGCCAGCACAACGCATCAGCAATTAAGTGAAGCAGAGCAAAAAGCCACAGGGGTGACACCAGAACTTATTCGTTTATCTGTTGGAACAGAAGCGATTGAAGATATTCTGGCAGATCTAGAACAGGCGATTTCAAAAAGCCAGTCTTAACCAAACAAAAAAAGCACACACCTGTGTGCTTTTTCTTATTGATTAGTGATTGATTAATCGAATATCTTGGAAGGGATAAAACACGAATGATGTTGTCCCTTGAATGTCACTCTTTGTAAAAAGACCTAAACCGTTGCGGCTGTCCATTGAGTTTTGGCGGTTGTCACCCATGACAAAGTACTTTCCTTTAGGGACTGTAAGAGGACCAAAATCAGGTGTCAGCAAGGTGCCATCTGCGGCAGCTTTCTTTTTGTTTGATGCTAAATAAGGCTCTGCCACTTTTTGACCGTTTACATATAGCTGATCATTTTTCATTTCGATTTTATCACCAGGTAAACCAATCAATCGTTTCACATAGTGAGTACTGCGCTCTTCCCCATCAAGAACAATGATTTGTCCGCGTTTATAATCGCCGAAGTAATCGACTGTTTTATTCACAAATACCCGCTCTGTATCATGCAGTGTCGGTTCCATAGAAGTCCCCTTTACAATATACGGTGCGAATAAAAAGTTACGAATGATAAAAACAGCAATAAATGCGATTAAGATGGCTTTAATCCAGCCCCATAATTCTGATTTCTTTTTTTGTGTTTTTGTATTTGTTGTCATAAGCTCCTCCTGAAATCCCCTAGGACAAAATGAGTTATCGCCAGCTGATCGCTGACGCCACGCTTGTTTCCCCCTAAATATAAACATATTTTGCCAACAAATCAAGCTGTAAGAGAGAAAAAGGCAAGCACCTTTCTGTGCTTGCCCAAAACTCAGTTAGTTAGCAGAAGAATCCGCTTCTGTCTCTTTGTTTGTTTTACCATAGAAATAATCAGATGGATTCACTGGTTTAAAATCAGATAGCTTATGGAATCGAAGAAGATCCCTGTACAGCACTTTATCTGAAAGGCTTAACTGATTATCAACACGGGCTTTAATCGCTTCTGTCTTTTTGTTTTGTTTCACCACTTTACCCGTTTTTGTATCGTAGACCGTATTATCTACAAGGGTATATTTTGGTGTCACATAGTTTCCGTTACGGAATGCAACAGTTTGATCATGCTTCTTAGAGAATAAATCTGTTCCAAAATTCACGTACTCATTTGAATCAATACCTTGTAAGTGAAGAAGCGTTGGCATCACGTCTACTTCACCGCCATACGTATGATTCACGCCGCCTTGTTTCCCAGGGATACGAATCATGAGCGGTACACGCTGATTTTGTGCATTTTGATATGGCGTAATTTCTTTCCCTTGAATCTCACTCATTGCACGGTTATGGTTCTCAGAAATTCCATTATGGTCACCATATAATAGAATCACTGAGTCTTTATACAGACCCGATTTTTTCAAGTCCTTAAAGAATTGTTCTAATGACTCATCCAAGTATCTCGCTGTTTGGAAATAATTATCCACTGTTTTATCGCCAGTTGTTGCCTTAGCGATTGTCGCATCTTTCTCATCTAAATTAAATGGATAATGGTTGGTCAATGTCATTAAGTGTGCATAAAATGGCTTTTTCATTGATTCTAACATTGGGATTGATTCTTTAAAGAATGGTTTATCCTTCAGACCCATGTTTACAAGGTTTTCTTCATCCATGTTGTAATAAGATGCATCGAAGAATTGATCAATTCCCATATGTTTATAAATCGTGTCACGGTTCCAGAAAGATTTATAATCCCCGTGAAGCACTGCACTCGTATAGCCTGCTTTTTGATCTAAGATGGCAGGAAGTGATTGGAAAGTATTTTCGCCTTTTGTCACAAACGCTGCACCCTCTGGTAAGCCAAACATACTATTATCCATCATCAGCTCAGCATCAGAAGTCTTCCCTTGACCAGTCTGGTGGAAGAAGTTATCAAAATACGTAAAATCTTCTTTTCCATGAGCTAGTTTGTTTAAAAACGGCGTCACTTCTTCTCCATTTAACTTGTAGTCAATTAAAAATGACTGGAAGCTTTCTAAATGGATTTTGATGATGTTTTTCCCTTTAGCTTGACCAAAGTATTCTGCATTTGGTTTCGCATAGTGAGAAGTCGTATAGTTCACGACATCCGTTAAATCATCACTGCTCGCATTTGCTACCTGCGTTGCATTTTGTGCGGTTTGCACGCCGTCATAAATCGCATAGTTATAAACACCTAAATATTTCACAATATACTTATGATCAAATGTTCTCGTCAATAATTCTGGACGATCTTTTTCAGCTAAGTGTAGGTTAACGAAGAACAGTCCAACACCTGCAGCCACAATCAGCAGTGCGAAAGTTTTTTTCATTTGGAACTTCTTCACTTCTGGTCTCCAAATGACAATGGCAATTAAAATGATGATATCTAAGAAGTACAAAAGGTCATGCGGCTTAATACTTGCTAATACACCGCCAGTCATACCTCCCCCAAGATTACCGGCTTGTTTCATTGTCGGGAATGTTAAAAAATCATCAAAGAAACGATAGTACGCTACATTCGCATATAAAAGTGCGGTCATAATAAAATCAATGACAATTAAAGCAATGGCCGATTTACGCCCCTTCAAAAAGAGAGCAAGTCCTAAAAACACGATGGCTGAACTGAATGGATTTAATAAGAGAAGACCCTCTTGAAAAGATCCCTTCACTCCTAAATTAAAGTCCATTTTGTAGGCTGTGTACGATTTTGCCCAAAATAAAAGGACAGCCAAAACAAAAAAGCTATATTTGTTCGCAAATATTTTTTTCATAAAACCTCTTCTTTCTTATTTTCGATCTGATATAAATGAAATCATAAAAAATTTACATTGATTTTGCAAATGTAAATCTTCTGCACCAAGCATTCCGATGCTCTTTTCTCCGCAGGTTACATGTGCTCCTTTAATATAACGAATAAGAAGCATCATAAGTTTCAAAAAAAATACGAGTAAATAAAAGGAAAAATATCCATTTACATTAAATTTACTGCCACTTCATGTTTCAGAGAATGATGAAGGTTTTGTAAATCACTCAGTACTACTTTACTTTTTTCATCTAATCGTGTCAAAGTAATTATAAAGAAAAGGAAGAATCACCTAGGCTTTTCGACTCACTTAGCCAAATTTATACAAAATCCGAACCGATTTGCTTTTTTATTGTGACTCAACCTCCAGCAATCCATGTATCCTCTCTGTTGCCACAAACCTAAAAAACAGTTTTAAACAAAAAAAGCTTGATTTCCTCTGCCAATGTACGGTGTGATAAAGGTATAGCTCCATCAAATAAATCAAGCTGGGGGACATCCTATGAAATCAAACAAACAAATCAACATATTTGAACAAAGATTCTCAGAAGAAGTGATAGACATCATGGCTGTTACAGGACCTTCTGGAGTCGGCGCAGGAAAAGCAGGAAAAGAAACTCTTTGGACTGCTTCAATCCCACTCATTGCATGGAAGGAAAAAGACCGCATCATAACCAAAAAAGTGAGACTGTGCTGGTTAACAGATGAAAAGGGATTACGAGAAAAACAAGCACAATTACATAAAGAATCTATCGTCACACTTCAAGTACGTAAAGGTGAAGGTGAATTTATGCTCGTTTCACTTGTTGATACAGATACTGAAGATAAGGAACTTCAAGAAATATTAGAAGAAGCTCAACAACCTATCTTTTACCACGATGACAAGCTGGGTACCTTTGAATTAGTGAAAGGACTAGACTTATTTGAAACAACCATCCAGTGGGGCAATGAGGAGTGCCTTCTTTACTTCAATCTTGAAGAAGAGGAAGAAATGAATGACTCTCTGAAAACGGCTAGACAACTCGTAGAAGAGCAGATGACATGGGATGCCTCCATGAAGTCATATGCAGCAAATCAGCTGATTGAACTAGCAAAAGATTGGCAGGAACAAGACGACTCCGCTGAAAATTCAAAAGAGATCACACCGGATCAATTTATCAGCCGCATCTCACTTGAAAGCCTCCATGCTTATCCAAATGGAGAATTCGAAGCCTACTATCATGACGGAGATTTATTTTGGGGACATGTCATCATTGTCTCTGGCAATATGAATGGAACGTTTCAAGATGCACACATTGCTGGCTAAAGAATGGGGGATGGATAAATGAAGATCAAAGCTTTTGACGAATTAAATCAACTAGGAAAAACACCTATTGTAGCCAAAATAGGCGGGTTTCGCCCTGATCCTTCTAAGTACAGCTGGTTTGCTGGTCATTTTTTCATCCAACGTGATAAAGGGTGGCCGGCAGATCAAGATGGAGCTATGATTCCCATTTTACAAATGTATTTACCCGAAGTACCAGGGGGAATGAACGGCTTTGATGAATGTAAGATGATTCAAATTTTCATCAACAAGAAAACCCTTCCGATCGATATCGCCAAAAACGGTGAGGGCTGGAAACTCATTGAATATTCATCAATGGAAGGATTAGAAATCGCTGAGACCCCTGAAGACGTGAAAGGAATGAAACCTTTTCAGATAGAGTGGCTCGAAGGGGAGCAACCGGATTATCCATGCTGGGAGGAAGCTTGGTCATACGTTGACTTATCAGAGGTCAATGAAAGTGAAGAAGCGACAGATCATTTCTTCGAGCATTACTCAAACTACTCGTTCACAAAAATCGGTGGATACGGAGCTTACATCCAATCTCCTCCCCACCAGATGTCAGGAGAATTCATGCTGCAAATCGCCTCAGAGGAAAAACCCCGTTTCATGATTGGTGATAACGGCACGATGTATTTCTATTACGACAAAGACAATAAAGAATGGTTCATGCACTGGGATTGTTTTTAAAACCAATTGAAAGGAACCATTCCCCTTTCTAAACGTAATAAACGATATGAAGGGGGCCAGTGATATGGGATTCATTTTAGACATCTTCAATCTTGCTCTGTATATCCCTTTTTTACAGGTAGATGAAGATGATATATCACGGAATGCAGCACAGCTAAAAAAATACAGCTGGTTTCAAGCGTTATTAAGTGATCAAACGAGCAGAGAGCTGATCATTTATGATCAAGGAGTCCGCCGTGTAATTGGTCAATTTAAGACGAGTAAACTCCATAAGAAGCCATACAACATCAGATGCGAACGAAAGGTACAACAAGCCATACACCGTGCCATGTCAAAACACGGAAAGATCCGCACTTAGCTGTGGCTCTTTCCGTACAAATGTAATAAATCCTTTTGAAGAAAACAATTGACGCTCGGACAACTCTCCCCGTATATTATGTATAAATCCATCTTTTTATAGAAAAGGGGGCCTCACATGCGCTTGTTTAAGAACTGGAGAAAAAAGCAGCACAAACAGCCGATTACTTCAGAAACGCAAGAAGACAGCATCCCAATTAATTTTTCCACCCTTCCCTTTGGCACAGACACCATAGATGATTTTTTGTTCAACTTAGACCTAACCTCCAAACTCATAGATCCATACAAAGAAGCAGACACGAACAAATAGAACCTAAACTTTCGTGAACCCTCATCCAATATTGGATGATTTTTTTATACTTAGAGGAAGGTGTCCCCCCTATGAAGACATATTATTTCGTCAGACACTGTCAAGCAGATGGACAATCCGAGGATGCGTCTTTAACGCCTCAAGGCATCACACAATCGCATGAACTCGCACAGTTTTTTTCCGGCATTCAGCTCAATCAGATCATCTCAAGTCCTTATAAACGAGCGATCCAAACCGCTGAGCCCCTTGCTCATGCCAAACAGATCAAGGTACAAATTGATAAGCGTCTCTCTGAACGTAGGTTAAGCAGTCAACCAATGGAAGATTGGTATGAAAAACTAAAGCTCAGTTTTTCGGACTTGCATATGACCTGTGAAGGCGGAGAATCGAGCCAAGAAGCGATGAATCGTATTGTAGAGGTACTCTATGAACAAATAAAATTAGGAAGAGATCATACTTTATTCGCCACTCATGGCAATATTATGAGCCTGCTTCTAAAACACGCCGATCCCGCAATTGGATTCAAAGAGTGGGAACAACTAAGCAATCCAGATGTCTACATCCTGAAATATTTTAAAGCAGACCATGTAGAAATAGAGCGAATATGGCATAAATAAAAAAGGCAGGGTTGATCCCTGCCTTTTTCTTATGAAAAACAACTATTGGTGATAGTAAAATGTCTGTACCCACTCATAGGGCTTCTTACGATCCGCACACCATTTTACAAAGCCATTTGTCTCCGTCTGCTGAAATTCCTTCCAGTCCGATAAAAGCTGGTTATAGTAGACTGCTAGTTTTTCAACATTGGTTTGAACCTTTTTATCTTCGATCAGTTTCATGACATCTTGAATCCCTTGAATTCGCTCATGATCTTTCTCATAGGTGCTTAAATAAAGATCTTCATGTATATGATGAAACGAATACCACAAAGCCGAGAAATATGTTTCGCAAATTTGAACAATCACTCGCTGCTCTTTGCTGCCTCCCAGCTCTAGTGCCTTCAATAAATAGGGCAGCCCTTCCCCCTGATGCACAAACAAGCCTTGCCATCGATACGGTCTGGCATCCATTGGATCAATATTTTCCCACTCTTGAAGAACAGGGTGGATCACCCCATTTACCAATGGATACACAAGCAAATGATGACCATCCTCAAAACGTTCAATGTAATCAAACAGCCAAGCAACAAATGAACGCCGTGCTGTAAATTCGTTCTTATTCATCTCTTCAACAAAAGACTGAAGAACCTTTAACGCATCTTTACGCAGACCCTGTTCTTTCCTGACACAGTACTGTCTAAAAAGCGGATAATCATGTGATCGCTCATCTTCAATAATAGTCTGTAATATCGTCTTCGTTTGCAAGATAACAACTCCGCCTCTTTACATTCATTCTATTGAACTATTATAACCAATTGTAACATCCACATGAAACTAGTAAAAAGATGAGTTGTCCTTTTTCTTTTATAAAACCCTTGGCATCCTCAAACCCATTCTTTTCTGTGCTCATGAATGAATTGTATGTCTTTTTGATAATGTTCAAAGTGCCCCTCATGAATCATTTTTTGAAAAGCTCTATCCCCTTCACTCGCTTTTCGCTTCATGTATTGACATAAACCTTCTAAACGCAGCAGCACCATATCCACATAATCTTCTGCTATGTCCTCACCATAAGCTTCAAAAAACAGTTTGACTCTATACTTTATATGGCCTGCATGTTCTAATGAATGATAATTTACGACCTCCCCTGTTTCAGTACGAAAAAGTCTACTGAGGGGCACACATGTATAAAGGGTATATGCAATATCCCAAAGCCTTGGGCCAGGAGCAGCTACATCAAAATCAATGATTCCCACTGGCTTTTTATTGTTGAAAATGATGTTGTACATCGCAAAATCATTATGGCACACAACCTCTATGTTATTAGGCGTATTGTCCATTCGTTCCCAATCGTCTGAAATGGGAAAATCACAAACAGCATCATGGTACAGTCTAAGCATTTTCGCTATTTCTTTTAAAGCATTGTGAGAGCACATGTATTCTTTTAAGGGATCATGACCGGCCACACCTTCAATGAAGGACAAGATCTCTCTACCTTTTTCATCAACCCCTAAAAATGTTGGAGCATAGGAGAAATTCTTTTTTTCTAAATGCTTTAGCAGCTTTTGTATATTCATATTGTCTGACTTTACCTCTCTGCGAACCGTATCTCCCGAACGATATACGTTCGAGACATTTCCACCTGTCAATAACTCCTCATGATCATTTTGTTTTTTCATAAATTCTCCCCTCAAACTGGGTCACAATGATGATGTCAACTAAAGATGTGTATGTACCCACGAATATTCATTTAGTTACACAAAGGTAGTACACTGTTTTATGTGAATGTGCTGCCCCATTTTGTTTCCTTACATGGTTAAATGTATCTTATCAAATGTTGCAAATCATCTAAAGATTATTCTGCTAAAAGAAGTACATGCTCATTATTTTCTAATAGGTTTCTATTTTTATCTAAATAACTCATTTAAACCACAAAAAAACGTTTCACCACGAGGGTGAAACGTTAGGTTCACGGTAAAAACCAATCATGAAACTTTTAATAGATACCGGTGGCCGGGGTCGAACCGGCACTCCGTGAGGAACACGATTTTGAGTCGTGCGCGTCTGCCAATTCCGCCACACCGGCATGATCATTAAAGAGCGCAACTTATAATAAATAAAAAATGGTGCCGAGGGCCGGACTTGAACCGGCACGGTAGTCACCTACCGCAGGATTTTAAGTCCTGTGTGTCTGCCAATTCCACCACCCCGGCAGTCTTTTCAAAAAAGGCGACACCCGGATTTGAACCGGGGATAAAGGTTTTGCAGACCTCTGCCTTACCACTTGGCTATGCCGCCATAATTGGAGCGGAAGACGGGATTCGAACCCGCGACCCCCACCTTGGCAAGGTGGTGTTCTACCACTGAACTACTTCCGCATATCAACTGGGCTAGCTGGATTCGAACCAACGCATGACGGAGTCAAAGTCCGTTGCCTTACCGCTTGGCTATAGCCCAATAATAAAATGGGGCGATTGATGGGAATCGAACCCACGAGTGCCAGAGCCACAATCTGGTGCGTTAACCACTTCGCCACAACCGCCATAGATGTTATGAATCATATAATTGGCAGGGGCAGTAGGAATCGAACCCACACCGGAGGTTTTGGAGACCTCTGTTCTACCGTTAAACTATGCCCCTATGAAAATAAAAATGGTGGAGGGGGGCGGATTCGAACCGCCGAACCCGGAGGGAGCGGATTTACAGTCCGCCGCGTTTAGCCACTTCGCTACCCCTCCACATTTGAAAAACAGTGCCGGCAAGAGGACTTGAACCCCCAACCTACTGATTACAAGTCAGTTGCTCTACCAATTGAGCTACACCGGCAAATAGTGGTGGCTCGGGACGGAATCGAACCGCCGACACACGGATTTTCAGTCCGTTGCTCTACCAACTGAGCTACCGAGCCAAATATTCTTTTTGAAAAATGGCGGTCCGGACGGGACTCGAACCCGCGACCTCCTGCGTGACAGGCAGGCATTCTAACCAACTGAACTACCGGACCAATAAAGAGAAATTTGGTTGCGGGGGCAGGATTTGAACCTGCGACCTTCGGGTTATGAGCCCGACGAGCTACCGAACTGCTCCACCCCGCGACGATATAAAAGATATGGTGGAGGATGACGGGCTCGAACCGCCGACCCTCTGCTTGTAAGGCAGATGCTCTCCCAGCTGAGCTAATCCTCCGAATAAAATGCTGGTATGTATTTCTATAAAAATGGTGACCCGTACGGGATTCGAACCCGTGTTACCGCCGTGAAAGGGCGGTGTCTTAACCGCTTGACCAACGGGCCCTCTATTATATGTATCTTGTGGCGGAGAGCAAGGGATTCGAACCCTTGAGACGGGGTTACCGCCTACACGATTTCCAATCGTGCTCCTTCGGCCACTCGGACAGCTCTCCAAATTGGCTCCGCAGGTAGGATTCGAACCTACGACCGATCGGTTAACAGCCGATAGCTCTACCACTGAGCTACTGCGGAATGAAGAAAGCCTGGCGATGTCCTACTCTCACAGGGGGAAACCCCCAACTACCATCGGCGCTGAAGAGCTTAACTTCCGTGTTCGGTATGGGAACGGGTGTGACCTCTTCGCCATCATCACCAGACAATTTAGTGACAAAAGATATTATACTATGTATTGCAAATAAATCAAGAGATATTTCAAAAAATGTTCTCTCAAAACTAGATAACAATGTTCATTTTTCACATTAGAATATAGGTTAAGTCCTCGATCTATTAGTATCTGTCAGCTCCACGTGTCACCACGCTTCCACCTCAGACCTATCAACCTGATCATCTTTCAGGGATCTTACTTCCTTGCGGAATGGGAAATCTCATCTTGAGGGGGGCTTCATGCTTAGATGCTTTCAGCACTTATCCCGTCCGCACATAGCTACCCAGCGATGCCCTTGGCAGAACAACTGGTACACCAGCGGTGCGTCCATCCCGGTCCTCTCGTACTAAGGACAGCTCCTCTCAAATTTCCTGCGCCCGCGACGGATAGGGACCGAACTGTCTCACGACGTTCTGAACCCAGCTCGCGTACCGCTTTAATGGGCGAACAGCCCAACCCTTGGGACCGACTACAGCCCCAGGATGCGATGAGCCGACATCGAGGTGCCAAACCTCCCCGTCGATGTGGACTCTTGGGGGAGATAAGCCTGTTATCCCCGGGGTAGCTTTTATCCGTTGAGCGATGGCCCTTCCATGCGGAACCACCGGATCACTAAGCCCGACTTTCGTCCCTGCTCGACTTGTAGGTCTCGCAGTCAAGCTCCCTTGTGCCTTTACACTCTGCGAATGATTTCCAACCATTCTGAGGGAACCTTTGGGCGCCTCCGTTACATTTTAGGAGGCGACCGCCCCAGTCAAACTGCCCACCTGACACTGTCTCCCTGCCCGATAAAGGCAGCGGGTTAGAAGGTCAATACAGCCAGGGTAGTATCCCACCGATGCCTCCACCGAAGCTAGCGCTCCGGTTTCCAAGGCTCCTACCTATCCTGTACAAGCTGTACCAACATTCAATATCAGGCTACAGTAAAGCTCCACGGGGTCTTTCCGTCCTGTCGCGGGTAACCTGCATCTTCACAGGTACTATAATTTCACCGAGTCTCTCGTTGAGACAGTGCCCAGATCGTTGCGCCTTTCGTGCGGGTCGGAACTTACCCGACAAGGAATTTCGCTACCTTAGGACCGTTATAGTTACGGCCGCCGTTTACTGGGGCTTCAATTCGCACCTTCGCTTACGCTAAGCGCTCCTCTTAACCTTCCAGCACCGGGCAGGCGTCAGCCCCTATACTTCGCCTTACGGCTTCGCAGAGACCTGTGTTTTTGCTAAACAGTCGCCTGGGCCTATTCACTGCGGCTTCTCGGGGCTTTAACACCCTAAGAAGCACCCCTTCTCCCGAAGTTACGGGGTCATTTTGCCGAGTTCCTTAACGAGAGTTCTCTCGATCACCTTAGGATTCTCTCCTCGCCTACCTGTGTCGGTTTGCGGTACGGGCACCTCTCACCTCGCTAGAGGCTTTTCTTGGCAGTGTGGAATCAGGAACTTCGCTACTAAATTTCGCTCGCCATCACAGCTCAGCCTTCACGGGAAACGGATTTGCCTATTTCCCAGCCTAACTGCTTGGACGCGGATATCCAATACCGCGCTTACCCTATCCTCCTGCGTCCCCCCATTGCTCAAATGGTGAGGAGGTGGTACAGGAATATCAACCTGTTGTCCATCGCCTACGCCTTTCGGCCTCGGCTTAGGTCCCGACTAACCCTGAGCGGACGAGCCTTCCTCAGGAAACCTTAGGCATTCGGTGGACGGGATTCTCACCCGTCTTTCGCTACTCATACCGGCATTCTCACTTCTAAGCGCTCCACCAGTCCTTCCGGTCTGACTTCACTGCACTTAGAACGCTCTCCTACCACTGTTCGTAAGAACAGTCCGCAGCTTCGGTGATACGTTTAGCCCCGGTACATTTTCGGCGCAGAGTCACTCGACCAGTGAGCTATTACGCACTCTTTAAATGGTGGCTGCTTCTAAGCCAACATCCTGGTTGTCTAAGCAACTCCACATCCTTTTCCACTTAACGTATACTTTGGGACCTTAGCTGGCGGTCTGGGCTGTTTCCCTTTCGACTACGGATCTTATCACTCGCAGTCTGACTCCCAAGGATAAGTCATCGGCATTCGGAGTTTGACTGAATTCGGTAACCCGGTAGGGGCCCCTAGTCCAATCAGTGCTCTACCTCCGAGACTCTTACCTTGAGGCTAGCCCTAAAGCTATTTCGGAGAGAACCAGCTATCTCCAGGTTCGATTGGCATTTCACCCCTACCCACACCTCATCCCCGCACTTTTCAACGTGCGTGGGTTCGGGCCTCCATTCAGTGTTACCTGAACTTCACCCTGGACATGGGTAGATCACCTGGTTTCGGGTCTACGACCACGTACTCATGCGCCCTATTCAGACTCGCTTTCGCTGCGGCTCCGCATCTTCTGCTTAACCTTGCACGGGATCGTAACTCGCCGGTTCATTCTACAAAAGGCACGCCATCACCCGTTAACGGGCTCTGACTACTTGTAGGCACACGGTTTCAGGATCTATTTCACTCCCCTTCCGGGGTGCTTTTCACCTTTCCCTCACGGTACTGGTTCACTATCGGTCACTAGGGAGTATTTAGCCTTGGGAGATGGTCCTCCCGGATTCCGACGGAATTTCACGTGTTCCGCCGTACTCAGGATCCACTCTGGAGAGAACAACATTTCAGTTACAGGGCTGTTACCTTCTTTGGCGGGCCTTTCCAGACCTCTTCGCTTATATCGTTCCTTTGTAACTCCGTATAGAGTGTCCTACAACCCCAAGAGGCAAGCCTCTTGGTTTGGGCTGTTCCCGTTTCGCTCGCCGCTACTCAGGGAATCGCATTTGCTTTCTCTTCCTCCGGGTACTTAGATGTTTCAGTTCCCCGGGTATGCCTTCTCATACTCTATGTATTCAAGTATGGATACTACTCCATTACGAGCAGTGGGTTTCCCCATTCGGAAATCTCCGGATCAAAGCTTGCTTACAGCTCCCCGAAGCATATCGGTGTTCGTCCCGTCCTTCATCGGCTCCTAGTGCCAAGGCATCCACCGTGCGCCCTTTCTAACTTAACCATTTCTTACTTTAGAAAGAATCACTATGTGTGATGAACTTTGCATTGCATTCAATGTGAATGTATTACTTATTGTTATCTAGTTTTCAAAGAACAATCCTGTCTCGCTAGAGACATGTTTGAAGGAATGATCCTTCAAAACTAAACAAGACGAAAACGCACGCTGCTCCATATATCCTTAGAAAGGAGGTGATCCAGCCGCACCTTCCGATACGGCTACCTTGTTACGACTTCACCCCAATCATCTGCCCCACCTTCGGCGGCTGGCTCCATAAAGGTTACCTCACCGACTTCGGGTGTTGCAAACTCTCGTGGTGTGACGGGCGGTGTGTACAAGGCCCGGGAACGTATTCACCGCGGCATGCTGATCCGCGATTACTAGCGATTCCAGCTTCACGCAGTCGAGTTGCAGACTGCGATCCGAACTGAGAACAGATTTGTGGGATTGGCTAAACCTTGCGGTCTCGCAGCCCTTTGTTCTGTCCATTGTAGCACGTGTGTAGCCCAGGTCATAAGGGGCATGATGATTTGACGTCATCCCCACCTTCCTCCGGTTTGTCACCGGCAGTCACCTTAGAGTGCCCAACTAAATGCTGGCAACTAAGATCAAGGGTTGCGCTCGTTGCGGGACTTAACCCAACATCTCACGACACGAGCTGACGACAACCATGCACCACCTGTCACTCTGTCCCCGAAGGGAAAGCCCTATCTCTAGGGTTGTCAGAGGATGTCAAGACCTGGTAAGGTTCTTCGCGTTGCTTCGAATTAAACCACATGCTCCACCGCTTGTGCGGGCCCCCGTCAATTCCTTTGAGTTTCAGTCTTGCGACCGTACTCCCCAGGCGGAGTGCTTAATGCGTTAGCTGCAGCACTAAGGGGCGGAAACCCCCTAACACTTAGCACTCATCGTTTACGGCGTGGACTACCAGGGTATCTAATCCTGTTCGCTCCCCACGCTTTCGCTCCTCAGCGTCAGTTACAGACCAGAGAGTCGCCTTCGCCACTGGTGTTCCTCCACATCTCTACGCATTTCACCGCTACACGTGGAATTCCACTCTCCTCTTCTGCACTCAAGTTTCCCAGTTTCCAATGACCCTCCCCGGTTGAGCCGGGGGCTTTCACATCAGACTTAAGAAACCGCCTGCGAGCCCTTTACGCCCAATAATTCCGGACAACGCTTGCCACCTACGTATTACCGCGGCTGCTGGCACGTAGTTAGCCGTGGCTTTCTGGTTAGGTACCGTCAAGGTGCAAGCAGTTACTCTTGCACTTGTTCTTCCCTAACAACAGAGCTTTACGATCCGAAAACCTTCATCACTCACGCGGCGTTGCTCCGTCAGACTTTCGTCCATTGCGGAAGATTCCCTACTGCTGCCTCCCGTAGGAGTCTGGGCCGTGTCTCAGTCCCAGTGTGGCCGATCACCCTCTCAGGTCGGCTACGCATCGTTGCCTTGGTGAGCCGTTACCTCACCAACTAGCTAATGCGCCGCGGGTCCATCTGTAAGTGACAGCCGAAACCGTCTTTCATCCTTGAACCATGCGGTTCAAGGAACTATCCGGTATTAGCTCCGGTTTCCCGGAGTTATCCCAGTCTTACAGGCAGGTTACCCACGTGTTACTCACCCGTCCGCCGCTAACATCCGGGAGCAAGCTCCCTTCTGTCCGCTCGACTTGCATGTATTAGGCACGCCGCCAGCGTTCGTCCTGAGCCAGGATCAAACTCTCCGAGGTATGCAGGATGCATATCATACACGCGTTGCTACACGATGTAGCGAACTTAGCATGTGATCATTTCCTGCCTCGTCAGTCTGACTGACTACCTATGAAGTATCATAGGATTTTTTATAAAAACTCGAATTAACAGGTACGTTTTGTCTTGTTTAGTTTTCAAAGATCATCTTCATTGTCGCTCAGAGGCGACTTTCTTAATATAACATTTGAGCACCGTGTGCGTCAAGTGTTTTTCTGAATTTCTTTTTGTCCGCTTTTCTTTCAAAGCAACTCGGTTGCTCATTAGCGACGTTTAATAATATACCATCATAATATTCATGCGTCAATATCTTTTTTAACAAAATATCCTCGGTGATAGATTTTTTGCCCCTTCGTCTCAATTGGCTCTACTAGCACAATTCCTTTTTCCACAAAGAAATCAATCATCACACTAAGATCAGGTGTGAAATGCTTGAGATCAGGATGTGCAAGAAGCTCGCCAAACAGCCAAATTTCCTGCTGTTCCATGACTTGACGCAAATGGGCCGCACCAATTTCTGCTTTTGAATGGATCAAGAAATCATTCGCTAGGAATAAAAGTTCTAACCGCTTATGAAGACTTTCGTGGCTTTCAATTAGCTCTGAATAAAGTTTATATACTTCCGGCTCCATATGACGTACTTGATTCCAAACGGTCACTTCTGGGTGGAAGCCTTTATCAATCACTTCAATACGCGCCAGATGATGCAGGGCATGCACAATGGAATTATATGCATCGAGGAATTGATTTGATTCAAAAAATGCTTTTCCTTCTATATATCTGCGAATGAGCTTGCCATATTCTAAACCAATTTTGAGCTTGCGGTTAGAAAACGGGAATGTACTCAGTTCATCAATCAAGTTGAAAATATATTCATTTCGATCAAACAGGACTTTTCCGTTTAAAATCCAATCAATAATCCGTCTGTTGGTACCTAAGGTAATCCATTCCTTCAACTGATCATCTGTGACAACATTTAAAGAAGCTGTTTGGTGACCGGATTCATAGTGCTTAATAAATAACGGTTCTTCCGCATCCTTTACGATGACTAGAAGCGCTGCATCAAAGTTATCCGTCTCAGAAGATACTTTATGTCTTCTTTCTACTATAATCACAGCTAATGTATCTGGATGACTTGCTCTCTCTTGATAAATAGGACGGAGAAGATTTTCCATAGTGATTCCTCCAATACTTGGGTGTAAGGTTCTTCTCTAATGCTATGTATTTCTCCTCATAGAATCAAAATTCCTTCAATACATGAAAAAAGATCGTTGAATCATTATAAGCAATTTATTCACAAAACTCTATAACTAATTCAAACAGAAAGGTAAAATGTGCTATATTGGAGATAAGGGGGACTAGGGATGGCGAAATACTCCAGTAAGATTAATAAAATCAGAACATTTGCACTTAGTTTGGTTTTTGTTGGTTTTTTGATCATGTATATCGGTGTGTTCTTCAAGGAATCGGTCTGGCTGTCGACCTTCTTTATGCTACTCGGCGTGTTATCGATTGGATTGAGTACAGCCGTTTACTTTTGGATCGGTATGCTTTCTACGAAGGCAGTCCGGGTCGTATGTCCAGGCTGTGAGAAGGAAACAAAAGTGCTTGGGCGGGTGGACATGTGCATGCATTGCAGAGAGCCACTTACACTCGATCCAGCATTAGAAGGCAAAGAGTTTGATGAATCCTACAATCGAAAAAAGTCATAAAAATAAGCTGACCATTCAACTGGTCAGCTTTTTCATTAATGATTTTCTTTTTTTGCACATTCTTGACAAGTGCCATAGATCTCCAAGCGATGATGACTTACTGTAAAGCCTGTCACATGGGATGCAAGCTGTTCTACTTCATCAAGGCCAGGATAGTGAAAGTCAACGATCTTTCCGCAGTTTTCACAAATCGCATGGTAATGGTCAGATGTCGCAAAATCAAATCGGCTTGAGGAATCCCCATACGTTAACTCTTTTACTAATCCAGATTCCCGGAAGACTCGTAAATTGTTGTAAACCGTTGCTACACTCATATTAGGAAATTTTCCTTCAAGTGCCTTATATATATCGTCCGCGGTTGGGTGTGTCATAGAATTTACGAGAAACTCCAAGATGGCATGGCGCTGCGGAGTAATTCGAACACCGGTTTCTTTTAGAGCGTCTAAAGCATCTTTTAGTTCGTGAGCAGCCATTTCATCATGCACCTCTCTTTTCAAAAATATTCTTATATTATAATCTTTATAAATAGTGTACCCCCAGAGCCGAAACTTTGTCAATTACAATCCTCTTTTTTACCTATTCTTCTATACAAAAAAGACCGGCACGACTGCCGATCTCATCACGTCAACAGATTAAGCGTGAGCTTTCAGTTCCTCAAGCGCTTCTTCCACATGATCTTTCACCTTTACTTTACGCCACTCTTTCACAAGTTTTCCTTCTTTATTAATAAGAAACGTTGAGCGTTCAATTCCCATGTATTCCTTACCAAAGTTCTTTTTCAGCTTCCATACACCGAAAGCTTCAGACAATTTTTGTTCGTCATCGACAAGAAGCAGGAAAGGTAAGTCATGTTTTTCTTTAAACTTTTGGTGCTTGTCTTGACCGTCTGGGCTTACGCCGATGATCACAGCATCTAATTCCGCAAAGCTTTGATGGCGGTCACGGAAATCACAAGCTTCCGTTGTGCACCCCGGCGTCATATCTTTTGGATAAAAATAAAGGACAATGTGTTTCCCTTTAAAATCAGAGAGCTTTACTTTCTCTCCATTATCACCGAGTAATTCAATATCAGGTACTTGCTGCCCCACTTCGATTGTCATGATACAATCCCTCCAACCTATTTTTTCATTAGCCTATCCAATTTCGAGAAGATATTCAACTAAGGACGCTTGCATCGGCATGTTAAAATAATGATAGACGACGTGATACGTTGAGATAGGAGGCTATTTATGAAATTCACCGAATCAGAAAAATTACATCAAGAGGCGCTGGAGCATATTGTTGGAGGGGTTAACAGCCCATCTCGTTCATATAAAGCAGTGGGCGGCGGGTCACCTGTTGCAATGGAAAAAGGCGAAGGCGCTTATTTTTGGGATGTTGACGGAAACCGTTATATCGACTATTTGGCAGCATACGGTCCAATTATTACGGGACATGCTCATCCTCATATTACAAAAGCCATCACGAAAGCAGCCGAGACGGGTGTCCTTTACGGAACACCAACGAAGCATGAAGTCACTTTTGCTAAGATGCTGAAGGAAGCGATGCCTGCTTTGGACAAAGTTCGTTTTGTCAATTCAGGGACAGAAGCTGTGATGACGACAATCCGTGTCGCTCGCGCTTATACAGGCAGAACAAAGATCATTAAGTTTGCCGGATGTTACCACGGTCATTCTGATCTTGTGCTAGTTGCGGCTGGCTCTGGACCTTCCACTTTAGGAACACCAGATTCAGCGGGCGTGCCTAAAAGTATTGCAAATGAAGTCATTACCGTTCCATTCAACGATATAGACAGCTACAAAGAAGCATTAGACCGCTGGGGTGATGAAGTAGCAGCTGTTCTTGTTGAGCCAATTGTCGGGAACTTTGGCATCGTAGAGCCTAAAGACGGTTTCCTGCAGCAGGTGAATGACCTGACTCATGAAAAAGGGGCTCTAGTCATCTATGATGAAGTCATTACAGCTTTCCGCTTTATGTATGGTGGTGCACAGGACTTGCTTCAAGTAAAACCTGACCTCACTGCATTAGGTAAAATTATCGGCGGCGGTCTTCCAATCGGCGCTTACGGCGGCAAAAAAGAAATTATGGAGCAAGTCGCCCCGCTTGGACCAGCCTACCAAGCTGGTACGATGGCAGGAAATCCCGCCTCCATCCTTTCTGGTATTGCATGCTTGGAAGTGTTAAAAGAAGACGGAGTCTACGAACGTCTGGATCAGCTCGGGGCCATGTTAGAAGAGGGAATTTTAGCCCACGCAAAAAAACATCAAGTAGATATTACAGTGAATCGCTTAAAAGGTGCTCTCACCATTTATTTTACAAAGGAAACGATTGTGAACTACGAGCAGGCTGAAAATACGGATGGTGAAATGTTCGCCCGTTTCTTTAAATTCATGCTCGCACAAGGTATTAACCTCGCTCCTTCTAAATATGAAGCGTGGTTCTTAACCATTGCACATACTGAAAATGATATTTCTGAAACGCTAAAAGCAGTAGATCATGCGTTTGAACAACTGAAACAATCATAATTAAGAGAAAAACAGATGTAAATTCATGCGTCTGTTTTTTTATTTACCAGCTCTTGATTGTCAAAAGCGAGTGAATCTGTTACATTTTTTCTCAATACCTTCTTTTGATGTTTTCATGAACTTTCAAAAATCACTTGAATATTTCGGAAGACCGCTGTATATTACTTAGTTGTTTCATCAAAATATTTATGATATATGACAAGTGGTCATCTATTATCGAAAAGAAAGGAATGCAGGGACAAAACCAATGAAACTTGGAGCCCGTATTTTAAAAACTGGTATTGCCATTGTACTCGCGCTTTACCTGGCAACATGGCTTGGGTTGCCGACACCCGTCTTCGCGGGAATTGCAGCTGTATTTGCTATCCAGCCATCTATTTATCGATCATTTTTAACGATTGTTGATCAAGTGCAAGCCAATATTATTGGAGCAGCACTTGCCATTACGTTCGGTCTGCTTTTTGGCACAGGACCCGTCATCATCGGCTTAACTGCCGTCATGGTCATTGCGATTAATTTAAAGCTGAAGATTGAACACACGATTCCGATTGCACTCGTAACCGTCATCGCGATTTTAGAAAGTGCAGGGGATCATTTCCTTTCCTTTGCCTTAATTCGAACAGCAACTGTGGTGTTAGGCGTACTTTCTTCATTTTTAGTGAATTTGATTTTCCTGCCGCCAAAGTATGAAACAAAGCTTGTTCATCACATTATGGAAAATACGGAGGAGATTTTAAAATGGATCCGTCTGAGCTCCAGACAGTCTACTGATCATTCCACTTTAAAGGATGACATCGATCAAATAAAAGAACGCATGATCAAATTAGATCACATTTACTTGTTATACAAAGAAGAACGAAGCTATTTAAAGAAAACAACTTATGTCAAATCTAGAAAGCTTGTTTTATTCAGACAGGCAATCATGACGTCTAATCGAGCGCTGTACTTGCTGAAAAAGCTTCATAAGTTAGAAAATGAAATTCATTTGATGCCAGAGCATTTCAGAGAGAGCTTAACAGATGAGATCGATTATTTACTGTATTGGCATGAACGTACCTTGATGAAGTTTGTTGGAAAAATGAAACCGCAGGACGATGATTTTCAGAATGAATGCTCTCTTCGTCTTGAAGCATTAACAAAATCATTTATTCAGCACCAGCAAAATCAAGAAAACGACTTGCTGGATTACAATATGCTGAATGTGATGTCGAGTATTATTGAATACCGTGATGAATTGGAGCATCTAGATACTTTGATTACAACCTTCCAAACGTATCACCCAAAAGATAGTGAGATTGAGACAGAAGAAAAAGAAGCTTAAATAGAAAAGACCGATTCTTAGAATCGGTCTTATTTTATTTTCTTCATTTTAGGATCAAGGGTGTCTCTTAATCCATCTCCCATCAAGTTAAAGCCAAGAACCGTCAGCATGATCGCAATCCCCGGGAAAAATAAAGTCCATGGCGCTTGTACGAGATAAGGTCTCGCATCTGCAAGCATTTTCCCCCACTCTGGACTTGGCGCTTGTGCACCTAATCCTAAAAATCCTAAAGCCGCCGCTTCGATAATGGCTGTACCAATCGCAAGCGTCGCCTGAACGATCACCGGCACCATACTATTTGGCAGTATGTGACGAAGAACGATGCGGCGGTGTGACATCCCGACTGCCTTTGCTGCTAAGACGTATTCTTCTTGCTTAATGCTCAGCACCTTTGAACGAACGAGCCGGCCAAATGTGGGGACGTTAATAATCGCTATGGCAATAAGGGCATTTTGTAAGGAAGGGCCTAAGATGGAAACGATCGCAATCGCTAATAGAATGCTAGGAAAAGCGAGTAAAATATCAAATAGTCTTGAGATGACAGCATCCAGTAATCTACCGCCGTAACCTGCCATCAATCCAAGCAATGTCCCTAAAATAACCGACCCGAGAACGGAGAAGAAACCCACCCATAATGAAATCCGAGCTCCATGCACGACTCTAGAAAATATGTCTCTCCCGAAATCATCCGTACCAAACCAATGCGCAGCTGAAGGGGCACTAAATCGTTCGCCTAGCGACTGCTCGTTGATTCCATAAGGAGCAATGAGCGGTGCAAAGATTGCTAGGATCAGAAATAAAAAGACAATCACAGTGCCAATGACCGCCAGCTTGTGCTGAAAGAACAGTTTCATCGATTCAAGAATCAGTGATTGAGAGCGTTCTTCCTTTTGTTTAGGTGCTTGAAGCTCTTTTTGCGCTTCCATGTCGTCACTCTCCCTTCTCTAGTATTTAATCCTCGGATCAATGACTGCATACAAGATATCCACAATGAAATTGATCAGCACAAATATGAGCGCAACAACAAGAATGCCAGTTTGAATGACAGGATAATCACGATAGCTAATGGCATCGTAAATATACCGCCCAATTCCCGGCCAAGCAAAGATCGTTTCTGTTAAAATGGCTCCGCCTAGCAAGAGACCTGTTTGAAGACCAATAATCGTTAAAATCGGAATGAGCGCATTTTTCAGCCCATGCTGATAAATGATGAAAAATGAACGTACCCCTTTTGCTTTTGCTGTTCGAATAAAATCTGAATGAAGAACTTCCAGCATACTTGCCCTCGTAATCCTTGCAATAATCGCAGCAGGAATCGTTGCGAGAGCGGTACTTGGTAAAATTAAATGCTTGATGCTGTCAAAAAATTGATCAAATCGTCCTTGCAAAATCGTGTCCAGCGTATGGATATAGGTGATCGACTCTACCGGATTTCTGACGTTTTCTCGTCCTGTAGTCGGCAAAATACCTAATTCAATCGAGAATAGCCACTGTCCCATTAAGCCTAACCAGAAAATCGGCATGGACACCCCAATGAGCGCAATAAACATGGCCACATAATCAAAGAAAGAATGTTTAAACCACGCACTAATGATTCCGGCATTCACACCGACAATAATCGCCAGCAACATAGCGAAGAAAGTCAATTCTAATGTAGCAAATAAGTAAGGCTTCATTTCCTGGGCAATAGCCGCTCCTGTTCGTATGGAAGTCCCTAGATCGCCTTTTAAAAGCCCCAGCATGTAGTGACCATATTGTACGTACCACGGCTGGTCTAAACCAAGCTGAATCGTCAATTGCTCTACTGCTTCTTTCGTTGCCCGCTGTCCTAAGATGACCTGCGCCGGATTTCCAGGGATAAACCGAATAATAGAAAATACAACTAAGGTCATTCCGATCAGTACTGGAATGAGCATTCCTGCTCGCTTCATACAATAAGCAAACAAACAGCTTTCACCGCCTTTTCATTGTTTGGATAAGGGAGATCGAACGATCTCCCTTATTTGCTTATTCGAAATATACGTCAGTCAATGCTTCGGAACCAGTCGGATGCGGCTGGTAGCCTTTTAAATCTTTAGATGCTGCAAGCATTGGAATTGAATGGACTAATGGAATCCAAGGCGCTTCATCATGAATGATTTCTTGAGCTTCTTGATATAATTCATTTCGCTTCTTTTGATCCGTATCGGTCTGCGCTTCAATGAGGATGTCATGCATTTTATCGTTTTGGAAGAATGTATAGTTGTTACCGCCAATACTGTCTTTATCTAATAATGTATAGATGAAATTATCAGGATCGCCATTGTCCCCTGTCCATCCTAATAAGAACACATCTGCTTCGCCTTTACTTGCTTTATCTAAATAAGTCGCCCAATCATATGTGACGATTTCGGCTTTGACACCAACTTTTTCAAAGTTTGACTGAATGACTTCAGCTACCTTCATCCCGTCTGGCATATATGGACGCGGCACAGGCATTGCCCAAAGCTTGATGCGAAAACCGTCAGGGAAGCCTGCCTCTTTCAATAGTTCTTTTGCTTTTTCCGGATCATATGGATATGGCTCAATCTCGTCATTGTAGCCTTCTAATGACGGAGGAAGTGGATTTTTTGCTGGTTCAGCAAGCCCTCCATAAAACGACTCGATGATTGATTCTTTATCAACTGCATAATTGAGTGCCTGACGAACCAACTTGTTATCAAGCGGCTTTCTAGTCACTGTCAACCCGATATAACCTACGTTCATGGATGGTCTTTCAATCAACTGGAGCGCTTTGTCTGTTTTAATGCCATCTAAATCGGACGGATTGACGCCATCCATTAAGTCGATTTCGCCTGTTTTAAGCGCATTTAAACGAGCAGAGTTTTCAGGAATAGAGCGGAAGATGATTTGTTTCAGTTTTGGTTTATCTTTTTGCCAGTAATCTTCGTTCTTTTCTAAGACAATACGGTCGTTCTGCTTCCATTCTTTAAACTTAAATGGTCCTGTGCCCACTGGGTTTTCTCTAAATGAATCACCGCTTTTTTCAACTGCTGCAGGACTAGCGATACCAAATGGTGACATGGCGATGTTTTTCAGAAATGTTGCTTGCGGGCGTTTGAGTTGAAATTCAATTTCATGCTCTCCTTTGACGATGATGTCTTTAATGACATGCCCTTTATCTTTTTTATAGCCGCCAAACATGCCGTAGTAAGGAAATTTTTCGGCATCTCCATTCATCCAGCGGTCAAAGTTGAATTTTACTGCTTCTGCATTAAAGTCTGTACCATCGTGAAATTTCACACCTTCTCTTAAGTAGAACGTGTACGATTTTCCGTCCTTCGCAACATCCCATTCTGTTGCGAGGCCCGGATGGATGGTCGTGTCTTTTTCACCGTAATTCAAAAGTTTTTCAAACATATTCTCTGTGACCTTGAAGGTTTCGCCTTCTGTTGTTGTAATCGGATCAAGTGATGTAGAGTCTCCTCCTCTACCGAATACGAGAGTATCTTTTGTGGCTTTTTCTTCTGATGTTGATGAAGATGAACAGCCCCCTAAAAATAACGCAAGTGCCAGCACAAAAATGAAACTACTGAATAACCATGTCTTCTTCATTGTGTTCCTCCTTTTGATATAAATAACACGCAGCTGCATGACCTGTTTCCTCCTCATACAAAGGCGGAACAGCTTGCAAGCATTGCGCCCACCTTTTTGGACATCTTTTATAGAAAGGACAGCCATCTTCTGACACCGGGGTGGATTCTTCCGCTGACACATCCTGCGTTTCCAGCACGTGATCCATATGTGGAATGGATTTCAGAAGAAGCGATGTATAAGGATGAAGCGGCTTGTGAAATACGTCCTCCGCTGGACCCATTTCTACAATACGGCCAGCGTACATCACTGCAATTCGGTCGCTCATATACTTGACAACGCCTAGATCGTGAGAAATAAACAAGTACGTCAGAGAAAGCGTCTTTTGCAATTCGAGCATTAAATTCAATATTTGCGCTTGAACCGATACATCTAAAGCGGAAACTGGCTCATCGGCAATCACAAGACTTGGATGAGTAATTAGCGCCCTAGCAATTCCAATACGCTGCCTCTGACCTCCGCTGAATTGGTGCGCATAACGGTCTCCATAGGATGGGTCAAACCCAACAATGTGCAGCATCTCTTTCACCCGCTTTTGTCTTTCTGCTTTTGTTCCATGTTTATGAACAATGAGCGGTTCTTCTAAAATGTCTTTGATTTTCATTCGTGGATTTAAGGAAGCGTATGGATCTTGGAAAATCATTTGAATGTCTTTTCTGAAGGAACGCATGTCTCGTTCTTTCAGAAGCGTCACTTCTTTTCCTTTCATTTGGATTGAGCCAGAAGTCGGTTCGATTAATCTCATTAAGCTTTTGCCAAGGGTGGATTTCCCGCAGCCAGATTCGCCCACAATGCCGAGCGTCTCTCCTTCTTTCACGTGAAAGGACACTTGATTTAAAGCCAAAGTCGTCTGTTTGTGATTAGAAAAAAATGCCGATGTGTCATAACGCTTCGTCAGTTGATTCACTTGCAGCAGTGGGTGATTCAGTGTCTTCTCCTCCTTCCATTAGAAAACATGCGACGCGGTGATTGTGTGAAATGGATTGTAAAGATGGGTCTTTTTCAAGACATTGCGTCATTTGATATGGACAGCGTGGTGCAAATTGACAGCCGGACCGAATAGCTCCTGGCTTAGGTACATGACCCGCAATAGACATGAGTTTTTCTTTTTTCTCTTTAAATGATGGAACAGAGGCGAAAAGACCTTTCGTGTAGGGGTGCAGAGGTTTTTGAAAAATACGGTCAACGGTTCCTTCTTCTACGATTCGACCGGCATACATAATCATGACACGCTGGCATATTTGCCGCACGACGCCTAAATCATGAGTAATAAATAAAATAGCGGTGTCCATCTCTTCATTTAACTTTTTGAGCAAACGAAGAATTTGTGCTTGGATGGTGACATCAAGTGCAGTCGTTGGTTCATCTGCAATCATGAGCTTTGGGTGACACAGCATCGCCATCGCAATCATCACACGCTGACGCATGCCGCCCGATAGTTCATGTGGATATTTTTTGAGTAATGACGCTGCTTGTTTCAGGCCTACCGTTTGAAGCAAATCTACTGCCTTCACTTTTGCTTCTTTTTGGCTGATGGCCTGATGTGTGAAAAGGGCTTCTGTCATTTGCTTGCCGATGGTCATGAGTGGATTGAGAGAAGTCATGGGTTCCTGGAAAATCATTGAGATGTCATTCCCTCTGACCTCTCGCCATTGTTTCTCCGAAAGTGACAGCAGGTTTTGACCTTCAAATTGTATGTGACCTGTTGTTTCTGTTTGGTGATTCAGCCCCATTAAAGACATCGATGTGATGCTTTTCCCGCAGCCAGATTCGCCCACAATACCTAAGGTTTCTCCTTTTTGAATAGAGAATGAGATGTCATGAACGATCGGCACTCTCTGCTTTTTTTGCTGAAAGGCAATGGACAGCTGTTTGACATCTAGCAATACTTCTTGTTCTTTCACATCTTCACCACCCCGTCATACTTTTTAAAATTGTATTGAGACAAGCTGGGAAATATGTCATGTTTTTGACAAGCATAAAAAAGCCTATCCGCTAGAATCGGATAGGCTTCTACTAATTTAATGTTTGAATGGTAAATAGATGGCGATAGTGGCTGTCTCGGTTCATTAATTCTTCATGTGTTCCTTTTTCCACAATCTCGCCTTGTTCCATGACCACAATGAGGTCCGCATGTGTAATCGTTGATAAACGGTGCGCAACTATAAAAGTTGTGCGATCTTTTGCCAGCTTTTGCATCGCTTCTTGAATGTAATGTTCACTTTCTAAATCAAGTGCAGACGTCGCTTCGTCTAAAATAAGCAGCGGTGGATTTTTAAGAAATACCCTTGCAATTGAAATTCGTTGTTTTTGACCGCCTGATAGCTTTACGCCACGTTCTCCTACTTTCGTGTCATATCCTTCAGGAAGAGACATGATAAAATCATGCGCATTAGCCGCTTTGGCAGCCGACACAATTTTCTCAAAGGATGCTTCCGGGTCTCCCACAGCGATATTTTCTTTTATGGTGTCACTGAATAAGAATGTATCTTGGAGCACCATTCCGACTTGATTACGCAGGCTTCTTGCCTTGTACTCTTTAATATCAATGCCGTCAATTTCGAGTGATCCGCTTGTGACATCATAAAATCTTGGAATTAAGCTGACGAGTGTCGACTTCCCTCCGCCGCTCATTCCTACAAGCGCAACAGTTTGACCTTTTTCTACTTTCAAGGAGATATTGTGTAAAATCTCTTCCTGTGTATGTTCGTAACGGAACGTCACATCTTTAAATTCTACCTCTCCTTTTAAGTGATTGGCTTCTTTTGCATTGGGCTTGTCTGTTACTTCATACGGTTCATCAATAAACTCAAAAATACGATCCATTGATGCTACTGACTGAGTTAAAGTCGTCGATGAGTTAATGAGACGACGAATCGGGTTGTACATCCGGTCAATGTAGCCGACAAAGGCAATCATTGTCCCAATTGAAAGCGACCCGTTAATGACGGTATAGCCAGCAAAAGCAATGATGAGCAGCGGCGCAATGTCTGTGATCGTATTGACGACGGCGAATGTTTTGGCATTCCAATTCGTATGATTGATCGCTTTGTTTAAGAAATTTTTATTTTCATCGTGAAAATTCTCTTGTTCGTATTCTTCAATCGCAAAGCTGCGAATGACAGGCATTCCTTGTACTCGCTCATGCAGGTGCCCTTGTACCTCAGCCAGTGCCTGCGACCGCTCTTTTGTCAGCTTGCGAAGCCGTCCGTAAAAATACTTCACTGCTAACGCATACAGCGGAAAAATAATGACAGACACAATGGTGAGTTTAAGATCCAGTGTACACATAATGGCGATCACAATCAGGACGGTCATCAAATCAAGCCAAATGTTCATAAGCCCTGTGATGACAAATTCCTTTGTTTGCTCCACATCGTTGATAACCCTTGAAATAATTTCCCCTGTTCTCGTGTTGGCGTAATAACGAAGGCTTAGCTTTTGAATGTGCGAGAACAGTTTTTCCCGAATATCAAATAATACTTTACTGCCTGTCCACTGCGCATAGTATTGTCTGTAGTACTCAACAGGCGGTCTCATCACTAAAAATAATACAAGCATGATTCCCATAATAATAAAGAGAGTGGATGTTTTTTCTTCAGCCGATCCAGAGCCTTGAATCACATCATCAATGACATACTTTAAAAGCAGAGGCAATGTTAAGGGAATCGAGAACTTAATCATTCCGATCACCATTGTCAATGCAATCTGTTTTTTATACGGTGTTACAAAAGCCATGTAACGTTTTATGACCCCCATGTAAATCTCCTTCCCAATCTATCAGTGCCTCTTATCCGTACGCAGTCAAAAACCTGTTGGCTTTGAAAAGCCAAACAGGTTTTAGCTGCTGTTACTTATTTTGTATAACGCAAAAAACGTTCATACCACATATCCACAAATTCTGGAGCAAACGGTCCCTTCCGCTGGTGAATCCAATGCAGTAATGTATTTAGATGCTCTCGTAAGATACTATCGATTTCTTTTGGATAATTCATCTGCCTCTTATGATCTGCATATTCATCCTCATCCAAAATATTATACGTCATGTCCGGAAAGACTTTGACATCTAAGTCGTAATCAATATACTTAATCGCCTCTTCATCTGTCGCAAAAGGAGAGCTGATGTTGCAGTAATAATACACCCCATCATCTCGAAGCATCCCAATGACATTAAACCATTGTTTTGCATGAAAATAGCAAATAGCCGGTTCTCTTGTCATCCATGTTCGGCCATCGGATTCAGTCACCATTGTTCGATCGTTTGCACCAATGATACACAATTCCGTTGCTTTCAGAATGGTGGTTTCATTCCAAATCCTGTGGATCAAGCCATTATGTTTATAGCTTTGAATTTGGATGGTTTCTCCTTCCTTGGGATAGCCCATATTTTCTCCCCTACTTTCTATAACAAACAAACCTAACAGTCCAAAGACCTAATTTCCCAACTAAACATGTCTCTATTATATTATACCGTTACATCATTAAAAAATGAAATGAAAAAGCCATTCAACCCAATTGAACGGCACACTCTTTTACATCACGGTTGAGCTTTTCTCCATTTGTTTATACGAATTGATGACTTGTTCAGTCTGTTTTGTAAATAGTGTTTGGACTTTTTGCAGTTCCTCTCGTTTCTGTTTGATTTGATCATGAAGCTTATGCCGCTCTTCCTTTTTTTCACCTTGCAGCAATCTTTTTTCTGTCTCTAAGTACAGATCGAGTTCTCCTTGTACATCGAGCAGCTGATCCATAAGCTGCATTTGTTCTCTGACTAGCTGGTCGAAATCAGACATCTAACTCCTCCCTTTCATTCGTATCGACTTTTTGTATCTATACCATTTCTTGAAAGAAGGAAGAAGTCCTTTGACTGTTTATGTAGAGGTTTTACAGGTTTTGTCGGATGGTGGAAAGAGGCAAAAAGAAAAGCACTTCATTCGTAGATGAAGTGCTTCCCTCTGTTTCAGTGATTAGCTGTTTTGTTGTTTGTTTTGCTCAGCTTTTTGGTTGTATTTTTTTACGTGCTGTGCGTCAGTCTCGCTAGCAAATTCAGTGCCGTATTGACCGCCTTGTGCAGCAGCTTGGTTTTGTTTTTTCACTTGTTGTGCGTTTGTTTTGTTTTGTTGTTTATCCATCATTATCACCTCCACGCACATTAATTTGTGCAGAAGGTGTACATCTTATTCATTATTTTTTTAAACAAGCAAAGAACGTCCGCCATCGACGATAATCGTCTGTCCTCTAATCATATCTGCTTTGCCTGATACAAGGAATTCTACACTGTCGACCATGTCTTTAATTTCCACCATACGGCCTGCTGGTGTATTTTTCTTGGCATCTTCTAATAGCTCTTCACGATTTGGGAAGTGCTTGAGTGCATCTGTATCGATGGCGCCGCCTGATACGGCATTTACGACGATATTTTTTTGTGACAACTCAACGGATAGATAGCGTGTCAAAGCTTCTAGTGCTGCTTTAGATACACCGACCACCGTGTAGTTTTCAAGGTAGCGAATAGAGCCTAGTGAGCTAATGCTGACGATATGTCCGCCTCCGTTTTTCTCCATTAATTTGGCTGCTTCTTGTCCGCAGAATAACAAGGCTTTCGCATTGATATTCATGGTCCAGTCCCAATGATTTTCTTCAAGATCCATGATTGGACGCTGAACGCCAGATGCCGCATTGTTCACAAATACGTCTAAACGGCCAAACGTTTCGTCAATTTGCTGGAACATGTCTTTGATTTTCTCTGGCTGACCAACGTTGGCTTTGACAACTAATGTTTTAACACCCATCGCTTCAATTTCTTCAGCTGTTTCAAGTGCTGCTTTTTTGCTTCTTGCATAGTTAATGACAATGTCATATCCTTTTTCAGCCAGGCGAAGGGCTACTTCTTTCCCGACACCTCTACTGCTGCCTGTAATTAGTGCACATTTACGCTTGTTCATTATGGTTCATCTCCTGATTTGAATAGTTTTCGTCCATTCGCTTCACACTAATAGGAAAGTTCCTATTAGGAGGTTACATTCATGTATGTCGGACGCGATTTAAGCCAGCTTGGCATGATGTCAAAGGATCAATGGAAAGATACTGAGCTTGCTTTTTTTCATCATGCTTTCCAACAAATTTTACCTTATTTAAACGAAGAAGGGCAATCTAAGTATCGAGAAATCATTTCTGAAATTGAAAACCGCGGGGGGCTGCACCGAAATGAAGCCGATTATACCCATGGTACAACGGTTAAATATGACTAGGCTGTTCAAGTGCCATCTTCCATATTTTTTGATGTGAGACTGGCAAAGCATATGCCTCAAATTCTTCTGTTGTGACTTTTTTCAGCATCGTGTCATTAGATACAGAGGTCACACGTCCAAAGAAAACAGAAATATTCCAGATGAGGTGGGTAAATACATGTTGAATGGTGCCTTCTAAATCACCAAGTTCTGCTTGTACACCCGCTTCCTCTTTTAAGAAATCAATCAGCTGCTCTTTTTCCGTTTTTCTTCCCTTCATTGTTTCCATGTTTGGGAACTCCCATAAATTCGCAAGCAGACCTGTACTTGGACGCTTATGAATATAGAGGTGGCCTGCATCATCAAATAACACCACCGCTGCCATTGATTTCGCAGTCGGCTTTTTCTTTTTACTTTTCACCGGCAGCTCATGCTGAACGCCTTCCTCCAGTGCTGAGCAATGCATGTTTACAGGACAAATGAGGCATGCAGGAGAGGTTGGGGTGCAAATAAGTGCACCTAGCTCCATTAGCCCTTGATTGAATTCTGACGGCTTTTCCCGGGAAATGAGCTGATCAACCGCAAATTCGAAAATGTTTCTCGTTTTTGGTTTTGCAATATCATCCCATATGGACAAGATACGGGAAATGACCCTCATCACGTTGCCGTCTACCGCAGGGTATGGCTTGTTATAAGCGATACTCAGCACTGCGCCGCTCGTATACGGACCTACACCTTTCAGCTTTGAAAATTGTTCTTTCGTATCAGGGACAACGCCCTCGTAGGATTCATAGACTTCTTTCACAGCAGCCTGTAAATTACGCACTCTTGAGTAGTAGCCCAGACCTTCCCATGCTTTCATGACCTTTTCTTCATCAGCTAAAGCAAGATCTTTCACCGTCGGGAATTGCTCCATAAACCGGTTGAAGTACGGAATGACCGTATCCACTCTCGTTTGCTGGAGCATCACTTCTGATACCCAGACGCGGTATGGATCTTGATTTTCACGCCATGGAAGTGTTCGTTGTTCTTTTTCATACCAATCGATTAAATCATGCTGAAAACCCGCAATATCTTTGCGGTCCAGCTTTTCTTGAATGTCTTTCATCTCTATACTCCTTCTTATCGAACCGAGAGCTAACGTTCTGAAAAGAACCTTATTTGTTGTATACTGTTTGTAGATACGTTAACATGTTACATTAAATCGGGATAAAGCAAAAGTGATTTTGCACATAGTCTTGATGAGAAACGTATACTTTGTATGATTGTTCCTAAGCATGACAACTAGGAGGTAATCAATTGGACACTGGTACTCATGTAGTAATGGGCATTTCTCTTGGGGGACTTGCGCTTTTAGATCCAGCCGTCAGCGCAGATCCACACATGGCACACGCCGTGATGATCGCGACCATCGCCGGCTCCCAAGCACCAGACATTGATACTGTGCTAAAACTAAAAAATAATGCAGTTTATATAAGAAATCACCGGGGATTTACTCATTCCATTCCGGCTGTACTGTTTTGGTCATTGCTAATTCCTGCTGTGATTTTCCCATTTGTGCCGGGGGCGAATTTACTTCACCTTTGGTTATGGACACTATTAGCCGTCGTGCTTCATGTGTTTGTCGATATATTCAATGCATACGGCACACAGGCCATTCGTCCTTTTTCAAAGAAATGGGTAGCGCTTGGGATCATTAACACGTTTGATCCGTTTATCTTTTTTACCCATCTTGTCGCCATTGTCGTTTGGGCGATTGGCGTGCATCCCGGCTATACGTTTATTACGCTGTATGCCGTGATTTTCTGTTATTATATCGTCAGGGTCATCATGCAGCTTCAGATTAAACGTCAGCTGCGTGCACGATTCGATGAAATTGAAGACATTATTATTTCGCCTACGATGAAGTTCAGACAATGGCGCATTGCCGTGAAATGTAAATCCTCTTTCCATGTTGGACGCAGTATGAATGGTGAGATCATCATTTTAGACACCTTTAACCGTGTGCCGGTCCCTGATACAGAGATTATGAAAATTGCCAAGCAAGACGAAAACATTTCAGCCTTTCTCTCCTTCTCCCCTGTCTACCGGTGGGAAGTGGATAAATACAAGGATCATTATGAGGTACGGTTCATTGATTTGCGCTACCGCAGCAAAGGTCACTATCCTTTTGTCGCGATCTGCCATATCGACATGGACCACCAAATCAAAAATTCCTATACCGGCTGGATTTTCAGTGAAGAAAAACTGCAAAAAAAATTAAGACTCGGCTCTGTGTGAGCGAGTCTTTTTTTGTGCTTACATCTTCGTCATATATTCCACAATAAACTCCCAAAAGCCAGGTCCTTCTTGGTAAATCAGCCAGTCTACTTTTTCGATGAGTTTGATATAAAGTTCTTGTTCGAGGTCTTCTCTTTCTTGATATGCCGTGTTTTGTAGTTTCTTTTTGATCATGGGTGTGAAGGTTTCAATGAGTTCTTCTATTTCTCCATTGGTGATTTTGTCTTCTTGCACGGACATCTCCCCCTGTTTCTTCTTTTAGTTTGTTGAGTGCTTTTTTGTGGATATTTGAGATGTTTTGTCTTGATTCACCCAGCCGATCGGCTATTTCCTTCATCGTTTGACCATCGACATAGATTTGGGTTAAGACCATTTTTTGTTTGTCTGTGAGCTGCTGGTAGGCCTTGTACAATCTTTTGTCTTGCAGGTGCTCCCCTAAGTCTTGTTGGTTAAAGAGCACAGCTTCATACATATCTGTTTGAACAGGATCTTTCACTTCTTGCGTATCAGGATGATCGAGTATGAGCGGAAAACGCTGCTGCTTTTTTTTCACTCGTTTGTCAAAGTCGACTGAAAAAATGCGGATCATTGTGGAAATATACTTGATGATGCGGATTTTTTGATAAAACTGCTTGAACTCGGAATCTAGTTTTTTCGCATTTTCCTCGTTTGGCTCTTCCATGACTTGCCGGAGCAGCTGCTGGTTTTTAGGATTGCTTAAAAACTGCTGAATGAGCGGGTGGTCAACGATTTCCTTCCATTTTGCTTTCAATAACAGCCGATAATCCATGTGCATCCTCCCCTTTGTTCTCTCTACTTGCATTAAGTGGACAAAAGTTAAAAAAAGTAAACTTTGTGAAACGGGTCTAATGGTTCATTTTCTCCCCCTTTGATTTCCTATTTCTTCTTTCATACCACTTATAGAGAAGACGAGCATCCGCTGGGAGGTGAGACAAATGGAGACCTTTTTTTCGGAGGAATGGCTGAAGCAGCTCGGTCAGGCTGGTTTCCCTGCCATTTTGACGGTTTATTTGCTGACACGCTTTGAACGAAAGTTTGATGAATTAAGCAAGCTCATCCAACGATTGGTCGCTGCTCAAAAAAATGATGAATCAGATTGACATCTTCTTGATTCGTTTCACCTTATGAAAACGAGGGCGAAATGAAAGGCCTTTTGTCACCTCACACAATACGATGTTGAAAGGGGATTTTATCATGAGTGAAAAGCAAAATGGGGTACCGCAGCCGATTCGAGGAGAAAAAGGAGCAACAGTCAAAATTCCACGTAATCTCGAGCGAGACAGACAAAACCCAGATATGCTCACGCCACCAGAAACCGATCATGGAACGGTTCCCAACATGAAATATTCTTTTTCTGATACGCACAACCGTTTAGAAAAAGGTGGTTACGCAAGAGAAGTCACGGTGCGTGAACTGCCAATCTCTAAAAGTCTTGCCTCTGTGAACATGCGGCTAAAGCCTGGTGCGATTCGTGAGCTGCACTGGCATAAGGAAGCGGAATGGGCGTACATGATTTATGGGGAAGCCCGGATTACATCGGTTGATGCAGAGGGACGCAATTTTACAGAGGATGTGACCGAGGGTGATTTATGGTACTTCCCTTCAGGCTTGCCGCATTCTATTCAAGCACTTGAACCGGGAGCTGAATTCTTGCTTGTGTTTGATGATGGTTCCTTCTCGGAAAATAGTACGTTCCAAGTGACTGATTGGCTTGCCCATACGCCAGAGGAAGTTGTGCTCCAAAACTTTGGAATGACAAAGGAGCAATTTGAAAAACTGCCAGAGAAAGAGAAGTATATTTTCCAAAAAGGAATTCCTGGTTCCCTTGAATGTGACAAGGTGCAAACAGAGCAAGGAGAAGTTCCGAATTCCTTTAAATATGAGCTGTTAAAACAAGAGCCAATTACGTCAAGCGGTGGACAAGTGTGGATTGCGGACTCTACCAATTTCAAAGCGTCTAAAACGATTGCCTCCGCTCTTGTGAAAGTTGATCCAGGTGCCATCCGTGAGCTGCACTGGCATCCAAATACGGATGAATGGCAATATTTCATTTCTGGCAAGGCACGAATGACGGTCTTTGCTTCTGATGGACATGCGAGAACCTTTAACTATCAGGCGGGAGACGTTGGCTATGTGCCATTTGCGATGGGGCATTATGTAGAAAATACAGGCGACGAACCGCTTTATTTCTTAGAAATCTTTAAGAGCGATCATTATGCAGATATTTCACTCAATCAGTGGCTTGCGGTTACACCGAAACAGCTTGTTCTTGATCATTTAGATCAAGGCGAAGAATTCTTGAAATTGCTTGATACTGAAAAACATCCTGTCATCGCTGCCCCTAAAAAAGAGGATTAATTCCACCTTCCTGCAAAAAGGCTGTCCTTTTTGCAGGTATCTTCATGTAAAGGAGTGTTGTTTACCCATGCAACAATCTGTTCACGCTTTATGGCAAGGGCTGAAATGGCTCATGGCGCTATCAGCTGTCTGTTACATATTTTTGTTGTTTTGTGTGCTGTTCTTTCATTTGACCGGAGCTTTTTATCAATCGATTTTATCGTTGATTCTGTTTATGGGCATCTATGTTGTACTTGGGATCTCTTTTGAACATCTGGAACACGTGCTCATGCGGTTTGTTCGTAAGTGTCGGTCCAAAAAACGATCCATCATTTTCTATGCCGTTTTATTTCACCTTTTGTTTATTTGGGGTGCTGTCTACTTATCAGATGAATTGGTTGACGGCATTTTGCTGACTACTTCTGAAGAAATTCTCTTTGCGCTAAGTCTTTGGCTATTTCATTTTTTGTTTGATTATGCGTCGTTTTCGTTTGATAAGGAAGCTTCGTGAGGCGCTATCGTCTTTCTGTAGAGAGCGCTTGTTTGACCTGCTCCATATGATGGAGATCATGTTTAATCAAACCTTGAAAATAACTTAATAACGTCAGCTCGGTTTGACCGATCAGAAAGGGTGTAGTCCAGCGAGGTGCTTCGATTTTCTTCATTTCTTGAAGCAATTTTGTTCTAACAGCAATAAATCGCCCGATCGTCTCGCTTCTCGCTTCGTGTCTTGCCCTTTCGGCTGACTGCTGATTCATTTTGTGCACATCAGGAGCTTGAGGTAATGACCGATCGTTCCAAAATTCCTTTAGGCGATCGTGTAAAATAAATTCATCCCACGGAACGAAATGTGCGATGATCTCAGCCATGCTCCATTTTCCCTCAGCGATGGCGCTGCGCCATTCTTCTTCTGTTACTTTCGTTAGTGACTGTACCCATTCAAGGGTGTGTTCATAGTGTTTTATCACGGTGTCTTTGTTCATGTTTTGCTATCCCCTTCATGTTTTTAAAAGAAGTTGATCAGAAATTGGTTAGTTTCATTCTTGCGAAATCATTTATAACATATTATCATATACTTTAATTACCAAATGAAGAGGGGGAATTGTGATACGCTGTCCTATATGAAAAAGCTTATTTTTTTACACTAAAATAAACCGACCGGTCTGTTTATAAAATAGGAGGGAATATAATGAAATCTCAAAATGTGATTATTATCGGCAGTGGTGTAGCAGGATTGGCTACTGCTTTATTTTTAAAAAAGGCTGGAATGGAAAGTACGATTTATGAAAGCAGGTCAGATGAAGAATTAGAAACAGGAGCAGGTTTTTTACTATCTCCGAATGGGGTAAAGATTTTGGATGGAATCGGGTGTAAAAATGAAGTGATAGCAAATGCAACCGTGATAAAGAAGATCCAGCAAATAAACAGTGAAAATGAAGTAGAAGCGATCTTTCACAATTATAGCGAAAAATATTATGATGCCCCTTTACTGAACGTCATGAGAGACCAAATCATCAAATCACTTTTAAAAGAAGTTCACCGCCAAGGAATAGAAGTGAAATACAACAAAAAGTTAATCTCAATCACACAGCAGCCTCATTCCGTTCAGGTTCTTTTTGATGATGAAACTGTGATAACAGGTGATATTGTAATAGGAGCAGATGGAACTTTTTCGAAAACAAGAGAGGCTATTGCGTTTAATGCTAAATTAGACTATAGCGGTTTTTGGGGACTACAAGGAGTATCGTTTGTGAAGGATTTTGTATTGGATGAGGCAACAAGTTATTTTTACAATGACGGAAACTTTCAATTCATTTTTGGGAAAGCGCATCCAACAAATAAAATGAATATTTTATGGCAAGCTTTCTCTCAGTGTCCTGAGAAGTTACCTACAAAACATTTTGAGAAAGCCAATCAAGAAACCATCCGACAGTTATTATATAAACAAATGGAACATTGGAACATTCCTAAACACCTTTCTGACATCATCGATCATACAAACATGTTCTTTCCAAGAAGTATCTATGAAATAAAGGATTTTCCTGTGTGGTCAAAAGGACGTGTTGTTCTTGTAGGTGATGCGGTACATACGGCGAACCCTTTTGTTGGTCAAGGAGCATCGTATAGTCTAGAAGATGCCATGCTCATAGCAAAGATGCTAAGGGATCATGATTATCGAGATGCGTTCTATTATTATGAAAAGGATCGAAGAAAGAGGACAGAAGAATTGAATGCGCTATTTCAGCACATGAGTATTCAAAACGATATTGATAAAAAAATGAACGAATACACGATTGAATGGGATGAAGAAACTTACGTATGAGATGAAAGATAAAAAAACACCACTTATGCTGAAAAGTGGTGTTTCTTGTTTTTTCTCCGTGCATATAAAATCGCAACGATCAAACTGACGAGTGAAATCAATGCGAGAATTCTGATATAAGGCGGATAGTAAGTTAGCACGATCTCGTTTTTGCCTTTTTCTATTGGAAAACCGATAAACGCATAATTGGCTTGTTCAATCTCGGTTTGATGGCCGTTCACCGTGAGCTCCCAGCCTTTTTCATATGGAACAGGCAGAATCATATAATCATCGCCGCGCTTGTTCTCATAAGAAATCGTAAAGCGGTTATTTTTAAGCTTCACCTGCTGGCTGCCATCATCCTGTTTTTCTTTTTCATATGCCCGCGCAAGGGTGCGGTAAGGTTCATGATACAGCTTTAATTGACTCAGCTCATACGTCCCTTTTGGAACTCGTATGGAAAGGATTTTTCCCGCAGGGACTCGGATCGTCACGTCATTAACGCCTGTTTTGTAGATAGACGTATTGCTTTTGCGTGATGTGACGTAGTCATCTACAGATAACTGAAACCCTTCGTTACGGTCGGTCCGCTTCACATAAAAGCTCACATACACATCCCCCACGCGAGCGATATCATCTGGAAGGGTGATATTCAGCCCGCCCGTTTTCCCGTATACATCAAGCACGCCATTTTCGTATACCGCTTGTTCAGTATGAATGTTTGTATCCTTTATTCGATCAGGCGATTGGTCGATTTCAGCATTTCCTTTTTTGTTTAAGATCACACCTTGCAACATCGCATGTTCTTTATCAAGTGCTGACGCATGCTCTAGTGACTTTTCTGAATAGACGGTACTCGTTGTTCTTGCAAATGGGAGCGGACGTGTATTTTCATACACTTCATAATGTTCGCTTTCCAATATGGGCTTAAAATAAACCGGCGGTGAGAAAGACATCGATTTGTCTCTCATATAATACTTCCCGTAGGTCAAACTGTATAAATTCGCTCTGTCCCCCATTGTTGCATACCGGCTGACACTTTCCCGTCCCATATCAATTTGCAGGTCATTCCAGTAGAAATGGAGCAGATGCTGATTCAATATACTTGAATACGCACTCATGCCTTGAAAGCCTTCAAATAACGGGGTGTTGTTGCGCACGCCGTTCATCCAATCAATCCGGGCAAGCGGATCTTCTTTTGAGCGGCTTTGAATCTGCTGAATGAGCTTCATTTGCTCATGTCCAGCATACGCCTCACTATTCAGATACGTATCTGATACGCTCTTAATATTGCTTCTTTCAAATAAGTAGCCCTGCTGATACACGCCTGCTGTCAGTAAGCTCACAACGATGAGCACAGCTGACAAGAGATGAAGGTGCAGACGTTTCCCCGCATGTATCGAGAGGAAGAACAAGCTGATCACAAGCAGTCCTATTCCGGTAAATACAACAACATCCATATTTCCCTTTGCTCGTTCTGAAAGGGCGACTGCGAGAAGGAATACAATCCAAGCGCCTAAAACCGCACGTTTTTTCCACTTCCACTCCATTTGCGAGAAATGCTTGATGGTGATGGCTACGACTGCTCCGACTGTAAAAGCAAGAATATATTCAAATCTGTACTGCGGTGCAGAAAAACCATTAAACACGCTCGCCATCTTTGGACTGTAGTGAAAAATGATCAGCAGAACACTGATCGATGTGAACATGAAAAACCATCTGTTCCGGTATAGCGGAACGAGAAACAGACAAATCAGAAAGATGACCGGCAATAAGTACACCCTGCTTGTAAACAGCAGATGATCATGCAGCGCAAACCAAGGAATTGCCTGTTCATACGGCGGTCTTACATTATTGAGAAACCCGTAAACAGACGGGATAAAAAAGGCAGCACTGATCCCAAACGATAACAACGTAGAGATCGCAAGGGTCCAGAACACCTTCCAGCCTCGCTCCTCGCTTTGAAGCTTAATCATATATCTGAAGACGAGATAAATGGCTAAAAAGATAAAGTGAATGTAAGCAAAGTAAAAATTGTTGATCAGCATGAGACTGCAAGCCGCAATAAACCATGCCGGCTTGCCTGTTTTAAAAATCCGTTCAACCCCGAGCACAAGCAGCGGAAGCCACATCATGCTGTCGGTGAAAAACTCCCAAAACGTTTGATGCCGAAAGTACACAATAGACAGTCCGTAAATACCGGCACCTGTCAGCGCCCCCAGCCTATGTTGCACAATCGAAAGAAGCACACGATATGCGATGAACAGAATGACTGTCAGCTTGATCACACTCAGCCAAATAACAGCATTTGCCCAAAAGTGAATGTCTGTTGACTGTATAAGGTGAAGCGCATTTAACAGCCAGACAACAGCGACTGTGACCATAAAGACCATCGACGTTGTAAAATAATAACCTAATTGCGTATATGTACCGCCGCCTAGACCGAATTGATAGGAATAAAAGAAGTTCCCTTTGACGTATTCGTCATACAGCAGCTTTTTAAACGGGAGCATTTGCGAAATGCCATCCCCATCTCCCGTCATATATCGGCCTTGCGTATATTCATATAAGAAAAAGGAGTGTCCTAATAAAGCAAGAATGAGGCACAATCCAATGAGTATCCATCTACGTTTCATCATCTAAACCCTTTCTACAAAAGATCCACTGTTCATTGAAACAAAACAACCCAGCAAGCGATTCGTGCTTGCCGGTTATTTGACTCCACGTTATTTAAATAACTGCGTTAACACTCGGTCTTGTTCTTTTGAGCTTGTCTCTTGTTCCATGACATTTGATTCTTGAATTAAGTAATGCGGCCTCTTTTTCGTTTCATAGTAGATCCGGCCAATGTATTCTCCGATCACGCCTAGACTCAAGAGCTGGACACCACCGAGGAAAAGCACAGCTGAGATTAAAGTGAAATAACCCGGTACCATGATGCCCGTTCTGACGATTTGAATAAAGGTCGCCACGATGTAAATCAAAGAGAGAAATAAGATCAAAATACCCGTATAAAAACAAATACGCAGCGGGCGGTTGTTAAAGGAAATGACTCCATCAATCCCGTAGTTAAATAATTTCTTCAGTGACCATTTTGTATCACCGTGCTGTCTTTCCACATTTTCATAATAGATGACCTTTTCTTCAAAGCCAATCCAGCAAAAAAGGCCTTTTGAAAAACGATTTCCCTCTTTCAGCTGAAGCAATGCGTCGATCGCTTGACGGGAAATTAAGCGGAAATCTCCTACACCATCACGCAAGTCCACTTCGACCACCTTGTTCATCACTTTATAATACATCGATGATAGGTAAGAACGAAGCTTGCTGTCCCCTTTACGGTTTCGTTTGGCAATGACTTGATGATAACCTTCTTCGTAGCCTCTAACAAAATCCTGAATCAAATACGTTGGGTGCTGCAGGTCGGCGTCCATAATGATCGCAGCTTCCCCTTTTGCATGCTCAAGACCTGCTAAAATTGCAGCTTCTTTCCCAAAGTTACGAGAAAAGGAAATGTATTTGACTTTTGCACTTTTGTGAGAGAGCTCTCTCATGTATTGAAGTGTATTGTCTTTGCTTCCATCATTCACAAAGATGATTTCAAAGTCATAATGAAAATCGCGAAACTCTTCCTCGAGTGCCTCAAAGATTCGTCTGATGTTTTCACCTTCATTGTAAGAAGGAATTATAACAGAGAGCAGTTCCCGTTCCATATCGCACCTTCTCTTCACTTTTTTCACATAGTCTGTTATGTTCATTATTCCTTTTTTGTCAGAAAACGAAACCCTTTTTTATTATCCATAAATTTCATGTATCCTTAATCGTTACATTATATCAGAGTTTTATTTCCAGTGATTTTCACCAACATGAATTTAATGTAATTTTAAGTTTATCCATTGTAAAAAGCCTGTAATTTTGATCACAGACTGGGTATTGTTTCATAAAATTGTTTGGTCAATTATATATTTTCCTGTTTATTGAAAAAGATGAGTGGAAGTGAAAAGGGCAACCCTTTTAATGCAGCAGCCCTTTGTCGTTTTGTTGCAGATGCTCATTTGCCTTCGATTGTTTATTTTGAAATAAATGCAGCTGAGCGCCGTAGCTTTCAATCCATTCTCGGACAATCCGTTCAGTCGTTTCTTGTCCTTTATACTTGCGGCCAGCCTTTGCATAGGTTGTTTCAAAATCACTCCAAAGGAGCTCTACCCATGTACGTGCTTCTTCATATGTGAGCATATTGTTTTTTTCCATTAGTTGTTCGGTTAATCGCTCAAAATATTGTTCCATACTGGTTCCTCCTTCATCTAGCAGAAAGTGCCTTTTTAAAAAAATCTCTTTTTTCATATACTACCCTTACGTCTTCAAAAGACGCAAATGATTTGTATTGTTTGGAGGGAATCAGTATGCGTAATAAAGCAAAGGGCTTTCCAAATCAAGTGAATCACAAGTTTGAAGGCGAACCAGGGGCCACAGATGCTTATGCGTCTAAAAGGCCGAACGGTGAGACGAATACACGTCCACAGGAACGTATGAGGGCATCAGGGAAACGCTAATTTTTCCAAAGGGAGTGCTTGAGATATGAGTTCAAATGGGAAATCGTATATGGAAGACTTTGTTCAATTAAGAACAACCGCTTACCCTCAACCATGGGCGAATGCTAAACATTCTGCCTCTCAGGTCAACGGAGAAACGCAGCAAACGCAGCACGACATCGTACTTCAGAACAACGTCCGTAAACAACGTTCGAAGTAAAGAAAAGGACTGATCTCTAGGGATCAGTCCTTTTTCTTCTTACCTCAGCAAATGGCTATTGATCAGTCCTTTTGCGTAAGCATTGAAATCGGCAGGGCATCTTCTTTATTTGGCGCAGAAACTCTGTAGCCCCAAGCAAAAACACCATTTAAATAATCCACATAAAACTGCTCGTCTGTATCTTTGATGTGATAGGTCGTTTTCGTCTGAATAGCAGCTGGATCTAATAAATAGGCTTTCGCCATGTCAATTTTCCGCTCCAACACGGCATATTCATTCACAATGCCTAGCTGCTCAGCCTTTCTTGCTTTTTCAGAAAGAGCGGCAATCTCCTGCTTTAATTCGTATTCTGTCATTTCACTATAGCGCTTTTCCATCTGTCATTCCCCTTTGTCTAAAACGTGATCAATTGTATCAAGATCAAATCCTTTTCGGTAAAGGAATTGCTTCACTTTCATTTTTTTCTCAAATGATCCGTCATATCCTACCTTGCGTTTTGCCTTCTCAAGCATATAGTGAAGGGCTTCTTCTTCCTTTTCCTCTTCTTGTCCATCATAGGCTTCTTGAAGGGCTTTATCAATGATATCAAATGAAAATCCTTTTCGCTGAAGCTGCAATTTGATACGCTGTTCAATTTCTTTTGCGGACCGGTTTTTCTCTTTCTTAACCAGCTTCAGCACTTGTTTCACTGCTTCCTCTAGCTGCAAATCATTTGGATATTGCGATAGGGCTTGTTCGATGGTGTCATCGTCTATTCCTTTCAGCTTTAATTCTTTTTTTAGCACTGACGGGCCTTTGCTATTCGTTTTTCGGTGGGTGCTTACATATGCTTCTGCAAATTCAAGATCATTTACATACTTATAATGTTTTAATTTGTGTATAATTTCACTAATAGCAGGTGCTGGTATGTCTTTTTTCGTCAAATAATCGGTGACTTCTTTCACTGATCTCATCCGATACGATAAATAATCGACGGCCTGCTGAAATCCTTTTTTTACTGCATCACCGAATTGGATCTCTATGATATCGGCTTCGTCCAGCTCTTTTCCCTTTTTCAAATCATGCTGGACGAGCACATCTAGATCAACGCTAAAAGCGTACTTTTCATCAAGAAAGATGTTCACGCGTTCTGTATTGTTTTTCTGAGCAGAGATTTTCGTAATATAGGGCATCCTGTGATCACTCCTTTTTTCAAACAGTCAGGATGTTTCTTCTGATTCAAAATCGTGAAAGATATAGGTATGTATATGAGAGGAGAAGATGTCAATTGAATATCGCCATTACCGGAGGAACCGGGTTTATCGGCCAGCATGTCACAAAGGTGCTCGCAGCTGAAGGACATCATCTATATATTTTAACAAGAAATCCAAAGGAATCCGAACAAAATCATTTACACTATGTGCAGTGGCTGACAGAAGGTGCTAAGCCTGAACATGAATTGCCTGCGATTGATGTATGGATTAACCTTGCTGGAAAATCCATTTTCACACGCTGGACGGACAAAGCAAAAAAAGGCATTCTCTCCAGCCGTATTCAATCCACACAAGAAGTGAGACGAATTATAGAAGCGCAGGAATCGAAACCATCTGTGCTCATTCAAGCAAGTGCTGTCGGTATCTATGGCACTTCCAAGACAGAGGATTTTACGGAGGAGGCCCCTCCAGCCGATACAGACTTTTTAAGTCATACGTCAAAACTTTGGGAAGCTGAAGGGCAAAAAATTGAGGCGCTCGGTATTCGCACGGTTTATACACGCTTTGGGGTAGTGCTAGGAGAAAAAGGCACACTTCCTCTTATGACCTTGCCATACAAGCTGTTTGCCGGTGGAACGATTGGCTCTGGCTCGCAATGGGTATCTTGGGTTCATGTTGAGGATGTAGCACATCTCATTGCGTATGCCATTCTACATGATCACATATCAGGTCCACTCAATGTCACGTCTCCAAATCCTGTTCAAATGAAGCAGCTGGGGCAAACCATTGCATCTGTCCTTCATCGCCCTCACTGGCTGAAGGTGCCGTCCTTTGTCATCAAAACCGCACTTGGCGACATGTCATTGCTTGTATTAGAAGGCCAACGTGCTCTGCCGAAAAAGGCACTGCTGTCTTCTTATGAATTTTTACACCCTGAGCTAAAAGAAGCGATTTTGCATTCAGAGGAATAAATTTTGTCAAAAACACCCATCCTATTAAAAATGAGATGAGGGGGCGATTTTGATGAAGAAAAAAGAACACCAGCCGACTTCAAAACTGAAGAAAACCCAGGAAGTTCTGTATCAGCAGGAATTCAAAAAAGCGGAAAGAGCAGCAGAAAAAAGAAACAAATAAAACGGATATTCCTCTTTTACAAGCACATAACTAAAGTGATCTTGTAAAGGAGGGAAAAGCTTTGAAAAAAGACCAACACAAAAAATCCAACCACCAGCTTGCGGCACAAGAGACGGATGGCGAATATGTTGAATTTTCCAAAGAACTTGCAGATCCGAATGACGTAAAAGCGATGGCACGTATGAAAGCAGCCGATCAGCGTGCCAAAAAACAATAAGTAAAAAAAAGCAGACCTTTTGATAAGGTCTGTTTTTATTTGATTTCAGTTAGCAGGCTTGATGCCTTCTGACGTGACTTTTCCTCAGGCACCTCTTCTGGATAACCAATGTGAAGAATTGCGGCAAAGCGCTCGTTTTCCTTTAATCCCATATCCTGTTGAAACCCTTTGTCGTATAAAATACGGCCGCTCTTCCATACCATACCGATTCCTTGATCCCAAGCCAACAACTGGAAGTTTTGAATGAGCGCACTCACAGCGGCAAAATCATCGTTTCTCACAACTGGGTTTTCGTCTTCTTTTAGAACAACAAGTAAAAGTGCTGGTACTTTAGAAAAATAATCTCTGTACTGATTGATCTTTTCTTCTTTTGCGTCTGGGTTGTTGCGTTTAAAGAAAGCAATGAACCGCTCAACAAATACCTCTTTTGCTTCATCCGTCACTGCATATAAAAAACGCCACGGTTCCGTGATTTTATGATTAGGTGCATAGACTGCATCCTCTAATAATGGCTGAAGCTGCTCAATGCTCACCGGTGTTTCTTTGAATTTTCGAATCGATCGTCTATATCTGACAGCGTCTCGAACCGTTAACGCTTCTGTTTGTTGTTTTGTTTCTGGCATATATGTCATCCTTTCAATCAACCTTAATTGAAATTGATTCTCATTCACATTATAAACATGATCATGTGTTGTTTGCAAATAGGACCTCGCCTCTCTGCTAAAAAGTTGTTTGACTTTTTCAAGTAATGTTACAATCATATTACGTTTTAAACAAATTTTGAGAAAAAAGCCAAGATGATGAAATGATATCAGGTATTTCCACTTTGTCTCATGCGGCTATTTTTTCAAAAAGCTTTCAACCCATGATTGGAAGGGAGGCTTCTGGATGGAATGAAAATCAATATTGGGCAAATCATCAAACTCTATCGTTATAAACAAAATATGACCCAATCGGAGTTGGCAGAAGGAATTTGTTCTGTCTCTCATTTAAGTAAAATTGAAAATGGCTCAAAAGAGGCCAATCAAGATACGATCAATCTTTTGCTTGAACGGCTTGGAATTAGTCAAGAAACGCTGTCGCAAAAGGCGCGTCACCTGCTGTCATTGCTCGATGAGTTTCAAATGAACATGTATTTCTATGCGCTCGATCAAGCAGAGCAAAATGCAGAAATGATCATTCATCACGAGGAACAGTTCTTTTCGCTAGATTTAGGGATTCAGTATCATTTGTCCTTATTTCAATTTTATTTATTAACAGAAAAACAGCAGCTTGCCTTAAAAACGCACCGCGTGCTTAAGAAGTTTGAAAAAACCTTTATTGACACAGAAAAAGAAACGTTTGAATATCTAGATGGCATCCACCAGATTAAAATCGGTCAGCTTGAAGAAGGATTGAAAAGACTTGAAAGCTGCTTTTCTTACGCTTCTGTTGAACAGAGCGACCTGTATTATCACTATGCAAAAGCACTTGGAGCCATGGGGCATCTCGGTGATGCGCTTGAGGCCACACATCAAGCAATGGATTTGTATAGACAAAAAAATAATTTCAAGCGGGTCATTCATTGTACACTCATTCATGGGGTCATCTCACTGGAATTAAAGGCCTTTCAAACAGCTAAAAGATATTTAAAAGAAGTGATTTTACACACATCGCTTCACCCTGATGCTTATATTAAGATGACAGCTTATTTTTATTACGGGGTTCTCTTAAAACGCCAAGGCGATTTCTCATCCGCTGTGCCTTATTTACTAGATTCACTCAATTATTTTAATCAAGAACAGATAGAAGATCGTTACTGTGAAACGCTCTATGAAATCGCGACATTGTATGCGGAATATGATCGCAAAAAGGCGCTTCCATACATACACGAGCTGCTCAAACAGCCTCGTATTCAACCAAACTGTTTATATATGATTAAAATCTATAAATTGATGATTGAAGAGAATCCTCATGATTTGAAAACTTATTTAGTAGAAGCAGCGATTCCTTACTTTGAACACAATCAGCTCCACAATGAGTACTTGTTTGCTCTTAGAACCTTACTTTCCTATGCGGCTTCTGAGCTTGATAAGCGTGCGTATATGTCTTACACAACGAAGCTACTTGATCACTTAGCATCATATATCCCATATTACAAAAAAGCATGACCTTCTGCCGATCGAAGGTCATGCTTTTTCTATGATTAGATGGTTTTTTGTTGATCTGTATCGGGACGGGTGACTTGTTCGACAGAATGAATGTACCGTTTTCTCGCAAAATAATCGTAAGCATGCTGCCCAAAGCCAAGCCAAATGCTGAGTACAATGAATGGGACCGTTCCCCATAATGCAGGGATGTGACAAGCCATTCTCAGCCAAGTATAAATCCCTGAGTTTTTTTGATTTTTCGCTAAGGAAATAGACACGATTCGTTTCTCTGCCTTCTCTTCACTAATTTTATTCAGTCTCAGCAGCTGTGAGTGTCTAAATGATTCAAAGTGAATTCGGTTTTTCCAATCGAGTGATTTCAACAGGTCAATCGCTTTTGCACATGAAGGACTTTGTCCGTCATAAAACACAAGCAGTCTGAGTGATTTGATGGAACGCTGTTCTCTTTTCTTTGATTCAGCGAGCTTCTTTTTTTCTTGATCGAGATAGATGATTTTTTTCATAAATTGATCGCCAGCCCTTTTCCTTCATTTATTTTTTTTAGTTCGTTCAAAGGAGATTACAACTAGATTACTATAGTTGCTGGGCCTCTTGTATTGGGAAAAAGCCATCCGACGTGCGTTATATGAGCCTTTAGATAAGGGCAAAATAGCTGTTTTCATGGCATATATGAGGTTTTTCAACTAAAAGTGGTTGGGAAAATCGTGATGCTTTGCGGTTTTCTGCGGTATTTGATAGAATTCTGCGGTTTTTCTACATCTTTATGCGGTGTTTTGTAGGTGAAACGCAAAAACAAGATAAAAAAAGACTACTTCCCATTGCGGCGAAGTAGTCTTTTGGTTTATATTTTTGCCAAAACTTCTACTATTTCTTTCTCAATATCTTTCCATAAGTAACGATCTGTCGTATAGTGATGTGCGGCTTCTTTCGCAAACACTTTAAATGCTTCCTCAAAATCGGGTGCATCTTTATCCGGCTTTTTCTCGTCGACAAAGCGCTGAGCTTCTGCTGAGCGAGGTCCCCATTTCCCCACTTCTTTCCCGTCCTGATCAATGATGACGATAATCGGAATCGATCTTGCGGTCCCGTTCGTTAAATACTGATCCATCAGGTCTAGGTGCTCGTCCCGAATGAAATAGCGCGCATCAATCAGTGCTTCATTTGCAATACGCATGAAAATAGGTACATTGACCATCGCATCGCCGCACCAATCTGCCGTGATCACAAGCGCTCTCAGTTTTTTCTTTTGAAGTTTTTGAAGCAGCTCTTTTTCCTTTTGATGAATTGCGTACTGGTTGTACACCGTGAGTAAGTTTTCACGATTTTTCTCCATGTTGTGTACATATGTACGTTCAGCTAATCCCTTTGTAAACCATTCATTTAGTGTCATGTGAACATCCCCCTTACCCTTCAACTTTACCACTTTTGCTATTCTTTTGTCTAAAAAAACCTTCACCTAGTGAAAGGTAAAGGTTCTTTGGACTTATGGACGCCGTTTTCGATTTGGGTCCATTCCTATCAGCTTAGTGACGAGCACCATTGTGACAGGCAGTGATGTATTCTTTTTATACGCTAAATATTTTCCGCGCCATTCTGGTTTATATTTCTGTTTAAACGACCGTAAGCCGCTGAAACTATACATATATCTGACGTTATTGAAGATGACACTCGCCAAACGTTCTGTCAGAAAGGACTGATGGAACGTGCCTACATTCGATAATGGCGCCATTCCCATGTTAAAGGATGTGTAGCCTTGTTCTTTCGCCCATTGGAAGAGGTGGATAAACAGCGCATCCATCATCCCGTTCGGTGCATCATGCATATGACGCATGAGGTCGATGGATATCTCTCCTTTTTGGTACATCGGCATTAAGGACACAAAAGATATGATCTGTCCTTGTTCATCCTTTAAAATCGCAATCGGTGCTTTTTGAATGTAGTCTTCATTGAAATAGCCTAATGAAAATCCTTTTTCTTTTTTCTTGCCCAGCCAGCTGTCAGAGATTTGTTTTAAGGTTGAGATCAATTCCTCTGAAAAGGGCGGCTCCAGCATTTCAAACGTATAGCCTTCTCGTTCAAATTTATTTGCGACAGCCCGTAAGTTTGATTTTTTCTTTCCTGACAAAGAGAACGTTTCTAAATCGACCATGGCTTCTTCCCCAAGCTTAAAGAAGTGAAAACCTAGGTCATGATAAAGCGCCATTCCTTCGCGCTCTACTTGATAAAAAGCGACACGATAGCCTGCTTTTTCTGTCTGTTCCAAGAATTCTTCCAGTACAAGCGGATAAGAGGCTCTACGCCCAGAAGGATCTCCAAGCACAATAACGCAACGGCCAATCCGGCCAAACTGAAGCATCGCCTCTCCATCACTTGAGAAAAACAGCTTTTTGTCTCCCAAAAAACCTAGATGACTAAGAGCATTTCCTCCCTTTTCTTCGAGAAAAGTTTTTAATTTTTCTTCATCGGCTTCTTCGCCGATCGGAACTGCTTTTTTATTAAAAATCAATTTGCTAATGAAAAAGAAAAGAGGGACGCCAATTAAAGCAATCATACTGGTCATCGTGATATGCCGTTCATTATGAACCAAATAGTCCTTGCTTAGAAAATGACCAATTTTCATCCAAATGAAGTTTCCAATGACATTATAGTTAAACAACACGAGTAAATATCCGGCGGCGGCGGCCACAAACTGATTCAAAGAATAAGGCGCCTGCTGCTTCACAAATTGATTTCGAAGCGAGAAAAATACCACCATGATGACCGGCAATATAAAGATCAAACTCAGGTTAAACCCTTTTAGTAAAGTAAACACAAAGCCGCCTGCTAGGGCAATCATTGTCAATAGATAAGACCGTTTTGTTCTTTTATACACTTCAATGGACAAAATCATTAAAATGATCCCGAACATTAAAGAAAGACCATTAAATCCTGATAACAAAAAGCGTGGAATGGTTGTAATCACACCTAAACGATCAACAGGAAGCACAACGGAAGCCATAATGAGCAAACCGCTTCCAAACGTTAAAATGGACAAAGATCCGTACAATAAACGGATGAGCAGCGCTCGGTGCAACACAATTAAGACGTTTGTTGTTTCAATAGCAGGCGCCATTCTCGGATTGCCTTCAAGACGCCTGAGTGTTGTTCCAGTTAAATCGTATGCCGCTAGACAAAGTCCAAGAATAAACGGGAAAATGGAGTAAACGAAGCGGTACAAGACAAGCGCTGTCAGCACCATCTCTTTATCAAACCCAATGTATTGCATACTGAGTAAAAAGATCAGATCAAACGAACCAAATCCGCCCGGAACCATACTAATTAAACCGCCGATTGACGCAATCGCAAAGACGCCTAATACAATTCGGACATCAACGTTCATCCCCATAGAGACAACAGCCATGTACATGACAAGACCAGCTGCCAGCCACTCTAAAAACGATGCACCAATATAAGCATAGATCGGGTGCTTCAGTCCGTTTTCACCGCTCTCAATCGAGCTTTTTCGAATGGACGCCATGATGATGTAAATGGGCACAATACAAGCAAAAATAATGACAAATGCCCATAACCACGGCTCCTGACTAATAATACTTTCAACTGGCAGGACCCTAACTAAAATCAAATCACTGAAAATAGATAAGCCTAGCAGAACGGAGGATGTTAAAAGGGCTATGCCTTTCAGCAGTTTTTTCGTATCGGTTATGTATTCCTTGTATAGAAGCGTTCTAAGCCCTGCTCCTGATAAACCACCGAAACCAAGCACACTATTAAAGGAGTTGGCGATCCAAGAAATTCGGATCGTTTTCCAGCCGCTGATAGGCATATTAAGGCTTTTTCTTAAAATAAAATCATATAAGGACATGGATAAAACAGCGACAAGTCCAAGAAAGACAAGAATAAACAAGTCCATTCGATTCAAGCTGTCAATAATATAAAACGTCTTTTTAATGGAAAGGCCGCTCAGCTCCTGCTTGGCGACAAAAATTAAGACAAGGATGATCACGATCGGAAAAAGCATTTTTAAGATCGTCATACCCGTTTTTTTGTTCCACATGTTTTTCCCAACTTTCTAAGTTGCTTCATTAATTCCAACTGACCATTATTATACAACAAATACCACTTAATTCATGCAGTTTAACATTCAAAAGCTTCATGATACTTTCAATTAGAAGTAAAAATCAGTAATATAAAGAAAAGAGCCGCTTAAAGGAAGTGAACAAGCGTGGAATATAATATTCATGACACCACCGTATTAAAAGAGGAAATCCTATCTCCTGAGGAAAAAAAGACATGGGTGCTGTATATGAAAGTGCTCACTGCTGCAGGACTTGGAGATGTTTCTGAATGGATGAAGCTTGATATGAGTATGCCTCAAATGAAGGTGCTCATGCTGCTCAATAACCATGGCTCTCTTAAGGTGTCCGAAATTGCTGAAAAAATGGGGGCTTCTTTGTCCAATATGACAGGGCTGCTTGATCGGTTAGAACAATCGAACTTTGTGGAACGAAAGCATTCTGAGCGTGATCGTCGAATCATTGTCGTAGAATTGACAGAGGAAGCGAAAAATATTTTCAGAAGTATTTATCAAAAAGGGCATGAAAAAATTAAAAATTCCCTGCAACGGCTCAATGACGAGGAAAAAGAAAAAGTTAATGAAGGTCTAGCTATTTTAGAAAAAGCACTTCGTCCCGAACGTGGCTAAAAAAGGAAAAAAGACGGTCAATTGAGGTCCGTCTTTTTTATTTCTTCTTTTCCTTGTTTATCTGGGTTCAAAAGATACTGACGAATGACTTCCCGATCATCCCACAAGAGATAACCTAAACCGATAATGAGAAAAATGATGCTGATCCACGTACCGCCTGGGAGTATATCTTCCAGTTCCTCGATCGTTCTTTCTCCGCCTACATTTCCACCATAACGAATCTCAAACAAAACGAATTTTGCTATATAAAACAATGCCGCCATGCAGATAAACATAGCGCCAACAATTCTTCTACTTGACATGTGTTGACTCCTTTACTTCCACTGATTTCTTTTGATTAATTCCGTGATATGGGCAAGATGATGCTGTGAATGCCAGACATACATTCCTGTTGCATCATACAAGGACACCGTTTGTTGATCGGCTGGATGGTAATATGCAGCGTTGAAATCTTCCTCTGTCATCTCACGAAGTAATGTGACCCACCGGCGATGTAGACTGCTGATTAACGGCAGCGATAGGCTGATAGGCGCCTTACTGTCAGGAAGTGAGGCAAATGCCTCCTGATCATATGGACGTATGTGCGGTGTTTCTTCTGTCAGCGCAAGTTTAAATCGCAAGTAGGCATTCAGATGGCTGTCCGCTACGTGGTGAATGAGCTGACGAACGGTCCATCCTCCTGGCCGATATGGGGTATCCAGCTGATCATTTGTCAATGGGACAACTGCCTCTTCATACTTTTGAGGAATGAGTGCCAACTCATCAATCCATGCCTCCAGCTGCTTTTTCGTTTGTTGGTCCACCGGTTCATATAAGCCAATCGGATATTGTAATGATGTCATCTGCTGCCCCTCCTTAAAATCCTTCTAGAACAAGTTTACCTATCATCTTCCCTTGCTCAAGTGTTTGATGTGCCTGCTTCAAATTGGCGGCATTGATGGGGCTGAGCACCTTTGTTAATGTATGTTTTAACTTCTTCTCTTCAAATAATGTACTCGCTTCTTTTAAAAGCTCGTGCTGCTTCATCATATCCGAGGTTTTGTACATCGGCCGTGTGAACATGAATTCCCATACAAATGCAGCACTTTTATTTTTGAGTAATTGAATGTCTAAATGGTGCTGATTTTCAACAATGGTACAGATCGTTCCTTGAGGTTTAATCGCTTCTGCCATCCCTTTGAAATGGCCATCTGTATCATTTAAGCATAAAATGTAATCCACTTCGTCAATCCCTTTTTCCTGAAGCTGCGCTAAGAGCGGCTCGTGATGGTCAATGATATGATCAGCCCCTAATGAGAGACACCATTCATTTGTTTCAGGTCTTGAAGCAGTGGCGATCACAGTTACTTTCGCTAATTTGGCAAGTTGAATGGCAATGGAGCCCACTCCGCCTGCACCACCGATGATCAGCAAGGTCGAGCCTTCTGCATCCCGCTTCATATGCATTCGGTCGAATAGCGCTTCATATGCCGTAATTGTTGTAAGAGGCATGGCAGCTGCTTCGGCAAAAGAGAGATTTGCAGGCTTTTTCGCCACAATTCTCTCATCCACAAGCTGGTATTCACTATTTGAGCCTTGTCGCGTGATATCTCCTGCGTAATAGACATGGTCACCAGGCTGAAACAACGTACACGCTTCGCCCACTTCCATCACCGTACCGCTTGCATCGTAGCCAAGAATTTTCAGTTCTTCTTCTTTCTGATTCTTCGGTGACCTCACCTTTGTATCCACTGGATTCACCGACACAGCCTCTACTTTCACCAGAATATCCCTGCCAGCTGTTTTGGGCTTTGCCACCTCCTGATCGATCAAGCTTTGTTCATGCTCAATTGGCAAATACTCAAATAATCCAACTGCTTTCACTCGCTCGCACTCCCTTTCTCCATGCTTCTTTTCCACATTTTATCATACATTTCTGATGCTGATGGATCAGTCAGCAAGCGATTGCACATTTAGGAGTTCTTCAAAGCCCTTCGTTCCCTCACGATGTAAGAAGGACGAGCCTTTTGTAAAGAGAGGACATAGGTGAACCAGCCGCTCGATTTAAAAAAGTACTGAACATAATAAAACTGAATGTGCTGCAAGAAAACGACGATAAACAGAAAAATTGTGAATAATAGCGTCACAATGTCTCCCTGCATCCATCCACTGATCAATAACAACACAAAACCGAGCATCATGAGCTGTTCGAGCCTCTGCACGATCTGGACAACGAGATGTCCCCGTTTGGTTAGGTCACCTTATTGACGCTTTCGAATGTTTCTTGATTTATAAAACCATACGATACTTGTCACTAGATGATGAATGATAAAAAGAGCAATCATGACCATAAATAAAGGAGTTGATTCAAAAAGGTCTTTTATAATGAATGGGATCACCAAAAAATAAAATGCGGTAAATGCGTGTCTAGCTGATAAGAGAAATAGTTGTTTTTCTATGTATCGCTGCATGTGTCTCACCTCTATATGTAGTACGTCTCATTTGTCATAAGGTTCCTTCTGCCTATCAAAAAAGGATGCCCTGAAAAAGGCATCCTTCATGAATCAAGCTTAAAATGCAGCACTCAGTACGACAGGGCCTTGCGGAAGCTTGTTGTCCTTTTTTGGTTCAAGGGTGACAGCCACAGTATCCCATGATTCGTTTGCTTCTTTTTCAGATAATGCATAGGTGACGGTGCCCTCCCCTTTGCTATCTGTTTTAAAGGCACCGGCCGGAACGGGCTGATCTCCTTTAATGAGCCATACTTGATAAACAGCTGATGAATCAAGCTGGCCTTTTAATCCGTCAGCACTCACGACAAGCTCTTTTTTGCCGTGATGCTCAATCACTGAAAAAGCACCCGTTGTTTTTGCTGATTCGGCAGATGCCAGTGATTTTGTCGCAACAACTTTGACAGGTTGTTCTGCTTGATCTGTTCCATTTGTTAAGAAATACACGTTCCCAGCTGCAGAAATGAGAAGTAGTGCGGCAACGAGAGGCAAAAGCCATTGATTTTTCTTCTTCATTGGCGGTTTCATCTCATTTGCATCACGAACTATTTTGAGATCTTGAGGCGGGTTCGATTTTGCAGCGATTGTTGTCTCTGGTATCTCTTCTTCAAATACTCTTGATAAAATGCGGTCTTTCATCCCTGCCGGAGGCGTTTCGTCCTCTGCTAGAAACGGAATATCAGACATGAGCGATGTCAGTTCTTCAAGCTCTTCTTTGCAAGCCGAGCAATGTTTGATGTGTTCTTCAAATTGCGTCTTTTCTTCTCCTTGTAAATGCCCGTTAAAGTAATCAATGACTTGATGTTTACACTGAGTCATGCCTCTTCCTCCTTTCCTCCGCGAGACAGTTTCGTTCGTAAATGCTTCAATGACAATCGAACTCTTCCCTTCACCGTTCCAATAGGGATGCCTAGTTTTTCCGCAATGCTCTTTTGTGTCATTCCTTTAAAATAGACATCTTCGATGATGGTTTGCTGTTCTTTCGACAATGTTGATACTGCTTCACGTATGATTTGTTTTTCTTCGTTCCATTCTACTTCTTTTGACACATCTTCTTGATGATCTGCCAAGTATTCAATATGCTCATCTTCAAGAGCTGTTTCATTTCGGTGTTTCCTTAATAGATCGATTGCCGTGTTTCGTGACATCATAAATAACCATGAGGAAAATTTCCCTTTATCTGTATTGTATTCTCCTATGCCGCGCCAGAGCTTAATAAAGACTTCTTGAAGCACTTCCTCCGCCAGCTCACGGTTTCCAGTCATTTTATAAATAAACGAATATAACACACGTTCATAGCGATCATACAATATTTCAAGCGAGGGCTTGTGTCGATCATGTTTGATCTTGTGATACAGCTCAAAATCCTTCAGTGTGTCCATGGTCATCTCCTTCCTTTTTCATGAGAAAGAGCATTATGCATTCATCATGAAATCTTCACGTATGGCTCATCACTCAAATTGCTGAGATAAGCCTCCTTTGTACTTTACTCTTTTTTCAAGGAGAAAAAAAGAGCGCTGAAAAAGGAAATGTGTTCCTCATGAGAATGTACTTACTCAACGGATGGATTGACCATTTGGATCACCCGCCTCGTTGAAAGTCAAGAATCCATGTGTTTCATTCACTGTTCAGTTGATTTTAGCAAACTTTCATTAGTCTCTCAATTTACATCAGGTAGAACGCATCCTTTCATCATGTCATAATAGAACGAAACAGGAGAACTGGAGTGTCCGTCAATGATTGTAACGATTGTTCTTTTTTTATTAGCTGGTCTGGCTGAAATAGGTGGCGGTTATCTTGTCTGGCTGTGGCTGCGTGAAGCAAAACCCGTCAGCTATGGAATCGCAGGTAGCCTCATCTTGGTCGCTTACGGCGTCATCCCTACATTCCAGCAGTTCCCGACCTTTGGGCGGGTTTATGCGGCCTATGGCGGTGTTTTTGTCGTTCTCGCTGTGTTTTGGGGCTGGTGGGTCGATCGCAAAACCCCTGATTTCTATGACTGGATGGGTGCTTTGATCTGTTTAGCTGGTGTCAGTGTGATGTTATTTGCCCCCCGCAGTTAATGGTCGGATGATGATCACACGCTAAAAAGCCGGCAATATGCCGGCTTCAGATTGTTGACAAAGGGTTAAAATGAACTTTATTTTAGCCCTTTGTCTTCTTTTCAGCGTGATAGAAAACCTTTGCAGTCTAGGAAGGACGAGCATCGGCGCGGAGCGAATTTGACATTCGTGAGCACCGAAGCGCAGGACTGACACCGAATGCGAGGGTTTGTCTACACGCTGAGCCGGCAATATTCCGGCTTTTCCTCTTTTACATTCTAAACTGTGTTTCATACAAACGCCGGTACATGCCGTCCATTTCCAGCAGGTCTTCATGCCTGCCTTGCTCCTTGATGCCCTCTTTTGTCAAAACCACAATCCGGTCAGCATGCTGGATGGTCGCTAGGCGATGCGCAATAATAAACGTGGTTCGTCCTTCAGATAGTTCTTCAAGTGAGCCCTGAATAAAGGATTCTGTCTCCGTATCCAGAGATGATGTGGCTTCATCTAAAATAAAAATTGGCGGATTTTTAAGGAAAATACGTGCAATGGAGATACGCTGTTTTTGTCCGCCAGATAACATCATCCCGCGTTCACCGATGATCGTATCAAGCCCATTTGGCAAGCTATTTACCAGATCCTTCAGTTGGGCTTTCTCCACTGCCTGCCACACTTCTTCATCAGATGCATCGAGTTTTCCGTATAAAATGTTTTCTCGGATGGTCCCATGGAATAAATAAATATCTTGCTGGACGACACCAATTTGTCTCCGCAGCGAAGGCAGTGTCATCTTTCTTGTCTCTATGCCATCAATTGTAATGGTACCCTCCTGCCATTCGTAAAAACGTGGCAGCAAACTGCAAAGCGTCGATTTCCCAGCACCAGAGGGACCTACGACCGCAATGGTCTCTCCTTGTTTCACCTTAAGATTGATGTCATGAAGAACCGGTTTGTCTGATTCATATTGAAAAGACACGTGCTCAAAAACGATATCCCCTTTTAACTGATCAACTTCAATGGCATCATCCGCATCCTTTTCATCAGGTGATTGATCGATGAGTGATGCAAATCGTTTAAAGCCCGCTGCACCTTTTGGATACATTTCAATGACTGCATTGATTTGTTGAATGGGTCCTAAGAAGATGCCTGTTAATAGCACAAATGATACAAATTCCCCATACGTCATATTTTTTTGCAGCACAAACCATGCGCCGCATACAAGGCCAAACACTGTCACACTCTTAATAAGAAAATGACTGACAGCGGTATGCACAGCCATCATTTGATATGTGGTTAGCTTTGTCTTTCTAAATTGCTCGTTATGTTCAATAAATCGGTCCATTTCATGTGATTCATTTCCGAATGCTTTCACAACCCGTATGCCACTAATATTGTTTTCCACACGTGAATGGAATTGACCAATACTCGAGAACATTTTATCAAAAGCAGCAGACATTTTTTTCGTAAAGTAGACGGATAACCCGATCAAGAATGGAACGACAATAAATGTGAGAACTGCCAGCTGCCAATTAATCGACAGCATCAAGCCAAAGGCACCCGTGAGTGTCATGATCGCGATAAATAAATCCTCCGGGCCATGATGCGCAATTTCACCAATATCCATTAAATCATTTGTCATACGGGACACGAGTTTTCCCGTTTTCTTTTTGTCAAAGAAGCGAAAGGACATTCTTTGTACATGAGAAAATAGCTGATTCCTCATATCCGTTTCTATATTAATGCCTAATTTGTGCCCAAAATAGGTCACGACATAATGCATCGTAGAGCTGATCACGTATAAACTGAGGAGCAGAATGCCCCAAAACCAAATGGCATCCCAATCACCATTTGGCAGCAAATCGTCCATCACTTTACTGATGGCAAGGGGAAAGGATAATTCGAGTAAGGCTGCCAGTACCGCACAGGAAAAATCTAATATAAACAGCCCCATATATGGTTTGTAGTATGAGAAGAAACGCTTTAACAATTGACAGACCTCCTACCGATCAGACATTTCTGTCAATATGTCAGCAAACTCTTCCGCTTGATTGGCTACTGCAATCGGATCGTAAGGCCAGAAGAACTCTGTATCCATTTGATAGGTCTGCTCTTTTTTGACAGATTCTAGACTCTTCCAAATAGAATTGTTTTTATCAAATGTTCCGCCGTTGCTTTCATCAATGAAAATGTAGTCTCCTGCATATTCAGGAAGGGTTTCATAAGAAATGACTTCATACCCTGTCTTACTTTTTAAAATTGTATCTCTGACCTGTTTTGGCGGGTTTACCTGTAATTGCTGATATAATGCCTGCCCGCCTCGATAAATTCCGTTACCATATACATAGACATCATTTTTAAAAGCGCCCATGATCGAGACCGTTTCATTCTCTTTTAAAGCAGACTTCACTTTTTTCCTAGCAGCCTCAATTCGTTGATCGAAGGCGGTGAGGAATGCTTTTCCTTCCTCTTCTTTATTTAAAATTTTTGCCAGCGTCGTTATTTCTTCATGTGCATCTTTGAAAGAACCGTAAGGATACACGATGGTAGGGGCTATTTTTTTGTACACATCATAGACTTTTTCATCCTGTACGGCTGTGATAATCAGATCAGGCTTTAAGCTAAGTGCTTTTTCAGCTGAACGCTCGTCACTGATGTCCTCTATTCCTTTTATCTTGCCCTTTAAGTGTACGTTCTTTAAATCCTGCGTTGTCGATCCAACAGGCTGAACGTCAAGTGCAATCACACTCCCTAAATATCCATCTACGAGAATTCGTTTAGGTTCAGCTGGAATCTCTATCTTTCCTTTCACTGTTTCAACCGTTTTCGTTTCTTGCTTTGATTCTGCTGTTTTGGCCTGTTCTTTATTGCCACAAGCCGTCAATATCATTAGAAGAATGACAGCACATATCCAATACGTCTTTTTCATCTCCATATTCCTCCTTCATTTTCGCCACTACAAATGAGAATAGTTATCAATTACTAGTCTCATGTATTCTATCAACCTCATCTGTCGTGGTCTATGGAGGATTCTCGCAACTTACATATGGATAATTGTTGGATAGGCTGACTGTGTCAATTGAGAGACAAACCGGTCCATCAAAAGAAGTGCACGCTCTCCTTCATCAAATCGAAACTCCTCCAGTTTTACTGGATAAAAGGTACCATTTTTCACAGCCGATAATTGACGAAGAACATCACTTTCTTCCATTCGCTTGTCCATTTGCTTATACCACCCATATTGGTCAGAGACAATAAAAAACATATGATCCGCCTCGTATTCTCCAAGTCTCTCTAAAGGAATGACTGTATGTTGATTAGGAAGAAGAACTTCTTCTAAAATGGCTTTTGGAGGTTTTAAGCCAAGCGTTTCGTAAAGATAGAAGGCCCCTCTTGCCTCATAGGACCACATATACACTTTGTCATGTCCTCTCATTTCATAGATCGCAACGGTCTCGCCTTTTTCTCTAAAGGAAGACAGGGTGTTTCTTGCCTGTTGACTAAGTTGTTCAAATCGTTTCACCCAATCGTTTGCCTCATTTTCTCTTCCTAAAAGGCGTCCTATAGACAGTACATCTTGTACAGCATGATGACCAGCGTATGGCAGAACAAGAACAGGTGCGATTTGCTCCAATCGCTTGATCAATGCAGGTTTTGAATAATAATAGTTAGGGACGATGATGACATCTAATTGAAGTGATTTAAAGACGTCATCAGGCGTATGTTCATTTATGATAAGCGAACTGGCCAGATGTTCTTTGAGTATATCTGAATGGAGATCGGTTTCTTCGTCAATACAAACAGGCTCAATGCCTATTGCAACCAATAACCCGACAAATTGAAAAGCAGCAATCCGCTCTGGTCTTCGGTTCATTCGAAACTGACTGGGCGTTCTTCCTGTTTTTTGACGGAACTTCCTGCTGAAATATAAACTGTCTGCATACCCGACTTGCCGTGCTATGATTTGAATTTGATCGTCTGTTTGCAGAAGACGTTTTTTGGCTTCGTCTATTCGAATTTGTGCAATGTATTCTGTCACACTCATCCCCATACTTTGTTTGAAAAAGGTAGAAAAGTAACTCTCATGAAACCCCATCTTATGAGCTAAGTCTTTTCTTGTTAGTTTTTGATCATAATGCTCAGCCATATACTGCAAGATCATGTTAATCGAATAATGCACTTTTTCGTTGTATGGCTTGGATTGTTTGCGGAAAATGAACATGATTTCTTCCAGCCATTTCGCCTGTTCTTGTATGATTTGGCTCGTCTGTATTTGTTTGATGTAAGAAAAAAGGACGGCAGAGCCTTTCACCACTTCCCCGTTATCAGGGAGATGATCGTGATTCACCTTATAGACCAATTCATTTTGTGCATCATGTGCCAGAGTGAATTGGTCAAATGTGACCGTATAGATCACTACTTGCTCGCTGGATAAAGATTCAACCATGACATCTATTCCTGAGCGGATCAACACACTGTCTTTTGCATTTAGCTCATATCGAATTCCTTCCATGTCAACTCTCACCGCACCGTCCGTAGTCAAGAACATCAGTGAAGATGTTTGCCATGAGTCCGTTTGTTTCACAGAAAGAGATCGTTTACTGCTTTCTTTCATGCGAAGAATTGTATGAGTATAGGCGGTCATTTTCTCTTTCTCCTTCCATATAAAAAAGTGCTAAAATAAACCATTTTAGCACTTCAATGTCTGACTGAATGGTGATTATCGCGCTCCAGCCGTTTGTAATTCTTTGTTTTTCTCTTTAAAGCGTTCATTATGTGAAGACACGTACGCTACTTTTTCTGCTTCTGGTTCGATGTATAGCTTTGCGCTATTGAGTGCATTAACTCCATCAACAAACGTACCGGCAATTAAACGCACTTTACTTTTATGTGTGCATAAGTCGCCAACTGCATAGACGCCAGGTAAATTGGTTTCCATCTTTTCATTGACCTCGATGAGTCCCCACTCACCTTGCTTGAGTCCCCATTCTGATAGAACGCTTAAATCACCTTTCATGCCATGGTTGACGATGACAGCATCGGTTTCGATTCGTTCGATGTCGCCTGTTTCTAAGTGCTGAATGGTGACGGCTTCAATTTTGTCACCTTGACCATGAAGCTCTGTGAGTTCATGCGGTGTGAGAATGCGAGCACTAGATGCTTTCATGTTGGCGACGTTTTTTTCATGTCCGCCAAACATATCACGACGATGCACAACGGTCACACTTTCAGCAATTGGAACGAGGGCATTGGCCCAATCAACCGCTGAATCTCCGCCTCCAGAGATGACCACCCGCTTTCCTGCAAACGTCTTTAGCTCCTGCACGGTGTAATAAAGGTTTGTTACTTCATAACGGTCTGCATGCTCGATTTCAAGTTTTCGCTGAACTGGAATTCCGTGACCCATCGCTAAGATGAGGGTCTTTGTCAAATGACGGTCGCCATTTTCAGCCGTCAGCAGGATATGACCATGCTCATCCCGCTCGAATTGCGTGATTTTTTGATTCAACGCAATCTCTGGTTCAAATGTTTTCGCCTGCGTTTCTAGCTGCTGGATCAGCTGTTCACCTCTTGTTGGTGGCAAACCACCCACATCCCAAATGACTTTTTCAGGATATAGAAGGATTTTTCCGCCAAGGCTTTCGTTATACTCCAGTACCTTCGTCTTTAAATCCCGCATCCCACTATAAAAGGCGGTGTACATTCCTGCTGGACCGCCGCCAATAATGGTAACGTCAAACAATTCAAGTTGTTCTGTCATTTGAGTCCCTCCGTTTTTCATTGAATGATCTATTTATCGTTGATATTGATTCTCATTATCATATGTATCTATTGTAGTCTACTGTAGCGAAGGGAATCAATAGCTTTCTATAAAAAAAAGAACAGGACAAGCATTTACTCGTCCTGTCAGCGTGTAGACAAACCCTCGCATCCTTTGTCAGTCCTGCGTTCCGGTGCTCACGAATGTCAAATTCGCTCCGCTCCAGTACTCGTCCTTCCTAGATTGCAAAGGTTTTCTATCACGCTGAAACGAAGACAAAGGGCTAAAATAAAGTTCATTTTAGCCCTTTGTCTTCGTTACACAATCGTTAAACCGAGGTCCTTTAGTTCAAGAGAGACAAGCCTTGCAATCGCATCTGCCCCTTCTTTCGTAAAATGTGTGCGATCCTCAATACCTGTTGACAGCATAAAGTAAGAAGTCGTTTTCTCTATGCCGGAAATTTGATAAAACTGGAGACTAACTGTATTTAAATCAACGAGAAGAACTTCTTCTTCATCGGCTAGTTCTTTCATCGCGGCACAGTAGTCAGGGAAATCATTGATATATTCTCCGTCTTTTTCATGAAAGCGGCCGACTGGCGTTAATAAAAGCGGTGTAGCTCCTTTCGCTCTTGCTCCGTGAATATATTGAGACAAATAGCTTTTATACGTTGTGAAAGGATCTGTATGCCGTTCCGGCTTCTCCGTTGAAGCATCATTGTGCCCCATTTGTGTAAACAGCCAGTCCCCAGGCTGAATGTCAGCTAATATTTTATCAAGCCGTCCTTCTTCAATGAATGTTTTTGAGCTTCTTCCACCGATTGCGCGGTTGTCGACGCTCACACCCTGCGCTGTGTAGCGATGTAAAAACTCTCCCCACCCTCCTTGAACAGGACGATCTGGGTAAGATGAAACGGTTGAATCACCAGCTAAATAGATGGTTGTCATGTTCATACGCCTCCTTTTTCATCTAGCCACTCTAATAAGCGATGCGGACATCCAAGTGGCTGCTGAAAAGATATGAAACAATCAGCATCGCTACTTCATTCATTCTCTTTTTAATGATCAAAACCCTGCTTACCGGTAGATGTGAATACGTTAAATATGCGGCGGAAGTTCTACTTTTGTCTCAACGGCTTGCTTTAACGCCTGAAGCATATAGCCAATTCCTTTATATGGAGCCAGCGGATAAATCGCTGTCTGATGAGGAAGTAATAACGGATCGATCACCTTTCGATATTTCTTTCCACCTAGTATCACTAATTCATCATATGCAGTGAGATGTTTTTCATGAAATTGCTGACTTAGTGCTTTTCTTGTTATCTGATCAGTATGCGGTGTACCAAAAGCCACATCATAATTTTCATGAATAATATCATCTGCCTTTAAGAATCCATGCTTCGCTGAAATGATTAGGTAGTCTGAAAAGAACGTTCGGGCATAGCTTTTCGTACGCTGATGCAGCGGACTTAAATAAACGAGGTTCGCCGGCTGGCTCCCTGCCTCTGGATGGACGTCCCATATTTTCTTGGCGCCACATGGAATGATACAAACTCGCTTCACTTGATTTTCTCCTTCCTTCGTTGATACATCCGATACAACATACAACCTAGCGCTGTGCCAAGTGTATTTAAGAGAATATCATCTATATCGCTGCTTCTTGTAATCATACCAGATTGTGAGAATATCCATTGAAGGATTTCAATTATTGTTGACAAGAAAAAGCCAGCAAGAATCGCCTTTTGCCAGCGCAAGGTTCGGAATACTTGATAAAGAAAAAAACCAAGTGGCACAAATAACAAAATGTTCCCTGCCAAATTTAAAAAAACAAGATTGGGATAGCCATGATGATACGCATGGAGATTTTGATAAATGGACTGCAAAGGCATGAGGTTGACACTCACCTGATCCCTTGGTGCGGAAAAACGATTAGGAAAGACCGTCAAATATAATAAAACATTTGTATACATAAACAGACAGGCAAGAACGATTTCAGTTCGTAAATAGATAGATCGTTTTTGTTTTTTCGCCTGTCTGTATCTCATATGTAAATAGAGCGGGACGAGCAAGAGAAAATAAGTCATGGAAAACATCGCACTGAATGTCATACGGAGAGCTGCCCCTTTCTCACATAATGCTTGACCATATTTACAGCTTATTCAGGCCTGCCCGCATCTATTCATCACTTATTCTCCTATTCAATGACGAGAAACCCATATTGACAAATCGTCATTTTCTCGGTATACTGACTGACATTCAGTCATTTTAAGGTCGGTGATCCTGTGTCAAAACGAGAAAAAATTATGCTTGCTGCGATTGATGCCTTTAAAGAGAAGGGAATTGAAAAGACGACTATATCGGATATTGTGAAAACAGCAGGAGTAGCGCAAGGAACTTTTTATTTATATTTTCCTTCAAAGCTGTCTGTCATGCCTGCCATCGCTGAACATCTAATCGCACAGATGGTCCCTGCCATTGAAAAGGAACTCACTCAGCATGCGGATGTACTTGATCAAGCAGATGCACTAGTTGAATTTATTTTCTCTTTTACAAGACAATACCGTGATGTTCTTGCCCTAACGTATTCAGGTTTAGCTGCCACCGAGCATTTAAAGGAATGGGAAGATATTTATGAACCGATTTACAAATGGGTCGCTTCTTTTTTAGAAAAGGCAAAACAGGACAAAAGAGTACGTGAGAACTTGAACTGTCAATATGCTGCGAAATTCATTATCGGTTTACTTGAATCATCAGCTGAGCAAATGTACTTATTTACAGAAACAGATACAGAAGAGGTTCTGATTCAAAAGCGAGAGGTCAAACAATTCCTTCTTTACGCACTCGGCATAGAGACACCTTAACTTAGTACAGCACTTGCTGTACGCTCTTTTTTGGCTTCAAAATGACGAATCGTCAGTTTTAAGGTTTAGGAGGAAATACGATGAAAAAAAGCTGGATGTATGTTGCACTCACATGTTTATTTGAATTACTTTGGGTGTTTGGTTTAAATAAAGCAGATGCTGTGTGGGAGTGGGCGATCATTATCTGCCTGATCCCGGTTGATTTTTATTTTTTAATGAAAGCCTGCGAGAAGCTGCCGACAGGGACTGTGTACGCCGTGTTTGCAGGAGTTGGAACGATTGGTACATCTTTGATGGATTATGCGCTGTTCGGCGGTTCGTTTTCATTAGAAAAGCTTTTATTTATGGGCATTTTAATTCTCGGAATTATTGGACTGAAAGTGTCTGATGGAGATGCACATGAGCAGAAAGGAGAAGCGGTATAAATGGGCTGGTTTTTTGTACTGTTGGCCTCTGCCTGTGAAATTGGCGGAACCATTGGTCTCAATATGTTTAGTAAGAAAAAGCAACTCACGACAGGCATGTTATTTGTCGGCGGATTTGCCTTATCCTTTTTGTTTTTGTACGCCTCGTTCTCTTCCGTTCAAGTCTCCGTTGCCTATACGGTTTGGATTGGACTTGGAACAGCGGGTTCTGTCTTGTTTAATATGATTCTATTTAAAGAGCCGAAAAACATGATTCGTATCCTCAGCTTGCTGCTGATTGTGATTGGCGTCGTTGGGCTGAAGTTATTTGCGTAATAGAAAAAGCAATGGAATAGATTATCCATTGCTTTTTAAGTTAATTTTTATACTTTTCTTGGTACGCTTTAAATTGTTTTTCGTATTTTTTCAACTTTTCCCCATCGACTTTTGAATTTATTTTCGGTTTCCGCTTTCCAATTACCATTACATCTTTATCTACAATAGGACTTGATAAAAAGATGTATGGTGCAAAACGATCACACTTCGTATTTGGAAGGGTGACGGATAATCTAGCGTATTCTTCTGTCGGGAATTGGTTTGAAATGTCAAGTTCCTTGAGTCCCTCTAATGCCGATATTGGCTCTAAAGACTCGTCCTTCACTTTTATATTTGATAAGCACAGATATTTTAAATTCTTGAGGTATCTTAAAGGTTGTAGAGTATTTAAGTTTAATGTATTCCAAATCCCACCTGACAATTGCAACCATTCTAAACCAGTGTTTTTTTGCAAAGGAGCTATGTCATTCAACTTTGAAAAATCTGTTATGGATAAAGATTTTAAAAAAGTGTTTTTTGATAGATCCCATAAACTTTGTGCCTTTGTATTCCATTCAAGTGACAATACCTCAACATCTTGAAGAGAACTGATGATTGATAAATCTTCTACTCTCAGTTCACGCATATAGAGCATTTTGGGATTAACTAAGCTCAAGATCGTATTGAATTCCTTTTGGCTCACTTTGTAAATCCACAATTTCGTGAGGTTAGAAAAAGAGTTCAACCTTTCAATATTTTTTGTTTTTCCTGTGATTACTAACTCAGTGGCATTTTCATCTACATCGGCTAAATCATGAACAGCTTCTGGTCGTGCATCATGACGAAAAATATATTCAGGGTCTTCTTTGAGCATTCTTTTACCTCCACACCTACGAATGATGGATATCTAAATGAATTTTATCAGAAGTTTGGAGTCAAAACATGATTCTTTCCGATATTTCTGCCGAAGAAATAGGGGAAGGGATAAAAACTAGATGATCTTCCTTGGTCCGTTTAACCACAATCCGCCGATGATTAAGTCTATTTTCAATCCATTTTATAAAATCTTTATCATCTAAAATATGGAGCAACAACATATCAACGACTTCGCTTTCACTATCCTCCATATATTCTGCACAGGTCTTGACGATAGCTCGTACTCTTTCATATAAACAAATAAAAGAACTCCAATTCATATACGAATTAGAGTCCTCATTATATGACTAATACAATTTTCCCACCTTAAAACCGAACCCGTTAATCAAAGCCCTTCCTTTTTTATTTCTCGTTTAATGTGGATCATGCTGCTCAAGCAAGAGATCCATTGCGTAAATCGATTCGCCTTTTTCATCCAATAAAAAGTATACAATCAAAGGCTCTCCAAAGGACCCTGTCTGCTGCGTGAACAAAACACATGTGAATTTTTCAATACCTATCGGAATCTTTCTTCTTAATAAAGGATGAAGAATAGGCGAAGTCCGAATTGTATCTATATCCACATCCCAACGTTCGTTTTTTAAAGTGGGATAATGTTCTACTAACAATTGGTGTAACATGTCGGTCGTGAGCGTTGCTTTTCCATCAAACTCATCATCTATTATGTTGGTGTTATACATCCGACGGTTGCTTATCCTTTGAAGCATTGATTCGTATTCCTTTTAAGACAAATCGTTTCTGGCCATCAAGAGTACAAGTGATCAATGTCAGTTCATTTTTCCCGCGATCCTTTAGTACATCAACATCCGTCGGTTCTATCGTAGCTGAGCTGACAATTTTGTATTCGTATGTTTCTGCTTGATGATGTAAGACGACTTTTTCTCCTTTCGGCACCTCTGGCAGCTGCCGGAAAAGCCGGTCGCCTCTATACCCTCTATGGCCTGCAATCGTGAAATTTCCTTCCCCTGGCATTTGATGAGATTTGATTTGAGTCAGTGCAATACTTAAATTTTCTTTTGATGTAACAGGTAGCACTTTTTCATTTAAATCAATTGACGGGATCTCAAGCTCCATCGTATCTCGCAGGTCTTCTTCTGACACAGTTAAATGTGGAATAGAAGAAAGGGCATCACTGTCATTTTCTTCAATCATTTTCAATGCCTCTTCCATGGCTGCTGCCTCTTGAGACGTTCGCCACTCATATAGAAAAGGAACGGAGATGAGCATTAGTCCTGCGACCAACAAAAAGCTGCCTAATAAGGTTCTTTTTTTCATCAATACACTCGTTCCTTTCTTTTACTGAATGGTTCTTCTTCTGACAACAAGAAGAACAGTTCCAGACACTACTAGTAAAATACCTGCATACATCAAATAACGTAGCCATTCTTCCCCAGTCTTTGGCAGCTCCCCGTTTGAGTTTGAGCCATGAGGTGGATGTTGATCCCCTTGATCTGAGGCTGGAGGATTCGTGTGGTCCTCTTCATTCTTCATTGGAGCATTTTTTACAATCAATGTCTTGATCTCCACTTCGCCCATTTGAATTGTAAAAGCGAGTGGTTTTTTTAACGCTACATAACCATTTGGAGCTTTCGTCTCTGTGAGTGTATATTCACCAGGTTTAAGCCCTTTGACAATGGCTTCTCCGTCTTTTCCAGTTGTCACAGATTTGATGATTTTCCCGGCTTTTGTACGAATGTCAAAGGCTGCACCTTTTAAGGTTCTATCAGTCTGCTGGTCTACCTTTATGATACGCAGACTTCCTAAAATCAAGTGATTCTTCGCTGTTAATTGAAGAGGCTTCTGCTGATTTTTCTCAATCGTAAACCGGATCGGCTGATCATCTAATTCATAGCCGTGAGGCGCTTTCGTTTCAACGAATTGATATTCTCCCGGTTTTAGATCGTTGATGTGAAGCTTTCCTTTTTGATCCGTTACAAGTGATTTCTTCAACGTTTTCCCGTCTTTACTCTGAAGAGCAAACTCTGCGTTTTCCAGCGTGTGTCCTTCAGCATCCACTTTGGTCAGTTCCACTGCTCCCGGCGTCAGTTTGTTGATCATTTCTACTTTTGCTGGTTTGTCTTGACCTAAACGAATCGTAAATGAGACAGGTGTCTGATCCAATTCATAGCCGGCAATGCTTGCTGTTTCGACAAATTGATAGGTTCCTGGCTTCAGTTGATCGACTGTCAGTTGACCGTTTTTGTCTGTCTTTAAGTCTTTCTTCACACGCTGATCGTGCGCATCAATCAGGTCAAAGGTCACGCCAGCGAGCAATTGACCATCCTCCCCTTTTTTCTCAAGCTTCACAGCACTTGTCGTCCGAATATTTTCTTTCGTCACTTTCACCAGTTGATTTGGATTGAAATCAATCTTGAAGTCTACTGGTTCTGCATCAAGTTGATGTCCAAAAGGAGCCTTCGTTTCAACCAATTGGTAAGCGCCTGGTTTCAAATCGTTGACAGTGATGATGCCTTTTTCGTTGGTTGTTAAACCTGACATCAATTCTTTACCATCATCATTGAAAAGGGTAAATTCTGCGCCTTTCAATCTTTCTTGTTCTTCCCCTATTTTAGTTAGTTCTACAGAACCTTTCTTGAGCTGATTGATTGCCTCCACTTGAATCAAGTCTTTTTGACCTAATTCAACTTCAAAGACAAGTGGTTTCGCACTCAATTCATAGCCTTCAAGACTCTTTCTTTCAACAAATTGATATTCCCCAGGTTTTAAACCTGTGAAGGTAATCTTTCCATCCTGATTGGTTGTAATCCCTTCTCCTCCTGCCACTATCTTTCCTTTGGCATCAGATAGATCAAAGACAACCCCTTCTAATGATTTCCCATCTTCGCCTGTTTTGTGTAATAGCACTCCGCCAGTTGTGCGGCTATTTTCTTTTGTCACACTGACCAGCTTCTCAGGGTTAAATGGAATAGCAAAAGTGACAGGTGTTTCGTCAAGCTCATGACCGAATGGCGCCTTCGTTTCAACAAACTGATAGGTTCCAGGTTTCAGATCGTTGACGATGATCTTCCCGTTCTCATCTGTGACGAGACCTGTTTTTATCTCTTTTCCATTTGCATCTACAAGCTTGAATTCTGCTCCTTCAAGCACATCATTCTTTTCACCGAGTTTCGTGAGCTGGACAGCTCCAGTTTTGAGATCATTGATCACTTTGATCTCTGCCGGTTTTTTTTGTGCGATTTCGATGGTAAACGGATAAGGTTTATTTTTCTTTTGGTAACCATCAATACTCTCTGTCTCTACAAGCTGATATTTGCCCGGTTTGAGGTTGTCGACCAAAATCTTCCCATCTTCATCTGTTGTCAAATCTTTACGCACGACTTTGTCATTTTGATCCAAGACTTCAAATCGAACACCTTGAAGCTTCTTGCCATCTTCCCCTTCTTTTATCACTTCTAGTGCACTTGTTTCATAGAGGTTCTTTTGTGAAATGATGACTGGTTCTTTTGGATCGAGTGGTACTTCAAATGTGATGGGTGTTTCATCTAATACATAACCGTCTGGTGCGTTTGTTTCAATGAGCTGATACGTACCCGGTCTTAGTTCGTTGATCGTGATCTTGCCATCTTTTCCTGTGACAAGCGCACCATTTAGCTCATGCCCATCTTGATCTAAGAGCTTGAACTGTGCACCTTCTAGTCTCTCTCCGCCTTCACCTATTTTGCTCAATTCTGCAGAGCCTTTGATGATGTCATTTACTGCGGTGACAACCGTTGTTTCTGTTTGATTTTCTTTAATGGTGAACGGCCATTTTTGCTGATTTAATTGATAGCCTTTCGGTGCGTTTGTCTCAACAAAGTAATAAGAACCTGGCTCAAGATGTTTGAATAGGATTTCTCCTTTTTCATCCGTTTTCAAATGGGTTTGGACGGTATCTCCAGATTCATTTTTCAGTTCAAATTCTGCATTTTCTAATGCCGCACCCGTTTCTTTATCTTTTTTCGTGAGCTTCACATGCTGGCGGATTTCTTGGTTTTGCACCGTCATGCTATTTCCTGTTTTCGTTTGATCTCCTGATTCGTAAGGCTGATCAATCGTGACATTGATCGGTTCCTTCGTTTTCAAATAACCATCAGGTGCTTTCTCTTCTGTCACGATATAGTCACCATACAGAAGACGATCAAATCGAAGAGCTCCTTCTTCATCTGTTGTCTTTGTTCCAATGACGATACCGCTCGCAGCATCTGTCAGAGAAAAGCTTGCTCCTTTTAGCGCTTTTCCACTACTCGCATCTACCTTATGAATGGTTAAAGCGCCAATCGCTCCTGTGCCATCTCCCATGCCAGCGGTACGTTTGACCACAATTGAGGCTTCGGATTCCTTTTTGATTTCTTTTACATTTTCACCTCTAAACGTTACTTCGTTTTGAAGTGTACTTCCCACCTTATCTAAAATGAGAGATTGGTATTCTAAAATATAGGGTCTCGTGATTTCTTCTTTAAATTTGATTTGAAAAGAATCTGGATCGAATTCAAGGTCTAGTTCATAATCCTTCCCTTTTTCCAGCTCATCCTTTTTAGTCACTTGCCCCTTTTCATCTATTGTTGTCGAATAGAGATGAAATGAGTTTTCTATTATGGCTTGGTTACTGCTCGGATGGTCGATAATCGTCGCATCTTGGACTGTTGATTGACCAAAGTTGATATTCAGTTTCCAATCAATTACTTTCCCTTGTTGATTTCCTGATTTGCTCGTGTATTTCCCTCCATTTGGAATGGACACCACAGCATTCACGTCTGATTCTTTCGTCTTTCCATCATAAAGGGTCGCTTTATTTTCGTAGGTTTTCTGTACTAAATCCATTCCTTCAACACTTGTTTGATACGTGATTTTGTATGGGGAATCAATGGCATGTTTGAAAATGACTTCGAAACCTGATTCTCCCTTTTCATTTTCGAGGAATTTGATGTCATAATGTTCTTTTGCTAATACCTCTTTTTCTTCTGCTCCATTTTCTCCGCCTTGTAAATCAAGCGAGTAGACGATAATTGAATCTTTAAGCAAACGCTGATTTCCTTGAATGAAATCCTCGATTTTCGCCTCTTCTAGATGTTTCAAATTATAGTTCACACCGATATTCCATGTGATCTCTTTTTTCTTTGCATCATATGTTCCGTTCTTGAACCCATTTGACTGCGTGTATGTGTCAGGCGTAAAGACAGATTGATTTTCCTTCGTCAAATCCTTGCCATCTTCATTTACCCATTCAAGTTTTACATGGTTACGCAGGTTCTTTTGATCTTTATCTGCTCTTTTTTCATAATCAAAAGACGTTGTATATGTGATGGTATGTTCTGTCTTGATTTCTTTCGTAAATTGAATATCAAATCCATTTGCATGTTCAACGATTTGATAATCTGTGCCTTCTTCAAGCACTGTATTACCTGTCGTCACTTTTAAACTATCTTTTTGCAGCGTCAATCCTTCGTTTGTAAACGAATCTTTTAATATTACGTTGTTCATGGTTTGTTGATCTTTGTTGAAGATGATACGCCATGGAATGGTCTTGTTCTTGTAATCCGGTGTTCCGTGGTCTTTCGTTAGGATTTGCTGATCAATTCTTTGCTTCCCTTGTTCGCTCTCTTTGCCAGCTGTTACAGTATTGATAATGTCTTCAGCTTCGAAAATTCGCTCGGTTGCTTTTGTTTGATATGTGATCAGGTAAGCCGATTGGATATCTTGATTGAATTGCAAGGTAAACCCGTTTTGTTCATCCTTTTTTTGAGGTTGAACCACATAATCTTCAAACGCTTTTGTTCCTGATTCTTTGCCATTCTCATCAATTGTGACTTCTTTGACTTGAATTGAATCAGATATTAGCGCCTGTGTACCATTAAAGAAGTCTTCTATCAAAGCATCCTTTTGAGCCAGCTTTTTTTCGTTATAGTTATACCGAATTTCCCAAGTAATCGTTTGAGTGACTGGATCGTAGTGGGCGGCTTTTTTATTTAAAGGGCTGCCTCTTGTCACATTCACTGTTCCTTCTGCTGAACTAATCACTTTATCAGCAGAGACAAGGGACGCTTTATTACGAAACACAGACTGATCTTGATTCGTAATGTCCGTTTCATACATTAAACGGTAAGCGAGATGCACGTCATCTTTAAATTCGATCGTAAAATCTTGACCATCTGCTGTTTGGCCGATGGTGTAGTGATTTTCGTCAAGCAGCTGTCCAAGCGATGTTTCACCATTTAGCTTTGTATCTACACGATAAAGCTTGATTGAATCTTTTTTTAACGCTTGACCTTCTTGAATCGGATCTAACAGTTTCGCTTGTTTCACATCATCTAAGTCCATATTAAAATCGACTGTCCATTGAATGGTTTCAGCATTGTAAGATCGATTGGGTTCTCCCTTTTTAGAGACATTTGGACCATTTGGAATGTATTGAATCGGAATCGATATCGTATCTTTGCCTTCAATCGGGGTAATCACCACTTCTTTTTCTTCAGTGATCACTGTTTGTTTATCTAATTGTGTCCATACTTGAAGTGTTCCTTGGATATTTGAATATTGTTTAATAAAATCTGTGAACTCGATGGAGGCATTTCCGCTTTCATCTACAGAAAAATAACCGATGATCGATTGATTAAATTTCATCTCAAGTCGATCGATTTTTTCGTAAATGACTAATTCCTCTGGAACCTTGAAATGGAATTCATCCCCGCCATTATAGTTATGACCATTTGGGATGGCCCACTTATAGTTAATGGAAATCAGTGAGTTGACGTCAGGCTTATCAACTGAATTACCTTCCTGATCTTCAAAAATTAATTTCGCGTCAGTAAGGAGATTTTCTTGTATCTGCATTTGTTTTGAAACACTTTGCAGCCCTACACGCTTAGACACGTTCACTTTGTTTTTTAGTAACTCATCTTCATCGCTTTGTGTCTTTTGAACAGTTTCTTGATTGTTAGCAGCTTTGTCTTTCTCCGATGAGGTTGAATCATCTTTTGAAAGATTTTCTTTATGCTCATTTTGCTTTGTTTTCTCTTTCTTCTCAGCTATACTGGTGACGTCAATATCTATAGATCCTTCTAAATTCGGATCAAGCTCAATATCCTTATTGAATGTGACCGTCACTTCATTTTGTTTTGAAACGGTATACTCACCAACAGGGATGTCATCGACAGTAATGAGTTCTTTCTGCTCTTTCTCTACCTGAATGACTGAAGGAAGAGAGAGAATATACGGATATTGCTTTTTGAGATCAATTCCTTTGATAGACCAATGCACAATGGCCTTTCTAACTTGCTGATCTTCTATGTTTGATAACTTGTTGCCTTCGCTATCAGCAAATTCAATATTCCCATAGATATTCTCTTGAATGTCTTTAGCTTGTGCCCCTGCTAAAGGCAAGATTCCTAATATACTAGACTGTATGACTAACACGGTCATCAGTGCCACCGATAATATTCTTTTCAATACATCCACCCTTTTCTACAATTATTTTTCAACAACGATTAAAAAATCATTTGTATACTGTCTGATCAATCACTCCGCTTCTGATCAAATTTTTCTAAAAATTGCATCTTAAGACCCTATGAATAAAATGAGTTGATCAACCATGAGTTTGAAAGGTCATCATGAGTAGTAGATATAGTAGCTGGATAGGGGTCTATAGCAATGGGGAATAGTGAGAGGGAACATGAAAAGAATAAATGTGAATTTTTCTATTTATACTGGAACGAACAACAAATGATTAGTACATGCATATATAAGCATATATTCACATATAGAACGTTCATATAAAACAAGCATGACTCATATGGTATGTATGGTGAGATAGTTCAGCATCATATAGATCGCATTCCTTCTACTCCCTTCCATATGGTAATCAAAAAGCCGATGCTTTTTATTCTTACATTTACCGTTTGAGCAGCAAAAAAATAAACAAAATATCTAAAATGATCCATTTTTATAGGATTCTTGGCATATTTATCACCTTTCAATAGAAAAATATGGAGAATCAGGGCATAACATTTGTTTTCGTCTAATTTTTTTCTCTTTTATCATGAAAAGTGAAGACAAAACGATTTAGCCTAAACATTACAATCATTTCATGCCTATTTTGAGAATCAAATGTTCTTTAAGTGAACTTCATAATATAGAGGCAAGCTAAAGGAAGGAGTTAGTTGTTTGATGGAGCTCATTGATAATAAATCAAAGAGATGGATAAACATTTTAAAATTGCTTGTATCCAAAAATAAGTGGTGGAGCCTTCAAGAGATATCGAATGAACGTATCGGCTCGGTTCGTGCGATTCAAAGCGATTTAGAACAAATGAAATCGTTCCAAACAGAGAATGGAGAACCGTTAATCCACATAAAGCCAAGACAAGGCATATCCATTTGTAATACGCAGACGATACGCGTGGATTACTATATCAAAGAAATTCTAAAGGATACGATTGAAATTCGATTGATTGACGGCATTTTTTTTGAAGAAAACAGATCTTTCTATGAATGGATGGAAACGCTGAATATCAGTAGATCCACATTGTATAACACGATTCATAAAATCAACTCGATCCTTACATCCTATGACATCGAGTTACGCCCAGATAGTATGCAGTTCCATGGGAATGAGAAGGAGATTCGTCAATTCTTTGTTGAATTTTTATTTGAAGTGTATGGAAGCCGCCTTTGGCCATTTGATGATATTCAAAAACAAGACGCAGTGAATTTATTACAAGAACTATTTCAGGTGCTCGAAGTCAATGTACCAGATGTCGCGATAGATAAATACTGCCTGTGGCTCGGCGTTTCCATTCACCGAATGCGAAAAGGTTTTACAATCAGCCGTAAATATACATACTCAATGAATGAAGAAAAACAAACCTCTACAGCTAAAGGAATCTATGATCAAATTAGAAGATGGGAAGAGCACATCTGCCGAATGGCCAAAGACGTATTTGATGTGACGCTGGATCATCATGAATTTGTCTTTTTGCTATTGATCGAACCAGCTATTGGACACTTTAAATCAATTGAGTCTGTCGAAGAAAAATTGACGTTCTTTCAGTCGCATACACCACGCCTCTATGATGCCATTCATTCATTTATCACCCAGTTGGAGTCGATTTTTCATCAAGAAATAGCGAATCGTAAGGTGATGACACTCGTTCTTCTCCAATATTATGTGTATTCCAATGAAATTACCGTGAGAGATGGATTCCTTTTCAAAAAGAAATCGAGCTATTTATCAGAGGTGAAAAAACAGTTTCCCTACTTCTATTCGAGGATTAGTCATATCATCCAAGAGTTAAAAACAGACGATATCCTCGCTTCTTTTGTGAAAAATGAACGGGAATTGATTCGTATCATTACATCTTCCTGGAGAGGGCTTGTTCATTTGGAGATGGAACGGAGAAACGTGCTGAACATTTTTGTTACTTCAACATTAGGTTATTATCATAGTTTGTTTATTGCTGATTTAATTAAATTAAGTGTGCCTCCTCTCATTCACATTTTCACAAGTCCAGAAAATACGTTAAATGATGTCACGATGGATCAACTTGGGATTGATATGATTGTGACCGATACTGAGCTTCCTCTTCAGTTCGGGCGATCTACGCTGCTGATCAGCTCTTTTCCAACAAAAAAAGAATTGGACAACTTGCACCGCAGATTGGTTGATATGACAAACTGATGTTCATCATAAAAAAAGCTGCTGAGACAAGCTCAAGCAGCTTTTTGGTTCTGTATTAATGAAGCACGATTTGTTCATTCATCAAATCAATGGCGTAAAGCGATTGCCCATATTCATCTAATAGAAGGTATACTTTGAGCGGGGCAGTGGTTTGATCTGTTTGCTGCGTGAATAGGACACAAGTGAATTTTTCAATCCCATCTGGCAGCTTGCTTTTCAGAAAAGGATGAAGAATAGGAGAGATTCGAAGGGTATCAACATCTTTCAGCCAAAGCTCATCTTGTAACGCAGGATAATGGTCAACCAAAAACTGACGAAACACTTCCAATGTACTCAAGGTAGATATCCTCACTTTCTTCTAACTTGGCTTCAAACTCACCTAAAAACAAACGGAACCAACTCATCATATGATCTCGGTACACGTATTTTCGCATACGGCTTGAGACATGATCACTCACTTTTTAGACTTGATACTGTAGATCAACTGTACTGTCACGAATGTTCAATATGTATAACGTTTCCTATGTCTTCTCATTGACTCCACCACGAATCCAAACAATGGACCTATGATCATATTCTTACCTGTTTTCTTTCGTGATGAAATGACAACTTCCTGCTACAATATTCCATTTTTCTGCAAAAAAGAGGGAGATGGGACAAAAAAAAGAACAGCTCCTCACTGTTCTTTTGGAAGTTATGAAAGGTCTGTCAAAGAGAACACTTCGCCGCTCACTGCATCAATGCCATCATGACAATCGAGCCTGCCGCATAAAACATATTGTTTTTGCACATCGTCATAGACATAGATAGGTATAAGTTCGAGGCGTTCTCTCAATGTTTCAAAGGCTTGTTTCTGAGTTATGGTGATTTCACTAGCTGTTTGAGATGGATTGAGTATCCCACATACTTGAAACATCTCTTTTTTATCTATGTAATTAATGGCTTCAAAAGTGTTGGCATCAATGAAGACCTTGATTTTATCCATAAATCCACAGCCTTCTTGTTCATTCGTTTTTAATATCGCATGGATGTATCCGTGATCACGTTGGAGTGTTTTTAGAACCCACTTTCCTGTATCCTTTGGATATTTTTGCGCCAAGAAGGTGCAGACTGCTTTGATACACTCATCCTGGTCTTCTTTTGATATCGGGAGGGAATCTGGTGATGATTCCAATGAGAAAGCTTGTTCAGCTGAAATGTTCTCATGAATGTCCATTTCTTTTTTTTCAAAGGCACTGTTTATCGGTTCATTCCACTCAATGACTTCATTCATGTGTATACAATGCGTTTCTTCACGCCCAATTTCAAACGGAAGAGTTCCTGTTCCATCGTTCTTCACATAGATTTCTTCTAACGCATAAATAGACCGGATTTGATTGTGCTCGAAGGAAGGCCATTGAAACAGCTGCACTTGCTGCTCAGCTAAGTTCTCCACCTGATCAAGGGAAAGCACATACTCCTCATCTTTCAGTAATGTTTTGGCTAAAAATGGACCGTGGTGTGTAAAGTACATGAGCTGTCCATGTTCATTCCATTTCACTTCGATTCTGCCTGAAGGTGTTACTTTCACACCATCTATTGCTTCTTCGAAAGAAAGTTCCCCTTTCTCCTTCAGATGCATATGAAAATGCTCTCCATAGATCAATCCTGTTTCTTGTTCGATCCATTGAATGACATGAGCTGGATAAGGTCTCTTAAACGTGACACCATGCTGCGCATAGGTTTTGTCCATAACAAAAATAACTGATTCGGTCTGTCCTGTATTCAAGTTCACTTCAATGACAGCTGTGCCGTCTGGGTTTAGATCATCGTCCTCGGGTTCCGTTTCATGAGAGGGAAACCATTCCATATTCAATGTATACACCGTTTCATTGAACATATTGACGTAGCGATGAAAACTGTGTCTTTTTAGATAGTAAAGATCTAAGCCAAATTTCGTCTTTGTCTGATCGATCAGTTGTTGTATGTTTGCTTTCAATAAATTCACCTCAAAATGATGATGTTTTATGGAAGAATAAAAATAACGATAAAGATGAAAATGACGATTGCCATAAAAAATCCTAAAGCGATTGCCATTATATTTGACTCTTTTGTGTAGCCTGTTAATTCACCTACAGTCGATCGGTCAATTTTTCTAAAACGAAAAAGCATGCTTATATTTAAAATGGCTAGAACCATCAAAAACAAGAAAATGATCAATGCAGGATCGACGTCACTGAATGCATTATCCACATTTTGTAAAGTGAATGATTGAATAAACATAATGACACTCAATATGATTTTCCACACATGATCTAACCGTTTTTCTTTTTCCCACTCTTTCCCTAATTTCTCTTTTTCATAAATAGCTACCTGCTCTAAAATAGGGATGAAAGACTTTGTTGTTCCTTTTCTGATAAAGCCTAAAATGCCTTGGATAAGGATTAAAATTCCTAAACAAAAAAGGAAATGTGTCAGTTGGATTTTAACAATTTGAATCAACATAAAAAAAATGATGATCATAAGTCCGACAAATAAATTAGAGATAGCGATTTGTTTTGTCCTCATCTTTTTTAGTGCAGCTTGTTCCATGTGATAAACTCCTCCTCGTTTCAAATTTTTCTGATAAACGCTCTATCCTTATTACGATTTTAACGAAAAAATGTTTCAATATTTTCCCTTTCAATTGTCAATTCGGCTTTTTCACAAATGAAAAGACGCCCACCATTCAATGAACGTCTTATCCTTCTTCATGAAATCAGCACATCATATTTGAGCTGTTCTGTCTTTTATTTGCTGGGCTGCCAAGTGTTTAAAGTCATCAATAGACAGCAGCTTTGACATTTTTTCTCCATGTTGTCTGATGTTCAGTGTTTTTTCTTGCATTTCTGTATCTCCAATGACAGCGATATAAGGAATTTTTTGCATTTGTGCTTCTCTCATTTTATAGCCGAGTTTTTCATCCCGTTCATCGATTGTGACTCTAATTCCGATATTTCTTAATTGCTGCCGCACCTCTATGCAGTAATCAAGGTGAACGCTTGAGACAGGTATGATTTGTACTTGGATTGGTGCGAGCCATAACGGGAAGACGCCCGCAAAATGTTCAATGAGAATACCAAGGAACCGGTCAAGTGAACCAAAAATGGCACTATGAATGACAACTGGCCGCACCTTTTCATTTTTCTCGTTGATATATGTTAAATCAAATTTCTCTGGCATTTGAAAATCCAGCTGAATTGTGGCGCACTGGTGGCTCCGCTTTAGTGCATCTTGAATATGAAAGTCGATCTTCGGACCATAAAATGCCCCATCTCCTTCATTTAAGTAGTAGTCAATCTTTAACTGATCAAGCACATTTTTTAGCGCTTTTTCGGATATATCCCAAATAGCGTCATCCCCTAATGCTTTTTCTGGACGAGTGGATAGTTCGACTGTATACTCAAAACCAAATGTCCGATACACATAATCAACTAATTGAAAAATCCGTTTGATTTCAGCTTCGATTTGATCTTCTCTTAAAAAAATATGGGCATCATCTTGGCAAAATGTTCTGACCCTGAACAATCCATTTAATGCTCCGCTGAATTCATGACGATGCACCTGACCAAATTCAGACATTCTAATCGGAAGGTCTCTATAGGAATATAAGTTATTTTTGAACATGAGCATATGCCCTGGACAGTTCATCGGCTTTAAAGCAAAACTTGTATCGTCTACTTCTGAGAAATACATATTCTCATGATAATGATCCCAATGGCCTGACTTTTCCCAAAGTTCTTGGTTCATCATAAATGGCGTACTTACTTCTTCATATTGCGCTTGACCTCTCACTTCTCTAGAAAAGGTCATTAATTCATTTCTGACAATCTGACCTTTTGGTAAATAAAACGGCATGCCTGGCGCTTCTTCTGAAAACATAAAGAGGGATAACTGTTTCCCTAATTTCCGGTGATCACGTTTATTTGCTTCTTCCATGAAATGAAGATAATCAGCTAGATGATTTGGATGCTGAAACGCTACACCATACACTCGCTGCAAGACATCCTGATTGCTATCTCCCCGCCAATAAGCCCCTGCCACACGTGTTAATTTAAATGCCTTTAAATACCCTGTAGAAGGTAAATGAGGTCCACGGCACAAATCTATAAATTCTCCTTGCTGATAAATCGTGATGGCTTCTTGTCGAGGAAGACTTTTTAAAATATCCAGTTTATATGGATCATGTGCAAACATCACTTCAGCTTCTTTGTAAGAGACCTCCATTCTTTGAATTAGGTGATTCTCGTTTATGATGTTTTTCATCTCTTTTTCAATCATTGCCAAATCCTCTACGCTTAACGTTTGATTCAGCTTCATATCGTAGTAAAATCCATTCTCAATGACAGGTCCGATCCCCAGTGTCACATTGTCATATAACCTTTTCACAGCTTGGGCTAATACATGTGCAGCTGTATGACGTAATACTTCCAGCCCTTCTTTTGAATCAAGTGTTAGAATCGAGAGCCCCGCATCGTTGTTTAACGGATAACTTAAGTCCACTGTCTGATCATTGATCTTTCCCGCTACTGCTTTTTTTCTTAAACTTGGGCTAATATGGGAGGCAACCTCTGCGACAGTCGTACCTGCGGAGAACTCCTTGATCTTTCCATCTGGAAATTGAATTTTCACCATTTTTTCTCTCATCACTGACACACCTTTCTCTTTTTTGAAATAAAAAAACACACTCATCCCTCATAGAGGGACGAATGTGTAATCCGTGGTTCCACCCAAATTCCCATAACGCGTATTCGCTTTATGGCTCTGGTGCCGTAACGTGGCGTAGACGGTATTGGATACTGTAATGTTCCCCAATACAGCTCAAAGGTGGTAAGATAGCTTTTCTGCGTTAGGAAGATTTCACCGTGACTTCCCTCTCTGTGAACCGATAAAAGCTACTCATGTCCTTTTCAAAGCAATCATGCTATAAAAGTAAACAAAAAAACACACCCATCCCTCATAAAGGGACGAATGTGTGATCCGTGGTTCCACCCAAATTCCCATAACGCGTATTCGCTTTATGGCTCTTGGTGCCGTAACGTGGCGTAGACGGTATTGGATACTGTAATTTCCCCAATACAGCTCAAAGGTGGTAAGACAACTTTTCTGCGTTAGGAAGATTTCACCGTGACTTCCCTCTCTGTGAACCAATAAAAGCTGCTCATGTCCTTTTCTTCGCTTTTGATTTCTCCATATATTACATGATGATGGGGAATGATGTAAAGATTTATTTTGTATAGTGCTATTGAATTTTATTCACTAAATGAAATGTCTTGTCATTTCACTGGGGCTATATTCGACTTGATACTTAGGAGATAACGCATTCTTCACTTCTTCCGTTATACACTCCCCTGCTTGATTAAATTTCTTTTCCATTTCTACCCCTTCTGGCAGCAAGTCATCTGTTTCTTCATCAAACCAACAACCATACTGTATGGCCCAATTCCATATTTTAGAGAATAGTACATCGCTTATAGGTACATCATCTCTTTCTAAATGACATTGACAATGTCCGCATTGAAAAGGTTCGCCACCATAGGTTCCTTCAATTTTCACATAAGGTTGGTGCTCAAAATCACGACAACATACCCATTTTTTGAATTCCTGACCAAATTTTGTCAGTTTTATCGAGTAATAACGCATGGACGTTCGTTTTCCTTTCATAGCAAAAACACCTTGATCAATCAGCTTCTTTAGCCGATACTCAATAAAATCATCTCCGATATATTGTTCTAAATGACCAAGGACTTCTCCAATTAAGCGTGGAGTTACAATGTATTCCTCTTCTGGCTCGGACAGATGAAGCCGCTTAGCCATTTTTACTAAATAAGCATCAAATTCATCTTCTGGTACGTTAATTGTTTGTTCACTTCGCCATATCCGCAGCGTATGATCTGTTTCGGCAATGTGAAGCCACTCTTCTTGTAATCGTTCTCTTTCTTCCTTGGAAATGGTGTGAAAGTGATTTTTACTTTCATAAATAATTTTAAATTTTTCAGATGGGATTTCCCCAGTATGTCGAAGGTCCATGCGAAACGTCTTTGTATTAAAATGGTGATCATATGCAATCGCTGTATTGATGACAGACACGTCCACGTTTTTTCCTTTTAATAAATAGATGGCAAATCGTAGACCTATTTGTTCATGTGCATTGTTGCCTATCCATATCATTAAATGTGATCCATCTTTTATATCCTTCACTTGTTGAATCATTATTTGCTGATCGATGACCATATCATCAAATCTACCAAACTCATTGGACATGACATGACGAAGCCACTCAATACGAGTCTCTTGTCCTTGACGTTCATGTAAGTGTGTAAGTGGGCCAATGGAGTAGATATCATCAAAGGTGATGATGTCTTCCACTGGTTTTTGCTTCATTTCTCGTAATGCTTGTTTTAAACTACCAGCAGTTGCTGCCCCAAATACGATATGTATCATTATTCGTCTCCCTTTATCTTACATTTTATATCATCTTCGCCTATTCATGGTTCTTACGTCAATTCTATTGAGTCAATTTCATTCAAAAGTACGACGATGAGAGGATAAGATCTATATAAAGAATGCAGAATTGAGGAGACTAGATTTTTTATAAAAAATGAAAAACCCCACGAAATGGGGCAGTTAGTTTACTGAGTTAACTTTGAGACTTTCTTTCTAATGATCTATTGATAGAAATACCCTCCAAAAGGGGAAATTCAGTTTATGTACTTCTTCACAAGTTCCCCTTCACAATCGTTCTTTTGGCTTTCTTGACAATCCTGCTGGTTGCTTTTGTATCAGAATCTTTTAACCACTGTTCACACAGGTTTATGACCCAATTTGGTTGTGTTTTACTAGCGTCATTGAGCCAGTTTCCTACAGAATCTTGAACATATGTTGATGGATCAGATTTGAGCAAGTCTAGAATAGGCTGTGCCCTCATTGGCTCTTGTTTTAATGACTCAATATGCTTTGTCCAAACACCTCTTGGGCGAATAGCTTCTACTGAGAATCGGCGAATATTTTCATCTTTACTTTTAGCCCATTCTGTTAAATGTTCTATACTTTGATCGAGCTGATCCGTTAGGCTTTCTCTCACTGACATCCACGCAATTTCTCGAACTCCAAAATGAGGATCAGCTGCAAATGGTTGAATGTACGCCAATTTCTCTTCCAAAGTTGATAAACGGTGTTTGTTCATATAAGCAGCCCAACAGCGGACGCTATCAGATACATGGTGAGTAAACGCCTGTAGCACTTCCGTTTGTTTTTCCCCATTCTCTTTCTGTAACACTTCATCTAACAATTGACCGATGAGACGAATTGCTTTCATTCCAGACTCAGCCTTTTGTTGAGTGACATCAGATGATACATCGTCTAAATGATGGTCTAAACCAACGGATGGCAAAACATGATGTAATAACGTCAGATGATTGACAGCCAGCCATTCAGTTAAATTCACACTCTCTATTTTTCCTTGATTCAAAAGGAACAAGACGTCATGAGGGATATCAGTCCCCTTTCGAGCACCTTTTCGATTGATGATCTCTTCGCTGATTTGCATTTATTTTCTCTCCTCGTCTAGTGGTGCTTTTGTTTGATATTCATCGTTTTTAAAAGAAATATATGAATGCCTTCAATTTTTGGATATTGCCCCCTATTGTATCAAATAAACCACTTTACTGGTGCATTCTTCAAACCAAAAAGGAACTACCCAAAATAAGTAGTCCCTTCCATACAAAATTGAATTTAAGTTACCTTCCTTGCTCGATCACCTTCAAACTCTTCTGCTGAGAGATTCTGTCAAACGCCACCATCAAGATGGTCATGAGTAAAGCGAGAAGAACCGTTCCAGCACTGATCCAGCTCAGGTGCAATATAGATGTCCTGCTCAACACAATCCCCCCTAACCCCGATCCTAAAGCAAATCCGAATTGAATAAATGATGTATTGACACTTAATGCAATATCAGGAGATTTTGGAACAAGGGTTACAAGATATAGCTGCTGAGCTGGTGATGTACTCCATGTAGCGATCATCCATATCATGATAACAGCCACCATGACCACGAGATTCCCTGTGACAAATGCTAGTAGCATGAGCATCATGATTTGCAAGATGATGCCAGAAAAAATCGTGAAGATGGGTCCTTTTTTATCTGCTGCCATCCCTCCAAGGCTTGATCCTAAAAAGCTGCATATTCCCGCTAGTAACAAAATGCCACTGATTTCTGTAATGCTAAGGTTGGCTGATGCTTGCAGGAAGGGCGTTAAATAGGTAAATAACGTGGAATATCCACCTACATAAAATAGCGTCACTGCCACTGCAAGTAATATACGCTTGTCTTTTAAAATCGATAATTGCATACGAAGCGTCACCGGTTCTTGTTCTTTCATAGAAGGGATCCGCCTATACACCACAATCAGCGGAATAAGCGTGATCACTCCAATGGCTGCGAATAATGCTTTCCATCCGATCATACTGCTTAGAAATGTCCCGATTGGAACGCCTAAAACCAAGGAGCTGCTTAATCCCATTAAAATGATGCCAATCGCTGTTCCTCTTTTTTCCCGTTCTACAAGACGAGTTGCAACCGCCATCGCCACTACAATCGCCGTTCCCCCACTGATTCCTTGTAAAACTCTTGTGATCATGACCATTTCAAACGAATGACTGATACTTGTGATGAAGTTACTTAAAATAAAAATGATCAGCGTCCATGTTAATATTTTTCTGCGGTCCATATTGATGGTTAGTGCGATGACAATCGGTGCACCGATTGCGGCCGAAAGTGCTAAAGATGTGACCAATAAGCCAGCTGTAGACGTTGTGATATGTAAATCATATGCGACCATTTGAATAATGCCAGTAATGATGTATTCGATCGTTCCGATTAAAAAAGCTGCTAAAGCAAGTAAATAGACAACGGTTTTATTTTGCATCGTGACGTTTCTCCTTTGGGCCATGTTTACGATTTGATTTCATTTTTAATAGGAATTTGAATTTCAATGAGTCTGCCTTCTTCATTTTCTGACAATGGGTAATAGATTTCTCGGCCCGGCTGATCATCTTTCACGCGGTATCCGTTATGTTCGATCCATGTCGCCAGATCAACACAAGCAGTTTGTGCGGATGGAGAATGGGAATGAAATAAGAGTGTTGCCATGGTGTCTTCTGCAGGTAACGTGCGAATTGTCATTCCCTGAGGAAGAGAGCACCTTAACGATTTGACGGAATACCCCACCTCAAATTCAAACTCACTTTCTTTATCCAGTGATTCTCTCCATAGCACTACTTGTGGTCCCGAGATCGATTCTTGTTGATGTTTATGTAATAAATGATGAAACATTTGAAAGAATGAAGGGATTTCTTCAACAGTTCCGTTGGATTGAAAAGACATGATGCGTTTGCTTTCAACAGATTTGATGATGACCTCCTGTTCTTTTTCAACACACCCCTCTCGTTTGATGAGGTGCATCCGCTCCTTAATACGGGCTAATTTCTGCTGTTCTCTCTCGATCAATTGCTGAATCTCACTCTCTTTCAAGAGAAACATGCCCTGAATCTGCTCGACAGAAATATCTTCACGAAGAAGCTGCCCCATTTGCTTTAACGTAAAGCCTAATTCCTTATAGAGAAAAATTCGATTGACCTCAAGCAGCTGTTCAGCTGAGTAATAACGGTATCCCGAATCTTGATCGATCTGCTGAGGCTTTAATAAATCAATTTGGTCATAATACCTTAAGGTTTTGACAGGCACTTTACTTAACATAGAAAAATCGCCGATCTTGAACATCCTGCATCTCCTCCGATTTGTTGATCTGATCACAGTATAAACCTTTCAGTTAAGGGGAAGGTCAACATGAAGTTGATTAAATTTTTCAAAAGCACGAAAAAACCTAGATTTCTCTAAAATCTAGGTTTTGCTCATTATCCTACTATTTTTTCTAACAATCCCATCGCTTCAACAATCTTTATATCATCCATAAATCGTTGCAAACTTACTTTATGCTCTTTCTTTTGTAAATCTGTTGAATAACCTAAGCATAGATTAAAAATACAATCTAACTTTTGTCCGACTCCACTATAAAAATAATTCGTCAATATTCCATTATTTTCACTTGCAAGAACCACAACTGTAGCGATCTCTAATACATATTCTATATCTTCTATAGAAATCGTTCGATCCTTTTTCTTAGCAGTCATGAATTTATGACTATGAATAGAACGAATCCTACCTTCAAGTAAATTGAGTATAGACCTTTTATAGATGACATACACACTGTGAATATCTCTTTTATCAGGACAATAGGGATCTTGTAAAATGAATTTTATACGTTCATCTTCTTTTTCAATTTTTATTGCATCAAGATCATATAATAAAATATGATCAATTTCTTCTATTTTCATAGGAGGAAACATGTGGGCTACATCTGTTTTGTTTTTCATTTGATCACCCCGAAATCTAGTCTCTCTTACTCCAAACGTTCCAATCTTTCAAGCCACTTGACAATAGTTCCGTTTGTAAAAAAATCGAGTATGACACCCTCGCAAAATCGTTCAGCTCTCAGAACCCCCATGATGAGAGCCAGCACACACTGCGAATTTAAATTGGAAACGTCCACATCCTCCATGTCGTTCATTCCCCATTCAATTCCATTTTCTTTGAGGATCTCTCTATAGCGGGTAATCTCCAGTTCTTGATGCTGTTCTGCAAATGTATAGACATCCTCGATAAAACGACGGACCGTTTCGGAATAATTCACATAGGGCATCTGAATCGGGTGTTCCGCTGTTCCATCATTTTCTTGATCGATCACCCATTCTCCGATATGGTCCTCGTGAAGCATCGGTATGTATTTTGTTAGAATCTCGAATTGACTCATTTCCATCCTCCTCAACCTCATTCATATGGTTTACTCTGATCGACACCTATGGATTAGTATATAAAAAAATCCGTAGTTATCCTACCAGCTAGACACTAGTATTCAAATTACGGACAGTCTTTTATTTACTTCACTTTTTTACAGTCTTACCATTGATACAACACACTCCACATGCGCCGTATGCGGAAACATATCCACTGGCTGCATGTATTCGATCTTGTATTCTTTTGACATGTATTCGAGGTCTTTTGCTAGTGTAGATGGGTTGCAAGAGACGTAGACAAAGCGTTTTGGTTTGACTTGTTTGACGGTGTCTAGGAAAGTGCGTTCGCAGCCTGTTCTTGGCGGGTCGACGACGATAACATCGGGACGGAAGCCTTCTTTGACCCATTTTGGTAGCCAATGTTCGGCTGTGCCTGTCACATAAGTCGCGTTTTTCATGCCGTGTTTTTTGGCATTTTTCTTCGCGTCATCAATTGATTCTTTGATGACATCCATACCTCTTACTTCTTTTGCTCCATCTGAGAGCCACATTCCAATGGTTCCAACACCGCAATACGCATCGACTACCTTTTCTTTGCCAGTCAGTTTGGCCGCTTTTTTCGCTTCGCCGTAAAGCTTTAATGTCTGCTTCGGATTCAATTGGAAGAAAGCCCGTGCACTCAATTCAAATGAGACGTCTCCTAAAAATTCTTGGATGACCATGTTGCCAGCTAGGTGCGATGTTTTATGCCCAAAGATGACTGACGTTTTTTCGCCATTGATATTGTGCATAATAGACGTCACTTCTGGCAGACGTTTTTGGATGGCTTCGGCGATTTCTTTTTTCTTTGGAAACTCAGGCTTTGATGTGACAAGGACGACTTGTACTTCACCTGTTTCAAAGCCGACACGCACAACAATCGAGCGCACGTCGCCTTTTCTTGTCCGCTCGTTGTAGACAGATACGCCGAATTTCTCTAAAATTTTGCGGACGACGCCTGTTGTTTTGTTCGTTTTCGGATGCTGGACGATACATTCCTTGATCGGAACAAGTTTATGAGAATTCAGCCCATAAAGCCCTGCGATGATGTCGCCGCTATGTGATCTTCCGACTTGGAACTGACTTTTATTCCGGTAGTGCCATGGATCTTCCATACCGATTGTTGGTCTAATGTCGATCTTTTCAACCGACAGCTTTGTATGACGCTCCATTGATTGAATGACAATATCGCGTTTTTCCTTTAGCTGCTGCTCGTATGCCAAATGCTGAAGCTGACAGCCTCCGCACTCTTCGTATACTGGGCACGGCGGTTTGACTCGATGTTCTGAGCGCTTGCGGACTTTCCTCACCGTACCTTCTGCATATTTCGCTTGAACATTCGTTGCTTCAACTACTACTTCCTCACCTGGAAGTGCACCTGGGACAAAGACCACTTGCTTTTTAAAATAACCGACCCCTTCCCCATTAATGCCAAGGCGTTTAATGGTAAGCGGGAACTGCTGCCCCTTTTGCAGAAGGGCTCCTTGCTGTTTTTCTTTCACGTTTATTCTCTCCGTTCTATTTAAACCTTTATCGGTTGTCCTCATTTTATTCCATCTGAATAGTATATCACGACTTGGACGAAGAGAGAAAATGCCTTTCAATTATTTGTCTGTCTCAATACTTCTCCATAAATAAAGGGAGGCGTAGCTTAAATACGGTGCCCACTCCTTGCTTAAAACTGCCATCTCTTCTTTTGTTGGCTTTTCTGGCAGGTCAAAGTGACGTTTGATCGCATTTTGAATCCCGATATCTGCCATTGGAAAGAGATTTGGTCTTCCAAGTCCATTCATGAGGACATTTTGAACCGTCCAAGGTCCAATCCCTCTAATCGGAAGCAGACGTTCTTCAATTTCAATATCCGGTAAGTCGTGTAATTCTTCTAAATCCAGAGAGCCGCTCACTATTCGCTTTGAGACATCAATGACATATTCCGCTTTTCGCTGACTGAATTGCAGTTTTCTCAAATCATCGGTTTCAAGTGATGCAATGGTTTCCGGTAAAGGGTCAAACCAAACGCCGTCGATTTGCTCACCATACGTATGAACAAACCGTTTCGTCAGCTCATAAGCAAATGCAAGATTGAGCTGTTGATGAATGATGCATTTCATCAAGCAATGATATAGATGGAAATCCAGCATAAGCGGCGTTCCGATATGACGTTCAAAAATGGGCGCAAGATTTGTTTGAGCAAAATGGTCATGCACAGCATGTAATTGGTGTTCCATGCCAAATATCCGCTTCACCTCAGAAAGGATCGCTTCCTCCGGCCCGTTAGCCTGTACCCGGAATGAAGGCGCTTCTTTTGTTCCTGTCGCTTGAACGACTGCAACGTACGGTTTATGATTCAGCCTCATCGGTACTTTGATTTCTCTTTTATCCAGATCGACCGCCTTTAATGGATCGCTCGACAAACGTCTCAGCACTTGATCGAAGTGATAGGGCGGTTCAACCAATAGGTGTTTTTCCCACATGTTTTTCCTCTTCCTTTCTGTCAACACGCAGATGTGATTGTTTCACTTTGCATGAATGATTCTCTATATTGAATACTTTTAAATATAAAGAGTACAAGAATTTATCAGTTATATCTTCCTTATTTATGGTCATTCTCCTTTTGGATAGATGAAAATTTTTAGTCGAATTCAGCTAAAATTCGACAGCAATCTTCAACATTTTAGGATCATTTTCCTTAAATTAGAAATAGAACCTATGGGTGATATCTTCTATTTCAAAAATATTTGTATAATTATGACATATCAAGGAGGTGAACAAAGGAATTAGCGGATTAGGCAATCATTTGTTTCATCTTGCAGGAACATATTTACCTCATTGATAACCGGCTTCACCTAGTTTCACGTTTTACTAAAAGAAGACCCAAAATTTAAAAACAAAGGAGATCCGACCAATGAAAAAAACAATTCTTTCTGTTGCCCTTGCCACTGCTGTTTCTTCGACACTACCAGTATTCGCTGACGCTGCTGAGCAAAAAACTGCTCCAGTTTCAACAACTATTCAGCAAACTGTGTTAAACAAAGCTGCTGAAGGTAAAGCTGGAACGACAGCTAGTCCTAATGTTAACGTCAATTTCGATGTCCTTGGAATTGCCAATGCAATCATTAACGCAGTAAATGCAAATGCCAACCGTTCTGGATTCGTTAAAGGTGTAATGGAAAGCACATTCTATGCTGCTGGCGGCAGATATAACGTCATGGTCTTTAACCTAAGCCAAAACTATGAAGACCGCTTTAATGGTGTGAAAACTTTCGCTACTGCTAACCTTGGTAATGTTGTTTACGGTATTTGGGTTTTTGAGAGCGGTACATTTAAAAACAACGGCGATGGCGGCTGGGATAACTGGGCATTTAGAGGCTGGTTTGACCGTCAAAATAAATTCGTTACGTTCCACCGTCCTTAATTCTCGCTTTATCCATCAATCATACACGCACATTGGACCGATCTCAGCGATGAGATCGGCTTTTTTATGGTGAAAACGTATAAGTTCACCGCTGCTGCTTCATGATATAATGCAAGTCTGGAGGGGTGCACATGCTGAAAAAACTTGCAGTGACAAAAAACGGCGACTTGATTGAACATGCAACATTGCAGCAGCTTTCAAGCCCTGACATTGCCTGGTATTGGATTGATTTTTATGCGCCAACGGAAAAGGAAGCAGCACTGTTAAAGGAATTTTTTCAGTTCCATCCGCTTGCGATTGAAGATTGCTTCCATTATTTACAGCGGCCAAAGCTTGATTTTTATGAAGGGTATTTATTTTTCGTCCTTCATGCCCTCAATCAAAAAACACTTCGATCTGAAGAAGTCGACCTGTTTGTTGGAGAAAACTATATCGTTACTTTTCATTTGAAGGAAGCACCCTACATTGATCGAGTCATTCGAAAGCTCAAAGGGTCTGATAAAGCGCGAGAGAGCGGTCCAGAGCATATGGCTTATATGCTGATCGACCAGCTCGTCGATGATTATTTTCCTATTATTTATCAAATTGAGGACAGGCTCAATGAAATCGAGGATGAAGAAGGGCATAAAACGTATGGTACATTAATGAACGAAGTATTCGGTATTCGATCCGATTTGCTCAAACTGCGCAGAACCATTATCCCGATGAGGGACCTCTTATATCGAATTGTGAACACGAATATGATGAAAAGCGATGCAAACCGGCAAGCATATTTTAATGATATTTATGATCATCTATTGAAACTAACAGAGATCGTTGAGTCAAACCGTGATATGACAGCCGATTTACGAGACAGCTATCAAACACTAAATTCCAACCGAATGAATGCCATCATGATGACACTGACCATTGTCTCGACGATTTTTATTCCACTCACCTTTATTGTTGGGGTGTATGGGATGAACTTTGATAACATGCCTGAATTACACTGGAAATATGGCTATTTTGGCGTACTGATTTTCATGGGTTTGCTTGTCTCAGGGATGCTTTTGTGGTTTAAACATAAAGGATGGTTTAGGATTTTCAAATAGTTTTTTGAGAGAAGTGCTTGAAAGGGAGATACTATGGAAAACTGGATTCCACTGTCAGACAAAGAACTAAAGTACGCATGGAAAACATTTGATCAAAAGTTTAAATTTAACCCAAGCATTTCTCGCTTTCCCGGTTTTCAAGCACCATCTCCTTACATCACATATGATATCTCTGCTTATTTCGAGGACCCTTCTCTCCTAAGTGCGGATGAAGACCTTGAAAAGAAGGCACTGCTGTCTTTTCAGGAGAATATCACCGGAACCGGCGAATATATGCAGGTACTTGATTGGCAGCACGAATGCTATTGGATCACACCATATGGCTCATTTGAAAAAGATGAATTTGGAGAATGGAGAGTCCCTGTGCTCCCAAATGGGGATTACTATTTCTTTTTATCGAAAGAGATGACCTGGGGTTTACTAGGACATCCTTGGGAGCAAAGCATCACGATTTTCGGTGAGGGCTTGATTGACTCCTTTACTCGTCATCGTCCCCTTTTGTTCCAGCGTAAAATAAGAGAAGGATAAGTCAAAAAGCTTGCAGATGTCTGCAAGCTTCGGATTGTTGACAAAGGGCTAAAATGAACTTAATTTTAGCCCTTTGTCTTCGTTTCAGCGTGATAGAAAACCTTTGCAGTCTAGGAAGGACGAGTACTGGCGCGGAGCGAATTTCACATTCGTGAGCACCAGCACGCAGGACTGACAACGAATGCGAGGGTTTGGCTACACGCTGAAGCTTGCAGATGTCTGCAAGCTTTTTTCTATAGCTGAGGGAGATGCCATACTTTTTCAAGCATGAGATCGTCTAAGCTTTTAAAGGTATATCCTTGTTTTTTTAAAGCAGTGATGGCATCATCAAGTGCCTCGGCATTGTCCCTTGAGACGGTATGAAGTAAGTAAATGGCACCCGGATGCGCCTGTTTCATCATTTGATTGTACGCATACTGTTTTCCTTTTTGATGGTGGATGTGCCAATCTACAAACGCTACTGACCAGAAAACGGTTTGGTAGCCAAGCTGTTTCGTTTCCTTTAGTACCCTTTCACTGAACACCCCGCGCGGTGGACGAAGGTAGAGGTTATCTTGTTTTCCTGTGATTTTGTATACCGCTTCATTGACACGATCTAGCTCTTCTTTGATTTCTTTCGTGCTCTTTGTTGTTAAATCTGGATGGTGATAGGAATGGTTGCCAATAATATGACCTTCCTCTGCCATACGTTTGACGAGCTTGGGCTGGTCCTTTACGAAGTGCCCAGTCACAAAAAAGGTGCCGGGTACTTGATGTTTTTTCAGCACGTCCAAGATTTTGGGTGTGTACCCATTTTCATAGCCATTGTCGAAAGTAAAATAAATCTCTTTCTTTTTCGTATTCCCTAAATAGAAAGCATCATATTTCTTTAAGAGTGTCGTCAGTTCCTTGCCGGCATCTGCTGGCTTGTGCTCTTTGCTTTTAGCAAATCCCCAATGAATCGGCTGATTAGACACGGCTTCTAAGTTTGAAAAAGGCATCGATACAAAAAGCGCACATAGACAGATCAGTATGCATTTTTTCATTTACGTCACTTCCCGGTTTTTCTTCTATTGTGCAGAATATACCGGGTACTCATACACTTTTTCACCTGCCAATTTAAAGAAAAAAGCCCGCATCAGCGCGAGCTATTCTTCCTTCCAATCGGTTTTAAATCGTTCATATTTCGCTTCTAGGTCGTCAATCATCTGGATGAGTCTGTCTATATCCTCAACGTCTGTGGATTCAGGATCTAATGAATCAATCACATTCATAAACATATCTAATCGGTTCTTTAAATAATCAACCTGCTGCTCTTTGCTGTCTGCTGCCTTGCCCATAGATACACTCCCTTTAGCATTTGTTTATAGCTTATCTTTTTTTCCTTTGTAAATCAATTGTGTCCCCTCTTGCGTATAACGGTGATGGGGCTTAAAATTAACTGTTGGCGGGTCTATGTTTGCCCGAATGAAAAGGAGATAGATACCATGAACCAAAAAACAGCACTTCGTCCGATTACACCTGCATTCGACCCTTGGGAAGCCTATCTCGATGTGCAGGATTACGGAGAAATGAAGCTGACAAATATTGAATTGACGACAACGACGTTGTGTAACATGAGATGTGAGCACTGTGCGGTTGGCTATACTTTGCAGCCAAAAGATCCGAATGCACTGCCACTCGATTTACTGCTTCGCCGTTTAGATGAAGTACCACTCTTGCGTTCCCTTAGCATCACAGGCGGAGAGCCGATGCTGTCTCTGAAATCTGTACGGGAATATGTCGTTCCTTTATTAAAATATGCCCATGAACGCGGCGTCCGTACCCAAATTAATTCGAATTTAACACTTGATTTGGCTCGATATGAAGAAATTATTCCATACTTGGATGTCCTACACATTTCACATAACTGGGGAACAGTCGAAGAGTTTGCTACGGTTGGTTTTGCAATGATGGACCGAAAGCCAACCTTTGAGCAGCGCGAGAAATTGTTTAACCGCATGATTGAGAATAGTCAGGCACTTGTGAAAGCGGGTGTAACCGTATCTGCTGAAACGATGCTGAATAAGCGTACGCTTCCTTATATTGAACACATCCATCGTCAAATCGTGGACGAGATGAAATGCCAGCGTCACGAAGTTCATCCGATGTATCCAAGTGATTTTGCCAGCGCCCTTGAATCATTGTCGCTTCCGCAAATGCGGGATGCGATTCATCAGTTGCTCGATGTTCGTGATGAGAACACATGGATGCTGTTTGGCACATTGCCATTTTATTCATGCAGCACAGATGAAGAAGACCAGCGCCTCTTGACTCGATTGCGTCAAGCGAAAAATGTGACAGTACGAAATGACCCTGATGGCCGTTCACGGTTGAATGTGAATATTTTTGATGGGAATATTATTGTGACAGACTTTGGCGATACACCGCCATTAGGAAATATTGAAACCGATACGTTGCAATCAGCTTATACACGCTGGATGAACACAAAATTGGCAAAAGAACTGAATTGTCATTGCCCAAGTGTGCAATGCCTTGGTCCGAATGTTCTTGTGAAAAACAGTTATTATCAAGATGTTGATTTTACTTCTCGTACAGCCAGGGGGTAACCGATAGATGGACGAAACATTTCTGACAGTGGTCAAGAACAAATACATTGAAATTCTCCTTGTTGGCCTCATTCTTTGGCTTGCCGTCTTTATGATCAACAAAGCGCTTCAGATTTTCTTTAAACGAACTGAATTCATTGAAGATAAAAAGAAAAAAACCATTGAGAGCTTGGTCAAATCGGTTTCAAAGTATACAGCTTCCATATGTTTTGTCTTATATGTGATTTCTTTATTCTTTCATGACTTTGGGAAAATCCTTGCGGGGGCTGGTGTGGCTGGAATTGTCATTGGTTTTGGCGCTCAGACCTTGATTCGTGATATTTTAGCCGGCATCTTCCTCATTTATGAACGGCAAATTCATAAAGGTGACTATGTGACGGTCAATAATCTTTTTAACGGAACCATTGAAGAAATTGGTCTCCGGTCTTTGCAAATTAGAGAATGGAGCGGCAAGCTGTTAACCATTTCAAACGGAGACATTCGTCAAATCCAAAACTACAATATGCACTACATGCGAATCACAGAGTCAGTCTTGATCAGCGCAAACCAAAATCCTGACATTGCTTTCAAGGCGCTAGAAACAGCATGTGATCAGTTAAATCAAATGCATCATGATTTACTGAAAAAAGATGAATTCCAAAACGCCATTGAACCTTTTCAGGTTCATGGCATTATGGGGCTCAATAAATTGAATCGCGGGATTGAGATCACCGTAAAAGGAATGGTCGAGGATGAAAAATACTTCGAAGCCGCCCTCGCTGTGCGAAAAGAAATGATCACACAACTTCATCAGCATGATGTGAAATTGCTTGAGGATCTCGTCTATCCACAGCCTGCAAAATAACCTCATTTTGATGGGGTTATTTTTTTGATCACTTTTTGTTAATCAGTTAATTATCATGCATGTAGTTCACTAGATCATTCGGTATGATGAGCTGACTAGACCACATGAGAAAGATGAGACACTCGAACAGCTCGAACACTTCAGCTAAGAAATTCCTTTCATTTCAGCCCTCTTACTTCTATCCTCTTGACTGATTCATGTATAATAGAAAGCAGATTGATTTCATGCAGCATGGGGACCCTCATACTGTGTATTTACTAATTGAAAGAGAGTGAATAAGATGGGTCGTAAATGGAACAACATTAAAGAAAAGAAAGCATCAAAGGATGCCAATACAAGTCGTATTTACGCAAAATTCGGGCGTGAAATCTATGTGGCTGCCAAGCAAGGTGAGCCAAATCCAGAATCAAACCAAGCACTTCGTTTTGTCCTAGAACGTGCAAAAACATATAGTGTCCCAAAACACATTGTGGACCGTGCGATTGAAAAAGCAAAAGGCGGCGCAGAAGAGAACTTCGATGAGCTTCGTTACGAAGGATTTGGTCCAAACGGATCTATGGTGATCGTTGATGCCCTGACCAATAACGTCAACCGCACAGCGTCTGATGTTCGTGCAGCATTTGGGAAAAACGGCGGAAATATGGGCGTCAGTGGATCTGTTGCTTACATGTTTGACCAAACAGCGGTGATCGGTGTCGAGGGGAAAAGTGAAGAAGAAACGCTTGAACTTTTAATGGAAGCAGACATTGATGTACGTGACATTATGGAAGAAGATGAAACAGTGATTGTATACGCTGAACCAGATCAATTCCATCAAGTTCAAGAAGCGTTCAAACAGGCAGGCGTAGAAGAATTTACTGTAGCCGAAATCACAATGCTGCCTCAAAACGAAGTGACATTAGATGATGAATCGAAAGCACAATTTGAAAAACTCATCGATGTATTAGAAGAGCTTGAAGACGTGCAGCAAGTTTATCATAATGTGGATTTAGGAGAATAATCAGCTAAGCCATCGTAGTTGTTGGATTCATTCAACTTCTGCGTTGGCTTTTTTATTGTCTAGGTAAGGTTTACGTTCTACTCAAGACCATGTAATATGAAGGTAGAGTCGTTTCCACAAATAACCAAGGGGCTGAGTTTCATTTTTAAAACATGGTGGTTTTCGTATTATGGCTTTATGATCCTCCCTTTTATTGGCCTATGCTTAATTTTCAACAATTTGACGATATTCACTAAAGTCTTTCTCTTTCTTTTCTTTGTATGGTTTTTATATAACTCCTTTGATTTTTACATTCATGAAATGAAAAAGAAAAAAGATAGGACATCTTAATCAAAAAACAGTCATCTCCCCTTGGTAAGAGGAGATGACTGTTTTTAATTCATCCCTTGAAACCCAAACGTCAGGTGATCCTGAACAGGAATCCAAGCGCCGATTCCTTGTGAGGTCACATTTTTTACGACAAGTTTGCGTTTATTTCCCTTGAGCACAAGATACACTTCTCCGTAAGTAACCTTTCCTTTTTCGTTAATGGCTGGAGCGTATGCATGCAGGGTTGCTGCTTTTTTCGGAGATACGTGGTAGGACTGATCTCGCTTTGTTCCTGCACCAATCACTGTGTCGAAGGCGAGCGGAAGTTTTGTTTTTTGGATGGCTTTTTGCATCATCAATGTTTTCACATCTTCTGGGTTTGGTACTTTTGCTGTGAGCCCTCCACTTACTTTTACTTGTTGCTTTTGCACATATTTGCCGATGGCTGTTTTGTTTCCGCCTCTATTATCAATGTGATTCGTGTTCACTTTTTTGTATTCCCAATTGGCGACGGTTTCGTTTGAATCATAGCTGAGTGCCCATCTTCCAAGAAAAATCGTTGCCCTGTAGCCAACTGCTAGCGGTGTACCTGAGATGCTGGATTCATTCAGCATTTTAATCAAATGTGTATTTTCAATTGGTACACTTGTTGTTTTAAATAATTCGGCCGTCAGCTCGCTCGGCTGGAGCAGCGGTTGATCCTGTGACGCATTTGGATACGTATTTTCCTTTGAGATACTGGCGACAGACGATGGCACCTTAAACGGCTTTGCTGCCTCGGCTGGAAAGCTGTATAGAAAACTTAAGGATAAGAGAACAACAAACATGATGCGGGGCATCTTTTTCATATCATCACTCTTTCTCATTCATTTTTCCATAGTATTTTCCCGAAAGACGTCCCTTATCCACAAAATTATAAAAGGAAAAATCCAATCGCCATAATAAAATAGGCAGCGAGCAATGTAGCACCTTCAAACCAGTTCGTATCCCCATCATTTGAGAGGATGACCGTTAGTAAAACAGAGGATGCCATGGCAATGAGCTCTGGTAATGAGAAGATCAGTGGCATTTGCTTTTCAAAAAACAGAGAGCTGATCACAAGGATCGGTGCGACCATCATGGCGACTTGAAGCGTGGAACCGAAAGCAATTTCGACCGCGACATCCATTTTGTTTTTATACGCCATAATCACAGCAGATGCGTGTTCTGCTGCATTACCGACAATCGCAACAATGATGACCCCGATAAACAGTTCACTCCAGCCAAACTGTTCTCCGACTGTGTCAAATGTATGGACGAGCCGCTCTGAAATATACGCCACAGCAATTGTCGCAAGGAGTAAAATCGCCGTGGCAAACTTCCCCGACCATTCTGGTGTTTCTTCTTCCGTAGCGGCTTCCCCTTCCGCAATTTCTTGCTTGGCAACATAAACACCCCTGTGGCTGACAAGTTTGAAATAGAGTGCTGCGACATAAAGCAAAATCATCACGATGCTAATGCCGATACTTAAAACAAATTGACGATCTTCTGCCATCCCCATGGAAAAGACTTCTGGAATGACAAATGCCACAATAATCGCAAACATAAGCAGCCCAGAGTTATGCCTTGCATCGTGGACGTTGAACTCTTGTCGTTTAAATTTCAATCCGCCAACGAAAAAGGACAGTCCAGCCACGAGCAGTAAATTGCCAATCACTGAGCCAGTGAGTGAAGCAAGGACAATGGCAGTGAGTCCTTGTTTTAATGCAAAAAATGAAATGATTAATTCCACTGCATTTCCAAAAGTAGCGTTTAACAAACCGCCAATTCTTGGTCCCGCTATAATGGCAAGACTCTCTGTCGCTCTTCCCATAAAACTTGCAAGACCGATGATGGCGATACAATAGACGGCGAACATGACAGCCTGCGGGAAATGAAGAAAACTGCCAATTACAGATAATGGAACACCGATTGCGACAATCACAAGAAACAAACGATTCATACAGCCAATCTCCTTTACATCATATCTGACTGTTATTCTTTCGTGAGTGCCGGCATCATATACATTTAGATTCGTTCGTGTGAAAGGGTGATATCGATCGTTCCTTTCACGGATTGCACCATGGAACAATGCTTCAACGCAAGTTTCATTACTTTTTCCAGCTGTTCATCAGAGGTGCTGATGCTTTCAAAGATCATATGTAAATGAATATGAGTGATTTTGTTTACAGTTCCTTCTCTTGTCGTTTCAGGTGTAATGGTCAGCCCTTGATAGGATATTCGTTTTTTTCGGCATACATGAATGACCATTTCTCCAAAACAGCCCGCAATAGCCGAGGTGAACAATTGATACGGCCTGTATCCCGCTTCTTCATTTCCCGAAATAGACAGCTGCCTTTGATCAGCATTTGCGACCCACCGATCATTTTCGTATATCAGCTTCATTCCTTTTCCACCTTTCTATTGAAACCCCTATGGTTCCATTGTACGATGAAAGCATGAACTTGTAAGGAGCTTCTTATGTCGAGAATTCATTTTATGATTTTAATTTTACTTGTATCCGTATCTGGTTTTTCACAGGGAGCGTTACTGCCAGTTATTTCGATTATTTTCGAACATGCCGGCACTTCTCCGACGTTAAACGGACTGCATGCCACCGGCTTATATATCGGCGTGCTGCTTGCGTCTCCATTTATGGAAGCGCCGCTGCGCCGCTTCGGATTTAAACCATTGATCGTCATTGGAGGCGCTGCTGTCTTTTTAAGTTTGTTTAGCTTTGTCTTTATTGAATCTTATGTCGTCTGGTTCTTCTTGCGGCTGATGATCGGCATCGGTGATCATATGCTTCATTTCTCCACACAGACGTGGGTAACCTATGCCTCATCATCTAGAAATCGCGGGCGAAATATTTCATTGTATGGGTTATCCTTTGGACTCGGTTTTGCCGCTGGCCCTTTTTTAACACCACTCATTGAAATCAATCCATCCTTGCCGTTTATTGTGTCTGGTGCAGTTAGTTTGTGTATTTGGCTGCTTGTGTTTGTTTTAAAAAATACATATCCTGATACAGGTGAGATGCAGACGTCAGAGCAGACAAATAGTTTGAAGCGCTTCAAGAAGGCGTTTCAATTTGGCTGGGTAGCGTTTATGATGCCGTTTTGCTATGGCTTTTTAGAAACGACGCTCAATAGTAACTTCCCTGTGTATGCGCTGAGAAGCGGGGTGACGATAGATGCTGTTGCGTTTATTTTACCTGCGTTTGCGATTGGGAGTATTGTTTTTCAGCTTCCTCTCGGGATGCTGAGTGACCGTTTCGGCAGACGACGCATGATTTTAGTTGTGACACTCGTCGGTTCATTCTTTTTCCTTTTAGCAGGGATTTTCATTCAGTCCGTTTTGGCTGTTGCGATCTGTTTCTTTATCGCAGGTATGGCTGTAGGTTCGACCTTCTCACTTGGCATCAGTTATATGACAGACTTATTGCCAAAGCATCTGCTGCCTGCTGGGAATTTGATGTGCGGGATGGCGTTTAGTGCAGGAAGTATTCTCGGTCCGGTTCTTGGCGGATTCTTTGTGCAGACGTTCGAGGGCATGAATTTACTTTACCTTGTCAGCATTGTGATTTTATTTGTGTTTTGCTGTGTTCGATTTGGGCGTACACAGTCAGTGGTCGACACTCCAAACGAATCCATTTCTCATTAAAAACTCCTCTGCACCTATGCAGAGGAGTTTTTTCATCTAGTGATACCCATTTTGTCCATTCGCACTTCCGCTTGTTTTGTGCTTTGGCTGATGGCCTTTGTTTTGTTTTGTGTTGCTTCCGCCTTTTTTCGATTGTTTAGACATTCGGTATTCCCCCATCCGTCAAGATTGAACATGTTCGTTCTCCTTTAGGATGCCCGGATTTCTTCACACCTTGCCTGGTACGATTTTACGCTTATGTAAAAGCGCATTGAGCTCGCCGCCGAGGATGATCATAATGCCGGTTAAATAAAACCAGATCATTAATATAATGATTCCCCCAATGCTTCCGTACATCGCACTATAGTTAGCAAATTCGCCTACATAAAATGAGAATAGCATGCTGACGAGAATCCAGCCAACAGAGGCGAATATGGCGCCCGGCAGCACAAATTTCAATTTCAGCCTGATGTTAGGGGCAAAATAATATAGGGATGTAAAAACAATCAGTAAAATCAGTGGACTAATAATCCATCTCATGGCGGTCCAAATGGTGAGAAACGCATCTGACTGCCCTACTAATTTGGCAACGAATAAACCAAGCTCTTTTCCAAAGACAGGCAGCATCAAGGCAAAAATAATCGTAAGCACCATCGCAATGGTTAAGATGATCGATGTTAAACGTACGAGAATGAAGGAACGATTTTCCTCAACTTCGTAAGCGTGGTTAAATGCTCTGACCACCGCATTAATGCCGTTGGATGCAGACCAGAGTGCCGCAATAATCCCGAATGACAACAATCCGCCGTTACGGTTATTCAGTGTCTCTTCGGCAATGGATTCAATCATGGAAAGCGCTCCCTCTGGCGCATAACCAGAAATGACACTTAGAACATCCTTTGATGTCAGCGGCAAATAACCAACAAGCGTCAGCACGAAGATGAGAAACGGAAATAATGAAAGCAAAAAGAAATACGCAAGCTCAGCTGATTTTGCCGGTCCTTCATGCAGCAAAAAGCGTCCAATTAACGCTTTAACAAAACCCATACGCCTCATCTCCAATGATCAATCTTTCTGTTTCTTTTGAAAGTGATCCTTTGTTTCTTCAATAATCTCTAATACCTTTGGTGTTGTTTCCTTTAACTGATTTACCTGTTCATTCAGAAAAGACAAATCATCTGAGACCGTTCTCATCAATTGCTTCGTTTCTTCCATTTTTTCCTTCACGCAAGCAGACATCCTGCCCGGCTCCAGGCGGTATTCATCCAGCTTTTGCTGGCAGTCATTCCATTTTTCTTTTAATGCAATCCTTGTTGGGCGATGAAATAATGTCAGCAATATGCCGCAGGCTGCGCCTATAACAGCTCCTCGAAGCACGATTTGTTTGTTCTCTTCCATCTCATCTGATCTCCTTTCCGTTAAAGGTGTTTCTCTTTTTTTACATACGTCAAAAAACGATCAATTCCTGTTTCAATTAAATCATGTACTTCCTCAAAGTTCCCAGTGTAATAAGGATCTGGCACATCGTCTCGATCGTCGTCTTCTACAAAGTCAAGAAGACGGCCAATAAAGTGATGTTTTCCATAGCCGGCTAAACTGCGGAGGGCGCCAACATTTTCAGCATCCATCGCAATGATATAGTCGTATGTGGTGATATCCTTATCCATGATTTGTCTTGCAGTCATTCCTTCATAGCTGATACCCTTTTCATCAAGCAGCTTTCGTGTTCCTTCATGCGGAGGACTGCCTTGATGCCAGCCACCAATGCCTGCTGAATCAATCACAAAGTGTTCACTCAGCCCTTCGTCTTCGACTCGTTTTCTAAACATCGCCTCTGCCATCGGTGACCTGCAAATATTGCCGAGGCATACAAATAATACATGAATCATCCTTCATTCTCCTCCTATCTTTTCCCTAAGAGTCCCTTTGGAAAACCTTTTCTCTATCATATCAAGCCCTTTTTCTTTTGGAAACTTTGCAAGAAAAACTCCCATCGGCATTGACAAATTACACAAAAACAGGAGAAACTTTAGGAGAATTACACAAACAAAGGGGGACATTAGATGGGAATCATTGAGCAATTTGTCACGACGATGAACAATTTTTTGTGGGGGCCTCCCCTGTTGATTTTAATTGTTGGTACTGGAATCTACCTCACCTTTCGCATCCTCTTCATTCAAATTAGATTACTTCCTTATTCTTTAAAGCTCGCTTTTTCAAAACAAGACAAAACTTCAGAGGGAGATATCTCCCATTTCCAAGCATTAATGACGGCTCTTGCTGCAACTGTCGGTACAGGGAATATCGTCGGTGTTGCCTCAGCTGTCATTGCAGGTGGTCCTGGTGCAGTATTTTGGATGTGGTTTGCTGCATTTTTCGGGATGGCCACCAAGTTTGCAGAAGCTGTTCTTGCTGTAAAATACAGGGTCAAAAACGAAAAAGGCGAAATGTCTGGCGGCCCTATGTATTATTTAGAGCACGGGTTAAAACAGAAATGGCTAGGGGTGCTATTTGCTGTTTTCGGTGCCAGTGCTGCCTTTGGGATCGGCAACCTGGTACAGTCTAATTCCATCTCAGGCGTCATGAATTCTACTTTTCAAATTCCAACATGGGTGACAGGTATCATCATTACCGCCTTTACGGCACTCGTGATTTTAGGCGGAATTAAAAGTATCGGCCGAGTGACATCTATTTTTGTACCAGTCATGGCTTTATTTTACGTCATTTGTGGTCTGATCATTCTTGTCATGAATGCTGATCTTGTTCCAGGCGCAGTTGGGCTGATTTTTTCAGATGCCTTTACAGGTCAAGCCGTAGCAGGTGGTGCGATTGGAACCGTCATTCGCTGGGGTGTCGCGCGAGGCGTCTTTTCCAATGAAGCTGGTCTTGGATCAGCACCAATTGCTGCTGCGGCTGCGAAAACGGATATGCCTGCCCGTCAAGCGCTCGTCTCTATGACACAAGTGTTTATTGACACCATCATTGTTTGTTCTATCACTGGCATTACGATTGTCATGGCAGATATGTATTTAACAGAAAAAAGTGATGCGCTGACTTCGTTATCCTTTGCTCACTTCCTCGGTCCAGCTGGCTCAACCATCGTGGCAATCGGGCTGCTCCTGTTTGCTTATTCAACCATCATTGGCTGGTCCTATTACGGGGAAAAATGCTTTACATATTTGGCGAAGGATTCGTACGTCATGTATTATCGTATCGTGTTTGTGATAGCTGTCTTTTTCGGTGCCGTGTTTAAGAATGACTTCGTCTGGGGCGTAGCAGATATGCTCAATGGACTGATGGCCATTCCAAACTTAATTGGACTCATCGGTTTATCAGGTGTTGTGGTGTTTGAATCCAAACGAATCATTGATAAGATCAAAGAGGAGAAAAAGGAAAAAAACATTTCAGTGTCGTCATAATAGCCCTTTTATTCTTTTGCTTTTCTGTTAAAATAGACATATTATTCGACACATGCAGGAAAGGACGTGCCGCCCTTGTCACAGCAAAAAGCGGCTGAAGTCAATCAGCTGATTGAAGACATTTCGCAAAAGCTCAATATGCTGAATATTGGAGTCATCAAAGCAGAAGACTTCAGTCCAGATAAGTATGAAGATATTGAATTTCTTCACCAAATGGTGATGAAAAAATCTTCATTCAGCCCAAGTGAAATGCAAGCCATTGCAAGCGAGCTGAAAAGCTTAAGAAAATAATCGTGCACCTGATACTGAATTGCGGTTGACGCCGCTTTCTTATATCCATGCACAGAAAAAGCCAGCACCTCGCAAGGTGCTGGCTTTTTTTATCCTGTCAAAACTACTTATTTTGCAAGCAGTTTTAATGATTCACGGTTAAATGCTGGAATGTCATCAGGTGTACGGCTTGTGACAAGCTGATCCTGACAAACAACGACTTCTTCATCTTTGAATTTGGCGCCTGCGTTTTCCATATCTACTTGAATGGATGTATAGCCGGTCGCGCCTCTTCCTTCCAGCGTCTTCGCTGTAATAAGCAATTGCGGTCCATGACAGATCGCAAATACTGGTTTTTTCTCGTCCATAAAGGCTTTTGTGAATTGCACGTAGCGATCATCCGCACGCAGAATGTCTGGTGAGAAGCCGCCAGGAATCAGAAGTGCATCGAAGTCTTCTGGTTTCACGTTATCGATAGACGCATCGACTCTTACTTCTGCCTCTCCTTGCTTTCCTTTCACTGTTTTTCCTTTTTCGTTTTCAATCACTGTGATCTCATGGCCTGCGTCTTTAAAGGCTTTTGCAGGCTCGGTGAATTCAACATCCTCAAAGTAATCTGTTAAGACAACTGCAATTTTCTTACCCATGTAGAAACCCTCCTGCTTGATTATCGTTTACACTACACACTATACCCCCGCCAATTGAAATCAAACATCCTATCCCTATGAGAAAACCCCCTTTCAGAAAAATAAGCATTTAGACTCATTCACATTCCCTTAACAAGGTAATTCGTATGATTTATGTTATCTTTACAATAATCTGCAAAAAATAACTACAAAAGTTAACGAAACATTTCTACAATAGGTATTGTGGTCAAAAAAATTAGAAAGGCGGAGATCAGGTGAAGAAGCAAGCACATAGGTCTAAACGAAGGAAAAACCTGTCTATTCTGCTCACTTCCATGATGTTGATTAGTCTCATTCTCCCAGCAGTACCTACTCATGCAGAAACAGAAAGCGGCAGTGCCGTAAAGGTCAGTATCTTAGCCACAACGGATGTTCATGCGAACATGATGAATTATGATTACTACAGTGACAAAGAAACAAATGAATTCGGTTTGGCAAAAACAGCCGAGCTGATTGACAAGCACCGTTCACAAAATCCCAATACACTCCTTGTTGATAACGGAGACCTGATTCAAGGAACCCCTCTTGGAGAATACGTTTATAAAAATGAAAAAGACAGCATCATCAATCAAACAAAGGTTCACCCCATTATTCATACACTCAACAAATTAAAATATGATGCAGGTACACTCGGCAATCATGAATTTAACTACGGTTTATCTTTTCTTGACGGTACCATTGCGGGCGCCAACTTCCCGATTGTCAATGCGAACGTCAAAAAGTTAAACGGAGAACACCGATTTACTCCTTATGTCATTCAGGATAAAACCTTTAAAGATGCAAACGGAGCCTCCCAAACTGTGAAAGTCGGTTACATAGGATTCGTACCACCACAAATTATGACGTGGGATAAGAAACATTTAGATGGACAAGTTCAAGTGCAAGATATTGTGGAGTCTGCGAATGAAACCATTCCAGAAATGAAAGCAAAAGGCGCAGATGTCATCGTCGCTCTTGCTCATACAGGAATTGAAAAAACAGCTTCACCTAAAGGATCAGAAAATATGATCTTTGACCTTGCCACGAAAACAAAAGGCATTGATGCGATTGTGTCTGGCCACCAGCATGGCACATTCCCAAGCGCTGAATATAGCGGCGTAGACAAATTTGATGTCGCAAAGGGAACCATTAATGGCATTCCTGTCGTCATGTCAAAAAACTGGGGAAGCTACCTCGGAGTCATTGATTTAACACTAGAACCAGACGGCAGCAAATGGAAAGTCACAGACGGAACAGGCAAAATCGAATCCGTTGCCGGGGTGACATCTCAAAACAGTACAGTGAAAGATGCCATTCAAACAACTCACCAAAACACCCTGGATTACGTCAGAAAGCCAGTTGGAAAAACAGAAGCAGACATTAACAGCTTTTTCGCTCAAGTGATGGATGACCCTTCTATTCAAATCGTGACAGATGCCCAGAAATGGTATGCACAAGAAAAAATGAAAGATACTTCGTACAAAAACTTGCCGATTCTCTCTGCGGGTGCGCCATTTAAAGCCGGTGGACGCAACGGTGTGAACTATTATACAAATATCGCAAAAGGTGATTTAGCGATTAAAAACATCGGCGATCTCTATCTTTACGATAACACCGTACAGATTGTAAAACTAAAAGGCAGTGAAGTAAAAGACTGGCTTGAAATGTCTGCTGGTCAGTTTAACCAAATCAAACCAAATACTTCAAATGAACAGCCTATTTTAAACGAAGAATACCGCTCATATAATTTTGATGTGATCGATGGTGTGACGTACCAAGTAGATGTCACACAGCCTGCTAAATACAGCACAACAGGCACACTTGTTAACGCTAATGCGAACCGCATCAAAAACTTGTCTTACAACGGAAAACCCGTTTCTGACAATCAAGAATTTTTAGTCGTGACAAACAACTACCGTGCATCTGGCGGCGGAGGCTTCCCACACCTCACACAAGATAAAGTGGTGCTTGCCTCAGCAGATGAGAACCGCCAAGTGCTGATGGATTATATTATTGAACAAAAAACCATTAACCCAAGCGCAGATCAAAACTGGTCCATTGCACCAGTAAAAGGCGCAACAGTCACCTTTGAATCTTCTCTACTTGCAAAACCGTTCGCAGAGAAATCAAGCAGCGTCGACTTTATTCGAAATGCCAGCACAGACGGACTTGGCGTGTACAAGCTAGCGTTTAAAGATGATGGTACAACAGAACCACCTGCAACAGACAATTGGCATTTAACGGTGATGCATACAAACGATACACATGCCCATCTGGATGATGCAGCAAGACGCGCAACCAAGATCAAAGAAGTTCGCGCCCAAAGCGAAAACAATATTTTATTAGACGCTGGAGATGTCTTCTCTGGTGATCTCTATTTCACAAAATGGCAAGGACTTGCCGATCTGAAACTGATGAACTTAATGAAATACGATGCCATGACGTTTGGGAATCATGAATTTGACAAAGGTCCATCTGTCCTTCGTCAATTCCTGACAGGTGATGCATCCAGCGTAGATGCTCAAAACCGTCACCAGTTTGAAAAACCGAACTTCCCGATCGTGTCATCAAACGTGAATGTCTCTAAGGAAAAACAGTTAAGCGATTTAGTGAAAAAACCAGCAACATTTAAAGCTGGTGAGAAAAAAGAAGCTGGCATTTACCCTTACATTCTACTTGACGTAAATGGTGAAAAGGTCGCTGTATTCGGTCTAACCACTGAAGACACAGCCATTACATCCAGCAGTGGTCCAAACATTCAATTTCAAGATGCATACAAAAAAGCAAAAGAAACAGTCAATACCATTCAAACTGAGGAAAAAATCAATAAAATTATTGCGCTTACACATATTGGCTATAACCGTGATCTAGAACTGGCTCAAAAAGTAGATGGCATTGATCTCATCATTGGCGGTCACACCCACACCCTTGTTGAAAAATTAAAGGTCATCAATAAAAAAGAACCTACGATTGTTGCGCAAGTAAAAGACTACGGACAATTTTTAGGAAAAGTAGACGTGGCCTTTGACAAAAAAGGCGTCGTACAGCCAAAAGAATCTACTTTTGACCTCATCACGATCGACGACTCTGTGAAAGAAGATGCGGACGCAAAAGCGATTCTTGATCAGTACAAAGCAGATATCCAAGATTTAAAAACCGAAAAAGTCGGGACGTCAGATGTCTTTTTAGATGGACAACGTGAACACGTCCGTGCAAAGGAAACGAACCTTGGAAACTTTATTGCAGATGGCATGTTAAAGAAAGCACAAGAATCTGCTGGGGCTGACCTTGCCATTACAAACGGCGGTGGTATTCGAGGCAGCATTGAAAAAGGAGATATCACATTAGGGGATATTTTAACGGTGATGCCTTTTGGAAACACACTATATGTCGCAGATTTAAAAGGCAGTCAAATTAAAAAAGCGCTTGAACAAGGTCTTTTAGGCATTGAAGAAGGCGGAGGCGCATTCCCTCATGTAGCCGGTATTGAATATACGTTTACACTGAGTAAACCAGCTGGCAGCAGACTGATTGATGTCAAATTGAAAGATCAAAAGGGCAATCTGACTGACATTGATGATCAGAAAACATACCGCGTGGCGACTAATGCATTTGTCGGCACAGGCGGTGATGGCTACAGCGTCTTTACAGAAGCGTCTCATGGTGAAGACTTAGGCTATGTTGACTATGAAATTTTCAAAGAGCAAATTGAACAGGCAGACGGTCATATTTCTCCAGTCATCGACCATCGAGTGAAAGAAGTATTCCTTCCTCGCTTGAAAGGAAAAGGCGCCTATGACATTCAAGATGATGAGAAATTCCAAACGTATGTGCAGCATACGAACAAAGCATTGCTCTATTTAGACAAAGCAACCGAAGCGAAAAAGGTTCAATTGTCTCTATCAAAAGGGCAAGTAGCTGAACTGAAGAAACGAGAGCAAGATCCAAACGTCACCATCTATCATGACAAAGTCGGTCTAGCATTACCGCTCTCCAATTTGTCAGAGCAACAAGCAGATATATCAATGGCAAAAACAAATAAGGTGAAAAATGCATTAACCGACACTTACGATTTCCAAATCAAACAAGATCAGAAAAATGTGTCTACCTTTAAAGATCCCGTCACACTGTTCTTTACATTAGATGCGCCTGAAAAAGCGAAAAAACCAGGTGTCTATTATGTCGATCGTGAGAAAAACCGCTATGCCAAAACAAGTAACGGTTCATTCGAAAACGGGATTGTCTCAGGTAAAACGGAGCACTTTAGTGAATACACCGTACTCAATCAAAGTGAAGCTGCTGGAACAGCTCCAGACCAAACTGGCGGAGACGGTGGAACTTCTGCTCCAGGCGGTTCGGATCCAAGTCAGGATGGAAGCAGCTTACCAGGCGGCACACTGCCGAATACCGCAACAATGATGTATACAGCGGTATTAATTGGCTTGCTCATGCTCGCCTCAGGCGGTATCCTTTATTACTACCAGCGCAAGCGCACACGAGACAAAGTATCATCTTAATAGAAAAGGACAGAGCATTGGCTCTGTCCTTTTTCCATCTCACTATCAATCTTGGGATAAATAAATCCAATGACGGTTATCAAATTCTTTCACATCATCTGACCCTATATGACGCAGCATTCTATTAAAGAACGTGATATCATCTTCATCATCAACGGCATATAAATCCTCTTGAACATATTCTCTCGTAATGAAATTCGTTAAGTTCGTGTTATTCACAAATTCAGCAAAGTACGATTTCACAAGGGTTAAATCTTCTTCATTTAATGTTTCATCATTGATAATTGAAAGATGAAACACATTCAAAGTCGCTTGAATGTCTTCTTCATCCATATAACATAACGGCTCTAATTTTCTATCTTCTTCCGTAAACGGTTTTCGCGTGTCTTCAATGATGACATAACATAAAATCCTGTGATCTTTCATCACGCTAAAAATTTCTAAATCTCGTAATTTGAGTGGTCTATTCAGTCTGATCATTTTTCCTCCTGAGATGTTGCTCTCTCTATTGTTTAATCCCTTGTTTCCCTACAACCTGAAATAGACAGAGCCTCGGCCCTGTCTACTTCTCTCTTCTAGCAAAATCCACGAACCTGAAACGATCTAGGCGGTGGCGGCTTTCTGTGTATTGGAATAGACTCGTATCCTCCAAGAACACATAATTCTTCACCACCACCACATGATCAAACCCGTTCAAATCGAGATACCTCTCATCTTCTTCAGTACATGGCTCGACCACAAATTCCTTTTGAGCATAACTAATCGAGACCCCAAGTTCTCCTTCAATATACTCGTAGATCGATCCTTCACAAATGTCCTTAGACAAGACCTGCACATGTTTTTGCAAAAAGTAATCTTTGTCTAAAATGACTTCTTCTCCGCTAATATTGCGAGAGCGAATGACTTCCCAAACGTCCTCCTGCCCACTGATTTTCAGCTGAGACTGAATATACTGATCTGGCTTGATTAAACCGAACTCATGAACCGTTGTTACCGTCTTTCGCCCAAGCGTTTGGGAAAGCTCTTTAAAGCTGACAAGACCCGAAACTGGGAACTGCATTTTCTCTCGATTCAGCAATACTGAGCCTTTCCCACGAATTTTTTGGATATAGCCATTTTGCACAAGGATGTTTAATGCCTTTCTCACCGTCTCACGGGATGTGTCATACATGACAGATAGCTCATGTTCTGATGGGAGGATGCCTTTATCCTGCCATTCACCTTGTTCAATTCGTCTTGCGAGCTGATCATAAATCACTCGAAACTTATTCTCTTTCATTTTCCTTCCGCCCCATTTACTAGCGTTTGGTTAAATGATAAACGATTGACTCATATGGGCGCAACGTAAATCCCTTGATATCTGCCGGCACATCCTCATAATTGGACAGCAGAACTTGCCCTTCCATTTCATTGACATCCTTTGCAAGCTCATCTGGAAGTGTAAAGTCCGTCTCGCCTGCATAAAAATGGTTGATCACGAGAATCTTCTCATCTTTGCCTTCTCGGACATACGCAAACACCTTTGGATCATCTGCCAGCAGTAAAGTAAAGCTCCCATAGGTGATTACATCAAGTTCCTTACGAAGCCTGCAAAGGGCTTGATAATGATAAAAAATCGACGTCTCATCTTTTAAGGCAGCTTCTACTGAAATGCCGTTTTTAGCTGGTTCAATCCAAGACGTACCTTTTGAGAACCCCACATTTTTTTCCGACGTCCATTGCATAGGTGTCCTTGCGTTATCTCTTGATTTGACCTGTAAAATCGCCAAAGCTTCTTCCTTTGTTTTCCCTTTTTCAAGCATGACTTCGTACATATTGAGTGATTCGATATCGCGGTATGACGAAATGTCCTCAAAGCGAGGATTCTTCATCCCAATTTCTTCACCTTGATAAATATAAGGAGTGCCTTGCATCAAATGAATGGTGGTCGCCAGCATCTTCGCTGATTGCTGATGGTACGTGCCATCATCACCGTATCTAGACACGATGCGTGGCTGGTCATGGTTGCACCAAAAGAGTGCGTTCCAGCCGCCGCCCTCATGCATTTTCGTCTGCCATTCTGACAGAATTGATTTCAACTCTAGAAAATCAAATGGCGCAATGGCCCACTTTTCACCGTTAGGATAGTCGACTTTTAAATGATGAAAATTAAACGTCATATCCAGCTCCTGCCGATCAGGTCTTGTATACCGAATGCAGTCTGTAATATTCGTTGAAGACATTTCCCCCACGGTCATGCTATCGTATTTCGAAAACACTTCCTGATTCATTTCATGCAAAAATTCATGAATTCTCGGCCCATCTGTATAGTACATACGTCCATCACCTTGCACTGATTGCCCGGCATCATCTAAAAAGCGTTGATCCTTTGAAATGTTATTGATGACATCCAGTCTGAATCCATCGATCCCTTTTTCAAACCAAAAGTGCATGATGTCATATACTTTCCTGCGCACTTCATCATGTTCCCAATTGAGGTCTGCCTGGGTAACATCATATAAATGAAGATAATAGTCACCTGTCGCTTCATCTAATTCCCACGCTGGGCCGCCAAACTTTGACTGCCAGTCATTCGGAGGAGAGCCGTCCGCTTTCGGCTCCTTCCAAATATAATAGTCTCGATACGGGTTCTCCTTCGACTCTCGGGAGGCTTGAAACCACTCATGGAAAATCGACGTATGGTTCACGGCTAGATCCATGATGACACGGATCCCTCGTTCATGTGCTTCTTTCAGCATGTGCTCAAAATCGGCCATTGTGCCGTACATGTCATGGATTTTTGTATAATCACTAATATCATAACCATTGTCATGCTGTGGTGACTCATACATAGGGGTCAGCCAAATACAATCCGCCCCTAGCTCTTTGATATAGTCGAGCTTTTTCGTCACGCCATTGATATCACCTGTACCAGAGCCTGTTGTGTCTAAAAAGCTCTTCGGATAGATTTGATAGACCACGGCTTTTTTCCACCACGGTTCGTTTGTTTGTTGATTCAATTTCCTTCACCACCACTAGTTAAGTTCTTGTGATACATCCTTCTTTTTAAGTTTTGCATATAAAAGGGTACCAATGAATGGGACGATCAGCACAATCACCATTCCGATGGCAAATGCCCCCCAATATTTCGGAATGATCGAGAAGATTCCTGGAATGCCTCCAACGCCGACTGAACTTGCCAGTACCCCTTGTGAGGCAATAAACATACCAGCTATCCCTGAACTGATCAGGGCAAAAATAAATGGGAATCTATAGCGCAAGTTCACCCCAAACATCGCCGGTTCAGTAATGCCCAAGTAAGCAGAAATACTTGATGTCAGCGAGAGCCCTTTTTGCTTTTCATCTTTTAAGACAAACATCATCGCAAGTGCCGCCGACCCTTGAGCAATATTAGACAGGGCGAGCATTGGCCATAGGAACGTGCCGTGCAGTTTTGAGTTAATCAGCTGAATATCGACTGCTAGGAACGTATGATGCATCCCTGTAATGACTAACGCTGCATACAATCCGCCATATAAAAGACCGCCAAGTGCTGCGAATTGCTGGAATACGGTGACGAGTCCAGATGTTAAAACGTTTCCGATCGCAAATGTAACGGGACCAATGACGATAAATGATAAAAATCCAACGAGTAATAATGTAATTGGTGCAACAACTAACAGCTGAATACTTTCAGGTGTCCTTTTTGTTATAAATAATTCGAGCTTTGCGAGTAAATAAGAGGCAACGAGTATCGGAAGAACCTGCCCTTGGTAACCTACCTTTTGTACTTCAAGTCCAAACAAGTTCCAAACAGGAATGTCACCTGTCTTTTCCGCCGCTCCATATCCCCACGCATTCAACAGATCTGGATGTACAAGCATCAGTCCGAGGACCATCCCTAAAAGTGGATTACCTCCAAACCGCTTGACAGCCGACCAGCCGATTAATGCTGGCAAAAAGGTAAAGGCAGTGCCTGCAATCAAGTTGATCATATTTGCTAAATCCGCCCATGCCGGATACACATCCACAATGGATTTTTGATCAAAGAAAATATCAGGAGCTGTTAAAATATTATTAATCCCCATCAATAAACCGGCTGTCACGATAGCTGGAAGGATTGGAATGAAGATATCTGCAAGCGTTTTCACCGCACGCTGTAAAGGATTTAATTTCTGATCAGAGGCACGCTTGACGTCCTCTTTTGTCGCTTCGCCGATTCCCGTCTGTTTGACCATTTCGGCATAAACCCGATTCACCACTCCTTGACCAATGACCACTTGGTATTGGCCATTCGCTGAGAAAGATCCCTTCACTTCATCAATTTGTTCTAGTGCTTTCTCATCCACCTTAGCTTCATCTTTTAGCACAAAACGAAGTCTTGTCACACAATGTGTGGCTTGATCAATGTTTTCTTTGCCGCCAATGGCTTTCACAATCTGATCTGCCGCTGCCTGATAATCAGCCATGCTATCCCCTCCGAGATCGTTTTTTTATAAGAAAAAAGAATCAAAACTTGTATATACATGTTCACTTCATATTTTATATTTGTATATACATGTAGTCAATAAGAAAATGTAGCGCTTTCATAAAAAAAGCTCCCTCAATGTGCTCAGAGAGGCAGCGTGTCATCATCTTTTTTATGCTCCGTTAGTTTTTCGTAGACCCTATTCTTATAAAAGGAGGAGGCTGGTCGAGCAAACGTTTGGCGCTTGGATGTGAGTTCATCGAGGCGTTTTTGTTTTTCCTCACATACGAGAGAGAGTTTTTTTCTTTCTTCTCCATCTATACTCGTTTTCAGTAATTCTTTGACCGTCATTAGTTCTTTTTTCAAAGCGGTTTCTTCCCCGGCAAAGCCAGCATTTTTCATGATTCGATAGCCCATCCTCAGCTCTTCTGGTACATGAGCAGCATCATCCTTTGGCAGAGGTTTCCCAAAGCCTGATAGTCCTTCAAAAGCTCCATGGTCCATCGCCTTTTTGATCCGTTCTTCTGACAATCTCTGCGCAAAATCCATGACACGTCTCCTTTCAGATCGTCTGATATTTTGGTTAAGCATAGCAAAAAAGCTGACTCTCTCACAAGAGCCAGCTTTCTCGTTATTTTTTGTCGATTTTAAAAGTAGATACCATTTGTGCCAAGTCCTCTGACATGTCAGAGAGCTGTTCAATCGCACTTGAAATTTGCTGCATGCCAGCACTTTGTTGTTCTGTTGCTGCCGCTACTTCTTGAGAGCTTGCCGCATGTTCTTCTGACACGACCGAAATTTGTTCAATCGATGTAGAAATTGTTTGATATGCTCGTTCTACCTGCTGAATAGATTGAAGCAAATTGTTCGTTCTGCTTGCAAATTGAGACACTCCATCATAAATACCAGCGAAGTTCTGCGAGGTGCCTTTCATTTGCTCCCGGCCTTCTTCCACTGCTTTACTGCTTTCCTCCACGCTTTCAAGGACACGCTGACTATTTTCCTGTGTGCCAATGACTAAGTCTGAGACCGTTTTAGCTGCATCAGCTGACTGTTCAGCTAACTTACGGACTTCATCAGCGACAACGGCAAATCCTTTTCCTTCTTCTCCTACACGTGCGGCTTCAATAGAAGCATTCAGTGCAAGCAGATTCGTTTGCGCTGAAATGTCCGTAATAATGGAGATGACACTTTCAATTTCTGTTGAATGTGATTGCAATTCTTCTGCCGCTTGCTTGGAGCTTGTCATCATGTCATGTAACATGTTGAGATGTTCAAGCACATGCTGCACCAATTTTTGACCAGATTCTGACTGCTCTTGTACTTCTGATGAAACAGATTTCATTTCATCCACTTCTTTTGTCACGCCTTCGATTTGTGTATCGATTTCCGCAACAGATGTTGTGCAGTCTGTAATGTTTGCGACTGAATCATTGATTCCTTCACTCATATTCGTCATCGCTTCTGACACTTGTTGTGCACTTTGACTAGATTCCGTTGTCACTGTGCGAAGCTGTGAAGACATTTTCGACACTTCACTTGATGAGTTTGAGATCTGTCCAATAAGCTCTTTGATCCGTCCCTGCATTTTCTGGAAGGAAGCCGCTAATTGACCGATCTCATCTTTACTTTGAACTTCTACCATGCCAGTTAAATCACCATCTGCAATTCGATCCGCTGATTCCATTAATGAGCGTGCTGGTTTTGCAATTCTTCTTCCCATGAAGAATGAGAAGAGTAATCCGCCGATGAGCACAATCGCAGATGCTACTGTGATATAAATTGTCAGCTTTTTCGTTGTTGCTGGAACAACAGAGGCATCTAAGTCAATTCCTAAAATCCCCGTGAGTTCACCGCCTGAATCTTTAATTGGTAAAAAGACGGATTTATGAGTCCCATACGAATCAACGTAAATGTCACTTTTGACCATTTTATCTTCAGAAAGAGCTTGTTTCATTTCATCTGAAAAGACATAATCTTGATCAAAATCATTGTCTTCCCCTGTTAGTACGATGATTCTTTCTTTGCCGCCCTTATTTGATAACACGTATAAGTTCTCAAGCGTATGATCTTTTTGTAGTTCTGTGAATTTCTTTTTGATCTCCACATAAATGGGATCATCCTTCCCGCTAATGCTAAGGACATTTCCATCAATATGATCGATTTCTTTTTTCGCTGTATCAATATCTGTTGTTAATCGATAATCAAATTGCTTTAATAATTGGGAAGATAAATCCTGGCTAACTAAATAAAATGTTAGAACGAATAATGCAACGGTTGCGAGTAATGTTACGACAACGACTGACATGATTTTGGAGGATATCGTAAGTCCTCCAAACTTCCTTTGTTTCGCCATTTTTTTCTACATCTCCACTCTCAATTTTAATTTAAGCCTCTACACTTTCAAATTGTCCACAAACAGATGCAATGACATCTTTTAAATAAGATACGATATGAGGGATATGCTCCGGTAACGTATAAGGTGAAATCACAAAAAATTTACTCACACTTAGATAGAATTCTTGACCTTCTTTGGCATTGACTTGTAAAAACTTCGTTGTATCACCAAAGAACATTTCGTCTCTTTTCTCTCCAAGCTTTTCAAAGAGGATTTTGTTCAAATCATTGTTGCGCTCAATTTCCATAGCAGTTGCTTCTCCAGATATTTCTTCCTTAAAACGAGGAGAGCCGTCTAGGTAAATTCTAAACAATGTAGCCATTCCGACATTGTCATCATTGACGACTTCTGCTTGTGGAATTTCCTGACGGAGCGCTTCTCTAAATGCAAGGTTCACCTCTAAAAATTGACCGAGCAAGCGCTGGTATCCTTCAATTCCAAACGTTAGCAGCACACTTAGCATGCTGATGGAGCTTCCCATTCTTGAGCATTCAAGCGTATAACCGGTATGGTATTCCCCGTATCCTCTATGTCCAACATATGGTGTTTCTTGTTCTTCTAGGTCCAAGCGCTTTAAGTCAGCAGCGTTTTTCACTAAGAATAAACTAGATGTGTACGGTGTTTGTCCAAGTTTTTGAAAATCAAAGCACATCGTATCAGCAAGAGAAAGATGCTGAAACTTTGCTTTGATTTCTTTTAACATACGAAGAACACCGTCTGAGAATTGCAGCGGGTTTTCAGATACATCATACTCATTAAAGAAAGCAAAGAATCCACCAAGCGCCGAATCTGCATGAATATGCGGCACCTTGAGACCATACTTCTCAGCAATGGCTTCTGCCGTTTCACGCACCCCTTTTACATCATCAATTGCAATGGCATCTGTTGTTCCGGTTGTTGCCACAATATAAACGGGAATTCCGCCATTTTGGGCAACACGTTCCATTTGACAACGCAAATCTTCCATATCCATCGAATGATCTTTATTCGTCTTAATTCTGATTAAGTTGTCTGTGCCAATCCCTGTTGCTTCCATCGACTTAAATAAGCTGTAATGTGCTGCATCAGAACAAAACGCATAAAGATTTTGCGGGACACCTTTTCGTAATGACTCCGGTGCAACTTTCGCAATCGCTAAACGAAGTCCCGAGAAAATAGCCCCTTGACCTCCCCATGTTGTGTAGCCCCCGCTCACATTTGGATCATATCCGATGAGCTTAGACATCATTGAGACCACTCTGACCTCAGCTTCCGCGCCTGCTGGTCCATACACATCCCAAAGGTTGTTTCCGTTAACCAGCATAGCCGTCAGCATGCCTAGAATTCCTGGTGTACTTGCCATTGGCAAAATGTTCGTGAAGAAATACTTCGTGTGGTATGGATGATTATGTAAAAGCTTCAGTAATTCTTCATTCACAAGTTCCGCTTGTTGTCCGTTCATCGGAATTTGACTTGTTTCAGTGAGCTTTTTGTAAAAGTCCTCCTCGCGATTCTTTTCACCTTTTAGGTGAGCACGGTTCGGATCCTTCAGGTCATCGACCCCTGAAATGATCTGTTCCATTAATTTAACGAGTTCTTTCCGCTCTTCTGCATTTCCGTCCTCACTCGGAAACCAGTTCTGAACGAGGTTCTGTGCTCGTACAGTCATATACTATCAATCCTTTCAATGGAAGATTTCCTGTCACTGTCTATATCGACCCCGTTTCAAAAGTTTATAGTGTCGAACTGTTCACTTAAGTATATTTAGATAATTTGTTCACCCGTCAAAAAGAATAAAACCCTTACAATACACATCAAAACCATTATGTTTGTGAAACAACAATATATATCAATATACTTTCTTGAAGGAATTATTATCCAGACAATTCAGCGGTTTATTCATTCATTTTTTTTACTTAACCTGCATAAACATTAATAAACACTGGAAATCCGCCTAAATACACCATTGTAGAAATCAAATTAATTCTTTAGACTTGTGTCTTTTTACCTGTTTTATTGATATAGCAACAGGAAAAATACAGAATTTTCTGTCATTATTAGGATGAATTTCACAAAAAGTTTTTCGGAGATCGAATATTTTCGATGTCTTCACAACTCTAGCTCGGACAGGCTGCCTTAGGTGCTCACCGGTTATGACTTTTCTATTTGTGCATTTCATGGTATATTCTAATGGTTCGTTTTCTTTCGTTCCGCCTCTTCCGTTTAACGGAGAAAAGGAGTGTTTAAATGAAAACATTTATTCAAAAAAGGGGCCTCGGCTTCTTTGTGATTGCAGCCATCTTGTTATGGCTCAAGACGTATACAGCTTATTTAATCGAATTTAAACTTGGTATATCAAATGTGCTTCAGCATATTTTGCTTTTTGTGAATCCTATTAGCTCCAGCTTGTTCTTTCTTGGCTTTGCTTTATTGTTCAAGAAAAAATGGCAGCCTGCCGCTATCATTGTGATTCACTTTTTCATGTCTTTTTTACTTTACGCAAACATCGTGTACTATCGATTCTTCAATGACTTTATCACGCTGCCTACAGTGATGCAGGCAGGAACGAATGGCGGACAATTAGGTGATAGTGCATTTTCACTCATGCGTTGGACTGATATGTTTTACTTTCTCGATACCATCATCTTGATCGTACTCGCAGTCCGCATGAAAAGACAGCAGCAAACAAGTACAGCGACTGTACCTGTTCAAAAAACAAAATCGTTTAGACTCGTTCTTGTGTCCTCTGTTCTGATCTTTGTTGTCAACTTAATCGCAGCAGAAATTGATCGCCCAGAGCTTTTATCAAGATCGTTCGACCGCAATTATTTAGTCAAATACTTGGGTGCTTATAATTTTACGGTGTTTGATGCCATTCAAAATGTGAAATCAAACAGCCAGCGTGCCCTGGCAAATTCAAGTGACGTAACAGATGTAGAGAATTATCTAAAGGCGAACAGCGCTGATCCAAACCCGGCTTATTACGGGAAAGCGAAAGGCATGAACGTCATTACGATTTCTCTTGAATCACTGCAAAACTTTGTCATTGATTACAAGGTGAATGGAAAAGAGGTCACTCCTTTCCTCAATTCATTAGCCCATGACAACAAAACGTTTTATTTTGATAACTTCTTCCATCAAACAGGACAAGGAAAGACATCTGATGCGGAATTTATGATGGATACGGGGCTTTTCCCATTATCACAAGGCTCTGTGTTTATTAACAAAGCTCAAAACACATATCAGGCGCTTCCTGGCATTTTGAAAAAGGACCAATACACGTCCGCTGAATTCCACGGAAATACGAAAACGTTCTGGAACCGGAATGAAATGTTTAAGTCCTTTGGATATGACAGATTTTACGATTCTGAGTACTACGATATGAATGAACAAGATACGAAGAACTATGGATTGAAAGACAAACCGTTCTTCAAAGAATCCATGCCGATGCTTGAAAATCTGAAACAGCCGTTTTATTCGAAATTCATTACGCTGTCAAACCACTTCCCATTTGGTATGGATGAAGGTGATACCGATTTTGAACCTGGCGACTTCGGAGACTCCGTCGTTGATAACTACTTCCAATCTGCTCATTATTTAGATGAAGCCATTGAACAGTTCTTTAATGACTTGAAGACATCTGGTCTCTATGACAATACCGTCGTCATTATGTACGGTGACCACTACGGCATTTCAGAAAACCATAATGAAGCGATGGAAAAAGTGACCGGCGAAAAAATTGGAGATTATGAAAATGCCCAGCTTATGCGTGTGCCGCTCTTTATCCATGTGCCAGGCGTAAAAGGCGGACAGATTCATAAATACTCTGGTGAAGTGGATGTTGCGCCTACCCTTCTCCACCTGCTCGGAGATGATACGAAGAACTATTTAATGTCTGGTTCTGATATCTTATCGAAGAACTTTAAAGAGCTTGTGCCATTTAGAAATGGAGACTTCGTGTCTAAGGACTACACGAAAGTAGGCAACAATTATTACAGCAACAAAACAGGTGAAAAAATCGAGCCGACTGAAAAGGCATCACAAGAAAACGAAACGGTGAAAAAGATGCTAGAGACATCTGATAAGATTGTCACGGAAGATTTACTCCGTTTCTACAAACCTAAAGGCTTTACACCAATTGAGCGAAATGATTATGACTACACAAAGAAAGTACAAGATGAAAAAGATTCCTCTTCCGCCAAAGATGAATCCAGCTCGTCTTCCAAATAACTTTCTCATTTAAAGCCCCAGCCGATCCAAGATCAGCTGGGGCTTTTTACGTTTGATCCGCATGACACCGGGTATAGTTGAAGAAGGAGGGATTGATTAATCATGAAAAAAACAGCAGCTTTTGTCGTGACCGCTTCACTCGCTTCTTCCACCTTATTCGGTATTAGCCCGGCGATTTCAGCAGACACCATGACCAAAACGGAGACAGAACAGTCCATTCCTCAAGGGCCGAAAGCAGCGCTAAACAGCATTTATCAGCTAGCACATCAAGGACAAATGCCATACTATGCAGAAGGACTCAAAATAGGGGTTCAAACAAAAAAAGACGTTCGGCATAAACTAGGACAGCCTTATCCAGAAACGGGTCAAAGCGGCTTTGATTTGTATCATGCTGAGATGGGCAACCCTGGATTTGCTTTTCACTATGACAAAAAAGGCAAGATTAACGAAATCCGTTATTTTGGAACAAATGTAGAAAAAGAAACGAATATCGGAGGAATGACTCCTTCCCTATTAAAGAAACAGCTTGGACCTGCAGATTCAGTCAGCACCATCCCACAAACAAAAGAGAAAAAATACGTTTATCAGACCGGTAATTATGAGCTCGAATTTATCGTCGGACATGATCCAGATATCAGTCAGCACGAGCTGACTGTGGTGCATATTAACCTCATCAAAGCCGGTTCCTAAATAAAAAGCATCCTGAGTTTTCACTCAGGATGCTTTTCTTTATTATGATGCCACTTCTAAATGCGGCTTTCTTTTCAGTTTTCGCTTAAGGACTGGACCTGCTACATAATCAAGGCCAAGTTTTCCGGCATTTCCTTTCGCTGCCATAATGAAGACGGCGATTAGAAGAAGAAGCGGGTTAACAGAAACGGTTCCAGCTAGTAAGAAAGAGACATTCATCACGCTTCCAAAAAAGGCTGCTGTTGTTGTGAACAATCCAACAATTAGTCCTAGACCAACTAAGATTTCTCCCCACATGACCATGACACTGAAGAGTCCGGCATTTGGCAACGCGACATTTTCTAAAAACCAGACATAGAACGGATAAACAAGATGTCCATCTTTCACAACAGGTTCAGCTATGGCAAATTGCAAATATCCTGATGCATCGAATCCGCCTGTTAGTTTTCCAATACCAGATGTCAGCCAAGTCCATCCGATATAAAGTCTTGCTGCCAAAAGGATAACCGCTGCCCATACATTCGTTTGTAAGAATTTTGTAAACATGATGATGCCTCCTTTTAAATTATGTGAAATATTTCACATTTTCTTTATGATCTTATTATACTACTTAATATACATTTGTGATCCTTTTCACATATATATTCACAAATTGTTCATGAATATCTAGTCGAGGTAAACTTTCCCCTTGCTATGGCCGTCTAAGTTATTTCAGACAGTAAAAAGGGGTTACATTTTGTATGAAAACATTATTTCATTTTGCTTATTTACAGGCCATCTCTTGTCTATTTCCTGTCATGATCTTTACGGCGCTTGCCCTATCAAAGGTCGTGTCTATTCCTTTTCTTCATCGATATGATGTTATTCTTCTGCTTTGCCTCATGGCACAGCTTCTCATGCTGATGCTACGGCTTGAGACGCTGACAGAGTTGAAGGTTATTTGTCTCTTTCATGTGATTGGAATAGGCTTAGAAATCTACAAAGTACATATGGGTTCATGGTCCTATCCTGAAGAAGCTTATACGAAAATTTTGGGGGTTCCGCTCTATAGCGGTTTTATGTATGCGAGCGTGGCAAGCTATATTTATCAGGCACTGACTCGACTTCACGTGAAGGTGAAAGCATGGCCTCATCCGTATCTTTCGATTGGGATCAGTTTATGTATTTACTTCAATTTCTTTACTCATCACTGGATTTATGATCTACGCTGGTGGCTGACATTACTCCTAGTGGTTGTGTTTCGAAAAACAACAGTTTCCTTTCAGGTCGGTTCATCGACCTTTCGCATGCCGCTTGTTATCTCGTTTTTGCTGATTGGATTTTTTATTTGGGTGGCCGAAAATGTCACGACCTTTTTAGGAGCATGGCAATATCCAAATCAGCAGCATGCTTGGTCTCTCGTCCATCTTGGTAAAATCAGTTCATGGTTTTTACTTGTTGTCATCAGCATTGTACTGGTGATCGAACAGCGAAAACAAAAAAACGTTCAGCCCATTTTATCTGGCTGAACGCTTTTTTTAGTCCCGATCGACTTCCTTGCGAAGATCATCGGCGACAAATTCGACATTTGTTCCAATGATGATTTGTACGGAAGTTTTTCCTGACGTCAGTACCCCTTTGGCACCTGCTTTTTTCAATGTACCTTCATTTAATAAATTGGTATCTTCTACTGTTAAACGAAGACGGGTCGCACAATGGTCAATTGTGGTGATATTGCCTTTGCCGCCTAGTCCCTCTACGAGCATACTTGCTCCGGCAGTATGTGTATCATCCCCTGAGATATCTTCGATGTCATCATCTTCCCTGCCCGGTGTTTTTAGCTTTAACAATTTAATCAGGAAATAGAAAACAACAAAGTAAATCACGCCATAGATGACCCCAACTACAAGTAACAGAATGGGTTTTTGCGCAATTCCAAAACTTAAAACGTAATCAATCGCACCCGCTGAAAAAGCGAAACCGCTATGAATGCCTAAGGTGTTGACAATAAAGAGCGAAAGACCAGTTAATATCGCATGAACACCATATAAAAGTGGAGATAAAAACATAAATGAGAATTCAATTGGTTCTGTGATTCCTGTAATAAATGACGTCAGTGCCATTCCAATCATAAGACCGGCTGTTGCTTTTCGTTTTTCAGGCTTTGCGGTCACAACCATCGCGAGACATGCCGCCGGCAGCCCGAACATCATCACTGGGAAGAAACCAGTCATAAAGACACCTGCACTTGGATCGCCTTTGAAGAACCGCGCTAAATCACCTGTCGCTCCGCTGAATTCACCGAATTGAAACCAAAATAGATTATTCAACACATGATGAAGTCCTAATGGAATGAGCAGGCGGTTAAAGAAGCCAAACAGCCCGGCACCCGTTGCTCCAAGACTTAAAATCCACTCCCCTAAATCATTGATCACACTTTGAATTGGAGGCCATACATATCCAAAAACGGCTGCTAATAGAATGGTAAAAAGTGCTGTCATAATTGGCACAAGCCGTCTTCCACTAAAGAAACCTAAGTATTCCGGCAGTTTCGTGTCCTTAAATTTATTGTAAACGTAACCTGCCAAAAGTCCGCACAAAATACCACCCAATACCCCCATATTGTTGGTCGAATTGATCGACGTGGTACCAGCTGACAAAATAAAATAAGAGATCGCTCCAGATAACGCCGCTGCCCCGTTACCGTCCTTTGAAATACCAATCGCTACACCCATAGCAAAAATTAAAGCCAAATTCGCAAAAATTGCATTTCCTGCCGCATGAATAAACGGGATGTTGAATACATCTTCTCGCCCAATAGCCAAAATGATACCCGCTGCAGGAAGCACAGCGATTGGAAGCATAAATGATTTTCCTAACTTTTGAAAAAACTGAAACACCATCTTATTTCTCCCCCCTTCGTCATCATCATGAACAAATCTCTCATGATGTTCATAAAAAATATATCATATGCACATCTAGTTATCTATACCAATTTGTCCACATCTCACCCGAATCTCAGCCTTTACTCTTTTGGCGTAAAATGTGGTAAGCTATTGAATAGAATGAAGTTATAGAAAGCGGGAATGAACAGTGATTGTCAAACATGATCATGAGTTAGAAGCCTTAAAAAAAGTCGGCCGAATTGTCGCTTTGGCAAGAGAAGAAATGAAAAGCCAAGCGAAACCAGGCATGTCTACAAAAGAATTAGATTTGATTGGGAAAAAAATATTAGAAGAACATGGAGCCAATTCAGCTCCTGAAAAAGAATATGATTTCCCCGGTACGACTTGCATCAGTGTCAATGATGAAGTCGCACATGGCATTCCAAGTGAAAAAACCATTTTACAAGAGGGCGACCTCATTAATATTGATATCTCAGCAGAGCTTGATGGATATTATTCCGATACTGGGATTTCATTTGTTTTAGGTACAGGAGATGCTCGTCTTGAAGCATTATGCCAGTGTGCAGAGGATGCATTCCTTGAAGGATTAAAGCACGCGAAAGCCGGAAAAAGACAAAATCAAATTGGCCGTGCGGTCTACAATACAGCGAAAGAACAAGGATTTACCGTCATTAAGAACTTGACAGGACACGGCATTGGGAAAAGCCTGCATGAAGCACCTAACCATATTTTGAACTATTATGATCCATTCGATAATGCTTTGTTTAAGAATGGGACTGTCATCGCCTTTGAACCTTTCATTTCAACAAATGCCGAGTCGATTTATCAAGCGGATGACGGCTGGACATTTAAAACACCTGATAAGAGCCTGGTCGCACAGATTGAACATACGATTGTGATCACAAAAGACGAACCGATTATTTTAACAAAGCTGTAAGTAAGCGGGTCCCCTCCTTCACTGGAGGGGATTTCAGCGTGTAGACAAACCCTTTCACGAATCTGTCACGACTAAACAAAAATGCCTGTGGTAAAATAGGCAAAGATATGCGAAAGGGGTCTTATTTGATATGTGGTTCATCATCATCGGTATTATCTTCTTTATTGAAAGTATTATTTTAACGGTTGTAGGTATTAAGAAAAAACAATCCATGATGACCTACCTCGGGATTGTCATCATGATTATGACAGTCGGCATGATCATCGTTACCCTCAACCCGCCAAATTCATAAATGATTATTTCCAGCATATACATGGATCATAGGCAGATAGAATCAGTTTTCATTTCTAAACACCTGCACACTTTTCACGTCCTTTTTTGAGATGTTACAATGCAGGCAGTTTCCATTGAAAGGAGTTTTCTATCATGCATTATGGTAGCAAAGGCTGGTATGTCGAAGAATTAAAGAAGCTTGGTGTGACCAAGCATGAAGGAAGAAAGCTTCAAAGCTTTAAAACTTATTTCCTTGCAAATCTTCTTGAGCAAAAGAAAACGAGCTCTTAAATGTTGAAAAGCCGTACATCCATATCAGATGTACGGCTTTTTTATATGGGCTGAACACGTTTTTCTAAAGACTTCCTGACCACATCTGCTAAGGCATCTACTTCAAGAACTGCTTTCAGCCTGTTTTGATCTACTTGACGGTATTTGACTTCATTGACTTCGTGGACTGTGATGGAATGGGGCGCTTTTTCGACTAACACAAGAGCTTCATCAGGAGAGACCATTCCTTCTTTCAGCACACGCAAATAAAAACCGGTATATCCCGTTTGCTGCACTTCCTTCACAAGCTTCATGTTTCCATGCTTAAGAGAGAGCTTCACACATGGCTGTCTTGGCTGGCTGACCTCAACAATCGCTTCCCCAAACTGAAATACATCTCCAATACGGACTTCTGTCTCTACAAGCTGATGCACGGTCACGTTCTCACCGAAGGCTGCCTCCTGTAACGGCACCCCTAAAAATTGCTCAAAATAAGTATAGTGATCATATGGAAAGACGCAAACGGCTTTATCATAACCTCCATGATGAACCAAATCACCTTGTCCGTCTCCACCAAAATTGAGCTGACTCAAATAGACAGGCTTGTGAATACGCTTTTTGTTGATGGCTGTTTTGATTTCTTTACCATTCACATAGGTGGTGATAGGTTGTCCTACTTGAATTCCTTCGATGTCGTACCTTGTCTGCCCCACTCTCGCCATCTCCTTTGATTGTCTGATTGCTTTTATTTTACATGGTTTGACAGTCAAATCATAGTCGGTACGTGAAGGAACGAGACAGGTTATGGTACGATGAGAAAAAAGGAGAGATGACATTGGTTCATTATCACGCTATTGTAAAAGGACGAGTTCAAGGAGTCGGTTTTCGTTATTTTGTTCAAGGAGAAGCCGTCAATCGAGGGATAAAAGGCTGGGTACGCAACACAGATGAGGGTCACGTGGAGTTAAAAGTAGAAGGAGAGCAGCAGGAGGTGTTTGACTTTTTAGAGACCGTCCGTAAAGGTAGTCCTTTTTCAAAAGTCACACATTTGGACATGGAGCCGCTCACCAAGTTCGCCCATTATCAAGACTTTCGGATTAAAGGATAGTTGATGTGTATCCTTTATTTCACAACAGTAAATGGGTTTGCAACATAATAACCAATCAAGGTTGTACGTGAAGCATCTTTGTAGAGACTCACATGAACATCATAGTTGGCTGATCCACTGTTAGGAAGTAATAAACGAGTAGGTGCTGCAAAAGCGTTTTGTCCAGAGATAGACCCTTCGTGTGTAAAGACTGGTGTCACTGGGAAAGTAAGTTTTCGAACAGCAGCTGTATAATAAAGTGTTTCATTTGTTGTTGCGGTCATGTTGACGTTGACCTGAGGATGAAGCGAAGTATAAGTTGAACGATCGGTTGTCACCTTTAAATCGATGTCATTCTGAACCATTGCTCCAGTCGTTGCTTTAGCTCTTTCATCACCTAGTGGTAGAAATCCGTTGAAACTGAATACAGCCAAAAATATGAGCAACGTCATTTTTTTCATCTATATTCCCCCTTTTTGATTTCATCGCCATTAAACCATCATTTTCCAAATCAAACAACATTCAAAAGACTCATTTCATACAAAAAAACCTAGCTTTTCGCTAGGCTCTTTCCGTCCCGTGGTAGGGTTTTTCCTGATAAAAATAATTCGGTTTCACGATCGTATTGTCATAGTGACGATGGAAGATATGCGTAGCAGCTGGTGATACTGGCGGAATCAGCCATGTCCAATCACCAGTCAGCTTACGGTCAGCCTTTTCTTCCTGTTTTTCAAACTGCTTGAATTGATGGGCTGCTGTATGGTGATCTACAATGGTTACCCCTGCCTCGCGATAAGAGTGCAGAACCGCGACATTCAATTCGACAATGGCTTTGTCTTTCCAAAGTGACGAATTTTTTGTTGTATCGAGCCCTAAAATAGAAGCGACTTTTTTCAACATATTGTAGCGGTTTTCGTCAGCTAGATTTCGTGCGCCAATTTCTGTTCCCATATACCATCCATTAAACGGTGCCGCATTGTAATGAATGCCACCAATTTCTAATTTCATATCAGCAATAATCGGAACAGCATACCATTTCAGTCCTAAATCACCGAATTCATCATATTCAGGATGAGTGATCTCTACCTCTTGAACAATCTCTTTCGGAAGATCATACAGAACCGGCGGCTGATCTTTTAGCTGAAACATCAGTGGCAGAAGGTCAAAATGCGTGCCTTCGCCTTTCCAGCCATGCGCTTCACACAACTTGGTTAATTCAAGTGATGCCTCGTCCCCAATGATGCCATATTCCGACTCATATCCCGCATAACGAACGAGCTGATGATTATAAATAACGACTTCCTTCCGTCCCTTATTCTCTGGTGGGAAGATGGTAATGGACGGTTTGATTTTACCTCCATTTGTCGCATACTCAATATGATGAAAGAGTGCCTCTTTCACCTCATCTTCTGTTGTCACGTGCCGGCAGTCATGCACATGCAGTGTTGACCAAAACAAGCGCCCAATGCACCGGTTGCTGTTGCGCCATGCCATTTTTGCCCCGTGAGCTAATTCTTCCTGCGTATGAGTATACATGCCGTCAGACTCAATTTCTTGTTTTATTTCATGCAGACGTGCTGCTTTTTCTTCATTTGACTTGCCTAATTCTTCATAGCATACAGAAATAAAAGCTTCTGCTTCATTCCACAACGCTTCTTGGTTACTCAAACATACTCGCCTCACTTTAATACGAATATATCCATTGTAGCGGTTTCTATTGATAAATTCACTTGTTTCAAACCATTTTTTATCATATCGCGCGACGATTGTCCTTAGACAATGGATGAATCAATGACTTCAAGGGTCTTTTGGAGCCAGCGAACATACCCTTTTTCCCTTTCGATTGCTCTTGTCAGTACTAAATAATGCCCGAATTGTGTTGAATGCAGTGATTGGGCAGATGGATCTTCTTCTGTTAAAATATTCAGTTTCTGTTCAAGCATCTCCACTTTCTTTGTTCGCTCCTGCAGCTGATGTGAGAAGAGACCGACCGCTTCTTTTTGATCCATAGATGAGATAAAGAACGTTTTTAACATAAATTCATCTTTTGTTGTGTCTGGAATCGGGCCTTTTTTCCTTAACCACTCATGCAGTTCTCTTTTTCCTGCATCAGTGATTTGATAAACCTTCTTCTCTAGCTTCTTTCCTTGTATGTGAATATCAAATTCAATAAAACCCTCTTCTGTTAGCCGCTTTAATTCAGGGTATATTTGACTATGCTTCGCACTCCAAAACTGTCCAAGGGAATCTTCAAAGTGTTTCTTCATATCGTATCCCGTCAGCTCACGCTGATCTAGTAAGCCAAGAATGGCATATTTCAGTACTCTCATGACATGCCTCCAACGCATATTCTTTGACAATAGTATACCATACACCCTAAAATAAACATGTAAATCATGACATGTTTGAAACAACATCATTTTAATTGAAAGAAGGAATAAACATGGATCAATTCGTTGGACTTCATATGATTTATACGTATGAAAATGGCTGGGAATATGAGATTTACATTAAAAATGATCACACCATTGATTACCGCATTCATAGCGGAATGGTTGGAGGCCGCTGGGTTCGTGATCAAGAAGTGAATATTGTGAAGCTGACAAAAGGGGTATACAAAGTTTCCTGGACGGAACCGACTGGGACAGACGTGTCTTTAAACTTTATGCCTGAGGAGAAACGCATGCATGGGGTCATTTTCTTCCCAAAATGGGTGCATGAACGTCCAGATATCACCGTTTGCTATCAAAATGACTATATCGACCTCATGAAAGAATCCCGTGAAAAATATGAAACCTATCCGAAGTATGTCGTACCAGAATTCGCAGACATTACGTACATCCACCATGCTGGGGTAAACGATGAAACGATTATCGCAGAAGCACCGTATGAAGGCATGACCGATGAGATCAGAGCTGGACGAAAATAGAAAAAGCGGCACGCACTGTGCCGCTTCTAGGATGGTTGACAAAGGACTAAAATGAACTTGATTTTAGTCCTTTTTATTTTATACCTAACGTCTTTTGAGATAACAGGAATCGGTAAACTGGTAGTTCATCGCCTACTTTTGATGCAATAAAACCTGATGACATATAGCTGTCTTTTGATTCTGGTTCAAGGGCAAGTGACAACAAATTGGTCTCTGGCTGTGCAGTCACATATACCTTTGTTCCTTTTGGCAGCTGACGTTTCTTTTCAACGAGTCTCGTTTCAAGCTGAATATCTGTTTTGCTTGTTTCCACTCGTTTTGTTACCTGATAGGCTTGTACAGGTACTTTCATGCCAACAGGAAGTGTCACACTTTTTAACCCTAAAGTTCTGAGCTTTCTATCTACTCCTTCATGTCCTGGGAGAATAAGATAAGCTGTCGGCCGTTCTCTTGTCAATACAGGAACCGCATCACTTGCACTATGAAAACGTACCGGGACATTGGTGGTTTGTCCTTTCTCAATATCCACCATTTCAAGTGAATCGTTCACAGGCGCCTTGAAAGCATCTTGAATGACCACTTGATCATCATCGTTTGATTGAAGACCTTTTTTCACAAGTTTCAGCCGCTCCGTCACCATTTGCTGCTTCACCTGCTTGGCATGCTTCACTGTTGTCTCAATGATTTTTTCATGAGTGGTGACTTGTGCTGCCACGCGCCGGGTAAAGTCCTCTCTGCCAATTCCAATCCCCCTACTTTCTACAAGAAATGAAATAGCTGGTGAAAGCGCTAGGGCATTTCGGCCAATTCGTGCATCAGTTCCGCCTTCATAAAGATCGATTTTTCCGTCCTTCCCTCTTGTGTTTGTATAATATAAATCGTTGGAAAATCCCTTATTCGTCAATGTTTCACGCACTCCGTTGACGTACAATTCATTTGACGTGAAACGAATACTTTCAGGAATGTTCAAATTCTTACCGGATAATATCAGCAAATCGTGATACTTGAGTGCACCTGATGCACCGATGTCTTCAAACTGCTTTTGACCAACATCATATTCATGGGCATCGATGACGACCTCGGGCGCAAAGCGATTAAATTCTTGATGAAGGGCTGTCAGCTCTGGAGATTCTAGTGTCATGTGGTCACGGTTGCCATCCATTCCGTTTGCAAGCCTGCGGTCAAATGCATAAGAACCATCTGGATTGATTCTTGGAACAATGATGACGTTGACATGGCTCAGTATACGCTCTCCTTCATCACCTGCTAGTCGTTTGGCGATGACAAGGGCAGATTCACCGGAGGCTGGTTCATTTCCGTGTATTTGTGCTTGAAGCCAGATCGTTGGCTTTTTTGACAGTGGAGAGATGTGACGATCCTTTGTAAAATAGAGGGCTGGAATGGATCTGCCTTCAATGGATGTTCCAATCTGTTTCTGCGTGGCGTAAGGACTTTTACTGACAATGTCACGTAAAAAATCTTGAAGCTCTTCTTGTGTGGTAAATGCTTCTCCTTTTTTCTGAAAGGCAGGGGTATCAAACGTTTCGTCAGGCTCAGGATACAGTTTTTGAACCGTGGCTGGCTGCTCATAGCTTTTTCCATAATAAGGGGTCTCTGCATTCGCTGAAGCTGGTGTCACCATCGACAAACTTCCTGCCATGAGGCATATAGCAGCAAAAAGAATGGTACTTTTCTGTTTGGACATGCTATCCTCTCCCTTCGTTGATTTGCATTATAAAGAAAAAAACAGCAAAAGTGTCAGCATTTTTCAAAAATATATCTTTTGGAGGAATCATGCATGTCTTTATATAGGGCAAATGAATGGATGTTGCCCTGCAATAGGACCTAAAAAAGAGCGCCTGCATGAGCAGCAGACACTCTTCTCATTACCAGATCGAAATGGCCCCAATTAGAACCGCCATCACTGTCATGGCGACGACTGCAAGAACCGCCCATTTCATGCCAAATTTCTGATGCTGATCTAGTGATACCCCAACGAGTCCCACAAGTAAATGAGTCGATGGAACAAGTGGGCTTAACATATGAATCGGCTGACCAATGATAGATGCTCTCGCAATCTCAATTTTATCGACACCGTACGCTGCCGCTGTTTCTGATAGGATCGGCAGTACCCCATAAAAGTATGCATCATTTGGCATAAAGAAAGTGAAGATCCCGCTCGTTAGCGCGACAATGACTGGAATAAACCCGCCAAGCTGCTCTGGAATAGCTGAAACAATCGAAATCGCCATTTCATCAACCATTTTCGTCCCAGTTAAGATACCTGTAAAAACACCTGCTGCAAAGATCATGGAAGCAATCGCTAAGACGTTGGTTGAGTGAGCCGCAATCCGCTCACGCTGCTGCTCTAAATTCGGATAGTTCACGATAATGGCGACACAGAAGGCAAGAACAAACAGAACCGTTAAGCTTACTTTTCCAGACACAAGCAAGAGAACCAAAAGCAAAGTCAGTGTCAGGTTAAACCACCAAAGTTTCGGTCGCTTAATATCATCTTGCAGCGCTGCTGCCATTTCATTTGCATGAATCGGCTGTTCGAGCTCAATAACACCAAGACGTTTTCTTTCAGACTTCCCAAGAAAGTATGCCACCACAATCATGCTCAAAACCCCTGCACCAATGACTGGAATCATCGGGCCAAATAAAAGTGATGGATCAACGCCAAGTGCACTTGCCGCTCTAGGTGTTGCCCCTCCCCATGGAATCGTATTCATAATCCCCATGCCGACTCCGGCAATACCCGCTAAAATAATCGGACGAATGCCAAGCAGTGTAAATAGTGGAAGCATGGCTGTTGTTGTAATCATGTACGTTGTGGTTCCATCACCGTCAAGTGCGACAAGCATCGTCAGGACGGCTGTTCCGACAACAATTTTTAATGGATCGCCTTTGACGATCTTTAAAATTTTCGCCACCATTGGATCGAATAAACCTGCATCAATCATAATCCCGAAGTACAAAATGGCAAACATGATCATGACCGCCGTTGGTGCAACTTGCTGTACACCTTTGACAATCATGTCTGAAATTTCTGTAAAATGAAAACCTGCAATAAGAGCAAATGCAATCGGTGTTAATACCAATGCCGTTAAAACAGACATACGTTTCGTCATAATTAAAACCATAAATACAATCATCATAAGAAATCCTAAGATCGCTAACATTTCGTTCACCCCTTATGTTGTATACGCTTTCATTAAATGTTGGTATCCCATTTCCAACCCTTTCTGTCATGATATCTGACGCCTTAATTGAAGTAAATATTATGAATTTTAATTCTTTTTTGGTCGATAAATGCTTTTTGTTCATTTTGTGCAATTGTTGTTCTTTGTTGGTTCCATGAAAAAAGCGGTCTCATTTGACCGCTTTTTCTCCTTGTATAAATTGCTCATAACGCCTTAATTGATCTTCCATATAGACCTTTGCTTCTTTACTATTCATATAACGGCCTGTCCAGCCTTTTTGTTTTAACTGCTTTTTCCATGACTTCGTTTGCGTCATTTTTTGAAGAAGCTGATCCCATGCTCGAATGTCGTGCTGATTCATTTGCTTTGGTCCCATCACACCACGCCAATGAGAGAAAATGAGCGGAATCCCTTGTTCTTTCCAAGTGGGCACGTCTTTGAATCCTTCTAAACGCTGATTCGTTGTGGTCGCAACAAGCTTCAGTCTTTTCTTTTCATAATCGTGGCGAACCTCCGTAATGGTTGTAGTTGCCGCATCTACCTCATGGTCAATGAGTGCTTGGAATAAATCATCTGCACTGTCAAATTTTAAAAACTGAATGCGGTACGGATCTATCCCTGCCATTTCGGCAGCCCGTGCGAATGAGATTTGATCATCATTTCCAAAGTCCGGGGCAAACCCAATTTTTAAGGAATCCGGTTTCTTTTTTAGTGCGTGTAATAGCTCTTTTCCATTTGAGAAAGGAGAATCAACTGGCACTGCGACTACCTGCCACTCTTCCGCAAGAATAGCGAGCGGGGTAACATCATTCATGGTCACGTTACTGCTGCCCAGCAAATTACGGCTTAATAATAAGCTTGAATTTAAACTGATATAATTGGCATCTCGCTCCATCATATAGGTCCATCCTTTATCAACGGTTCCGCCTCTTTGATAAAGAATATGCACAGGCTCTTCCACTAGCTTTTCTTGTTCTAGCACGGTTTTCATCACTTGAGCTGTTTGGTCAAATCCGCCATCAGGTACACCTGATACCACAATATATAATGGGCTGTGCTCCAGAAAAGAATCTTTTGCTGTTTTTTCATTAAAGGTGAGCGTTGTACAAAGGCAGACCAAAATGAGTAAGAGTATTCCTTTTTTCATTTTTATGACTCCGTTTGTTTTTTGGCGGGATAATATTTTCGTTCTGGTCTACCAATGATTCCATACGCCAGCTCTGCCCGGCATTCTCCCGTTGTCACAAGATACTCTACGTATCGTCTTGCTGTTGTGCGTGATGCGCCCATTTTTTCTCCGAGTTCTTCCGCTGTAATTCCGTTCATCTCTGCTGCCATGAATGTTTTCACTTTGTCCAAAGTTAATGAATTAATGCCTGTTGGCAAGTCTCGTTCATCCTTTTGCTGCGATTCTTCCTGTATTTGACCAAAAAACAGATCAATCATCGTTTGATTGACTTCATCTTTTGAATTGATTAACTCTCTCTTCTCTTTATATTCGGTTAAAACCTGCGTGAATTTTTGTGCGGTCACTGGTTTGATTAAATAATGAACGACTCCATAATGCAGTGCGTCTCTTAACAGCATCGTTTCCGTTGCAGCCGTGATAATGATCACATCCACTTCAGGATGGCGCTCTCTTAACAGCGGCAAAAGGTTCGTGCCGAGCTCATCAGGCATGTAGACATCAAGCAAAATGAGATCCACTTGTTCTTTTTGAAGTGCCTCCCACAGATCCTTTGCACTCTTTGCCTTGCCGGCCACTTGAAAGCCTTGTACCTTTTGTATATAAGATTCATGAATCGCAGCGATTCGAAAATCATCTTCCGCAATGAGTACCTTTATCACAACCTATTCCCCCTTTGTGCCTTTCGGTATGTAAACAGTGAAGATGGCACCGCCTTCTTTTTGGTTCGCAACTTCAATCCAGCCCCCAAGTTCATCTAGCACTTCTTTGACATTGGCAAGTCCATAACCTCGCCCTTCTCCCTTTGATGAATGTCCTCTTGTGAAAAGTTGTGAAATGGCTCCTTCATCTACACCATCCCCTGAATCAGATACCTCTATGATAATATCAAATCCAATATCTGTGATGAACAAGCTGACTTCTCTTTTCTCCTTATTCAATACAGCCTCAAACGCATTGTCTACGAGATTGCCAATGATGGTAATAAAGTGAGATAAACTTAAATGGGCTGGGAGCGGCTCCAATGAACTATTTTCATCAATGTGAAAATGAACCTTTTTCTCAGATGCCTTTCCTAACTTCCCAAGTAAAATGGCTTGTATCTTCGGAGAGCGAATTTGCTTCATGAGTAAATCATGCTGGCGATTTTGAAGTGTATACTCTTCTTTAATTAACTCAATGGCTTCATCCACTTGTTTCAACTCAAGCAAGCCTAAAATAGCGTACAGCTTATTCGAAAATTCGTGTGTTTGTGCTCTAAGGTCTTCTGAATATTGACTGACCTCTGTCAATGTATCCAGCAGCTTTGTCAGCTCGGTTTTCTCCCTGAAGCTCACAATTCCTCCAAATACCCGATTGTCCTGCACCACTTTTTTGACATTTAGCACGAAGGTTTTATCATTGACGACTGATTCTATGTTAGGTTCAATCGTCTCTACCTTTAGATAGGAAAGAAGATTGGCATTTGGCAACACTTGATCAATATGAAGAGGCAGCGTTGAAGAGACGCGCAGCATCTGTTCAGCTGACGTATTCATCATCGTAATGGCACCTTTACGGTCAAATGCAATGATTCCCTCTTTAATCGCATGCAGCATCGCTTCTCTTTCTCGATATAATGAAGCAATTTCATGCGGTTCAAGCCCTAATATATCTTTTCGAATACTCCTTGTTAAAAAAATCGCTCCAAAAACCCCAGGCAAGAGCACAAGAAGGGCAATATAACTTAATTTGAATAGTTGATGAGCTGTCGCTTGGTCGATATCTCTTTTTAAAAATTCGACACTGACTGTCCCAATAATCTCTTCATAACTGCCAGTTTCTTTCATGATCGGAGCACTTCCTCTGACAACGGTTTCACCATCAGAATCACCCGTTGATATGGAAGTTCCTCCAAATAGCAGTGTACTTCTTCCTTCCGACACACTGATGGTTTTCCCTACATCCTCATGATTCGTATGAAAAAGAACCTTTCCTTTTTGATTGGTGATAAAAATGGCATGCGCTCTTACTTGCTCTTTCATTTGCTCAAGCACAGCCTGTTCTTCATTTTGCGAATCTCCCGTGGCCACCGATGTTTTAATGGGCGGCATATAAGATATCGTTCTAGCAGTTTGCACCGCCAGCTGTTCAGCTTGGTTCTGCCTTTCTGATGTCTGCAAAAAACCAAAACAAATGGTTAATAAGGCAATAACAACAAGCAAAAGACCAATAATTAACCCCAAAATTTTTGTTTGTAAAGTGACTTTCCTTTTGCCCATCCTCACCGCCACAACCCCTAATTCAGTAGATTCACCCGAATAGACTCTAAGAAAATCATATCATTTTTTCTCATGAAGTTAAGAGAAAATTCACACAGACAAAAAAGGATGACTCAGTATTGAGTCATCCCTGTGTGCCTATTACGTGATGGATAAACCAGCACTTGCATAGCCTGCTACAGTATTCACTAAGGAAAGACCAGTAGCTGTTGCCGAGAATACAACAAGCAATCTTGTTTGCGGTGTGACTGGTACATTTAAACCAGTAGCGATACCGTTTGTAATAGCCCCTATCGTTAAAACACCGGTTAACGCTGGAGCCAATGTAACGCTCGCTACTTGAGTGAAGCTGTTATCTGGTGTTGGTGAAGCAAACAGACTAGCAGTTACAGTAATACTCGTGCCAACTAAAGAAAGGGCTGCAGTCGTGCTAAAATAGCCAGCAAATGACGTAATGGTTCCAGCTCTTGGAACGGAGAATGCCATGTTTAACAATGTTCCTGCTGCTCCGGTTAAATCAATGATTCCTCCTACAATACTGACACCAGTGGCTGAGTTACCGAATCCGACCAAGCTAGATGTTCCAACTAGACCGCCTGCGATTGTGGTTAAAACAGCTGGCGTACCAGATGCAAATGGAATAATCGCACTTGATCCTGTCGCACCTGTGGCGCCTGTTGCACCGGTTGCTCCCGTGGCGCCTGTTCCTGTAGCCCCTGTTGCACCCGTATCTCCTGTTACACCTGTGGCGCCTGTGACTCCGGTCGCTCCTGTTGGACCTGTATCTCCGGTGACACCGGTTGCTCCCGTGGCGCCTGTCACACCTGCGGCTGCCAATAACGTATAATCTGGAGACGTATCTGGTGTGCCAGTTGGTGGTGCTGTATTTACGACATAAGTTCCACCTTCATATGTCACCACTTGACCTACTGGATAGGTTGGAGCTGTTGCTGGGTCAAATGCCAAAATACCAGCTAACCCTACTCCGGTTGCCCCGGTATCTCCCGTTGCACCTGTGGCTCCGGTTACTCCAGTCGCTCCCGTATCTCCTGTTGCACCTGTGGCTCCGGTTACTCCAGTCGCTCCCGTATCTCCCGTTGCACCCGTGGCTCCGGTTACTCCGGTCGCTCCCGTATCTCCCGTTGCACCTGTAGCTCCGGTTACTCCGGTCGCTCCTGTATCTCCCGTAGCGCCAGTTGCTCCGGTTACTCCAGTCGCTCCCGTATCTCCTGTTGCACCTGTAGCTCCCGTTACTCCAGTCGCTCCCGTATCTCCCGTTACACCTGTGACTCCAGTTACTCCGGTCGCTCCCGTATCTCCCGTTGCACCCGTGGCTCCGGTTACTCCGGTCGCTCCCGTATCTCCCGTTACACCTGTGGCTCCGGTTACTCCGGTCGCTCCTGTATCTCCCGTGGCGCCTGTCACACCTGCGGCTGCCAATAACGTATAATCTGGAGACGTATCTGGTGTGCCAGTTGGTGGCGCTGTATTTACGATATAAGTTCCACCTTCATATGTCACCACTTGACCTACTGGATAGGTTGGAGCTGTTGCTGGGTCAAATGCCAAAATACCAGCTAACCCTACTCCGGTTGCCCCGGTATCTCCTGTTGCACCTGTAGCTCCTGTTGCACCTGTAGCTCCTGTCGCTCCCGTATCTCCCGTTGCACCTGTGGCTCCGGTTACTCCGGTCGCTCCCGTATCTCCCGTTACACCTGTGGCTCCGGTTACTCCGGTCGCTCCCGTATCTCCCGTTGCACCCGTGGCTCCGGTTACTCCAGTCGCTCCTGTATCTCCCGTAGCGCCAGTGACTCCGGTTACTCCAGTCGCTCCCGTATCTCCCGTTACACCTGTGACTCCGGTTACTCCAGTCGCTCCCGTATCTCCCGTTACACCCGTGGCTCCGGTTACTCCAGTCGCTCCCGTATCTCCCGTTACACCTGTGGCTCCGGTTACTCCGGTCGCTCCCGTATCTCCCGTTACACCTGTGGCTCCGGTTACTCCAGTTGCTCCCGTATCTCCCGTTGCACCCGTGGCTCCAGTTACTCCGGTCGCTCCCGTATCTCCCGTTGCACCGGTCGCTCCAATTGCTCCTGTCGCTCCGGTTGCGCCTGTATCTCCTGTAGCGCCGGTCGCTCCTGTTCCTGTGGCTCCCGTGGCACCCGTATCTCCGGTGGCTCCTGTCGCTCCGGTTGCGCCTGTATCTCCTGTAGCACCGGTCGCTCCGGTTCCTGTTGCTCCAGTTGCGCCCGTATCTCCGGTGGCTCCTGTCGCTCCGGTCGCTCCTGTATCTCCTGTAGCGCCGGTCGCTCCGGTTCCTGTTGCTCCCGTGGCACCCGTATCTCCGGTGGCTCCTGTCGCTCCGGTTGCTCCTGTATCTCCTGTAGCGCCGGTCGCTCCGGTTCCTGTTGCTCCCGTGGCACCCGTATCTCCGGTGGCTCCTGTCGCTCCGGTCGCTCCTGTATCTCCTGTAGCACCGGTCGCTCCGGTTCCTGTGGCTCCCGTGGCTCCCGTTGCTCCGGTGGCTCCTGTCGCTCCGGTCGCTCCTGTATCTCCTGTAGCACCGGTCGCTCCGGTTCCTGTTGCTCCAGTTGCGCCCGTTGCTCCGGTGGCTCCTGTCGCTCCGGTTGCGCCTGTATCTCCTGTAGCACCGGTCGCTCCGGTTCCTGTGGCTCCTGTGGCACCCGTGGCGCCCGTATCTCCCGCAGCTGCTAACAATGTATAATCTGGAGACGTACCTGGCGTACCTGTTGGTGAAGCTGTATTCGCCACATACGTACTTCCATCAAATGTCACCACTTGACCTTCTGGATAGGTTGGGGCATCCGCTGGATCAAATGCCACGATACCGGTTAAGCCTACACCGGTGGCGCCTGTTGCGCCCGTTGCTCCTGCTGGACCCGCTGGGCCTACTGGACCCACTGGACCCGCCGGACCTGCTGGGCCTCTCCTTCCTCTTCCCCCTGGCGGTCCTTGAATGACACACACACAAGGATCTTTTCCGCAGCATGGATTTTTTACTGGTTTCCTTGGTTTGTCTGATTTACCTTTCTTACAACTATCACATTCCCAGCCATCATCCTTATACGCATCATACCAGCTTCCTTTTTGGTAGTGGTCTGTCGAATGAGTTGGGTATATCTTTCCGCATTGTCTACATTTTCTCATAGAATCACCCCAATCCATCGTATTCATCATGATCGATAAAGGTGTATGTACAATTTTATTTTTATCAAAAAATTTGAAAGGCCTTGCACTCTACGTGCAAGGACCTCTCTCCATCGTTAAAATGTCATCGTCATTTTTAAATCTTTTCCTACCATACTATATTCAATATCCGCTGGACGGATCGCCTTTTTTAGTTTTTTCACACCTTCTCCTTCAAAAAAAGTAGGTGCATCTTTCCCTCCGATTAATAAAGGTGCCATATAGATAACAGCTTCGTTCACAAGTGATGCTTCTAAAAATGACGCACTCACACTGCCCCCTGCCTCTACAAGCACTGACATCACAGAGCGCTTCTTCAACATGTGTAACACAGCCTGAAGATCTGTCCGGTGTTCTCCGCTTGTGACAAATACTTGATGACCTTTTTGTATCAACTGTTGATACTTTTGATGATCATAATCTTGTGATGTACAAATTATGGTTTCTGCCCTATGATCTGTTAAGCATTTGGCATGAAGCGGTATCCTTAATGTTGAATCTAAGATGACACGAATGGGCTGATGGTTGAATGAATCCTTTACAATTAAGCCGGCATCATCTTGAATAATCGTTTCCACTCCTGTCAGCACCGCATCTGCTTCTTGACGTAAGCGCTGCACTTCTGTTCTCGCTTCTATTCCAGTGATCCATTTGCTTTCTTGCTCAGCCGTGGCAATTTTCCCATCTATCGAAATAGCTGATTTTAAAATGACATAAGGAAGGTTTGTTTGCATCAAATGAAAAAAAGGAGCATTTAAACGATCTGCTTCCTGTTTACATATCCCTTGCTCCACTTCAATTCCAGCCTTTTTCAAAAAGGCAATTCCTTTACCTGCAACAACCGGATTCGGATCTTGGGTGGCAATCAGCACTTTCTTCACTCCACTTTTGATGATCGCTTCGGTGCAAGGGCCTGTTTTTCCGTGATGTGTACAAGGTTCGAGTGTCACATACATGTCAGCTCCCTTCGCCTTTTCTCCTGCCATTTGTAGCGCATGAATTTCAGCATGAGGCTCGCCAGCCTTCATGTGCGCACCAATCCCAACGATCTCACCGCTCTGAACAATCACTGCACCAACAAGCGGATTGGGTGAGGTTTGTCCTTTCATCGCCTTCGCGTTGGCAATCGCCAGCTTCATATAAAAAACATCATCTTTCATCTCGGGCTCCTTTCTTCTCTCAAGGGAAAGAACTCCTTCAGAAAATGAAGGAGTTCTATTCTCATGTGCTATACTTTCTCAAGCCGTTTCTTTTCAGATCGATCATAGTAAGGCAAGGAATAAAACAGTTTATATGATGCTCGTTGTTTACAAAAACAGCATTTGCGACATTCATATTTATTAATGAGGAGCACATGCGGACAATTGAGTACAGTCAGACCTTTTTTCATATGTTCCTTGCAAACACTTATCATGAGAATCCCCCGCTTACATTCTTTTTCTTAATGAGAGATTACTTCTTTCGGAAATTGTTCAAATAAGCGCAGTACTTCCGTATGTGTGCCATCTTCTCGAATATGATAAATACCACCGTCATATGAGCTTGCATACACATCATTTCCTAGTTGTCTAATGGCACTAATACCATTCTTAGCAATTCGAATCGGACCTGTATTGACATCTAGCTCTGGATTCCAGACCACAATATACCCCCAATAGTCTCCGCTCACAATATAGCCAGAGTCTGTCACAGTGATGGATTTAATGGAATATTGATGCTCGTTGTGCTGATTTAAAATTCTGCCTGTATGCAAATCAAACAATCGGACGTTTTTATCCCGGCTGACAATGGCAATACGATCTCTTTTGCTATCAATAAATACATCATTTAACAGCTCTGTCGCCCCGATATATTCTGCTGTTAAGGACAAACTCTTTTTATCGAGAAGACAGATGGTTCCTTCAACTGCCGCTGTGATGATATGATCTCCTTCTACCTTTAATGCTTTGACTGCGCAATCATGTGCTTTAGAACGGCCGATTTCCTTTAAGTGTTCTGTCGAAATGACATGCACATAACCGCCATAAGTGCCAATATAAAATTGACGATCCTCCTCATGGAAATACACACTATTGACAGGACCTGTGTTGAGATCAAAAGAGACCATTTGCTGCAATGACTCGTGTACAATATGCACCTGACTCGCATGATCGCCCCATGCATAATAGCTTCCATCCCGTGCAACAGCCACTCCATTTGTGAGAACACCTGTTGATTTTGCGATTTCGATTCCATTCTTTCTGAATTTTCCGTCATCTGATGCAGTGATAATATCACCCGCTTCAGTCAACGCAATATCATTAATAGAAGGTGTCGCCAATTCCTGCTCATCAGAGATCACTTTTCCTTCTTGAATGGACCATTCACAATACGTTTTCCCAAAGCTGGCTCCTAAAATGGCTTGCTCGTCTTCTGTCCAAACAAGCGAGCGCTCCCATTGATATTTATGAGGCAGCAACGTATCAATTAAATCACCGGTTTCATAATTCCACAGCTTAATTAGATGGTCATAACCCGCTGTAAGCAAGTAGTTACCGCTCGGTGAAAAATTCACACGTTTCACACCTTGTAAATGAGCTTTAATGTTTTTTTTCTCCTGTAATGTAGCGGCATCATAAATGATAACTGTGCCATCATCTCTGCCAAGGGCGAATACTTCTTTTTGATTGCTGCCGCTGATGGTATCCAGCTCATAATCAAACGGGCCAATTTCACCTACAATTTCTCCTGTTTCATAGAGCCATACAAGGACATAGCCATCGTCACCAGTTGTATAAGCTTTATCCTCATGAATCCATACAGCTAATACATCCTTGCTATGTCCATGAAATTCTCTTAAAATGGCTCCCGTTTCAATATCCCAAACTAAGCATCTTCTGTCTCTGGACACTGATACAAGAAGCGTATCCTGCTTTGCAAATGCGACAGCTTCCACATCATCCGCATGACCATATAGCGTACGAATTCTTGTATGTGTGCCAGTATCATATAATTGAATGGTATAGTCTGACGATGCACTCGCTAAATACGTTCCATTTTCCGAAAGGGATAAAGAGTTGATGATATGCTCGTGACTGCCAATGAATGTTCCTTCTCCCGTGGCACGGTCCCATTTATAAATACAGCGGTCATAGCCACCTGTGTAGACAATTTGGTCATGCTGAGTTGATAAAACGGATGTAATCGGTCCTCTATGCATGGTTTTACACTCCCACCTTTATATGTTGTTTTTGACGAGTAACTACACGAAAACCAGTAAATCGAAAAACAGGGTCTGGGTGTTTCCCGTGTCTTCTTGCGACTCTGCATAAATCTCCGCCTCTTGCGAAGGAGCCACCTTTTAAAATGTAGTAATCACTGCCGAGTGTCTCGGTTAAATCATCTACAACCTCAATTCCGCCTTCATATATGTGATACTTGGTGTTGACCCATTCTTCGACATTGCCACCCATATCATATAGTCCAAATAGAGATCTTCCTTTTTCGTAATGACGGACAGGTGTCGTTTTTTCAATATTTGATTCGTGTGTATTACAGTAAGAGGGGTTAAACTCATCTCCCCAAGGATATTGATGTCTCGTATTGCCCCGGGCAGCATATTCCCATTCTTCCTCAGTAGGGATCGATACCTCGTATCCAAGCTTCCCGCTCAGCCACTGACAAAATGAGAAAGCTTCCTCGATGTCCATGCCCCAAGCTGGATGGTCTTTCCCCCCGCCAAGTTCTAGGTTCGTCAAGCTCTCTGGATAAGGCTTTCCTGTCTCGTCGCAATAGCTTTGATACCATTCATTGGTGACGACCGTATCTGAGATGAAAAATTCGCTCATATACGGCTGATAAGATGGAAATTCTTTGTACAGCCATTTTTGAAATTTTTTCTCACGGCCATAGGCTGGATTGAGAAGTTTGTCCTTCCAAAATTCTGATGCCTTTTTCATATCTTCTTCATTACTTCCAATCGTCGCATAGCCGCTTGGGATTTGAATCCAATTGATATCAGGTTTCACGCTTTTCTCCCGCCTTCTTTAAATAAACTCATCTACTGATTAATTAATTTCTTCTCATCGACCATATGCCCTGATGCTGCTTTTGCCTTTAAATATGCTTCATTATAGAGAGAGGCTTCTACCGTATGATCAAACCGTAAAACCGGAAGACCGTAAGCAGCAATGGAATCGACTTTATCTGGATTATTGGTTAAAAGATGCAATGGTTTCCCTTTGTTTAAATAGTGCAAGACAGCCGCCGCTTCCTCGTAATGCCGATCATCATCTCCGCAGCCGATCAACCTGTTCGCCTCAAATGTATCCAGTTTCATTTCCTGTAATTTATACGTGAAGGCTTTGGCCATTAGCCCAATAGAGCGCCCTTCTTGATTGGCCATATACACAAGCATGCCTTTTCCGTAATCGGTGATTTTTTTTAGCGATGATGCAAGCTGTGGACCGCAATCACATTTCAGTGACCCAAACACATCCCCTGTTTGGCAGACACTATGAATTCGCACAAGCGGCGGCACTTCATTTTCAAAGTCGCCAAAAAGGAGACAAGAGGAAAATGTTTGCTGCTCGGTACTCATTTGTACAATAGACTCAACCGTTGGCTTTGTATCAGCTTCTACAGACGCAAAAGCATACCATGTAAACTGCACTTCTTCATGTTCAATAGAGATCGGCAGGTTCACTGGCCCCACGAGCAAATAGTGTTTTTCTTGAAATGTAAAATGATGAATCATTGATTGTAGTTCAGCTACAAACTTGTTCATTTGTCTCCCCCTATTCATCACTGCACCCCATTGAACTCTCTCAGCGCAGTGATGGCGTGATGAATATGTGTATGCACTCCCTTTGCACCCTGAGCACCGGTTCCAGCTAGAATCATGGCTCAGGAGAAATTTCCTGTCATACTGGCTGAATAGATGTGCGATGCCAATCATCCATCAGTACCTTTCATAAAGACTCTTTTTAGACTGTCACTTGTCCAGTACAAAGGAGCAGAAATCGAGCTTCATACGCTGTATTCTCTGTAAGAGAGCAACACCATTGGATGATTCTTGAATGGAAACTGACATGCTCTTTCTCTAAAAGAATATCTCTGCTAGCTTCGAGCTGCTTTCTCCTTTACTAGAAGCTCTGGTCCTTCAAATGCACGTCATCCGGTTGTGCCCTTTGATTGGATGAATAGTCCGTACTTCAATTCAGCTACATTGATTGAAGCACTCGCCTAGGTATGCACCAAGAACCATCACATCAAACATCGCGTTTATCCTCCTTTGCACTAGATTTTGACAGCAATGACATGATGCTGGCTGATCCCAGCCTTCGCTTGTAATGGTGTAATCGAAACGAGCTCAAGTCCTGATGTACAAATCTTTTCTCCAAGCTGAGTATCTGAGAATGAAAAATGGAAGCGTCCATCTTCTCCGATTAAGCCTGTTTTCCACTCTTCTCCCCATACAACAAGGGAAAAGACACCACCTTCATGAAGCAGCGAGGAAATCTGCTTTAAGTATCGTTCGTGGTCATCAGGATGCTGATGGTGAAAGCAGCCATGATCTAAAATCAGATCAAACGTCAGCTCGCGCCCTTGATCCATTGACCAGGACATAAAATCTTGATGATAAAAATGGACAGGAACCTCTTTTCTTTTCTTTAATCCTTGCCATTCCTCATGTTCATAAAGATCAATGCCGGTATATGCCGACAGTCCTTGTAAATGTTCAAGAGCCCTGCCGTTCCCGCAGCCGATATCCAGCACAGAAGCAAGTGCATCCTTTTCCCTGGAACGCCATGCCTTCAGAGACATCACAGCAGCGTCTGTTAATGATGGATCAGTAGACCACATATCTGTTCTTTGCTCATAGTGTTCTTGAAAAGCCATGCGCATTTTCTCTAAATACAACCCGCTGTCTTCATGATACAAAGCCTTTTTCATCACGTGACCTCCTTCAATTCACAATCACCTTTCCTAACAAAGGTGGTTTTCAAGCAAAAAGCCTTATGATAAAATGAAAGATGGATTTTTTAGGAAATCTATTTTCTGAAAAAGGAGAGAAGCATCCCACATGTCACTCTTCTTTTTCAGCACTCATCTTCACATACAACCCCAGCCATTCAACTGTTACAGCGCCTTAGTTTGTTGTACATTTTCTTCATATGGGTTCACCTCCTTAACAGCGTTTAGAAAGCGTTTTCTTTATGATGATCCTCTGAATACCCTGAATCATATCATTGAGAAATAGGCATAGTAGAAAAACGAATCTACCATTCTAAGCTATCTATCATCCATTTCTTTTTGTCTAATAGATATTTCTTCAGTATCGCTTTGCCCCAGAAGTGCTCTTCCTTAGGTCTTAATGCATCATCATTTACAGAATTGATCCTGAAATCCACCTACCAAAAATTTAACAACTAATTCCATAATGACTTGATTAAGCCAAATATATTGTTTTTAGATTATTTTGTCAACAAATTATTTCCTAAACATTAGAATGATTTTCTAATTGAAAATACAGGTATATTTCGTGGTTTTTTGACCTTAAAACACTTATTTCTACACAAAAATACAACTTAAACCAATAGAACTAAGAAATTTATCTACTAAATTACACAAGATTTTTATTTCATTTTGAGATAAAAATAAAGATATCATAATTATTTCCCGAATGGTTTTTTGTGATATTTTCACTACTTTTTTCTTTTTTTTGATGGTATCCTTTGATATTTCTATATTTTCAATTAGACATTTTACTGTTTACCCCAATTTTTTAACCTGTCTTATTATAGTGAAAAAGACAGATGGTAGATTTTAATTATCGCAGCATGAAAAAAAGCCCCTTACAAAAGTAAGAGGCTTTTTACGATGGCGTTTATGCCCAATTTTTCACTTTTTCATGGTCAGTCACAAAGAGAAGAACTTTTCCTTCGTCTAAATGTTCTTCAAATGTCTCAGCTTCTTCTTTTGAGAAACCAATTTCGTGAATCTTATTGCGGAGTTCATCTCCCTTTTTGCTAAAGATGTTTCCAACCGCATGCTTGAGTCCAACTTCTTTTGGACCTATCGTATTGGCATCTGCATTGCTTGCAATACGCTCAGTTCGATCATCGTCATGGGACAGAACATAAATGTCCTCTCTTGCAACACCGAGTTGTTTTAATTGCTCCACATCTCTTTGAAGTGTTTCATCATTTGAATACTCTCTTACAACAGGTTTCATTTATTATTCCTCCTTTAACGTCTTACGAATCTTTTACCCGTCACTTTTGTCATTAAACCTTCCTCCAGCACATCCATTTTTACTCTGTGAACTTAATGCGTCTATGGACTTATTTTTGACAAAAAGACTGTAAAAATGACTAAATTTTCTGAAAAATCGTATTCATTCCTTGTCATTTGTTGTACAATTCTTATACTGGAGGCTAGAAATGGGGTGGAGCTGATGTATTATTTTTCAGCTGAGCAGCAGTTTAATGCATGGGTTGTCAGTGATTTGGTGAAACAGCTTTTTCAAAAATGGAATCCTGAAGAATCAAAAGCAAAGCCGCTTACTTTGTTTGCTGAACAGCACTTTCACATCTGCATCGATTATCTCTTTTCTATTATTATCAACATTGGAGATATCGAGTCAATCGAACAAGATCCACAAGACCTGTTGTCCTCATATTTAAATATCCTTTTTCCTTTTGTGACGCACGATATGATGAAAGCCTCCATGCAAAATGCAAATGAATATTTGTTAAAAGAGCGTGATGCGGATGAGTATCAACTGTTTGGTTGTCTCCCGCCGCTCCTTTCTGTCTCTCTTCAAAAAAAGTAGTCCCCTTCTTTTAGATGGTGGCTGCTTTTTTGTATGTGCTTGGAAAAGACCGTATGTTTTGAACGAAAAGAAGCATCATGTTAATGTAAATCTAGGTTGCAAGTGAAAGGGAGGATTTGACATGAGTCAACAAAAACAAATTCAATTAGCAAAACGTCCAAAAGGGTTACCTACTAAAGATGTTTTTCATTTTGAAACAGTTGATATACCAACGCCGCAAGATGGCGAAGTCTTGATTCAAACGAAATATGTGTCTGTAGATCCTTACATGAGAGGACGAATGCAAGATACAAAATCCTATACACCTCCGTTTAAACTCAATGAAGTGATCCAGGGTGGTGTGGTCGGAGAAGTCGTCGAGTCCAAATCTCCTCAATTTGAGAAAGGTGATTTTGTACTTGGATTCCTTGGCTGGCAGGAATATTCTACTGCCAAAGCAGAGTCTCTGACAAAAATTGATCCATCCATTGCGCCGTTATCTTATTACTTAGGGATTTTGGGCATGCCAGGACAAACCGCCTATTTTGGACTTCTTGCGATTGGTCAGCCAAAAGAAGGCGAAACGGTTGTCATTTCTGGAGCTGCTGGTGCCGTTGGTTCTGTTGTCGGACAGATCGCTAAAATCAAAGGTGCCCACGTCGTAGGAATTGCCGGATCTGATGATAAGCTGGCTTATTTAAAAGAACTGGGCTTTGATGAAACCATTAATTATAAAACAACAAATGATTTAGATGACGCCATTGCAAAAGCCTGTCCAAACGGTGTCGATGTGTATTTTGACAATGTGGGCGGCGACATCTCTGATGCTGTAATGAATCATTTGAACCGTTTTGCACGTATTCCAGTCTGCGGCGCCATTTCTTCTTATAACATTAGTGCAAGCGAAGACATTGGCCCTCGTGTGCAAACAAAACTCATTAAAACAAGTGCATTGATGCAGGGCTTCATTGTTGCCAACTACTCTGATCGTTTTGAAGAGGCGGCAAAAGATCTCGCACAATGGGTAAAAGAAGACAAACTGACTTACAAAGAAACCATTATCGAAGGTTTTGACCATATTCCAGATGCATTCCTTGGACTATTCAAAGGGGAAAATGTCGGAAAACAACTTGTCAAAATTTCATAACAAAAAAGGACCCTGCCAATTATGGAGGGTCCTTTTCTTATGCCTGCTTGGGCGCAAGGTGCAGCTGGCCTTGCTTATACACGATTTCTTCGAGCGTAAGATTCAACTTTTTCGCCATTTTTTTGAGCATCGTATGCTCTTGATGGGTCACAAGGCTAATGACAGCTCCTTCTTTGCCGGCACGGCCGGTTCTGCCTGAACGGTGAATGTAGCCTTCTTCATTTGGCAGATCTGCATGAATGACGTACGGTAAGTCGTCGATATCAATGCCTCTAGCCGCTATATCTGTTGCAAGGAGGAGCGGAAATTCACGCTGTTCAAAAGCCTTTAAGATGACAGCACGCTCTGCTTTCTTCGCTTCACTGTGAAGCACACCAAGGTCGACATGGTGGTACGCTAATTTCTCTGCATAAATGCTTAAGTTCGTAATGTCACGTACAAAAACGAGCGCCTGCATGTCCTCAAGCCGTGATAGCTTTTGCAGCAGTTTCACTTTGTCACGCTGATCACATAACAGATAATAGTGACCCACTTTCTGCGCTTCTTCCTCGCTTCTAGCAATTTTCAATACTTCTGGTTCAGATGTCATTTCTTTGATCAGCTGAACGGTTTCTTCTTTCAATGTTGCAGAAAAACAAAGGATTTGTCTTTCTTTTAATGTGGACTTAATGATCCCTTGGATCGTTTTCATATGCTCTGGCACAAGAAGCTGATCTGCTTCGTCTAATACAATCGTTTTGACTTCGTGCATTTTCAGTTTCTTGATTTTGATTAACTCTTGTACGCGACCCGGTGTCGCCACCACGATATTCGGGTGTTTTTTTAGCTTTTCCTGCTGCTTCTTGATATTTGCCCCGCCTATTAAGGAAATAGCTTTGATGTCTGAACCTTGTTTGAACTCTTGCACGACATCAAAAATTTGCATCACAAGCTCTCTTGAAGGTGCCAAAATTAAGACTTGCGGGTGTTTGATACTCACATCAATTTTATTTAAAAGCGGCAGAACATACGCAAGGGTCTTCCCTGTTCCAGTCGGTGATTCTGCGATCACATCGCGTTTTTCCGTAATCCACTCTGCTGTTTGTTCTTGTATCGCTGTTGGCTTCTCAAAGCCAGCCGCTTCAAAGTTCTTTTGAATAAATGGCTTTGCTTCTTTCAAAAATGCCCAATTTTCCGTCATGTTGATCTCCTTTATCCTCATTCAATCTATCCTTTAGTATCTCAAAATCAGCTTTGAAACGCAATTTTTCTTTTGATGCTTTTATCGAGCCGGACAGTTCGATATAATCATGAGAGGCACTAGCCGTTTTGAATCTATTTGAGGTGTAAAAAATGATATTATCTGTTAAAGATTTAAGTCATGGCTTTGGCGACAGAGCCATTTTCCACGAAGTCTCCTTCCGGTTATTAAAAGGCGAGCATGTCGGCTTGATCGGCGCCAACGGTGAAGGAAAGTCAACGTTTATGAATATTATTACTGGCAAGCTTGAGCCAGATGCAGGAAAGGTCGAATGGGCAAAAAATGTCCGTGTCGGCTACCTCGATCAGCATACCGTGCTTGAAAAAGGAAGAACCATTCGTGAAGTCCTTCAAGATGCATTCCATTATTTATTCTCAATGGAAGCCGCAATGAATGACATTTACGAAAAAATGGGTGAAGCAGATCCTGATGAGCTAGAAAAGCTTTTAGAAGAAGTAGGCGTCATTCAGGATGCCCTGACGAACAATGATTTTTATATCATTGATTCCAAGGTAGAGGAAATTGCAAGAGGTCTTGGGTTAACAGATCTCGGGCTGGATCGTGATGTGACAGAGCTGAGCGGCGGACAGCGTACAAAAGTACTGCTTGCGAAATTGCTGTTAGAGAAGCCTGAAATTCTTCTTCTTGACGAGCCGACCAACTATTTAGATGAACAGCATATTGAGTGGCTGAAGCGCTATTTGCAGGAATATGAAAATGCGTTTATCCTCATTTCACATGATATTCCGTTCCTAAACAGTGTCATTAACTTGATTTATCATGTCGAAAATCAAGAACTCACGCGATACGTTGGTGATTATGATCAATTTAAACAAGTGTACGAAGTGAAAAAGCAGCAACTAGAGGCAGCGTATAAAAGGCAGCAGCAAGAAGTGGCTGAATTAAAGGATTTTGTCGCGAGAAATAAAGCACGTGTCAGCACTCGAAATATGGCGATGTCTCGTCAAAAGAAACTCGATAAAATGGACATGATTGAATTAGCAGCGGAAAAACCAAAACCAGAATTCCACTTTAAACCTGCACGTACATCAGGGAAATTGATTTTTGAAACGAAGGATTTAGTCATTGGGTATGATGAACCGCTCTCTCGTCCATTGAATTTAAAAATGGAACGCGGGCAGAAAATTGCGTTATACGGTGCCAACGGTATCGGAAAAACGACACTGCTCCGAAGCCTGCTTGGAGAAATCTCCCCCATTTCTGGTGAGGTGGAACGTGGAGAATTCTTGCATATTGGCTACTTTGAGCAAGAAGTAAAAGAGCAAAACAGCAATACTTGTATCGAAGAGGTGTGGAGCACCTTCCCATCGTACACACAATATGAAGTCAGAGCTGCCCTTGCCAAATGCGGTTTAACGACAAAACATATTGAAAGCCGTGTGTCTGTTTTAAGTGGTGGTGAAAAAGCGAAGGTCCGCCTTTGCAAGCTCATTAACGAAGAAACCAATTTGCTTGTTCTCGATGAGCCGACAAACCACTTGGATGTCGATGCAAAAGAAGAATTAAAGCGCGCGTTAAAAGAATATAAAGGCAGCGTCCTATTGATTTCCCACGAACCTGAATTTTATCAAGATGTGGCTACTGAAACTTGGAATTGCGAATCCTGGACAACCAAAGTATTATAACGACAAAAAAAGCCTCATATCTTTTCAAAAGATATGAGGCTTTTTTCTATTAATGACCTGCTGGGATATTCACCAGATGCTTACGGCCAAGAAGCAGGATGACCATTCCTAAGAGAACAACTGCCGCCCCTACATAATAAGGGGTGCTTGCTGTGTAAGTTTCAGCGAGAACTCCCGCAATCCAAGGCGCAATCGCACCACCAATAAATCGTACAGCACTGTATGAGGATGATGCAATTGAACGCTCAACAGGAGCTGATCCCATCACAGCCGTCGTAAGCACCGTATTGATCATGCCTAGAATTCCCCCAGCAATCACAATACCGCAAATGACCACGACCACATGTGATGTCCATATTCCAATGCCGAATAAAATCACAGCAAACGAAGCAAAGAGAACAACAAGAGCTGTTAATGTACCCAATTTGCGATGAATGACCGGCGCTGAGAAGACAGATGTCACAGCCAAAAATAATCCCCATCCAAAAAAGACATAACCAAGACCATGCTCATCAAGATGAAGCACAAATGGCGAATAAGCTAGAAGAACAAAGAATCCAAAGTTATATAAGAAAGCAGCAGATGCCATCGTTAAAAGCCCCTTATATTTCAAGGCTCCAACAGCTTCAAATAACTTCACCTTTTTCTGCGGCTTTTGTATAGGTGGAAGCATAAAAATAATAGCTAAAAGAGCAACGAACATTAACACTGCCACACCAAAGAATGGCCCGCGCCAAGATATCGTTCCAAGCTCACCGCCAAGGAGCGGCCCAACAGAAATCCCAAGACCTAGTGCCGCCTCATATAAAATGATGGCTTTCGCACTTCCTCCAACAGACACACCGACAATCACTGATAATGCCGTTGAAATAAATAAGGCATTCCCAATGCCCCATCCGCCTCTAAAACCAATTAATTCATTAATGGTTGAAGAAGTACCGCCTAAAGCAGAAAAGACAATAATAAAGATGAGTCCTAATAATAACGTCCATTTGGCACCAATACGACTAGAAATAAAACCGGTAAAAAACATCACAAAGCCGGTGACAAGCAAATAGCTCGTAAATAAAAGAGACACCTGACTTGGAGATGCATGTAATTGCGATGCAATGGCTGGCAAAATTGGGTCTACAAGCCCTATGCCCATAAATGAAATCACACAAGCAAAGGCCACCGCCCAGACGGCTTTTGGCTGTCTAAGCAGACTCGTACGCTGTTTCAATACATCTTCTTCCTTCATTCCATCAGAACCTTTCCTACAGTTGTTTAACAAAATAAAATAAACACACTGAGGTGTTTATTTTATTTTGTTGACAAAGGGCTAAAATGAACTTTATTTTAGCTCTTTGTCTTCTTTTTCAGCGTGATAGAAAACCTTTGCAGTCTAGGAAGGACGAGTACTGGCGCGGAGCGAATTTGTCATTCGTGAGCACCGGCACGCAGGACTGACAAAGAATGCGAGGGTTTGTCTACACGCTGAAATAAACACGCTGAGGTGTTTATTTTTGTAATTGCTCAATGGCATGAGCCGCTCTTTCTTTCATCATTTCAAGATCCTTTTTAAAGGATTGAATCGTTTCTAGCTTTTTTGTAATCAATTGATGCTGCACAGTCAGCTGCGCATCAATATCTAACAGTTTCTCTAATCGTTCCTTCGGGTCAAGTGACAGCAAGTAGCCTTCTTTATTCAGCTCTAACTGTTTTCCTATTTCCATAAACGATTGAAGCTCTTGTAAAGAAAAGCCAAGTACTTCTTTGGCCTGCATCACTTTCTCCAGTTCTTCCATGTCATCCTCTGAGTAAAGTCTGACACCGCCCTCTGTCCGCTTTGGTGCTGATAATAAACCAATCTCTTCATAGAAACGAATGGTCCGTTTCGTCAGACCGCTTCTTTTCGCCACTTGATCAATTTTCATCCATTCCATCACCAGTGCCTCCTGCTCATCAATTCATGTTTTATTATACACCTTTGTGACCTTAACGTAAACGTTAATGTTTGATCACTTGATTTCTATTGTGGTTTGATGCAGAATAAATAGGAATCATTACGTTTTAAAGGAGGTACCATATGCGTTCATTTCCATCCAAAAAAGAACGACACGCACAATTCGGTTCTGTCCCGCCAAGCGGTAGAACAAAACCTTGTCAAAAAGAGGACATGATAGACATCCAACAAACCGAACAGGACTTTTATTTTGATCTGGAACAGGTCGGAATTTGCCGTGTGTCGTACCCTGTACATATTTTGTCTAAAACGGCTCCACAGCACCAAACCTCTTCCGCTGATTTTACGCTGAGTACATATTTGCCAGCTCATCAAAAAGGCATTCATATGAGCCGTCTCACCGAGCAGCTTCACTCATTTTATGAGAGCGGAAAGCCGGTTGATGTGGATTCCTTAAAAGAATTGACAGCACAGCTTGCCAAGCATATGAATCAGCCATCTGCCTCGATTCAAGTTTCCTTTCCGTGGTACATGGAAAAAAAGAGTCCCATCAGCGGAAAGTCCGGTTTGATGCATGCAGACGTGCAATATGACATCCATTTTCATGAAGAGAACGGATGGATTTGTCATATTGGCTGCACTGCTCAAGTGACAACGTTATGTCCTTGTTCAAAAGAAATCAGTGAATACGGCGCACATAATCAGCGCGGCACTGTATCGATTCAGGTAGAGCTGTTTGAACAAGGTCAACTCCCTGACGACATGAAAGCAGATCTACTGCAGATCATCGAGTCTAATGCGAGTGCGCCCCTTTACCCTGTACTCAAAAGACCAGATGAAAAACAAGTGACCGAAGAGGCCTATGAAAATCCACGTTTTGTAGAGGATGTTGCGAGGTTAATTGCAGCAGAGCTATATGAACAAAACTGGATTAAAGGCTTTCAAATTGAGTGCCGAAATGAAGAATCCATTCACCAGCACGATGCTTATGCCAAATGTTCTTATCAAAAAAAACTGTAGAATGTCTCTACAGTTTTTTTGCCAACCTTTATTTTTCATTACTTTCTAATTCCTCAATTATCAGCGACAGTTCTGTCCAACGATCCATCGCTTGTTCTAGTTCTTCAGCGACGGCTTTTTGCTTGTCCATCAGCTCTTGAATTTTCCCAAAATCACTGCCAGCCTCAGCAATGCTGGCTTCGAGCTGCTGGTGTTTGTCCTCTAGTGCTTGTATCCGATCTTCAATGCCATCCCATTCAAGCTGGTCCTTATAGGATAGTTTTTTTCTCTTTTTAGGAGCAGCTTCTACTTGTTTTTCAGCAGGTTTTGTCTCTGTTCGCTTCTGTTCTTTTTCTTGCTCCATGTAATCGCTGTAAGCACCTTGGAAGTGTGAAATACGTCCATTCCCTTCAAACACAAGCAGACGATGGACGACTCGGTCTAAGAAATAACGATCATGCGACACGGTGATGACTACGCCTGGGAACTGCTCCAAATAATCCTCTAAAATGCTGAGCGTCTCTGTATCAAGATCATTCGTCGGCTCATCTAAAAAGAGAACATTCGGCTCTTCCATCAATACCTTCAATAAATACAATCTGCGGCGCTCTCCCCCTGACAGCTTGCGGATAAACGTGCGCTGCATGGATCTAGGGAATAAAAATCGCTCCAACATCTGCTCTGCTGTCACAATGACGCCATCTGCCGTTTTGACAATTTCAGCTGTTTCTTTGATGTAATCAATGATATTCAGCTCTTCATTCATTTCGTTATGGTCCTGCGTGTAATAGCCAATGCGGACTGTTTGTCCAATGGTCAATTGTCCGTTCGTCGGTTCTATTTTACCCGCTAGGCAATTGAGTAAAGTTGTTTTGCCCACTCCATTCGGTCCGATAAATCCGATGCGGTCACCTGGCACGACTAAATCGCTGAACTGATCCACAAGGGTTTGTCCAGCAAATGTGATGCTGATCTCTTCTGCCTCAATCACTTGTTTTCCAAGCCGGTGAGAACCGATCGCAAAATCAAGGTCTCCCTTTGCATCAGGTCCCTTTTGATCCTTCAGCTCTTCCACTCTGCCGATACGTGCTTTTTGCTTTGTCGTTCGAGCCTTTGCCCCTCTTCTCAACCATGCTAGCTCACGTCTAAGCAGGTTTTGACGTTTCGTTTCTTTTACTTGAGCTTCTGCTTCTCGTTCCGCTCTTTTTTCTAAAAAGACTTCATAATTTCCTTTATATGTGTAAAGCTGCCCCTGATTTAATTCATAAATCCGATTGGCGACACGGTTTAAGAAATAACGATCATGGGTGACAAGAATGACAGCCCCACTGTATTGACTCAAATATCCTTCAAGCCATTCAATGGTTGCGTTGTCTAGATGGTTTGTCGGCTCATCTAAAATCAGCAAACCCGCAGGCTGGATTAAGTTTTTGGCAATCGCCACACGCTTTTTCTGTCCGCCTGATAACGCATGAACAGAACGGCTCACATCTTTGACACCAAGCTTTGTCAAAATCGTTTTCGCCGAAAGGTTCGCATCCCATGCGTCTTCCTGATCCATTTTATTTTGCATACGCATAAGCGCTTCTTGTTTTGCCTCGTTTTGTGGATCATGCTCTAAATCAGCCAGCGCCTGTTCATAGGCTTTCATCGTTTGAATCATTGGTGCTGTTCCTGAAAAAATATAGTCGAGAATCGTTTCATCCCCGCTCATTTCAGGATCTTGCTCGAGAAATTCGATATCAAGTGTCCCTGCCTTTGTGATGTCGCCTTCCTCAAATGATTCAAGTCCTGCAATGACTTTTAAAAGCGTTGACTTCCCTGTTCCATTCGGTCCAATTAACCCGATGCGTTCCTTTGGTTCTATATGAAAAGAGATATGATCAAACAGCGTTTTTTCGCCATAGGTTTTATATAATCCTTCTACATTCAATAAACTCATTTTATCAGCCCTTACATAGATTCTTCCTTTATTTTAAATCAGCCAGTAGCAGAAAACTAGTTTTAAAAAAACCCGCTGCTGAAAAGAATGTTTCCTTTTGATGCTCGATACACTATGAAGAGGTGATCTAAAGATGATAACCATTAGTTTATGTATGATTGTGAAAAATGAAGAGGAGGTTTTGGCTGACTGCCTATCTTCTGTTCAAGACATTGTAGATGAGATGATCATTGTTGATACAGGATCAACGGATCAAACAAAGGACATTGCTCACTCCTTTTCAGCAAAGGTACTCGACTTTGAATGGATCCAGCATTTTGCAAAAGCACGCAATTTCGCTTTTTCCCATGCGACTAAAGAGTATATCTTATGGCTGGATGCCGACGATGTCCTACTTGAAGAGGACCGGCAAAAACTGCTTCAGCTCAAACAGACGCTAGATCCCGCAGTAGATGCCGTCTCGATGTTTTACCACGTTGGATTTAGCGAGGACGGTCAGGTGAATTTTAAATATAGAAGAAATCGGCTCGTCAAGCGTGCCTTGAACTTTCAGTGGTATGGGGCCGTTCATGAATTCCTTCAAGTGTATGGCAACATTTTTCCCGCTGATATCGCCGTCACCCATCAAAAGCGTAAGAAAACAACCGCCGGAGAGCCCGGACGCAATCTGCGCATTTATGAAAACATGCTTGCAAAAGGCGAAGAGATGACGCCTCGTGATCTCTTTTACTTCGCTAATGAATTACGAGATAACAAGCAGCATGTGAAGGCGATTCGCTTTTATCACAAATTTTTAGCCACAAAACAATGCTGGATTGAGGATGAAATTCGCACATGCCAAAATTTAGCTGACTGCTATTATGCAGTCGGTTTTGAGGAAGCCGCCTTATCCTCCTTATTGCGATCCTTCTTATATGATCAGCCCCGTCCAGAATTTTGCTGCAGGATTGGGGATCATTTCAAAGCACAAAATAAATACAAAGCGGCGATCTATTGGTATGAGCAGGCACTGAAAGCGCCTGAAATCGAAACAGCCTTTACACTGACACAATATAAAACATGGTATCCTCACCTTCAGCTTTGCTATTGTTATTATCAGCTCGGTGATTTGGCTCAAGCCAAAACCCATCATCTTGCATCCTCAGCCCATTACCCAACCCATCCGAGTGTGCTGTACAATGAAAAAATATTTGCTGAAGAAACGTAAATCTCCTGTTATCACATCCGCCTGTCACATGACGGCGGATGTCTTTTGATACACATTAGACTTTTGTGACATTTAATACTTTAGTGATTTAAAGCGTTTTTCAACCAATTGACTAAATTGTCATTTACGCATATACTAACATTCGTCTTACGAAAAGATTTATCCATTAGGAGGTCAACATGAGTTCTTTATTTAGAAAAAAGTCTCTCGACCAGCTCATGCTTGAAAGTCAAACGAAGCGGCTGAGCCGTTCTTTGAATACATTTGATTTAATCTTGCTTGGCATTGGCTGTGTGGTCGGGACTGGAATTTTTGTGATAACGGGGGTTGCGGCTGCGAAAGATGCGGGACCTGCGATTATTATATCTTTTATTTTGGCTGCGATCGCATGCGCCCTTGCTGCTTTTTGCTACGCTGAATTTTCCTCGTCCATTCCAGTGTCAGGAAGTGTCTATACGTATTCTTACGCAACACTTGGAGAATTCCTCGCCTTTTTAATGGGCTGGGATTTAATGCTTGAATATGTTGTTGCGCTCTCTGCTGTGGCAAGCGGATGGTCATCCTATTTTCAATCACTGCTGAGTGGATTTGGTCTGCACATACCGAAGGCTTTATCGGCTGCACCCGGAGCCGCTGATGGGGCCATCTTCAACCTGCCAGGCGCACTCATTATTTTACTCATTACCTTTATTGTCTCAAGAGGCGTAAAAGAGAGCACGAAGCTGAATAACATCATTGTGCTCATCAAAATTGCCATTGTCCTCCTCTTTATCATTTCAGGCTTTGCTTACGTTAAACCTGAAAATTGGACACCTTTTATGCCAATGGGCTTCCATGGCGTGATTGCAGGAGCGGCAACTGTCTTTTTTGCTTACCTTGGATTTGATGCAATCGCTAATGCATCAGAAGAAGTCAAAAACCCGCAAAAAGCGATGCCAATCGGAATTATTGGCGCGCTCGGTGTTTGTACAATTTTATACATCGGGGTGTCCTTTGTCTTAACCGGCATGGTTCACTATACGAAACTGAATGTCAGTGACCCTGTCGCTTTTGCTTTACAAGTGGTTGGACTGAATAGTGTCGCTGGTATTATATCGGCAGGTGCTATTATTGGGATTACGACCGTGTTAATTGCACTTGTCTACGCTCAGGTTCGTTTAACCTTTGCCATGAGCCGAGATGGACTCATGCCAAAAATCTTTTCAAACGTTCATCCAAAATCGAAGACACCGGTTGCCAACACTTGGCTGACAGGCGCTGTTGCGGCATGTATCGTTGGTTTCGTCAACTTATCAACACTTGCTAATTTAGTCAGCATCGGTACACTTGCAGCCTTTACGGTGATCTCGATCGCTGTGATCATACTCCGGAAAAAACATCCGAATATGAAAACAGCGTTTAAAGTACCCTTTGTTCCTGTTCTTCCCATCATTAGTGCGGTCATTTGTATGATCTTGGCTGCCACACTGAAATGGGAGACATGGCGAGCCTTCCTCATCTGGGTAGCCATTGGTGTCGTTGTGTATTTTACCTACGCAAGACGCAAAAGCCATCTGAATCAAACACAATAGAAAAGAGACACGGGGAATCCCGGTCTCTTTTTTTGTTTAAATCACACTGTTTTTCACTGAATTCGAGTCCACCATATCTGGATCGAGTACGCTTGAAATCGGAATGACAAGCGGTGAACAATCTCCATTGTCCTCACCAAAACCCTGGTTCAATTTCATCGAGAGAAAATAATCGATCTGCTGATAAGGTCCTAGCGTCAGTGATGCCCCCCGATCCATTGCATTGATTTTAAAAGCACCGACATTGACGACTGAGGGTGAGAATAACATCACACATCACTTCCTTGGAATAGGTTTAGCTGCTGGCGAAAAAGAGGCAGGTGAGTCCACTTGATCTCGATCATCTACATGGCTCTTTGTTCCGACAAAACCGCTGGCATCTCCAAAATTCTGTCCGTACCCCTGATTTTTTTTATCTGAGTTTTGCCACTCTGCTAACAAATTTTGTCCGACATTCACCGCCGACGCATTTTCAAAGGAATTAATTTTTAACATGAAAATATTAATATTGATATACGGAGTTGGTTGAACCACAGATAAACCTCCTTTTTATAGGTATATGCGAGCACCCATCAAGTATGTTAACAGGAGGTCTTCACATGGACTTCGAAAAAATGAAGCAGTGGATGGACATTGCCCAGCAAATGCATGGAGATGATTTTTGGAAAATGATATTTGATGATGAGCAAAGATCTCCCTTTATGGCAAATGGTCCGTCTCCCTTTACATTCTCGCAGCAAGATCAGCGAGGAACAGATTCATCGTTTCCACCAGTCGACATTGTGGAAACCCCTACTGAATTTCAGTACTTAATTTATCTGCCTGGCTACCGGAAGGAAGATGTTCAGGTGCTGTCATATGGTGAATATTTAGTTGTAAAAGGACAGCGTTTTTCCTTTTTTAACGAACAGGATTTTCGCCAAAAACAAGGAAAGTATGGTCCGTTTGAAAGAAAAATTCGGCTCCCAGATATGATTCTTGGTCAAATGAATGCGGCCTTTAAAGACGGCGTACTATACATTCGCTTGCAAAAGGATGAAGGAAAAGCAACTGCGATAATCATAGATGACGAATATTGATACTGACTGCGTCTATTAGATCACGATCATCAATCGTTTCAATCGGCAAGATCGTGATCACGCCATCGGCATTTTGTTCACCAAAACCATTGTTTCTTTTGATCGTCGAGCAGTGATTTCGTACGATCGTCGAACCGAATGTCATCGAGGACCCTGTACCAATCGTATTCGTCTTCATATGGGTAATCTGAATGCGTGTAGGCAGCATGCCCTTCTCCCCTTTCATGTATCTCTATAAGTATATACTTGGTAGCTTTTCCATAGACTAGAGCAAGGCGAAAGAAAAGGTTGTGGTCCACTTGAAACATTTCATTCAATCACTCTTTAAAAAAACCGAAGCCAGTCCATCCCCCTCTGTCGTCGAGCTGGAAAAAAGACTCACCGCTCTTGAGCAGAAAATGTCTGCACCTGCTCCGCCTGTCTCGGAGGATACGCACATTCACATTGAATCACTGCATGTGGACAAAATTGACTACCATTTAGAGTTTGGTGAGCTTTCCATTGATCAGCTTAAAGGCAGACTCAACATTGGAGCCACCTATTACACGCCAAAGGACCCGCACCTCAAAAAGGCAGCTTCAGTACCGAAGCCAAAAGAAACAAAAACACCAAAAGTCTCCATTCGATCAAAGTCTTCATCTCAGCACGACCGGAAGCCAGAAATAAACCGCAAGCACAATCGCTACAATACTGATCACATTTAGCCAAAAACCAGCCTTGACCATATCAGATATTTTCAGCACATCTGCACTAAAGACAGCCGCATTTGGCGGTGTGGAAATTGGCAGCATAAACGCACATGAGGAAGCTAACGCAGCCGCAGCCATTAAGCCGTACGGCTCCATGCCAATTGCAAGTCCAAGCCCTACTGTAATTGGAATGATCATGTTCGCAACTGCTGTATTAGACATAATTTCGGTCATAAATAAAATTGAAGCCGTTAAAATAATCAGCAGCATGAGGTAAGACAGCCCATTTAAATGCTGTAAATTTTCCCCGATCCATCCTGTTAGATTCGTTTCCGCAAATCCTGTAGCGAGCGAAAGCCCGCCTCCAAACAAAAGCAAAAGCCCCCATGGCAACTGCTTCATATCCTGCCATTCTAGTATTCTCTCTCCATTTGTGGCTGGAATGAGAAATAACAGCATCGCCCCAAAAATTGCGATCGACGTATCCGAGACAGGAAGCCCGCCAAACAAAAAGATTTTAAAGATCCATAAAAAAGCCGTCATAAGAAAAATAGCAAAAACCCATTTTTCTTCTTGTTTCATTTTGCCTAAATCCTCTAAACCCTTCCGTATAAACGCTGCTCCCATTTCCCCTGTGTGCTCTACCTTGAACTGTATCTTGGTCAAATACAGAAATAAGAGAATAAGCAGAACAGCCGCCACCGGAAAACCAAACAAAAACCATTCAAAAAACATAATTTCTCGATCTAACAGCTTTTTTGACATCGCCGCAAAAACAGCATTTGGTACAGACCCAACGAGTGTCGCCAGTCCGCCAATAGAGGCTGAATAAGCGACCGATAATAGGATGCTTTTACTGAATCGGTCAAGAGATGCACCTGACAAAATATCGTTCGCTTTCACCTCTTTAATCACAGCCAGTGCCACCGGCAGCATCATCAGTGCTGTGGCTGCATTTGAAATCCACATAGATAAAAAGGCCGTTGCTATCATAACCCCTAATACAATGCGGTCACTTCTTGTGCCAATGATGTTTAAAATATGTAAGGCCATTCTTCTATGTAAATTCCATTTTTCAATAGCAATGGCAATCATAAATCCACCCATGTACATAAAAACAATCGGGTCTCCATAAGCTCTTGATGTTTGCTCCATCGATAGCCCGCCAAGTGTAGGCAAAAGGATGATGGGCAATAAAGAGGTCGCCGGTATAGGCAAAGCTTCTGTGACCCACCATGTCGCAGTCCATGCTGTGATGCCAAGTACCACTCTCGCTGCATAGGTCAATTCACTTTCTGGAATGAGCAAAAAAATAAGCAAAAAGAAGATTGGTCCAAGAACAAGTCCAGTTAGATTCACTTTTTTATAAACGATCTCAATTCCCCCTTCATGAAAACGCTTTTAAAATTTTTCTAATTTTTCACATTCGATGATCACATAAAAAATCCTTTAAATCATAAGAAAAAATGAAGAGATCCTTAAGCAGCAACTGTGTCTTAATTCATATTTCCACTTCATGTCTTGGTCTATTTTCATAGGAGAAACTATACAAATCCTACACAGTAACTGTAAACTATAGAGGATCTAATCAAAAATTGAGGTGTTTTCATTGTATACAGATCAACGAAAATCATTTTGGAAACAGAAAAAAGTCATCATTCCCCTTCTTAGCATCATCGTGATTGCTGCTGCTCTCTTTTTCTTAAAAGATTCGCTTTTCTCAAAAGAAAAAGAGGCGCTGAAAGCCGCTGAATCCTTTACGAAACATCTGGAGAAAAAAGAATTCACGAAACTGGCAGATGAGGTCACAAGTGGCTCTCTGAAAGCCAGTGACTTTTCTAAAAAACAACTTGCCGAAAAATACGATAAGATCTTTAGCGGCATTGGTGCAAGTGATCTAAACGTCTCAAACGTCAACGTAGAAAAACAGGACAAAGGAAATGGGTATCAATTCACCTATGAAGTCACGATGAAAACGTCACTTGGAAAACTGAACAAACTCTCTTACAAGGGCGTTCTCTCCGAAGAGGATAACAAGTGGAAAGTAGATTGGAAACCAAATCTCATCTTCCCGCAAATGGAAACGGGTGACACCATCAAAGTGACAACGGATCCTGCGGTACGCGGAAATATTGTAGATCGAAAAGGGCGCACGTTAGCAGAAACAACTGGTGGACACGCACTTGGCATCATCCCTGGAAAGCTCGGGACAGGTACGGAAAAAGAAAGCAACATCAAAAAAATCAGCAGCGCTTTTGATATAGATGAAGAGCTGATTCAAAATCAGCTGAAACAAGCATGGGTCACAGATGACACATTTGTCCCGCTAAAGTCTATGTTAGAGCAAAAGCCGATTCCAAAAGACATAAATGGCGTCACCTATCAAACGAAGGAAATGCGCTACTATCCATATAACGAAGCCGCTGCTCACCTGACAGGCTATGTGGGAAAAGCAAATGCGGATGATATCAAAAGAAATCCAGCTTTAAAGGCGGACCAAATCATCGGCAAAACCGGCCTTGAATTCACATTTGACAAGAACTTAAGAGGACAAGATGGCGGAAGCATCCTCATTATCCATGATGAAACAGGTATTGAAGAAACATTGCAAAAAACAGACCGAAAAGACGGAAAAACAGTCAAGCTGACCATTGATGCATCTTTACAGAAAAAAGCCTATCAACAGCTGAAAGGTGAAAAAGGGGCTGTCACCATTATGAACCCATCATCAGGTGATTTATTAGCGCTTGTTAGCACCCCTTCTTACGATGTCAATTTAATGACCAACGGGATCACGCCTAAACAATATCAAGCATACAGTGAAAATCCTGATCTCCCATTCCAAGCTCGATATGCGAGCAGATATGCACCAGGATCTACATTCAAAACCATTACAGCAGCGATTGGACTGGAAACAGGTGTCACAAAGCCTAATAAAGTACGCACCATTCATGGACTGAAATGGCAGAAGGATCAATCTTGGGGAAATTATCGCATTACACGGGTTCATGACAAAGAACAAGTCAATATGGTCGATGCCCTCGTGTACTCAGATAATATTTATTTTGGACAGGAAGCCCTTGAAATCGGCAAAGATACTTACGAGAAAAAAGTGAAAACATTTGGGTTTGGTGATGATTTAAACATGCCGTTTACAATGAAACCGGCACAAGTGTCTAACGACGGAATCAAATCAGACATCTTACTTGCCGACTCAGCATATGGCCAAGGAGAATTACTCATGTCACCAATTGAACAAGTACATGCCTATTCTCCATTTGCAACAGGAGGAAAGCTTGTGTACCCTCGAGTCATTCAGGATGAAAAAACAGCATCACCAAAACAGATCATCAAAGAAGATACAGCAAATACGGTGAAGGACGCACTCACTCAAGTCGTCACCAATTCAAACGGAACCGCTCACTCGTTGCAAATAAAAGGGGCTGATATAGCCGCTAAAACGGGAACAGCGGAACTAAAGAGCAAACAAGGTGCGACAGACGGTACTGAAAATGGATTTTTACTTGCTTTTAATCCTAAAAAAGAAGATTATGTCCTCGTCGGTATGATTGAAGGTGTGAAAAACCGTGGAGGCAGTGGACTTGTCATTCAAAAAATGAAGCCTGTCATCGCTTCTTTCTATAAATAACCCTTTAGAGACACACGCTCCATCAAGCGCATGTGTCTCTTTTTTTCTAAATCATGACAATTTGCTATTGTTTTATAGTTCACCTTATGAATAAAATGAGGAGAATGAAAAAAGAAACAAGTTGAATGAAAGGAGGAAGTCTCATTGGCTATTGCTGCTCAAACAAAGGATAAACCTCAAAAAGCGGTCACCGGTTCAACGGTTTATCCTATTTTATTGATTATTGGTATTTGCCATATGCTCAACGACACATTGCAAGCCGTGATTCCTGCCATGTTCCCTATTTTAGAACGCTCAATGGGGCTGACCTTTACTCAATTAGGGCTAATCGCCTTTACATTAAATATGGTCTCCTCTGTCATGCAGCCTGCGATCGGGTGGTACACAGATAAACGGCCGATGCCCTATGCACTGCCTATCGCATTATTTTCAAGTGCTGTCGGCATTTTCGGCCTTGCGTTTGCGCCATCATTTGCGACCATCCTGCTGTGCGTCGTCTTTATTGGACTCGGCTCTGCGATTTTCCATCCAGAAGGCTCACGGGTTGCCAACATGGCAGCTGGTCCTAGACGCGGTCTTGCTCAATCCATCTATCAAGTCGGTGGAAATACAGGTCAAGCCTTTGCTCCGCTAATCGCTGCATTCATGCTCGTCCCTCTCGGTCAGCCAGGTGTGGCTTGGTTTACGATTGTTGGAATGATTGCTGTCGGTTTCCTTCTTTATATTTCGAGATGGTACGCAGGAAGACTTCAAACCATTCGAGCACAAGCGAAAAAAGCGCCTGCAAAAGCAGCAAGATCTGAACTTCACCGCAAATCAGCGCTCACAGCACTTGGCATTATCGTCTTTCTTATTTTCGCACGTTCTTGGTATGGAAATGCGATCTCGAATTTCTATGCGTTTTATGCGATTGAGCAATATGGTTTGACGATTAAAGAATCACAAACTTATATTTTCTTATTTCTTATATTAGGTGCGATTGGGACATTTTTAGGCGGGCCGCTTGCAGACCGCTTCGGCAAGAAAACCGTCATTTTAATTTCTTTATTAGCATCCTTTCCGCTTGCCCTGCTTCTCCCATTTGCCGGACCAGTTGTTGCTTATGTTTTACTTGGACTTATTGGGGTCATTCTGACTTCAAGCTTCTCTGTCACCGTGGTCTATGCCCAAGAACTATTTCCCGGGAAAATTGGCACAATGTCTGGTTTAACTGTTGGACTTGCGTTTGGTATGGGAGCGATTGGATCCGTTGCCCTCGGCTCATTAATTGATGCAGTCGGTTTAACGCCTACCATGATCGGTGTCGCCTTTTTACCGATATTAGGCATCCTAGCCTTCTTACTGCCAAGCGATCAGACCATAGCGAAATGGAATGAATCGTAAAATGAAGAACCGCTCATTTACTGAGCGGTTTCAGACCGTAGACAAACCCCACCTTTACTTCAAGTAAAAGTGGGGTTTTCACATTTTTTGATAAAAACATTATGTGTTTTACGCTGGACATGGCTCTTTCCATGTCCAGTTTGCTAGCTTTTTAAGATTCATGGCAGCGAAAGTAAGCATCGCCTGCATTGAAACTTTTTTCAGTCCTCGAAGTTTCGTCCAACGCATACCATGCTTTTCTTTTGCATCCGCAAAAACGCGTTCTATTGTTTCTTTCCGTTTTGCATAGATGTCTTTATTCATTTGTGTCAGCCTCAGATGGTCTGCTTCATCTAGATAGTCCTGCCAAATATGCCGATGAATTTGTTTAGTGTGATTTTGACTTTGTGTACAGTTATTTAAAAACGAGCAGGATTTACATACCTCTGAATCAGATGCATATTGCTTATAGCCTTCTCTAGTCGTTGTACGATAAGAGAGAATTTGCCCGTTGGGGCAAATGTAACAATCAAAATATGCATCATACACATATTCATTCTTTTTCAAGTAACCAGCTTTTGTTCTTGGACGAGTGTAAGGCATGACAGGTCTTATCTCTTGATCCATTAAAAACTTAGCGATGTAAGGTGTTTTATATCCTGCATCTACTGCGACTACATTTGGTTTTCCGACTTTTTCTGTCACCTTTAATACGAGTGAATCCAACATACGACTATCATGAACATTTCCACCTGTGACCAGTGATCCTAAAATAAATCCTTTAGAATCACAAGCCGTATGAAATGAATAGGCAAATGATTTTTCTCGCTCATCCTTCACATAGTAACCACTCTCTGGATCAGTCGTACTTACTTTGATTTCTTTTGTCTCTTCTTTATTCTGTAGGGGTAAAGGCTTTTTTCCATGTTCTTCACGGTCAATATTGATCTCCTCATGAAGCTGATTTTGATAACTTCTCGTCTCTACTCGAACGATTTTCTTTTCAAGTTTTTTCTTATTGGCATTCGCTTTTACATGAGTGGAGTCAATGAAGGCAATAGAAGGGTCAACGAGTCCTTTTTTCATCGCTTCTCTTAAGATTCGGTAAAAAATTTGTTCGAATAAATCTGTATCATGGAAGCGCCTCACGTAGTTTTTACCGAAGGTAGAAAAGTGCGGGATTTTCTCGGAAAATCCATATCCAATAAACCAACGATAAGCCACGTTGGTTTCAATTTCTCTAATGGTTTGCCGCATAGAGCGAATGCCAAATAGATATTGAATTAAGACCATCTTAATGAGAACAACGGGATCAACACTTGGTCTACCGTTGTCAGAACTATAATGATCTTTGACAAGATCATAAACGAAATCAAAGTCGATCGCTTGATCAATTTTTCGTACAAGATGATCTTCAGGCACTAATTCATCTAAGGCCACTACTTCTAATTGATTTCTTCTTTCTTCTTCACGTTTCGATAACATGTTCATCCCCCACAGAATTGTGTTATTACCCTTATTATACAAAAAAGCTTGTAGACTTTGTCTACAAGCTGGAACCGCTCATTTACTGAGCGGTTTTTTTCATATCTCATAAAAATGTGTGTCGGGAACATGTTTCTTCGCAATAAATCCTTGCTGAAAATCAGGAAAGATTTCCTGCACCTGTTTGATTTTTTTGTGAACCAAGACCGCATACGGAATATACAAGTGATTCACCAGCTTTTGTTCTGTCATATAGTAATACCAATTCAGATTAAAGTTCTTTTCATCAATGATCGTAAAGGCAGAAAAATGATAGAACAGCAGTGGACATTCGTCGAGATACATATCTCCTTTCACAACGGAGAGCTTATAGTTTTCAATATTCCAAATCGCTGCATTGGCACCTTTAGATGCCACCACATGGACACCCTCAAAATCATCGACCCATCTTTCAACATACCGCTGATCACCATATGTCTTTTTTTCCGTATCCATTTCTACTGTACAGTGCGCAATGCAGTTCTCTTTCCACTGCGTCACAGCCCGTTTGGCCACATCTGTGTTTCGACAGCCTACAAAGCCAGTATTAAAACGGCCGGATAATTCATAAAAGTGATAGAATCGCTTGGAATTCATATGATCTGTCAAAAATACATGAGCGAGTGGATTTTCTGCAAATATCGCCTCTGGATCATGATAAAAATACAAATCCGTATCCAAATGAGCGAGATAATCTGCATCAGAGGACTCAAGAATTTTGAGTAGAAACGCAGGCTTAAGCGTCCAGCAATACTCGTGGAACGTACGATCCGCCTTTGCTTTTCGCAGCGAATCATCTTCCACATCTTCAAGCTGTTCATATTGGACATGTGGATGAGGAAACTGACTTAACACCTTGTAAGCCAAAGGATCAGCACATAAGACAGAAAGTTTGTATGATTGAGCCGTCTGTTCAAGTGAATGAATCAGCGCCAGCAGCTTAAATACATGGGTATTCGACACAATGGTTGTGAAATGATAGGATGCCATCTACAACACATCCACTTGGAACAAGTCAACATGCAGCAGCTCTTTTGTGAGCCCTTGAATGGCTTCTGCCAGCACCGTGCATCCATGTTCCTGCTTGGCAAGTTTGGCCGTCTCTGACAGCTTTTTCAAAGGGAAATGCTTTGCCGTCAGCACGTCCTTTTGATCACGTTTAATGCCCACATTCCGCTCTGTGATCATATGAAGCAGCTCCAAAAAATAAGCGAGCAGATCATCATATGCTGCATTCTTACGCAGCTGGCGAATGTCTTTCACGATATCATTTGTCACGGTATGAGAAAATGGTCCAGAGAAAGCCAAATGAACATCAATCGAATCAATATTGTTGTACTTCTCGCACATATACAAAATGTTATATTTGATGTCATCGAATGACGTTAAATTACTTGGATGTTCCTGATGCACACTTAAAATATCCTCACGCAGCTCAAATGAGAGGCCAAGCTGATGCAGACGAATGCCTAAATCATAATCCTCAAACCCGTATCGAACGATTTTTTCATCAAACATCCCTAGTTCCATGACATGCTTTCGCTTGACGGAAGAGTTATTTGTGATAAAAAATCGCCACGGCAATTGATAAGAACTTAAATCATAGTCGTACGTGTTTAAAATGTCTTTCAGAATATCAATAAATTCGGACTGCAAGTCGAAGCTTCTCTCTAGAAATGCGCCGTTTTTTATTTCCTCCATCGACACAAGAGACGTTTTGTCTTTCATTTTCCGCTGATACAGCCCTTGTTTTTTTAATCGCTTCACATGATCTTTATCAAAACCGGTGTAAAAATAACGGTAGATTCGCTTCCAGCATACACCGCAAATGACACGGTCCTCATGATCAGCATGTGCCTCTGCGTGCTTTTGAATAAATTGGGGCTCTGCCAACATATCGCTGTCATGGAATATTAAGAGGTCTCCCTCTGCCTCACGAATGGCATGATTGCGCCCCTTGGCAATTCCTTGATTGACAGGAATACGCACCTTTTTGAATGGAAAGTTCACCTCAATGTTTTCGAGCATTTCCATCGTGCCGTCCGTTGACCCATTATCAGCAACAATGACCTCAAATGGAATATCGGTTTCCTGAAGCGTTAAGGAAAAGAGGCTCCCTTCTAAACGCTCTTTCGCATTATAACTCGGAATAATGACGCTGACCTTCGGCTTTTCATTCATGCGCCATCCTCCTCCAGTTTGGCATAGCCGTTAAACATCGGATTGACTTGTTCTACCGATTCAATCACATGACGCAGCACTTCCCGATAGGCCTCTTGGAAAAATGGCAAATCATCTCTTCCTTTTTCATGGATTTGCTGCATATCATCTTTGCTTAAGATCCGAAAACCACTAAAATGATAGCAAATGAGTGGGCTTCCATCCTCAAGCAAAATACGTCCATTCTCTTCCTGATAAGAATGCTGGCCATAATTCCAGTGACCAATATTCACACCCTTTGTTTGAATATCTTCTACTCTTTCAAACAGCATCGGCATATGATCCAAATACCCTTGATCGCCAAATTTTCCTTCTCCAGGCGCATTTTTGCATTCCTTTAGACATTCTTCTTTCCACCAGCTCAGGCACTTCCGGCCGGCTTCATCTCCTTTAAAATGGAGGAAGCCTGAATTGTAGCGCCCTAAAAGTTTCTGAAGCATCTTCACTTCCTCTGGATCAAAGCTTGGAATGACAATATCCCCTCTTGATAGAAGCACAGAGGCATCAGGCTGATTTTGAAAAATCACTTGTGGACGCTCATAAAAGAACAAATCCGCATCTAGATACGTCACTTCCTCCGCCTGGCCCTGCTTAAATAGCCACTCAATCCAAATCGGTTTTAATGTCCAGCAATATTCCGAATCATTTCGTTCCTTTTTGATCTCTAGAAGCTCCGGCGTTTCAAACTCACGCACATGAACAAGATCGACATGCGGGAAATTCATTTGATGAAGCAAATCAAATGCAGCATCATCCATACATAACGTCTTGATGACAGCATCATCTTCTACTTGCTTCAACGATAAGAAAAACGCAATGGCTTGATAAAGTCTTCCACTTGATAGAACCGTACAATATATGCTGTTCATCTGTATACACCTCTATTTTTGAAAGAATTCGCGATACCATTCAATTGTCTTTTCTAACCCTTCATCAATGGAGTAATCAGGCTTCCAATCAAGCAGCTTTCTCGCCTTTTCTGCTGATAAATATTGATGCTTAATCTCATGCGTTCCTTGATTCAAAATACACGGCTTCAGTTCACTGCCCATCGCCTTTAAGATTTTATCAACGAGCTCAAGCACGGTCAGCTGAATTTCATTACTAAAGTTAAATGCTTCTCCTGCAAGCCCTTTTTCCTCCATTTTTTCAGCTAGGAGTAAATAAGCCTTGACCGCATCTTCAATATAGAAATAATCACGGATAAAGGTTCCGTCACTTCTAATTTCTGGCGCCTTTCCCTCTAACACAAGCTGGATGGTTTGCGGAATGATTCGGTTAAAATTCAAATCCCCGCCTCCATATAAATTACCGCAGCGCGTAATACAAACCGGAAGACCATATGTGTTGTAGTACGTGTGAGAAATTAAATCTGCACAGCTTTTTGACACATCATATGGATGCTTGCCGTTAAGCGGCATGTCTTCATCATAAGGAAGCTGCTCTTGATCCCCGTATGCTTTATCACTCGATGCCACAATCACTCGTTTGATAAGCGGCTGCCTTCTGCATGCCTCCAGCACATTCCATGTTCCTAAAATATTGGCTTCAAATGTAGAGACCGGGTGACGATTTGCGACCCCAACAATCGCTTGGGCGGCCAAATGAAAGACTGTATCAATCTCATATTCTCCTAACGCACGTTCTATCGTTTGCATGTCCTCAAGTGCGCCTTGGACGACATTCATCTTTTCAAATTGACCGCCTTGATATAAGTTCGATCTTGGCACCTGATCACGTACAAGCCCTGTTACGTTTGCTCCTTGATCTATCAATTCCTTGACGAGGTAACTCCCTAACAATCCCGTACACCCGGTCACAAATACGTTTTTCCCATTCCAAAATTCGCTCATGCTGTCACCAAACCTTCCATGGTTGTTTTCCTTCAGTCCACATGCCGTTGATTTCTTTCAAGTTTTTATACGTATCAATTGCTGTCCAAAATCCGTGGTGCTCATAGACTGCAAGCTCGCCATCATTCGCCAAGTTCTGAAGAGGCTCTGCTTCAAAGACGCACTGATCATCATCTGTTAAATAATCAAAAACCTTTGGAGACAACACAAAAAATCCTCCATTGATCATCCCCATACTGTCTGTCTTCTCAGAGAAGGATTGTGCCATCCCGTTATACACCTTCAGCGTGCCGTACTGTGATTTCTTTTCAATTCCTGTGACAGTGGCAGCTGCTCCAAGCTCTTGATGGCGCTTGAGCAAATGAAACATATTGATATTGGCAAGTCCGTCACCGTACGTCATCATAAATGTCTCATCACCAATATAATCCTGTACCTGCTTTAACCGCCCGCCTGTCATCGTATTCTCACCCGTATCTAAAAAGGTTATTTTCCAATTCTCCGAATTCCCTAAAAGCTTCATTTCCCCTGTCGACATATCCAGCTGCATGCTGTGATGCCGCCAGTCGTAGTTGAGAAAATACTCTTTGATTTTCTCTCCTTTATATCCAAGCAATAAGATAAACTCGTCTACACCGTAATACTGATAGATTTTCATAATATGCCATAGAATAGGCCGTTCTCCGATCATAGCAAGTGGTTTAGGAAGCGCTTGTGTGACCTCACTCATTCTCGTTCCCTTTCCTCCGCAGAGAATGACTGCTTTCATCTTCTCCCCTCATCTCTCTATGAAAATTTTTGATTGAAAACCCTATCTTCATGCGGAAAATCAGTACATGTACCCTTATACTTTGTCCGACATCAGGTTTTGAATCTACTCTATTCATATGTCGGAATAAGAGAGGGTGCCACCTAGCATTTAACTATTTTTCACAAATATTTTAATATTTGATTTTTAAGGTTATTTTAAGGTTATTTACCTATTTTTATATTGATTTAATTTAACATGAGTGGTTTAATTTAACTATAGGAGGGATTTTTTTGAAAAAAATTATTTTATCAAGTATTGTAATACTAGTTTTCACATTAGGATTAGGAACAAAGACTTATGCTGCAAGTGATATGACTGGTACAGAGTATGTGCATGTGACCACTACTAAAAGCAAAAAGACTTCTTTTACACATACTGCCACAAATCCAAGTAATAAAACTGATAGAGTTAGTTATTCGGTAAGTACTACAAAATCTACGAATGCTGACTTCAGTGCTTCTTATACTTTAAAGCTTATGGTTCACGAGGTCGGAATAAAAACCCAAATCGGCTTAGGACTATCAAAAACAGAAAAAATCACAATGACTTGGTCCATACCACCTAAAAGCACATATAAACTGACTGCTGGCACTAAGTTTGTAAAAGAATCAGGCGTCATAAGAAAATGGAATGCAGGAAAAATTTTAAGCTCTAAATCGGTATCAGCGAAGTGGTCTTATGGAACATGGAGTAAGAAAGTTAAAAAATGAATTTAGAAAAAAAATGGATCACTTTTTTTCTTTTGATGTTGATAGTTAGTCTATCAGGTTGTCATAATATGAAAACTCAAAAAGAAGATAGTGATGCAATTGCACTTCCTTTAGAAGAAAACTTTACACCTCCCAATTTTGAAATAAATAAATTCAAAATTAAAACAAGTCCATTAGGAGTAGAATATTCAATTGACTATACTTTACGAAGCAAATTGCATTTTGTTCTAAATGTGCACAATAGCGAATATTACTTTTTAATAAACATACCTGAAAAAATATCTGCTATTATTAAAGAGCAAGAAACAGATTTGATTCCAGGACAGAGGACTTTTAGTTTTAATCAATTAAATTATAACATCACCTTTAATTTGCAAACATCTCGTATGTTATCAATTAAAGAACAACAAGAGATTAAGACAAATAAAGAAGGTTACAGCTTTTACATTCTAAATCATGAAAAAAGACCAATTCATTTTTTTGATGATATTGAACTTTTATATGAATCATCTAAGTGATAGAATACAAAAAATCCATCTTAAAAATAGATGGATTTTTTGTATTCTTACTCAAAGTTTAAATTGTATATTTTCAGGGTAGATGGTATGATAAACATGTGCATATACAGCACAAACAGCCTCTTTCGATAAAGAGACTACTAGATTGAATGAACTCAAGTGGCAGCTTGCTTCATTCTTAATATGAATCACGGAGGTGAATTCCCATGGCACAAAATGTACTTTGTGAAGTGAACTCTTGCCGTTATTGGGCTGACAACAGCTGTACAGCCTCTACAATTAAAATTGGTAAAAGCACAATGACTGACGTGACTCGCAATGCTGAAACGGATTGCGAAACATTTGAAACAAAATAATACATGATTTTCTGAGATGAAGGAACTGGCAGGTTCCTTCTTTTCTTTTATCATTCTATCAAGAATGATAATTATTATCAAGCGTTTTTCACGAAACATTTCTCGGGAAATAATGACACGAAATTTCTCCATTCGTTGACGATTTTCACTCCTTTTTCTATACTCAACATATCCAAAGAAGAAAAAGTGGTGACCAATCAGTGGATTTTACGATACGTTTCCTATCATTCTATGTGGTTGAAATAGAAGGTAAAGAGGAACAAGCAAATAAACGGTTTAAACATTACCAAACATTAAACCAAGAGGAATTTGAACAAAGTGAGCTGAAGGACTTTCTAGACGGTGAGCTTAAAAAAATCGTCAAACGAAAAGTGGACAGACACCCTAAGTCTGAGCAAGTACCGACTAAAATTGGCCGATTTATTGTAGAACCAGGGCATGAACTCGATTCAAATCCAAACTACAATTTATTTCATCAGACGAGATTTGCAGATACAAAAGAAGTATTTAACGAATGCAGTGAACAATTTGTTCGCACCTATTTAGATACAAGTGCTGTCAGAGGCGGCGTCTTTTTGGTTGCATCTGCGGTTCCTAAAAAATATTTCGATGACTCTTTTGTCTTTATCATGAAATGTGATTTTGAACAGAAAGTCGCTTCTATTGCTGATACATCTACCTTGATCAAAAAAGTAGAAATGGCGATTACAACAAAAAACATGAAATCGATTCAATACCCGTTTATGCCAGAAGAAGGCATGACAGAAGATGCTGAAGTGAAAATTCACCAATCCTCCCACGCTCGTTATTTTGAAGACTTTCTAAAATTCGTCGAATACGGGGAATCGATGCCTGAAATCATGAAATCACAGGTCATGAATATGGTGCAGGAACATGTATTTGAAACATTTCAGGATGAAAGTGAAGAATTAAAACAATTTGAAGAGGACCTTGAAATATGGGAAGTAAGTGAAAAACGGGAGATTCGGGAAACACTCGATACAGAACAGGTCACACTAGCGGCTTCACACATTGTTGAACAAACCCCTGATATCACGATGAAGATGCGTCTAGGCGAAACAGAAATCAAAGGACTTTTAGCCGACTTCGGCCACTCGGTTCATATCGCAAAGGTCAACAATCGATATGTCGTGCTCGTTGAAGCAGATCAAATTGTATTTGAAAAAGGAAGCACACCTGTTGAATTCCATAAACCCAATGGATTGAAAGAAGTCGTCAGCCAACTCACGCAAAAAGCCTATGATTCAGACTTAGAATAAGAGAATATGACTGCCTCCTGCGATTAGCTGCATGAGGCAGTTTTTTATATAACGCTTTATTTTTTACACTGCACTAGAAAAAACATGCTGCCCGCTTCTTATCCACATGCTGACGAGCATTAAACTTATGATAAGCATCAGCCAAAAGACGCTGTTTGTTCCGAAAAACTGGATCAACGTATACCCACACAAAGGTCCTAAAGCAGCCCCCATATCTTGAACAAAAGAATAGCTGGCGAGAAAGCGGTTCTTATCTGTTTGAGCAGAAGCTTTTTGAAAGGCAAGTGTATCGGTGAACGTTGTGACAATTGTTGCCATTAGTTGAATCAAAAGCAGCATCAATAGGAACCAGGCGCTTACCTTCAGCATGATCACAAGAAAACTGAGCCCTCCAAATGAAAGAAACATCCAGCATAACATTCGTTCCTTCATCACAAGACGATCAAACCATTTGCCCGTTCTCGGTGCGAGAAATGGTTCCCATCCCCACCTGAGTGCTTGAATAACACCGCTTAAAGCCGAAGCTCCGATGACAAAGCCAAACAGAGTCAATTCATCTTGGTCAATCTTTGCTTCAATGACATGACTCAGCGTGGATGCGAATAAACCTTGGATGATCAGTGCGATCAGCATGCCTGTTATCAGTACTTTTACCACATCTCGTGTAAACCACTTCTGTTTGATGCCATGATACACCTGCGTGCCTTCTCTCTTTTCAATTTCATCCAACGATACATAAAAAATGCAGCCCATTAATGTGAGTAAGCCAAAGACAAGCGTCATGGACTGAAAACCGATCAAGCTGGCAAGGATTCCCCCAAATAACATGCCAAATAAACTGCCAAGCCGGTAAAGCCCATTATAAAGACCCGTCAAATGTCCTTGTGAGCCTTCGTCCATTTCAGCCAAGACCCTCATCCCACTCATACGGAGTAACGTCCAAGCGAGACCCCATGCACAGCGGCAAATCAATAGCAGCCAAAATCCACTCATACCATATAATATCGTGGTCACTGACGCGATCATAATTGCGATCAGTACACCGGTCTTCATTGGGATATATCGATAAAGCCACCATACGACAGGTGCTAGCGGGATACGAATGAATCGGTTGATAGACAGCAGTAACCCCACCTCCCAAATGGATGATAAACCAATCTCTTTCCAATAGACCGGGAGAACAATATAGAGCATTGAATCCCCAATAAGAGCAAATGCTGTGATGAGCGCAATTGACACAACTTGCTTTTGACGACGATCCATTTTTTCTTCCCCCTTCGCTACCTTTACGATAAGGGATACCTTATAATAAATCTAATGAATGTTTTTGATCGAATCATCAAAATAATTGATAGGCGGTGCAAAGATGAATTTACATGCCCTCCGTATTTTTGCAAAGGTAGCCGAAACAAAAAGTGTCACACAAACGGCAGACGTGCTGTCTTTGACGCAGCCGGCTGTGACGGCACAATTACGAAGCATTGAACGAGAGATCGGCTTTCGTCTTTTCAAACGAAACGGCCGGGGGATTACATTGACGGAGATGGGAAAGATCCTGTATCCATATGCCCGGCAAGTATTCGAGGCGGAAAAAGAAGTGGAATATCAGATTACCCTTCTGCAAAACGGAAAAAAAGGAAGACTCAGAATTGCTTCTACCTACGTACCACTTAACTTTTTGCTGCCTGATTGGCTTGCCTCTTTTAAAACATCATCGCCACAGACAGACATTGAATTAAAAAGCGGAAACTCCGCTCAAGTGATCGAAAGCTTGCTTCAATATCAATCAGATGTGGCGATTGCTGTAATTGAAGATCTGCACCACGAAGATCTTCACACCTCTCACTTAACTGATTTAAGTTATGACTTTATCGTGCCTGTGGATCACCCGTTAAATGGACAAACCGTCCCCCTAGAACGCCTAAGCCATGAACCTTTTTTAATGCGAGAAGAAGGCAGTTCAACGAGAGACAAGCTTTTTTCCATTTTTACCGCTAAAGGAATTAAAAAACCGACCGTTGATTTACAATTCAGTGGTGTCCACGAAGCCATTCAAATGATCAAAGCTGGCTATGGCATCACCCTTGTTCCTCGTGACGCTGTTCAGCGAAGCTTAGAACGTGGAGAGATTGGGCGCGTGTATATCGAAGGAATAGACATTATCAGACCTGTTGTGGTCTGCAAACGGGCGAATGACCTTGAGGAAAATAGGACGGTGAATGCTTTTCTGCAAATGAAAGACATCGGACCCTTTATAGCACCTGACTCCAATTAAAAAAGTGCCTGCTTCAGCAACAGGCACTTTTTCTATTCGGATGGCTGAACAAGATCAAATGGGACCGCTTTTGATGCTTTTACTAGTTGTTCTGGGGTGATGAGTATTTCATTTCCCCATTCTCCCGCTCCAACGCCTAATATCTCTTCTTCTAATAGCGATGCTTCGATAATCGTGCGGAACCCTTCAGGCTGCCAACAAAATGGCGGAATCGAGCCAATCCGATAGCCCGTCACTTCAAGTACCGTGTCAGGTGAAGCCATTTTGATATTACGAGAGCCTGCGGCTTTCTTTAGTTTCCCTGATTTGATGTGCTGGTCAGCACCAACCATTACAAGCAGCTGCTCCCCTTCCCCTGTTTCAAAGATCAATGTTTTGATCATTTGTCTTTCTCTAAAACCAAGTGCTGCAGCTACATTCGCTGCGCCCTTCTCTGTGTCGGCAGAAAATGTTTTGATGTCATACGGGATGCCATGCTTGTCCAAAAAGTCATGTGCTGGTAATGTTCTCAATTGATTGAACCCCTTTCCTTACGTTGTTCTTTCATTTAGCTTATCACAATCCTCTCATCCTTAAGATGTATTTTTCAATGGAAAACCTCTGCACACTTCGCCAACATGCTATACTGAACTTGTTTTTGAAAAGGAGTCGGTTGGATATGGGAAATAAGTTTTGGTGTTATACAGGCAGTAAAAGCCTTCTCATGCTAAGTGATATTCTATTTTTGATGACAGTCACATTGGTTATTTATCAAGATACACAATCTGTCGCCTATGCGGCTGTATTTCCGCTCATAAGAACACTATGTCAGCTATTGGCTGGGCTCCTCTCTCCTGTTTTGACAGAACTCTTTCAAGCCAAGCGTCTATTGAAATGGGTCCCTCTTTTACGTATTGGAATGCTCGTCGTATTCACGACCCAATTTGATTTCTTTCAGCAGCACCTGATCTGGCTGTTTAGTGCATTCGTTTTGATTTCCATCACAGGCGGGTTCATCAGCCCTTTATTACAGGCCATCATGCCGATGCTTGTGCCAGAAAATCAGCTTGTGAAAGCGAACAGTACAGCCTCCGTTTTTTATCAATCTGTTCAAATCGCCGGCTATTCGTTTACTGGAATGCTCGTCCTGTTGATTGGTCCATCTTATTTAATGTGGGCCTCTTGTTTCATGATTGTGTTGTCCTATCTATTGATCATCCCTGTTTTTTCTCTACTCAAGCAAGAAGACACGGTTCAAAAAGAAAATAAGATGAACGGGTTCAAGGATGGCTGGAAGATCATTTGGACAAACAAAACGGTTCGCATCCTGACTTTCATGGATGTTTGTGAAAATATTGCAGGTGCTTTGTGGGTCGGACCGGTTACGCTTGCCTTTGTCACACTTGTTTTAAAGGAAGGTGCGGAATGGTGGGGATATATCAATGCCGCATATTATATAGGTGCCATTATAGGCGGACTCATGGCCGCATGGCTAAGTCAGTTTATTCAAAAACAACTTCTCCTCTTTATGGCAGCGGGCTCTTTTATTTATGCAGTGCTGACGATCCTATTTTCACTAAACAGCCTGCCATGGCTTGCATTGCTGCTCTGTATTTTAATGGGGCCTGCCTATCAAATTCGAGATGTCTCTCAGCAAACCATTCTCCAAACGGAAACACCAGTCCATGAGTTATCAAAGGTGTATTCGGCTCAATACGTGCTCTCTTCTATGTCTGTCAGTTTATCTATTTTCTTTGTTGGATTAATTGCGGATACATTCGGAGCGAGATTTGTGTATTTGTTAGGCGGACTGTTTGTACTCATCTGTTCCGGGATTGCCATCACCACTTTCATGATGCAGAAAAAAAGAGCCACTGTTTAAGGCAGCGGCTCTTTTACTTTTCTTTTAACATCGTAAACATGTCACGCGCCATTGCTTCTAGGATATACACAACGGGTGTCTGTGTGGTGATGTTGGCTCTATGGACTCGTTCGTCTGTGACGTAATAAGCAATATTCAAGTCAGAAATACGAGAAATTGTACAGTGCTGATTGTTTGTAATACTAATGATCGTGCTGCCTTCTCTTTTAAGTTTCGAAATATGATCAATCGTAATACTGTTCTCTCCTGATACCGACAGCACAATGGTGACACTATTGTCTAAATACTGCATATTCATCGGGAAAAACGGATCATTGATGTAGAATGAAAATTTCTCAAGACTTGAAAAGTACCTTGCCCCATACTGCGCCAAAATACCAGAACTGCCTGTCCCGATAAATAGCACATTCTTTGCATCCGCAATGAGCTTCGCTGCCTCTTTAATCTTCTCTTCAAAATCTCCTTTAAGTGTCCGTTCGATAAATTCATACAAGAAATGCTGCGTGCTTTTCAAAGAAGGTGTTTGTTCTGCTTCTAAATACATTTTGAGCTTCACCTTAAATTCTGAAAAGCCTTCACAATTCACTTTTCGACAAAAGCGAAGGACAGATGAGGTCGATATATGTGCGGCATCTGCCAAATCACGAATTCTCATATAGACGACTTTTTCACTATTTTCCATAATGTATCGGTATAAAGCACTTTCTAGTTCATTAAAGCTGGAAATGTCCTCACTTGAAAACATCTGACTTCCCCTTTCTCCAATAACATGACACAACACGTTTCTTTTATGTAACAAATCTCTAAATAGGGTACCCTTGCCTAAAGACGCTGAAACCGTTTACGCACAAGGTACTCTCACGATAAGCTATAGATGTACAAACAAATGATAAAAGATTGATTCACTCTATTATAACATTGTGCGTTACATTATTCGGAGGTGCAGAACATGGCAAAAGGATTAAAGGTTGTCACAATCGGCGGAGGATCAAGCTATACACCAGAGCTAGTCGAAGGATTCATTAAACGGTACGATGAATTTCCAATTAGCGAACTTTGGCTCGTCGATATCGAAGCAGGTAAAGAAAAGCTTGAGATCGTCGGAAATCTTGCAAAACGTATGGTGAAAAAAGCGGGACTTCCAATCGAGGTTCATTTAACTTTAGATCGCCGGAAAGCACTGGTAGACGCTGATTTCGTCACAACACAATTCCGCGTCGGATTACTGGAAGCACGTATGAAGGATGAACGCATTCCTTTAAAATATGATGTCATTGGTCAAGAAACAAACGGTCCAGGCGGTCTATTCAAGGGTCTGCGCACCATCCCTGTCATTCTTGATATTGTGAAAGATATTGAAGAATTATGCCCAGATGCTTGGCTTGTGAATTTCACCAATCCAGCTGGTATGGTCACAGAAGCCGTACTTCGCTATTCAAACCACCGCAAAGTCGTTGGCTTATGTAACGTACCAATCGGCATTCGCATGGGCATCGCCAAAGGACTTGATGTCGATGCAAGCAGAGTCGAAGTCAGCTTTGCTGGATTAAACCATATGGTCTTTGGACTGAACGTGTTCTTAGATGGCAAAAGCATCATGGATCAAGTGATCGAAGACATGGCAGATCCAAACTCCACCATGTCCATGAACAACATTCAAGCGATTCCGTGGGATGCAGATTTCTTAAAAGGGCTTGGTGTGATTCCTTGTCCGTACCACCGCTACTATTACAAGACAAGTGATATGCTGGCTGAAGAGAAGAAAGCAGCAGAAAATGAGGGAACTCGTGCAGAAGTCGTCCGTGCACTAGAAAATGACCTGTTCGAGCTTTACAAAGATCCTGATCTTGATATTAAGCCGCCACAGCTTGAAAAACGCGGCGGTGCTTACTACAGTGATGCAGCATGTAACTTGATCGCATCCATTTACAACGACAAACATGACATTCAGCCTGTAAACACCATCAACAATGGTGCCATCAGTGACATTCCAAATGATTCTGCCGTTGAACTGAACTGTGTCATCACAAAAGACGGCCCAAAACCAATCGCTGTTGGTGAAATGCCGGTCGCTGTCAAAGGACTTATTTCTCAAATTAAATCCTTTGAACGTGTAGCCGCTGAAGCAGCCGTGACAGGCGACTACAACACAGCACTTGTCGCCATGACCATCAATCCGCTCGTCCCATCAGATGCCATTGCAAAAAGCATCCTAGATGAAATGCTAGAAGCACACAAAGACTACTTACCACAGTTTTTCAATAAAGTAGAAGCATAAAAAGAAGCCGCACTTGTCAAAAGTGCGGTTTTTCTTATTTCCCGGCAAACAACTGATCCATCTGAGCACGGTCATAGTCTAAGAGCCAGTGCTGTAAACCTTCATAAACTGGACGCAGATGTTCTGGATCTGCCGCAATAAGATCACAGCCTCGATCATCATATAAGTGGAAAATCATCTGTTTTGAGAGATTGATGAGATAAATGTCATAACCAAGCTTTCCTTTCAAGATTTGATTCGGTTTGTAGAAATCCTCTTGGCATATAGCTTGTAATAGCGTGCGCAATCGAATATCTTGCAGCTGACACTTGAGTGTAAATCTCTCTATTTTCATTGTTTCTTCTTGTTTTGGTTGTACATAGGTCAAACGCTCGTGACGCAATCGGTGACGCACTTGTCGGTCGGCATATTTTTGATAAACTAGGAGCTTTTGCTTCGTTAATTCATGTTCATGCTGCGTATAGACATCCGTGACAAGTAGAATATCGTCTTCTGGATCAAAAGCATATCTGACAATTTTTAAAGCCCGATCGGCTGCTTTTTCTAATACAACCGATTCTTCTCCTAATGACCAATCTGCCACTTCAAAGCGAAGACCAAAAGGCCACCCATAAAAAAGAGGCGGCGTGAGGACAAGATCAGGAAAATAACTTTTTAAAAAACGATTGGTTTGATCGCTCATGTCATGTCCTTCCAGTGGTTTTATTTCTTATTTTACCGTTGAAACTGATGGAAATTCAATTGGAAATAAACTGTCATTTCTTATATGATAGAAAGAGATGGAGGTGTGACCAATTGAAAAAATGGTTTTTACAGGTGTTCCTCACCGCATTGATCACGATGTGGATACAGACTGGACTTGATCAGGCGAACATCATTCATATCACCAATGTATGGGTCGATGTCAGCAGCTGGATCCTGATCTTCTTTGTCATCTACGCACTTTTTGAATGGACAGCTCACGTCTTAGCAAAACGGAAAATCGCTCATCGCTGAACATCTCTTTTTATAGAGGTGTTCTTTGTTGAAACTCTTCCTGCACAAGTTCATGAATGACGCCCATTCCTGCCTGACTTCCAGCTGCTGCTGCAAGAACAAGCTGAGCAGGTCCGCCTAAATTATCACCACATGCAAAAATACCGCTGACGGTTGTACGCCCAAGAATATCTGTTTCAATGCCCCCATTTTTCGTCATTTGACAGCCTAGTTTTTCAGCAAAAGGGGTTGACTGCTTGAAATCACTTGCGACAAATCCGCCTTCTCTTTTCACCGTTTCCCCATTCGCAAGGTGAAGAGAGTGAAGCTGCCCATTGTCATGATGGATCGCTACAATTGGTACATCAATGACTTGAATAGAATGCGCTGATAGCAGTGCTTTCTCCTCTTCAGCTAACACTTGCTGTCCATTTGTAAACACAATCAAATCCTTTGTCCAATTGGAAAGAAGTTTCGCCATATGCAAAGCGCGCTGGTTCTCTGCAATCAGGGCAAGTGGCTTGTCCTTCAGCTCCCAGCCATCGCAGAAAGGACAGCTAAACAACGTCTTTCCATACACTTCATGAATCCCGTTGATCTTTGGTAATATATCCTGAAGTCCAGTTGCCAAAATGATTTTTTTCGCTTCGAATCTTTCTCCTTCTTGTGTCAGTAACGCGAAGTTGTCCTCATGATTTTGTATCTCCACAATTGTGCTTCGTTTGATTTGGATATTGGGGTAGTTTTGGAGATCCGCTTCTCCTGCTTGTCTGATCTCAAACGGTGTCATTCCATCGTTTGTAATAAATCCATGTGATTCCTGAGTCACTCGATTTCTTGGCATCTCGTCATCGAATATTATGACCTGTTTTCTGCCCCGCCCCACAACAAGTGCTGCATTTAATCCGGCTGGTCCGCCTCCGATAATGGCACAATCTAATAACATGTCAATCTCTCCTTTTTATTCAAGACTTTAAAGACTCTTAATATCTATAATTCACTCAAAAAAATCACATCTTGAAAAATGGATTTTTTTCTGTCTGCTCTATTTGGCTTGCAATATCAACTAACCGCTTTTGACTTAACGTCTCCTGCATTTTCATTTCAACATCCTGCATGACTTGTTCAATCAAACAGCCATCGTGAGGCATGAAAGAATCATGTTCTAAAGAACAACGAAATAAATGGGTTTGTCCTTCTACCGCCTGAATGACGTCTAAAAACGAAATGTCCTCCTTCTTTTTCAGAATGGTGTAACCACCTTTTGCGCCAGGTGTTGATTCAATCAACCCCGCCTTCACAAGCTTTGTTAAAATTTTAGATAAATAGGTAGGTGAAAGATCTTGCATCTTGGCGAGAGGCTCAACGCCTATTGCTTTCCCCTTTGGTGCAAGGGTTAAAAATACCATCGTATGAAGCGCATAGTTGGTCGCTTTAGAATATTTCATCAAAACATTCCTTTCTATCTATTATAGACCTTTTATATCTGTAATTCATCATAAAAGATTCAAGAAGAAAAAGCAAGTATTGTGGATCTGCTTCTTTTTTCATTCCACATTTCGCATTTCCTTCCGATAATAGAAGTAAGCACGAATAAAAGCTTGATGAAGACTAGAAGGAGTGAAAAAAATGTCAGATCAACAGCACAATGCAGCACACGAAGAAGAAGAGGAATTTAACGTATACGACATGCTTCCACCCGCAGGAACAATCATTGGCGAAGCAACAGAAGAAGAAATGGAAGCTGCGGCAGCATTAGAAGTGAGACATTACGCCTTTATGCGTCTGCAAGACTCGTACATTCAATTTGATGGATCTTCTTATAAAGAATTGCTTAAAGACTTTCAAGAAATAGAATTTGATTCTGCAAAGTTTTGGAGAGCCATCGCACGACGCCTGCAAGTCCCATACGAATGGCCAATCCGAATCGATCATGCAAACGGTCCTATTTATATTGGTGAAACAGAAGATAGCCGTGAGGTTGAGGAGAGTGCGGAGTAAAGGAATTGGTGACCCCCCTTTTAATAAGGGGGGCTTTTTAAGAAATTTAAAAGATTTTTCACATGAAATAGATATCTTATTGCTCTTCTAAATCAAATTCCAACCACAATGATATATTAAAAGCGATTTCATGCATTTCATCTATTTTTGATTGATTCAATTCCTCCGCAAAACGACGTGCATTTTGAAAAATATCGTCATTCTGCTTAATCACCACAGCATTCAGTGTAAGGATTGTACTGAGCGCCCAGCCAGCAGTTACTAACAAATTTTCGTCTTGAATGGCGTTCATAAAAGTTTCTACTTCTGAAAAAAACCACTTGATATCATCAATTTGTTCTATATGAAAAAATACAATATTCTGAAGTGCCTCAGGATCTCCGGTCTTCAATATTTCTTTCACTTCTTCTTTTGATAATGGCGGATTCTGTTTTTCATATTCAGCCTGCCACTCTTCATCCGACATTTCATCTTCTTCACTATCCTCTGCGGTATAATGCCCCGCAATCAGTTCATCAAACGAATCCGCTAATTTGAAATCCGTCTCATATTCTAGATCAAAGTAGTGAATCGGCGGATGCTCCTTTGTTTCTCTATAATCCAATGCAATCCATGTATGACCATCCCCACAAATGAGCACAAGTCCCTCAGGCAATTCCCATTCCTCTATTAAATAATCACTATCCATAATACCTTCGCCTTTGGCAATTCCTCTTAAATGATCAAATGACACATGATCCTCTGCCCATCCATTCGGCTGGTCCGTTGGAAAAGCATTATGCAAGGTATAACCGCCATTTTGTTCAAGAATCAGTTTCTTATATGTATCAGGCAAGATGACGCCTAGTTTTTTTTCTGCTTTTGCAATGTCTTTTTCATTGATTTTCTTAAATGTCTCTTCACTTTCTCTGTCTATATCCCAAAATGGTTTCAAATAAAATACCTCCAATTGTTATTTCTATCTCATTTTACCATTTGAGAAAACTAGTTTAATAGTCCTACTCATAAAAAAGAGAAGGGTTCCCCCCTCCTCTTGTTGATCATGATTGTTCTTGATTTCTCTCTTCAAATTCATCTAGCATTGCACGCACTTCATCTGTTGATGATGTGTTCATTAATTGGTTTCTTAAGAAACTCGCTCCTCTGAAACCTTTTACATAAATCTTAAAGAAACGGTGCAATGCCTTGAATGGACGCAAACCTAGTGATGAGTATTGATCATGGAGATCAAGATGTAATCTTAAAAGACCAAGCAGTTCATCACTTGTATGCTCCTTCGGCTCTTTTTCAAAAGCAAATGGGTTATGGAAAATCCCGCGCCCAATCATCACTCCGTCCACTCCATACTGTTCTGCGAGCTTTAAGCCTGTTTGACGATCAGGAATATCACCATTGATTGTCAAAAGAGTATCAGGGGCTACTTCATCACGCAGTTTTTTAATCTCAGGAATGAGTTCCCAATGCGCATCCACCTGGCTCATTTCCTTTCTTGTGCGAAGGTGGATCGATAAATTCACAATATCTTGCTCCAAAATGTGTCTAAGCCATCCGCGCCATTCATCGACCTCAGTAAAACCAAGTCTTGTTTTGACGCTGACAGGTAATCCCCCAGCTTTTGCTGCTTGAATCAGCTCTGCGGCAACATCTGGACGAAGAATCAAGCCACTGCCCTTCCCATTTTGTGTGACATTTGGGACAGGACAGCCCATATTAATATCAAGCCCCTGAAATCCCAACTCCGCCATTCCAATGCTCATCTGTCTAAAGTTCTCAGGCTTATCTCCCCAAATATGAGCAACAATCGGCTGCTCATCCTCTGTAAACGTTAAACGGCCTTTCACACTTTGAATGCCATCAGGGTGGCAGTAGCTCTCACTGTTCGTAAACTCTGTAAAAAACACATCCGGTCTCGCCGCCTCACTCACAACATGACGAAACACAACATCTGTCACTTCTTCCATTGGTGCTAATATAAAAAATGGCCGCGGTAAATCACGCCAGAAATTTTTACTCATCTTTCATCCAATTCCTCTCATGACATAGCGCCTTAAAGGGCATGTCCTTCTGTAAATTCTTTCAGCAATTTTTATCATTATATACTTTAATATGAACTAGGCAAAATTGCAAAAAAGGACATTTGATCATGGACTACGGGATGAAAAGATTTATTTTAAAAATTAGTTACTTGATGCGAGTAAGAAATTTAAAAATATC
>NZ_JAIUKX010000005.1:0-135833 GCF_020165935.1 Bacillus sp. RAR_M1_44
GGAGAGTCTATGGATAAAATAGAAACAAATCGTTTAATTCTTAGACCATTTCGTGATGAAGATGCACCCGGAATGCTTGCATACTTGTCTCAACCAAGAGTGAATTGTTTTCTGGATGATCAAATCTCTACATTAGAAGAAGCGGTCGCTAAGGTGCAAAAAAGAAAAGTAGATCACTCTTATATGGCGGTTTGTTTAAAAGAAAGTCAGTTGATTATCGGTGAATTGTTTCATTTAAAAGATGAACCGGACACGTATTCGATTGGCTGGAATTTTCATGCATCATATGAAGGAAAGGGATATGCCCGTGAAAGTGCTGAAGCGCTCTTGTCATATCTATTTGTCAATAAAGGGGCAAGGCGTTTATATGCATATGTAGAGGATGACAATGATCGATCTCAAACATTATGCGAACGTTTAGGTATGAGGAAAGAAGGCTTCTTTCTTGAGTTTGTTTCATTTACTACAAATGAGGATGGGACCCCTAAATATGAAAACACCTATCAATATGCTTTGCTGAAAAAAGAATGGGAGCAGTATCATTCTAAATAGTGCTTTGTTTCTTGGTATCCGAATGACAACGAAGTGACAAAAATGTGAGATGACCCCTTTATTTTGTTCGCTCGATCGATGTCACGGTCTTCTTTTTTCATTTATCCTTTTCCTAAACGAAGCAAAAGGAATGAAATGAGATGCAGGAGTTTAATGAACGGGTATTTCGGTCGATTAATCAGCTTAGTATGAATCACGATGTCTTAAATCCAGTTGTTATTGGATTGGCTGAATATTCAGTGATGTTCATTGCAATCATGTTTTTGATCATGTGGTTTCAAAACCGAAGCAGAAAAAACAGATGCATGATGATATCTGCTGGGTTGACTTTTATTTTGGCAGAGATGCTAGGGAAAATCGCTGGGATCTTTTATTCCAATCAGCAGCCCTTTGCAGAATTGAATCATGTTAATCTTTTAATCGAAAAGGAAGTGAACAACTCTTTTCCGAGTGATCACACCATTTTTATTTTTTCCATTTGTATGGTCTTTTGGCTTTTCCACAAGCGTCATATTTATTGGCTTTTCATTGCCTGCGCTGTAGGATTTTCAAGGATTTGGGTAGGTGTTCATTATCCATTTGATGTGTTGGCAGGTGCTGTGATCGCCTGTTTAACGGCGGTAACGGTTGTTTATTTGCCGCTATTCCAAAAGGGCGTTAATGTACTTTTGTCAGGCTATGAATGGGTGGAGCAGAAATGGGCAGGAGAGAGAACCAAATAAAATGTAAGTCTCACGAAAAAACACCCCAATCTGTTATGAAATCAGATCGGGGTGTTTATTATTTTCGCCAAAATGTGGAACAATCTGCTTTGTCTTCAATGTTAAATTCGATGATTTTTTTAAGTAGAGGATAGTCAATCGGTAAGCTTTCCTTCATCCGAAACATCTTTTTTCCATGGTCATAACCAGCTTGTACAATATCTGGTGAAAAGTGATCAATCCCTTTTCCTTCTGGCGCAACAGAAATGTGGTGTTTTGCGACGCTAAATCCGATAATAAATGTGCCATGATCTGTGAACATGGGCTGATTCCAAGCAATTCTTGGCTCTAATTGAGGGAATGTGTCTGAAATCCATTGTAAGATGTCTTGCGTGCGCTGTTTCAGCTCTGGATTACCGATATTGCTTACATATTCTTCAAAAACCTGCATTGTTTTCATCCTCCATATTCATCAAGCCTCAGACGGGATTCGAACCCGCACTCCTTTCGTAAGCATAGGCTAGGGGGCAACACGCTTCCCTACGGAATTTCACCGACAGGAGTTTCACCTGTCTCAGCTCATTTGCTTTTCGGTGCTTCTGAAACCCTTGCCTTGCGACCCGCTAGCTACAATTGTTTTACGGCGCTCTTCCCTTCTAGAGCTACTGAGGCACGGAAGTTCTTGTTCATATTATATAGAGAAACTTGAAAAATGAAAAGCAGTGCTCATGATTCAGGGCAATCACTCAAAATAGTCAATGGAATAAATCTAAAAAGCCCAATAAGGGCTTTTTTCAATTCAACCGTATCTTTTGACAGAAAAAAGACGGAATTTTTAGTGTAAACATCATTGACTAGGAGAAAGAAACGCAATAACAAAGGAATCGGTTATTGAAGATTCAAGTGATTCATATTAAAATGATGTCAAATGGACGAATTAGCAATTGCTAATAGAAGTTCCATATTTAGTGAAATCATGTGGTGTAGCTGAAGGTGATTGGGGGTGTAGAATGAGCAAAGTTCCTGTGGCGGAATTGGCATCATTATTAAATGACTGGAACATGGAAATCAAAAAAGATCATGCAGATGAGGCAGAACGGCTATTTGCTAAAGCGAAACAGGCAGTAGAGGAAATTGATGATGCTGACATCCTCATGTATTATTCTCTTTTAGAGAAAAGGCATCATATTCTGATGTACAATTTAAGAGGACAAAAAGGCAATGTTTCAACGAAAAGTAAAGAAGGCCAGTATGGGAAAAAAGATGATGATTTGTCTAATCGCCTTGCTTACTATTTTGATTTTTATGAGGGTGTGTATGAACAGCATCAGGGGAATTATGAGGTTGCATTACAGATGTATCAAAGTGCGGAAAAGCTCTTAGATAAAATTCCAAGTGAAATCGAACGCGCTGATTTCGATTTTAAGGTCGCGTGGCTTTACTATCGCCTGAGTCATATCATGCTTTCATTAAGTTATATTCGCAGGGCTCTAAACGTCTATAAACGTCACAAGCACTATGAAAGAAGAACTGCACTTTCATATTCTCTTATTGCAGCCAACCTTACAGAGATTGGCAGGTACGAAGAAGCGCTTGAGAATTATCGTTTGGCGGAAGAGGTGTTGACGAGCGAACAGGATGATTTTATGCTGGCTCAGCACCATCATAATGTGGCCATTTTATATTCATTTTGGAATAAACCGAAAGAATCCATCAGCCATCTTGAAAAAGCATTGTCTCATCAAGAGTATTATGATTCAGATTTCTTTTTCCATTCTACGTATCTGATCAGCCGGGAACTCTGTGTGATTGGTGAAAAGCAGCGTGCAAGCCAGTATATAGAGGCTGCATATGCCCGAATGAAAGAAGCTTCTCATGAAGTGTTTCAGCTCAAAATAGGCATCGTACATGATCTTTACTTAACCAATGTGCCACAAAGATTTCAGCAAATTAATGAGAAATTAAGAAAGTTAGAAGAAAAGAATGAATATCATGAAGTGAAAGAGCTCTCTCACTTTGCTGCAAAGTATTGTGAAAAGCAAGCACTTTATGAGCAGTCTGTTTTTTACTTGAATAAAAGTTTAGAAGCGGATTTACATATGAAAAGAATGGGGTTGATATAAGATGAAAACAGGATTAAAAGTATTATTCGTTGTGGGTTTAGCGGTCGCTGCGGCTGTTTTAACTGAAAATGTAGCGGGTTCTTTCGAAGTAGCAGAAAAAATCATTGGTGGTTAATCACCCAATCATTTCTCGCCCTTGTTGATGATGATCAGCAAGGGTTTTTTATATGTGTGAAAATAGGCTCTTCTTATTAAACGCTGCAAGAACGTTTAATAAGAAGAATTCGCAACAAAGGGGGTGTGCAAATTTGTTACCTGCTCCATTATTCTAAATAAATATAGGGCAGAGCAACAAGTTAAAAAGGTCACCTTTCTTTGCTTAATTTAATTTTTTGCAGGACTTTTCATTCAAATTTCATCAAATTGGTCTATAGTACATAGAAATTGTTACAAAAGAGGGAACACCGCTCCATTTGTCACGCATATGATGAGATGAAGTGTAAGTTGAAGGCAGGTGATTGTATGGATCCTCGGGTATATGGAGGCTTTCATGGCGGCGGTTTTAGCGGAGGTGCAGTGGGCCCTCATATTGGCTTTGGCGGGTATTATGTGAGCCCTGGCGTGTTCTCGGGCTTAGGAGGTTACCCTGGATATGGAGGGTTCGGGACGTTTTCTGGATATTCTCCATATGGCTCCACATTCATTATGGGGCGTCCTCCTGGTTTTTATGTAAGAAGTTATTAATGTTTTATCACAGTGGTTGAAATAGCCATCTAAGATTGGCTATTTCAATTGGTGAAAGTGCTTAAATGTAGCTGTGATCACGATAACCCCTAGGATGCAAATAGGCAGCCAAATGATGATAAACGGATCGTACGCATCTGTGTATGCTGCTAAAGCAGCTCCTAGGCAGTAAAAGACAATAGAACCGATTCGCAGCAAGCTCAAATGTTGAATAGGGGCTTTTCTTTTTTCCCGATTTGATAAGCGCTGCGCCAAATCTTCAAATAAGTTAGCAAGTGTACTCGTTAAAACTGTTGTAGAAATGCCAGCGACATTTAATTTGCGTGCGGCCGCCGTTTGCATGCCCATCGCCATACTTAAAAGGATAATCAGCATAAAATAAGCACCTTGCGTATAAGGAAAAATGGTCATAAGAGCAAATAGAAGCAAGATGATGACTTCTATGATAAAGATGCGTGTAACGGCTTTTGGCCAAAATGTTTTTTCTTGTTTTCCACCTATGACAACAGCTAGTAAAACACCTAGAACAAATCCGCTAAGTGCCGTGATGGAATGAAGAGCGGTTAACTGCAATGAACTGCCTGCTGCAATGCCAAGCAATACAATATTTCCCGTCATATTTGCTGTAAACACATGCCCCAGGCTTAAATAGCCGATAACATCCACTATTCCTGCGGTAAGACATAAGAACATCAGGGCAATGTTTCGTATTGAGTGTGCGGTCAAAATAGTCATCCCTTTCTTCCTCTCTAATGAATAAGTGTAACGCTTAATGACCGCGTGTGTCCATTTTATGAGCTGGTAATATGTCCTGCAGCTGATATAAAACTTGTCGAAAAGAATCATCATTCACATGGTGCCTCATTTGACGGAATGGATCGCCTTTTTCCTTTAGACGTTTCATAACAGCCGGCATCGTAAATAAAGAAGGGTGACATTCTTCGCTATTTAATTCTTCCCATTCAATCGGTGTTGCAACAAGTCCAAGCTCGTTTCCTCTCGGGGAATACGGGGCGATGATTGTTTTTCCAGCATCATGTTGAAGGTAGTCTAAATATAAACGGTTGCCGCGGTTTTTCTTTAGACGCTCTAGCGTAAACAGCTCGGGTGCTTGTTCGCATAAAAATTGGCAGATGAACGCAGTGAATTGTCTAGTTTGTTCATATGTGAAGGCATTTTTCTCCAATGGGATATAAACTTGCAGCCCTTTCCCACCACTTGTTTTAATAAATGCGGTGAGAAAGAGTCCATCTAAAATGGCCTTGATTCGTTTGGCTGCTTCTATTGCTAGGTGAAACTCTTTAACAGAAGGCGGATCTAAATCAAATACAATTTCTACAGGCCGATCTGTATCTCTCGTTTCAAAAGGAATATGAAATTCCATCGCCAGCTGGTTACCAAGCCAAAGCAACGTATTAGGATCATTACAGATTGTGTAAGAAATATCGTGCGCTTGATCTGTCTCAACAAAATCAGGCGCATAATCGGGCGTTGCCTTTTGATAAAAAGATTCTCCACCAGTGCCATGAGGAAAGCGTATTAACGTAAGACGTCTTTCACGTAAAAAGGGCAATAAATAGGGAGCGGCTTGCCTCAAATAAAGTAAGTAATCTGCCTTTGTGATATGAAGGGCAGGTACAACCGGTTTCTCGGGGTGGGTGACGTCAATCATAGCTGGGAGCGGATAAAGCTGTTTGAGCATGTGTTGAAAGGTACACGTTGCTGGATCTGCATCGAATAAAAACGAAAAGAACCGGGGCTCACGTAAGGCTGATCCATCAAAAGAAATACAGGCGATCTTTGCGACAATGGATGGTGGGATTTCATAATGTGATGCTCCAGTCATTTGACCTTTGGTTAGAAATAAGGTGCGCAGGGTTTGTTCTTCTTCTTTAGAAAAACCATGCTTAAATTGGACAACCTCTAAGAGATTCGTTTCTTGATAAAGACATCCTTGAAAATAGCCATTGTCTTTATCAAAACGAGTCACGATGACAGATACATACCGCCAATTTTTGATTTTGAGCCATTCTTTCGAGCGGGTATGTTCCTGCCATTTACTCATCTTCTTTTTAGCAACTAATCCTTCCGCTAAATAGGTCAGCATGATTTTTTTCATGTCATCAGGGCTGGTATCGGTTTGGATGATTTGAAGAAGAGAGGGGTGATTCAGCTGAACGGAGGGAGGAAGATTTGCAGCTTGGAACACCTCATGCAGCTCAGCTTTTCTTTCAATCAGCGGTAAATCAACGAGGGATTTCCCTTTGCATCTCAATAGATCAAATGCAATCAAATGACATGGAAACCGCTTAGCCTGGCGTTGAATGGTTTCTGTGTTTTTCAGGCGGCCTCTTTGCTGAACTTTAGTAAAGTCGCTTTCTTGTTCACTCAGTAAAAAGACCAATTCTCCATCTAGGGTCAGCGGTAAAAAAGGTGCAAGCTGCTTTGTTAGTTGCTGGCACTGCTCAATGACTTCAGGAAATTGTTTGTTTAATCGTTTTCCCGCTCTGCTCTCTAAATGGATGGCGTCTTTTTCCCAAATAAGAATGGCCCTGAAGCCGTCATATTTTAATTCATACAGCCAGTCTGCTCCAACAGGAATACCATGTGCAGACGTTAAACGCATCGGTTTCATTGTGTTTTTCACTTCCTTACATCATGTGTTCTTATGGTGGGATGAAATTTTCATAAACATACATAACTCTGATGAAAACATTACATAGTAAGGAGAAAAGAACGGAGGCGTTACGATGCATACAGTATGGAAGGGCGGCATTAGCTTTGGACTGGTGAATATTCCAGTCAAGCTGTTTACCGCTACAGAAAACAAAGATATTAAATTAAGACAGCTTCATAAGGAATGCCATACGCCGATTAACTACAAAAAGGTTTGTGCTAACTGCGGCGAGGAGGTAGCGCCAGAGCAAATTGTAAAAGCGTACGAGTATGCCAAAAATAAATTCATTGAATTGGATGAGGAAGAACTCGAAAGGCTGAGAAAAGAAAATGAAGAAAAAGCCGTCGAAATTATTGATTTTGTGAAGATAGAAGAAATCGACCCCATCTATTATGAAAGAAGTTATTTTCTATCTCCAGATACCGGCGGAGCAAAGGCTTATTCATTATTAAGAAAAGCGTTACAAGAATCAGGGAAAATCGGTGTAGCCAAGATCATGATTCGCTCAAAGGAGCAATTAGCGATTGTTAGGTGCTACGAACATATTTTACTAATGGAAACCATTCATTTCCCTGACGAAATTAGACAAGTATCAGACGTCCCGAATATCCCGCAAGAGGAAAACATCGTGAAGAAAGAGTTAGATACAGCACTCCTTTTAATTGAGCAGCTGACCACCACATTCGATCCAGCCGCTTATCGCGATGAATACAGAGAGCAGCTGATGAATGTCATTGGAGACAAAATTTCTGGAGAACATACCGTTCAACCAGCAACGACAGGTAAAAAAGAGGCTTCATCCAATGTCACTGATTTGATGGCCGCTTTGCAGGCTTCTATCGATCGATCAAAACCAGAAAAAACGAAAAAAGCAGCACCTAAGAAAAGAAAAGCACCCGCTAAAAAAGAAAAGAATGCATAAAGAAAAGACCGCTCCCCAAAGGGCGGTCTTATTTTGGCTTCACCACATCCTGAATCGTCCCGTCTGTTCGGTGGATGACAACTGCTGTTCCTTTTTTAGATGAAATCTCTTTCGCGCGGTCGATGGCTTCCTGTTTCGTTTCTTTTACCTCACTTGCACGCTTCGCTTTTTCAGTTTGAACCGCCCAGCCTTCATCATGTTTCACGACATGCTGCGCATGATCCATGAGCTCAGGTCGTGCAGAGCTGCTTTTCTTAGAAGGAGTCACAGAACCATGAGAGTGAAAGTCCTCCATTTCTTTTTCCGTCGCATTCTTTTTCCACTCTTTCGCTTGATTGATCGCAATTGGAATCGCTCTACCTTCTTCATAGCCTTCCTGCACCATTTTGTTGGAAATCTCAAGTGCTTTTTTTCGAATGACTTTGTCTAGTGATTGGAATGAAGCTGGATAATCTTCCATTGTCCAAGGCATATTGAACGCTCCTTTCTTTTATTTGAACACCTTCCCCCATATGCAATGGATCAAACATTTAACCATCTCAATCCAATGGCTTGGTTGAAATACATCGTTTTGCTGAGGAAGAATGTTTTCGATTCCTGCACAATAGAAGATAGTAAAGGAGTGATTGAAATGATTATGAAAGGCTTGTATGAAGCACATTTACCTGTGAGTGATTTGAAGGCATCCATTTCTTTTTATGAAAAATTGGAATTAACACTTGCTCATGAAAATGAACGAGTGGCCTTTTTATGGATTGAGAAAGGAAAGAGCTGGCTTGGCCTTTGGAAGGTTGATATATCCACTATTCCATATCATCCAGCGACGCGACATGTCGCCTTCCAAATAGAAACATCCAGCATTGAGCAGATCAAAGAATGGCTGATAGAAAAAGGGATCAGCATACATCCGATGTTTGGCTTTTCGGAAGAGCAACAGCCTTTAGTTCTTGATAATCCGCCACAATTTCATGCCGCGATTTACTTTCTTGACCCAGATGGCAATTTGCTTGAATGCATTGCACCGCTTGAAATCGATGCAGGAGAACATCATGAGATGATGACATTTGAAGATTGGGAAAGAAAGAAACATCCGTTTATTGATTGACAAAACCGCTTATTGTAACTATATTGATTACAACGGTGGTGAAGGAATGTGAAACAAATTAGCAGCAGGTATACCATTGCTGTTCATATCTTGTCATTTATTGCGGGTGTTTCAAAAGAGTGCACAGGGGATTTTATTGCAGAAAGTGTCAATTCAAATCCAGTCATTATCAGAAAAATGATGGCTATGCTCAAAAAGGCGGATCTCATTGAGATTCGCCGAGGAGTTGGCGGTGCTTCCTTAAAAAGGCCGGCAGAGGACATCACTCTACTAGATGTGTACCGGGCTGTGGATGTAAGCGCAGATGAAGAGTTATTTAGCTTTCATCAACCAGTCATTGCATGTCCAATTGGTCAAGCCATGGATACGAGACTGCGGCAAGAACTTAAAGAAGCACAGGCCGCGCTTGAGCATCACCTTAAACAAGTGACAATTAAGCAATTATTAATCGAGGCGGAGTAGAAAAAGCTCATACATAGAGCTTTTTTACCCCTTCGTTGTAACCATTTCGATTATAACGAATGATCTGATGTAAGAAACTAGCTGCTTCATACATGAAACATCACCGTTGAACGAAAAATGAGGAGGTCAAATCAATGACATTATTAGTGACAGGTGCAACAGGACAACTTGGATCGCTCGTCGTCAAACATTTGCTCGCAAAAGTACCAGCTGAACAATTGGCGGTCAGTGTTCGAGATCCGCAAAAAGCAGTCCATCTAAAGGAAGCTGGGGTGGATGTGCGCAAGGGAGACTTCACACAGCCGGATACACTTCAAACAGCGTTTCAAGGGATTGATCGCCTTTTGATCATTTCGTCTGGGGATGGAGATCGCGTGAAGCAGCATATCAATGCCATCCAAGCAGCGAAAGCAGCGAATGTGTCATTTATTGCTTATACAAGTGTTGTCAATGCAAGAGAAAGTCAGCTTAACCTAGCACATGACCATGCAAAAACAGAAGAAGCAATTTTGGCCTCTGGCATCCCTCATGTTTTTCTAAGAAACAATTGGTATGTGGAAAATGAAAAAGATACGATTCTGGCATCAGTGAACGGAGCGCCGTTTATCAGCCCAATTGGTGAAGGTAAAGTCGGCTGGGCAACAAGAAATGACTATGCAGAAGCAGCAGCAAATGCGTTAACAATGCCGGCAAATGATCAGGAAATCTATGAATTGTCAGGACCGCTTCGCACACACACTGAACTTGCACAAATGGTCAGCAAAGTGAGCGGGAAAGAAATCAAAGTAGAACACATGGATGTAGATACATTTGGAGAATTTTTAGCGTCAAATGGTGTACCGAAAGAAGCTGTTCCATTTGTCAAAGCGATGCAAAGCGGAATCCGCGATGGGGCATTAGCAGTCGAAAGCCATGATTTCGAAAAACTATTAGGCCGTTCTTTAACACCTATTGAAGATAGAATACGAGAAATGATGTCAAACTAAACAATTAACAACGCCCTGTAAAAAGGGCGTTTTTTCTATCCTTGTTGATCCGTTATTTTGAAAATATAGGTGTAATGTCCATTTTGTCGTACATATTCTTGTATGTAGATGTTAGAATTTTATGAGATGATTCCAGCAAATGAATGACGCTTACTTTATTATGAAATACATTATTCAAGATATTCATTTTGTTTTAATCCTATTAAACAGCAGGATGTGATGACATGTTACGCAAAGCCTTCCTCTCTTATTTGACTGCCAGTATGATCACAATCATCGTCATTATGATTGAACTCGGTTTTCGTTCAGCCGTTGTTTCACCATTTGTTTTACTTGATTCGAACAAAGAAAGCAATCCAAAAGTATTCGTCGCTCATTCGCTATATCAGGGTGACGTTTTATTAACCTATCAAGACGGTTCTTTCAATGGCCCATCAGAAGCATCCCTTCAATTAAGTGGAAAGTACATAAATCTCACACAGATCCCATCTGCGAATGGAATCAGTAAGATTGAAACAGACAAAATAATGAATGATAAGGCATTGGTTTTTCTAAGAAAAGGCTTTGTACCTATCCATGATGATACGATCATGATGGAACAGGTAACGCAAAATCCCTTCTTTTCTACATACAATCTAACGAATCTAACAGAAACAACTAAGATCAACACAAACTTTAAGTATAGCATCGCATTTGTTACATTCATGACTTTAATGGGAATTCTTTTGCCCGCTTTGTTATTTTTCCTATTTAACCTTCATGAATCGATGAAAAACCTATTCACATTATTCATTCCCTTTGTTCTAGCCATTTTTCTTCCCTTGGGATTAAATTATTATTTTTTAATGGGATACGTGCTATCAGTCACAGGATCTTATGTGTTGAGTATGATTCTCTCTATACTTGTGCCTAGTTTCCTGTCAGTCTTATTGACAGCTTATTCATTTGAGTATGTGACAAAAGATTCTTCTGATGTATTAGGAGAAAATGAAGACACTTTAGGAAATTCATTCTTCCTGAACGTTAGGGAGCAAGCCGTTTTATTTGGTGCTATCACATTATCCTTGATATATTTCGGCTCTTATTTAGTCATGCCTTTGGCGTTTCAAGCGAAGGTTATGGATCACCTTTTTCTATTTTGTGCTTGGTATTTCGCCCTAGTCATCTTATTTATTATGGGTTACTCATTCATTCAAAAAATGATAAATAAGTATGAAGTCTTACGGACGGACGAATTCATAAATATTTGCAAAGATATTGAGCATCAAACGAACCAAAAGGTAAATATATGGGTAAAAAAAGACTCACAACATGATGTGAATGCCTGGATATATTCATTTCAACTTCCGTTTAGAAGAAAAGTCAATCTATATGTGACGGAAGGGTTATTAAATAAGTTTGATACAGAGGAAATTCGTGCGATCTTATTCCATGAAATGGGACATGTAAAATTAAAACATGCGCATTTCACCATTTACCTCACTGTGATTGTCACCTTACTTATGGGAATCAGTATGTATTATGCCAGACAGGTGATGCTTGCCAATGGTTGGTGGCAATATATTCTGTTGTTCCCAGCAGGGGTATTGATCATAATATTTATGACGGAGTGGTTGCCAAAGAAAATGAGTCGCTTATTTGAGATTCAGGCGGATCGCTTTGCTGTTCACCATCTTGAGAATCAAACTCTATATCTCAATACTTTGATAAAATTAAGTCATTTGATTGAAGAAGATGGAGATGACGGAAGAAAATCTGAATGGCGTGAAAGTCATCCTTCTTTTGAAAAACGAATTCATCACATAAAGAAAATCATGAAGTGAAGGCGGTTTGTGTGAAAGACGACACTTCCTTCGGTAGTATGAAGAAATAAAAACATGAATGTTCTCAAACGCCCTGTAAAAAGGGTGTTTTTTCATGTATCACACAAGCATGATGTCCAAATTTTAGACAAATCCGTTCGTTGAAATTTCAGAAATTTGGGATTAAAATGAAATGAAAGTCCATTATTTAGTCGTCAGATGACCAGATATAAATCAAGGTGCAGTAAAAGAAAGGAAGTTCGCCGATGAGAGTCAGTTTATTTGTCACCTGTATCATTGACACGATGCAGCCACATGTAGGAAAGGCGACTGTTGAGGTATTAGAGCGGCTTGGTGTTGAAGTGGAATTCCCTGAAGCACAAGTGTGCTGCGGGCAGCCCGCCTTTAACAGCGGCTATACAAAAGAAACAATCAAAGCGGCCAAAAATATGATGAAAGCCTTTGAATCAGCTGAATATGTCGTCACACCATCAGGTTCTTGTAAGGCCATGTTTTTAGAATATCCGCACCTTTTTAAAGAAGACCGAGCGTGGTTCGCCCGTGCTCAGGCACTTGCTGCGAAAACATATGAATTAACGGAATTTATTGTTGATATATTACATGTAACAGATGTAGGAGCGAGTTTGAAAGGAAAAGCCACCTATCATACCTCCTGCCATATGACGAGACTGCTTAGAATTAAGGAAGCGCCTTTCACACTGTTGTCAAATGTCAAAGATTTGGTGATAGAACCATTGCCTCGCGCTGAAAATTGCTGCGGATTTGGAGGAACTTTTTCAATCAAAATGACACCCATTTCTGAGCAGATGGTCGATGAAAAAGTACAAAGCATAGAGGAGGCAGGCGCTGAATATATCATCGGTGCTGACTGTGGATGTCTGCTGAATATCGGAGGAAGGCTGAATCGTCTTCATAAGCCAGTTAAAGTGATGCATATCGCAGAAGTGTTGAATAGCCGCTGAAGCTAAGAGGGGGAACGGCACATGAGTATGAAAATTGGAGAGAAGGCTTTTAAAGAGCGGATCGGCGAAGGATTAGAAGACGCTGTGATGAGAGGAGCTGTTTCCTCGGCACAGGAGCGTCTGTATAAAAGGCGGATGACTGCAAGTGAAGTGCTTGGAAACTGGGAAAAGTGGCGTGAACTTGGAGAGGACATCAGGCAGCATACACTTGCCCACCTTGATGACTACTTATATCAATTAAGTGAGAGCGTGAGTAGACGTGGAGGTCATGTGTTTTTTGCAAAAACAAAGGAAGAGGCATCGGCGTACATCCAAGATGTCGCACAAAAAAAAGCAGCAAAAAAGATCGTGAAATCAAAATCAATGGTCACAGAAGAAATTGAAATGAATCAAGCGCTAGAAGAGATTGGCTGCGAGGTAGTTGAAAGCGATCTTGGAGAATATATTCTTCAAGTTGATGACCATGAACCACCTTCACATATCGTGGCACCAGCCCTTCATATGACGAAAGAACAAATACGGGAAGTTTTTCACGAAAAGCTTGGATATGATATGTCAGAGACTCCTGAAGAAATGACCAAATTTGTAAGAGCTTTGTTACGAGAAAAATTTCTTGAAGCAGACATTGGTGTGACGGGCTGTAACTTTGCTGTGGCTGACACAGGATCGATTTGTCTTGTGACGAATGAAGGGAATGCGGATCTTGTCACGTCCATTCCAAAGACACATATCGCAGTCATGGGGATGGAGCGGCTTGTACCAACGATGGAGGAGCTCGATGTCCTTGTCGGTCTATTGTGCAGAAGCGCAGTCGGTCAAAAGTTAACAAGCTATATCTCTGTCGTGGGGCCAAAAGGAGAAGAAGAAGTTGATGGGCCAGAAGAGTTCCATTTGGTCATTGTGGATAACGGACGGTCAAACATATTAGGGACAGAATTTCAGCCAGTTTTGCAATGTATTCGGTGTGCAGCCTGTATCAATGTGTGCCCCGTTTATCGGCATGTTGGCGGTCATTCGTACGGATCAATTTACCCGGGTCCGATTGGTGCTGTTCTTTCGCCGCTACTTGGAGGATATGACGACTACCAAGAGCTTCCTTTCGCCTCAAGTTTGTGCGCAGCCTGTACAGATGCTTGTCCAGTGAAAATTCCACTTCACGAATTATTAATCAAACATCGACAAGTCATCGTTGAAAAAGAGGGGAGAGCGCCTAAAGCGGAAATGATGGCAATGAAAATGTTCGGAATGGGCGCATCCACTCCTAGAATGTATCGATTTGGAACAAAAGCAGCCCCTGTGCTCTTGAAACGTATGGCTTCAAACGGACAGATTTCAAAAGGTGCGGGTCCTTTAAAGAATTGGACAGAAATTCGTGACCTCCCAGCGCCAAGCAAAGAAAGGTTTCGGGATTGGTTTAAAAAGAAACAAAAGGAGGAGCGACAATGAAAGGAACCATTTCTCATCGGGATCCATTTTTAGCACATATCCAGCAACAATTAGGCAAAAGCTCCTCCAAGCCTGCATCTATTCGGCGTCCGGTTTGGAAGCATCGAGTCAATTGGGAAACAAATGAAGGTCTGTCGAAAGAAGAATTGGTAGAGCAATTGAAGGTGCAATGTCAGCAAATTCATACGAAAGTGGTAGAAACAACGCCAAAAGAAGCACCCTCAACGTTACGATTATTGATGAAAGAGTATGGAGAAGGTCCTGTGATGACTTCGAGCGATAGACGTTTTGCACAATATGAATGTCATCCTATGTTTCAAGCCTTGCGGAAAGAAGGAATCTCAGTCACTAGCTGGAATGCAGATACATCAAGAGAAGAAAATATAAGGCGGGCAGAACAAGCGAAATATGCAGTGGTATTCAGCGATTACACACTTGCAGAATCCGGAACCGTTGTTCTTTCCTCCCATCAAGGTCAAGGGAGAGCACTTCATTTTTTACCGATGATGTATATCGTATGTATTGAAAAAAGCACAATTGTCCCGCGGATGATTCATGCTGTTTCAGCTCTTCATCGCCTAGTAGAAGAAGGAGAGCAGACGAAAGGCGCCATTCATTTTATATCAGGTCCAAGTAATTCTGCCGATATTGAAATGAATTTAGTCGTTGGTGTTCATGGGCCGGTGCGGGCTGTGTATGTATTAATAGATGATGAATGAGGGCTTTCGTGAAGAAAGCTTCAGCGTGTAGGCAAACCCTCGCATTCGGTGTCAGTCCTGCGCTTCGGTGCTCACGAATGTTAAATTCGCTCCGCGCCGATGCTCATCCTTCCTAGGACTGCAAAGGTTTTCTATCACGCTGAAAAGAAGACAAAGGGCTAAAATCAAGTTCATTTTAGCCCTTTGTCAACAATCTGGGGCTTTCGTGAAGAAAGCTTTTTTTATGTAAACATTCTTAAAATTCATCTTGCCTCTAGGCGAATGGTCATAGTAAGATGACGTCATACAAGATGAGAAGCTCATCTACTGCTGATGTAAAGGAAGCTGCTAATGGAAATGAAGACAAATGCTCCAAAGAAGTCGATTGCGGTGCCGCTTGTGATCTCCATCATTGCGATTTCGTTTTCGGCCATTATTGTGAAGTGGTCAAGTGCGCCTGCTGCTATTTTAAGTATGTATCGAATGATATTTGCGGCGATTTTGATGCTTCCGTTTATTCTGCCGCGTCAAAAAGAGTTTGTCTCGTTAAAGCGGAGAGACTGGTTTTTCTTATGTATGTCAGGTTTCTTTTTAGGGCTCCATTTTGTTTTGTGGTTCGGCTCATTGAAGCTCACCACAGTGGCGAGCTCTACAATCATCATTGCACTTCAGCCGATGGTGTCATTATTAGGCGGATTTCTCATTTTTCGTGAACGAACAACGAAGTCAGCCATTTTCACAATGTGTGCGGCGATTGTTGGTGCGCTCATGATCGGATGGGGGGATATCGGACATAGCCAAGACGCCATTATAGGAGACATTTTATCCTTTTTCAGTGTAATCGCTGTTGTTTGTTATTTATTAATCGGTCAACAAGCTGTGAGAAAGATATCTCATTGGATTTATAGTTTTTGTGTATTTGGTTTTGCCGGCCTTTTTTTAATTTTATTTAACCTTATACAGCAAACGCCTTTTGTAGGCTATTCGGGTAAAGAATGGGGGATTTTCTTACTGCTCGCCATTATCCCTACCATGTCCCATGTCATTAACAACTGGCTGTTAACCTATGTGAATGCGACAACTATTTCAATGAGTATTCTAGGCGAACCTGTTGGGGCAACGATACTCGCTGTTTTACTGCTTGGAGAGAAAGTCACGCTGCTGCAAATGTTCGGTGGTCTTCTTGTCCTTTTAGGTGTCTTTTTCTTTTTGATGCAGCAGCGACAAGGGATCGTAATGAAAACACAAAAATCCGGCTAACTCCCGGATTTTTTTACTCTTTTAAATGATTTTTTTCAATTACTTTGTTTAATCTAGCCTCGACTTTCTTCAATTCCACTTGTTTTCTTCTTATCATTCGAATCGCGATGACCACGATGGTCACGATCAATGCAATAAATAGAAGAGAAAATACTTGAAATACGATATCCCCAATGTTGAATGCAGTATTCGCTTCATTAGGCATGTGTAACCCTCCTTATATCTATATATTACCATAAACAATAAAAGATTGAGATTTATCCATAATTTATCTATAATAGGTAAAATATCACTCATTAAAGGAGAACCATTATGAGAACTTTAGTCCTTTTACGAGGTCTCCCAGGTGCAGGTAAATCAACTTGGATCAAAGAACAAGGCTTAGAACCATATACATTATCAGCGGATCAGATCCGTCTGTTAACCCAGCCTCCGCAGTTATCAGTCAATGGGAAACCAGAAATTTCAAGCAAACATGATCATAAAGTCTGGTCTTTATTATTTGAACTCCTCACAGCCCGAATGGAACGAGGAGACTTTACTGTCATTGATGCAACACATGTCACAAGTAAGTCCATTTCGCAGTATAAATCATTAGCTACTTCATACCGCTATAGAGTGTATGTCGTCGATTTTACGCAAGTGCCTCTTGAAACATCCCTGCTGCAAAATCGCGGTCGAGAGCCGCACAAAGTAGTGAAGGAATCTGTGTTATATCAAATGAATGAACGGTTAAAGACAGAGAAGGTGCCTTCATGGGTAACCGTTTTGACGCCTGAGGAATATCCAGCCATTATGACGTATCAGCCCAGGTCTTTTGATCAGTATGAGGCCATTCACGTCTTCGGTGATATTCACGGCTGTTACACAGCTCTAAATACTTATTTGCAAGGAGACTTGAAAGAAAACGAGCTTTATATCTTTGCAGGTGATTTGCTTGATAGAGGAATAGAAAACAAGGAAGTGTTAGAATGGATGCTGGCACATAGAGAATGCCGCAATGTGATCGTCATTGAAGGAAATCATGATCAGCATCTTTACAAATATGCACATGAAGAAAAAGTGAGAAGTAATATGTTTAACCGTCATACTGCGCCTGAAATTGCGGAAGCAGGTTTTGACCTAAAAGAATTAAGGAAGTTTGTCAGAACATTTCATCAGCTCACCTATTTTACGTATCATGGTCAGACATTTCTTGTCACCCATGGTGGGCTTGCCCATTTGCCAGAAGAGCTTCTGCATGTCTCAACGCAGCAGCTTGTTCACGGAGTAGGTGAATATTCAGATGACATTGACCACTTATTTGTGCAAAACACTTCTGGATTAGATATCATTCAAATTCACGGTCATCGCAATTTATATAGACTGCCTATCCAAGCGGCGGAAAGATCTTATAATCTCGAAGGTCAGGTTGAATTTGGAGGACAGCTGCGTGTGTTAAAAATTACAGCAGGCGGGATTGAGACACATGAAATTGACAATCCTGTCTACAGAGCTTCTGCAAACAAGCAACCGGTCTTTGTTCAGCCCAATGTGACGCTGGATGATTTTTTATCCCATTTAGATCAGCATGAATATGTACAAGAATTAAAGCTGCCACACGATATTTCATCTTTTAATTTCACGAAAAAAGCATTTAGTGAAAGACAATGGGATGAAATAAATGTCAAAGCAAGAGGGTTGTTTATCAATATGACTTCAAAGCAGATTGTGTCTAGAAGTTATAATAAGTTCTTTAATATTGATGAACGTCCTGAAACCAGAATGCAGCATTTAGTGAATCATCTTCAATTTCCTGTGACGGTCTATGATAAAGCAAATGGATACTTAGGCACGGTTGGGTTTAACGACATAAAAGATGAACTGGTGTTTACGTCCAAATCGTATACGTCACATGTGAAGCAAAATCAGCATGCTGCTTGGGTCGAAGAGCTATTTTATGCGACCTTTGACGATGTGCAGGTCGATTACATCAAATCATACGTACGCGACAACCATGTATCCCTTGTATTTGAAGTCATTTTGCCAGAGAAAGACCCGCATATTATCACATATGATCATGATCAACTCATTTTACTTGATATCGTGAAGCGTCAGCTGAGCTATGAAAAAGAACCATTTGCTGAAGTGAAAAGGCTCAGTGAACAGCTTGGCATGCGGTGCAAACAGCAAGTGGCAGTGTTTCATGATTGGACCTCTTTCTATAAATGGTATCAATCTGTATCACATGATGACACAATCAAAGAAGAAGGTTATGTCATTGAGGATAACAGCGGCTTTATGACCAAGTTAAAGCTTCCTTATTATCAATTTTGGAAGCAAATGCGATCCATTAAACAGCGTGTTGCAGATAAGCGCTCCACCCAAAAATATATGCAGGCTTTGCAAACAGCAGAGCAAGCAAGATTTTATACATGGCTACTCGAGCAAGATCCAGTAAACGTGAGAAACAGCTCAATCATTGAGCTGCGTTCACAATTTGAGCAAACGGAAGCAGCCCATTTGAATAATGACGGAATAAATGCATAGTCTAACAAAGAGTCTTTTCTAAAGAAAAGGCTTTTTTTCATGAAATCGAAAGGTGGAAGCTGAAATGCCAGATCACATTGAAGTCATTCTTCGAACCATATTTGCTTTTGCTATTTTATTCGGCGGTGCCCGTCTTCTTGGAAAGCAAACCATTGCACAAATGAATATTTTTGATTTCATTGCGGCGATCAGTCTAGGTTCAATTGCGGCGAACTTGGCGTTTAATACTACGCTTCCGCTTCATCACACAACCATTTCTTTTATTACACTTGTGATCATTATTTATGTGATTTCTTTACTTGCTTTAAGAAGCCGGAAGATGAGAGGTTTTATGGCCGGTAAACCAACGCTTGTGATTCAAAATGGCAAAATCCTTGAAGAGAATATGAAAGGAATGAGGTATACACTTGATTATTTAAATCAACAGCTCAGAGAAAAGAATGTGTTTGACATTAGTGAAGTTGAATTTGCAATGATTGAAACAGATGGGCATATGTCAGTGAAAAAATACCCTTCATTTGATTATGTCACGCGAAAAGATCTTAACCTGTGGATGCAGGCAGAGCGTTACATGCCCATTGAAGTTATTATGGACGGAAAGCTCATTTTGAAAAACCTTCATGAAAACCAATTAACGGAGCAGTGGATCTATGAAGAACTTCAAAAAAGGCAGCTGTCTTTAAAAGACATTGTTTATGCGGTTCGTTCAAGTAATGGCAGTTTATACATTGATACATATGACGATCACATCCATTCTCCAATTGACCAAGAATGAACATATAGTTCAGACGACACCCGCGCGTCACAGAACTGCCAATATTTATAAGTCGTTTGGATGTCATCTATCTAGGTATCATTTCTCAATTATTATTATTTTCTGAAAATGTAGTGACGGAGAAAAATAAGTATGTTTAAGTATAAATAGAAGAATTTAAAATATTAATATAATATACATCAAGCGGAATGAACATTCATTCCTGATAAAACGAAAGGAGAGGATGAAATGCCCGCAGCAACTACTGATAAACAGGAGCAGATTATGAAGGCTTCTCTGGACTTATTTATTGAACGGGGTTTTGACGGTACAACGATGCCGATGATTTCGAAAAGAGCCAATGTTGGAGCAGGAACCATTTATCGTTATTTTGATAGTAAAGAGGCTCTTGTGAACATTTTATACCAGCGAAGCCTGACTGCATTTATCGACAAGGTGAATACAAACAGTCCAGACCCTAAAGCAAGTATCAGGGCTTATTTCAAACATGTCTTTTACTGCTTAGTGCTCTTTACAAAAGAGAACCCAAGTGGTCTGTACTTCTTAGAAATTGACAAACGCTCACACTATTTAGATGAGACAAGTAAAGAGAAGATGCAGCAGCTATTAAATGAGCTATTTCATATTTTTGAAGAAGGCAAAAAGGATGGAATTCATCCAAATCTTTCAGGGAGAACGATTTTATCCATTGTATTTGGAGCGTTCGTTCAGCTTCATAAACAGATTCTAGCAGAGGAAATTGAACCAACGATTGAATTTTTAGAAGATATTGAGCAATGCTTATGGCGTGCCATTAGCGTTGCATCATAAAGAAATAAAGGGAGTGGGCACATGCAACAAACATCAATCATTCCAAAACCAAAAACATACGGACCTTTAAAAAATATTCCTCATATCAAAAAAGGAGAGCTTTCTCAAAGCTTTTGGCGGCTGGCAGATGAATTGGGAGGGATTTATCAATTTGAATTTTCAGATATAACCGGTGTTTTTGTTTCCAGTCATGAGCTTGTCCAAGAAGTATGTGATGAGAGCCGATTCGATAAATTCATCGGGATTAGTCTTGATAAAGCAAGAGCATTTGCAGGAGATGGCCTATTTACAAGCTGGACAGAAGAACCAAACTGGAGAAAAGCTCATCAAATCTTGATGCCGGCGTTTAGTCAGCAGGCGATGAAGGGCTATCACGAGATGATGCTCGATATTGCAACGCAGCTTGTGCAAAAATGGCAAAGAACAGGCCGCGATGAAGAAATTGAAGTAGCAGAGGACATGACAAAACTCACTTTAGATACAATTGGTCTTTGCGGTTTTGATTTTCGGTTTAACAGCTTTTATAAAGAGAATCAGCATCCATTTATCGAAAGCATGCTGAAAGGCTTAAATGAAGCGATGGACCAATCGAAAAGATGGCCGATTGCAGATAAACTCATGATCAAAAGAAGAAAAGAATTTGAGCAAAATGTCGATTTTATGAAGCGATTAGTAGATGATATTATTCAGGAACGGAAAAAACAAGATAAAATGGGCGATGATTTGCTGTCCCTTATGCTGCATGCGACGGACCCTGAAACAGGTGAGCGTCTGTCCGATGAAAATATCCGTTATCAGATCATTACCTTCTTAATTGCGGGGCATGAAACGACAAGTGGTCTGCTATCATTTGCGATTTATTTCTTATTAAAGAATCCAGAGAAACTAAAGAAAGCCGTCCATGAAGCAGATGAGGTGCTACAGGACGGTCTGCCGACATTTAAGCAGGTGCAACAGCTAAGCTACACCCGTATGGTGTTACATGAGGCACTTCGACTTTGGCCGACTGCGCCTTCTTTCTCAGTTTACGCTAAAGAGGACACAGTAATCGGAGGGGAATTTCCGATTGAGAAAAACCAAAGTGTGACTGTGCTGCTTCCTAAATTACACCGTGATCAAGCGGTTTGGGGAGAGGATGCGGAAGAATTTAAACCAGAGCGGTTTCTGCACCCTGAAAAAATCCCGCAACATGCCTACAAGCCTTTTGGAAATGGCCAGCGTGCATGTATTGGGATGCAATTTGCCCTTCATGAAGCCACGATGGTTCTGGGAATGGTTCTGCACAACCTTGAACTGATTGACCATACGTCGTATGAACTGGATTTAAAAGAATCCCTGACGATTAAGCCGAATGATTTTAAAATCAAAGTACGGCCAAGAAAGCAGCAATTCTTTATGGCGCCTCCGAAAGAAGAACCAACAAAAAGCACGGCATCTGCTGAAGCAAAAATAGCGAGTCATGGAACACCGCTATTGGTCTTGTACGGATCAAATCTTGGCACAGCAAAGCAGATGGCAAACGAATTTGCTGAAGACGGGAAAGCAAAAGGGTTTGACGTGACAACGGCACCGCTTGATGATTATACTCGAAAGTTACCAGAGTCAGGCGTAGTTTTAATTGTAACGGCTTCATACAACGGTCATCCGCCTGACCATGCGAAACAGTTTGTGGATTGGGTGACGCAGGATGAGGAGCAAGATCTATCAAACGTGACATTTGCAGTCTTTGGGTGCGGGGATCGAAATTGGGCGAGCACGTATCAGCGTATTCCTCGTCTGATTGATGAAGCACTTGAAAGAAAAGGGGCGAAGCGTGTAACGGATATTGGTGAAGGCGATGCGGGCGGTGATATGGATGAAGATAAAGAAACATTCCAGAAGACAGTCTTCGATGAGCTTGCAAAAGAATTCAATTTAACCTTGCAGGAGAAACGCCAAGAAAAGCCAAACCTATCCATTGCATATACGAATGAGCTAGTGGAACGTCCTGTAGCTAAAACATACGGTGCCTTTTCAGCTGTTGTATTGAAAAATCAAGAATTACAATCTGAAAAAAGTACCCGCCAAACAAGGCATATCGAACTTCAATTACCTGAAGGCAAGCACTATAAAGAAGGAGATCATATCGGAATCGTGCCAAAAAATAGTGCAACACTCGTTCAGCGAGTGACCGATCGTTTCAAGCTGGATCCACAGCAGCACATGATACTCTCTTCGGAAAAAGAAGCAAGTCATTTACCTTTAAATCAGCCAATTCAAGTCGGAGAATTGCTGGCGTCACATGTAGAGCTGCAGGAGCCTGTGACACGTACTCAGCTAAGAGAACTTGCAAAATATACGGTATGCCCACCTCATCGTATTGAACTTGAACAAATGGCGGGAGAAATTTATCAAGAAGCTGTATTAAAGAAGCGTGTGACCATGCTGGATTTACTAGAACAATACGAAGCATGTGAACTGCCATTTGATCATTTCTTAGCCCTTTTACCAGGATTGAAGCCTCGTTATTACTCGATCTCCAGTTCGCCAAAGGTGGATGAAAAGAGGCTTAGTATCACAGTAGCTGTTGTGAAAGGAAAATCATGGAGTGGACGCGGTGAATACGCAGGCGTCGCATCAAACTATTTATGCGGACTGCAAGAAGGAGATGAAGTGGCCTGCTTCCTTCATGAAGCTCAAGCAGGATTCGAATTGCCGCCTTCTCCTGAAATACCAATGATCATGATTGGACCAGGAACAGGTATCGCCCCGTTTAGAGGGTTCATTCAGGCAAGGGAAGCATGGCAAAATGAAGGGAAGTCTTTAGGTGAAGCCCATCTTTATTTTGGCTGCCGCCACCCGCATGAAGATGATCTGTATTATGACGAAATGCAGCTTGCAGAAGAAAAAGGAGTCGTCACCATCCACCGTGCTTACTCTCGCTACGAGGAGCAAAAAGTGTATGTCCAGCACTTCATTAAAAATGATGGAGCCAAGCTCATTGAATTGCTCGACAAAGGCGCCTACCTGTATATTTGCGGGGATGGAAAGGTCATGGCACCAGGTGTCGAGGCAACACTTATTGAACTGTATCAGACTGAGAAACAGTGTGCGAAAGAAACAGCTGAACAATGGCTGACATCTCTAGCCAATGACAACAGATATGTAAAAGATGTATGGAGCTGATCATGTTGAAAAGAAGACAAAGGGCTAAAATAAATCACATTTTAGCCCTTTGTCAACAATCTGAAACCGCCAAAATGGCGGTTTTTTCTTTTTTCATAGAGAGATCGCTAGAATAAATATTTGGAAGATACGAAACACCTAATTTACAAATGAAATATTTTGTAAAAAATAAGAATATTCTCTCATTTACTCCAATATGAAACAATCGTATCATTTTTGATATAGGACATAAAGGAGGAATATGATGAAAAAGGTGAAAAAATTAATCCCTTCTCTACTCGTTTTTGGTGCTTTAAGTGTGCCTAGTTTTGCCCATGCAGCATCTGATTCAGTACTTACGTCTGATTATGACATGGTGACTTCTGACGGAAAGGTGATTTCTTCAGCTGACTTCCACAACGATACGAAAACCCCCTCATCCTTTGACAAAGTGGATGATCTCTCTTCTACTATTGGCGAAAAAGTAAAACCACTCACAAAATATTTAAAAGACTTTCAAACAAAAGTAGTCATTGGAGACGATGGTAGAACAAAAGTGACGAATACAAGAGTAGCACCCTATAATTCTATTGCTTATATTACATTTGGCGGTTCTAGCTGCACTGGAACACTCATTGCTCCAAACAAAATATTAACAAACGGACACTGCGTCTACAATACAGTCACAAGAAGCTATAGTGCAAAAGGGTCTGTCTACCCAGGCATGAATGACAGCACGGCTGTGAACGGCTCAGCAAACATGACCGAATTCTATGTACCAAGCGGATATATCAACACGGGGGCGAGTCAATATGATTTTGCCGTCATTAAAACAGATACGAACATTGGAAATACGGTCGGCTACCGCTCTATTCGTCAAGTGACAAATCTAACAGGTACAACGATTAAAATTTCTGGATATCCAGGTGATAAAATGAGATCGACTGGCAAAGTGTCACAATGGGAAATGTCAGGTCCAGTCACGAGAGAAGATACGAATCTCGCATACTATACGATCGATACATTTAGCGGAAACTCTGGCTCTGCGATGCTAGATCAGAACCAACAAATCGTCGGGGTCCATAATGCGGGTTATTCAAACGGAACGATCAACGGCGGACCAAAAGCGACTGCTGCCTTTGTTGAATTTATCAACTATGCGAAGGTGCAATAAAAATAGAACAATCAGCTTGTTTCCTTTACAGGGGCAGGCTTTTTTTATCGTCAAATGCAGAAAAGTTTCTTTTTTTGTTCATCACTATTTCATATTTACAAGCTATGCTGAATGAAATAAATGAAAAAGAAAGAAGAGATATGAGTGAAAAATAAAAAAATAGATATGATATTGTTGTTGATTTTATTGATTGCAGCTTTTCTCTACACTTATCAAATTTGGCAGAATGACAGTGCCAATCAATATTATTTAGCTGCAGTCAAAAGTATGTCCAAAAGCTTCCATCACTTTTTTTATGCCTCATTTGATGCAGCTGGATTCGTATCAATTGATAAACCACCCGTCGTTTTATGGATTCAAACCATCAGTGCACTTATTTTTGGCTTTCATACATGGAGTGTGATATTGCCGCAGGCACTTGCTGGAGTGGGGTCTGTTCTTCTTCTTTATCTCATGATAAAACCGGCTTTCGGTCAAGGTGCTGCAAGGGTGTCAGCGGCCGTTATGGCTCTCACGCCAATTGCCGCAGCTGTGAGCAGAACAAACAATATAGACAGTATGCTCGTCTTCACATTACTTGCGGGTACGTATTTCTTGATGCGTGCTGTAAAAAGCGGAAAGATGCGCTGGCTTCTTATTGCCTTTGCTTTGATAGCGGTAGGATTTAATATGAAGATGCTGCAAGCGTTTATGGTCGTTCCAGCATTTATTTTCTACTATTTTATTGCTGCTCACGTACCGTTAAAAAAGAAAATTTTCTCTCTCTTATGCTCGATCGTTGTATTAGCCTGCTTATCTCTATCGTGGGCAGTTGCTGTAGATATGACAGCTGAAAGTGAGCGCCCTTATGTGGGAAGCAGCCAAACAAATTCAGTGTTAGAACTTGCCTTTGGGTATAACGGCACGGAACGGCTGCTTGGTCAGACGACAGGGAAATCCTTTGGTGACATGAACCAGCAAGCAGGTATGGTGATGCCAGACAATTCTGGATTAGGCGATTCGTCAGAGGATCAGTCAAACAGAAATCAGCCGCCGCCATCCCAAAATCAAATGATGCCACTTCAACATGGTCCAGGTGGTGGTTCTCCGCCTGGAAGTGCTGTAGGTCAACAAAGTATGAATATGTATGGCACTGGGAATCCCGGTATATTTCGTTTATTTCAATCTGCATTGTCAGGTCAAATCAGCTGGATGCTGCCGTTTGCTTTGTTTGGGCTTTTAGGGATGATCATCAGCTGGTGGAAGGAGAGAAAAGCTCAATTAAATGAATGGAAACAAACGATGTTTTGGACAGCATGGCTGATTCCTGCTGCCGGATTCTTTAGTATTGCGGGTTTCTTTCACCATTACTATCTCATTATGCTTGCCCCGCCTATTGCAGCACTATGCGGCATAGGAGCTAAGAAGATGGGAGAGTTATTTAAGGCCAACAAAGGAGTATCTGCGTATTTGCTTCCAGCAGCAATCGCTGTTACAGCCATCTTCCAAGGGTATATTTTGAGTAACTATACGACTCAAATCAGTAGTATTTGGATGTATGCCATTGCGATTGCAGGGATGATTATCGCTATCCTATTGCTGATATACAGAGAAAAACAATTGATCATGAAACGACTGCTCATCACCGCTTTGACAACGCTGTTACTGATTCCAGGTTTTTGGTCCGCCACCCCAATCATCTATGGTGGAAATGCTGTTCTTCCAGAGGCAGGTGTTCAGCTGGCTAGTTCACGAGGAGGGAACATGTTTACATCTAGTGTCGATCAAGGCTTACTCACTTATTTAAAGGCGCATCAAACAGGAGAAACGTATTTATTTGCAACGCTTACGACTGTTACCGCAGCGCCATATATTATTGATGAAGATGAGAATGTCATGGCCTTAGGCGGTTTTAATGGGACAGATCCTATTTTGACTGTCAATAAATTAAAAGCACTTATTCAACAAGGAAAGGTGAAATACTTTTTATTACCAGACAATCAGTCATCAGCTAACAGCAAATTGGTGAGCTGGATTAAATCACATGGTACAGTCATCTCATCAGAAGAATATAAACAATCCTCATCAGCTGAAGAAGGGATGCCGTCCGAGATGTCTTCACAAAATGAAATATTATATAGAGTAGATGAAATATCTTAAGTAGAACAAGGCGAATGATGAAGAAATCATTCGCTTTTTCTTATGAATCTTTTGCTAGGCAGATTCAGCTCATGTTTTTCACATGTCATCACGCAGCCACTCATACATTAAAAATGACTCATTTCCTTCAAGTCAACATCATTTCATCAAAAGTATGAGGAGGTCACGAGCTTTTGAAGATGAGAAAAGGCTGGATCGCTGCTGTCGTTCTTTGTTTTGTCATTTGGATGGGTGCGTTATTAGGTGGTTTTGGAGAGGATCGTTCCGCAAAAGGGGCAGATCGTTATGATCATGTGATTCAATTTCCTAAGGAACGGTATCCTGAAACAGGCAGTCATATTCAAGAAGCTATTCGAAAAGGGCACTCAGATGTGTGTACCATTGACCGAAATGGGGCAGATGCCCGCAGGCAAGAATCATTAAAAGGAATTCCCACAAAACCTGGTTTTGACCGGGATGAATGGCCGATGGCAGTGTGTCTTGAAGGAGGAAAGGGGGCGAGCGTTCAATATGTCAGTCCATCAGATAATAGAGGCGCTGGTTCATGGGTCGGGCATCAAATCAGCGGGTATCCTGACGGGAAACGAATTTTATTTATTGTCAAATAAACATAGACAAGAGGCTCCTTGAGAGGGGCTCTTTTTGTTCAACAGGAGCGTATTCGAGCTAGCAGGTACAAAAGATTCAGTGGTACAATTAATCCATCAGGTACAAAGACTGACAAGTAGAAAATGTGAAGGGACATATGCTTATGGAAAAGAACCGTGCATTATACGATTTTTTCATGCAACATGCAGAGAAACTGACTGAAACATGGTATGAATCAATTGAGGATGATGATCCAGAATCCATTTATCGTTCAACAGATTCCAGCATCATAGCAGAGCTAAAACGGCAAAATCAAGATTATTATCAGCATTTTATACGCGCACTTATTGAAGACAAGACGTATTTACATACGAAATTTAAAAAATGGTCTGAAGACTTAGCAAGTGATCCGAAGCACTTGAACACGCCATTAGATTACGTCGTGAGAGAGTATATGTCCAATCAAAGAGTGGTTCTTCATTACTTAAAAGAGTTTATAAAAAAGCATCAAGGTGATATTGACATTGACCGAATATTTTATTGGTATGATTTGATATCTGAGGCATTTAACATTTCAATTCATGTCTTTATTCAGCAATATGTGAAAAATACCACCAAAAAACTCGTTGCACAAAGAGACATGATTTATGAGCTGAGTTCCCCAGTCATTGTGTTAAAAAGTCATGTTGCCTTATTGCCTTTAGTTGGAGATATTGACACTGCGCGAGCAAAGATTATCTTAGAAAATACATTAAAACAGTGTTCGCAAAAAGGTGTTCAACATTTATGTATTGATTTATCAGGTGTCGTCATTATTGATACGATGGTAGCACATCAAATCTTTGATCTTGTCACGTCACTTCGGTTAATTGGGGTTGATACGACCATTTCAGGCATTAGACCAGAAATTGCTCAAACGGCTGTACAGCTTGGACTGCCTTTTAATGAATTTCAAACGGCTTCATCACTTGCTCACGCTTTAGATCGTATGACTGAATTTTCACCAATATAAAAAACCAGGCCGTTTAGTAGGCCTGGTTTTTTATTTAGATCACAGCGTCAATTTTTGTTACTTTCCAATCGTTTTGTACTTTCTCGAAAGTGACAGTACGTTTTACTTTGCGTCCATCAAGTGTTGGGACTGAGAATTCGTATGTGCGGATTGTACTTTTCTTAGAGACGAGTTTAGGTGTTGCCTTATCCCAATTTAGCATATTATCTCCGTCACCAACTGGCACAGCCATTTTTCCTTTATGAACGATGAACTGATAGTCTTTTAAACCGTGAGTAATGGCATCTTTTGTGAACACTTGAGATAGATAGCTGTTTAGTTTTTTCTTTGTATCAAATGTTTTAGACAGGTAGTTGTAAGTCATATCTTTATAAGTAAATGATTTTAATTTGTAATCTGAATGCTCTTTAATGTTGTAGCCTGACATCGCACTCCAAAAGTGTTCTCTTGCATCAAGGGCAATATGTAACGCTTCTTTATTTGTCAAAGCGGCTGATTTTTTGGAAGCGGCCAGTGTTGTTGTTTGTAATGAGATCATAAGCATAATAGCGGTTAATAAAACAAATAATTTTTTCAAGGCGATTGCCTCCTTTTCTCAATGAAAACTTCTTATGTTACAAATGTTACAATAGTTACAGAGATATTACAAGTATTAAATCTAAATGTTTTTTATTTCTTTTCTTTCTATCTATATAACGTTTGAGGGAGACAAAAAGTTTTCATTTTTTTATTTTTTTCTTCCTCATTAGTATTTAACCGTTCTAAAGAAGAATAAAACGTCTTTTGGAAAGATTTCTATTTGTCTCCTCAACACTCTTTTTTTATGTATGACATATACTGTCGTGATGAATGTCTAAGAAAGTGGTGTTTAGTATGTATAATCCATATGAAGGTACGTGGAATGGGTACTTGTACGATCGGCAGGTCCAAAGCATGCCGGCGTTTCCTATTTCTCAAGTTGGAGGATTTCCCGGCTTGCCATTCGGAGGGACTGGGCAAGGGCAAGGTGCAGGAGGACAATCGGTCCCGCCAGCCCCGCCGCAGCATATCATCTCGCAATATCAACAAGCAGTCTCTCAGCCTCAAAGTATGCAGCCGCTCATTGCAGGGCAGAGTGTAGGCGGAAGCCAGCAAACGGTTCAATTTGCAGCTGGATGTAATAGAAGGTGGACCATTGTGTTCCTTAGAAACGGTCAAGTATTTCTCATGTATGTTCTTTCCTCGCAGCCTTTTGGCCGTACAACGGGTTTCATATGGCCGAACTTTACATTTGGCTCGTTCCCAAGCTCTAGTATTCTTGCATATTCTTGTTCATAAAAGAAAAAGCCGGCTCTCATCAGCAGTTGATGAAATACCGGCTTTTTTTAATGAATATTTCTAAATACGCCAATCACTTTACCTAGTATACTCACATTCTGTAAAATAATCGGTTCCATTGATGGATTCTCGGGCTGTAATCTAAAGTGTGTATCTTCCTTATAAAAACGTTTCACTGTTGCTTCATCTTCTTCTGTCATAGCCACCACAATATCTCCATTGTTGGCAGTGCTTTGCTGACGCACAATGACGTAGTCTTTGTCCAAAATACCTGCATCGATCATACTTTCTCCCATAATTTCAAGCATAAATACTTGTTCATCTGGCGCTGCAAAAGTTTCTGGAAGTGGGAAATATTCTTCTACATTCTCAACAGCCGTGATAGGCAAGCCTGCTGTGACTTTTCCGATGACTGGAACATTCATTACAGCGCTCTTTGGAATATTCATTTCCTCTTCATCTAGTACTTCGATCGCTCTAGGTTTCGTTGGGTCTCTTCTAATTAAACCTTTCGTTTCTAGTCTAGCTAAATGTCCATGGACAGTTGAACTTGATGCTAGACCGACAGCTTCGCCAATTTCACGAACGGATGGGGGATAACCCTTGCTTTTTACTTCTTCTTTTATGAATTTCAGGATATCGAGTTGTCTTTTTGATAGCTTCGTCATCTTTTGCACCTCAAAACGTCAATTTTAAAGAAATTATAGCATGTTTTTCCTAACAGTACAAACATAGGTTCGAAAAAAACGTTTGACAGAAACGTTTGTTCGTATTTATAATGAGTGTCAGAAAGAACGAACACACATTCTATTAGGAGAGATGACATTATGAGGTTAAAGGAATCTATTATTTTTATTGGGCTATTCTCATTCATCGTAGGCATATTTCTCTCACTTATTGCAGTCACTAGCCATAATGATCCAAATCAATATGTTAAAATAGAGGTTCAATCAGGTGATACTCTTTGGGGATTAGCTGATCAAGTAAACGACAGTAAATCAATCGATAAAAATGCTTTTATTGACTGGGTAACTGAACACAATGATCTCGCTTCAACTGACATCCAGCCTGGAGACATCCTTGTCATTCCAGTTAAAAAAGAGCATCCAGTCGTATATCAACTTGCAACAGTACAGTAGAAAGGTCGATTGAAGACATGAATGCAATCATTTATGCGAGAGTAAGTACTGCCAAAGAAGAGCAAGAAACCTCGCTTAAAAGACAAGAAGAAGAACTGCTTGCTTTAGCTGCAGCGCACAAGATGAATGTAGTCAAAGTGATTAAAGAAAAAGCGAGTGGATACGATCTTGATCGTGACGGTGTTTTTGACATGCTGGCTACGCTGAAAGAGGAAGAAATCGATGCTGTTCTCATTCAAGATGAGACACGCCTTGGAAGAGGGCAGGCGAAAATCGCTCTTCTTCATTGTCTGTTTAAAGAGAAAGTCAAGGTGTACAGCGTATTTCATAGAGGAGAGCTTGAGCTTTCAGAAGCAGACGAAATGGTCATTGAAATTGTAGGCGTTGTAGAAGAGTATCAGCGGAAAATTCATAATTTAAAAATTAAGCGCGGGATGAAAAAAGCTGTTGAGCGAGGGTATCAACCCGAACTGAATTTAAAACACCAAGAACAGGCGCCTGGCCGCGAACGTATTGAAGTACCGATTTCTGAAATTGTTCGATTAAGAAAAAACAACATGACATTCGCTGAAATTGCAGTGACATTGCAGGCACTTGGTTTTGACATTTCAAAAGCAACCGTCCATAGAAGGTACCAAGAATATGAAAAAGGGCTTGCGACTTAAAGCGTGATTTGTTGTAAAAATGACTGATATTTAGTAGTATGTAGAGAAAATGTTTTAAAGGAGTTTGTCATGATTTCTAAAGAACAGCTTGCAAGAATCAATGAGCTTTCAAAAAAGTCGAAAGAGGCCGGTTTGTCGGACGCTGAGAAAACAGAACAAAAGCAATTAAGAGAGGAATATTTAAAGGCTTTTCGTTCTTCTATGAAAAATACACTCAAAACCGTGAAAATCGTCGATCCAGAAGGAAACGATGTCACACCAGAAAAATTAAAAAGAGAAAGAGACCAGAATCTTCATTAAAGGTCATCATTTCTTGATTTTTGAAAAGATGGGAGGAATATTCTCATCTTTTTTTCATATTTGTATAAGTTTTTAGGTGATCGATAAACTAAATGTGACAAAATCCTTCTTTTTCGGCGTGAAATAGTTGTGAAAAAAGGACAGTAGATTTATGATAATGGTGTACACAAGATACGGAAGGGGATTTATATGGAAACGATTGAATTGAAATCTATTGCAACAATACGTACTCTCTCCATAGACGCAATTGAAAAAGCGAATTCCGGTCACCCTGGAATGCCGATGGGCGCTGCACCAATGGCGTACGCTTTATGGACGAATCACTTAAACGTAAGTCCGCAAAATCCAAATTGGTTTAACAGAGACCGTTTTGTGTTATCTGCGGGACATGGCTCTATGCTTTTATATAGCATGCTTCATTTAAGCGGATACAATCTGAGCATCGAAGATTTAAAACAATTCCGCCAATGGGGAAGCAAAACACCTGGACATCCTGAGTTTGGACATACTGAGGGCGTAGATGCGACAACAGGTCCTTTAGGACAAGGGATTGCGATGGCTGTAGGAATGGCACTTGCAGAAAGACATCTTGCAGAAACGTATAACAAAGATAACTTTAATGTTGTGGATCACTATACATACAGCATTTGCGGAGATGGAGACTTAATGGAGGGCATTTCCTCTGAAGCTGCTTCACTTGCTGGTCATTTAGGCTTAGGCCGTTTAATTGTTCTTTATGATTCAAACGACATTTCTTTAGATGGCGACCTCGATCGTTCTTTCTCTGAAAATGTGAAGAATCGTTTTGAAGCGATGAATTGGGAAGTTCTTTATGTAAAAGACGGCAATAACATTGACGAAGTGACGGCTGCCATTGAAAAAGCCAAACAAAGTACAGACAAACCTACACTTATTGAAGTGAAAACGACAATCGGTTTCGGATCTCCAAACCGTGCGGGAACGTCTGGGGTGCACGGTGCACCGCTTGGCAGTGAGGAAGCGAAGCTAACGAAGGAAGCTTATTCTTGGACGTTTGAAGAAGATTTCCATGTACCTTCTGAAGTGTACGATCATTTCAAAACAGCTGTTAAAGACGCTGGACAGAAAAAAGAAGCAGCGTGGAATGAACTGTTTGAGCAATATGAAAAAGAATATCCAGAACTAGCAGCTCAGCTGAAGCTTGCGATTGAAGGGAAACTTCCTGAGAATTGGGATCAAGAGGTTCCTGTTTATGAAGCAGGTTCAAGCCTTGCCTCTCGTGCTTCTTCTGGAGAAGTATTAAATGGCATTGCAAAACAAGTACCATTCTTTATTGGCGGGTCTGCTGACCTTGCTGGATCAAATAAAACAACAATCAAAGATACAAATGACTTTGGCAGAGAGAATTATGCTGGCAGAAACATTTGGTTTGGTGTGAGAGAATTCGCAATGGGTGCAGCATTAAACGGTATGGCACTTCACGGCGGACTTCGTGTATTCGGCGGAACATTCTTTGTTTTCTCTGACTACTTAAGACCTGCCATTCGTCTTGCTGCATTGATGGGACTTCCTGTCACTTATGTATTTACGCATGACAGCATTGCGGTTGGAGAAGATGGACCAACGCATGAGCCAGTTGAACAGCTCGCTTCATTACGTTCGATGCCTAATCTTTCTGTTATTCGTCCAGCTGATGGAAACGAAACAGCTGCAGCATGGAAAATTGCTGTATCTTCAACGAATAAACCGACAGCGCTTGTTCTTACTCGTCAAAACCTTCCAACGATTGATCAATCACCAGAGAAGGCGTATGAAGGCGTAGAAAAAGGTGGATATGTCGTCGTTGAAGCAGCTGATGCACAGCCAGAAGCTCTTCTACTTGCTTCAGGATCTGAAGTAGGTTTAGCCATTGAAGCGCAAAAAGCACTTGAAAAAGAAGGCATTCGCGTTTCTGTCGTGAGCTTACCTGCATGGGATCGCTTTGATGAGCAGTCAGACGAATACAAAGAGTCCGTTCTTCCTAAAGCAGTGAGAGCACGTGTTGCAATCGAAATGGGTGCTTCACTTGGCTGGGAACGTTACACTGGCCTTGATGGCGATGTGATTGCGATTGATAAATTTGGCGCTTCTGCACCAGGCGAAACCATTATTGAAAAATACGGTTTCACTGTCAGCAACGTGGTGAGCCGCGTAAAAGCAAAGCTGAATAAATAATCAGTCTCCAAGCATCATGCTTTTTTGCAGTCGGTTTGCAGAGCTTTTCACTATGCTCTGCAAACTTTTTTCTTTTTTCTTGTTTTTTTGACAAAACTAGTTTCTTCTTGCTTCATATATAGACAATTCTTTCTTTCACATTTTTGTATAATACAAGCAATAAGCGAGATTGACGAAATGTGAAAGGAAGGGATAGACATGGAACGCCATTATTATATTTATTGGATTGAGGATGAGTTTGCTCATCATTATTTTGGTAGAGAATCTATCTTGTTTCATTTGTTTGAATCGTTACACTGGACGAACCGCAGTGATGACGAATTAGTCATGCTTGTTAAGCAAGTGGATTATGTAACGAAACGAATCCCTGCTTTTCATATGCACCAGCGTTTAATGAACAATTTAACCAATATTCACTATACACAAATAGGCTCAATATACAGTGCATCGCTACCAGATGGAAAAGGCACAGCCGCATTCATTATAAAAGACCGTTACATTCAAATGTCTGCCACAGGCAGTTATGAGGCAGAAGCGGTGTTTTTTGAAGTACTCAGAAAAATTAGTCCTTGTTTCCTGGCTATGGACTTTGGATCAAAGAAGCACGGGTGGCTCAATCCGGTAAAAGTGAGGAATTTTGTTTAAAAAAATAAAATTGAACGTGAAATGTTGTATAATAGCCTTTTGTTTAGTACACTTTATACGAGACAACATGAAGGAGGAAGAATTATGGATTTATGGGTTGTCATCCTTGTAGGCGTTGTTGCACTGCTTGCAGGAGTTGCACTCGGATTCTTTATTGCTCGTAAGTATATGATGAGCTACTTGAAAAAGAATCCACCAATTAATGAACAAATGCTTCGAATGATGATGATGCAAATGGGCATGAAACCGTCCCAAAAGAAAATCAATCAAATGATGAAAGCCATGAACAACCAAGCGAAATAATACGTACGTTATTATGATCATAGATGGAACATGGTCCCTAAAGATTGGACAAGCGATGCCCTTTCTTTATTGAAGTCACCTTCATCAGACGCATAAAACCACTGTACTTGCATGAATAAAGCAGGGAAAGTGGTTTTTATTTTGCCGTGAACCGTCCGTTAAAGACAAAACAAAAAACCCCTGTGAGCAGAGGTTTTCGTTTCTTTTATTGTCACACATATCAACTTTTCTAAAATCGTGCGGCATTTGTTTCTATCTTGAGATATCATTAGTTGGCTGAGTTTGAGTGTAAGTGTCGTTGATATTGTAAGAGGAGATGATCTAGCTGCTGGCTATGTTCGATGGTCACTGTTGATGTCATCCCATTATGCAAGACAACTTTCATCAGCTCTTCTCTTTTTTCTTCAATTTGAGTTAATAATGATGTTTTTACCAAAGTCATGTTCCTTTCATGCAAATCTTGATAAAAAGAATCGATTCTATTATATCCATTTTAAGGTTTATTTTCAAATTTAAAGGGTTTGGTATCTTGATGTCAAATTAAATTATATAAGGTTTTAAGAGATTAGACCATCTTTATTGAGATGATGTAAAAAAAATGAAATGAATTTGTCATCTCTTATTGTATATTGTAAGAAGGGGGTGTTCTTTTGTCAGATTTGAATTACTTTTTAGCGTTTGGAGCAGGGTTTCTATCTTTTATCTCACCGTGCTGTCTGCCACTTTATCCAGCCTTTTTATCCTATATTACGGGCGTTAGTATAGATGAAGTGAAATCTGAGAAGGTGATGCTGAGAAGAAGAAGTCTGCTTCATACATTATTCTTTTTAATTGGGTTCTCTCTCATTTTTATTGCCATTGGATTTGGGACATCGTTTGTTGGGAAGTTTTTCATTGAATATCAAGATGCGATTCGTCAAATTGGTGCCATTCTCATTATTTTCTTTGGCTTTATGATTCTTGGTGTATTTCAGCCTTCTTTTTTAATGGGAGAAAAGAGGTTGCAGTTTAAAAATCGTCCAGCCGGTTTTTTTGGATCGATTCTCATCGGAATGGGTTTTGCTGCTGGTTGGACACCATGTACCGGCCCGATTTTATCAGCTGTCATCACACTTGCCAGCAACAAGCCAGAGTCCGCTGTGACCTACATGATTGCGTATGTATTAGGTTTTGCTATCCCATTTTTTGTTCTTTCCTTTTTCATCACAAAAATGGCTTGGATCAGAAAGCGTCAGCAGCTCATCATGAAAACTGGCGGGATTATTATGATCGTAGTAGGGATCTTGCTGTTCTTTGATCTTCTGACATGGATCATTATTATGTTCTCATCATTATTTGGAGGATTTACGGGTTTTTGAAATCGTTTTCTACAGTCGCGGCGAATGGTTTTTTTTCGTCAATTGGAGTATATTATACATAGGCTGACCTTAAAGAATAAAGGAATGATTTGATATGATGATCATAATTTCTTCTATAGTGGCGGTATGTATGGCGGTAGCCGTCATGTTTATTCGCATTAAATCATCTGCAAAACCTGCAACCGCGAAAAAAATTATATTACCTCCTATCTTTATGAGCACTGGAGCACTGATGTTTTTTGTGCCAATGTTTCGAGTAACTGGAGCTGAATTTTTAGAGGCGATTACTGTAGGGATGTTTTTCTCTATCTTTTTAATTAAAACATCGAAATTTGAAATTAGAGGCAATGAAATCTATTTGAAGCGTTCAAAAGCATTTGTGTTTATTCTCATTGGGCTTCTTGTCCTTCGTATCGGAATGAAGACGATTTTAAGCTCTTCCATTGATTATGGTGCGCTCAGCGGGATGTTTTGGATTCTAGCCTTTGGCATGATTGTCCCTTGGCGGGTTGCGATGTATTTGTCGTTTAGAAAGCTGTCTAAACAATTAGATCCGCAGCAGGTCCAAATGAATTAAACCTCCTTTTTAAAAGGAGGTTATTTTAATAAAGATTCATATGGGGAATGGTCGATCTTTTTTTCTTGAAGGCGCTTTAGTAGAAATTTATGATCCCGCTTCGGTGTAGCGATAATATAGCCACGAATGATTAAGTCTAAATTAATGCTGGCCGCTTGTTCTTTAAGTGCCAGCTCGCCAATTTTACCGGCGATTTTTTCTTTGGCGACATCTCTAAACAGTTCTGGAACCGGTAAAACTAGCTCATTTAATAGCTGTTTGTCTTCATCACGCCATAGGTGCAGGCTCTTTTGAATATATTCATCCTGCCAATCAAGCTCTGATTTCCCGTCTTCTTTCGGCAATCGTTTTAAAAACTTGCGAAACATAAAAAAGCCACCGATCGCTAGTAATCCAATCATCACTGTACCCCAAAATAAAATGAACCACAAAAACCAGCCGCTTAACATGTTCTCACTCCCTATATCCCTTCTCTCTATTCTATTTTACATGAAGAGAAGGTAGAAGAAAATAACAAAAATGTATGTGTTTTTTCTCTATAAACGCCTTTTTTGATCAAGAGACGCCCATTTACTAGAATGACCCAAACCATTTAGTAGAAATGGAATACATTATGGTATAGCGACTCTACTATTTGGCCATGGTGGTTCGCACAAGGTATTGACTTGAAACGAACGGAAGAGAGCCCGCCTGTATACAGGCGGGCTCTTAATGTTTGAAGTGCGGCATTTGAAAGGAAAATGCTCCGTCTTGACGATGGGCATCCTTTTTGATTTTGATTGATATGATTCTGTTTTCGTAATCTGTATCAATGTCTTTGTCATTCAAATAAAAAGGCAGTATGACACTTTTTTCAATCGGCTGTTCTCTTTCATCAATCAAATAAGCGAGGATGAGCTCACATCCGGAAAAGGTCAGTTTTAAATCAGTGATCGATAGGGTGGAGAGGTCGATCTCAATAATATAATCACGGCTCGTTTCATAAAGATCTATTGGGAGCTGTTCGTCATACCATGCAAAAGGATCGTCCATTAATACATTCAGCCAATCATCTATTTCAAGAAAATCAGAGGAATTCACTTGCTTTTCATTCTCCATAAACACTCCTCCATCACATCTCATAATAAATCATATGATAAAAGCTGAAATGTGTGAAAGACCTAAAACATCCCGTTTGGTCACGGGCTTTAGAGAAAATGTTTACATATCATGATGTGAATTGTGCTTTTGTCTTGTATGGTTGCGGTTTTTCACTTTTTTACTGCCTGATAGTGGCTCAGGTTGCCCGCCTTGATGCTCTTTAGGAGAGTTTTGACGTATGTCTTTCCCTGTGTTTTTGTTCGTCATCATTTCTCACTCCTTTCTTATTGGTTTTTTTTACGCTTTTTATTGTTTTGCTTTTGTTCTTCTGTTAAAACGAGCTGATCATTTTCTATATAACCTGCACCATTTCCTTGGCTTTTGGCTGCGTTCATGCCGTCAATGACATGATTTGCTTTTCTTTTTGTCATGTTCTATCACCTCAGCATTAGTATGAACCCGTGCTGCTCAGTTTATGAAGAGTAATCATTTCCTTGTGATAAGCTAAACTTATTGAATTTAATAAAAGCATTGTTATTTACTTATGTATGAATTTGTTTTAAGATGAAATTGTGAGAAAATTGTGGTGAAATACGACGATTTTTCTGAGAATTGAAATTGATCTTGATCATCAAAAGGGGGATTTTGGACATGTCGAAACAGCAGCAAGTCGCTAAACAAGACGCTTTTCAATCTAGAAAAACGTTTTCGACAAATGGGAAAACGTATCACTATTATTCGTTAGAAGCACTCGAGAAACAAGGAATCGGAAATGTTTCTAAGCTGCCTTATTCCATTAAGGTACTGTTAGAATCAGTGCTTCGCCAAGTAGACGGTAGAGTGATCAAAAAGGAACACGTTGAAAACTTGGCAAAATGGGGAACTGCCGAGGTAAAAGAAATTGATGTTCCATTTAAACCTTCTCGTGTTATTTTACAAGACTTCACGGGTGTGCCAGCTGTCGTTGACCTTGCTTCTTTAAGAAAAGCAATGGCAGATGTGGGCGGAGACCCAGATAAAATCAACCCTGAAATTCCAGTTGACCTGGTCATTGACCACTCTGTACAAGTCGATAAAGCTGGAACTGAAGATGCATTAAACATTAACATGGATTTAGAATTCGAACGTAACGCAGAGCGTTATAACTTCCTTAGCTGGGCAAAGAAAGCGTTTAACAATTATCAAGCTGTTCCGCCTGCAACAGGGATCGTTCACCAAGTGAACTTAGAGTATCTTGCAAGTGTTGTTCATGCAATCGAAGAAGATGGCGAGATCATCACATATCCAGATACATTAGTTGGTACTGACTCACATACAACAATGATTAACGGTATCGGTGTACTTGGATGGGGCGTTGGCGGTATCGAAGCAGAAGCTGGTATGCTTGGTCAGCCTTCTTACTTCCCAGTGCCAGAAGTCATTGGGGCTAAATTAGTTGGAGAGCTTCCAAACGGAACAACTGCAACTGACCTTGCATTAAAAGTGACACAAGTTCTTCGTGAAAAAGGCGTAGTGAACAAGTTCGTCGAGTTCTTCGGACCTGGTGTTGCACAATTGCCGTTAGCTGATCGTGCAACAATTGCGAACATGGCGCCAGAATACGGTGCAACTTGCGGCTTCTTCCCAGTAGATGAAGAAGCGCTAGCTTACCTTCGCCTTACTGGACGTGATGAAGAGCAAATTAATATCGTTGAAGAATATTCTCGCGCAAATGGCTTATTCTATACGCCAGATGCAGAAGAGCCAATTTTTACTGATGTTGTGGAAATTGATCTTTCTCAAATTGAGTCAAACTTATCTGGTCCGAAACGTCCACAAGATTTGATTCCACTTTCTCAAATGAAAGAGACGTTCCATAAACACATCGAAAGCCCAGCTGGTAACCAAGGTTTTGGCTTAGAAAAATCAGAGCTAGATAAACAAATCGAATTTGATCTAGCAAATGGTGAAAAGGCTGTGATGAAGACAGGTGCGATTGCGATTGCAGCGATTACGAGCTGTACGAATACATCGAACCCATACGTCTTAATCGGAGCAGGTCTTGTTGCGAAAAAAGCCAGTGAGCTCGGTATGAAGGTGCCAAATTACGTGAAAACGTCACTAGCACCGGGTTCTAAAGTTGTAACAGGGTACCTCGTGAATTCGGGACTTCTTCCATATTTAAGAGACCTCGGATTTAACATCGTTGGGTATGGCTGTACAACATGTATCGGAAACTCAGGACCGCTGGAAAAAGAAATTGAAGATGCTGTCTCTGAAAATGATCTGCTGATCACTTCTGTTTTATCAGGTAACCGTAACTTCGAAGGTCGTATCCACCCGCTTGTAAAAGGAAACTACCTTGCATCTCCACCATTAGTTGTGGCTTATGCACTTGCTGGTACGGTGAATATTGATTTAACAAAAGATCCGATCGGTGTCGATAAAAATGGAGAGAACGTTTATTTCAATGACATTTGGCCATCAATGGATGAAATCAACAGCGTCGTGAAAAGCACTGTCACACCTGAGCTATTCCGTTCAGAGTATGAAACTGTTTTTGACAACAATGACCGCTGGAATGAAATTAAAACAACGGATGATGCATTGTATAAATGGGATGAAAATTCCACATACATTGATAACCCGCCATTTTTTGAAAACTTATCAGTTGAACCTGGTAAAGTTGAACCACTTAAAGGATTGCGCGTAGTGGCGAAGTTCGGTGACTCTGTCACAACAGACCATATTTCTCCTGCTGGAGCAATTGGTAAAGACACGCCTGCAGGTAAATACTTGCAAGAAAGAGGCGTTTCGCCAAGAGACTTTAACTCATATGGATCACGTCGTGGTAACCACCATGTAATGATGAGAGGTACTTTTGCAAACATCCGCATTAAGAACCAAATCGCACCAGGAACAGAAGGCGGGTATACAACGTACTGGCCAACTGGTGAAGTGACATCGATTTATGATGCATGCATGCGTTATAAAGAAGATGGAACTGGTCTTGCGATCTTAGCAGGCAAAGACTACGGAATGGGTTCTTCACGTGACTGGGCTGCAAAAGGAACAAATCTTCTTGGAATTAAATTCGTTCTTGCGGAAAGCTTTGAGCGTATCCACAGAAGTAACCTTGTCTTCATGGGCGTACTTCCTTTACAGTTTAAAGACGGTGAAAGTGCAGAAACTTATGGACTAACAGGAACAGAAACATTCGAAGTAGATGTTGATGAAACAGTTCGTCCGCGTGATCTTGTCACTGTAAAAGCAATTGATACAGATGGCAACGAGAAAACATTTGAAGTAATTGTTCGCTTTGACAGTGAAGTCGAAATTGACTACTACCGTCATGGTGGTATCCTTCAAATGGTACTGCGTGAGAAATTGGCAAGCAACTAATAAAGCAAAGAAGAGAAGGCGATTAGACAGCTTTCTCTTCTTTTTTAACATAGTGGAGGATCAATCATGTGGAAAAAAGGAATGGCAAGCGCTGTTTTACTTGTGTTGATTGGTTTACTTGCATGGAATGTATTCGGACCAAAAGAACCCGCCATCGGTCTTGAAACAGGGGACAAAGCCCCTGATTTTGAGCTCAAAACCCTTGATGGCAAAACGGCATCTTTATCTGATTATCGAGGGAAAAAAGTACTTCTCAATTTTTGGGCGACATGGTGTAAGCCTTGCCGAACAGAAATGCCAGATCTAGATGCAATTAGAAGTGAAAATGACCAAGTTGAGGTACTAGCGGTGAATTTGACGAACACTGAAAAGAGTGTGGATCACGTCGCATCTTTTATTGATGAACTTAAGGTCAGTTTTCCTGTTTTATTAGATCAAAAAGGTATTCAAGCGAGATATCAGGTACTTTCATATCCGACGACATACATACTAGATGAAAAAGGGCGTATCCTGTCTGTAAAGCATCAAATGCTCACAAAAAAAGAAATTGAAAAAGAGCTGGATCTATAATGATTCAGCTCTTTTTTGCTTATTTTCTAAATGTTTTGGCGAAAATGGTATGAACAGAGTGGAGGTGGTGATAGACATGAGAAGAAGAAAGCGCCGTACTTTTGAAGAACTTGTGCTTGAAAATAAAAAAGAATTATTAAGCAATGAGGAATTTTTAAACCAGCTTGAAGAAAAGTTGGAAGAGCGATTTAGACAGAAATAAGTTATGATTTGACCTTTTTCGTTCATCCTAAAGAAGAGGGAGGGATGAATGATGGGTAGAGAGCATGATAAACAAGCGCAGTTTACACCAGACCATTTAGGGACAAAACCTGTAGCATACAAACGAAATAAAGGCAAAAAGATGCATAATAAATCGAATGAACAGCCTGATGTGATACAGACGAAGGGCGAATAATAGGAGGGAAGCATGATGAATGACAAGTCATATCAATCCAATCCAGATGATCGTTCTGATAATGTTGAGAAGCTGCAGGATATGATCGAAAACACACTTGAAAATATTGATGAATCTGAAGCAGCAATGGGTCTTTCAACAGAGGAAGAAAAGCAGATGATCAAGCAAAAAAATGAAAACCGTAGAACAAGTATTGACGCAATGCGTTCTGAAATAAAGGACGAGGAAGCAGCAAGAAAGAGCGGTTACACTGAATAAACCAGGGATTCCTGGTTTATTTTATTGCCTCTTTTTAGAAGAACCAATTGGAATGTGGTAAAATGTCAGAGACGTTAGGTTTTGATAGGAGAGCGATGAAAACGTGTATGTATCTAAAAAAGAAATAGAAGTCCGTTATGCAGAAACAGATCAAATGGGCATTGTGTATCATGCCAACTATTTAATTTGGATGGAAGTCGGCAGAACAGCGTTAATTAAAGAATTAGGCTTTTCCTATGCCCAGTTAGAGGCAGACGGTGTCCTTGCACCTGTTGTCGATCTTCAGGTTCAATATAAGAAACCACTACTGTACGGTGAAACGGCTACAGTTCACACATGGATAGAAGAATATAACGGCGTGAAAACAGTGTATGGCTATGAAATACAAAAACCTGATGGACAAACGGCTATTACAGGGACCACCTCACATATTTGTGTGGACAAAGAAACCTTTAGACCGATTCAATTTAGAAAAGCTTTCCCTGCATGGCACAGCGTTTACGAACAGTCCAAGAAGCAGGTTTGATCCATGGCATTTGGAATTAAAAGAAAGGATCTACATGCTTGGAAATCAGCTGTTCGGCAAGGGAATGTGGCTTTTTTGACACACTATTGGCTTGATGACCGTTTTCCGCATGCGAATACAGTCACAAAGGCAGCCTGTCAGGATATGGAGCAATTAATCGCTTGGGGACAAAAGCATGGATTAAAGAAAGAATGGATCCATGTTCGCGAAGGTTTTCCTCATTTTGATCTCATCGGTGATTCGCAAAAACGGATTTTACAAAAAGAGCGGTCGTTAGGAAACATTCAGGAGTATGGACTTTATATTGAGTGATAAACAAAAAAGATACCCGAGGGATGAGGTATCTTTTTTGTTTATTCATAATGAAATTCTGGTTCTTTCACGGACTCGTTATAATCAATATGCAGATCATGGTTGTCAAAATACCAAATATCACTTTCTTCCACGAAGAAAGTAATGCCTTCTACTTCAGCGGTTGCGCCGGCATTTTGAGGTTCATCTTTTGCGACGCCGAGAGAAAAGCCTTTTTGTACATTACTGCACCCGCCATATCTGACAAAAAAGCGAACATGATCACCTTTTTCTAAATCCAGTTCATTCTTGTACCAATTGAGTGCATCATCTTTTATCGTTAATTTCAATGTGATCGCCCCTTTTTGAAGTCATGCTGTTTTTAAATGCAGGATGCAAAAACAGCTTTTCTTTACTTTTACCACATATTTAAATTGATGAAACGGCTAAAGCCATTTGATTTTCGGTTCAGTTTTGTTGAGAATTCGTTTGAGGTTGGCGATGTGTCTGAAGATCACAAAGCCAGCAAGAACAGCAACAACAATAATTAAAAATACGTCTTGGGTGAATATGCTGTAAATGAATGTGTAGATCCCAGTCAGCATAGATGATAATGAAACATATTTACTAATGTATAAAAATAAGAAAAAAGCAGCGATCATCGTGATAAATAAGAACGGGGCATAAAATAACAGCACGCCGCCTGATGTAGCGACCGCTTTTCCCCCTTTAAATTTTGCAAAGACAGGAAAGCTGTGACCGATAACAGCAGCAACTCCTGCTAATAAGGGATGAATGTCCAGTTGCATGAAAAACGGTAAAGCCGAAGCAAGAGTCCCTTTTAAAATATCAGCAGTGATAACGATGGACCCTGCTTTCACACCTAGCGTACGGAATGCATTCGTCGCACCTAGGTTCCCGCTGCCATGTTCACGGATATCGATTCCCTTTGCAGCTTTCCCGACAATGAGACCTGATGGAATACTGCCGAGAAGATAAGCCAAAATAAACATCAAAGCAATTAACATCTGCATAACTCCTTTATATTCTCCCTCTTGTCTTACATTTTAACATGATCTTATGAAAAACATGGCGATCTTTTTTTGAAAAAAACGATGGCCGATGAATTCAGCTTTGTTTTTAACAAGAAATTCGCTAAAATAGAAGAAAAGGAGTGTCTGGATGAATCATCCTTCAAAACAAGAAATTGGGCGTATATTAAAAAGCAGTAAGCGAATTGCAGTTGTAGGTTTGTCAGATCAGCCGCACCGAACGTCCTATATGGTTTCAAAAGCCATGCAGGATGCCGGTTATGACATCATTCCTGTCAATCCAACGATTGATGAAGCACTTGGGGTAAAAGCGGTCGCCTCTTTAAAAGACATAGAAGGGCCTGTTGATATCGTCAATGTCTTTAGACGTTCTGAGTTTTTGCCTGAGGTGGCGAAAGAATTTCTTGAAATAGACGCACCTGTTTTTTGGGCGCAGCAAGGTGTATATCATGAAGAGGCGAAAAGGCTGATTGAGGAAAATGGCAAGGTCGCTATCATGGATTTATGTATCAAAGTGGCTCATGCGATGACAAAAACTCATTAAATCGTCAAAAATCCTTGGTTTTTCAAGGATTTTTGCTTTTTTGTTGCAGAAATATATTTGCGATTCTAGAAGAAAGCGATAAAATAAGGCGACAGGGGCATATCGGTGACCTTGCATATCGAGAAAAAGAGCGATAAGATAAATATAGAACATTTGTTCTGTTTTGCTAAAACCATCATATGATTGCATTTGGCTTATGAAACAGTCTTGTTTATAATGGACTTCTAGTTCTGATTGCAGAATGTAGAACATGATTCATAACCGTGCAAAAGAGCATGTATCGCTGAATCACACATGCATGGTGATGATGCAGCTTATTAAAGTGGACAGTAATGAGCAGCATGATCATCATTAAAATCTAGAGAGATCATTGATGATTAGCCGGTTATGTTTGTTAGTGAAAGGGGATTAAGCATTTGGTTAAAAAGCAGCAAGTAGATTATAACGATGATTCTATTCAGGTGCTAGAGGGGCTTGAAGCGGTCCGTAAACGTCCAGGGATGTATATTGGATCGACGGATTCACGCGGTCTTCATCACCTTGTCTATGAGATTGTAGACAACTCTGTCGATGAAGTGCTCGCTGGCCATGGAGATCATATCATTGTCAAAATACATAAAGATAATAGCATTTCCGTCCAAGATAAAGGGCGCGGAATGCCTACTGGTATGCATAAGCTTGGAAAACCGACACCAGAGATCATTTTAACGGTCCTGCACGCAGGCGGAAAATTTGGTCAAGGCGGTTATAAAACAAGTGGTGGACTTCACGGGGTTGGGGCGTCCGTTGTGAACGCACTTTCAGAGTGGCTCACCGTGACGATAGAACGCGATGGATTTATTTATCACCAGCGCTTTGAACATGGCGGAAAACCAGTCACATCACTTGAAAAAATCGGGAAAACGAAAAAGACCGGTACACTGATTCATTTTAAGCCAGATCCAACGATGTTCAGTGTCACCACCTATAATTTTGATACATTATCAGAGCGGTTAAGAGAATCAGCCTTTTTATTAAAAGGGCTAAAAATAGAGCTGATTGATGAGCGCCATGATGTGCAGGAGACCTTTTATTATGAGACAGGTATTGAAGCGTTCGTTGCTTATTTAAACGAGGAAAAGGATGTACTTAGTGAAGTCGTTTCGTTTGAAGGCGAACATCAGTCCATTGAAGTCGATTTTGCCTTTCAATTTAACGACGGCTATTCAGAAAATATTTTGTCGTTCGTCAATAACGTAAGAACCAAAGATGGCGGTACGCATGAGTCTGGTGCAAAAACGGCCATGACGAGAGCCTTTAATGAATATGCACGCAAAGTGACCCTTTTAAAAGAAAAAGATAAAAATTTAGAAGGTACGGATATTCGTGAAGGCCTGTCAGCTGTTATTTCTGTGAGAATTCCTGAAGAACTTCTTCAATTTGAAGGACAAACAAAAGGAAAGCTTGGAACGAGTGAGGCAAGGTCAGCTGTTGATGCCGTGATTTCTGAAAAATTGGCTTATTTCCTTGAAGAAAATCGCGAAACGGCGACACTGCTTGTGAAAAAAGCGATTAAAGCGCAGCAGGCAAGAGAAGCGGCTAGAAAAGCAAGAGAAGAAGCAAGGAGCGGCAAGAAACGGAAAAAATCTGAAGCAACACTCAGCGGAAAATTAACACCTGCTCAATCTAGAAACCCGGCAAGAAACGAACTGTATCTAGTAGAGGGTGACTCAGCAGGTGGATCAGCTAAGCAAGGACGTGATCGGAAATTCCAAGCGGTGCTGCCGCTTCGAGGGAAGGTCATTAATACAGAGAAAGCAAAGCTTGCGGACATTTTCAAAAACGAAGAAATCAACACCATTATCCATGCTATTGGCGGCGGGGTTGGTGTCGATTTTAATGTAGAAGACATCAATTATGACAAAATTGTCATCATGACAGATGCTGATACAGATGGCGCGCATATTCAGGTTCTATTGCTTACATTCTTCTACCGCTATATGAAGCCGCTGATTGAGCATGGCAAAGTATTCATTGCCCTTCCGCCTTTATATAAAGTTAGCAAAGGCTCAGGGAAGAAAGAAGTCATTGAATATGCTTGGTCTGATGAAGAAATGGATGACGTACTAAAGAAAGTTGGAAAAGGATATACGATTCAGCGCTATAAAGGTTTAGGTGAAATGAATGCCGACCAGCTATGGGAAACGACAATGAATCCAGAGTCGAGAACGCTTGTCAGGGTGAAGATCGATGATGCTGCACGGGTGGAACGCCGCGTCACGACACTGATGGGTGACAAAGTAGAACCACGCCGTAAATGGATTGAAAAGAATGTCGCCTTTGGACTTGATGAGGAAAGCAACATTCTTGAAAATGAAAACTTGTCGCTAGCTGAGGAGGTTTAAACATGGCACAACAAGAACGATTTCATGATTTACCGTTAGAAGAAGTGATTGGGGACCGTTTTGGTCGCTATAGTAAATATATTATCCAAGATCGTGCACTTCCAGATGCACGTGATGGATTAAAGCCTGTACAACGAAGAATTTTATATGCAATGTATGCAGAAGGAAATACACAAGATAAAAACTTCCGTAAAGCTGCCAAAACAGTCGGTAACGTCATTGGTAACTATCATCCGCATGGTGATTCATCTGTTTATGAAGCAATGGTGAGAATGAGCCAGGATTGGAAAGTGCGAAACGTGCTGATTGAGATGCATGGAAATAACGGGAGTATCGACGGAGATCCTCCTGCTGCAATGCGTTATACGGAAGCAAGGCTTTCTGCCATTGCATCAGAGCTTTTAAAGGACCTCGACAAGGAGACAGTCGAATTTGTCGCGAACTTTGATGATACAAGCAAAGAGCCTGTTGTCTTGCCAGCGATGTTTCCCAACCTTCTTGTGAACGGGTCAACAGGGATTTCAGCCGGTTATGCGACTGATATTCCGCCGCACCATCTAGGAGAAGTGATTGATGGCGTGATTAAGCGAATCGAACAGCCGCATTGTACGGTTGAGGATTTAATGACAGTCATCAAAGGGCCTGATTTCCCAACAGGCGGGATCATTCAAGGTGTGGATGGTATTAAGAAGGCATATGAAACAGGAAAAGGAAAGATTATGATTCGCGGAAAAGCGGAGATTGAAACCATCCGCGGTGGACGCCAGCAAATCGTGATCACAGAAATTCCTTATGAAGTGAATAAAGCCAATCTTGTCAAAAAGATGGACGAGTTCCGCATTGAAAGAAAAGTAGAAGGAATTTCTGAGGTTCGGGATGAGACGGATCGTACCGGCCTTCGGATTGTTGTAGAGCTGAAAAAAGAAGCGGATGCGAATGGTGTCTTGAATTTCTTATATAAAAATTCTGATCTGCAAATCCCATATAACTTTAATATGGTCGCGATACATAACAGAAGACCGACTTTAATGACGCTTACAACTGTACTAGACGCTTACATTGCTCATCAAAAAGAAGTGGTGACGAACCGCTCAGCATACGAGCTTCGAAAAGCAAAAGAACGTCATCATATTGTAGATGGATTAATTAAAGCTCTTTCCATTTTAGATGAAGTCATTGCGACGATTCGTTCGTCTAATGATAAGCGTGATGCGAAAAACAATTTGATGGAGAAATATGATTTTACAGAAGCTCAATCAGAAGCGATTGTTTCTCTCCAGTTATATCGTTTAACAAATACAGATATCACTCAACTAAGAGACGAAGCAAGAGAGCTTGACGTGCGAATTGCAGAGCTGGAAGACATTTTAGCGAATGAGAAGAAGCTGTTTAAAGTCATTACGAACAACTTGAAGAAGTTGAAAAAGACGTATTCTGATGAAAGACGATCTGTCATAGAGGAAAAAATTGAAGAAATTAAGATTAACCTTGAAGTGATGATCGCATCAGAGGACGTGTACGTCACAGTCACAAAGGATGGATACATCAAACGGACAAGCCAGCGTTCCTATGCTGCATCAAACGGTAAGGACTTCGGTATGAAGGATACAGACCGACTGATTCACCAGTTTGAAATGAATACAACAGATGTTCTTCTGCTCTTTACGAATAAAGGGAGCTATATTTACTGTCCAGTTCATCAGCTGCCAGATATACGCTGGAAAGACATGGGGCAGCATATTACGAATATTATTTCGATTGATCGCGATGAATCCATTCAAAAAGCGATCCCAATTAAAGAATTCGATGAATCATCGTATCTCCTGTTCTTCACAAAAGGCGGTATGGTGAAGAAAACAGAGCTTCTCCAATATAAAGCGCAGCGTTATTCAAAACCGCTTGTCGCCTTGAATTTAAAAGGTGATGATGAACTTGTAGATGTTCATGTCACAACAGGTCAGCAAGAATTGTTTATTGCAACGAAAAATGGCTATGGATTATGGTTTGATGAAGAAGAAGTGAGTGTGGTCGGTCCGAGAGCGGCTGGTGTGAAAGGCATCAATTTGAAGGACGGAGACGAGGTGGTCTCTGGACAAATGATTGATCCGAAGAACAATGTGCTTGTTCTCACGACACAAAGAGGTGCTGTGAAGCGGATGAACCTCTCTGAATTTGATAAGACATCAAGGGCAAAACGTGGAGTGATCATGCTAAGAGAATTAAAGAAAAACCCTCACAGAATTGTTGCTGTGATTGCTGCTTCACTACACGATACACTTGAGATTGATACGGAAAAGGGTGCCACGATCCCGCTCGATATTTCCACACTAAGGGCAAATGATCGTTATAGCAATGGATCGTTTATTTTAGATGAGGAAGAGCAGGGAGAAGTAACTCAAGTTCTTTTATCACCTGCTGCATCTGACCAAGATGACAATAAATAAGCAAAATGAAAACCCCCTGCGTAAGGCAGGGGGTTTTTTATGATGAGGTCAATTTAACTCTCGTGATTGCCAAACATGCTTGTGATGGCATGCACTACTTCAATTCCTTGGTAAACGAAAAGAGAAAGTGAAGTGACAGAGAACAGACCTAGAATGAATACTCTTAAGAAAAATAACATCGTGTAAAACCTCCCAATTTTTGTTTGATTTAAATGGTTGGGTTAACACGAGCTACTCGGAAATTCGAAGACTGGTAGAACACTGCAAGTAAATGCTTCTTTTTCCGGTCAAATCGATCAGTATAAGTGATGCGTGCAAATCCAGCTGCCATACTGCCAATGACTAGCAGTGCTGTAAATGCCGCAAATACTGCGTTCACATGTTTTTGTTTCTTTTCATCGCCTGCTGTCTGAACGATTTTCATTTCATGTGATTCTTGATCAGCAACCACCTTTGCATGATGGTATACCTGAACGGAATGAGGCATTGAGAACAAATGAAAACTTGCAAGTGCTATGAATAAGACTGCTAATTTTAACAGCATATTTTTTTTCATTTTTCTCACCCCTTCCTGTTTATTTTCATGATCTTACCACGTTTTCAGTTATTTGAAAAGTCTTATTTTTTTACTTTCCCTCTTTAAAAAAGCGCTAAACATCAAGACATCTATAGGACTGTTTCACTTCATGAAAGGTTTCAATTTTATTTTTTAAATTTAAAAAAAGTACCGAGATCAAAGATCTGGCACTTGTCAAAAAGAATGTATTGATGTCGGTTTTGCAACAGCTTTTGTGAAGATTCCCGCAATACAAGTGGCAAACAGAACAAAAATAAACGCATGAAGCAGTCCGACTTGATTGGCGAGCAGTCCTAAAACAGGGGGCCCTGATAGAGAGGCTGTATACCCAGATAAAGTGACGATACTGACACGCTTGACAGCATAGCGGCTATCATCACCAGCTGCTGAAATGGTCAGCGGGAAGCCTAAGGACGCGCCAAGTCCCCATAAAAAGATAGATATCATACACACGACGAGTGAAATCTTTAAAATCACCAAGAATAGTCCGGCGGCAGCAGATAAAATCGCGATTCTTAGCAATAGCACCCTGCCAAAGCGATCAATGAAACGTCCGCTCAGTAGTCTGCCACTAATCATCCCGCACAAAAATAATGCATAGATGACCGTACTCATTGAATGAGAAACCTGATAGCCATCAACCATTGCTAGTGGAATCCAATCATTTGCAGAACCTTCTACAAATGCGAGACATAAGGCAATCATCGCTAATGAGATCGTTCGTTTGTTCAGCCATGATGTTTGAGAAGCCTCAACTGATTCTGTCTGCGTCTCATCCTGATCTTTTCCTGTCCCGTGCGGAATAAACCGTGTACAAATCAGGATACTGAGAAAGAAAAGGAGTGCAATGGTGTGAAGGTGAATGAGGACAGACACACCTAAATAAATAAAGAGAATTCCGGCACCTGCACCAATTAACGTTCCAATACTGAAAGAAGCATGCAAAATCGGCAGGATCGTTCTCTTGATCTGATACTCAATCTCCGTTCCTTCTAAGTTCATGGCTACATTGCACATGCCTGAGCCTGAACCAAAAAGAAAAAGGCCAGCAGTGACAATTAGCGTAGAAGAGAGGGCGGCGCCGATTGCAAGGGTTGAGAATCCAATAAACATCAAAAAAGCGCTGACCACAATCGCCACTCGGCCGCCTTTTTTGCGAACGAATACATTGGACAGAATCAGCCCGACGATGGAACCTACAGATAGGCCGAGTAAAATGAGTCCCATTGTGCCTGTATCTGCTTGCAATAAATCTCTCACTTCTGGTGTTCTTGAAAACCAAGTGGAGATGGAAATTCCAGACATCGTAAAAATAACAATAATCGCTTTATACCACTTTAATTTCATCTAATCCCTCATATCTATGTAGTCATACAGAACAAATCTACTCGATTATAAAGGAGACTTCTTGATTCGTAAATAACATGAGGGAGGATCATCATGAAGAAAATATTCCAACTTCATCATTCTTTGATAGAATAAAGACAAAAGGGGCGATACATATGTCATATCGAATAGGTGTTTTAAAGGGAGACGGGATTGGACCGGAAATTGTTAATTCTAGTATGCGTATTTTAAAGACAGCGCTGTCACAGTTCAAAGAACCATTTGTGGAATTTGTAGAGTGTCCTATCGGTGCTGAAGCCATTCATTCTCATCAAGATCCAGTGCCAGCTTCTACTATAGCCGCCTTGAAAAAATGCCATGGCTGGATATTAGGACCTCATGATTCAGCTTCATATCCTGATCAATTGAAAGAAAGAAGAAATCCAAGTGGAGAACTGCGTCATACATTTGATTTATTTGCAAATATTCGTCCATCGCAATCGCTTCCAGGTGTGAAAAGCGTTGCCAGTGGTGTCGACCTTGTCATTTTTCGAGAAAATACAGAAGGCTTTTATCCAGACCGGAATATGTATCAGGGGACAGGAGAGTGGATGATTACACCAGATGTCGCCATATCTACAGGTGTGTTTACAAAAAAAGCAATTACCCGTATTGCCCACGCAGCCTTTCAACGTGCAGTGGAGAGGAGGGGGAAAGTCACCATTGTTCATAAAGCGAACGTGATCAAATTAGGATCTGGCTTGTTTTTACGAACATGTCAAGAGGTAGCCAAAGCATATCCACAAGTGGAGGTTGAGGATATTCATATTGATGCGATGGCTGCTCATTTAGTGAGACGTGCAGGTGATTTTGATGTGATTGTGACAGAAAATATGTTTGGCGACATTTTATCTGATCTTGCAGGAGAACTAGTCGGCAGTTTAGGAATGGCACCTTCATTAAATTGCAACGAAAATCAAGCGATGGCACAGGCGGCACATGGTTCAGCACCTGATATAGCTGGTCAAAATATCGCCAATCCAATGGGCATGATTCTTTCTACAGTGATGCTTTGTAACTGGCTACATGTGAAATATCAAGATGAAAGATTAAAACAGACAGCGAGTCTGATCGAACATACTCTTGGTGAGGCCTTAAAAAAGAACTTGAAAACGAAGGATTTAGGAGGAAATGAGACGACAACACAATTCACCGAGGCATTCATTCAAACGATGAATGAAGTTTCAATAAAAGGGAGATGAACATGAAAACCGAAAAAGAAAAGATGATCAAAGGAGAATACTATCACCCAAATGACCACACATTGATGAAAGATCGAGCAAAAGCGCGACAATTGACATTTGCCTATCAGCAAACAAATGAGCCATCACAGAGAATGGCCATTTTAAAGGAGCTTTTAGGCGCTTGCGGAGATGATGTGGTATTTGAAGGCAGAATACAATGTGATTATGGATACAATATCGAGGTTGGCGAGCATTTTTTTGCAAATTTTGATGCTGTGTTATTAGATGTTTGCAAGATTACAATTGGAGATCATTGTTTGTTAGGTCCGAATGTACATATATATACAGCTGGACATCCGTTAAATCCAGAAGAACGTCAAACAGGTATTGAATTCGGCAAACCAGTCACAATTGGACATCATGTATGGATTGGCGGCGGTGCCATTATTAATCCAGGTGTGACAATCGGAGATCATGCTGTCATTGCATCAGGATCCGTTGTGACAAAAGATGTTCCGGCAAATGTGATTGTTGGCGGGAATCCTGCAAAAATCTTAAAACATTTAGAGGAATGAAAATCTAACAAATCAACCGTTGGATTTTCATTTTTCGTTTTATCTCAATAAGATAAGTATACTTAATAATGAGACGAGAAAATTTTAATTGTTCTTTAACTTCCTAGAATATATATTATGTAAACTAGATATTAATTAATGCAAAAAGAGAACCTTTGACTTGATCCTCTTTATTATTAGATTTTATATTCAATTGACTCAAACGCAGCACTATTTTCCAGTCTCAGCAAACTGTTTCAATCGATCTCCAATTTCATCTCTTACCCTTTGGAAAAATGACCACTTCTCTTCTTCTGTTCCTTCTGCTTTTGCTGGATCATCAAAGCCCCAATGGACACGTTCGACATGAGGAGGAGTCATCGGGCATTTATCAGCTGCGTCACCGCATAGTGTTACGACTAAGTCAGCGTGATGCAATATTTTCTGATCAATCAGGTCAGACGTTTGATGAGAAATATCAATCCCTATTTCTTTCATTGCTTTTACAGCATTCGGATTTAATCCATGAGCTTCGATACCAGCACTATAGATCTTCCACTCATCTCCAAGATATTTTTTAGCCCAACCTTCAGCCATTTGACTGCGGCAAGAATTACCGGTACATAAAAAGTATATTGTTTTCTTTGACATGTTGATCGTCTCCTTTAATGTATAATCATTAGCCAGAAATACAACGCTAAAAGTGTGATGAATAGTGTTGGTACAGTTAAAATGACCCCTATTTTGAAATATGTCCCCCAGGAAATCTTCACACCTTTTTGAGAAAGGACGTGGAGCCATAGTAGTGTTGCTAAGGAGCCAATGGGCGTAATTTTTGGTCCTAAATCAGAACCAATGACATTTGCGTATATTAACGCTTCTCTCATCATTCCTTGTGTATCGGTGCCGGATATGGCCAATGCATCGATCATGACCGTTGGCATATTATTCATGACAGATGAAAGAATCGCTGCTATAAATCCCATACCAAGAGTCCCTGCTAATAAACCTTGATCTGCTACAGCTTGAATCACGCTTGAAAGAGCATCAGTAAGCCCTGCATTTCGCATGCCATAGACAACAACGTACATACCTATGGAAAAGAAAACGATCGCCCAGGGAGCTTCTTTTAGAACGCTTTTTGTTTGAACAGCAGGGCTTTTTTGTGCAATGACCAAGAATAAAATGGCAATCACTCCAGCTATGACCGATACAGGTATAGATAAAAATTCGCTTGCAAAATAACCAATCAACAAAAAAGCTAATATATACCAAGATAATCTAAACATCTTTGGATCTTTTATTGCTTCCCTAGGTTGCTTTAACTCAGTCATATCATAGCGTTTTGGTATACTCTTTCTAAAGAAAAGGTACAGCACAGTGATACTCGCTAGCAATGAAAAAAGGTTTGGAACAACCATTCTGGATGCATATTCAATAAATGTAATGTTGAAATAGTCGGCTGTTACAATATTCACCAAATTACTTACGACAAGTGGAAGCGACGTTGTATCTGCAATAAACCCACTCGCGATAATAAAAGGGAATACTATTTTTTCATTGAAGTGTAATGCTCTGACCATGGCTAAAACAATGGGTGTCAAAATAAGTGCTGCACCATCGTTTGCAAATAGAGCAGCGACGATTGCACCAAGGATGGTCACATACACAAACATACGTAGCCCACTGCCTTTTGCAGCCTTTGCCATATGCAATGCTGCCCATTCAAAAAAGCCGATTCGATCAAGGATGAGTGAAATGACGATAATGGCGACAAAAGCTAAAGTCGCATTCCAAACAATGCCTGTCACGGTGATCACATCGTCTACATTCACAACACCTACGATTAATGCTAAAATAGCTCCTCCACAAGCGGACCACCCTATGGATAAATTTTTTGGCTGCCAAATAACCAGTACCAAAGTGAACAAAAATATGATTAATGATAAAACGGCAAAACTCAAACCCATCCCTCCTTACGAACAAGAAATGTTTGTTGCTTTATGTTGTATACTTTTTAAAAGGTCATCTTCTTTATCAATTTGATTTAAGATGATCCGAATCGTCTCAAATTCTGGAGACAGTGTATTGATTGAATAATAACGCCACTGCCCTTTTCTGTTCTCATGAACAAATCCAGCTTTTTTTAATTTTCGTAGATGCTGACTAATCGCTGGTTGACTCATTTCGAACATATCTACCAGTTCACAAACACAATATTCTTTCTCCAAAAACAATTTCATCATGATCAGTCTTGTTTGATCACTGAGTGTTTTTAAACAATTCGACATATATGTCACACCAATTGAAACATCTGTAGTCACAATGATTCCCCCTCTTTTCAACTCCTTCAATAGTATATAACTGAAAACTTATATAATCAATTGATTATATGAATTCAAACAAAAATTTATTCTTAGTTATGCTCACCTTTCATTTCACCTTAAGGAAATTCTATTTTTGGATCATAATAGCTATCATTTTTGTGCCAGCATGCTGTTAGATTTATGATGCTATCATGAGTCATTAGGGGGGTAAGTACCAGTACCAACATTTTTTTTACAAACCAATTTTCTGCTTATGCTTTGGTTATTGTGTAATGTCGAGCTGTTTGAATATGTTCTAATATCGCTTTCGTACTTTATTGCAAGCAAAAAGCCATGTCACTTAAGACATGGCTTTACGTCATGAACACAAATGAAAAACTTTATCCTTGACCTCTATTTTATTGAGGGAAAGAATCAATTGATCCGTAAAGATTCTCTTTACTTTATATAAATCCCAAAGGCTCATTTTGTTGATGTGCTAGTTCCATTCCCTTTGCTAGTCTGCTAGATGGAGAGCGTTCATTTATCCATATCATCATCTGGCCAATTGCGGATCAGTTGACGCAATCTTACTGCAACGGTCTGACAAACCTCTGGCATTAAGTAACTGTCAAAATATGGTTTATCTAACAACGGGATGATGTCATCTGAATAATCTTCAAATGGTATGTCTCCGCCAAATCCTTGCATATTATCTAAATTCATCCCAATACACGCTGCTAACCTGCATCTAAAATCATGGAAGTCGGTGCAAGACCAATGTGATTCGCAATGAGTAAAATCCATTTCCACGAATTATTCTTCCGTTTTCACATTGTGATGGTCAATGTTTTCAACATTCGCAAATATTACTCCTGATTGATCATATTATAGGACAACGAAGCACGCAACGCTCTATTCTACCAGAGTCCTAAGGTTATGTTGATTTAATCCCTGCCCCACAAAGAGGTATGATAATGGTTTCTTCTAATTCCTTTTGATATTTCATGTAGCCAGCAAAATTGATGGCAGATGTCACTTCGACATAAAATCCTTTCTGACTCAGTTTAGAGCGTGCATGTATAATTTCTTCTTCTTCAATATCAATAAACGTACCATTCGTCTTGTATACAGCTTCTAAAATTTGTTTAGAACGCGCTGGGGCAGCAATAGCGATCCCTTCTGCTACAGTCCCTTTATTTATCACAGGTGTTGCTGATTCCTCCGCATGTTGAAAAGCTTTCACAAGTGGTGCGCAGTTCTTTGCTTGTACGGCAATAATTTTCGGTATTTTATGAATGAGACCATTTTCGAATAACTCTTCAAAGCCATAATACGCACCGAGCAGCAGAGTACCGTTTCCAACCGGAATGATTAAAGCATCCGGTGCCCCTTTTAATTGTTCATAGATTTCATAGGCGTATGTTTTTGTACCTTCGAAAAAATAAGGGTTATAGACATGGCTTGCATAAAAAACGTTTTCCTCGTCTACTGCCTTTTGGGCCGCAGTTGCAATGTCTTCTCGTGTACCATGAATTTCTTTAATCGTTGCTCCGTGGGCTTTGATTTGAGCGACTTTTTTAGGTGATGTTTGATCACTTAGATAGATGTCACAGGCAATACCACAACGCGCCGCATACGCAGCAATTGCCGTTCCTGCATTCCCGCTGCTATCAGCAATGACTTTTGTTACCCCTAATTCCTTAGCTTTTGTCATTAACACAGCTGCTCCACGGTCTTTAAATGATAGTGTAGGCATCATATAATCAACTTTTACATAAGTGTTTGGCTCATTAGGATCTAGAACGATTAAAGGAGATTGGCCCTCGCCCATTGTCACAGTTTCCCACGTCTTAGAACCTTTTGGAAATGGCATGGTTTCAACATAACGCCATAATGAATTTGGATAGTGATCCCAAGCTGTGACGTCTATTTTCGGGGTATCTTTCACTAGATTGAATACTCCACCACAATCACATTTCCATAGAGTTGGTGTCATCTCATATTTTTTCCCGCAATGGTTACAACTTAATTGATTCATTCTTCATCTGCCCCTTTGAATATTTTTTTATACAAAATATAATTTTTTATATAGGGTGGTCAAAAAAATATTCTAAATATATGCAATGGCATCCATTTCAATTTTGAAACCAAAATGTAATTCATTCGTTGGTACAATCGTACGAGCTGGTTTATGTTCACCAAAAAATTCGGTATAAACCGCATCTACTTTGTCCCATAATTCAATATCTGAAATGTATAATGTCATGCGCAAAATCTTTTCTTTTTGACTTCCAGCAGCCTCTACAATCATCTCTACATTCTTAAGCGCTTGTAATGTCTCTTTTTCAATGGGGCCGAACTCTTTTTCTGTCGTTTCGGGATTGATAGCAAATTGTCCCGAAACATAGACCGTGTTTTGATGAATGGTTGCGAATGCATAGTGTCCGTTTGATTTTAGATTTCCTATCTCGAGTATGCTTTCCATTTTGACACTCCTTACCTCGATTTATTTTTGATTTCATCCAAATAGCTATAGACGGTTACTTTGGAAATGCCTAACATAGATGCGACCTTCTCAACAGATCCTTTCATTAAAAAAATGCCCTTTTCATCCATAAATTTGATTAGTTCAATTTTTTCATGACGTTTCATAACTGGATGAACACTGTTTTGAATGATTTGTTGAATCAATTGATCGACGATTTCTTCCACATTTTCAAGATCATCATTTGATGTTGTTTCTTTTTCTTGAGCTTCCACTTGTGTAGAAAGAAAAGTATCCATAAATTGCTGCATTTGATTCAGTGCTTCAACATCAAAATTGATACAGAAAGCTCCGATCACTTTTTGCTTTGAATCACGTATTAATGAAGTCGAAGAACGAATCGTACGCTTATCTTCTGTTACAAATGTATAACCAGCCAAATAATCTTCTTTAAAATCTTCTGATTGTAATACAGTCTTGACTAGATGATCAAATGATTGGCCGATTTCTCTTCCTGTCACATGGTTATTTACTGTAAACATGACAGATGCTTGAGGATTCGTTAAATCATGAATCACCACTTCACAATTTGGTCCAAACATTTTTGCAGTAGATTTTGCTAAAGGAATATAACTCTCTAATAACTTTTTAATATGTTCCATGCCTAAGCACCTCATTTTTTTATTCCACTAGATTATATAATTTTTTATATATAAAAACAATATATAGATTTATTTATATATTGTAATGCTCATAAGATCACAAATATGAAAATCATCATATAAAAAAAGCAGCCATTGACTGCTTTTTGCTTGTGCTCCTTTCTAATTGTCTTCCTGCTGGATGCCATACAAAATGACGTCAATTCCCCATCGGAACCGTTCCATTGATACGGTATCACCTGCAAACATTTCTTCTTTTACACGATGAATGAAAGGAAACTGCGTTTTTTCTGCTTGAAGAAATGCTTTTTTTGCGTCTGAAATCTGTGAAGAGCCTTGTTTCTTCCAAGAGACCTTTTCGTATGCTACAGAAGATACGTATAACAGCAATAGGTCTACTCCCCATGCTGCAGATGTAGATTTGATCCCGCCTTCATGCAATGCAGCGAGAATACGTTCGGTCAACTGAAGAAAGTTCGTTCCTTGTGGAATGGTGGAAAGAGAAATTTCAGCGAGACCAGGTTTTTCGAATAGCAGGAGGAAATAAGTATGCAATATGTCGAATAACTGTTCTTTCCATGTGCCATCCTCTGACTCTGGATAAACCATTTGTCCGAGACCATAATCCAATACGTAAGCACTGAGTTCTTGAACATTGTTCACGTAGACATACAAGGATGCAGGTCCCGTATCGAGTGCTTTAGCCACCTTACGCATACTCATGCCCTCTATCCCATGCTCCTTAAGAAGCTCATAGGCCGTTTTCACAATAAGCTCACGGCTTAAGGGTTCTTTAGCCGGCCGAGACCGGCGACTGATCATACGACGATTTGAATTGTTCATACTCTCTTTATAACATGTCAAAGTAAAATAGTAAATTGAGCATCAATCATCATCCTTTTGAAAAGAATTCATCATATCTGCAAGCTTGACCGCAGCGTCTTTTGAAAAACACAGTTTTAAACTATTCTCCGATTCATTAGCTTTTTTCGATGAATATTCGTACATCATGTCTTCGTATTCTTCAATCGCCTTTTCAAAATGATGAGGATGCCGGACAATAGCAAGTGCTAGCTCCCTTGCATCAAACATCGCCATGTTCACACCCTCGCCTGCGAATGGCGACATGACGTGAGCTGCATCACCGATAAGCGTTACTCCTTTATGACGATTCCATTTGAAACCGACAGGAAGCGTATAAATCCGTCTTGGAATGATGGCATCTTCTGCATAACGAATATAATTTTTCAGCTGATCATCCCAATCACTAAATAACGCTAATAATTGTTCTTTTGCTTCTTTCGCTTGATGAAACGGTATACCACAAGTCTCGATCCAGTTGCGTTCTACCATAAGGCTTGCATACACTTTGATTCGGCCATCTCCGTTTAACTGCCCAATCAGTCCTTTGTGGTCTGCCAAAGCAAACATCTTACCTCGTTTATTAAATGCAGCTAAATCAGGGTGGTTCTCCTCTACTCTTAAGACATTCAGTTCTAGCATCGTGAGCCCAGAGTATTCAATCTCAATATCTGTTAACAGAGGACGCACACGAGAAAAAGCACCATCAGCCCCAATCAAAAGGTCAACTGTTTCGACAACTCCGTTTTCAAAATGAAGCTCCGTCATGCCGTTTTCTAATGAAACGCACCTTTCTAGTTTATAACCATATTTGATATTTTTAGCATTAATTTGTACTAACAGTAGTTCACATAACACACCACGATCAATTTCCGGGCGAGTACCTGTTTGATCTGATTCCGTTTCTTCATCTAAATAAATTCTTCCTGATTTATCAAGTAATCGGAAATCTTCCCCTTCATAGCGGGCGTTCTTTTGAAATTTCTCATAAACTCCTGCTTCTTTTAAGGCTTTTTGACCTGTTTCTTCGTGAATATCCAGTGAGCCGCCTCGTTCAAGGCTCTTGTCATGCATCTCTCGTTCATAAATGGTTGTTTGTATACCGTAATTTTGCAAAATTAAGGCAAGTGTTAGTCCCCCAGGTCCTCCTCCGATGATAGCGATTTGCTTTTGATTCTTAGATAATGACGTCATCTTCTGCATTTCCTCATCCCTTTGTGGAAATCGTTTTATATTACATTTCATTTATATTTTAACGAACATCGTTCGTTAAAAATGTTTGTTTCACGATTGTGTTTTAATGATAAGAAACCAATCGCCTGCCATCATATGATACACTCCATCTAGGAAGGTTTTAAAAGGTTTACATTGTTCTCACTCTAAGTGTAAGAGGTGTTTCTATGAATAAATTATTGGCTATGTTGATATTAGGATTAGGCTTTAGTGGTGCCGCACTTATTCTTTCTATCCCTTTGTTATTCAAAGTCAAACCAGAGCAAACTGAGCTGGTGTTTGCTGCTGGATCAGCGGGCGCTTTCGCAGTATTTGCGGTCTCATGCCTAGTGCTTCGAAAGCAATTCAATCGCTAAAAAACCTAAACAAATATCCACCATTATAACAATGGAGATGTGTTTAGGTTTTTGTGATTTACCAGGGAATCTATTTATCCAAAACAAAGAGACTGCTGAAATATATCACGATATGCACTCTAAACGAATCACTAGCTTTGGCATAATAGACATCAATGCGAAAATCTTTGATTCCTCGTATCACAAAAGGTCCATTAAACGCATATTGTTTTGTGATATAATCTTGAGTCAAAGACAAGCGCTAAGAGAAAATGAACTTGCTGAATGGACATCATGACTGTGAAAATTTCTAAAGAAATGATAGGGTGATAGCGATGAGAAGACTTGAGTCTGGTACATCAGTTTCGAGTATATTTGAGCGGAATGAGTTCTTCGATTTTCACCTTGACCAGCTCCCCATCCATATCAAGGATGACAAAACACGTTGGTCCAAAGTCTGAAATGAGCTCTCGGCAGATGCCACAAGGGCTGACTACCCTAATTCTTCTATCTTTTTCATCTGAATAAGGGTGTCTCACTGCAACAATTGTATCAAAATCTTTGTATCCATTCGATAAAGCGCTGCCAATCGCAATGGCTTCTGCACAAACAGTTACCCGTCCGATATAGGCTTCTATATGGACAGCTGATATGATTTCTCCTGTTTTCATGCGGATCGCTGCCCCTACATGATGCTTGTCATCTTCATAAAGACTGATAATCCTCTTTTTTGCTTCGTCTATTAATTCGATATCATCTTGTGATAGATCAAACGTTTTCATCGCGTTTCCCCTTTCGCCTCACTGCTCGTATGTATTATACCAAACATGAGGTGATGAACTGAACTTCACTCTCCTTTACTAACCAGCCAAAAGACCGTTTAATCTATTGAAAAAAGCTGCTTTCAAGTAAGCAACCTTTTCCCTTATTTACATCAGAACATGTACCCTTTCTACGTGTGAACTGAATGCCTAACGATTGATCACTTGAATGATTTTCTTCAGAGCATCTGCCGCTTCTGGAATTGGCATGACAACAAACACATGCAGCATTTCAGGATAAACAAAGGTTTTGATGTCTATTCCTTGTGCTGTTAATTTTTCATCAAGCTTGATGGCATCTGGATATAACATATCATGTGTTCCAATGAAATGAGTGATCTTCGCTAGTCCTTTGAAGTCGCCGTATATGGGACTGATCAATGGATCTGTGAGACTTTGATCAGCTGCCCACAATTTTGTGATGACTTCCATTCCTTCATGACCTAGAATCGGGTCCTTTTTTGCATATTCAAAAATGAGAGGGTTGCTCATACTCATATCAACACACGCAGATAGTAACACGATATCCTTTGGCTGCGGCAGATCTTCCTTCTTTAAAAGATGCGCAAGACCAAGTGAGATGTTTCCGCCAGCTGAATCTCCCATGATCGTCAATTGATTGGCACTTCCGGCAGTTTTCAGAAGGTCTTTATATAGGTTAAGCATTTTCGGATATGTATCCTGGTTGCTATAATGAGGTACTTTTGGGTAAATAGGAGCGACTACTTTCGCACCTAGTGATTGCGCCATTTTATCCATGAACCACCAATGGACATTCAAAGGCTGATTTGTCCACGCGCCACCATGTAGATAGAGAATGACTTTTTGATTTTGTGATGATTGTTCATTCAATGTGAAAACTTGCATGCCTTCGAAAGTCTGCTCTTGTACCTCACTGATTAACTTCACACCCTCCCCAATGGCATAAGGCTGTGTATTTTCATTTCCTTTTTGCTCAAGAAATTTTTTTGTCTGTTCGATACTGGAAAAACTCTCTTTATTACTTTGCGAAGCGAATAATGTTTCAAATTGAATACTTTCTTTAGAACGTTCACCATGATACATTTCTACACTCATTTTTTTCTCTCCTTCACCCAATAGGTTTATTGATCATCCTGCTTCGGAACACGAAATGATTCCAGGTAGACTTGTACTTTTTTCTCAGGGGTTTTTAATAAGTTAGATAAAAGGTCTTGAATGAGACGAAGGCTTTTAATTTTCTTTTCAATTTCTTCATGTTTAAGATGGACAATTTGTCTTAGGGTATCAAGGTCTATGTCTTGACTTAGCATGTCCATAATTTCAGCTATTTCTTTTAATGAATAACCGAGCGTTTTCGCATCTTTGATCAATTGAATTTTCACAACATAGTCGTCTGTATAGAATCTGTAACCGTTTGAACGTCGTCTTGGAGCAGGTAATATGTTGTGCTCTTCATAGTAACGAATTGCGGCAGGACTTACTCCTGTTTTTTTGGCAAGTTCTCCTCTAGTCATCAACTCCATCGTTACTCCTTTTTTATTATTTTTTTTACTATATGTACATTATAAAGGTTGAACTATACTTCAAGGTCAAGGTGAAACATTTTTCGGCCAACTTTTGTTATCAAATGATTGTAGCAAAGAGATCTCTAGTGCTTGCTATGACATAATTGAGGTTACTTTTTGGGTAAACAAAAAAACACCATCGCACCCGGCCAAATAAGGCGGATGCAATGGTGTCATCATCATTCCATCTGGATTATGATAAATCTTCCCCATTTGTTTCAATCACTTTTTTGTACCAGTAGAAGGAATCTTTTTTGTAACGATTTAATGTCCCATTCCCTCTGTCGTCTTGATCTACATAGATCAAACCATAGCGTTTACTCATTTGAGATGTTCCGCAGCTAATTAAGTCAATACAACCCCATGGTGTATACCCCATTAAGTCGACACCTTCTTTGACTGCTTCTTTCATCTGTTCAATATGTTGTTTTAAATAATCAATTCGATAATCGTCGTGAATTTCTCTGTCTGGTGTCAATGTATCTCTTGCGCCAAGTCCGTTTTCACAAACAAATAAAGGTTTTTGGTATCTGTCATACAGTTTAATTAATGAAATGCGCAGCCCCATTGGATCAATTGGCCAATCCCATTGTGATAACTCCAAATGCTCATTTTTAATTGGACTATCAAATGTACCCGCTAGCTCTGCTGCATCTTCTCGCGCTTCTGCTACGTGGGACATATAGTAGCTGATCGCCACAAAATCAACGATGCCCTCTTTCAAAATTTGCTCATCCTGCTCTTCGATATCAAGTTTGATGTCGTTGTCAGCAAAATATTTCACCATGTATGTTGGATATTCACCTCTAGCTTGAACATCCGGATAGAACATATTCAATTGGTTCGATTTTACCGCTTGCAGCTGGTCCTCTGGTTTCGTTGTTTTTGCATAGGCTTCAATTTGGTTTATCATACAGCCAATTTGGACATTTGGAATGATTTCTTTTGCAGCCTTCACTGTGAGAGCGCTGGCGATAAATTGGTGATGTGATGCTTGATACGCAGCCTGTAATTTATGGTCTACTAGGTCCTCTAAAATTCCAGCACCGGTGTAAAGGCTGTTGAGGTTCATATTCATTTCATTGAATGTAATCCAATACTTCACTTTATTTTTATATCTTTCTAAAATGGCACGGGCATATTTTTCAAACAACGGGACAAGCTCTCTACTCATCCAGCCATTATATTTCTCTGTTAAAGTAATCGGCATTTCGTAATGAGACATCGTGACTAGCGGTTCAATTCCATATTTCGCACACTCATCAAATACGTTATCGTAAAAAGCCAATCCTTCTTCGTTCGGCTTGTCTTCTAAACCAGTTGGAAAGATTCTTGCCCATGAAATAGACAAGCGAAACACTTTAAAGCCCATCTCTGCAAATAGTGCAATATCCTCTTCATATCGATGGTAAAAATCGATTCCGCGTCTTTTCGGAAAATCAAATTCATCGGGTTGTTCCTTGTATCTTGTTAATTCAGCTGAACTCACATCGAAAGTAAAGTTGTTCACTTTTCCTTTTTCATAAGGATCTTTATATGCAGCAAAGTCTGACGTCGACAGGCCCTTGCCACCTTCTAAGTATGCGCCCTCTATTTGATTGGCAGCAGTTGCGCCACCCCATAAAAAATCATCTGAAAATCCTTTTTTTAATTCTTTCATTTCAATCATCCCTTCTCTTTATATTAGTGAATAAGCATTAAGAGCTTATTTTGACCTGCGGTGACATGAGCGTCACCTGTATGAATCACATCAAGATATTGCGTTGAATTTGTGACGATAATAGGTGTCACTACATCTAAATGGTTTGATTGAATTCCTTCTATATCAAACGATAATAAATGATCCCCCGTCTTTATCTTATCGCCCTCTTTTACCAGTACATCAAGGAATTGGCCGTTTAGGCTGACCGTATCAATCCCCACGTGGATCAATAATTCAATCCCATCATCTGAAACGAGTCCGATGGCATGTTTAGTAGGTGTAACAGTCACTACTTTTCCTGAGAACGGTGCTTGTACCACCCCCTTATCAGGCAAAATTGCGACTCCCTTCCCCATCATTTCACTTGAGAACACGGAATCATTCACTTCAGATAAAGGAATGACCTTTCCACTCATAGGTGCTTGAACTTCATAAGGGTTTGTTTGCTTAGACATTTGTTGATTCTCTGTACTCTCAGTGTGATTTGGCTTTTCTGCAGCTTGCTCGTTAAAAGCCGTTACAGACTCCTGAAATCCAAGGAGAATGGTGATGAGAAGTGACACGATGAAGCTAAGGGCGATTCCAATCAGAGCCAGCTGAAAATTATTTGTCCCTTTCATAATGTAAGTTGGCAGTGAAGTAATGCCTGGGATCGAAAAGGCTGTCGTTTTAACTGAAAATAAACCGTAAAAACATCCACCGACTGCGCCGCCAATTAATGAAGCATAAAAAGGTTTTTTTAGTCTAAGTGTGACTCCATAAATGGCTGGTTCTGTGATCCCGAAGAAACTAGGAAGCAATGTTGAAAGCGCTAAAGACCTTGTTTCTACCCGCTTGGTGCGGATGATGACACCTAACACAGCGCCTGCTTGTGCCATATTCGCAATGAAATTCATTGGAAGCAGCATGATATCGTAACCCACTTTTTCAAAGCTGGCTAACGTGCTTGGGAAGAATGCGTAATGCATTCCAGTTAACACAATGAGTGGCATAAGGCCCCCCATTAATAAACCGGCAATCGGACCAGCGAAATTGAACAATGAAGTGAAAAAGATTTCTAAATATTGCCCAGAAACGTTCCCAATAGGAGCGATAAAAGCCAGTGTAAGAGGAGCCGTGATCATCAGGCTCAGTACCGGTGTAAATACGATACTTAAGGATTTTGGGATCGCTTTTGTTATCCACTTATCGACAAAACTTAGTAATAGCACACCTAATATAATTGGTAATACAGAAGATGTGTAATTATTTAGTGGAATACTTAACCCTAAAAAACTTAACGGGTCTGCTCCTTTTGCTGCACCTTCGATCATCGTTGGATATAGTAAAATCCCTGCTAATGCGAGCGCAAGAGATTCTCGCGTTTTAAATTTCTTCGCTGCCGAATAAGCAATGAGGAAAGGTAAAAAGTAAAAGACAGCATTTGAAAAAATTTGAAGTACTTGATAGGTAGAACTTGTCTCCGTCAGCCACCCTAAGCTAACGAACAGTGCCATGATTCCTTTGATCAATCCACTACCAACAATCGCTGGCAAAATAGGTGTGAAAATCCCGCTGATCACATCGAATACGACTTCAATTGGGTTCATCTTTGACGTGTTTTTAACAGGAGCAGAATCATTGCTACTATGACCGGCCAGATGATCGATTTCCTCATAAACCTCTGCTACCTTTGCTCCAATAATGACTTGGAACTGTCCACTTTGGAATTGAGCACCTAAAACACCATCTAATGTTTTCAGCTCATCTACTTTTACCTGACTTTCATCGTTGAGATTAAATCTTAGCCGTGTGATACAATGCCAACTTTGAGATATATTTTCGGTTCCACCAATTAATTTCACAATTTTTCCAGCCAATTCTTTGTTTTCCATGCTTTCACCCCTTCATTTTCACAAAAAAAACCTAAACAAAATCCACCATAGAAAAGATCATTCTTTCTCATGGAGATTTGTTTAGGTTAATGCTTTTTCATAACACGCCTAAAAGAAATCATTTATTTTTTTGGTGTTCCTTTGTGATTCTCTCAATATGGATGACTAAAAAAACAAGTTCGTCTTCTGTCACATTCCAATTGAATTCTCGTTTTAACATTTCTTTGATGATCAATCCGCAGGCATAACTCTTCATATAACGATCCTGTATTAATTCTTTTAACGAGTCATCCATCTGCTGCGGTGGTTGGTTGGTTTCCTGCCTGACAATAAAATATCTCAAGTGGGTAATAAACCTCGAATAATTAATGGATGATTTATCCAATATCATCTCGAAAATATTTTGAATGATTTTGACGATTTCTTTCGTCAGGTGAGTCATCTTAATGGTGTCTCCCATAGACTGACCATCTATTTGAGCGTTTACAAAATGCAGGGCAATGAGTGAAGCTTCAGTATCTTCAAAAGAAATGCCCATCATCTTTTGAATAATTGTCAGTGCTTTTTTCCCGACTTGATATTCTTGAAAATAGAGATGTGGAATTTCCCACACAATGGGGTTTTCATACGCCATTTTTTCTTCGTGCCTTTGAATAGCGAAGGTGAGATGATCGGATAGCGAAAAGAGCGCGCTGGAACCTAACTTCTTATTCAACATCTCTTCGCCTACGCGAATGATTTTTTCAGTTAATAAAAGGATATCAGTTGGGATAGCGGCAAGTTGAGATTCTAATGGAGACGTCTGATCAGAATAAAATGTCTTACTGACAGCGCTCTCATCAAGTGTATCACCTTTCTTCTTTTTAAAACCTATTCCTGTTCCAAACACAACGACTTCATTTTGAGCCTCTGTTAGAGCTAATACGATATTATTATTTAAAACTTTAACGACGGTGAACATCCTCATCCCACCTTACCTAAAATGCTAAAAAAAGCATAAAAAAACACCAAAATCTCAGCAAACAACGTACAAATGTACAATCTGTTTACCTGACTTGGTGGTGCCTGATCATATCAGTAACACTCCTGCATCGGTTTCGACTTTATTTTAAATAGAGGAATGACCAAAGTCAACTATTTTTTTCTGAAAAAATAGATTGAAATACCCAGAATCATTTTATCTTTCCTTGTCTTTTTAAAGTTTAACATATTTAAGGTTGCTGTAAGGTTCGGATTAATACAAGTTAAGGTTGAGGTTGTACAATGGGTTTGTAAGGAATTGAGGGATGAGTCAAATGGTCCCCTCTTCTAAATCAATCATAGAGGTGAAAAGCTTTGAGAGAAAATAAAATTTTGTCTTCATTATGTTACTTCAGTATCTTTTTTGCACCGTTTCTATTTCCGATTATCGTTTATTTCTTAGGAAAAGACGAAGTGAAATACCATGCGAAAAAATCACTATGGACACATATTATTCCTTATTTGATTTTCGGTCTTGGTATTGCCGGTTCAGGTATACTTGGCATGAACGATATCAGTCATGCTGGTCCGTTCTTAATTGCAACGTATGCTGTGACATTCCTTGTGGCGATCTACTTCTTCATTTGGAACATTGTGAAAGGCATAAAAGTGTTTTCAGAATAAGAGTTAGAAAAAACGGTTCTGTGATTGAGCAGAACCGTTTTTTTGTATGTCCGTTTAAGCGGGTAATTGGATATCAATCGTTGTTCCTTCTCCTATCATACTTTGTATTGTAATATCTCCCCCGTGTTTTTGGATGATATCTTTTGCAATCGCCATTCCAAGGCCTGAGCCTGCATGTGTCCCTCCAGTATTCGTCCCTCTATAGTAGCGGTCAAACACTTTTTCTAGCTCTGCCTCTTCAATTCCTTTGCCGTTGTCTTGAATGGTGATGTGGGTATGTTCTTTTTGTTCAAGCTGTACAATGATTTTCACATCAGCATCATTGTGAACAAGGGCATTTAAAATGAGATTGGTGACCGCTCTTCGTATGAGGATCGTATCAATATTTAGCATAAGCTTGTCTACATTCGTTTGCAGCTCAATGGTCTGATCTGCATATCTCGAATCGTTGAGGATATCAATTAACGTTTCACGCAGCAATGGCACAATGTTCACCAGTTCTTTATGCAACATCACGTCGTTATTTTTCAGCCTTGTTGTTAAATTGAGATCCTCCATCACATCTTTGATGTACAATGATTTATTCTCTATGATGCTGGCATAATGTCTAATGTCTTGATTTGAAAGAGGATAATTTGGATCTTTTATGATTTCTGCATAGCCTTGAATAGAGGATAATGGTGTTTTAATATCATGAGAAATATGACTGATCCACTCTTCTCGCATTTGCTCTAATTTGTCTTTTTCTTTTTGGCTTGAAGCGAGCTGCTCTGATAAGTGATTGACATTATAGAACACATCTTTATATATCCCCTTCGTTGGCAGCTTCGTCGTATAATCTCCGTTTGCGAGCCTCTGGATGCCATAAATGGCACGGCCGAGCGGTTTGATGAGTTGCCGGCTGAATAAGTATCCAATGAATAAGGCAATGATGGCATCAATCGATAATAAAATCATCGTCCCGATATTGAATTGCGATATTAATTCTTTCGTATCAAAAGAAAATAAATATTTTCCGATGGAAGGGTCCTTAAATCCGATGAAGTAGCTGTATTCCTTACCCTTTCCATTTTTCCCTCCAGCATAGATCGTCGACATCAATTGCTTATCTTTATATTTATGTAAGTTTACAATTTCTATAGGTGTGTATTTGCTCTTTATGCCTTTAGGTGCTAGTGCATGATAGACGTCTTGTCCATTTTCGTCTAATATTTGAATCCACGCATTTTGTTGTTTTAAGGCTTGCTGTCCTTCTTTACTCACAGTGATATTTTGATTAGACAAGGTGATGTATTGTTCAAATGTTCTTGTGAAGGTTTCCGGCGTATTTTCTTCGTTTTGCTGACTGCTTGCTTGTAGTACAAGCCCTATCATGAATCCAAATAAGTTAATAAAGACCGTGATAATGGTCACGATAATGACAGAGACCATGTATCTGCCTGTTAATCGCCATTTCATCTTTACGCATCCTTTACAACAAATTTATAGCCAAGTCCTTTGACCGTCACGAGAAATTCTGGTGTAGATGGGGAATGTTCTATTTTTTCCCGCAGTCTTCGTATATGAACCATTACCGTATTATCAGAACCGAAGAAATCCTCTCCCCAAACCGTTTGATAAAGCGTTTCTTTACTGATGACGCGATTCGGATGCTGCAAGAAATAAGTCATCAACATAAGTTCTTTCGGTGTGAGTTCAATTGCCGCACCGTTTTTCGTCAGTTCGGCTTGCTGCTCGTTTAACTCAAATGGTCCTTTTTTGATCACGGGCTCCGCTTGAGAAGGCTGTACGTATGATGACCGTCTTAGCTGGGCTTTTACCCGGTAGGCGACTTCTTTTGGACTAAACGGTTTTGTAATGTAATCATCGCCGCCAATGGCAAGTCCTACAATTTTGTCTGATTCCTCTCCCTTTGCTGATAAAAAAATAATCGGAACATGCGAAACATCTCTGATTTGTTTGCAAATATCGTAGCCTTCACCGTCTGGCAGCATAATATCCAATATGACGAGATCTGGTTGTTCTTGATGAAATTGCGTGAGCCCATCACGGGCAGTTGAAGCTGTTAACACCTGGTCAATGCCTTCTCTTGTTAATACGGTATGGATTAATTCTAAAATTTCTTTTTCGTCATCTATAATCAATACTTTGCTTTGAACCTTTGGCATGATGATCACTCTCCTGAAGTCATTGTTATTATTATACCCAAAGTGTTGACGTCGTGAAAAATCAACTTTCTATTTACACAGAAAAAAGCCAATTTTCTTTTTTAATGAGAAAATTGGCTTTTCGTGTTTCTTTAGCGTTTGACCACAAATGTTGTCACACTTTGAGCCGGGAGATGAGCCCAAAATTGATTTCCTGATATGTTTAAGTCAGTTCCAGGTTGAAGGTTGCTGCTGCCGCTCGTCACCCATCTAGACGCCTGAGAAACGGAGCCATTTTGCACGACGAAGTGTTGATTGACCCCTGCATTGCTTTTATTAATCGCCACAATGACGACCTGATTGTTTCCTTTGTAGGCTGAGACGAAAACATTTGGTTCAGGGCTTTTCGTTGCATCAATTCTGACGAAACCTGGTCGCACAAACTTGGAGAAATGCGCCATGTTGTATCCGCGCTTGCTAATCATTCCATCTTCTTTCATAGGACCGTATGATCTCCGGATGTACCACCACACATACGCCTGAAAGTCCCCTTCCACCATTGAATGGTGAATATGCTCTGATACCCCTAATGCTTCAGGCCAGCGGTCCGCTGAATTGTTATCACTATTCGGATAGTAGACCTCTGTCATCCATAGCTCTTTCCCTGCCCCTTTTTGTTTGAAAAGAGGGTACGGAAGCTGGCTAATTTGGGTGCCGTATAGATGAGCGCCGAGAATGTCCATATTCCTTAGCGCCTGTGGATCGTTTAAGATAGGATCTGAGATATTCTTAAGATATTGAAACGATTCTGGTGCAATCACACGTGCATTAATGGAGCCGGCATTTTCTCTCATGAATCGCAGGATTTCCTGAGGTGTCCACCATGTCCATTCATGCGCATAATCAGGCTCGTTTTGTACAGAAATGGCATAAAGATTGACTCCGTTATTTTTCATGTAAGTGACAAAATCATTCAGATGCTGAGCATATGCTGCGTATTGATTGTATTTAAGCCGCTTGGCAGGTGATCCATTCCGGTTAAATGTTTCAACCATACTGCTTGGAGGATTCCAAGGGGAAGCAATCACTAGAGCACCATGCTCGATCGCTCGTTTGGCCGTCGCGACTTCTCTGCTCCAATTGTTTCTGTTTTCGTCTACATAAATTCTAAGAATGGAAAACCCTAACTGATTTTGTCCATTGCCAAAGGCAGTCTCCCTTTGTGGCGCTGTCAAATCACCAATCCAAGCTGGATGGTTCATTCCGCCAAAACCACGAATCACTTGTCTTTCTGCATTAAGGTTAATGTTTGCGTCAGCTGCTGATACTTCAGCTACTCCAGGTCCTATGAACATGACAGACAGCATGGTGAAACACACCAATAAAGCAAGCATTGGTTTTTTTATACATGACATCAAATTCCCCACTCCTCTATCAAACATTTAAGCACCTTTATTCGCTACCTTTGAGTAAACTGCCAAGAATCAAATTGGAATAGATTTCCCCCGCCTGTTCCGGTAAAGACAAAAAATACGTTGTGCACACCGGATGCGCCGTTAATCGCTGTTTCTATTTCCCGCCAGTTTTGTGTTCCACCGGTGGAAGGTACATTCAGTGTACCGACCAGTCTGCCGTTCGCGCTTCCAAGTCGTACTTCTATTTTCCCGCCTACTGTCGATGCGACATTGGCTTTAAATGTTCTAGCGCCATTTGAACCAAAGTCTACATTCCCTAAAGCCACCCAATCGCCATTTTGAATATTGGTGACATGCTGGTTATTCACTGGTCCTCCTGGTGCTGACGAGGCTTCTGTCAAAATGCGTCCATTCCATGCGAATGTTTCAGCTTCAACACGTTGATATGGATTCAGATTAGATAGCTGTTTCACCCCTTCATAATTGGCTGCTACTTCTCGAAGGGAGCCATCTGCATTATGCACAAGCTTGTTAATATGTGGAGAGCGATAGCCTTTGCCGCTTCCGTATAATGCAGAGCTAACGGTTTGCGTATGATACACGACATACCACTCGTTTTTAAAATTGAACACCGCATGATGGTTGTTACCGCCGCCACCAAAAAAAGCACCCGGATTTTTCAGAAAGTGTCCTTTATACGTGAAGGGTCCCATCGGGCTTGAACTCGTCATATAGCCGATTTCACCGGGTGGTTTATCAGCAGGATGTGAGCCGCCAAAATTGATGCAATAGGAATAGTAATAGGTACCGTTATACTTATGCATCCCTGAGTCTTCAAACATAAAAGGAGCATCAATGGTGGATGCGCTACTGGCCACACTTGTCATATCAGCACCTAGCTTCAGGACTCTTGCTGTTTTAGGATTTGCCCATTGTCCCTGCGTTGGATTGGAACCGCCTGGAACACCTCCGCCGGCATATAGATAGCCAGTACCGTCATCATCTACAAATACGGCCGGATCAAAAAGCCATACAACTCCGGACATGCCAGGTGTACTTGGCGTAACGAGTGGTTTCCCAATCGGATCAGTCCATGGGCCGATCGGGCTGTCTGCTGTAAGGACTCCAATCCCTCCGCCGCTGTTAGCGAAATAAAGGAAAAATTTATCCTTTCCGTTGATCTTCTTTACCGCTGCTGATGGGGCCCATGATGCGCCTGCCCATTTGGCAATGCCTCTGCCGCCATTTGCCCCATTTGCCCCCGCTACTGGAATCGCTCCGTGATCGGTCCAGTTGACCATATCCGCCGAAGAGATGACGAATACTCTATTCAGATTTGCAAATGAATTGTCCTTAATCGTTCCGTTGCTTTGATATTCATAGTCATCACTCGACATATAAAGGTACACTCTTCCGTTATAGGTAAGCGCAAACGGGTCTGCTCCTAAGTGATGATCAATGAGCGGGTTTGCATTTCCTACTTGCTTGGCAATAGGAGTGCTTGCCGCATTCGCTTCATATACCGGCAAACAACTCAGTACCAAAGTGAAGATCAATAAACAAACGCTACACTTCATCCTCGTCCTCATCGTGTCATTTCCTCCTGTTTTCATCTTCCTGATATTGGGGTTTAGGCCCAATTTCAAATTATGTTGATGTTTCGTGATGAAGAATGAATACAAAGAATGATTTCTCCCTGCGAATCCCTGTAAAGAGTGCAATGAAAACCCTTACTTTTTAACTAGAAGACAACAAAAAAATGCAGTCTCCATGATGGAGCTGCATTCTTCCTCAATGTTCAATAAATGTAGACTACATATAACGAGCGGTCACCATTTTCTTTCTCGTGTAAAACTCTACTCCGTCTGTTCCATTGGCGTGCAAGTCTCCGTAGAAGGAATCTTTCCAGCCAGAAAATGGGAAGAAAGCCATTGGAGCAGGAACACCAATGTTAATGCCTAACATGCCGGCTTCGATGTTTTCACGAAATTCTCTTATGCTTGAAGCGCTGTCTGTGTATAGGCAGGCACCGTTTGCGAATTTTGATTGATTGGACAGGTCGATTGCTTCTGCGAGTGATGAGACACGGACAATGGATAAGACTGGGGCAAAAATCTCGTCCTGCCAGATTTTCATTTGATTTGTGACATGATCAAAGATCGTTGGTCCGACAAAATACCCTTCTCCATTTGTTTCGTTATCTTGTCTGCCATCACGAATCAGGCTTGCGCCTTCTTCAATTCCTGATTGAATATATTGAAGAGTTCGTTCTTTATGCTCTTTCCGAATGACTGGTCCGAGAAAGACATCTTTATTTATTCCGTTTCCGATGACAAGCTGGTTGGATTCATCGACCAATTGTTGAATCAAGTCGTCCGCCACGTCTTCTTCCACTGCGACAACGGCTGCTGCCATGCAGCGTTCACCTGCTGATCCAAAAGCAGCGCCAATGATTTGTTTTGTGGCTGATTCTAAATCAGCATCTTTCAAGACGATAGAGTGATTTTTTGCACCGGCAAGTGCTTGTACACGTTTACCATGTGATGTCCCTTTTTTATAGACGTATTCTGCGACTGGCTGAGAGCCGACAAACGAAATGGCTTTTACCTTTTCATGTTCAAGAAGACCGTTTACTACATCGTGAGCGCCATTGACAATGTTGAGCACACCTTTTGGAAGTCCCGCTTCTTCAAATAGTTCTGCTAACCGTGCAGCAAGGATTGGCGTCCGTTCTGAAGGCTTTAAAACAAATGTATTTCCGCAAGCGATGGCAAGCGGGAACATCCAGCATGGGACCATCATCGGAAAGTTAAACGGGGTAATGCCGCCGATGACGCCAATTGGGTAGCGGTACATGCCAGACTCTAGACCAGTCGCAATATCAGGCAGTTGTTTCCCCATCATTAAGGTTGGTGCACCAGCGGCAAATTCCACACATTCAATTCCTCGCTGCACCTCTCCTTTTGCTTCTGTTACACTTTTTCCGTTTTCCAGCGTGACGAGTTCAGCTAACTCATCCCATTTCTCAACGAGTAACTGTTGGTATTTAAATAATATACGTGCGCGCCGGGGAACAGCTGTTTTAGACCAAGTGGTGAACGCTTCTTGTGCTGCCTGGACTGCATGTTCTACATCCGTTTTTGTTGAAAGTGGTACTTCTGCGATGATTTCGCCAGTAGCTGGATTATAAACAGCTTCCGTTTGGTTCGTTTCGGCGTCCACCCATTGTCCGCCAATATAATTTTTCAACGTTTGTACATCTGTTTTGGTCATGTTCCCTCTCTCCTCTTTGTTTGGATTGTGATGCAATCGTGTGTTGATTTATCGTCATTGTCTCATCTAAGGAGCCTTCATCTGTATACACTCTTTGTCAAATGAAACCACAGTTTTGCTTTACGTTCTGATAAAACATGTGAAGTCTATACCTTCTAGCTCTTTTGGTTCCGAAGATCTGTCCTCCTTTTAGGTCGTTTTGTCTGTATGTCATGTGGCATGATCATGTTAACTAATTGATGATGTATTTTTGGTTAACTGTTGGTTAACTTTAGAAAAATCATAATATTAAAAACGCTTTCAGTCAATGACCAGTTTGTTGATCTAAAAAAACCTGATGCCAAGTGCATCAGGCTAAGACTGTTTATGTTAGTTATTTAGAAGAAATTGCGTATTGACTCGGCTCTGTATAAGCCGGGAGCATCTCCCCGTGTGCTTCAATTAATTCATTACATAGTTTGATGGTGTCATCAATTGATAATTCAGCACTTGTATGCGGGTCTAATAATGCTGCTTGGTAAATGTGTTCTTTTTTGCCGCTGATTGCAGCTTCAATCGTCATGAGCTGTGAGCTGATATTGGTCCGGTTGAGTCCAGCCAATTGTTCAGGTATCTCTCCGATATAACATGGCATGATACCGCTCCGGTCTGCAACACATGGCACTTCCACACAGGCTTTTTCAGGAAGGTTGTGAATGAGTCCTCCTGTGTTCAGTACATTTCCACCAAATTTAAAGGGAACGTTCGTTTCAATCGCTTCAATGATACGTGAACCATATTCTTTAGAGCGCGTATGCGTGATTTGTGTGTTTCCCACAAGGTCATGTTTCATCGTATTCCAATTGTTGATTTGTTCCTCGCAGCGTCTTGGGTATTCATCGAGCGGAATGTTAAACTGTCCAATCAGTTCTGGATAACGAGATTTGATAAAATACGGATGATATTCTGCATTGTGCTCTGAGGATTCGGTGACATAGTAGCCGAATTTATCCATTAGTTCAAAACGAACCATATCTGGATGCCGCGTTTTTTGTTTTTCTTTTGCTCGTGCTTTGATTTCTGGATACAAGTCTTGACCGTCCCGTTTCACTTCTAATAACCATGCCAGGTGATTAATGCCGGCAATTTTTTCTTCAATGCCTTCATGGTCCATTTCAAGTGATTGAAATAAATCTTTCGTACACACCTGTACGCTATGGCAAAGACCAACCGTTTGAACCCGAGTATAACGCAGCATAGCGCCAGTCAGTGTGGCCATTGGATTCGTGTAATTTAATAATAAAGCGTGTGGACATACTTCTTCCATATCCTTTGCGAAGTCCAGCATCACGGGAATGGTTCGAAGTGAACGGAAAATACCGCCGATGCCAACCGTATCCGCAATCGTTTGTCTTAATCCATATTTTTTTGGAATCTCAAAATCAATAACAGTGCTTGGCTGATAGCCTCCTACCTGGATGGCATTGATGACATATTTCGCATTCTTTAAGGCTTCTTTCCGGTTGTGATACGACTGAATGGTCACATGTGCACCGTAGTTCTCTTTTAAGTGACGCAGCATCGTTTCTGATTCTTTCAGCCGGTTGTGGTCGATATCATATAACGCAAATTCAAAGCCGGCAAGTGCGGGAACGAACAGACAATCTCCTAATATATTTTTAGCAAACACGGTACTTCCTGCACCGATAAATGTAATTTTAGACATAGACGACACTCCTTTTTACATCAAGGTTGGATTACCCTTTAACAGAGCCTTGAGACAGCCCTGCAATAAAGTATTTTTGCAACAGTAAAAACATCGTGACCATTGGCAGCATCGCAATAAGAGCAGCGGCGCCAACGAGCTGGAGCTGGTGTTGATTTTGACCAAAGAAATTGGATAAGGCGACTGTAAGTGTATGCATCTCTTTATCTTGCAAGAAGAAGATGGCAAATTGATAGTCGTTCCAAATATACACACAGGCAATGATTAAAACAGAAGCGGTAATCGGCTTCAGCAGCGGAAAAACGACGGTGAAAAAGACTCTGAGTGTTCCCGCGCCATCAATACGAGCGGCTTCTTCAAGCTCCTTTGGTATCGTCGACCGGATAAAACCGGCATATAGAAAAATCGTCAGTGGCAAAAAAGCAGCAACATTGTTTAAAATAGCGATTTGATAAGTATTCATCATGCCAATTTGTACAACCATTTTGTATAAAGGGACAAGGGCTGTGAGCGGCGGTATGACCATAATGGCAATGAATAAGAGATACACCGCTTGATTCAGCTTTGTTCCTCTTCTTGCAAGCGGATAGGCGGCAAGTGATCCAAAGATGATGAGTAGGGCAGCCGAGCTGAACGTAATGATCACTGTATTCAAAAAGGACTGGCCAAGCTGAGCATCTGTCCATGCCATCAGAAAGTTTTCAAAATGAAGCGTTGATGGGAACAACCATTTTGAGCTAAAATCTCCTATCCCCTTTAGAGAGGTCGTGACTAAAATATAAAATGGAATCAGGTGCAGCAATGTGATCAAAAGGGCGAGTAAGGAGTACCATCTTTTCTTTCGTTTATAGGCGTTATCCATCACACCTCGGTCTCCTTTCGTTTGAAATAAATGAGCGCTGTGACACTAACGACAAGGATGATAATAGCCATGAAGACACCTTGCGTCGCTGCATAGCCTGCATCCTGCCGTTTGAAATACAAATCGTACATAAAAGTCGACATCGATTGCGAGGAATCTCCGGGTCCTCCGCCAGTGAGGGCGACAATGACATCAAATAATTTAAGTCCACCGATCACATTGAGCACAACATTGATGGTGATAGATGGCATTAAAAGCGGTAATGTGATGCGCCAAAATTGCTGAAGACCTGAAGCGCCATCGAGTTGTGCTGCTTCATAATAATCTTTAGGTATGCTTTGGAGTCCTGCTAAATAAATGATCATGGCAATCCCGACGAATTGATACGTATTCACAAACACAATGATCCAAGTGTTTAGCTGCGGATTACCAAGTGCGTTCATTGGATCAAATCCAAAAAAGGTAACAACGTCGTTTAAAGCACCACCTTGGTACGCAAAGACAAAATACCAAATATAGCCCATAGCAATCGGGCTGATCATGACGGGTAAATAGATCACCGTTCTTGTGATGGCTCTCATTTTTAAACTTTGATTTAATAAGAGTGCATATCCAAGACCAATCATATTTTGTAAGATGGTGCTCCCGATGCCGTAAAGAAGGGTATTTTTCACAACAAGCCATGTGGTTGGATCTTGCAGCAATCGTTTGTATTGATCCAGTCCAATCCACTCATACTGTTGTGAGAAACCGTTCCAATTTGTAAAAGAAAGCTGAATCCCGTTAAAAAAGGGATAAATGATAAAGGCACTGACAACGAGAACAGCAGGCAGATACATCCACCAAAGTGAAGAATTTTGGCTATTTTTCATCTTCTGTTTTGGAAAAGAGGTAAATGTCGCCGCCTGTTTTTCTTTTGTGATGTCACTCATTGGCTTCACTCCTGTTTCAGCATGAGCCTGCTATTGTTTTTTCAGACGCTTATATTCCTCTTCCATTTTCTTCGATAGTTGTTCCGGTGTGATGGAGCCTGCTAATAATTCTTGGCCGGTCGTTGCCATGACAGCCCACATGCCGCTCGGTAAGTATTTCCGATCAAAATATGGTTCAATCTTAATATCTTCATATTGCTCGTAAAATGTAGAATAATAGTTTTTGGCTTTGACTTCTTTTAAAGCCGTTTCAGAGGAAGTGCCCTCTGCGATTTTTTTTGCGTTTTCAGGCTTTGCTAGAAAGTCAATGAATTGTTTTGCTTCTTTTAGATGCTTTGAGTCTTTCCATGCCGCAACAGTAAAGCGTTCCCCGCCAATCCAGCTTTGCTCATCTCCTTCATGAATAGCTGGTACGGGCATGGTGCCTACTTTGATCGATTGATTGAGTTCAGTCGCCTCAGGTCCTAAAGATCCTCCCACAAAGGTGAAAGCGATTTTGTTTTGTGCCATCAGCTCAGGTGCTTGGGATAGTTTCGCAGTGAGTACATCTTTGTTTAAAAGGTCTTGATCTTTCAGCTCCTTCATAAACTGTGCAAGCGGTGTATAGTGAGACCAATCAAATGATCCATTTTCAAGGTCTTTTCCGTATTGATGTTTTTTATCAGTAATGAGTAAAGGCGTTGCCAGCTCATCAAAGACTTGGGCAATATTTGAATTATCGCCTCCTGGGATCCAGAGCGGCACAACTTCCCCTTTACTTTTTTCTTTGACAGTTTGTAAAGCACTTTTCAGTTCATTCAGTGTTTTAGGAACTTTTATGCCATATTCTTTTAATAGATTGGCATTAAAACTAAGTCCGTCTTTTGCTTGATTCAGCGGATAGGCATAGACTTTGCCGTCTTTGTCTTTTAAAATTTGATCGAGTGAAGGATCGAGTTGTTTTACCCAGTCCATCTCCTTTAGATCAGCCACGTATTCGCTATATCGCAGCTTGGCCCAGCCGTGTGTATCAAATAGGTCTGGCATATCGTTTGCGCCCATTTTGACGCGTATCATATCTTCATAGCTGTTGCCAGGGAAGTTGGCATCAATTCGGATGTTTTGATGTTCTTTTTCAAAATCACGGATCACTTCTTCAAATGCCTTTCTCTCCCCGCTGTTACTCATTGTGGAGAATAGAGTCAAGGTCACTTTCCCGTTTGCTTCAGACGCACCGTTATTGCCGCAAGCAGACAAGATCATCGACAAAGCTAGAGCTACACACAGCATCAGAATTTTTTTACTCATCGTTTCCTCCTTTTGATTACTGAAAATTCAGACGATTATTGGTAGAATTCATGCGGTTGCGGAAACAAAAGAAGTCCATTATACTGGAATTCTATTCTTTTCAAAGAGATAAGAGAGCAATTGGGTGAACTGCGTTGTTTTCAGCATGATCTGGCCATCATGCTCAGCAGCTCCCTTCCTGCTTTTTTGTCTCTTTTTTGTTTGCTGAAATGCTCGTTCACCCCCTTTCATGGATTGGGCATGTGCTGCCTCTTTGCATGAGCTTTGTTGGCACGACGACTTTTAGGGGAAGCTTTCTTCCTTCTATCCGCTCAAGCAAAAGCTTTAGACCCACTTCCCCCATTTGTTCTGTATATACTTTAACCGTTGTGAGCGGCGGGCTTGAAAAGGAAGCGGCTTCGATATCATTAAACCCCACGATTGAGACATCTTGAGGTACACGAAGACCGGCTTCATGTAGCGCACGCATAGCGCCTATTGCCATAGAATCACTTCCGATAAAAAAGGCTTCTGGAAGCTTTCCTTTTTGAATGGCTTTTTGCATAAGTGAGTAGCCTTCTTGCATCGAATATTCGCCTATGTGGATGTCATTCATATGAAGAGTTCCCGCTTCTTGCATTCTTTTGATAAACGTTGTTTGTCTTTCGTCCTCAATCACAGCATTTCCTTCGAAATAATGCTCCCTCTCTTTCCCGCCAATATAGCCTAGATGTGTATAGCCGAGAGATTGCAGATGACGAATGGCACGATCTGCCGCTCTGACAAAATCCACATGTACACAATCATACAAATCTTCATCCGCATAATGATTGATAAACACGATATGTTCCATTCGGTTTGTCATCTTTTCAACCGTATCAGGGCTGATTCGTCCAATGACAATCAAACCGTCAATATCCTTTAGTATCGCCCCTTTGTCCATGTTTCTTAGGCGAAAGGTATGGAGAGTAGACAGACCTTGTTTGGCATATTCTTTTTCAATTCCTTTTCGAATCGATGAAAAAAAAGGATCATTTAATTCTTCGTCAATGGATTGGGCGACAACGACACCGATGACTGGGGATGCGGGTGGGCTTTTAACTTCTGCTTGATCGGCTTTTCTTGCTCTGACTGGGGTATAGTTTAATTTCTTGGCTATGTCGAGGATGTTTTGTCTTGTTGCGTGTGAAACGGCAAGCGTTTGGTCGCCATTTAACACACGGGATACAGTAGAGACGGATACTTTTGCATCATGAGCAATATCTTTGAGTGTAGTCATAGGTAAACTCCTCATCATTTTTGACTAAATGTTTACTAAAGATATTTGAAGAATAACACATAAATAAAGCGCTTTCAATTATAAATTTGTGCTTTTATGAAGTTTTTGAGTATGTTTTGATAAGGAGATAGTTTGTTTAGTAAAATTGCGTAAAAAAGAGGATGGGCTTCATCCTCCTTTTTACTAAGGTGATTTCATTGTGGCTGTTTCTTTTGCGAACAATTGCTTCATTATTTCCCATGCTTTATCTAATTCTTCGTGAAGGCCAAATAAACCTGAAGTGCCAATGATGTAAATTTCATTTCCTGCCTCAGCAAGCAACCGGAACGTGCTTTCATTACAAGAGCCGTCTACCTCAATTGAAAATGAGTATCCCCCCTTCTCTTTGATTTCTTTCACCTCTTTCATTTTCGGAAGCATTTCTTTGATAAAAGGCTGACCCGCAAACCCTGGATCAATTGTCATGATCGTCACCCGGTCTATTAAATGAATAAAAGCATCTAATGCTGCAACTGGTGTGGCGGGATTGAGAACAAAGCCGACCTCACACTTTCTTTCGTGGATATGCCGAATGATTCGAAAAACGTCTTTTTGCACCACTTCTGGATGTAAACAAATCATCGTTGCGCCTGCATCAATACATGCATCAATTAAAAATTCCTGAGGCTGTTCGGCCATTAGATGAACATCAATCGGAACATCTGTCAGTTTCCGAAGTTGTTCAATGAAAAAGGGTGATAAGGTCATATTCTTTACGTAATGACCATCCATGACGTCGACATGATAACGGTCTGCCCTTGTGTTCAGAAGCTGAATTTGTTCACGGAAGTGCGTTAAATCCATACACATTAATGAAGGTGAGAAAATGGCTGTCATCCCCTAATGCCTCCTTTTTATAGATGAAATAAAAATTTGATCAATCCAATCAAGATTCCAATGATACCGAAGTCTGTATCGCCGAATGTTGTCCCTTCAAAGCCAAGAGTGCCTAACACAGGAAGTAAACAAGCTGGTAAAAATGAAAGGAGTATTCCATTCACAAAGGAACCGGCGACTGCACCTCTCACTCCCCCCGTTGCATTGCCATATACGCCCGCTGTCGCACCGCAGAAAAAGTGCGGCACAAGTCCAGGAACAATGACAGTTAAACCAAACAAAGGAAGAAGGAAAATAGACACGATGCCTCCAGCAAAACTGCATAAAAAACCGATGATCACTGCATTTGGAGCAAATGGGAAAACAGTTGGCGCATCAAGTGCCGGCTTTGCCCCTTTGACGAAACGATCGGCAATCCCTTTGAAAGCAGGTACAATTTCCCCGATTGCCATCCGTACACCTGCTAAAATAATGTACACCCCAGCAGCAAAGGTAATGGCCTGAATGAGAATGAAGACAGCAAAGTTCGTACCACCACTAATGTTTTCTATGAATGAAATTCCCGCAAACGGTGCAATCGCAAAGAAAAGCAAAGCCATCGTAATGGAGATGGCCACCGATGTATCTCTTAGAAAACCGAGTGATTTAGGCACTTGAATGGTTTCCGTTGATTTCTCTGGGCGCCCGACCCATTTGCCGATCATTCCCGCTGTAAAATAGCCGAACGTACTGAAATGACCGAGCGCCAGATCATCATTTCCAGTGACTTTCTTTGTAAACGGCTGAAGGATTGCGGGAGCAATGACCATCGCTGCACCTAATACGATTGAACCAGTGGTGATCAGCAGCGTTCCTTGCATGCCGGCTGTTGACAGAACGACTGCAAGCATAGCCGCCATATATAGCGTATGATGACCAGTTAAAAAGACGTATTTAAAGGGTGTGAATTTTGCCAAAAGCAAATTGACCAACATACCAAAAATCATAATGAGCGCTGTCTGTGTACCGAATTCCTTTTGGGCAATGGCCGCCATGGCATCTGTATTTGGGACAACCCCTTGAATGTGAAAGGCTGCTTCAAACATCTTCCTGAAAACCCCAAGTGAATCAGATACGACTGTGGCGCCCGCTCCTAATATTAAAAAACCCATTGTTGTTTTTAAGGTGCCTGATACAGTATCGGCAGCTGACTTTTTCTGCAAAAGTAAACCAGCTAGTGCAAACAAACCGATGAGAATTGCGGGTGTGCCCAATATATCGTTCATGATCAGTTCTATCATGATGTGAATCCCCCTTTTTCTGTCGATTATATGTGTTTACGAAGGACGTCTTTAATGGCTTCCTGGTCTAACAAGTTATTTAATCCAGCGACCTTTCTTGTGCCGTCATCCAGCTGATCGATAATATCTGTTGCGCCAATATAGAGGTCTGCTTGTTCATTTTTGCTTGTACTGAGATCGGTGTGATCCACTTCCGCTAAAAGTCCTAATTCTTCTAATGCTTTTTTGACATTCATTTCAACAATAAAACTGCTTCCTAAACCGTTTCCGCATACAACTAGAATTTTTTTCATCCTCTTTTTCCTCCTTTATACTTGTGAAAATCGATTGATTAGTTGTTGAATGGCTGCTAATTCCTCTGCTTCAATCAATTGTCTCACCCGTTTTTCTTCACTTAACAGCATCGTCAGCTGTTTGAGTGCTTTCAGGTGGGTCATACTGTCAATGGCAGCTAATACAATGATGAGACGAACTTGCTTTTTTCCATCCTTTGAAAAGGAAACGGGCTGATGACATGACATAAGTGACATGCTTAATTTGTTCACGCCATCCTCTGGTCTGGCATGCGGAATCGCCACTTGTGGCGCAATCACAATATAAGGGCCATTTTGATGAACAGACTGGATCATCGCTTTCACATAACTTTCCTGAATCGCTTGTTGATCAAGCAAAGGCTGTGCTGCTTTTGTAATGGCCTCCTGCCATGTGTCTGCTGTTTGCTGGAGCTGAATGGTTTCTTCTGTTAATAAATCGTTTAACACTGGTTTCCACCCTTTCTGGTGTGATACATATGTGGGATGAAGCAGCTCCTTCAGGTCATGAAGCAATGCTTTTTCATTTTGAACGATGGTATGCTGCTGAATGATATTGAATAAAGCATTCACATGGTGCTCATCAAGCTTAGGTTCTGAGCCTTCTCCATATTGAAGCAATGTTTTTTTCTCATAAGCAGTGAGAATAGGGTGAACGAGATGAACAGGTTTTCCTTTAAACGAAATAGGTGTCGTTGACACAACAAAGTCGGCATCAATGGATGTTAATTCTTCATATGAACGTTTTGATAACAGTCCGCGTATGTCGATGTAGCCGATTAATTCAAGAAGCTGCGTTTTCAGCATGTGACTTGTGCCAATTCCTTCTCCGCAGACAATGTAAACAGAACGTTTCGCAATCGATGAAATCCCTTCTCTTCTCATCCAGCCGCCAAAATGCATCGCCACATAGGCAATTTCATGATCGCTCATCTTTGAACAGGTCGCCTTCTCTAAATGGCAAGCAACCTTTTGCGTGATGTCAAACACCTCTGGCTGTGCATGTTTAATGGAATCTGTTAATTCATTGATGATATCAATGTGATAGATGAGCCTATAATAGGCCGGAATTAAATGCATGGTTAAGTTTTGTTCCAAGACTTCTACTTCCTGGAAGGAAATACACGCATAACGCTGAAAGTCAATGGTCATTTGTCTCGCAATGGTTCGAATGAGATGTTCTTCTGGTTTTTGACTTGTTGGAAGTTTTTGTTTTTTGGCACTGAGCCATAGCGTACTAAGAAAATAGATTTCATCATCATGAACCAAAAGACTGGTTTCTTTTTGAATTTGCGCCATGAAACGAATAGCAGCCAAGCATTCATCTGTTTCCTGCAATGTTCGTTTTTCTTCTGTTGAAATGTGTACAGCACGTCCTAGCTTCATCCGTTTAAAGTAGAAAAAGAGATCCATAGACAGCTGATCCAGCATGTCATCTGCAAACTCAAGCTTCAGATCTTGTTCGGACTGTTGAAGGAGAGCATGTATTCTCTTATATGAAATAGGACCCTTTAACCAAACCGATGGAAACGTTTTTTCATTTTTTATCATGGTGCGAATGAAATGAATATAAGGCTTCAGCGCCAATCGAATTGTTCTTTCTTCTCCTGAAATTAAATAGCCGCTAGCCGCCTGATAGTGAAGTGTAAGCTGCTGTTTTGAAAGTGCTTCTTTTAGCTGTTTCATATCCTCGAGCAATGTATTTCGGCTCACCTTTGTTATCTTCATAAAATCATCAATTCTTAGGCAATGCTCGCTACATGCAATGGATAAAAGCAAGATGGCCCTTCGTTCCTTTACACATGGTTCATAATCTTGACCAATAAGCATGGTGTCAGCTTTTTGAATAATGACTTCTTTTTCATGAGGATTTAAATAATAGCCAAGTTGGCCTTTTCGCTGCACACCACTAAGCTGATGAGTTTCCAGCCAGCTGTTCATTCGTTTGATTTCAGCATAAACGGTTCGAGTCGAGACATTCATTCGATTCTGTAAATCTTCTATTGATAAATAAGATGTAGTATGAAGCAGCATAGATAGCAAAGTAGTACCCCTTTTGGTTAAGTACAGTTGGAATTCCTCCTTTCTTTCCCTTTGGTTATAAGTCTAATCAACTCACCTGCATCAAAGAAGCCCAAATGTCTTCAGCACGTGCTTTGCAGCGATTGTGTGCTCTTTTCATAAGAAAAACACACTGATTGAGTGTGCTTTCAGACTTGTATACAAAGAGCTCTTTGTCTTCTTTTACGTGTTTGAGGACGAATAAACGCAAAAAACCTAGAATGGTATAAAGCCAGTCAAGGTTTTTTATTTTTCCTATATGTGACGCTTAAACTTATTTTTTGTTTAAACTAAATCCGAAATCCAAATCGTTTTCAAATGAAATACAAATACTCCAATCACCTTCTAATGATATAAAGTAGTGGTGCTGTGGGATATCTAAAAAATAGACTAGTAACTCTTCTAGATGGTTTAATTCAAACTGGTACCCAAACTCTGTAAGGTTATCCCCTATGTAAATTACTTGTAAGTTATTATCTAAATATTTTTCTTTTAATTCAGTTATAAAGAGAAGAGCATCAGAAAGTAACAATTCATGATTTGAGCTCTTACTATAATGTTTATTGGTTTGTAACCAATCTATTTTTGAACCAGCAAAATCAAATTTTTGTTCTATTAAGTCTAAATAAATTTTTGGATTTTTATGTACTTTGACATATTTAAGAAGGTCTTTTAATTCCAAATCCTTTATTAGATCTTCATCATAAGAATTCAATAAAATTACCCCCCTTTGTGTTTTTTTAAGTCTTTCTTGTCAAAATCCATAGGAATCGCTGTTTTGTCATTTTGTTGCAATCAATTCAGTGTACAATGCCATTGTAGCTTGCTGATCCGTCTCTGACAAAGCATATTCATCTTTTTTTGACCGAGTTATATTAAATTTTCTGCCATACCAAAAATTCATTCTTCTGTGTTCAATCCCAATAATAAATATAGTGCTGAGTTGAAGAATCGCTTGTCATCCCCATTTTTTCATACAATTGTTGTGCTTTTATATTAGAAGTCGCTGTTTCTAAACAGATAAATCGGGCTCCTTTATCGTTTGCAAATGAAAATGCTTTTTTCATCAATTGCTTACCTACCCCCTTTTCACGAAAATCGTTTATAACAAACAAATCATTTAAAATGAACGCATCTTTCATCGCAACAGATGAAAATGTGGGATACAGTTGTACAAATCCTACATATTGTTCACCTTGCTTTGCAACAAACAAAATAGACTCTTGTTTACGGTATCGTTCCACTAGAAAATGATAAGCACCTTCTATATTAGAAGTCTGTTTATAAAATTGGCGATATTGATCAAATAGAACCGAAACTTGTTTTAAATCATTTTCATTAGCTCTTACTATATCCACTCTTCTATCCCCTTTTCATATCAATTAGTAGTATAATAATTGATATTCTGACATGTAAAAATGTACAGATTTATACTTTATTAAATGTCAGAAGGGAGGAATGAAGAAATGAAACATTATATTTTCCCTTTCAGTGCCAATCAACCAAAATATAAACAAATTTATGAGCAATTTAAAAAATTAATCGAGGAGGGAAAGTTAAAAACAGGAGAAAATCTTCCTTCCATTCGTTCACTAGCCAATGACCTAGGTGTTAGTCGCCACACTACACTACAAGCATATGATCAATTATTAGCTGAAGGATATATTCAAGCCAATGAGCGTAAAAGCTATAGTGTCAATGAATTTGAACCGATATTTCTTCAAACCTCTATTCCAGAAGTACCTAGAAATGAACCAATACAATTGATCGATTTCATTGATTTCAAAGCAAGTACTGTTGATGAGGAACAATTCCCTTTAAAAGTTTGGCGGCAAATCTCCAACAAAGTGCTGCAGCAATCCATTAGCTTTCAATACGGAGATCCTTTTGGAGAACCGGGGTTTAAACAAGAACTGGCTGATTATTTATTTCAAGCGAGAGGTATGATCATTAACCTCAAAAATATTATCGTTGGAAGTAATACACAGCAACTACTGTTGTATTTGGGATTTCTATTAAAAGAACGTTTTTCTAGTATGATTGTTGAAAACCCTGGTTATAGCGGTGTACGTGAGGTCTGTCATTTACATGGATTTGAGATTGAAAGTATTCCTGCATCAAAACAAGGTGTATTATTGGACTCACTCGTAAATAAAAGCGGGAAATTATTGTACATAACACCTTCACATCAATATCCTACTGGTACTGCACTATCGATTCAACAGAGAATTGAATTGATTCAATGGGTACGATCAAATAACGGTTTCTTATTAGAGGACGATTACGATGGAGAATTTCGATATGGACAAAAACCATTTCCTGCTTTAGCCTCTTTAGATGCTGCACATGTCATTTATTTTGGTACGTTTTCAAAAGCATTTCTACCAGCTATACGATTAGCATATATGGTGTTACCTGATTCATTAATCAATATCTATATGAGTAAATTTGAACATTTCGAACATAATGCTTCGTTATTGCACCAACTGACCATGACTGAATTTATGAAAAGTGGGGAATGGACAAAGCATATTAAGCGTATGCGTAATACTTATAAAAGGAAAATGAACTTATTGGTACAACAAGTTCAACATTTATTTGGAAAACAAATTGAGATCATTGGTGACAATGCAGGGTTATATATCATGTTACGTATACACACTCCCTATTCCGAAAAAGAATTACTTGAAAAAGCTCTTCAACAGCATGTTAAAGTTTATCCAACAAGTCATTTATTTATCGAAAATCCACCTGTACAACCGCACATACTGCTCGGTTTCGCAAACCTTTCTCTTGAACAAATCGAAAGAGGTATTTGTTTATTAAAAGAAGCATGGGAATAAGATTGGTGGTTCATTGGAGGTTTTTTTGTAACTTAGATGGATAAACTCATCTAACGCTTCCTCTGGTGAATCAATATCCTGATGAAATGTCCCACCTAAAAAATCTTCTAACTTCTTTAAATAACTAGAGCTCTCATTCATTGAATCACCTCTGCAATGTATTATATCTTTTCTACTATTGAAAAAAGTTAAATAAATAAAAGGGTATAACATATTTTATATCACTAATATGTTATACCCTTTCTTCTTAAACTAACGCACCTGTTAGCATAACAAAAAAATGATTATTTTATTTTTTTTAGCATTTTAAAATTAGCCAACTTAACCCCCTTTTTTTCCACAGTTTGTGAACAAACAATTTTGTAACCTAGATGTTCAAAAAATGGCTTAGCTGTGATACTTGCTTCGGTATCAATTTCTAAAAGCTTTAGTTTCTTTGCCTCAGATTCGAGCATATCAACTAAAGCTGTGGCTATACCTTGTCCTTGATAATCTTTATGAACGAATAGTCTATCTAAGTACCCGTTATGCGTTAAATCGCTAAAACCAACAACTTTATCATTCACTTTAGCAACAAATGTTATATTTTGTTCCAATGATTCCTTCCAAGAATTCATTTTAGATTCTTTTTCATCTCTTGGTGCCCAAGCATCCAATTGTACTTGGGAATAATCTTTTGAATTTACGGAATGAACTGTTTCATAAAACAATGAAATAATCTCTTTTGTATCAGTTTCCTTAAACTTTATAATCTCCACTTTCTGTATACCTCCCCTTGTTTGGATAAGCATCCTATATTGTTATTCTCAATGAGAACTTCTTGCACCCTCATAACACATTCTCTCATAAAAGATATTACCGCTTCGTCTAAAGACCTCACAGTGTCCTTTCTTACGATTTAGACTTAAGCAATTGCAGCTCTTGATCCATGATTTCAGCTGCTTCTGAAATAAATTGAATGATTAAATCCAATTCTTCTGGCTTGTATTCATTTGTGAGTTTTTTGGTGGATGCCGATAAAGATAGAAAGAGTTGTTTCACCTGTGATTTCCCAGCCGTTAATGGAACAATGATGACTCTTCGCTTGTCTTTTGGGTCCTTCTCCCTTTTGACGTAGCCTGCTTTTTCTAACCGGTCAATGAGAGCGGTGACCGCACCTGAGCTAAGACCGGTTTTTTCACTTAATTCCCCCGCTGTGAGTGGTCCAAGTTCGTTTAACAAATCTGCTGATTTGAGATCTGTTGGGAAAAGGCCGAGCGATTGAGCGGCTGCTTGGTGAAATAGGACTGTTCGTGTAGCAAGGCGTCTCATCGTATGAATGATCTGGTCCGCTCGATCTTCTGCCTCGTTCTTTGTTGACAACTTGTTCTCCTCCCTTTAAAATCAATTTATCTTGATCATCAAGATAAATGTTCTCTTACTTTATAATTAACTTGATCATAGCAAAAAAGTGAAGAGAACGTAAGCAGGAGGTAAATGAAATGAATAACGTGGATCATAAAGGCAAGGCATCCACTCGCTTTGTTGTCGTCGGGTTGCTGTTAGGGATTTTTATGGCAGCGATGGACAACACCATTGTCGCAACAGCAATGGGAAGCATCGTCGCCGATTTGGGCAGTTTTGATAAATTTGCTTGGGTGACTGCTTCTTATATGGTGGCAGTGATGGCCGGTATGCCGATTTATGGAAAGCTTTCAGATATGTATGGTCGAAAGCGTTTTTTTCTGTTTGGACTTATTTTCTTTTTAATTGGATCTGCGCTGTGTGGCATCGCACAAACAATGGATCAGCTCATTATTTACCGTGCGATTCAAGGACTTGGAGGCGGTGCTCTTCTTCCGATCGCTTTCACGATTATCTTTGATATCTTCCCGCCAGAAAAACGCGGGAAAATGTCCGGTATGTTTGGTGCAGTTTTTGGTCTATCCAGTGTATTAGGACCGCTGTTAGGAGCAATTATTACGGATTCGATCGGCTGGCATTGGGTGTTTTATATTAACGTACCAATTGGTATCGTCAGTGTATTCTTAATCGCCAAATTTTATCAAGAATCGCTTGAGCATCGCAAGCAGAAAATTGACTGGTCAGGTGCCATTACACTTGTCGTTGCGGTTGTCAGTTTAATGTTCGCCCTTGAGCTTGGCGGTAAATCGTATGCATGGGATTCTGTTCAAATCTTGACACTATTTGCTGTGTTTGTTGTCTTTGGCACCATCTTCTTCATTGTTGAACGGAAGGCAGAAGAACCGATTATTTCATTTTGGATGTTTAAAAATCGTTTGTTTGCGACATCTCAAATTTTGGCGTTTTTATATGGCGGGACGTTTATTATTCTAGCTGTCTTTATTCCTATCTTCGTCCAGGCGGTGTACGGTGAATCTGCAACAAGTGCCGGGTTCATTTTAACACCGATGATGATTGGTTCCGTGATTGGCAGTATGATTGGTGGAACGATGCAGACGAAAGTACCTTTTAGACGATTAATGACCATCTCTGTGATTTCATTTTTTGCTGGGATGCTGCTGCTTGCCAATATGTCGCCTGATACAGCAAGATTGTGGCTTACGCTCTTTATGATGATTTCAGGTTTTGGCGTTGGGTTTAGCTTCTCCCTTCTGCCATCTGCTTCAATGAATGATCTCTCTCCGCGCTACCGCGGCAGTGCTAATTCTACCAATTCGTTCATGAGATCACTTGGGATGACTTTAGGCGTGACGATTTTTGGAACGATTCAAACCAATGTCCTGACAAATCGTTTAGCAGATGCTTTTAGCGGAATGAAAGGAGCTTCTTCTCCAGTTGGTGATCCACAAGCCATTTTTCAAGAGGGGGCACGCTCACAAATTCCGCCTGATATTTTAAATAAAGTGATTGATGCGATGTCACAAAGTATTACGTATGTATTTATGATTGCTTTATTCCCGATTGCACTTGCGGCGATTACGGTCATATTTATGGGAAATGCACGAGTACGTACATCAAATGAAATGAAAGAAAGCGAATAATGTGAAAAAAAGCAGAGCGATGCGGCTCTGCTTTTTTTCATCTTATTGATATAAAAGTTGGGCTTTTCCTTCACTGCCAACGATCTTTATTTTAGATGTGACCATGTCTTTGGCTGCTTGTTTTGCTTTTTGTAAATACATACGCGGATCTAAGCTTTCAGGTTCGTTTGAGAAATGATCACGAATCGCTTCAGAGTATGCATTTTTCAATTCAGTGGACACATTGACCTTTGCCATACCGAGTGCGACACATCTTTTGACATCCTCATCTGGTACAGCTGAACCACCATGAAGGACAAGCGGCACATCGACAAGCGCTGCAATTTGTTCAATGCGGTCAAAGTCGATATCCGGCACCCCTTTATAGATGCCGTGGGCCGTGCCGATCGCAGGTGCTAAAGTAGGTACACTAGTTTCTTCTACAAATTGACGGCATTCAGATGGAATGGCTTTTTCAGCATCTTTTTCATCCACGACAATATCATCTTCTACCCCGCCTACCTTGCCTAACTCGGCTTCCACATTCACTCCTACTTTTAAGGCAAGGTCCACCACTTCTTTTGTGCGGCGTACATTTTCTTCATATGAATGCATGGAAGCATCGATCATCACGGATGTATATCCTGCTCGTATACAAGTAAGAATTACATCAAAATCAGTGCAATGATCGAGATGAAGGCCGATTGGTATTTGGTATTGATCAGCTGCCGCCTTTACTGTATCTGCAATGGCTTTTGCGCCAAGCGATTGGACCGTGCCAACCGTTGTTTGCAAAATGACAGGTGATTTTAATTCAGCTGCCGTTTCGAGTACCCAGTAAATACTATCAAAGGAATGTACATTGAATGCGACAATTCCGTATTTTTCTTTTTTTGCTGCTTCAAGCATAGGTGTTGTAGAAAGTAAAGGCATGGTCAAACATCCTCTCTCGTCAAAATATCTGTTTTTAATACAGCGAGCATTTCTTCATTTGTTCTTGTTTCGAGCAGTTTTTGCCGTCTCGTTTCATCCATTAATCCGCGTGAAAGAGCAGAAAGTGCTTGTAAGTGAGTAGTTCCTGCTTCACTTTTTGGAATGAGTAAGGATAAGAAGAAAAAGCAAGGCTTTCCATCAAAAGCGTCCCATTCGATTCCGGTTTCTGTACGGACGATGACGAGTGCCGGTACTTGAATGGCGTCTGACTGTGTATGCGGAATGGCAAATCCATCTTGAAAGCCGGTTGTACTCAGAGCTTCTCTTTCAGCTAGTCCTTTTTTGACTGCCTCAGGAGATGTACAAATCCCTGCTTCAGAGGCAATGTCAGCTATGGCTGCGAAAACGCCAGCCTGTGAAGAAGCTGTTTCATGTAGATTCATATAAATATGTTCCATCATTTCTCTTCCTCCCTATTAAACTGCGGGTTTGTCTATTTTCTTGCGGTAAAGTCCGTATAGAATCGCACCTACAAGTGAGCCGATGAGTATGGAAAGCACCCACTGAAATGCGCCTGTGACGACTGGAAGGACAAGGAATCCACCGTGCGGAGCAGGAACCTGTACGCCAAAGAGATACGTCAATATAGCAGAGATGGCGGAACCAAACATGATAATTGGCAGGACAACGACTGGGTTTTTGGCTGCAAATGGAATGGCTCCTTCGGTAATATGAGTCGCTCCGAGAATATAGTTGATCATCCCAGCATTTCGTTCCTGTGGTGTGAAATGTTTTCGGAAAATCGTTGTGGCAATCGCAATGATAAGCGGCGGTGTGATACATGCTGCTGACACCCCTGCCATGAAGTAAAGGTTACCTTCTGCGAGTAAAGCCGTTCCTGTGACATAGGCTGCTTTGTTAAAAGGTCCTCCCATATCAAATCCACACATGGCTCCAACAATTAAACCTAAAAGCAATGGATTGGTGGATTGAACTGATGAGAGAAAATCCATTAATGAATGATTTAGCGCTGTAATTGGAACTAATAGCGGGGTCATGACAGCCCCGATTAAGAAAATACCAATGACAGGATAGATGAAAATTGATTTTAATCCGTCAAGTGATGCTGGTAATTTTTGAAGCAGGAATTGAAGAAGTACGATGATATACCCTGCTGCAAAACCTGCGATAATACCACCTAAGAATCCAGCGCCTCCATCGTTTGCAAGCAAGCCACCGATAAATCCGACAACCATCCCTGGGCGTTTGGCGATTGAATCAGCGATAAATGCTGCTAAAATAGGCACCATTAAGCTAAAGCCGAGTCCGCCAATGTTTTTCAAGTAGGCAGCAAACGGATGATACGTTTCATGCTGTGGATCAGCTGAGTAAATACCGAATAGAAAAGATAAAGCGATTAAGACACCGCCCCCAACAACAAATGGAAGCATGTGTGATACACCGTTCATTAAATGCTTATAGATGGTGTGTATCCACTTATTCGCTGACTTTTGTTGAGCTGATGAAGGCGCAGATGTTTTTTCTGTTCCAGAAGCTCTTCCTTTCACTTGATGAACGGGGGCTTCTCCATTGATAATGCCTTGAATCAGTTCGTTTGGTGTGCGAATACCCTTTGCTACAGGCACTTCAATGAGTGGTTTGCCGTGAAAACGATCTGTATTCACATCTTTGTCAGCAGCGACAATGACCCCATCGGCCTCCAAAATGTCTTGATCCGTTAAAGCGTTTTCAATTCCTACTTGACCATGCGTTTCAACTTTGATGTCGACCCCTAATTGCTCAGCTGCGATTTTTAATGCCTCAGCTGCCATAAATGTGTGCGCAATGCCTGTTGGACAGCCAGTGGCAGCGACAATTTTCTTGCGGCTCATGTGAACTCCCCCTTATATGTTCTGAATGTGTATTTGCTCAATTAATGAATCAATGTCATGTAAATCACTTAACCCTTTTGAAAAGGCGGTAGATGCCCCTGTTGCAATGCCGTAGCGTAAGCATACTTCATGAGGTTGTCCTTCCAGCTGTTTACTTAGGAATGCAGCGAGCATGGCATCACCAGAACAAGCCGTATTTACGACCGTTCCTATTGGTGCATTTCCTTTTAATACGGCTTCGTTTGTAAGGAATAGTGCACCTTCTCCTCCTCTGGAAATGAGTACTTGCTCTGCACCCATCTCGATCAGCTTTCGCCCTGCTTCAACGAGTTCTGTTTCTGATAAACGGTAGGTTTTTCCAAAAAATGCGGCCATCTCTTCTTCATTTGGTTTTAGTAAATATGGTTTGTACTGAAGAGTCTCTAAAACCGCTTTAGAGCTTGTGTCTAATATAAATTTCACGTTGTTTTGATGACAAATAGCGGCTATCTCTGAGAAAATGCTAGCAGGGACGCCTTTAGGCAAACTGCCTGACATAATGAAGATGCTGCCTTTTGGAATGGTCGAGATTTTTTCGCGAAAGGCATCAAGCGCTTTTGCCTCAATAGCAGGTCCTTGATTCACAAGCTTGTATTCTTCTGTTGTGTTAATAAATACATTAATGCGTGTAATCCCATCCACTGGGATAAAATCGGTTTGAATGGAAAGATCTTTTAACGATTGTTCAATATATGAACCTGAAAACCCAGCAATAAATCCTAATGCAGTGCTGGTGAAGCCATATTTCTTTAGCATAATGGAGACATTAACACCTTTTCCATTTGGCTGATAATCCTCATCTTCCGTGCGGTTGACTGTATCTGCCCGCATTTCTTTTAATGCAATATATAGGTCAATAGCAGGATTTAAGGTGCAGGTATAAATCAATTGGTTTCACCTTCTTTCTTTTCTCTAAAGAAAGTATCTCATACGATTCAGTGAAAATGTTTTCAGATTGTGTAAAGGTTTTCACGGTAAAAAGCCTCCCATCATAAAGTGTGGAAGGCTTTTTGAGTGTTTATTTCATCCGAATCACATAGGCGTCTAGTAAAATGCGGGCAATGACATGAAGCGACAGGCGAGACCTGACTTCATAATCTGGGAAGAATGATTGTTCCCCTTTATATCCGACGAGTGTCATATCTGATATTTTACTTAATGTAGAATCAATTCTCGTTGTGACCGTAATGGTCGTGACCTGCTTCATACTGAGGTTTTGGCAGGCTTCCACTAGTTCAGACGTTTCTCCATTTAATGAAACAAAGATGGCAAGTTCGTTTTTATCAATGTCACGCGATTTGAGCCGAATGATATTCGGGTCGTCATGAACTTCACATGTTTTTCCGATGAGCTGCAATTTGATGGTCATCTCTTTGGCGATCATCTCTGAAAAGCCTCTGCCAAAAATATAAATTTTGTCCGCATCATGGATCTTTTGAACTGCATCCTCAATTTGCCCAATACTTTGCAGTTGAATCGTCTTTAAGACCTCTTCTTCATTTTTTCGAATGGCTAGTTTGATGTCTTCGTCAATATTTTTTAGTTGATCACTATCATCTGTCATTTTCTTTTCTTGTTTCAATCGATATTTAAAGGATGTATAGCCGTTGTATCCGATTTTTTTCATCAGTCTGACAATGGTCGCCGTCGACACGTTGGCTCTTTCACTTAATGTGACGATGGATAAGGTGGAGATATCCTCTAAATGCTGGTGAATATAATGCAGTAAATAACGTTCTGTTTCACTTAACGTTTGATACACATCACTTGGTATATTAAATAATGGTTCATTCAATGCGATTCCCCCTTACTCATTTCATACTATAATTAAATGCCCTATGAAAACAAGATGATTCTTTTATCCTGTATTTTTTATTAGGAAGCTGGATGAGTGAAATTTTGTTTTTAACATAAGCTAAGAAAAAGAACGGTTTGTGTGAAAGGAGTTGATCACTGTGCTTCAATTCTTGTTTTTTCTGATCTTTTTATATGTGGTGTATGTATTTTTGACCGCATTTGTCTTGTTTTATTTACCGTTTCAAAAAACATGTAAAGAACATTGCATCTATAAAGCTTCTTCCATCTCAGGAGACGACCAAGGCATAAATCAAGTCATGCTGCTTGATGACGGGTTTGAATCGGGTCAAGTGAGAGTTCAAATGATTCGAGAGGCTAAAAAGAACATTCGTTTGAGTTATTATTCCATTCAAAAAGGAAAAACCGCCGAATGGGTGCTTGGTGCTTTAATTGAAGCAGCTGATCGAGGAGTAAAAGTTCAGCTGTTGTTAGATGGCATTTGCCATAGCCTGCGTGGACCGCTGAAGCATTTGCGTTATGCTGTGGCGAATCACCCGAATATGGCCATTCGTTTTTATGAGCCTTTTCGTTTGTTCAAGCCATGGACGTGGCATAACCGCCTTCACGATAAGCTTCTTTTGGCAGATGGCAGGGTCGCTGTCATGGGCGGCAGAAATATTGGTGATAAATACTTTGCAGATCAGCCGCCGAAAGACTTTGCATATGACCGAGATGTGCTGCTGTACAACGCCAAAAAAGGAAAAGTATTAGATGAAATGGAGCAGTATTTCGTTTATTTGTGGAATCATGATTTTACGAAAAGAACGAAAGATGTATTTTCCAAAGCAAAAGCGAAAAAAGGAAAAAAGCTAAGAAAACAGCTACTTCGATCTTATCAGGAAGCCATTCGTACAAAAGAACCCTTTGTCACGTCCACATATGATTGGGCAAAAGACGCCATTCGTGCAAAGCAGATTGCATTTTTCACAAATCCAGTGGAACGCTTAAATAAACGTCCGCTCGTCTTGAAAAAGTTAAACGATCTCGCAGAGCGGTCAAAGCGTTCGGTTCTGATCCAGACGCCTTATGTCATACCGACACGGCCAATGAAAGACGGACTCACGCCATTACCAAATGATATTCAAACGACGATCGTGACGAATTCTCTTACAGCGACACCAAACCCTTTAGCATTTGCAGGATATTTAAGCACGAAAAAGGAACTCATGAAAACGGGTGTTCATTTGTATGAATATCAAGGTCCGTATTCAATTCACGCCAAATCAATGGTCATTGATGATAACTTAAGTATTATTGGAACATATAATCTAGATGCAAGATCCAGCTTTTTAAATACTGAATCGATTTTGGTGATTGATAGTGCACCATTTGCGTTATCTCTTACGGAAGCAATCGAACGAAAAATCGCTTATAGTGTTCTCGTAGCGAAAGATCGAACAGAATATAAAGCAAGCGACTATGGACAGAAAAAAAAGCCTTTCATGAAAAGGCTCCTTTTAACTGGTTTATCTACCATAACGGTTTTATGGCGGCGGTTGATTTAAATAAAAGGGTAGCTACTTTTGTGGCAGCCCTTTTTCTGTTGACTGCTTCTCTTCTACTGGTTCAAGCTTGGTTAACTTAAATACGAGGATTCCAGCCACAATGACAAGTACACCTAATAATTTTGTAAAAGAAAATGTTACTTTTTCTAACCCCAGCCAGCCAAGCGAATCAAATAGAAGCGCACAACCTAGCTGAGAGGTGAGAACAATCGAGATTCCATAAGTGGGACCGAGACGTTTGATGCTCTGAACAAGACAGATGACAACGCCTACCCCGATGGCTCCGCTTATCCAGTACCAGGCTTCCATATGCCTTAATTGAAACATGCCGGTTCCTTCTAACAAAAGACCCATCAAAAGTGAAGCGATAAAGCCCATTCCTAGAACTAGCGTCGTTGTTGACCAAGAGCCTGTATGCTCATTAACTTTACTATTAAAAATGGTTTGTAAGCTGACAAGTGCCCCAGCAGTGACAGCTAATATTATTCCTATGATCATATATAAGTCCCTTCGTTTCTTCTATTCATAAATGTTGTGTTCTGCTATTTCTAAAAGCCCTTTTTGATCACAAATCGTAATCTTTCCTCTTCGCCTTTCAATCAGCCCTTTTTCTTGGAACTGCTGAATGACCCGATTAATATGGCGGTAGCTTGTTCCAATTAAGCTCGCTGCATCCGTGAGGCGAAGCGGCCGTGCGTGCGCGTCATCATCACCTGTTAAAACAGACAATAAATAGCTTGCAAGCCTGACCTCTACAGGGTATAAAAGGTGGAAGCTTAAATCATTTGATTTTGTATAAAATTTGTTTGTGATGCCCTTGAGCAAAAAGGTTAAAACTCGTGGATCGTCCTTTGCATGCCGCATGAGGGCTTGATGAGAAATCCTGAGCATATGTACTTCTGTAACGGCTTCAACTGTATTGACCATATCTGTCTGCTGAACGTATTCAATATCTCCAATCGCTTCAAGTGGGTTTTTAAAGCAAAGAATAAATGTTTTTCCTTCCTTTGTGGTGGTGAAAATCTTTAATTTTCCTTTCACCAGCAAGTACATATACTCCCTTTTATCCCCTTTTGAACAAATCAGCTCACCTTGCTGATAGCGCCACAAGCTCACATGTGAGATGAGTTTTTGATGAAAGACATTCTGTAACTGATGCGTCTTCATATAAGAGGAAAAAAGAGATTCATCATGCAGCTCCTCCATCTGATGCCCTCCTTTATAGTTTTAAGATGATGACGCCTGCAATCATTAAAAAGATGCCTGCATAATGGGGCCATTTCATTTTTTTCTTCTGAACACCAAACCATCCTTTTGCATCGATGGCAAAGGTAAACGCAAGCTGTGCGATAAGTAAAGCAGCGATGGTGAGTGTCACACCAATGATTTGAATGGCAGTGACCTCATTAAAGATAATAATGGCTGCAAATGCACCTCCAATTAAATAAAGCGGCTGCACTTTTTTGTATTCCTTAAAGTGGCCATCCCGTACGATGAGTAAAATGACGAGAGAGATGATAAACCCTGTCAGCTGCGTGATCGTTGCCGCCTGCCACGTCCCGATATCTTGACTAATTCTGGCGTTGGCTACGCCTTGCAGTGTAATACAAGCGCCTCCTAATAATGCGAAAATAACACCTTTCATTCGTTCAAAAGCTCCTTCTTTTTTCAGTCTAGTTCCATTAAATGATAGATGCCCTCATGTTGAAAAGGACATATGTCCCACTTTGCGTATTATATCAGAAACTTTTTCTTATGCAGTTTCTCTGTTTTAGATTTTTCACAGTGGGTACAGTTTTATATCAGCTGAAAACAAAATAATGGATTGAATCACACATAAAAAGGAGACATGTCAGAATGAGAAATCAAGAGAAACACTTTATTAATGGAGAATGGGTCGCATCAACAGGAAACGAAACGACGGAGGTCATTAACCCTGCGACAGAGGAAGTCATTGGCACCATTAGTTTAGGAACGAAAGAAGATTTAGATAAGGCAGTCAAAGCAGCCCGAGCCGCCTTCCCTTCTTTCTCAAAAACATCTCGAAATGAACGAGTAGAAATGCTGGAAAACATTGTGCGCGGGTACGAAAAACGCAAGGATGAACTTGTAGAAGTGATGACACAAGAACTTGGTGCACCGCTGAAAGTGTCCGAAGAAGTTCATTACAAAATGGGTTATGAACATTTTTCTAAAGCAGCGGAAGCACTAAAAGCTTATACATTTACCGAAGACCGCGGTGGACATACGATTATAAAAGAGGCGATTGGTGTCAGCGGATTGATTACACCGTGGAACTTCCCGACGAATCAGACATCTCTTAAAATTGCGGGTGCCATTGCGGCAGGTTCACCAGTTGTTTTAAAGCCAGCGGAAATTACCCCTTTTGCTGCGATGATTCTTGCAGAAATTATTGATGAAGCAGGTGTACCGAAAGGAGTCTTCAACTTAGTAAACGGAACGGGTGACGTGATTGGCGACGGCATTAGCTCACACCCTGATATTGACTTCGTTTCATTTACAGGATCAGGTGCCGTCGGCTCTAAAATTATGGAAAACGCAGCGGACAATGTGAAGAAAGTAGCACTTGAGCTTGGCGGAAAATCCCCTCTTATCGTCTTAGACGATGCAGATGTGGACGAAGCAGCAGAAACAGCCATTCATCATATTGCAATGAATACAGGTCAAGTGTGTTCTGCAGCTACACGTGTGCTGATTCCAGAATCAATGAAAGACAAGTTTGAAAAAGCGCTGCTGAACGCCCTGCCGAAGTTTACAGTTGGTGATCCAAGAGAAGATCACGCTACTGGCCCGCTTGTTTCTAAAAAGCAGTGGGATACGGTGCAATCTTATATTGAAAAAGGAATCGAAGAAGGTGCTACCCTTCTTGCTGGGGGAACTGGAAAGCCAGACGGAATCGATAAAGGATATTTCGCCAAGCATACCATTTTCACCAATGTGAAAAATGATATGACCATTGCGCAAGAAGAAATCTTTGGGCCAGTCATGAGTGTGATCACGTATCAAGACCTCGATCATGCCCTTGAGATCGCCAACGATACAGTGTATGGTCTTGCCGGGTATGTTGTTGGTCAAGATGAAAAAACATTAAAATATGTCGCTGAACATATTCGTGCTGGTCAAATCACCATTAACAATGCTGAAACAGATTACTTTGCCCCATTTGGCGGTTTTAAGCAGTCTGGTATCGGAAGAGAATGGGGAGACTTCGGTATCGAAGAATATTTAGAAGTGAAAGCTGTGATGGGACTTCCAACGGCGTAAGTCAGGCGAAAAAAAGGAAAACGGTGATCCGTTTTCTTTTTTTTCGCCCTCTCCCCTATTCATACGTGTTTTGTCATTAGAAATCTTAATCATGACAATCAATATTATATATTTTACTTAATGGCAAACTTTCGGTAAAGTTCAAATTGAACCTATATATATAATTCCTATCGAATTAATCTATGTTTATATTCCTTGTGAGGTGGATATTGTTGCAACTTCATGTATTGAACAGTCCGTTTAGCCAGGAGCAGGCAGAGTTACTCAATCAGCTGCTTCCGACTTTAACAGAACAGCAAAAAATTTGGCTTACTGGTTATTTATCAGCGCAGGCAACCCTTGCCGGCTCAGAAGTTGTCGCTCCGGCGCCTTCTGCCGCAGCATCTGTACAGCCTGTGAGCAAAGATGTGACCGTGCTTTATGGGTCGCAAACAGGCAATTCCGAAGGGTTAGCAAAAAAGACAGCCCAGCATCTTGAAGAGAAAGGCTTTCAAGTGACGCTCTCTTCTATGTCCGATTTTAAACCGAATAATCTGAAAAAAATAAACAATTTACTGGTCATTGTCAGCACACATGGCGAAGGAGATCCGCCGGATAATGCCCTTTCGTTCCATGAATATGTTCACGGCAGACGTGCGCCAAAGCTCGATCATTTAAGCTTTTCTGTCCTTTCATTAGGTGACAGCTCATACGAATTCTTCTGTCAGACAGGAAAAGAATTTGATGAACGATTCGAAGAGCTTGGCGGTACACGCCTGTTTGACCGGGTGGACTGTGACCTTGATTATGATGAGCCGTTTTCAGAATGGCTTCAAGGTGTTGCCTCTTCTTTGAGTGAAGGTGAAGCTGTATCACTTCCGCAAGAATCAGCGGGAGCAAACAATCAAGCCGTTTCTGAATATTCAAGAACGAATCCTTTTTATGCTGAAGTTCTTGAAAATATCAACTTAAATGGGCGTGGATCTAATAAAGAAACACGTCACTTAGAGCTTTCTCTTGAAGGATCGGGCCTCGTGTATGAGCCAGGTGACAGCCTTGGCATTTACCCGACAAATGATCCTGCACTTGTCGATGAACTGATTCAAACATGCGGATGGAATGCAGAAGAAGCTGTCACCGTTCATAAAAACGGAGACACTCTTCCTTTAAAAGAAGCACTCACCTCGCATTTTGAGATCACGGTTTTAACAAAACCACTTCTTCAAAAGATCGCTGCACTGACAAACAGTGAATCCTTGCATGCCCTTTTAGAAGAAGGAAACGAAGAAAAACTGAAAGAATATATCGCAGGCCGGGACCTAGTAGATGCGGCTCGTGATTTCGGTCCTTTTGAAGGAACCGCCGCAGAATTCACGTCCATTTTAAGAAAAATCCCTGCACGCCTTTATTCCATTGCAAGCAGTCTCAAAGCAAATGACGAAGAGGTTCATTTGACGATAGGGGCTGTCAGATATGATGCGCACGGCAGAGAACGCCAAGGTGTCTGTTCGATTTTATGTGCAGAGCGCCTGCAGCCAGGTGATACGTTACCTGTTTATATTCAGCACAACCAAAACTTTAAGCTTCCTCAAGATCCAGATACACCGATCATTATGGTAGGACCAGGCACAGGCATCGCCCCTTTCCGTTCATTTATGCAGGAGCGTGAGGAAATGGGTGCAAACGGAAAGTCATGGTTATTCTTCGGTGATCAGCATTTTGTGACGGATTTCTTATACCAAACGGAATGGCAAAAGTGGTTAAAAGATGGCGTCTTAACGAAAATGGACGTGGCTTTTTCAAGAGATACTGAGGAAAAAGTATATGTCCAGCACCAAATGAAGAAACAAAGCAAAGAATTATTTGAATGGCTTGAGCAAGGTGCTTACGTGTATATTTGCGGAGATGAAAAGCATATGGCGCATGATGTCCACAATACCCTTCTATCCATCATTCAAGAAGAAGGTGCGATGAGCAAAGAAAAAGCAGAAAGCTATCTTGCCAACTTACAGCAACAAAAACGCTATCAGCGTGACGTTTATTGATTTGATGCTTGAAAGAAAGGAGCTTTTACTTACATGGTGAAGACAGCATTAACAGCGCCGGATGGACCTCCGAGCGACGTAGAGGAAATCAAAGAAAAAAGTGATTATTTACGGGGTACGTTAAAAGAAGTGATGCTTGATCCGATTTCAGCGGGAATTCCGGATGATGACAACCGTCTGATGAAGCATCACGGCAGCTACTTACAAGATGATCGTGATCTGAGAAATGAACGACAAAAACAAAAGCTTGAGCCTGCCTATCAATTTATGCTGCGTGTCCGTCTGCCTGGCGGAATCGCCACATCTAAGCAGTGGCTTGTGATGGATGAGCTTGCTCACAAATACGGAAACGGTACGTTAAAGCTGACTACTCGTGAAACCTTTCAGCTTCACGGTATTTTAAAATGGAACATGAAAAAGACCATTCAAGACATTCATTCTACTATGCTTGATACGATCGCAGCTTGCGGCGACGTAAACCGGAATGTCATGTGTACTTCAAACCCCTATCAATCAGAAGTGCACCATGATGTATACGAGCTGGCGAAAAAATTAAGTGATGACCTGCTCCCGCAAACAAGAGCTTATCACGAAATTTGGCTTGATGAGGAAAAGGTTGCGGCAACGCCAGATAAGGAAGTTGAACCGATGTATGGTCCGCTTTATTTGCCAAGGAAATTCAAAATTGGCGTGGCCGTCCCTCCTGCTAATGACATTGATGTCTTTTCGCAGGATCTAGGCTTTATTGCCATTATCGAAAACGATCAACTGGTCGGCTTTAATGTCGCAATTGGCGGCGGAATGGGTATGACGCATGGTGATACAGCGACTTATCCGCAGCTTGCAAAGGTCATAGGCTTTTGTACACCTGAACAAGTCGTAGAAATTGCCAAACAAGTCATCACCATTCAACGTGACTACGGAAACCGTTCCGTGCGAAAAAATGCCCGCTTTAAATATACGGTGGACCGCCTTGGTCTTGAGAATGTAAAAGAAGAACTTGAGCGCCGTCTTGGGTTTACTCTTTTAGAGGCAAAAGATTATCACTTTGATCATAACGGTGACCGTTATGGCTGGGTAAAAGGCATTAATGGCAGATGGCATTATACGATGTTTGTAGAAGGCGGACGCATCACAGATTATGATGATTATCCGCTGATGACAGGCATCCGTGAAATTGCCAAGGTGCATACGGGTGACTTCCGTCTAACCCCCAATCAGAATTTAATCATTGGGAATGTGACAACTCATAAAAAGAAACAAATCGAACAGCTCATTCAGAAGTTTGGTTTATCAGACGGCCAGCAGCATTCTGCCCTGCGCCGCAGCTCAATGGCTTGTGTCTCTTTGCCAACTTGCGGTTTAGCGATGGCTGAAGCAGAGCGCTACCTTCCACGATTGATTGATAAAATCGAAGACATTGTGGAAGAAAATGGATTAAGTGATAAAGAAATCACCATTCGAATGACTGGTTGTCCAAATGGTTGTGCTCGTCATGCGCTTGGAGAAATTGGATTTATCGGAAAATCACCTGGTAAGTATAATATGTATCTTGGTGCCGCATTTGATGGCAGCAGATTAAGTAAATTATACCGTGAAAATGTGGGTGAGGAAGACATTCTAAAAGAACTTGGCTCTATTCTCCCCCGCTACGCAAAAGAACGAGAAGAAAATGAACATTTCGGCGATTATGTCATTCGTGCAGGGATTGTGAAAGAGACAACAGATGGAACGAATTTTCATGTGCAATAAAAAGAGACAGGAATTATCCTGTCTCAGATTGCTGACAAAGGGCTAAAATGAACTTTATTTTAGCCCTTTGTCTTCTTTTCAGCGTGATAGAAAATCTTTGCAGTCTAGGAAGGACGAGCATCGGCGCGGAGCGAATTTGACATTCGTGAGCACCGAAGCGCAGGACTGACACCGAATGCGAGGGTTTGTCTACACGCTGAGACAGGAACCGTCCTGTCTTTTTTATTTTTTCTGTCTCTTATTCAAGTATTCGGTCAGACTCTTATATACATCTGGATTGTCTAATGAAGATAGATCGGGTGAAGGCTGATCTTCATACGCCCCTTTAAGTAAACGTCGTACGATTTTTCCATTCCTTGTTTTCGGTAAAGCTGAAATGAGATGAACTTCTTTTGGTGTGAGCGCTTTACCAGCATGTGAACCAACATGGGCTGAAAGCTCTTGGATAAGGGCTGCTTCTTCAAAAGTATGCGGACTGGTCACGATGAAACAGACGAGCGCCTCCCCTTTCACCTCATCCTTTACCCCAATCACAGCGGCTTCATGCACGGCAGGATGCCAGGTAAGGATGGATTCAATTTCAGCTGGCCCGATACGTTTCCCTGCTGTATTAATGACATCATCCGATCTGCCGGTGATGTGGAATTCTCCGTCCTCTGTTTGCATGACCCAATCTCCGTGTGTCCATACACCATCAAATCGTTTGAAATACGTATCTTCATAACGCTCCGGTTCGTTCCAAAAACCACATGTCATGCCGACCCATGGCTTTTTCACCACAAGCTCCCCTACCTCATTCATCACGCTTTGCCCGGCTTCATTGTATACATCTGCCGCCATTCCTAAGATCGCCGCATTAAAGAGAATCGGTTTGATGGGTCGAAGCAGCGTACTGCCTACAATGCCACCAGAAACCTCGGTTCCTCCTGAATAATTTAAGATGGGAATGTTCTTTTGACCAATGGTGTGAAATAACCATTGCCACGGAGCTTCATTCCATGGTTCCCCTGTAGAAATAATGGCTTTGACATGCGATAGCTCGACCCCATCAATCGTTTGCTGCATCGCAGAACGAACAAATGTAGGGGAAAGCCCAAAATGAGTGACTTTCTTCTCGTGGATGAATGACCAGAGCTGCTGCTCATCTGGATAATCGGGAGCGCCGTCATATAAAACGATAGCAGCGCCATTGATCAAGCCGCCAAAGACGAGGAATGGCCCCATCATCCAGCCCATATCAGTCAGCCAAAACAGCCGGTCTCCTTTTGCCACATCCATACATAGCCCGGCATCAAAAGCTGCCTTTATCGGAAAGCCTGCGTGTGTATGAACGGCTCCCTTTGGTGTGCCAGTTGTGCCTGACGTATACAAGATCATCAGCGGGTCTTCATTTGTGACATAGGTCGCACCGGTGATCGGCTGTTCTTTTAACAAATCATTTAGCAGGACATCGTCCTGATATCCAGTATGAGAGGAAGTGTGCACAATCACTTTTTGCACAGTTGTGGTTCTGTTGATGGCATCAGCCACACATTCCCGCATGTTGATCGTTTTCCCTCGCCGCATCATTTCATTCGCTGTGACGACAATGGATGCGCCTGACGCACGAATGCGTACAGCGAGTGGCTCGCTTCCATAGCCTGAGAAGACTGGGCTGAAAATCACACCAATCTTTGCAAAGGCAAGCATGACGGCGACCGTTTCTGGAAGCATCGGCATATAGATGATGGCTATATCCCCTTTTTGAAGTCCTTCTTTCAAAAAGCCAGCTGCAAGACGGCTCACTTTCTCTTGAAGTTCGAGAAATGACCATTTCTTTTCTTCACCGGCTTCATTGCTCCAAATGATGGCGGGCTGATGCCTCGTCTCTTCTTTTTCTGCCCATTTGTCCACAGCCGTTTCGGTGATGTTAAGTGTGCCGCCCTGATACCATTTCGGCCACATCAATGAGTGGTGACCTAATGCCGCTTCATATGGTTTTTTCCACTGAATGCCGACCGCTTTCTCCGCTTCTCTCCAAAACCAGTCTGTGCGATCAATACTGGCTAGATAGAATGAGTCATACGTAGAAAAACCAAGAGATTTCATCCACTGATGCAAACGTGTTTTTTGGCTCTGCTTTTCTTCCGGTATCCATTCTGGTTTCTGGTTGATCATGAGGTCTGCCCCCTTTAGACCGGATAGACTGGATGTTTTCGTTTCGTAAATGTCATGTCTTTCGATGAGTAGGCTAGTAATCTATGACAAAGTTCCGTTCTTAGACGGTCAAATGGGATGACGCCATCGACAATCATTTCAGAGGCAAGTTCATAGATATTCATATCTTCCTGGTATTCCTTCCGTTTCTCTTGTATAAATGAAGCCCTCTCTTCGGGCGGGAGTTCTGCAATTTTATTTGCATAGACGGCATTTACAGCGGCTTCTGGACCCATCACAGCGATTTGCGCCGATGGAAGAGCGAGACAGCAGTCTGGCTCAAAAGCAGGGCCTGCCATTGCATATAGTCCTGCTCCGTATGCTTTACGGACGATGACGGATATTTTCGGAACGGTCGCCTCTGACATAGCGGAGATCATTTTTGCCCCATGACGAATAATGCCGGCTTGTTCCACTTTTGTTCCAATCATAAATCCTGGTATGTCCGCGAGAAAGAGCAGCGGGATATGAAAGGCATCACAGAGCTGAATAAACTTGGCGGCTTTATCAGCTGAGTCGTGGAATAATACGCCGCCTTTGACCCTTGGCTGATTGGCAATGAGACCGATAGGCTGACCGTTCATTCTGCCAAAGCCTGTGATTAACTCTGCGGCAAACAGCTTTTTGATTTCAAAAAATGACCCTTCATCAATCAGTAAATCGATGAGTTGATACATATCAAATGGGGTATTCTGGCCTTTAGGGATTAAGTCTTGGATGGTGGTTTCAGATGGTTTAGGTGCTTTTGCTGCTGTCGTTTTTGGTTTTTCTGTATAGTTGGCAGGCATATAGGTTAAATAATCACGTGCAATTTGAATAGCCTCTTCCTCTGTTTCCGCTAATATATCTCCGCATCCAGAAATGCTGCAATGCATTTTCGCACCGCCCATTTCCTCAAGCGATACTTTTTCACCGATCACCATTTCAGCCATTCGCGGCGAGCCTAAATACATAGAGGCATTTCCTTCGACCATGACGACAATGTCACAAAAAGCAGGGATATACGCACCACCGGCTGCAGAAGGACCGAATAGTAAACAAATTTGAGGAATGCGCCCAGACAGCTTGACTTGGTTATAAAAAATGCGCCCTGCTCCTCTTCTGCCTGGGAACATGGCGATTTGATCAGTGATTCTTGCACCCGCAGAATCGACTAGATACAGCATAGGACAATTGAGCTTCTCGGCCGTTTCTTGAATTCGAATGATTTTTTCTACTGTTTTGACGCCCCACGATCCTGCTTTAACCGTAGAGTCGTTTGCCATGACACAAACAGTCTGCCCATTCATACGACCGGTTCCTGTGACGACACCATCTGCTGGTAAATGTTCATCTTTGCACTCTGCAAACATGGCATCTTCAATGAAAGAATCCTCATCTAATAACAAATGAAGCCGATCACGGACAAATAATTTTCCTTTTTCTTTATTTTTTTGATGGTAGCGTTCTGCCCCGCCCTTTTCAATTCGTTGTTTTTTTAATTCATATTCTTCGATCATAAACATTCCCCTTTCTTGCTATTTCCCTCTGTAATAAGGCGTTCGTTTTTCTTGAAAAGCCTTGAGACCTTCTAGTCGATCTTCTGTATGAATAAGCCGCAGATAAGCTTCGTATTCTTTCGTCAGACCTGTTTGTAAATCGTGATCAAGGCTGGATTGAATGGCTTGTTTTGCTTCTTTTAAAGCGATCGGTGCATTTTTGGTGATTTGTTTTGCGAGTGTGATGGCATCATTCATCAGTGAATCGGCTGTAGAGATACGTTCAATCAGTCCGATTTGAACGGCTTCTTCTGCTCGTAAAGAAGTGCCTGTGAAGATCATTTCTTTCGCTTTCCCGGGTCCGATCAGGCGCGGAAGTCTTTGTGTGCCCCCTGCTCCCGGCAGGATAGCTAGTCCTGTTTCCGGCAGGCCGAGCGCTGCACCCGCTTTTGCAATGCGGAGATCACAGGCGAGCGCGAGCTCAAGACCTCCACCAAGTGCGTGTCCGTTTATCACGGCAATGACAGGAACAGGCAAAGATTCAATGTCTGTAAAGGTTTGCTGAATGGTCAGAACAGCTTCTTTGGCTTCTTGTTCTGTCATCAATCGCCGTTCTTTTAAGTCTGCTCCTGCGCAAAAAACTTTAGCGCCAGCTCCTGTCATGAGCAAACAGCGGATGTTTTCATCATGTTTGATTTCTTGAATCGTTTGGTTAATTTCCTCTAGCATAGCAGCTGATAGAGCATTGGCTTGTGCTGGTCTATTTAATGTCATGATGCCAATATGATCATCTTGTATTGAAAAATGGACCAATGATGTCATGTGATTCACCCTTTATCAAGTAGTGTGAGACTGAAAAGCGCGTAAACAGTGACTTGGCAGGGTTCGATCCACTTTTGCTTCAATCCATTCAGCCGCTTTGATCAAGCGAGGGAGGTCGACATTTGTTTCGATCCCGAGTTTGTGAAGCATGTGTACCACGTCTTCTGTCGCCACGTTTCCGCTGGAGCCAGGTGCATAAGGACAGCCGCCAAGCCCCCCGCTAGAGGCATCAAACATGGTGATGCCGGCTTTTAATGCTGTATAAATATTGGCAAGCCCCATTCCTTTCGTATCATGAAAATGAAGCGCGATTTTATCAGCAGGAAAGCGTTCAAGTAAAAGGTCTAACCGTCTTTCTACTTGCAGCGGATGGGCTTCCCCAATGGTATCCCCAAGTGATATTTCATCAATGCCGAAGGACAGCAACTGTTCCGTTAATCGCAGCACTTGGTCCATCGGTACTTGTCTTTCATAAGGACATCCAAACACGGTTGAAATATAGGCCCGCGTTTGCCGTCCTTCTGCTTTTAAATCGGCTGTCATTTGTTTGATCACAGGCAATGTTTCCTGTATAGATCGATTCATATTCTTTTTGTTATGTGTCTCACTCGCTGAGATAAACATAGCCCCTAGCTCAAGGTTTGCTTCAAAAAAATGAGCTAACCCCTTTTCATTTGGGATGAGTGCGGCATAGGTAATATCCTCTTTTTTGTTTAATGATTGGGCTAATTCTTTGGCGTCTTTTAAGGCTGGAACCCATTTCGGATGAACAAATGAGGTGACTTCAATATAAGGAAGATGGGCTTCTTCGAGTAAATGGATCCATGTTCGCTTCTCCATTGTGTCCAGCCAAACGGATTCATTTTGCAGGCCATCGCGCGGGCCGACCTCTCTAATGAGCACGTTTTTTGGTAATGCCATGCGGCTTTCCCCCTATTCTGTCAGCTCTAAAAGTACCTCTCCCTCGTCAACAAAGTCCCCCTCCGCCTTATACACTTTACTGATCACACCTGCTTCTTCTGCAACAATGGGAATCTCCATTTTCATCGATTCTAAGATGGCGACTTCCTGTCCTTTTTGCACATCATCACCCTGTTTCACAAGAAGCTTCCATAAGTTTCCGGCCATTTGTATCGTGACAGTTTTCATGAACGGTTTTCCTCCCTTTTTTTCATCAGAAAATCGGTTGTGATGCTGCCATGTAAAAAGGCAGTTGATTCGGCCATTTCCTTTAAAAGCGGTACATTGGTTTTGATCCCTTCTATTTCATATGCTTGTAATGCTGCTTTTAATCGTTCTATGGCGAGTTTTCGAGTATCACCGTACACAATCATTTTCGCAATCATTGGATCGTAAAATGGGGTAATGACACTTCCGCTCGTTACGCTTGACTCATGACGGATATATGGGGCATCAGGTGTAGAAAGCCGAGTGATCGTGCCTGGCGAAGGGTAAAATGTCACAGGGTCTTCAGCGTATATTCTAACTTCAATCGCATGCCCAATTTGATGAACATCCTCTTGGCTGAAAGACAGGGGCTCTAATGCTGCAATTTTTAGCTGCTCCTCGACAAGGTCAATCCCGGTAATTTCTTCAGTGACAGGGTGTTCTACTTGCAATCTCGTATTCATTTCTAAGAAATAAAATTGCTGGTTTTGATCGACTAAACATTCAATCGTGCCCGCATTTTCATACCCAATTGCTTTGGCAGCTTTGACGGCCATCTGTCCCATTTGCTGTCTCACCGTTTCTTCAAGACAGACGGCTGGTGCCTCTTCAACAATTTTCTGATGTCTTCTTTGGAGTGAACAATCTCTTTCAAATAAGTGAACGCCGTGACCGAACGAATCAAAAAGAACTTGAATTTCGATGTGCCGTGCGTGTTCAATCACCTTTTCCATGTATAAAGTACCGTCTTGAAAGAAACTTTGTGCTCTTTTTTGATTTCCTTCAAACGCTCGATGCAGCTCTTCATCGTTGCGGACGAGCTGCATACCAATCCCGCCGCCACCACTCGATGCTTTTAGCATAATGGGATAGCCGAGTGTCTGTGCTTTATGAACCCCTTCGTCTGCATCATGGAGCGGGGCTGAAACACCAGGAACGATTGGGATGCCCGCTTGTTCCATCGTTTTTCTCGCTTCAATTTTATTTCCCATCTGCTGAATGACTTGTGCAGATGGTCCAATAAAGGTAATGCCCTCGCTCCGGCAGCGCTCAGCAAATGCCGCATTTTCTGATAAAAGACCATACCCTGGGTGGATAGCATCAGCATTTGTTTGTTTGGCAACCTTAATGATCGCTTCCATGTTTAAATAGCTTTCAGAAACTTTAGCACCACCGATATAATAGGCGCTGTCTGCTTCTTGCACATGAAGTGCATGCTGATCAGCCTCTGAATAAACGGCAACGGTTTTGATTCCGAGCCGTTTACATGTCCGAATCACTCTACGGGCAATTTCGCCTCGATTGGCGATCAATACTTGTTCAAACATCGCTGCCTTCACTCCTTTATTAGATCAAGCGCCTGCTTTTTCAAGCGGAATTTCTGAATTTTGCCTGAGGCGGTCATTGGGTACTCATCTGTAATGAAAAAGTATTTCGGGATTTTGTAGCGTGCCATTTGTGACTGACAATAGCTCGTTAATGTCTCAATTGAGACCGACTTCCCTTGTTTCAGCCGAATGAATGCGGCTGCTTCCTCGCCGTATGTCTCGTCAGGAATACCAACGACCTGTGCGTCAAGAATGGCAGGGTGAGTGTATAGGACATCCTCAATCTCTTTTGGGTACACATTCTCTCCGCCTCTGATGATCATATCTTTGAGCCGGCCTGTGATTTTCACATAACCGTCATGATCCATCTCAGCTAAATCCCCTGTATGAAGCCATCCGTCCTCATCAATGACTTCATTTGTTGCTTCTTCGTTTTTATAATAGCCCTTCATGACATGGTAACCTCTTGTACAAAGCTCCCCTTGCTGTCCTCTTGGAACTTCTTCTGACGTTCCTGGTAAAGTAATTTTGACTTCAATTTGAGGAAGCGCACGTCCGACCGTTTGAACACGTCTTTCAAACGAATCATCCGTTCTTGTTTGGGTAATGACGGGTGAACTTTCGGTTTGACCATAGGCAATCGTGAGCTCTCTTAATCCCATTTTTTCAATGACTGCTTTCATGACGTGGGATGGGCAGAGTGAACCGGCCATAATCCCCGTTCGTAATGTGGACAGGTCATAAGAGTGGAAATTTGGATGATCGAGCTCTGCGATGAACATGGTTGGTACACCGTGAAGAACCGTGCATTTTTCTTTTTCTACTGTTTGAAGGACTCGTTCTGGATGGAATGATTCAAGTGGAATGATCGTTCCCCCTTTTGTGAGACAAGCAAGTACACCAAGAACAGAGCCGAAGCAATGAAAGAACGGCACTGGGATACACATACGGTCCTGCTCTGTTAATTTCATACAATCTGCGATCTGACTCGCATTACAGACGATGTTTGTGTGGCTGAGCATGACGCCTTTTGGATAGCCGGTTGTGCCTGAAGTGTACTGCATATTAATAACGTCATCAGGCGTGAGCTCATTCATTCGCTTCTCCCATTCATGATCTTCGGTTCTTTTGGCTGCCACTTGAAGACGATCCCAGCTGAGCATGCCGTTTGGTACATGCTGACCGATATAGATACATCTTTTTAAATAAGGAAATTGTGTGGAAGTGATCTCCTCTTGATGAGCGGTCTGAATTTCTGGAATCAGCTCTTCAAGCATGTTGACATAGGACGTTTCTTTAAAGCCGTCTACAATAAACAACATTTTGCTGTCAGAATGTTTTAGTAAATAGGCGAGTTCCTGTGATTGAAAATTGGTATTCACAGTGACTAGAACAGCACCAATGGAGGCGCAGGCAAATTGAAGAATGAGCCATTCAGGTATATTTGGTGCCATAATGGCGATGTGATCTCCCTTTTGAACCCCTAATGCCATGAGACCTTTACCTGTTTCCTTGACCTCTCGATAAAACGCTTCGTACGAATAACGTAAAGAACGTTCTGGGTAAACAATGGCTTCATGTGCTGGATGCTGTTCTTTTTTTTCTCTTAATAGGGAGCCAATCGTTTGCGGGTGAATCGACATCATTGCTTTCCTCCCTCATGTGTAGTAAGCGTTTTCATTAAGGTATTACGCTAACAGCTGTCTTGCGATCACGAGCCGCTGAATTTCAGAGGTTCCTTCTCCAATTTCCATCAGCTTGGCATCTCTCACAAGCCGTTCAACACCGCATTCTTTCATATAGCCTGTTCCGCCATGAATTTGGACAGCATCAAGACTTGCTTTTGTGGCCATTTCTGAAGCAAACAGTTTGGCATAGGCCGCTTCTTTTGTAAATGGTTTGCCTTGATCTTTCAGCCAAGCGGCTTTCCAGACCATTTGTCTTGCAAGCTCTATTTGCATCGCCATATCCGCCAGCTTAAACTGAATGGCCTGGAAGGATGAGAGCGTCTGCCCAAATTGCTTTCTTTCTTTTGCATAGGAAAGTGAAGCATCAAGTGCCGCTTGCGCAATTCCGACAGATAAGGCTGCAATGGAAATTCGTCCGCCGTCTAATGTATATAAAAATTGCTTGAATCCTTTCGATTTGTCTCCTAATATATGATGCGCTGGTACACGCACTTCGTCTAAAATGATTTCAGCCGTATCTGAACCGCGAACCCCCATTTTGTCATATGGGTTTGTAATCGACAGTCCCTTTTGTCCTTTCTCCACAATAAAGGCGGAGATGATTGGACGTCCGTTTTCATCATGATCTGTCACAGCGGTGACAATAATCGTTCTGGCATAATTGGCATTTGTGATCCAGCACTTTTCCCCACTGATGACATATTCTTGTCCGTCTTTAATGGCTTTTGTTTTTGTTCCTTTTGCATCTGATCCGGCGTTTGGTTCTGTTAATCCGAAGGAGCCAAGCGCTGTTCCAGAGGCTAATGGAACAAGATGGTCCATCTTTTGCTCCTCCGTCCCGAAGTAATAAAGTGGACTTGCGCCTAAGGAAACTGCTGCGGCATAACTTAAACCTGTACTTGCACACTGTTTTCCAATTTCTTCTACTGCCAGTGCATATGAGATCGTATCTCCTCCAGAACCTCCATATTTCTCTGGAAAGGGTATACCCATAAAACCGAGCTCCCCCATTTTTTGAAATGTTTTTACGGGAAATGCTGCCTGTTCATCAACTGTTTGAGCGTGTGGTGCAATTTCTGTTTTTGCAAATTCTTTGACCATCTGACGGATCATTTGCTGCTCTTTCGTTAATTCAAAATCCATTTTGCTTCCCCCTTTGGCGCTTTTCTATCATATTTATTAATCAAATAGCTGCTTCATGCCAAGCTTGATTGAATTCAGAAAATTAAAATAAAAATAGTAGAAAAATAGAGAAAGCAAAAAAGCATAAATGGAGGAAAACCCTCATTTATGCTGTCTTTGTTATTTTACTGTTTTTGTAGAAGGCTTGCTTTCATGATGAAGGCGATTAAGTGCCGTCACTTTATAGGTATAGCTCTTCTTTTGATTTGCTAAAATGTCTTTCGTATGTGTGAAGGAACCTGTTTCTTTTCTGACCGTTTGCACAAATTCGTATGTCCCTTTATTCGACAATCGATAGACTGCATAATAGGATGCACTAGAGTGCGGATCATTTTGTATCTGTAAAACTGCGCCATCCTCTGTCTTTTTCACAGATTGGATGATTGGTTTTTTTGGCGCTTTTTGATGAAGCCATGGCATCTCTGGTATGAGAGCCGGTTTGCTATAGGTTTCTTCTATTAATCGTTTCTTTACATTCAAGGGATTCCGATTGATATCTTTCAGACTAAAATGCATGCTTCCTTGTACGAGCTGTGACTGCCTGTTCAGCTCGATCTGGCGAAAATACTCCTCGGGATCAGACCAAGCAGGATCACTGTTTTGATTGATTTTATACGTCGCTTGACCAATGTACAAATGAACAGGTTGCCCCTTCACTTCATTTGACCACCATTTCGTCAGCACATCATAGGCAGCGGGCTGAAAGCCGATACTCCAATAAATTTGCGGGGTGATATAATCAATATGGTGCTGCTGTATCCACTCTCTTGTATCAGCATACAAATCATCATAATTGGTCATCCCTGCTGTTGTGTTTGAACCGGTTGGGTCATCTTTTATGTTGCGCCATACACCAAATGGGCTAGTGCCGAATTTCACATACGGCTTTTCTTTCTTAATGGTGTCATTGATTTGCTTCACTAGCTCGTTCACATTATCTCTTCGCCAATCTTCTATATGTGTGAATTTCTGCCCGTAAGTTTCATACGTTTCTTGATCTGGAAATGGCACACCAGCGATTTTATTCGGGTAAAAATAATCATCCATATGCACCGCATCAATATCGTAGTTTTTCACTACTTCCTCTATCCCGTCAACAATGAAGTCCTGAGCATCAGGAATGCCTGGATTAAAGTAAAGCTGATTTCCGTAGGCGATGGTCCACTCAGGGTGTGCTCTTGCAGGATGATCGGCTGATAACCGGTTGAGATCGGTATGATTCATGGTGATTCGATAAGGGTTAAACCAAGCATGAAATTCAAGGCCGCGTTTATGTGCTTCTTCTATCATAAATTCAAGTGGGTCATATCCAGGGTCTTTCCCTTGTGTACCAGTCAAATATTCAGACCATGGACCAAATTTCGATGGATAAAAGGCATCTGCTGTTGGTTTAATTTGCATGATGACGGCGTTCATATTCATCGCTTTGATGTCGTCTAACAGTTGAATGAACTCTTGTTTCTGCTCATCTACGGGCAGTCCTTTCTTTGAAGGCCAATCTAAGTTATAAACCGATGCGATCCACACTGCACGCATCTCTCTTGTGCTCTCAAGCTTCCCTTTTGGCATCGAACGAGCTAGACTGCTAGACGGAATCAATAAGAAGACACCCATGAAAACTAGTGTCAGAACCGTCATACTGATCTTTTTCAGCATGGTTTGCATCACCTCATATTAAGTTTATTCTGCGTTTTGTGATGGAATGCCAGCAGATGGTGTAAGCAAGATGTTTTTCATTTTAAGCAGCTGAGCTTTCGGGATGTCGCAGGCTTCTAGTAAATACCGCTCTGCACTTCCGTATGTATCCATCATCTCATTCAGTACATCTTCAAGATAATCTTGCTGCACACCAAGCAGGGGCTGAATTTGTTCTTTTGACACCCGATATAAACTCATCATGCGAACAAATCGTTCTTGTCTTTTCACTAGCATTTTCACGCCTTCATTGGAACGCATGTATTCACTTAAAACGGTATGCACCGGCACACCCGCTGCTAATTGAATAAGAGCAGATAAAAAGCCTGTACGGTCTTTTCCGCTTGTACAGTGAAGCATAAGCGGATAATTTTTTTCATCGGACAGTAATGTAAACAATTGCTGAATCTCTTTTTTTCGCTCATAGAGCATGCTTTGATATACATCTTTCATGATCGGTGTAAAGGATAGAGATTTTCCTTCTGCTATCAGCATACGAAACATGGTCCATTTGCTAGGCATCATGCTGTCAGGCTGCATAGGGATATGAACAATTTTGTCATGTTCCATGATCTTTGGTGGGTGTGATTTTCGTTCTGAGCTTGTACGCAGGTCACAAACCGTTTGAATTCCAAGTGTTGAGAACGTCAATATGTCTTGCTTCGTGAGACGTGATAAATCAGCAGATCGATAAATCATTCCTTGTTTGATGACCATCTGATCCGTTGTTTGGAGTCCCCCTACCTCTCTAAAATTTGCAAGCTTTGAAAATTGTATGTTGTGTTCATTCATAGAAGTGAAAATCCTTTCTATCCTCTTTTCTCTATCATACGCTTTTATGAAAAATGAGAAAAGATAAGAGAAAAAGATCATTCGATTCTCCCATGTTGATCAGTGACATCTTTTACGTGGAATTATTGTTATAATAGAATCAGCATATTCGTATTGATTGGAGATTGTAGCATGATAAAAACAAAACGTATTCAGCAAATAAAAGAGTATGTATTTGACCGGGAATCTGCCTCTCTTGATGAGCTTGTGACGCATTTTGGCGTCTCAAAAAACACCATACGCCGAGATGTACAAGCATTGGTAGAATCCGGCGTGCTAAAGAAAGTGTACGGCGGCGTCGCTGTGAATCACTCAACATTGGTGGTGTATCAGGAGCGAAAGACTCGTCAGCTGAGTAAAAAACAATTGATCGGACAGGCTGCCGCCGCTTTTGTTGAACATGGTGATATGATTTTTGTTGATTCTGGTACAACGACACTGGAGATGCTTCCCTACTTGAAGGAGAAACAGATTACCGTTGTGACAAATAACGTGGATTTCATTACACAGGCTATGCCTTATGAACACCTCACCATCTTTTCAACCGGGGGTATGCTAGAGCGAAAAACAAATTCTTTCGTTGGTTATCAAAGTGTTGAGCGTCTCAAAGCATACAATGTCAATAAAGCATTTATTGCATCAACTGGTTTATCCATTGATCATGGCGTCACGAATTCCTCCCCGCTTGAGACAGATATTAAAAAAACGCTCGTTGAAAAAAACGCCAAAACCTTTTTATTAGTCGATGATAGTAAGTTTGACCATTATGCCTTGACCACGTTTTGTGACTTAAAAGACATAGACATCGTCGTGACGAATGAACAACCAAATGAAGATTACCTTCAATATGGAAAAGAGCATGATGTGAAATTTGTCACGCCTTAGTCCAGAGCGAAAAAGCCAAGCGTCAATGTTTTGGCTTTTTTCTTATGCGCAAAAGAGTGAACCGGCGAAGTGTTGGTTACATTATGATTGTATATTAAACACATATTTGGAGGTTGACCTGATGCCGTTGTTACGATTTGACGTGATAGAGGGCCGTTCAAAAGAGGAATTAAAAAAACTGCTGGACACCTGCCATGAAGCAATGGTTGATGCCTTTGGGGTACCTGAACGAGATCGCTATCAAATTGTTCATCAGCACCGCCCTGAAGAAATGATGATTGAGGACACTGGGCTTGGTTATCCGAGAACAAAGGATCTGGTTGTCATTAGTGTTGTCAGTAAACAGCGGACGAAAGAGCAAAAGGAACAGCTTTATGCACAAATCGCAGAACGTATAGAAAAAGAATGCGGGGTTGCCAAGACGGATGTGATGATCTCCATCGTGGAAAATGGAGACGCCGATTGGAGCTTCGGGATGGGTGAGGCTCAATTCATAAGAGGATGGCTCTAAAAAAACGGCTCAGGAATGTGAGCCGTTTTTTGATTCATTCATTTTCAAGCTGCATGAGCAAGTTGAATAAATAGCGGTACACTGCTGATATCACACCAATCAAAGGTGTATCTTCTTTGATGTCCTCTAGTTCAAGAAGCGGAATGTTGATATCAAATAACCCGTCTTGCCCATTAAATTGAAGCTGAGCACCATTTAATGTTGAGAGCATCTCTTTTAGTAATCCAGTATCTTTTTTAGGACGCTTCAATCCGAATAACACGGTATACGTCTGAAATACTTCATCCCATTCTATGGCAAGTCCGTCGGCTCTCACCACATCAAACCACTTCGACTCGATATAAATGAATTCTTTTTGTTGTTTTTTTACGTATGTAAGAGGTGTATTTAAAAAGGCAGCATTTTCTGCTTGAATCATTTCCTCCGATTCTTTGTCTACACGTTCTATATAAACATCAGCAAAGCGTGCTTCTTCTGTCATTTTTGCCCCTTCTAACGGCCAATTTTGACTTGCGGCTTTGTTATATTCAAAGTCGGTGAGCGCCTGCCCTTCTTTCAATAAATCTTGTAAGCGATTTTGCAGTGACATGACTGTATCTCCTTTCATCTACTTCATATGCGTTTTTTATTTTAGCATAACACATGAAAAGAAAGATATGCCTGAGCATATGATGGTATGATAGTGGAAAAAGAAACATCTCGGAGGGGACCGTTTTGCTCACAATGACACTGGCAGAAAAAATCGTAGATGAGGTCAAAAAGGTACTGACGGAAGAAATCATCATCACACAAACAAACGGTACCATTATTGCTGCAACAGATCCAGCACGCATTGGTCAATTTCATGAAGGTGCATATGTCACATCCTTAGAAGGGCAGAAACGAATTCTCACAAAGGATGATGTGCTGCAGATGAAAGGCGTCAAAGCCGGTATCAATCTGCCTATTTATTTTAAACAAGAAGTCATTGGGGTCATTGGAATGACAGGTGATCCTAGGCATGTCTCCCCTTTTGGCGACATTTTACGTAAAATGACGGAGCTGCTCATTCAAGAACATGAATTTTTTCAAGAAACGGAAACAGATGAACGGCAGCTTGAAGCCTTTGTGTTCGACTGGCTTCATCTGCCAGAGACAGCGGCAGGTATGACCGAGAAAGCGCAGCGGCTTGGCCTTGATGTCAACAAGCAGCGTGTCGCTATTCTCATTGATTGTCAAGAAGAATCGTTTATGAAGCAGGATCAATATAAACTGATGAAGGACAAATTGCAACTCACCAATCAGGAGATCATTGTGCGCTGGGGGCATGCACGTTTTTTGCTCATGCTACAAGCCAAACCAGATGGTCGAGAAACATGGCACAAGCGCTTGTTCCATATTCATGCTGCGCTCACAGCGCTGTCACCATCGAGGATTTTAATGGGGGCAGGAAAACCAGCAGCTTCTCATGTCATGAAGCAGTCCTTTCATCAAGCGTTTCGCGCTTTAAAATTGGCGCATGCTGAAACACCCATTGTGTTTGATGAAGATTTGACGCTTGAACTTTTTATGGAGGAAATCAGTCAGGAAACAAAAGATGCGTTTCTTGATCGAACGATTGCGTCCCTTTTCCCCTATCCAGAACTAGTGAAAACATTGCGGGTACTCATCGCTTCGGATTACTCATTGAAACATACAGCAGAAGCTATGCATGTCCATATTAATACACTTCATTACAGATTAAAACGGATTCAGGATTTAACGACACTTGATCCAAAGCGTATGCAAGATGCGATGCTTTTTTATTTGGCCTTGCTGCTTTTAGATCATGATACAAAAAATACGATAAAACAGCCTGATATTTTGTAGAATCGTCTATAGTCATGTGACGGTTCTTTTTTTATACTGGTAGAAACGAGACGTTAAATGAGCGGGAGTGATTGTATATGCTAGATTCAGAATTTTCAAATCAATTAAAAGAGATTGTCGGTGCGCCCAATGTCCAAGACAGCAAGGCGGATCGTCTTGCCTACTCTTATGATGCGACACCAAATTTTCAACAGATGCCAGATGCGATCGTGCGGCCTCACACGGCTGAAGAAGTGCAGCAAATTGTGAAACTGTGCGCCTCTTACAAAGTGCCGATCGTCCCAAGAGGCTCAGGGACGAATCTGTGCGCAGGAACATGCCCTACTCAGGGCGGATTGGTAATTCTCTTTACTAGAATGAATCAATTATTAGAAATAGACGAAGAAAATTTAACCGCAACGGTGCAGCCTGGCTTAATTACGCAGGAATTGATTCATCAAGTAGAGGAAAAAGGTCTCTTCTACCCGCCAGACCCAAGCTCTATGAAAATTTCCACATTAGGCGGCAATATTAACGAAAATTCAGGGGGGCTGCGGGGGTTAAAGTATGGAGTGACAAGGGATTATGTCCTTGGGCTTGAAGTGGTTTTGCCAAATGGTGACATCATCAAAACAGGCGGAAAGCTTGCAAAAGATGTCGCTGGATATGATATGACTCGATTGTTCGTTGGTTCAGAAGGAACACTCGGGATTGTCACAGAAGCGGTGCTAAAGCTCCTGCCGCTTCCAGAAACGAAACAAACAATGCTTTGTTTATACGAAAGCCTTGAAGAAGCTGCGACTTCTGTATCGGCCATCGTTGCTGAGCGTATTATTCCTGCTACATTAGAATTTATGGATCAGCCGACCCTTGAAGTCGTTGAAGATTTTGCAAACATCGGCCTGCCTACTGACGTTCAAGCTGTGTTATTAATTGAACAGGACGGCAACCCTGAAGCTGTTTCTCGTGATATCCAAAAAATCGCAGAAGTCTGTGAGCAACACGGGGCTACAAGCGTCAAGATTGCACATTCAGAAGAAGAGGCAAGTGCTCTCTTAACAGCGAGACGCTCTGCTTTATCTGCCCTCGCTCGATTAAGTCCTACAACGATTTTAGAAGATGCTACCGTTCCCCGGTCTGAAATTGCCAATATGGTTCGTGCAATTGAAGACATTGCACGAAAGTACGAGGTGAACATTTGTACGTTTGGTCATGCCGGTGATGGCAACTTACACCCCACTTGTGCGACAGATGCAAGAAATGAAGAAGAAATGAAACGGGTAGAAGCTGCTTTTCAGGCCATTTTTGAAAAAGCCGTTGCCCTTGGCGGCACGATTACAGGCGAACATGGCGTGGGTCTTATGAAAGCGCCCTATTTGGAGCTGAAGGTCAAAAAAGAAGGAATCGCTGCAATGAAGGCGATTAAACAGGCACTTGACCCTGCACATATCATGAACCCAGATAAAGTGTTTGGAAAAGCCTCAAGAAAGCGAGTGGTGGTCTCATGAGTTCTTCTAAGCAAAAAGAGATCCAGCAGCAGTTTCAGGAGCAAATGGATGAAAAGGAGCTGCTTAATTGCATGCGCTGCGGATTCTGCCTCCCTTCCTGCCCTACCTATATTGAATCTGGACAACAAGAAACGCACTCCCCTCGGGGCCGAATTGCGTTAATGAAAGCTGTAAGAGATGGTGTCATTGAGCCAGATGAAGATGTTGAACATTCCCTTAATCTTTGTCTTGGCTGCCGTGCATGTGAACCAGTCTGCCCTTCTGGCGTCAAGTATGGACAGCTGCTAGAAGATGCAAGAGATATTATTCAACAACATAAAAAACAATCGTTTCCCGTCAAATTGATGAGACGTGTTGTGTTTAAAGGTCTCTTTCCATCACAAAGTCGTATGCGACAAGCTGCTAGTTTTCTTCGATTTTATCAAACATCTGGTCTGCAAACAGCCGCCAGGAAGACTCGCATACTGAAGGTGCTTCCCTCCCATTTACAGTTGATGGAACAGGCACTTCCAAAGGTGCCGCCTCAAAAGAAAAAACGTTTGAATGAATATAAAGCCATTGGTCAGGCAAAAAAACGGGTGGCGTTTTTTACTGGCTGTTTAATGGATACAGTTTTCTCAAACACAAACAAAGCGACCATTCATCTCTTGCAGCTGGCAGGCTGCGATGTGATCGTTCCTCCTATACAAACGTGCTGCGGCGCGCTACATGGTCATAGCGGAGAAAAAGACCAAGCAAAACAGTTAGCCAAGCGGAATATTGAAGCATTCGAGGAAACAGATGCTGATGCGATTGTCATGAACGCGGGCGGCTGTGGCGCCTTTTTAAGCGATTACGGTCATTTGCTTCAGGATGATCCAGATTTTCAAAAACGAAGTAAAGCCTTCTCACAGAAAATAACCGATATATCAAGTATCCTTGTAGAGCTGGAGTTTCACCGCCACGTGCCACTGGCTTTGCCAGCGCAAGTGATCACCTATCAAGACTCCTGTCATTTACGAAATGGGATGAATGTACAACAGGCGCCGAGGGTGCTCATGAAAGCCATTCAAGGGGTAACGTTTAAAGAAATGAAAGATGCCGGCCGCTGCTGCGGATCTGCAGGAATCTACAATATCTTGCAGCCAGACATGTCGATGCAAATTTTAGATCATAAAATGACGGAAGCGAGCAACACAGCTGCAGCTGCCATTGTGACGTCGAATCCAGGTTGTCAATTACAAATGGCAGCTGGCGTCAAAAAGGCAGGACATATGCCTAGCATGAGAGCGATTCATCTGGCAGACTTTTTATTAGAAGCCGTTCAATATGGAAAAAAAGCGTCCAGTTCATGAAGCTGAACGCTTTTTTTATGCATATCTTCAGAAGATCGGTTGGATAATAGAGGCAAATCACGGAAGGAGATGGTTCAAGTGCTGAAGAAAAACAAATCAAAACAGAAAGACCCGAATTCAGTATTTGAAGCATTATCGCGCTCTTCTGATTTTATCAATGAATTATCAAGTTCCGGAGGTTTTCTTTACAGAATTTCTTTTTTTCGTTCTTTAATTAATGGAAATCTCCTTCATGAACAAATCTTGCCTTTTATTCAACAATTGCATCTAACACCCACCCTTGAAGAGCTGAAAGAACACATCCCAATTGAACAAGCTGTGATTACGAAGGACCTTCAAAAAGTGGAAGAAGCTCTTCATCGGGGCAGTATTGCTGTTCGAATTGAGACAGATTGGGGCAATACGCTTCTCTTGCCGATTGAAGAAAAGAAAGGCAGACAAGTGGGCCCGCCTGAGATTGAATTCGGAATCATTAGTGCGCAAGAAGCGTTTGTAGAAGTGCTCGATACAAATTTAAACTTGCTCAGACGCAGGCTGCCCACTCCTGACCTTAAAGTAGTTGAACACACAGTCGGTACCCTTTCTCTAACGAAAGTAGCCGTTGTATACATAGAGAATATCGCCAACCCGCAGAACATTGAAACCGTTCTTCAGCGGATTCAAGATGTTGACTATGACCAAATTCTAGATTCTAACTATCTTGCGCAAATGCTTTATGATGTGTCCAATACAATCTTTCCATTGTTTTTAAATACAGAACGGCCAGACAGGGTTTCCTCAGGTTTAACGGAAGGAAAAATAGCCATTATGGTTGACGGTTCGCCTCATACCCTGCTTGCACCTACAATTTTACTCGAGTATTTTTCTACAATGGAAGACTATAACATGTCTTGGATCGCAGCATCTTCCTTTCGGCTGTTACGCATTTTTGCAGTGATATTTTCTATTTTTGCAACCCCTTTGTATGTAGCTGTTTTAACGTTTCACTATGAACTGATTCCTAAGGACTTATTAGAAACGATTGTCGCATCACGTTATCTCGTGCCCTTTCCGCCTATTATTGAAGCTTTATTTTTAGAGATATCGATTGAGCTACTTAGGGAAGCCGGTTCTCGACTTCCTGCAAAAGTCGGACAGACGCTCGGGATTGTTGGAGGTATTGTGATCGGACAGGCTGCGGTTGCAGCGGGATTAACAAGTAATATTCTGCTCATTATCGTCGCATTATCAGCTCTTGCCTCTTTTGTCACCCCTATATATAAAATGGGGACGACCATTCGTCTCTTACGTTTCCCATTTCTTTTTGCTGCACAAGTGTGGGGAGCGCTAGGGATTTCGCTAATGGGGGCTTTTCTTCTTACACATTTAATGAAATTAACGTCTATAGGCCAGCCTTACTTAGAGCCAATCTTTCCACTTCGATTGGCCGATTTAAAAGGTAGTTTGATTCGGCCCCAACTCCGCTTTTTGAAAAAACGTCCAGAAAATTTACGCCCGCAAAATGAAACGATACACCGCCAAAAGCCAAAGCAAGGCCGTAAGGGGAAAAATGATTTTTATGAATAAGGAAGTGAAGGCATGAGCTCTTCTTCTGTGAAAGAAAAATTTCAAGTATCCCCTTTTTTTGTGTTTTTTCTGATCAATGCCAATCAAGTAGGTGTTGGTATTTTAAATTTCCAGACGAATCTTGTCCGGACGATTAATAATGATGGGTGGATCGCCATTTTAATTGCTGGTGCAAGCGTCAATTTGATGATCTTCCTCATTTACTTTTTGTTTAAAAAAGCACCTACTGACGAATTTAGTGACATTACGCAATCTGTGTTTGGTAAATGGCTCGGACAATTCATCAACATTCTCTACATTTTGTATTTTTCTTCATTGTCTTTGATTGTGCTTGTTCATTATATGGATGTAATCCATGTTTGGCTGTTTAAAGAAATTCCTGGTCTTTTATTTGCATCAGTGCTGCTCATCCTCGTCTATTACATTCACACAGGCGGATTTAGAACAATCGCTGGCTGGGCATTCTTTAGCATTGTCCTAACGTACTGGATGACCTTTATCTGCTTTTATGTCATGAAATATAGTCACATCCGGTTTATGTTCCCCATGTTTGATCATTCATTTTCACAACTCATGATGGGGGTCAAAGATGCCTCTTTATCCATGTTTGGTTTTGGAACATTGCTTGTCTATTATCCCTTTATTAAAAAAGCACAAACGTCGCAAAAATTTGCACATATGGGAGTGTTGCTGACTACATGCCTGAATTTGCTTGTATTTCTCGTCTCTATAGCGTACTACTCAAGTGCTCAGCTCGAACTAACGAAATGGCCAACATTGACATTAACCAGCATTGTCAAACTTCCGTTTATCCAGCGCTTTGAATTTATTGAAGTGTCCCTATGGCTTTTGCTTATCGTTCCAAATATCGCCATTCCATTATGGGCAGCCAGCAGAATGGCAAAACAAGTGTTTCACACGAGCCAACGCATGACGTTAATTGTTCTCAGCCTTCTCATTCTCGTCATGTTTTCATTTTTGATCGAGGCCACCTCTTTTGAGACGTTTAATAAATGGGTGGAATATAGCGGATATATCCTCATATATGGATTGACTGGATGTATGATCATTGGGCTGCTGCTGAAAAAAAGGTGGGTGAAAAAACGCGCATGAAACATTATATTCTCGTGTGTCTCATGTTATTGAGCCTTTTCTTAACGAGCTGTGCACAGCCTCGTCTCTTAGATGAATTAAGTATCTCGCAGGCAGCGGGATTTGACTTATTGGATGATGGAGAAATGAAGGGCTTCTTTGTTTTCCCTGTTTTTAAAAGCGAAGAACAAGGAAGCTATCAAATTGTAAGTGCTAAGTCAAATACCATTAGTAATATTCAGTTTCTTGTGTCGGAAAAATCGCCTTTCCCCGTTGTCATGGGACAAGTACTCGTGATTTTAATAAGTGAAAAGCTGGCGAAAGAAGTGGGTATGATTGATTTGATGAATTACATTTATCGTGATCCGATCATTGGGTCCCGTCAAGTATTTGCCATAGTAGGCGGAGAAGTTGAAGATTTGTTGTATACAAAGATGAATCAAACCAACTTAAATATCGGTGTATATCTTTCAGATTTGCTGGCCCAAAACATGCGAAATGGCAATCAACCTGTGACCAATCAGCATATTTTTATGAATCAGATGATGGCAAAAGGCGTGGATGCCTACCTCCCTTACATTAAAAATACAAGCAACTCTATTAAAGTGTCAGGTGTCGCTCTTTTTGATCAAGAAAAAATGGTTGGGCATATTCCAGGGGAAGATACGTTTACGTTTAAAGCGATGATTGAAAATCATAAAAATGGGATTTATGAGTTTCGATTTAATGACACAAAGAAAACCCATGTTGTCATTGAAAATATCAAATCACATGTGTCTTATCACATTAAACCAACTGAAAACCTTTCAAAAAAGCCTCATATCACCATTGATATCAAGCTGAAAGGTGAGTTAAAAGAATTTATGAAATCAAAAAAAATCGATACGCCTTCTATCTTGCAGCATGTTGAAAATGAAGTGGAGAAGCGTGTGGCCCAGCAAGGAAAAGACCTTGTTCAATCCTTTAAAAAGCAAAAAATTGATCCACTTGGACTTGGTTTGAGATATCGTTCTAAAGATAAAGCCATGACACCGGAGAAATGGCAAAAACTCTACCCTGATGCAGATGTCCAAGTGAATTGTCATATGAACATTGTCCAAACGGGTGTCAGCCAATAAAAAAGACTGTATGAAAAGGTTCTCCCTTCTCGTACAGTCTTTTTTAATCTTCATCTTTTACGTCCGGGTCCTCAGGGATTGGTTCATTTAAGATGTCTTGAATGAGCTCTTTATATTGTTCTAGCTGTTTCATATGGGTTTGAAACTGCCCTTGATAAATGAGATACGATTCCCCGTCAAATACGTAACGAATCTTTTTTTGCTGAATTAATTTTTCAACATATGCTTCAGATACTTCTAAGTATTCAGCTGTTTCTCCAATTGTTAAATACATGCATGTGCACCACCGTTCGTTTCATCTTACAAATTATATCACGAGCTGGTGAAAAAACAGATATCGCTTGTTCATGTTTTTTTCATCTTTTCTTCACTGATTCGTCAACTCGCTTTTGTACAGTATTCATACACCCACTCAAACACTAGGAGGTGATGATCCTTCGCATGACAAAGAAAAATATTCGGACCTATGCCGCATTTTTAACTGTAGGCGCTAGCAATACGATGATTGACTTTCTGTTCTTCTTTTTTTTAACTGCTTGCTTTGTTCCCTCTTTTCTTGCACAGTGCCTGTCCTATACCGCAGGAATGCTGAACAGTTATGTTTGGAATCGAAAATGGACGTTCCAAGTGAAAAAGAAAGCTGACAAGTGGGAATGGATCAAGTGGGCCACAGTCAACGGCGCAGCGTGCCTCCTCACCTATGTTGTCTTATATGTCATGCAGCAAGCAGGTTTCTCATTATTCATTAGTAAAGCGATTGGTACCCTTCTTGGCATGATGATCACTTTTACTGGAAGCCGCCTATGGGTGTTTCCATCAGAAAATAAACCATCAGAAATGGAGCGATGATTCAATGAATATCAAAAAAGCCGTTATACCAGCAGCCGGATTAGGCACACGTTTTTTACCCGCAACGAAAGCACAGCCAAAGGAAATGCTGCCGATTATCGACAAACCCGCCATTCAATACATAGTTGAGGAGGCTGTTCAATCAGGCATTGAAGATATACTAATTATCACAGGAAGAAATAAAAAATCGATTGAAGACCACTTTGACCGTTCGATTGAGCTAGAACACACGTTGCTTGAAAAAGGAAAAAATGAACAGCTGGCTGAAATCAAACATATTGCGGATATGGCCAATATTCATTATATTCGTCAAAAGGAGCCCTTAGGTCTTGGACATGCGGTATTATGTGCACGTCATTTTACTGGCAATGATCCTTTTGCGGTCCTTTTAGGTGATGATGTCATGGTGTCAGAAAGACCTGCACTCTCTCAGCTCATGGAAGTCTTTGAAGATAAACAAAGAGAGGTCATTGGCGTCCAGCAAGTGGATCGTCTAGATGTCAGTAAGTATGGTATGATAAGACCAGCTAGAGTAGACGGTCAAGTGTTTGAAGTCACAGACTTAGTGGAAAAGCCAGCTATTCATGAAGCTCCTTCCGATTTAGCCGTGATGGGCAGGTATCTGTTAACACCATCGATTTTTCCTATTCTACAAGGAATTGAGAGAGGTGCCGGGAACGAAATCCAACTGACAGATGCGCTGAAAATCATTGCACATGAATCACCCATTTATGCAAAACAATTAGATGGGATGAGATTTGACGTTGGTGATAAGCTGGGCTCATTTAAGGCAGCGGCTGAAATTGGATTGATGCGTCATGATATGCGGACAGCCATGCTAGCATATATGCAAAGCATACTCATGAGAGAAGCAAAACAAGCATAGGCTCTTATAAGGATGCTTGAAGAAAATTCGTATTTAAAGGCAGAGTGAAATGAATGGGAACCTTGTTTAATGAAATTTTAACCTGGCTGACAAGCCTTGGTTACGCAGGTGTTGCACTTGGACTGATGATTGAAATTATCCCGAGTGAAATTGTACTTGCCTACGGCGGATATATGGTGTCAACAGGAAGCATAGGATTTGTTGGAGCCGTCATCGCTGGGGTTATTGGAGGAACACTTGCCCAGTGCTTTATTTACTGGATCGGCCTTTACGGCGGAAGACCTTTTTTAACAAAGTATGGGAAGTATTTATTCATCCATGAGCATCATATTGCCACGGCAGAACGCTGGTTTGACCGATATGGAACTGGTGTCGTATTTACAGCTCGTTTTATCCCAGTCGTGCGCCACGCGATCTCAATTCCAGCTGGTATTGCAAAGATGCCATTTCTCAAATTTGTTCTTTTGACCGGATTAGCCGCCATCCCTTGGTCCATCCTATTTATTTACCTTGGAATGCAGCTTGGGACAAAATGGGACCACATTCAAAGTGTCGCTCACACGTATACAACACCAATTATGGTCATTGCCATCGTTCTCATCGTACTGTATTTCGTTTTGAAAAAAATTCGCACAAATCGAAAACGGACAATCTAACAAAAACGCCTTTCACTCGTCATGTGAAAGGCGTTTTTTCTATGCGTGCGTCGATTGTTTTTTCATATATTGAGATAATTCCATAATCATTGCACCCATTCTTTCAAGTGAAGGGGCTAGAATTCGGCTTATCCCCTCTTCTTTTAATGCTTCAGCTGTGACTTTTCCAACAGCTACAGCTAATACATGCTGCTCGAATAGATGTTGCAGTTCTTCTTTTTTGCCCCATTCTTCTGCTAGTTTGAAAAAGGCATGAACCTGAACAGCAGTTGTAAAACAAACGGCATGGACCTTCCCTTCTTTCATTTCTTGAAGCAAAGTGTCTGCCGCCTCTGGTTCAGGGGGCGTGTGCTGATATGGCATGAGTTGCAAAACGTCTGCTCCCTTGTGATGTAAAAAGTCAATGAGAGCTGGTGCATTTTCGCCGTGAAGCTGCACCATGACCCGTTTACCTTGAAGTTCTTTGTCTTCTAACTTTGAAATGAGGTCACGAACGGTTCCATCTTCATCAGAAACATCTGGCTGAATGCCGTGTTTTTTTAGAGCCGCGAACGTTTTGTATCCTCTTGAAGCGATATGGGCACTTGATAAAATGTTCATAAATGCTTCTCCAAGCTGCAGCTCTTCTGCACTTTCAATTAATGTGTCTGTGCCGATACCCGTTGTTAAAATGACCCAGTCAGCTCCCTTCTTTACAAAGGTTTCTATGCCTGGCTTTAATTCCTCTTTGGCTAAAAATACGGTGCCCTGAAGAGAACGAATAACAGCTTGTCCTCCTTGCTTTTCAACAAGTGTACGCATTTCTTCTGTTTTTCTTGTTCCGCATATGGCAATGGTCTTTCCAGCTAAGCCTTTACTCATTCTCATCCCTCTTTTTCTATCACATGTATGATGTATTGTATTAAATATAGATTTATTTGGAAGACGTTGCAAGTGTCTACTAAAAAAGAGCTTGACGTTTCTATCGAATTCGAGTATCTTTTGTAAGTGCAAATTGTAGGAGGTCATTATGGAAAAACAGAGTGTTCAAGCAATTCGATTATCAATCGCTGACCCAACACCACTTGGTTTGTTTGGTTTAGCAATGGTGACGCTTGTTGCGTCTTCACAAAAACTAGGAATCACAGATGGCACATCTCTTATTTTACCTTGGGCTATCTTCCTTGGAGGAATCGCGCAGCTGATCGCGTCCATACAAGATTCAAAGCATCATAATATTTTTGGAGCCACTGCCTTCGGCGCATTTGGTCTTTTTTGGATGGGTGTTGGAACCACTTGGCTCATTCAAGCTGGCGTTTTTGGGAAAACGCTTGCGGGAGCTGCGGACCCAAAACAACTAGGTTTTGCTTTTATTGGTTATTTGATTTTCAGCTTATTTATGACGATCGGTGCAATGGAAACACATAAAGTATTGTTTTTGATTTTCGTCTTTATTGATTTCTTATTCATTGGCCTGTCCCTAAGCTCGTTTGGTGTGATGTACGATGTGACTCATACGATGGCTGGTATTGCAGAATTGATTATTTCTCTTCTTTCATTTTATGGTTCTGCAGCTGTTGTGCTGAATACACATTTTGGTCGTACAGTACTGCCAGTTGGACAACCATTTCGCGTGTTTACTAAAGCATAAATAAAAAAGAACTGCTCTTGGCAGTTCTTTTTTTATTCTTATTTTTCTTGTTCCTCTTGAAATATCTCTGCAATGATTTCATAAGAACGCATTCTTTCTTGATGGTCAAACATATCAGAATTAATCATGACTTCATCTGCTTGAGTCGCTTCAATAAAGGCTTCTAACTCTTTTTTCACCTTTTGTTTATCCCCGATCATCGTCGAACTTAATTGTTCGTCCACCATCGCCTTCTCATATGGACTCCATAACCCATCCATACTTTCAACAGGGGCTTTGAGTTTTCCTGGTGTATTACGAATAAGGCTCAAGAATCGCTGATAATGAGACGTCGCCAAATATTCAGCCCGCTCTGTTTGATCAGCAGCAAAAACCGTGACACCAACCATCGCATAAGGTTCTTTTAACACATCTGAAGGTTGAAATGACTGTCTGTATAATTCTAAAGCAGGAATGGTATTTTTAGGGGAGAAATGTGCGGCAAAGGCAAATGGCAGTCCCAGTTCTCCTGCAAGCCTTGCACTAAAACCACTTGAACCAAGAAGCCAAATCGGGATATCCAATCCTTCTCCCGGAACGGCTCTTACATGTTTTTTGACCTGACCAGTCGGTTTGAAATATTGCCGAAGTTCTTCAAGCTGCTCAGGGAAATCCTCCCCATTATGAAGATTACGTCTAAGTGCCCTTGCTGTTAACTGGTCTGTTCCTGGTGCCCTGCCAAGACCCAAGTCAATTCTCCCTGGATACAAAGTCTCCAGTGTTCCAAATTGTTCTGCAATGACGAGTGAAGAATGGTTTGGAAGCATAATCCCCCCAGAACCAACGCGGATCTTTTCAGTCCCTCCAGCAATATATCCAATCAAGACGGATGTTGCTGAACTCGCAACGCCTTCCATATTATGATGCTCTGCAAGCCAATATCTATGGTAGCCCCACTTCTCAGCTTTTTTTGCTAAATCCATACTATGTTCAAATGACTCTTTGATTGTGCCACCTTCTGTTACAGAGGATAAATTTAACACGGAATATGCTGTGTGTTGTAAAACTGATTGACTCATACATGCTGCCCCATTTCTTTCAAAAATCATACTAGTTTCATTCTTTCAACACCATAACATAAAATGATTTAACTTTTAAATGATTTGATTCGATGAACTTCGAACTAAAAAATATCATTAAGCTCAATTCCGCTTTTTAAATTTCCACATAGAATAAAATATTAACTTTTAGGAGATGGGGAATTTGTATAACCAGTACGTTAACAAATGTCCCTTTTGCGGAAAAAATCATGATTGGCAACCTCATTACAGAAAATCTCGTCACGATAGACCTACATTTGATGATTGCCCTCTTCTTAAACGAGAATGTAAAAAGAAAAAAGTTGTTAAACATCACAGCACTTGTGCTAAAGCAAAAGGACGAAAAAAAACAAATACTAAGATTGTAAAAAGAGGTTCTACTGGTGTTACTGGTCCTACCGGAGTTACTGGAGCTACTGGTCCAATCGGTGATACTGGTGCGACTGGAGATACCGGGCCTACCGGTGTAGGATTAACAGGAATTGAAGCGTTTGATCCGGTAGTAAGTCCTACTTACCCGGTAGGGCAAGTAGTGACCTTTAATGGCAGTACGTATGTAGTAAATACTGCACCACCGACAGGTACACCAGATACTTCCCCAGACTACACATTACTGGCTGCAGCAGGATCAACTGGAGATACCGGACCTACCGGTGATACTGGTGTAACTGGAGATACTGGTCCTACCGGTGCTACTGGAGTAACTGGAGTAACTGGAGCTACTGGCCCTACCGGAGCCACTGGTGTAACTGGAGATACTGGTCCTACCGGAGCCACTGGTGTAACTGGAGATACCGGACCTACTGGTCCAACCGGTGATACTGGTGCAACTGGAGATACCGGACCTACCGGTGATACTGGAGTAACTGGATATACTGGGCCTACTGGAGCCACTGGTGTAACTGGTGATACCGGGCCTACCGGAGATACGGGTGCGACTGGTGTAACTGGTGATACTGGTCCAACCGGTGCGACTGGTGTAACTGGTGATACTGGGCCTACCGGTGCGACTGGTGTAACTGGTGATACCGGGCCTACCGGTGTAGGATTAACAGGAATTGAAGCGTTTGATCCGGTAGTAAGTCCTACTTACCCGGTAGGGCAAGTAGTGACCTTTAATGGCAGTACGTATGTAGTAAATACTGCACCACCGACAGGTACACCAGATACTTCCCCAGACTACACATTACTGGCTGCAGCAGGATCAACTGGAGATACTGGAGTAACTGGTGCTACTGGTGTAACTGGTGATACTGGGCCTACCGGTGATACTGGTGCGACTGGTGATACTGGTCCTACTGGTGCCACTGGAGTTACTGGAGCTACTGGTGATACCGGGCCTACTGGTGCCACCGGAGTTACTGGAGCTACTGGTGATACCGGGCCTACTGGTGCCACCGGAGTTACTGGAGCTACTGGTGATACCGGGCCTACTGGTGCCACTGGTGTAACAGGAGATACTGGGCCTACCGGTGATACTGGTGCTACTGGTGATACCGGACCTACCGGTGCGACTGGAGTAACTGGTGATACTGGCCCTACGGGTGCCACTGGTGTAACTGGAGATACTGGCCCTACGGGTGCCACTGGTGTAACTGGAGATACTGGTCCTACGGGTGATACTGGTGTAACTGGTGATACCGGGCCTACTGGTGATACTGGAGATACTGGTCCAACCGGTGATACTGGTGTAACTGGAGATACCGGGCCTACTGGTGCCACCGGAGTTACTGGAGATACCGGGCCTACCGGTGCCACCGGAGTTACTGGAGATACTGGAGATACTGGAGATACCGGGCCTACTGGTGCTACTGGTGTAACTGGTGATACCGGACCTACTGGTGCGACTGGAGTTACTGGTGATACTGGTCCAACCGGTGATACTGGAGATACTGGAGATACTGGGCCTACTGGAGATACCGGGCCTACCGGTGTAGGATTAACAGGAATTGAAGCGTTTGATCCGGTAGTAAGTCCTACTTACCCGGTAGGGCAAGTAGTGACCTTTAATGGCAGTACGTATGTAGTAAATACTGCACCACCGACAGGTACACCAGATACTTCCCCAGACTACACATTACTGGCTGCAGCAGGATCAACTGGAGATACCGGACCTACCGGTGATACTGGTGTAACTGGAGATACTGGTCCTACCGGTGCTACTGGAGTAACTGGAGTAACTGGAGCTACTGGCCCTACCGGAGCCACTGGTGTAACTGGAGATACTGGTCCTACCGGAGCCACTGGTGTAACTGGAGATACCGGACCTACTGGTCCAACCGGTGATACTGGTGCAACTGGAGATACCGGACCTACCGGTGATACTGGAGTAACTGGATATACTGGGCCTACTGGAGCCACTGGTGTAACTGGTGATACCGGGCCTACCGGAGATACGGGTGCGACTGGTGTAACTGGTGATACTGGTCCAACCGGTGCTACTGGTGTAACTGGAGATACTGGTCCTACCGGTGCGACTGGTGTAACTGGTGATACCGGGCCTACCGGTGCTACTGGTGTAACTGGTGATACCGGACCTACCGGTGCGACTGGTGTAACTGGTGTAACTGGTGATACTGGTCCAACCGGTGCTACTGGTGTAACTGGTGATACTGGGCCTACCGGTGCGACTGGTGTAACTGGTGATACCGGGCCTACCGGTGCTACTGGTGTAACTGGTGATACCGGACCTACCGGTGCTACTGGTGTAACTGGTGTAACTGGTGATACCGGGCCTACTGGTGCCACTGGAGTTACTGGTGATACTGGGCCAACCGGTGCCACCGGAGTTACTGGAGATACCGGACCTACTGG
>NZ_JAIUKX010000004.1:0-66119 GCF_020165935.1 Bacillus sp. RAR_M1_44
GCTCTTTTTATTTTAATTCTTTCCTTTCGTTTTAATGTGTGAATTCATCATTCCATCCCTTACACACATCAATCCATTGTGTATAACCAGAGTGTTTTTCTAATTGTTTGATTGTTAGTTCAATAGCACTGTTACTGCTCCCGCAGGCTGGATAGACTGTCTCAAAACGTTTGAGTGACATATCTAAATAAACAGAAACGCCATTCTTTATAGCAAAAGGACATACTCCGCCAATTTCATGACCGATCAAGTCAACGACCTCATGAGGAGGCAGCATTTTCGCTTTTGTTTTAAAATATTCCTTGAATTTTTTGTTATCAACCTTTGCATCGCCAGAGGTCACAACTAAAATAGCTTGTCCATTTACTAGAAAGGAGAGTGTTTTTGCGATTCTTTCAGGTTCGCAGCCCAATGCAGAAGCAGCCAAGTCTACGGTTGCACTAGATACTGAAAATTCCTTAATTCGAGTATCCATTTCATATTGTTTAAAATAATCTTTTACTTGCTTGATTGACATGATGATTTCTCCTTTTTATTCGTATTGATTTGACATGATCTATTATTTAAACGATATTGATGTGGTGTTAGGCGATACTTTTTCTTAAATAAACGAATGAAATGCTCTACATTTTGATAACCAACGGCTCCCGAAATATGATCCACTTGTAAATTACTACCGGTTAGCATTTCGCAGGCTTTTTCCAATCTTATTTCTTGTCGAATTTCACGAAATGATTTGCCGAGTGTACGAGCTATATATCTAGACAGATAAGATTGTGAAAGGTTGAATTTCTCTGCCATCTTTTGGAGTGTTATATGCTCACAACATTGCTGAATATATTGAAGCATTTGAATCATACGTATATCACTATATGGTTTGACCTGAATGACGTTCATATGATTTGGTTTGAATCTTAATAAGAGACATAATAATATCTCAAACAAATTATTCATAATCAACTGGTAACTAGGAAATCGATTGTGATTTTCTATAAATAGTTGAAGAGAGCAGTCTAGCAAATTTTTATCCATGTGACTATGGAAAATAAGAATATGTTTATTTTCTTTTATATACAATGCATTCAAAAAGAACTCAGAAATGACATGATTTCCTTTTAACATTTTAAAAAACACTTTTTGAAAAGTACTTTTGCGGATCATGATTTGGATTGCGATTGTATTCTCCATTACAAGTGGCTTGTGTATTGTGTCAGGTGGAATAAAGGCAATATCTCCTGATTTTAAAGCGATTTTTTTATCTTCCACTTCTACATACATCTCATTTTCCAGAACATAGATCATCTCAAAGAAATCATGGATAGCCGACAATTGAGGCATAAAACGGCTATACTTTCTCACTTCTATATCTTTTTCCTGACCTAACCACATGGTATCCTCTTTTTCAAATTCGTTCTGCCCTCTTAGCAAAAATTCTTCTATATATATTTGCTTTTGGATGAAATTGTTATGATCATAATCCTTCAAAAGTAATTGCAATGATTGATTGTCATGCTTTTTCTGTTGGTATTGTTGATAAAAGATTTCTTGTTCGTTGTACTCTCTTAAATATTGCATCGCTTCATGTTTTTCAAGTGTATCTGTTTCCATCTACATCCAAACCTCTAGTTTATTTACTGCAACCACCAGGGCCTTCACTGTTGCTTCTATAATATCTTTATCAATTCCGGCACCCCAATGCATTTTTCCTTGATATGAAATACCAATCTGTGCACAGGCTTTTGCTTGAGAATCCTTGCCCAAAGAATTCTGTTCATAGACTTCCAAATCATACTCGAGATGAAAATGTGCTTTTAACGCATTACTGATTGCATCTAAACTTCCAGTGCCAGTTCCTTGTATGTCTATTTGTTGATGATCTCTCAGCAAAGTTAAGGTGACTTCTTGCTTCTCTCCTTTATGAAATTGATAATCAAGCAGCTGGAAATGAGGGTGAAAATCAACATACTGCTCTTTAAAAACATGATATATTTCTTCGACAGACAATTCCCTATTTGTCTGATCAGATACTTTCTTCGCTGCATATCCCATGGCTTCATTCATTTGATAAGGAAGTTGAATGCCATAATTTGTTTCTAGGATATAGCCTATGCCGCCTTTTCCAGACTGGCTATTGATTCGAATTACATCCGTTTGATAATTCCTCCCCAAGTCAACTGGATCAACTGGGATATACGGAACGTCCCATTTATCAACATGATGTTCCTTTCTATATTTCATACCTTTAGATATCGCATCTTGATGTGACCCAGAGAATGCGGTGAAAACCATCTCACCAGAATATGGCTGTCTCTCATGAACAGTGATTTTTGTTAGTTTTTCATATTTTTTACGAATCGCTTCTAGGTTATTGAAATTCAATTGTGGATCATAGCCTTGTGAATACATATTCATCGCCAAGGTAATCAAGTCTACGTTCCCTGTACGTTCACCGATACCAAATAATGTCCCTTCGACTCTTTCTGCGCCAGCTAGCACACCAAATTCTGCATCACTCACCCCAGACCCGCGGTCATTATGAGGGTGAACAGATAATGTCACACTGTCTCGGTAAGACAGATTTTTGTGTATATACTCAATCTGACTTGCAAAGATATGAGGCATTGAATATTCAACTGTTGTCGGAATATTGATGATCGCTTTGTGATGTGGTGTCGGTTTCCAAATATCTAAAACACTATTACAAATATCTAACACGTAATCCACTTCTGTTCCTGGAAAGCTTTCAGGACTATATTGAAAATAAATATCACTTTCTGTTTTTTCGGCCAGTTCTTTTACTAAAATAGCGCCATCAATGGCAATTTGTTTAATTTCATCTTTTGTTTTCTTAAATACTTGTCTGCGCTGCGCTTCTGACGTCGAATTATATAAATGAACAATCGCTTTCGGTACCCCCTTAATGGCTTCGAAGGTTCGGCGGATAATATGCTCTCTCGCTTGCGTGATCACCATAATCGTGACATCGTCTGGAATCATATGACGATCAATCAGTGTCCGTAATAGCTTAAACTCCGTATCATTAGCAGCTGGAAATGCGATTTCAATTTCTTTAAAACCGATCTCTACTAGTAGCTGAAACATGTCCAATTTCTCTTCTAAGTTCATAGGAATAGGTAATGCTTGATTTCCATCCCGTAAGTCCACACTGCACCATATCGGAGCACGTTCTAATGTTTCTTTCTTCACCCAATCATAAGTAAGGTTCGGTGGCAAAAAGTATTTCTTTTCGTATTTTTTGTGGTTAAACATCATCGATTCCTCCTGTAAATGGAAATAAAAAAAGCCTATCATCTCCAAGATTGAACTTGGAGACGAAAGACTTCTTCTTACGCGGTACCACCCCTGTTTCATGATAACTTTACATTATCATGCCCTTATTCGGATACAGATTGTTATATCTTATATCCTTCCCGTATAACGGTGGGGTGCCGACCTTAACTACATCAATCCTTTTCATTTCACTAAGGCTACTCTAAGGTGAGTTCCCTACCTTTATGTTATTGCTTCTCATCAACCAGCAACTTTCTGACAACATTTCGGCAAGTACTATTCCTTATCATCGCATTCTCATTTTTCTGATTTTTTCTATTATACCAAGATGACAAAAAAGAGATAGTGGTAGGGATATCTTTTTTAATTGATTTTTTTTGTCCTATGGGTGTCTTGTCTTCATTTTTAATTTTATTTTACTTCTGTTTTAATGGTAGAATAACTAGCGTTTTTTGCTAGAGTTTGAAGCGGTAATTTATCTTTCAGATGTTAATGGTCCTTGAATCGTTTTCTCATATTCTTGATAGGACAATCGAGCACATCTTTACCTTACGAGTTTAATATAACGGAAATCATTTTTAAGAAACTTGACTTTTTGTGCTATGGAAATTGAATGATTATTTTGTGGAAGGTTATTTAAAAATAGCACAAATGATCAAAAAGTAAGAGGAGGGAAGTAATAAAATAAAAGTAGAGGAGGGAGAAACAATGGATTACTATGAGAGAATACAGCTTTCGATTGAGTTTATTGAGGAGAATCTTCAAAACAATATAAGTATAAAGGATATTTCCTCGAAATCCTGCTTTTCAGCGTTTCATTTTCAGCGACTGTTTCAAGCCATTACAGGTTTTTCTGTGCAAGAGTATATCAGAAATAGAAGGCTCTCTGAAGCTGCTAGGTTACTGAAAGAAACAAATCAGAATATTTTACACATAGCGATTGCGTTCCAGTATGGTTCTCAAGAAGCGTTTGCCCGTGCTTTTTTACAATTCTTTGGGGTGACACCAGGCAGGTTTCGAAAAGAGGAAATGGTGTTAAAGAAACAAAACAAAATGGATTTTTTAGCGTATCAATCTAAGTTAGACAGTGAATTCAATATGAATAAACCTGTCATGACTCAATTAAACAAATTTTATATTATTGGTTACGAGTATCAAACGAATCTTCAAAGTGAGGAATATTTCACGGACATTCCTTTGTTTTATATGGATTTTGGAAAAAAGGAGTATTATCAACAGATTCCAAAGAGAAAAGCACCTCATATGGCTTATGGTGTATCTACTTCCTTTCATGATGATGGCCGTTTTTCGTTTGTGGTAGGGGAAGAAGTGGAGGAATCCGATATAGATTTAAATGAAGGGTTTGTAAAAATAGTGATTCCTGAGGGGAGATATGCAGAATTTAAAGTGAGTGGCTCTCATGAAATGGTGCAAAACACTAGAAGATATATCTATGGTAGCTGGCTCCCAAATTCTAATTATGAAAGAACGAGTGGACCAGATTTTGAAATAACAGATGTCTTACATTCGAATGGCCCGAACGATATCAAAATGAAAATCTATATTCCTATCGAGGAATAAGGGGGATTAAGAGATGAAAATAGAAAGTCTTTTTGGTACTTTTCCTGTAGTTGCGTCAAAGAATCTATTGTTAAAAAGGGTGGAAGAGCGTCATTTGCCAGAGTTATTTTCAATTTACGACAATGACACAGTCTTTCAGTATTGTGGGATCATTCCCAAACATAATCTCCAAACGGTAAAAAAAATGATTGGACATTTTGAACGAGATTATACGAAGAAAAGCAGAGTGAAATGGGGAATCTTTCAAAAGGATAATCCTCATACGCTAGTTGGTATCATCGAAACAATGGAGATCAATCAAAAAGTGAATGCGGTGACGATTGGTTATTTCTTTGCAGAGGAACATTGGGGAAAAGGCATCGCAACAGAAGCTGTCTCTACACTAGTGAAATTTCTGTTTGAAGAGATTGATATCAATAGAATTCAAGCGGAAGTCATGCCAGCAAATGAGGTATCAAAAAAAGTCCTATTGAAAAATGGTTTTATCAAAGAAGGGCTGCTTAGACAAGCTGTTTTATGGTCTGGCAAAGGAGTTGTTGATGTAGAAATATACAGCATGCTGAAAGAGGATTACATGAGTGAATAAGCTTGATAACATGATGCTGATATAGCGTTTAAGATATCAGCTTTTTATGATCTCATTTTTCTTTTATCGGAACCCTTTTAGAAAATAAAAAAGCGAACACTGAGCTCGCTCATTATGGTTAATTCAATTCGTTGGAAAATCGAATTTGTCTATCTTTTAGTTCATCATAGAATGTGAAGTGTTGCAACTTCAATTCTTCACAGACTTTTTTGATCATCCATTTGCCTCGTTCTTCAATCCTAATATTGACTTTATGTAGGTACTCACTTAATTCTTGTTCATTTTGAGGTTTTAATTGATTGTAATTTCCGATCCCTGCAAAATGACCTTCCCAAAATTCACTCACTGTCCATTCCTCATCATCGTTCACATAAGGTTGAAGGAAATATCGTTCGACGAACTGTTTCCAACAGCCTAATGGTTGAAAGAATTCAAATAGTGAATACATCGTAACATCCCAATAATCTTGAGAAAATAAATAGCGGCCTGAATTCATCCAATGTGGTAATACAGTGAAATTCCCAATGCTGTGAGTGGAAGTAGCGAATTTTTTGAACTCCTCCATTCTGTCAGCAATCCAATCGATTTTATTGAAATCATTAGAAGTTAATTTTGCATATTGCTTTGTAAGGGATTTATCTATTAATATTCCGATCTTTTCAAATTCCTCAACGGAATACGATGATTTCAAAATACTATGGTTAAAAGTTGTGATAAATGAATTCATTGTTTCTCCACGGATCACTTTACCTGTACCCCATAGAGCATTATAAATGCGAAAAGGTTCTTATCGCAATCAGCTTTACTACCGGTTTTCCCTGTATTGTTAGAGATTCCAACTTCTTTTAGTTTGCCAATCTTATACTCTAACATAAGTCTGATAGGGGACGTGTTTTCTGATATCGGCTCTTTGATATAACTTTGTTTAAAATCCCATTCCCAAGGCTTGATTTCAAGTTCTTCACACTTTTCAAATCAGCCTTCTATCCATGTGTTCCCCTTCAATTCTTTCCTCCTCTTTTCATTATCTATTGAACACTTTTTTCATTCTTAATCTTCTCCACAACACCACCGCAATAACAAGCAAAATGACACATTGAATCGAAAGCAAAAGCATTTGCATTCCCACAGACGTTTGCCCATTTGTGGTTTGATCCACAATATTATGAACGGCATGCCATAAGATCACCCATTGCAAGCTGTTCGTGAGTGCAACGATTTCGGCTGCGACGAGTCCAAATAAAAAGGAGAATAGGATTTGTGCGACGGTTAAGCTGAGGCTTTTTCCGCTTAGTAGATTCGCAGCATGACCAAGGCCGAATAGTACGGCGGAGCCCCATATGGCAGTGCTCAAGTTAATTTGTTTTAAATATTGAAACAGAATGCCTCGAAAGATTCCTTCTTCAAAAAGACCGACACACACCATGAAGAAACAAAGTGCTAGAAAGGAAGAAAGGGTTAGATCCTTATTTAATCCAGCAATAAATGGAACGGTCTCGATGATAAGGATTGGAAATATCCACATACCGAGAGAGCCTTTTCGAAAGCCTATTTCTTTCAAGTGAAAACGACTTTTTTGAATAATGAATAGAAGTAAAAGACACCCAGCTAGCATGGCGCAGCCATTGATGAGATAGATGGTCATCGGATCGGTTACTTCTTTGATGGATAAATAGACACCTGCACTTGTTGGGATGATTAAAGAAAAGAGCAGTAGAAGTACTGATTTTCGAATGATTGTGATTGGTTTCATGTGTTGATTCCTCCTCTAACGTCAGAGTAGAGGAATCATGCAGAAGTCACAATGAAATCTTCCTAACATGTCAATTTTTAGCCCTAAGATGCGCTTTAAAATGTTGTTCGTTTCTTTCGCTGCTGTAAAAGATCGTTGATTTCCTCAGCGGTTGCTTGATCTTTTTTATACAATAGGTACTTGATCACAAAGAATAAAGCCATGACCACAAGGAAATTCACGATAAACGAAAGGGGGCTGATTTCACCGCTCACAATAATGATGGTTGTTATAATCATACACATCACAAGGACGATATATAGAATTTGTTGAAAAAGAATCCGTTGATGGCTGTACGTTTGTTTTGGGTATAGCAAGAAGGTCAGGGCGCTTGAAAAAAAGGAATTGAACATGATGGCTTGTAACATATAGATGGGCATCGTTCCAAACGTGAAACAGTAAATCAATACGAGTGCAGTAAAGATTATACAAAATGTGATCAAAAGATTTGTGATATAACGTTTCATCCTGTTCACTTCCTTCGTAACCCAAGTTTCTCTTTTAATGATTGGATATAAAAACGTGAAATCATCACCTTTTCCTCATTTGTAAGCTTTGCTTCAAAACGACCGCTTGTTTTAGGAGAAATAGCGGCAATAGAATCTATATTTAGAATCATCGATTTTGAAATCCTGACATAATCGTGCGCTTCAAGCTGTTTTTCAAGTTCAAATAACTTTTCCTTTAAGAGAAACACTCCATCTGACGTATACAAGAACGATCTTTTATCAACGCTTTCTATATATAAAATGTCGTGATAATAGACCTTTTTCACTCTTTCTTTCGTGGGTTCTTGTGCTAAGAAATAGGGGGCTGACTGCTCCACTTGCTGGACAAGTTTTTCAACCGCCGGATTGAGTTCATAAATATGAAAAGAAACATACTCTGGTTGCGGCTTTTGGATGAAATGAATATCCGTTTTCATTTGTTTCTCCTCTGTCTATTTAAGATTTTTCGTAATCTCTCTTCAAAATTGAATACATATACACATCATCGAATCCCTTTTGACCCAATTCATACTCTCTTAATAAACCCTCTCTCACAAAATCAACCTTCTCTAATAATTGAACAGAAGACGTATTTGCTGGATCAATAATCGCTTCAATCCGATTCAGATTCATCTCCTGAAATCCATATCGCAATACCGCAGTAATCGCTTCCTTCATGATGCCTTTTCTCCAATGATCGTGGTGTAATTCATAGCCAATTTCCGTACGGAGGTGCTGTTTTTCTAGATTGAGAAAGCCGCAGCTGCCGATGATGGCTGGATTTTCTTTTAGAGAAATGCCCCAGCGGATGCCTGTTTGTTCTTTGAAGATATTGTCATACCATTTGATTTCTCCTTTTGTGTCTTCGATGGTTTCATGTGCATCAATGCCCATGTAGCGACACACGGTTTCATTGGATAAGTAGACGTGCATATCCTCGGCATCTGCGATCGTCGCTTGTTTTAAGATTAGTCTTTCGGTCGGTATCGTTGGAAATGATTGTGGTAATATCAGTTTATGTCTAGTCATATGTATCTCCTATAGTTTATTTTATTTAAATTATACCTTTATTGGTACAATTTGTGGAATGCTCTGATATAATATGAATTTATTATTGGGGTAATCATGTACATTCGAATTTACAAAAAAGAGGATAAAAGAAATGGGCATTTTTCTGATCATGATTTGTATCATGATGATCACCGTATCTTTAATGATTTATTTATTTAAAAAAGGTGCCGTTCGTTCTAAGGTGTTAGTGATAATAGGTTCTGTTTTAGGTGGAGCCATACTAGTTGTCTGGATAGCAATGTTTTTTAATTTTCACTCTATCACTTTAACAGATGAATCGATAGGTCATTTTAAGATCGGTCAAACATTTAAGGGAGATCATCAGTTTGTTGAGAATTCTCAATTCTCTCATCAAAAACAGACGGTCTATATGGAAAAAGAAAATCAAGATTTTGTCGTATCAGTTGATCAACATCATCGAGTTACATCTATTTACAATCAGTCAGCTCAAAAAAGTTTTCAAACATCTAAGGGTGTTACAATTGGGGCAGATTATTCATCTGTGATACAAATGTATGGAAATCAATTCAAGCAGCTTTGGTTTGTCGAAGGGTATAGCAAAGGTATACAATACCAAGATCAATCAAATGGCATCATTTTGGAGTTCTTTTTCAATGACGAGACACTAGCACTCATTGAACTTCGCAGTAAGCGGGAGTGAAATAGTAGAAAGTAAAAACGAGCATTCTATTGAAGTGCTCGTCTTTATGTTGTTTTTTCATAACATGCCTTACAATAAAAAACCCCTTCATTCCTCAGCCAAGCCTTCACCTCTGTCATTCCTTTTCTCTTTGGATAGACCAGCTTAACGTACACTTCTTCGTTACCTTCTATTTTCTTTTGGCAGCTAGCACAAGCAGGTTCTTCAAATAGAAACAATCAATATCCTCCTTTTTGTAGATATTTCTTCCATTATATCAAAAGTTCAATACGATCTTTGCGGCCTATTCTTCACTTTCTCTGTTTTTGTCCGACATATGCTAAGTAAAAGAAATTTCCGTTTGTTGAAACCGTTTGTGAGAAAGTGTGCTCTAACAGGTGTAGGAGGTGTGGATGAGATGAAGCAAGTGCGTCTAATTAAAAAAGCAAAAAAAGGGAATGTCCCGGCATTTGAGACATTAATGCTGATGTATCAAGAGCGTTTATATAAAACGGCTTTTCTCTACACAAGAAATAAAGAGGATTCGTTAGATGCTGTTCAGGAGACGGTCATGAAAGCATTTAAACATTTATCTGGATTAAAAGAACCAGCCTATTTTTCTACATGGCTGACTAGGATCTTGATTCATACGATTTTTGCGATGAAGAAAAAGCAGCAAGATGTTGTTCCGTTTGAACAGCATCATGAAAGCGTTGAGCAACATGATTTTTTGGAAGACAAGCTCGATTTAAAAAATGCACTAGATGTGTTAGATGAGCAATATCAGCTCGTGATTCAGCTATTTTATTTTCAAGATTATTCGATTTCAATGATTTCTGAACAGATGGGTGTGCCCGAAGGAACGGTCAAAACTCATTTGTATCGAGCAAGAAAGTTATTAAAGCAAACGTTGGAGAAGGAGGAGAGTGTCGATGGAACGAAAAGAAATGAAAAAGCTTTATGAAGAGATTGATGTACCAAAAGTTGAATTGACCTCTGCAATTCGTCAAGCAATGGGAGATGTGAAAGCGGAAAAGAAAAGACGTTGGTTCACATGGAATTGGAGAACGCCAATATATTCTGCCATCGTACTAATCGTTCTTTATTTTTCATCAGGCTTCCTTTTTCCTTCTCTTAATACAGCGATGGCTCGAGTACCATTGGTTGGACAGTTATATATGATGTTTCATGATAAAGTAGGAATGTCTCTTTTTCAGAGTGAGTTGGTGAAGCATGTGAATGAGGGGGCTGAATCAAGAGGGGTTACTGTGAAAGTGAACAGTGTGTACTATGATGCCGGGCGGCTTGTTTATACGTTTACTGTGGAGAATTTGAATACAAAGGAAGATTCTGTACCATTCATCGTTAGCAACTTAGATCATATAAATGAAACTTTCCAACCGAGTTACGACAATCAGGGATTGAAAAAATTAAAGGATGGCCGATATGTTGGGCAAATGGAAGTCTATACAAATGGACAGACAATTAAGCAAGGTCAAAAAGCCCCAATCGTCATTTCAAAAATTGGAGATATTGTAGGGAATTGGCGTTTTGAATTACCTGTAGTGAAGCAAAAAACCACACTATTAGCAGGACAAAAAGACGTGTCTATTTTAAATGGACGTTATCAAATAAGAAATGTAAAGGTAGAAAATGGAGTGAATGGCTCTGTTATTCAATATGCCATTGATTACAATGGTTTTGCCAAAGATGATAGAGTCAGTATAGATGGAATGAAGGATAATTTAGGGAATGAGTACGAGTTAGAATTAGGAACAAGGTTAGGAAGAAAACCACTTTCTCCTAAAAAAAATAGAGTCGATCATTTAACCATTTTGAATCAGCCGATCAATCCAAAGGCGACTGAATTGACATTTGACACATCTGTGGATATCGAACGAGAATACAGCCACATCATTCCTCTCAAGACAAAGCTGCCTGTGCAGTTCGAAACAAAGCATCATGGAATTGGGATCAAAATCAATAAAATAGAGCAAAAAGGACGTTCTGTGATTGTTGATTATCAATTTACTGGAGTAGACCAGAAAGAATTAGATGAGGATGTGATGAAGAATATCGGTGAATTCATTGGATTAGGCGATGTTGAAAAGATGAAATCATGGCCCAATCCACAAGCAGACTATGAAAGCGGATATTACTTGAAGGGGAACCATGCGAAGATGACGAATTTAAAGACAGCTTCCATGCAATCCACCTTTGAATTTGATGATAAGAATTTAGAAACTTTATCATTAAAACATTTTTCTTTTAAAGAATATGGGCTTTACCTTGATTTGTCAGAACTGAATATGTTGGCACCACAGAAGGCGATAACGGTAACCATTCCAGTCAAAAAAGAAACATCAAAAGCTAGTCAATAAATAAGAAAGCGAACATGATTACACATGTTCGCTTTTTGTCTGCTTTTGAACCAGCTGATTGAACGAGTACCGAATCAACATCAACGCAACAAAACTGGCTAGCCCGCCGATCCAACTTAAATTCGTTACATTTGTATATTGAATAATCAGACCACCCATTGATGATCCGAGCATCATGCCGATATTCATAATCGCTGTATTAAAGCTCAGCACGGTTTCAGATGTTTCGGGTTTTAGGGAGATGAGATAAAATTGCTTCGCTGGTGTTGTTGTCCATGTGGCGGTGCCCCAAATGGCGAGCGTGATGAAGACGCCAACTACCGAAAATTGTGTAAAGGATAATGCAAAGAGCATGAGCATCTGAACCGTGATGCTGATTGAAATGGTTCGGTTTGGTCCCCATTGATCGACAGCGTATCCACCAAAGCGTGAGCCAATAAAAGCAGAGATGCCTAAGACAAGCAAGGCAATGCTTGTCAGTTCAAGCGTAAATCCGGATGTTTGACGCAATAATGGCGAAATGTAAGCAAATACCATCGTGTAACCTAAGATCCAAAAGGCTGTCGTGGCTAAGCCGCTTAACACCCTACGGTCTTGAAGAATTTGCATTTGCTGTTTGAATGGCACATGGGAATGTCCCTCCATAGGCGGTAATAATCGATACAGAAGAAACAAGAGACATGCGGTCCCTATTGCAATGATGAGAAAAATGGCATGCCAATCTACATATCCTGCTAAAAATGTTCCAATCGGTACACCGAGTACTAGTGAAACAGTAAATCCAGTGATCACCGTTGCCATCGCACTCCCCTTTTTTTCTGGCGGGGCGAGCTGCGCTGCATAATTTGTTGCGAGCACAATATATAAGCCGCCACTCATGGCCATGATGACTCGCGAGAGCATGAGCAGCATAAAGTGATGGCTAAAAAAGGCAAGCACATTACCTGCTATAAACATGGAAATCGCCGATAAAAGAACCTTTTTTCGATTCAATTTCGATGTGGCCATGACTAAAAAGAGGGCACCCACGGCATAAAAAAGAGAATAGATGGTGATGAGCTGACCAGCAACAGGGATGGAGATGTGCAGATCGTCAGAAATGATGTCCAGTATGCCTGATACGACGAATTCTGAAGTACCTGTGACGAAAGAACCGACGGCTAAAAGAAATATAAGCAATGGATAAGATGTACTTTTCATTTTGAACCCTTCCTTTATGTTGAAACGTTGTATTCATTTTAAATTCCGTGCTAACATAAGTAAAATTGATGTTTTTCATGAAAGGGATGAGTGAATACTCATGAGCTTTGTTCGATTCGAGACGATGGCTAAGGTGGTCGAGCTAGGCAGTTTTACAGCTGCAGCTGAAGCATTAAATATGACACAGTCTGCCGTGAGTCATGCGGTGGCAAGTTTAGAGACGGAGTGGGGTGTGTCTTTATTCGTGCGTGACCGAAAAAAGGGCATTACGCTGACAGACACCGGTGAAACCCTTCTTCCGCATATAAGAGAAGTGCTAAATCGAGTAGAGAAAATTCAGCAGGAAATTGCGCTCACCAAAAATATTGAATCTGGCTTGATTCGGATTGGAACATTTGCCAGTGCATCCGCTTGTTTATTGCCAAAACTGCTTGTGAGCTATCAGAAAAAGCATCCAAAGATTGAATTTAAATTCTATGAGGGGACATATGAAGAAATATTGGAGTGGCTCGATTCTGGCATTATTGATGTTGGGTTTGTTGTAAAAGGTAAAGCGGATGAATCGTTTGATCTATTGCCACTTATGAAAGATAAAATGGTGGTCGCCTATCACGAAAATCATCGTTTTGAGCAGCAGCCAATTGTAGACATGGAAGAATTAGCAGATGAACCATTTATTATGCCAACTGGCATGTATCAATCCCATGTAGAGGATATTTTTTCAGAGGCGCAAATCAAGCCGTCTATTTTATTTGAAGTGCATGATTGTACGACCATTGCCCGCATGGTTGGGGAAGGACTTGGTGTGACGATAGGTCCTGAGTTATTCCTGAAAACGCAGCAACTTGTGCAGATCAGTCACCTGAATGTATCGCATCATCGTGAGGTGGCGCTTGCCTGTCCATCGCTCACGCAAGCTTCTCCTGCTGTGAAGGCATTTTTCGATGTAGCAGAAACGGTTTTTGCCAGAATTCAGTGATGGGTGTATAAAGAACTAGATGTGATTTTCCAAATTCGTGTAATAAGACGAATGAAGCGGACATTTCTTTGAAAAATGTTCGCTTTTTGTATTGTGTTTTAAAAATGAAGTTGGTACAATAGACACAGAAATCAAATAGATAGAAGTCGTATAATCGCGGGGATATGGCCCGCAAGTTTCTACCAAGCTACCGTAAATGGCTTGACTACGTCAATTCACACTCGTTTGATATAAATCATGCATTGTTCTTGTTTGATGTCACGGTCTGAATTCACATTGTAGTCAAGCGTCCCAAAAACTGTTGGGGCGTTTTTTATTTGACTTGTGAATGGGGCAGACTAAAGCAAAAGGACATGAAGGGAGTCAGTTGGCTTTGAAACAGTTTTTTCAGTTTGATGAGTTAGGTACGAATTATCGCAGAGAGATCATCGGCGGTTTAACGACATTTTTGTCGATGGCTTACATCTTGTTTGTCAATCCGATCACACTTGCTTTAGTAGCAGTACCGGATTTTCCAGATAAATTACGAATTGATCAGGGGGCTGTCTTTACTGCAACGGCGTTAGCTTCTGCGGCAGGTTGTTTCCTGATGGGATTGATCGCCAGGTACCCGATTGCAATTGCACCAGGTATGGGACTGAATGCGTTCTTCGCTTTCTCAGTTGTTCTTGGTATGGGAATCTCATGGCAGGCAGCACTTTCCGGTGTGTTTGTTTCAGGATTGATTTTCGTTGCTCTTTCTTTAACAGGTTTTCGTGAAAAAATCATCAATGCTATTCCGAGTGAGCTGAAGCTGGCTGTTGGTGCAGGGATTGGTTTGTTCATTACATTTGTAGGTCTTCAAGGATCTGGCATTATTGCCAATAACGATAATACGCTCGTTTCGATTGGAAATATTCATAGTGGTCCTGTATTGTTGACGGTATTTGGGATCGTTGTGACTGTCATTTTAATGGTTCTTCGTGTGAATGCAGGTGTCTTCATTGGGATGCTTGTGACAGCTATTGCTGGGATGATCTTTGGTCTTGTGCCAGTTCCATCTCAAATTATAGGAAGCATTCCAAGCTTGTCTCCAACTTTTGGTCAAGCCTTGATTCACTTGCCAGACATCTTCTCCATTCAAATGCTTGTGGTCATTTTAACGTTCCTATTCGTTGGGTTCTTTGATACAGCTGGTACACTTGTGGCTGTGGCAACGCAGGCTGGTTTAATGAAAAATAATGAGCTGCCTCGTGCAGGAAGAGCGCTTCTGGCGGATTCTTCTTCTATCGTCGTCGGTTCTGTTCTTGGTACATCAACGACGACGTCTTATGTTGAATCTAGTTCAGGTGTTGCTGCGGGTGCCCGCTCTGGGTTTGCAGCCGTCGTGACAGGTATTTTCTTCTTACTTGCGATGTTCTTCTCGCCACTATTATCTGTCGTGACATCAAATGTAACGGCACCTGCTTTAATCATTGTCGGTGCACTGATGGTAGCACCTCTTGCAAAGATCGCATGGGATCGTTTTGAAATTGCGGTACCGGCCTTCTTAACCATGATTATGATGCCACTGACATATAGTATTGCGACAGGGATTGCGATTGGTTTCATTTTCTACCCGATCACCATGATCTTTAAAGGAAAAGCAAAAGAAGTGCATCCAATTATGTACGGACTGTTTGTCATCTTTATTCTATATTTTGCTTTCTTAAATCATTAATGGTTTGTCTGAAACAGCAGCTCATGGAGGCTGCTGTTTTTTGTAGGGAAATTTTAAAAACATAGTTGACTTATAGGAATTATGTGTTTATGATGAAAAGACATAATACGCTGATTGGATCACCAAAGGCGCTTTGATTTCCTTTTTTCTATAGAAGGGTTCAGAGTGCCTTTTTTCTTGCATTCATTATAACGGGAGGGGATGACTTGTCACGCTGGCTTAGGCAGGTGATTGAGCGGAAAAAGCAGGTATTGATTGAGCAGCTCCTTTTATGGGGGCATGAAGAAAAACATGAAGCGCTCATGCATTATACGATTCATGAGCTGGAAAATGAGGTTCTCTATTTAAAAGAGCGCAAGCAAAATTAGTGGGATGGGGGATGAGCGATGGATGAACAAAAGCTGAATTTTATTTTATCTGCCTTAAAAGGGATTGAATACGGGTCGGTGGTGATCACCATTCATAATGGACAAATTACACAAGTCGATACGACAGAAAAGACTCGTTTCCCCGCACACCAGGAGAATCTTCGGATTCAGAAAGCAAAGCAGGGGCGCTATCGTTCATGAAAAGTGATGAAAGATGATGAAAAGCTGATCCACTCATCAGCTTTTTTGTTTTGTCTTATTTTCTCTCCATTTAAAACCTCTTCATTCTTTTATCCGTCTATTCGTATGAACGTCAAGGAATCTTGACTGAATAGAGAGACTCCGCTACTTTAATAGGAGTCATTCGGACAGGTCACTTGAGCCTGTGCGGATTGTCTGAGATAGGAGTTGATATGGGATGTTAGAGAAAGATCAAGAGCAGGTCACATCTGAAACGAAAAACGAAAACGAAGAGCCATCAATAGATCAAGAAACGAGGCAGTCCCGCCTCAGCCGCAGTGCTGCAAAACGAGGAAGAACGGCTAAGCCAGCTGATGAAGAGCGTTCAGCCATTCAGCGCATTGCAAGAGGTGTAGGAGGTGCGTTTAAGCGCTATGGCTCATATGGGTTTGCGATGTTAAAATCACCGAGTCGTGCGATCCATCAAGCGGACACTTTACGCATGAAGTACGCCTGGATTTCAATTGTGTTGTTCAGTGTGTTTTTTGCTTTAGGCAACTACGTTCAATTAAAGGCGTCAAAGACCCGTTTATTAGGTTTTGGTATTCATTATTCTTTTGGTGACGCCTTTTTAAAGGTAGCGGTCTTTTCACTCATTCTGTTGACACTGATGATGCTGACGGTTTGGGTGCTCGGTAAGTACATGCTGAAAGGGAACATATCGCTGAAAGAAGTGATCATGAAGTTCGGTGCCGTGCTTGTGCCGGTTTTGGTTTTATCTATCCTTTGGCTTGTATTTGCCATGCTGAATATTCCATATGTAACGGTGATTTTATCCGTCATGATGTTTTTCGGTCTTCAGCTGATTGCCATTGTGCTCTTCCGCTCCATTCAATCAGATCAAGAAGCTGTGCGGGGAGACTTGATGTATGCCGGCTGGGTCTTTTTGTTGATTGAGCTCGTCATCATTGCCCTTTTATGGGGCATTGTCGGAGAGTATTTGATCCCATCACTTGTTCCAGTTCGGTTTGGATAAAAACACGTTTCAGCGTGTAGACAAATCTTTGCAATCGGCTACAGTCCTGCGTGACGGTGCTCACGAATGTGAAATTCGCTTCACGCTGGTATTCGTCCTTCTTAGAATTCAAAGGTTTCTATCATGCTGAAAGAAGACAAAGGGTTAAAATAATGTTCATTTTAGCCCTTTATCAACCATCTAAAGCCTCCTTTTGAAAAAGGAGGTTTTTCATGTTGAGAAGAGGAAAAAACGGGTAAACTCTTGGTAACAAAGACCACCCCTTGTTGTCGAAAGATATATGTGTTTTTCTCGCGCAAATTTGATTGTATCAAGGTTTGTTCTCTAGTAGAATATGGGGTGCTTTATTTGATTTTTAGTGCAGGGGGTTCGAATCGTGCTTCAACAACTTTTATCCAATGCGTTCACCATGGTTTTGATTATTTTAGTGATTAACATTGTTTATGTCTCTTTTTCCACTATGCGTTTAATTTTAACAATGAAAGGCAGAAGGTATGCAGCCGCTTTTGCTGGTACTGTCGAGATGCTGATTTATGTCATTGGTTTGAGTATCGTATTAGATAACTTAGATCAAGTACAAAATGTCATTGCGTATGCGCTAGGTTATGGGATTGGAATCATTGTCGGGATGAAAATTGAAGAGAAGCTGGCACTTGGCTACATTACTGTGAACGTGATTACAAAAGAAATCGATCTAGATCTCCCAAAACAATTGAGAGAAAAAGGATATGGCGTCACCAACTGGGTAGTAGGAGGTCTTGAAGGAGACCGGTCAGCGATGCAAATTTTAACACCGAGAAAATATGAACTGCAATTATATGAAACGATTAAAACGCTTGATTCAAAGGCGTTTATCATTTCGTATGAGCCCAAAACGATTCATGGCGGCTTCTGGGTGAAGGCTGTGAAGAAAAGGAGAATTAAAGAATGACCGCAAAACCAAAGAAAAAGAAATTCTATGTGGAAGACAACATGACGATTGATCAAGTGTTGTCCCAGATGGCGGAGGAAGGCTACTCACCTGTCCGACGAATGGAGGAACCGATCTTTCAGGAAAAGAAGGAAAATGGGTCGATTCAGATCATTCCGATTGGGAAAAAAATCGTATTTGAGGGAAAAATACTCTAAATCCGAACATTAAAACGACGACTTCATAGATTGTTCGATAAATCCGTTGACATCATGAACATCCGTTGTTAAGATAAACATGAAATCAAAACACGAGCCTCATATAATCTTGGGAATATGGCCCATAAGTTTCTACCCAGTTACCGTAAATGACTGGACTATGCAGGATAGTGAACAAAACTGACATGGCGTTTTAAAAGCGAACAGCGCTTACCATGGCCCGGTTTGTGTTGCTTCCTAACAATGCAATACAAACCGGGTCTTTTTGTTCGGCGTTTGACAAGCTACTTAGGTTTGGGAAGCGTGTCAAACGATACAAAATCGAATAATAGCTTAAAGGTGGGGACAAAATGAAGCCGCTTGTAGGTGTCATCATGGGAAGTACATCTGATTGGGAAACAATGAAACATGCGTGCGATATCTTAGAGGAATTAAACATTCCGTATGAAAAACAGGTTGTATCCGCACATCGGACACCTGATTTGATGTTTGAATATGCGACTGAAGCAAGAGGTAAAGGACTCAGGGTCATTATTGCCGGTGCTGGAGGCGCAGCACATTTACCGGGGATGGTCGCAGCAAAAACGACACTGCCGGTCATTGGTGTGCCCGTACAATCAAAAGCATTAAACGGGCTGGATTCCTTATTATCCATTGTTCAAATGCCAGGCGGTGTACCTGTTGCCACAGTGGCAATCGGCAAAGCCGGTGCAACAAATGCAGGCCTTTTAGCTGCACAAATGATTTCAGCATTCGATGAAGCCGTTGCAGCACGCCTCGAAGAAAGAAGAGAGCAAACAAAACAAACTGTATTAGAAAGCAGTGATCAGCTTGGCTAAGCAGACCATTTTTCCAAACGCAACCATTGGTATCATCGGCGGCGGACAGCTTGGCAGATACATGGCCGTCAGTGCAAAGCAAATGGGTTACCGTGCAGCAGTTCTTGACCCCGTCACACATTCACCTTGTGGACAGGTTGCTGATATAGAAATTACAGCCGCATACAGTGACCTTAAAGCAATAAGGCAGCTGGCGGACATCAGTGATGTGGTCACATATGAATTTGAAAACATTGACTATGATGCACTCAATCAGCTGAAGGAAGAGGCGTATTTACCGCAAGGAAGCGAACTTCTTCTTTTAACCCAAAACCGTGAAACCGAGAAAAAAGGGATTGTAGATGCAGGCTGTGAAGTCGCCCCTTATCGCATCGTTCATGATGAGAAGGAGCTGAAAGATGCAGTAAGTGCGCTTGGTTTGCCAGCTGTGCTGAAAACATGCAGAGGTGGTTATGACGGTAAAGGACAGTACGTGATCAAAGAGAAGGATCAGCTTCATGAAGCGGCTGCACTTCTCACGCATGGGACATGTATTTTAGAAAGCTGGGTTCCTTTCCAAATGGAACTGTCTGTGATTGTGACGCGGTCTGTTCATGGGGAAATTGCGACATTCCCAGTCGCTGAGAACATTCATAAGCACAATATTTTATTCCAAAGCATCGTGCCTGCACGGGTAGATGGCAGCATTCAGGAGAAAGCAAAAGAGCTGGCAACAACGCTTGCTGAAAAGCTAGGGCTGGTCGGTACGCTTGCTGTTGAACTGTTCCTGACAAATGAAGGGAAGCTGCTCGTCAATGAACTGGCACCGCGCCCGCATAACTCTGGACATTACACATTGGATTTATGTGAGACGAGTCAGTTTGAACAGCACATTCGCGCCATATGCGGTTTGCCGCTTGGCGGAACAGCTCTTTTATCAGAGGGTATGATGGTGAATTTGCTGGGCGATGAAGTGGACATCCCAAAAGAACATCCTGAGCTTTTAAAGGAAGCGAAGCTTTATCTATATGGCAAACATGAAGTAAAAGCCGGCCGCAAAATGGGGCATATGACATTTATGAAACAGCTTGATGATGAATGGATGGCAAACATCACAAAGACATGGACTGAAAGAGATGGAGGAAACGGGAAATGATCGAACGTTACGCACGACCAGAAATGTCAGCAATCTGGACAGAGGAAAACAAATTTAATGCATGGCTTGAAGTAGAAATTCTCGCTTGTGAAGCTTGGGCAGAACTTGGCGTCATTCCGAAAGAAGACGTTGTGACTATGCGTAAGAATGCAAGCTTTGATATTGATCGTATTTTAGAGATTGAACAAGACACGCGCCACGACGTGGTTGCCTTTACGCGTGCTGTATCTGAATCTCTAGGAGAAGAAAGAAAGTGGGTTCATTACGGGTTAACATCTACAGACGTAGTGGATACGGCGCTTTCATATCTATTAAAACAGGCGAACGATATTTTGCTCAAGGACATTGAGAGATTTGTTGACATACTAAAAGAAAAAGCAAAAGAGCACAAATATACCGTCATGATGGGCCGTACACACGGTGTACACGCTGAACCGACAACATTTGGCCTAAAGCTTGGTCTTTGGTACGAGGAAATGAAGCGTAACTTAGAACGTTTTAAACAAGCAAAAGCCGGCATCGAATACGGCAAAATCTCTGGTGCTGTTGGCACATATGCGAACATCGACCCGTTTGTTGAGCAATATGTATGTGAGAAACTTGGCATCAAAGCTGCACCAATTTCAACCCAAACCTTGCAGCGTGACCGTCATGCAGATTACATGGCAACCCTTGCTTTAGTTGCAACAAGCATTGAGAAATTTGCTGTTGAAATTCGTGGTCTTCAAAAGAGTGAAACACGTGAAGTAGAAGAATTCTTTGCAAAAGGACAAAAGGGATCATCAGCGATGCCGCATAAACGAAACCCAATCGGTTCTGAAAATATGACGGGAATTGCCCGTGTCATCCGTGGTTATATGCTGACTGCTTATGAAAATGTACCGCTTTGGCATGAGCGTGATATTTCTCATTCATCTGCTGAACGCATCATTTTACCAGATGCAACGATTGCACTGAACTATATGCTGAACCGTTTCTCTAATATTGTGAAGAACTTGACGGTGTTCCCTGAGAATATGAAACGCAACATGGACCGCACACTTGGCTTGATCTACTCTCAGCGTGTTCTTCTTGCACTTATTGATACAGGTATGGCACGTGAAGAAGCATATGACACGGTTCAGCCAAAAGCGATGGAAGCTTGGGAAAAACAAGTACCATTCCGTACATTAGTAGAAGCAGAAGAGAAAATCACTTCACGCTTAACACCTGAACAAATCGCTGACTGCTTCGATTACAACTATCACTTGAAAAATGTCGATATGATTTTCGAACGTCTAGGTCTTGCGTAAGAAATGGGCCGCCTGCTAGTCAGGCGTCTAATCCTGAAAATTGCCAACATTCAAATTAGGAGGCCAATCTGAATGACTGTGAAACAAGAACTTCTCTACGAAGGCAAAGCGAAAAGAATCTATCAGACCGATGACGAGCATATTTTATATGTCGAATATAAAGACTCAGCTACAGCATTTAACGGTGAAAAGAAAGCGGAAATTGAAGGCAAAGGCAGACTGAATAACGAAATATCTAGCTTGATTTTTCAAATGCTACATGAGAAAGGGATCAACAATCACTTTGTGAAACGCCTATCTGAAACAGAACAGCTCATTCAAAAGGTAGACATCGTACCGCTTGAAGTCGTTGTGCGAAACGTGGTGGCAGGCAGTATGTCAAAACGTCTTGGGATTCCAGAGGGAACGAAACTGGACACACCTTTGATCGAGTTTTACTACAAAGATGATGCACTTGGCGATCCGCTCATTACAGAAGATCATATTCGCATTTTACATGCAGCGACACCTGAACAGGTGGAGGAAATGAAACAAATCACAAGACAAGTGAATGAAGAATTGAAGCAAATCTTCTCAGATTGCCATGTGAATTTAATTGATTTCAAGCTTGAATTCGGAATAGATCACGAGAATCGTATTTTGCTAGCTGATGAGATTTCACCTGATACGTGCAGGCTTTGGGATAAAGACACAAACGAAAAGCTTGATAAAGACGTGTTCAGACGAAACCTGGGCGGCTTAACAAATGCATACGAAGAAATTTTCAAAAGACTTGGAGGCCATAAACATGTATAAAGTGAAAATTTTTGTCAGCTTAAAAGAGAGCGTTCTTGATCCACAAGGAAGTGCCGTGCAGCACGCTTTGCACAGCATGTCTTATCAGGAAGTAAAGGATGTCCGTATCGGGAAATATATGGAGCTAGTCATTGAGAAATCAGATCGTGACTTAGATACAGTGGTCAAAGAAATGTGTGAAAAATTGCTTGCCAACACGGTGATTGAAGATTACCGCTATGAGGTGGAGGAGGTTGTCGCACAGTGAAGTTTGCAGTGATCGTCTTGCCTGGCTCTAACTGTGATATCGATATGTATCATGCGATTCAAGATGAGTTAGGTGAACAAGTTGAATATGTATGGCACGACGAAACGAGTCTTGATGGTTTTGACGGTGTACTCGTACCAGGCGGTTTCTCTTATGGGGATTACTTAAGATGCGGTGCGATTGCTCGTTTTTCTAACATCATGCCGGCTGTGAAAAAAGCAGCTGCGGAAGGAAAACCTGTTCTTGGTGTTTGTAACGGGTTCCAAATTCTTCAGGAGCTTGGCATTTTGCCAGGTGCAATGAGACGGAATAAAGATCTAAAATTTATCTGTCGTCCAGTTGAACTCATTGTAGAGAACAACGAAACGCAATTTACAAGCGGTTATCAAAAAGGTGAATCGATTACGATTCCTGTAGCACACGGTGAAGGTAACTTCTACTGTGACGAAGACACGTTAGCGAAGCTGATTGAACGAGGCCAAATCGCTTTCACTTACGGTGACGATATTAACGGCAGTGTCAATCGAATTGCAGGTGTAACGAATGAACAGGGCAATGTACTCGGCATGATGCCGCACCCTGAGCGCGCGGTTGACTCATTACTAGGCAGCGCAGACGGACTTAAATTGTTTCAATCTATCGTGAAAAATTGGAGGGACACTCATGTCACTACTGCTTGAACCAAGTCACAAGCAAATTAAAGAAGAGAAATTGTATCAGCAAATGGGATTGAGTGATGAAGAATTCGCTTTAATCGAATCCATTATTGGCAGGCTGCCAAACTACACGGAAACGGGTATCTTTTCTGTCATGTGGTCAGAGCATTGCAGTTATAAAAACTCAAAGCCTGTTTTAAGTAAATTCCCGACAAAAGGAGAGCATGTTCTTCAAGGTCCTGGGGAAGGCGCTGGAATCGTTGATATTGGAGACAACCAAGCGGTTGTATTTAAAATCGAATCACATAACCATCCATCTGCAATTGAACCGTATCAAGGAGCGGCAACAGGTGTCGGCGGAATCATCCGTGATGTATTCTCCATGGGGGCTCGTCCAATTGCGGTATTAAACTCTCTTCGTTTTGGTGAACTGACTTCACCGCGCGTGAAGTACTTGTTTGAAGAAGTAGTGGCAGGGATTGCAGGCTATGGAAACTGTATCGGTATTCCAACAGTCGGCGGAGAAGTTCATTTTGATCAAAGTTATGAAGGCAATCCGCTCGTTAACGCGATGTGTGTGGGGTTAATCAACCATGAAGACATCAAGAAAGGGCAGGCAAAAGGTGTTGGCAATACGGTCATGTACGTTGGTGCTAAAACGGGACGTGACGGGATTCACGGTGCAACATTTGCGTCTGAAGAATTTTCTGATGAATCAGAAGAAAAACGTTCAGCGGTTCAAGTCGGCGATCCGTTCATGGAAAAGCTTTTGCTTGAAGCATGCCTTGAAGTCATCAAAAATGATGCGCTTGTGGGCATTCAAGATATGGGAGCGGCTGGCTTAACTAGCTCAAGTGCAGAGATGGCAAGTAAAGCTGGTTCAGGTATCGAAATGAACCTAGACCTGATCCCTCAGCGTGAAACAGGCATGTCAGCGTATGAAATGATGCTGTCTGAATCCCAAGAGAGAATGCTGTTGGTCATTGAAAAAGGCCGTGAGCAAGAAATCATTGATATTTTTGAAAAATACGACCTTGAAGCAGTCTCAGTCGGTCATGTGACAGATGATAAAATGCTTCGTTTACTCCATCAAGGAGAAGTAGTGTGTGAGCTTCCAGTTGATGCACTTGCAGAAGAAGCACCGGTTTATCACAAGCCGTCAAGTGAGCCTGCATACTATCGTGAGTTTTTAGAAACAAAAGTGGAAGCTCCAGCGATCACAGATGCAGCAGATACATTGAAACAGCTGTTAAAGCAGCCAACGATTGCGAGTAAAGAATGGGTTTACGATCAATACGACTATATGGTTCGTACAAACACTGTCGTTGCACCTGGCTCTGATGCGGGTGTGCTCAGAATCCGTGGGACGAAAAAAGCTCTTGCGATGACAACAGATTGTAACGCACGTTATCTCTACCTTGATCCAGAGGTTGGCGGGAAGATCGCCGTTGCAGAAGCCGCACGTAACATTGTCTGCTCAGGCGCTCGTCCGCTTGCAGTAACAGATAACTTGAACTTCGGTAACCCGGAGAAACCAGAAATCTTCTGGCAGATTGAAAAGTCTGCTGACGGCATTAGCGAAGCTTGCCGTACATTAAGTACACCGGTCATCGGCGGTAACGTCTCTTTATATAACGAATCAAATGGAACAGCCATTTACCCAACGCCAGTCATTGGCATGGTTGGTTTGATTGAAGATACAGCTCATATTACGACTCAATCGTTCCAGCAGGCAGGCGATGTGATTTTCGTCATTGGTGAAACGAAGGAAGAATTTGCAGGCAGTGAGCTTCAAAAAATGACAGAAGGTCGTATCTACGGAAAAGCACCAGAAATTGATTTGGATGTAGAGCTGGCGCGTCAAGAAGCCCTATTAGCAGCGATTCAAAACGGACTTGTTCAGTCAGCACATGATGTGTCTGAAGGCGGTCTTGGTGTAGCACTAGCTGAAAGTACATTTGGAACAGATGGTCTTGGCGCTGATATCCAGATCGATCTAAACAGCGCAGCATCACTATTCAGTGAATCACAGTCACGTTTTGTCGTCACAGTGAAACCAGAAAATCGCGAAGCGTTTGCTGCGGCTGTGCAAGATGCAAAAGAAGTCGGAACGGTCACAAATGATGGTGTATTCACTGTCAAAAATCAAGAAGGACAACAATGGATTCATGCGGCAGTCAACGAGCTTGAACGCGCATGGAAAGGAGCGATCCCATGCTTGCTGAAATCAGAGGCTTAAACGAAGAATGTGGCGTCTTTGGGGTTTGGGGACACGAAGAAGCCCCGCAAATCACATATTACGGATTGCATAGCCTTCAGCACCGAGGACAAGAAGGTGCGGGAATTATTGCAACAGACGGTGAAAACCTGACGTCACACAAAGGCCTTGGACTGATTACGGAAGTGTTCCAAAACGGTGAGCTTAAGGATTTAAAGGGAAAAGGTGCGATCGGACACGTTCGGTATGCGACAGCAGGTGGAGGCGGCTTTGAGAATGTGCAGCCTCTCTTCTTCCGCTCGCAAAACAATGGCAGTCTTGCCCTTGCTCATAATGGAAACTTGGTCAATGCAACGCAATTAAAGCAACAGCTAGAGAACCAAGGAAGTATTTTTCAAACGTCTTCTGATACCGAAGTGCTTGCTCACTTAATTAAGCGCAGCGGATATATGGATTTGAAGGATCAAATCAAAAATGCTCTGTCTATGTTAAAAGGAGCTTATGCTTTCTTAATCATGACGGAAACAGAAATGATCGTAGCGCTTGATCCGAACGGATTACGCCCACTTTCACTTGGTATGCTTGGGGATGCTTATGTTGTCGCTTCTGAAACATGTGCATTTGATGTCGTCGGTGCTACCTATTTACGAGATGTAGAGCCTGGCGAAATGCTGATCATTAATGATGAAGGCTTAAAATCTGAGCGCTTTTCGATGAACATTAACCGCAGCATGTGCAGCATGGAATACATTTATTTCTCAAGACCGGACAGCAATATCAATGGCATCAACGTGCATAGTGCGAGAAAGAATCTTGGCAAGAAGCTTGCAGAAGAAGCACATGTCGAAGCAGATGTCGTGACAGGTGTGCCAGACTCCAGTATTTCTGCAGCGATTGGTTATGCCGAAGCAACAGGTATTCCATATGAGCTAGGTTTAATTAAAAACCGTTATGTCGGCCGGACATTTATTCAGCCGTCTCAAGCATTGCGTGAGCAGGGCGTGCGCATGAAGCTGTCTGCTGTGCGCGGGGTGGTCGAAGGCAAACGTGTCGTCATGGTGGATGATTCCATCGTACGAGGAACCACAAGCCGCCGAATTGTGACGATGCTAAGAGAAGCAGGTGCGACGGAAGTGCATGTACGCATCAGTTCACCGCCAATCGCTCATCCGTGTTTTTATGGAATTGATACGTCTACACACGAAGAGCTGATTGCGTCATCTCATTCAGTGGAAGAAATTAGACAGGAAATCGGTGCAGACACCATTGCATTTTTATCTGTAGACGGTTTAATGGACGGGATTGGCAGAAAGTATGATGATCCTCAGCGCGGTCAGTGTTTAGCATGCTTTACTGGAAAATACCCGACCGAAATTTATGAAGATACTGTCCTTCCTCATGTGAAGGAAACAGTCCTGACGAAATAATCGAATAATGGAGCAGCAGTCAACGTGATTTGATATGCTGCTCTTTCATTCTGCCGAAAATACATGAAAGACAAGCAGATAAAAGGAGTGAATGGGATGTCAGAAGCATATAAAAACGCCGGTGTCGACATCGAAGCAGGATACGAAGCCGTTAAACGAATGAAAACACACGTAGAACGTACAAAAAGAGCAGGTGTCATGGGTGCTCTAGGCGGATTTGGTGGGATGTTTGATTTATCTGAACTGCCATATAAAAAGCCCGTACTTGTCTCAGGAACAGATGGTGTTGGTACGAAATTAAAGCTTGCATTTTTAATGGATCAGCACGATACGATCGGTGTAGATGCTGTTGCTATGTGTGTGAACGATGTACTTGCACAAGGGGCAGAGCCGCTCTTTTTCTTAGATTACTTAGCAGTTGGAAAAGCAGATCCTTTGAAAATTGAATCCATCGTCAAAGGTGTAGCTGACGGATGCGAGCAGTCTGGTTCAGCGCTTGTCGGCGGAGAGACAGCAGAAATGCCGGGACTTTACACAGAAGAAGAATATGATATTGCTGGATTTTCTGTAGGTGTCGTTGAAAAGGATGAAATCGTCACAGGTGAGAACATCCAGGAAGGGCATTTGCTGATTGGACTCAGCTCTAGCGGAATTCATAGCAATGGCTATTCTCTTGTACGAAAAGTATTGCTTGAAGATGCGGGTCTAGATCTTCACCAAACGTATGAACCTTTTACAAGACCGCTTGGAGAAGAGCTGCTTGAACCGACGAAGATTTATGTCAAGCCTGTTCTTAAACAAGTGAAAGCTGGCAAAGTTGACGGTATGGCACATGTGACAGGCGGTGGCTTTATTGAAAATTTACCACGTATGTTGCCTGAAGGACTTGGTGTTGAGATTGATAACGGCTCATGGCCAGTTCCGCCTATTTTCTCCTTTATCCAAGAAAAAGGGCAATTAAAAGCAGAAGACATGTTCAATGTATTTAATATGGGCATCGGCTTTGTCCTAGCCGTCAAAGAGGATGATCTTGTGGATGTGATCAGTGGACTTGAACAAGACGGAGAGAAAGCCTTTCTTATCGGACGAGTTCAAAAAGGAGAAGGCGTCACTTTCGGTGGTGGAAGCCTCTCATGAAAAAGTTTGCGATCTTCGCCTCTGGAAGCGGGACAAATTTTCAAGCCATTATTGATACGTTAAAAGAAGAACAGTGGCCGGCAAAAGCCGCCATTGTGATCTGTGATAAACCGGGTGCGAAGGTGCTGGAGCGGGCAGAGAAAGAGGGCATTCCGTCCTTTTCTTTTACGCCGAAGGCTTTCCCGAGTAAAGCCGCTTTTGAGCAAACCATCATTGAACAGCTGAAGCTGCATGAAGTGGAATGGATTTTCCTCGCTGGGTATATGCGACTGATCGGTCCGACATTGCTTGATGCATTTAGAGGGAAAATCGTGAATATCCACCCTTCTTTACTGCCAGCATTTCCTGGACTCGATGCGATTGGACAAGCCTATCAAGCAGGAGTCAAAGTGGCTGGTATCACGGTTCATTATGTCGATGAAGGCATGGATACCGGCCCGATTATTGACCAAGCAGCCATTCATATTGAACAAGGGGAAGACCTTGAATCCATTGAAAAAAGAATGCATGAATTAGAACACACACTATATCCAAAAGTGATCAAATCACTTTTAGAATTATCTTAATGAGGTGACAAAGGCATGACGATCAAACGCGCATTAATCAGTGTTTCCGATAAAACAAATCTTGTACCTTTTGTGAAAGAACTAACAGAACTTGGCGTTGAAGTGATTTCAACTGGTGGTACACACAAACTTCTTCAAGAGAACGGCATTGATGTCATTGGTATTTCTGAAGTGACTGGCTTCCCAGAAATCATGGACGGACGACTCAAAACGCTTCATCCGAACATTCACGGTGGACTGTTAGCAGTGAGAGAAAACGATGAGCATATGGCACAGATCGAAAAGCACGGCATTCAGCCGATTGATCTTGTCGTTGTGAATCTCTATCCATTCAAAGAGACCATTTCAAAAGACGATGTCACGTATGAAGAAGCGATTGAAAACATTGATATTGGCGGACCGGGCATGCTTCGTGCTGCTTCTAAAAATCATCAGGACGTCACTGTGATTGTAGACCCGCGTGATTATGATTCTGTCGTTCAACAAATCAAAGAAGGCGGCGTCTCACTAGAGAAAAAACGTGAGCTTGCAGCAAAAGTATTCCGTCATACGGCTGCTTACGATGCCCTGATTGCGGATTATTTAACGAACTTTGTTGGCGAAACAGAGCCAGAACAGTTCACAGTCACATTTGAGAAAAAACAATCTCTTCGTTATGGAGAAAACCCGCACCAAGCGGCGACGTTCTATGAAAATGCACTTCCAAGCAAAGGCTCTTTAGCTACTGCAACGCAATTACATGGAAAAGAACTTTCCTACAACAACATCAAAGATGCAGATGCAGCTCTTCAAATTGTACGTGAATTTACGGAGCCAACGGCTGTGGCTGTAAAGCATATGAATCCATGTGGTGTTGGGACAGGAGAAACGATTGCAGAAGCATTTGATCGTGCATTTAAAGCAGATGAAACGTCTATTTTCGGCGGCATTGTGGCGCTTAATCGTGAAGTAGACAAGCAAACGGCTGAGGTACTCCATACGATTTTCTTAGAAATCGTCATCGCACCATCGTTTAGCCAAGAAGCACTTGATGTGCTAACAGCGAAAAAGAACCTTCGTCTACTAACATTAGATGTAGAAGCAGATCTTGGGAAAAAAGAAAAGCAGCTCACAAGTGTTCATGGTGGATTGCTCGTTCAGGATATCGACACATACGGCTTAGAGGAAGCAACGATCTCTATTCCAACGAAGAGAGAGCCAACTGAAGACGAATGGAAAGACTTAAAGCTCGCTTGGAAAGTCGTCAAACATGTGAAATCAAATGCCATCGTTCTAGCGAAGGATCAAATGACAGCAGGTATTGGTGCTGGTCAAATGAACCGTGTTGGCTCGGCTAACATTGCGATTGAGCAAGCAGGTGAAAAGGCAAAAGGCAGTGCACTAGGTTCTGATGCATTTTTCCCAATGGGCGATACAGTGGAAGCTGCTGCAAAGGCAGGCGTCACAGCGATCATCCAGCCAGGTGGTTCCATTCGTGATGAAGAATCGATCCAAAAAGCAGATGAATACGGCATCGCCATGGTCTTCACTGGCGTTAGACATTTCAAACATTAAGGGGATGACAGTGTGAACGTATTAATTATCGGCAGAGGTGGAAGAGAGCATACCATCGCATGGAAAGTGAATCAAAGCGAACTTGTCAGCCAAGTATTTGTCGCACCCGGCAATGATGGAATGACAGATGTTGCGAAGCTTGTCCCAATCGACGAGGGAGATCATGAGGCGTTAATTCGTTTTGCAAAAGACAATAACATCGGCTTAACAATTGTCGGTCCAGAGGTTCCTTTAATTGCAGGTGTCGTCGATGCATTTGAAGAAGCAGGTCTAAAGGTATTTGGACCGAATGCAAAAGCCGCAGTCATTGAAGGCTCAAAAGAATTTGCAAAGGACTTAATGAAAAATTATGAGATCCCGACAGCCGCTTATGCCACCTTTACATCGTTTGAAGAAGCGAAGGCATATGTGGAAGAAAAGGGTGCCCCAATTGTCATTAAAGCAGATGGGCTTGCCGCAGGAAAAGGCGTGACAGTGGCAATGACGCTTGAAGAGGCGATCAACTGCCTGCATGACTTTTTAGAGGATGAAAAGTTTGGCGATGCGAGTGCATCGGTTGTCATTGAAGAATTTTTAACAGGTGAAGAGTTTTCTCTGATGGCCTTTGTCAATGGAGAAAAGGTGTATCCGATGGTGATCGCACAGGATCATAAACGGGCATTTGAAGATGACAAAGGACCAAACACCGGCGGGATGGGCGCTTATTCACCGGTTCCACAAATTTCAGATGAAGTCGTACAAAAAGCGGTGGAAGACGTCGTTAAACCAGCAGCTCGCGCGATGGTGCAGGAAGAGCGTTCGTTTACAGGCATTTTATATGCAGGCTTAATGCTAACACAAGAAGGCTCTAAGGTCATTGAGTTCAATGCACGCTTTGGCGACCCTGAAACGCAAGTAGTACTCCCTCGTCTTGAATCAGATCTAGTCCAAGTATTCCTAGACATTCTAGATGGAAAAGATGTGGACTTGCAGTGGAAAGACACAGCCGCTGTCAGTGTCGTTCTTGCATCAGAAGGATACCCGGAAGACTATGCAAAAGGCACGCCAATCGGTGCTTTGCAAACAACGGTCTCTGATGTCGTGACCTTCCATGCAGGAACGAAAAAGGAAAACGATCAATTCGTCACAAATGGCGGCCGAGTAGCAAATGTGACCGCATTTGACGACACATTTGAAGCGGCAAGATCAAGAGTGTATGAAGCGGTTGAAGAAATCATTCAGCCAGGTTTATTTTATCGCCGTGACATTGGCGCCCGTGCGCTGAAGGCAGCGGGGAAAAACGTTTAATCAAAACACCTTTCTATCTGACGAGATGGAAAGGTGTTTTTTCTTCTTCTGTTCATAGGAGGGATGCGGGCAGATGATGAAGAAGTAGTATGGGATTACGAATAGATTTAGGGAGGAAACATGGAAATCAAAGCATTTATCATCTTTGCAAACGTCATGCTTGTTTTATATCTCATAACTATAAATAACATCATGGTGACTGCCATTAAGCAGAATAAATTGAAAAAAGGCTTTGCCATTAGTTATATGATCCTATCCATTTTTTCTGGCATTGCTATTTCTTCATTTTTAATTTGGAAGTTTTTCATTAGCTAAGAGGGGAATGAGTGTATGGTGCAATTGAAGAAACTTGCAAACGAGCGTTTTTCTGCTTTGATCTGTATGGATCCATTTAACGAGCGAATTCGTTTGGATGATTATAGCGGCAGTGTGCGTGATGTGATTCAGTCCGTGCTTCAGGAAGCGGCGGACTGCAAGGCGTCTAAGGTCATTGTAAAAGTAAGGCGTGAGCATATGCCTCTTTTTTTAGAAAAAGGCTTTCGGCTTGAAGGGGTGTTTTCTCATTATTTTCTCGGAAGTGATGCATGCGGCATGTCGCTCTTTCTGACCGAAGATCGAATGAACAGCCCATTTTGGCTGAAGGAAGATGAAATCGTTGCGTCTATTCAAGAAAAGCCAATTAAAAAAGACCAAGGCGTGTGGCAGGATGAGTATGTGATGAGGAAAGCCAGTCCAGAGGATGTGCACAAGCTGGCAGCGCTCTATGATACGGTCTTTGAAACGTATCCCACGCCAATGAATGAGCCAGATTACATCCGAAAGGTAATGGAGGAAGGGACGGTTTTTTATGCCGTTGAACATGACGGTCAACTTGTAAGTGCCGCTTCTGCTGAAATCAATGTACCGTATGGTCATGCAGAACTAACAGATTGTGCAACCCTTCCCACATACAGAAAACTAGGATTCATGCATCATTTGATTCTAGCCCTCGAACAAGAGCTTCAATCCATGCACATTTATGTCTTTTATTCTCTTGCCCGTGCACTGTCCTATGGAATGAATCAAGTATTTTATCAGCTCGGGTATACATACACCGGACGCTTTCAAAACAACTGCTATATTTTTGACAAAATTGAAGATATGAATCTATGGGTCAAAACGCCAAATGAATCATGAAATGGTTCTCATCTGATCAAGCAGACCAGATAGGCGGTACGCCATGATACTGAGCTGCAGCTTCATCCGATCATCAGTGGATTTGAGGCTGCAGCCTGTTCTCGTTTCAATTTGTTTCAACCGGTAGCTTAACGTATGCCGGTGAATAAACAATTCCCCCGCTGACTTTTGAATATTTTCATTGTGTGCCAAATACACTTCGAGTGTATGAATCAGGTCAGCTCCTTGTTTTTTTGTATAAAGCAGCGGGCTTAACAGCTCCACGTAAAAGTCATGCAAATTCATTCCGGCTTCGTTCATTTCAAGCAGCATACCATATAGACCGAGCTTCTGATAATGAATGATGCTGTCATCTGTTTTCAAAAGAGGAAGAAGCCTTGCTGCATATTGGGCTTCTTTTGCACTTTTGGCAAAGAGACTGATCTGGTCGTAGGCTCTTCCAATGCCAATCACAATGGGATGGACGGGGAAAAAATAAGACCAAGTACTGCGGCATTCTTCTGATGCGCGATACCAATTTGTTTCTTGATACGTGCTTTTCCCTGCAGGCGTCAAGACGAAAATGGAATCAAGCCTTGCCTTTAATAAAAAAGGAATTTGTCTGCGTTCAAAAATGGATGTGAGCAATTGGGATAGGCGCTGCACCATTTGATGATCGAGCTGTGTGTGCTGATGCTGAAATTGAAAGTAGATGACGACTTGTTCCTCGCTCATATCATATTGCAGCTTTCTTGCTTGTTCGATGACATAGCTTTCTTCTGTGTATTGCTGCTGCAGCATATCATCCAATAAATGCCCCTGCATTTGGTTTTCTGTATCTTGAATGGCTTTTTGTTTCAACCATTCAATCGCATACACCGCACCGGCATGCTCAATGGCGATGGCATCGAGATGGTGCCACGTCTCTTTTTTCTTTAACGCCACAATGAACCCGAAAATATCACCCATTGCAATCACAGGGCATGCTGCTAGAACAAACGCATCATATGTGACATAGACGAGCCGGCCTTTTTCCTCTGCCTGCTTGAGCAGAGAAGAGGTTTCAATCGGTTCGTCATCTGTTAGAAAGCCAAAAGTAGGAGAATAGGTCACTTCATCTGTTTCGAGATGAGCTGCTGTTTGGTGCAAAAACACATCCAGTACGACGATATTTGCCGCTGTGAGATGTGCCAGTTCATCCGTAATTTGCGTGACATTTTTATTGCTCACATTTAAATGGGTCAGTCTTTGATGAATCGCAGAAGAATATTTGAGCTGATGGAGCTGACTGCTGACGATTTGTTCTAGAACGGCTTTTGTGATGTCTGAAAAATTGACATGGGGCGGAATCTCGATGAGCGGAATACCGCTATTTTCGGCGGCTTCAATGAGTGATGCGGGAATTTCCGTTAAGTACACGCCTTTATAGATGGCAATGGCTGAAAGACGATGAGATTGAATCAATTTTTCAAGCCGGATGCGTCTTTCTTTATTTTCTGTCAGTCCAAATCCAGTTGTAACAAGTAGTTCTCCTTCAGAAAGTCTAGACGTGTCTTCAATAATTTCCACAATGGTCACCCACTGGATAAGACGATCCAGTCCATTTTCTCCAGCAAGCAGTTTGGTTTCTTTCATCATATCGAGCGAGAGTGCATCTTTGACGAGAATCGCCATAGACTCATGACCTCCTTTTGAACACTCTTATACACCATGTATAAAAAACACGTGTGAAATTCGGGCATATGGCGAATGGAGGATGACTGCCCTCTTGATTAAGCTAATCTTATACCAAGTATACAAAATTTTCTTGCGATTCATGTAAAAAGAAAAGTGCAGCTGCTGACAAGAGAGGGAGGAATGACAAAGTGGAGACCCGGGATTACTTAATCAAACCGATGTTAAATCAGCAATATCCTGTGGCTGTGAGAGGAGAGGGGATTTATTTATATGATCGGGACGGAAAAAAATATATAGATGGTTCATCAGGGGCAGTCACGGCAAGTATTGGACATGGCATACAAGAGATTATTGATGCGATGACGGAGCAAGCGAACAAGGTGAGCTTTACGTACAGATCACAATTTACGAATGAACCAGCGGAAGAACTAGCGTATGAATTGAGTACACTTTGCCCAGGTGATCTGAACTGGTCTTTTTTTGTAGGGAGTGGTTCAGAAGCAACGGAGACTGCTATGAAAATGGCGATACAGCATTGGCAGGAGCAGGGGAAGACGGAAAAAAATCATATCATCTCAAGATGGATGAGTTACCACGGCATTACATTAGGGGCGCTGTCGATGTCAGGTCATATTGCAAGGAGAGAGCGTTTTGAACCACTGCTTGAAAAGCACCCAGTGCTGTCTCCGCCCTATAGCTACAGGTCATGGCTGCCAAAGGAAGACAGCAAGCAGGTCGAGTGGTATGTCCAGGAATTTAAAACCGTCATCCAGCGTATAGGAAAAGAGAGGATTGCCGCATTGATTGCTGAACCGATTGTTGGCGCAGCGGGAGCGGCGCTCCTGCCGCCAGACGGATATTTCGAAGCGATGAAGCGTGTCTGTGAAGAAAACGACATTTTAATGATCGCAGATGAAGTCATGACGGGCTTTGGACGAACTGGGAAAATGTTTGCGATGGAACATTGGGGCACCGTACCAGATATCATGGTTCTTGGAAAGGGCATGAGCGCTGGTTATTCTCCAATCGCAGCAGTTGTCTCAACGGATCGTGTGATGGCACCGATTATCAGCGGCTCCGGCTCTGTCATGGCAGGGCACACATATAGTGCCAATCCACTTTCAGCAGCCGTTTCATTAGCGGTCATTCGATATATGAAAAAGCATCAGCTTCCCGACCGGGCTGATCTTTCTGGGCGATATCTGATGAATGCTTTAAAAGATTTGCAAGTAAATCATTCCATCATAGGAGATGTGAGAGGGAAGGGATTGCTGATTGGCATTGAGTTTGTCGCAGATCGTTTATCCAAAACGCCATTTCCTGCACATGCTCAGATAACCAATCTTGTCGTTGAAACGGCAAAACAAAATGGACTGCTGGTGTATCCAGCAAGCGCTGGAGAGGATGGAGTCGGAGGCGCAGCGGTTATGATCGCACCGCCGCTTTCCATCACACAGCAGGAAATGGATGAACTGATTGATTTATTCGGGCAGACCATCACACAAGTCGAACAAGAAGTGATCAATCGAGGATTTTTCCCATCTGCTATGTAAGGAGGAACGAACATGAACAAAACTGTGGGTTTGGATGAAGTGATGACGCGATTAAAAGATGGCATGACCATCATGTTTGGCGGATTTGGCGGCGTGGGTTCACCACCATCGTTGATTGATGCCATTTTGGAAGCAAATATTCAAGATCTGACATTGATCGGAAATGATGCAGGTTTCCCGCAAATTGGTGTGGGCAGGCTCATCACAGAAGGAAGAGTGAAAAAAATCATCGCCTCTCATATCGGCTCAAATCCCATTGCCGGACAGAAAATGCAGGCTGGTACATTAGACGTTCATTTTTATCCGCAGGGCATTCTTGCAGAAAAAATCAGAGCAGGCGGAATGGGGCTGGCGGGCATTGTGACAGATGTTGGGATGGATAGCCTGAATCTCGATGAGAAACAATTGGTTGAGCTGAATGGGAAGAATTATATGTTAGAGCCTGCGCTCACAGCGGATATTGCCATCGTCAATGCCTACAAAGCAGATGAAGTGGGAAACCTGATTTTTGATAAAAGCGCACGGAATACAAACCCGATTGTGGCGATGGCAGGAGACTGGACCATTGCGGAGGCAGAAGAAATTGTGGCAGCGGGGCAGCTCGATCCAGAAGAAATCGTGACGCCAGGCGTATTTGTGAATCAAATCGTGCAATCAAAAGGAGTGAACTGGACATGGGCATGGGAGACATCGATTTAAGACACCGCATTGCCAAAAGAGCAGCACAAGAAATTGAAGATGGCATGATTGTGAATCTTGGGATCGGCATTCCGACCCTAGCAGCAGATTACATTCCATCACATTACGAGGTGTGGCTGCATGCAGAAAACGGCATTATGGGTGCAGGAGCCTCGCCTTTGCAAGGGGAAGAAGATCCGAATTTATGCAATGCGGGCGGTTTTCCCATTACGTTAACAAAGGGCGGCTCGTACATGGACAGTACGACTGCTTTTGGCATCATCCGAAAAGGAATGCTGGATATGACGATTTTGGGTGCACTTGAAGTAAGCAGCCAAGGGGATCTTGCCAATTGGATTGTACCGGGGAAAAGAGTACCGGGTATGGGCGGAGCGATTGAGCTGGCGCAAAAAGCGAAAAAAGTGGTAGTGGTGATGAGCCATCTGGATAAACACGGTCGATCTAAAGTGAAATCGACTTGTACATTGCCCTTAACCGCTAAAGCGTGTGTCGATTTGATTATTACGGATATGGCGGTCATTGAGGTCAAGTCTCAGCTGCTCATTTTACGTGAAGTCATGCCGCCATTTCAGCCGGAAGATGTCATAAGGGCGACTGAAGCGCCATTAATTTTAGCGCCTGATGTCAAATCTGTTGTGTAGAAAGGATGAACGACTTGCAGCCAATGACACGTATCAGAAACTGGATGAAAGAGCATCAGGATGAGGCCATTACGCTTCTTCAGCAAATGGTGCAATGTGACAGCACCCAAGGAAATGAAGAAGAGGTTCAGCAGATCGTGGCCAATAAACTGTCCGCCGTTGGCTTTGATGTAGACGTTTGGGAAATTGGCGGCGATGAATTACTAGAGCATCCTTATTTTTATTCCCCGCGCCGATCTTTTCAAGGGAGTCCCAACGTTGCTGGGCGATTGAAAGGAAAAGGTGGCGGCAAATCGATTTTATTAAACGGGCATGTAGATGTGGTTCCGGCAGGAGATACGAATCAATGGACATATCCGCCTTACAGCGGGCATATCATAAACGGGAGACTTTATGGACGCGGGGCAACAGATATGAAAGGCGGAAACGTTTCTTTACTCTTTGCGCTTGAGGCACTGCATGCGCTTCAGATTCCCCTGAAAGGAGATGTGGTGTTTCATAGTGTCGTCGAAGAGGAAAGCGGCGGAGCAGGCACACTTGCAGCGATATTGAAAGGGTACACAGCGGATGCTGCCATCATTCCGGAGCCAAGTCATATGAACATTTTTCCGATTCAGCAAGGGTCAAAGTGGTTCAGGTTGCATATTAAAGGAAGGGCAGCTCATGGCGGAACAAGGTATCACGGTGTTTCTGCTATTGAAAAGAGCACGGTGGTTCTTTCTCATATAGCGGCACTAGAAAAAGAAAGAAATCAGCGAGTGACGGAGCCGCTGTTTCAGCACATCCCGATTCCAATTCCGATCAACATTGGAAAAATTCAAGGCGGTGATTGGCCGTCCTCTGTCGCCGATCTTGTCACAATGGAAGGCAGGCTTGGTGTGATGCCAGGTGAGACAGTTGAGCAGGCAGAGAAGGAATTAGAAAATTGGATGACTGGACTCGCTGAAAAGGATGATTGGTTTCAAGAACATCCTGTGGAGGTGGAGTGGTTTGGTGCTAGATGGCTTCCGGGGTCAATCGACTCTGATCACCCGCTTTTAGGTCTATTGAAGGAACAATATGAAGAGGTCATGCAGCACCCGCCAAAGGTGGAAGCAGCCCCTTGGGGGACAGACGGCGGATTACTGTCACAAGCAGCGGATATCCCAATCATTGTGTTTGGACCGGGAACGACAGAGCTTGCCCACTTCCCAAATGAATCTATTGAGATCAAACATGTCATTGAAGCAGCAGAAATCATTGCTGGTACATTGGTCAAATGGTGCGAAGCAGCGGAATGATTCACACACAAAAAAAGAAGGCTGTCTACTCAGCCTTCTCCAGCGTTTAGATAAACCCTGGCATTCGCCCGCTGGTCTGTGCGCCGGTGCTCGCCCTTCCTAGACTTCAAAGGTTTTCATGTCACGCTGAAAGGAAGACAAAGAGCTAAAATAAAATTCATTTTAGCTCTTTGTCAACAATCTGAAGAAGGCTGTCTACTCAGCCTTCTCTTTATGTGTATTCTGCTGCTCACACATATAGGTCACTGGACAAAAACGAAGAATACCAGATCCCAATTTTAATCCGCCGAGCATGATGCCAAAAAGCAGCATTTTACTCCATGGTTTTCGAGCATATAAGGAACCAGCTACAGTACAAATCGTCATTCCGCAGGCAATTCTCATGAGCGCTTCCATTAAGCCAAGATTAGGTTTCATTGCAAGTGATTCTCCTTTTTTAAATTATTTTAAGTGTGATTTCAAGAAATTGTAACGTTTCATTAATGCGTAACGTGGTTCGTTATGTTACGATAGGGCTAATACAAATGAAGGAGAGTATGTGAATGTCCGAACGTACTTTTAATTGGAGAAACAATGACATCCGCACACAAATCGATGTAGTCGACTCAAAAATAGTTCCAACACTCCTTTTAACGAATGGACTCGTGCTAAACCCGTTTTTGAAGCAATGGGTGAAGGCAAATATTTGGATACATGATGATCGAATTGTTTATGTCGGAGCAGAGCTTCCTCAAAATAAATCAGCTAAACGTGTGATTGATTGTGAAGGTAAATACATTGTGCCGGGGTATATTGAACCTCACGCGCATCCGTTCCATATTTATAATCCCCAATCACTTGCAGAATATGTGTCTCAATTTGGCACAACAACAATGGTCAGCGATAACTTATTTCTTCTTTTGCAAAGCAACGAAAAGAAAGCGCTTTCCACTCTATGCGAATTAAAAAAGCAGCCATTTCAGTACTTCTGGTGGTCTAGATACGATCTTCAAACCGAGGTCAGGTATGAAGATGAGATGCTTCCTATTAACTATCGGAAAGAATGGATTGATCATCCCGACGTCCTTCAAGGCGGCGAATTAACGAGCTGGCCAAGATTAATGGACGGTGATGATCTCATTTTATATTGCATGCAAGAAACGAAGAAGCAGAGAAAACGAATTGAAGGACATTTCCCTGGGGCTTCTGAGAAAACGCTAACAAAAATGAAGCTGTTTGGAGCGGACAGTGATCATGAAGCAATGAATGCAGACGATGTGCTCAAACGCTTGTCTCTTGGCTATCATGTGTCCTTGCGTCATTCTTCCATCCGCCCAGATTTAGTGAACATTTTAAGAGAGTTGCATGAGCGTGACTTTAGGCACTACGATCACTTTTTCTATACAACAGATGGATCAGCACCTCATTTTTATGAAGAAGGCATGATTAATCGTCTCATTTCCATTGCCCTTGAAGAAGGCGTGCCTACTATTGATGCGTACAATATGGCAACCTTTAACATTGCGAAATACTATCAAATTGATGACTTATTAGGCGTGGTCGGTCCTGGCCGATTGGCTTCTTTGAATATTTTAGATGATCCGATGAATCCAAATCCAGAAACGGTGATTTCTAAAGGGGTGATCCTTAAATTAGAGGGGGAGAACCAGCATCAATTCCAAGAGACAAAATGGGAAAATGGCGGGCTCGAACCATTAGATTTAAGCTATGACCTGACGATGAGTGACTTGCAATTCTCAATGCCGCTCGGTGTCAAAATGCGAAATGCTGTCATTATGGAGCCTTATACAGTGGAGATTGATAACTCTGTCAACCAGCTGTCCTGTGACCATGATCAAAGCTTCTTCAGTCTGATTGATCGAAAAGGCGAGTGGCGCGTGAACACAATGTTAAAAGGATTTGCAAACAAGGTGCAAGGATTTGTCAGCTCATTTTCAACCACTGGTGACATTTTAGTGATTGGGAAAAATAAAGATGATATGATGCTTGCTCATAAGCGAATGAAAGAAATTGGCGGGGGAATTGTGCTCACAGAAAACGGAAAGATTTTGCATGAAATCCCGCTGCAATTATCAGGCTGTGCATCAGCTGAACCGTTTGAAACGGTTCTTCAGCAGGAGCAAACGTTACGCGAGCTACTCATTGAGCGAGGGTATCCATTTGACTGCCCGATTGATACACTTGTCTTTTTCCAAAGCACACACTTGCCGTATATTCGAGTGACACCAAGAGGAATATTTGATGTCATGAAAAAAACTGTACTCTTTCCGTCTATAATGCGTTAAAATATAACAGAGTGGAGCTGTATCATATTTGCTAGATTTCTGACCGCTGTTATAGGGCAGAAGTGAGCAAGAGATCTCTTCGCTGCTAGATATGGTGACAAAGCATAGGGCTTTGACATGACGAATGAAGTGCCCAATTGTAAAATGAATCTGTCGGTTACGCTGGCCGACCAACATATTTTGAATAATTAAGCAAGGCGGGGCGCAGGTTTGTCGTCTCGCCAAGCTTTCTACACATACTGTTTTTTAGGGAAAGACCTAACAGAGCAGAAGTGTTCTAGATATCGGAGGCAAACAAGTTTGTCAGATTGTCGCACAAGGAATATGACAAAACTTGTCGAATTTGTTTACGATAAAGAAGCTTCGGCTTACGAAAGAACCTGATAGCATTTTCAGCGTAGAACCAAACCTGTCATGATTCGTTCAAAGCTCATTGCTGAGGTTGAAAAAAATGAGTCAGGAAAGATACCGCTTTCTCGGAAAAGTCAGTGCGAAGCGGTGTGCCAATAGTAAAGGAGAAGATGTATAAAGATGCAAATTGATAAATTAAGGGGCAAAAGCTTAGATCAGCTATTCAACTCCATCTTATCCCTTAAAGACCTGGAAGAATGTTATCGATTTTTTGATGATTTGTGCACCATCAATGAAATCCAATCTTTATCACAGCGTCTTGAAGTAGCGCGTATGCTTCGCGAGGGAAATACGTATCACAAAATTGAAACGGAAACAGGTGCAAGTACAGCCACTATCTCACGTGTCAAACGCTGCTTGAACTACGGAAATGATGCCTATACGATGGCACTTGACCGCGTAGCAGAGCAACAAGCAACGGACGAAACAAAATAAAGCAGCTTTCACTGCAAACATTCTTTATGATTTGTCGTTTTGAAGTTGAACAAAAAGAGCCATTTCATTTGAAATGGCTCTATTTGATGTCATCAAGTTCTCCCATAAACCATCGTTCACCTTGATAGGACACTTCATCGTCATCAGTGATCACTTCCTTAAAACCGATGGTTTACATATTTTGCGCAACAGATAAATCCCATTCTTTTTGAATATTTCTCTGATCGGAAAGGGGAAGCCATGTCTGATACTCATCTTGTCTGTTGAAGAAATCTTTCACATAAGAATTCCCTTTAAACACAATGATTTGTGAATGCCATAATTCAGGTAGATCGACTGCGACCACGACACGATATATGTCCCCGTCGTTTGGTTTCAAATCAATGAGATGCTCAGCTCTATTCAATAGAGTTTGAATGCATAGACGTTTGATCTTTTTCGGTGTTCTGTTGGAAGTCATAAAATCATAAGCAGCTGGTAAAGGCAGGTGCCAGTAGTCAGTAACATTCGCCGGAAACGACTGCGTATTTGCGTTCATTTCTTTTATGATCTGTTGAGTCTTTCGTTTCATACCGCGGACCTTTTCAAGCTAGACAGACTGCTCTGTGCCGGAGAACATAGGGACTTCACTTGTCTGGCCGTTTTCTTGTCTAAAAATAATATGTTTTTCGTTAAAATGAATAGGTGATTCGATTCCAGCTGCTGCGCATAAATTAAACAAACCTTCTCTAAGGGACAGGATATAATTGCAGACGCGGTATTTCTTTTCTTCAATGGATAAACCTTTTTGCAGCTTTGGATCTGTGGTGGCAACCCCAACAGGGCATTTATTCGTGTGGCATACTTGCGCCCGAATACAGCCAACCGAGAACATCAATCCTCGTGCGATATTCACAAAATCTGCTCCCATGGAAAGGGCAATGGCGATTTTATCAGGGGAGAGAAGTTTACCAGACGCAAACAGCTTGAGTTGATCTCGAACCCCGTATTTCTTCAAAATTTGATGGACCATCGGCAGTGCGGTGAAAATGGGCAGGCCGGCGGAATCAGCCAGTTCATGAAAGGAAGCACCTGTGCCACCTTCTCCGCCATCCACTGTAATGAAATCAGGATGTTTTCCGCTTTTTTTCATATAGAGAGCAAGCTCCTCGATATCTTCTTTATGTCCAACAACTAGCTTGATTCCAACTGGTTTTCCGCCGATGTTTCGCAGTTGTTCAATAAAATCAAGCATGTCAGGAATGGAGTGAAACATCTCGAACCGGTTCGGACTGTCAATGGATTGGTGCGGCGGCAGTTTGCGGATTTGGGCAATTTCTTCTGTGACTTTTTCACCGTCAATGTGTCCCCCGCGTGTTTTCGCTCCTTGTGCTAGCTTAAGTTCAAAGGCTTTTACTTCATCATGCTCACTTTTTTTCTTAAACTCTTCAAATGAAAATGCGCCATCCTCTGTTCGAACCCCAAATAAACCAGGCCCAATCTGGCAAATGATATCGGCGCCCCCTTTGAGATGGTAAGGCGAAAGCCCGCCTTCACCTGTGTTCATCCATGTGCCGCCAGCCATTTTTAAGCCGGAGGATAGAGCCGTAATCGCCCGGTCGCCTAAGGAGCCGTAGCTCATGGCTGATTGACCAATCAATCCCTTGACGCGGAAGGGTTTTTGGCATGTATGTTCACCAATGATTTGTACATCTTCTTCATGGAGATAATAAGGTTTTGCTTCAACTTCTTTCGTATGTTCACTTCTTCTAAGTAAATTATCTTGATCAATTTGATACACTTTTGTTTGAATGTTTTCTGATTGGTCGATGCGCAATTCATCTCGCTGCTTTGGAAAGAGGACGTTTCGAATGTAATAACCTGGCTTGTCAAAATCACGTTTTGAACCAAATCCCATTGTCCGGCTGTTGTATTTTCCAGACATGACGGCCTGCTCGTATTCTCTTCTTGAAAAAGGAAGTTCCTCTCGATCATTGAGAAAGAGATATTGGCGAAGCTCAGGTCCTATTTTTTCAAAAATGAACCGCAATTTTCCAATGACCGGATAATTCCGCAGGACAGAGTGTTCTTCTTGTTTTTCATCTCTCATCCAAATCCATAGTAATAGCACGACAGGTACGATCAAACAAATCACAATAAGTGCGCCTATGACAATGAAAGTCGTTGTCATCCATATCCCCTCTTTTCTCTTTCATTGTTGTTGTTATTCCACTTTTCGGTCAAAGAGAAACCACATGGCAAGAACAACATACTGTGACGTTTAGAAATGAAAAGGCAGGGTAACTTAAAAATAAGATCAAAAGGGGAGGGAACAAACATGAATAAGCGTCCAAATACGTATGTACTTGCTGGATTAGGAGTTGGAGGTGCTGTGTTATTAGCGGTTAAAAATAAACAGCATCTGAAGAAATGGATCAGCATGTTCCGATCAGATGAAAAGGTTCCTGAAAAAGCTGGTCACCCTGATCCGTTAGATATTCAAGACAACAAGATGGTCGATGAAGGGGCCATGACATCTGTTCATTATTTTAATGAAGTGAGACAATAGCTTTAAAAAACCGTTTTGAATCAATCAAAACGGTTTTTTCTTGTTTTTCTTTTGACATGATATTTAAGAGGATCGACAATGGTAAAACCAATCAGTCCATTGTGATCAGGCGTTGAGAATTGAAATTCAATGCCCGATAAATGATAGGTTGAGAGAACTTCCTGATCCGTAAAACGTAACGAAAGCTCGTCCTCATAAACGGGTGTGTGCTTCAACACCTTGGCTTCTTCTGCAAATAACTCCAGCCCAGCCACTCGGCCCTCTTTGTCGATGTCTACGTTCACACATTCATTCACGTCTAATTCAATGGTTTCTTTGATTGTCCCGATTCGAGGCGGGATGAGATAGATGTATCCGATGTTGATCGTTTGATCATATGTGATGGTTCTTTTCAAATCATTCACCTGCTTGGTCGATAGTCAAATGTTCCTTTCATGTATAATATCATGTGATGAGATGAAGTAGCTCTCATTTCAGTACAGTATCCATCTATTGATCTCCCTCAGTTCCTCTTGAAGTGGCGTTTTTCATATAATCTCCATTCACTTCGCCTAAAGTGAAAATCGACTATTTTCAAAAGAATGAAACTTTTAGCTGAAGGAGGTTACCCATTTTTTGCGGTGTCTGATTTTGTTATAATATTTAAATGGAATGAAACGAATGGAGGAACGTTTTTCATGTATGATGTTACCGAGTGGAAGCATGTCTTTAAACTCGATCCAAATAAAGAGATTTCCGATGAACAACTTGAAGCAATTTGTGAATCCGGTACGGATGCCATTTTAATTGGCGGCAGTGACAACGTGACAGAAGACAACGTGCTGCAACTGATGTCAAAGGTGCGCCGCTTTCTTGTGCCATGTGTCCTTGAAATCTCGACACATGAGATGATTGTGCCTGGCTTTGACCTGTATTTTATCCCCACTGTGTTAAACAGCGCTCATCCTGATTGGATTGTTGGTCTGCATAAGGATGCGATGAAGGAATACGGTGATTTGATGTCAATGGAAGAGATTGTGCCGGAAGGATATGTCATCTTAAACGAAGAGTGTAAAGCGGCTAAGCTGACAGAGGCAAATACGGCACTGGATATAGATGACGTAAGGGCTTATGCGAGAGTGGCAGAGCACTTGATGAAACTGCCCATCTTTTACTTAGAATACAGCGGAACGCTTGGAGACATAGAGCTTGTGAAAGAAACCAAAGCAGTGCTACATGAAACGGTTCTATTTTATGGCGGCGGTATTGAAAGCGAACAGCAGGCGAAAGACTTTGCACAGCATGCAGACGTTGTCGTCGTGGGAAACGTCATTTATGACAATTTTAAAGAAGCGTTAAAGACAGTCGACGCAGTGAAAAAGTCATCATAGTCAAACAAGACGAAACGGGTTAAAATAGAACATAAGTTCGAATTGGCGGTGAATGAAATGAATGAAATATCGAATCATCTATTAGAAGGGCTGAATGACGCGCAGAAAGAAGCGGTCAAAGCAACAGACGGGCCGCTGCTACTGATGGCAGGAGCAGGTAGTGGAAAAACACGAGTGCTCACGCATCGAATTGCGTATTTAATGGCAGAAAAGCATGTGGCACCGTGGAATATTTTAGCGATTACCTTTACAAATAAAGCAGCAAGAGAAATGCGTGAGCGTGTACAAGCCATTTTAGGGCCTGGTGCGGATGACATTTGGATCTCTACGTTCCACAGCATGTGTGTGCGCATTTTACGACGCGATATTGACCGTATTGGTGTGAATCGCAACTTTTCTATATTAGACACATCTGACCAGCTTTCAGTCATTAAAAACATTTTAAAAGAACGAAATATCGATCCTAAAAAGTTTGATCCACGTAGCATTTTAGGGTCAATCAGTAGTGCAAAAAACGAACTCATTGACGCAGAGGAATACGCTAAAACTGCTGGTGATTTCTATGATCAAGTGGTCAGCGACGTCTACACAGATTATCAAAAACGATTACTCAAAAACCAATCACTCGATTTTGATGATCTTATTATGATGACGATTCGTCTGTTTGAGCGGATCCCTGAAGTATTAGAACACTATCAGCGAAAATTCCAATACATTCATGTCGATGAGTATCAGGATACAAACAGAGCGCAGTACATGCTTGTGAAATTGCTCGCTCAGCGTTTTCAAAATATATGTGTGGTCGGTGACTCGGATCAGTCTATCTATCGCTGGCGTGGAGCGGATATTACAAACATTCTTTCCTTTGAAAAAGATTATCCGTCCAGTGAAGTGATTTTGCTTGAGCAAAATTACAGATCGACTAAACGTATTCTGAATGCTGCAAACACGGTCATTCAAAACAATTCAAACCGTAAGCCGAAAAACCTTTGGACAGAAAATGACGAAGGAGCGAAGATTGCCTATTACCGAGCAGATAATGAATTCGGTGAAGGTCAATTTGTCGCTGGAAAGATTCGTCAGCTTTATCAGAGCGGCAAGCGTAAGTTATCTGATTTTGCGATCCTCTATCGAACGAACGCTCAGTCACGTGTCATAGAGGAAACGTTAATGAAGGCGAACATTCAATATAACATTGTCGGCGGCACGAAGTTCTATGACAGAAAAGAGATCAAGGACATTTTGGCATACTTACGCCTTGTGGCAAATCCAGATGACGATATTAGTTTTGCACGCATTGTCAACGTACCAAAGCGTGGAATTGGGGCGACTTCTGTTGATAAAATTGCCGCATACGCAGAAATGAATGATCTCTCTATGTTTGAAGCACTTGGTCAGGTGGATTTCATTGGACTCAGTGCAAGAGCAGCCAATGCACTTGATGAGTTCAAGCAGCTCATTGATCAAATGACAAATATGCAGGATTATTTATCTGTCACAGAATTAACGGAAGAGATCCTAGAGAAAACAGGTTACCGTGAAGCGCTGAAGATCGAAAAAACGATTGAAGCACAAAGCCGTTTAGAAAATATTGACGAGTTTCTATCGGTCACTAAAAACTTTGAAGAACAAAATGAAGATAAATCACTTGTCACCTTCCTGACAGACCTCGCCCTTGTCGCAGACATTGATAAGCTGGATGAGGCTGAGGAAGAAGATCAGGATGCGGTCATTTTAATGACGCTTCACGCAGCAAAAGGACTTGAATTCCCTGTTGTGTTCTTAATGGGAATGGAGGAAGGCGTCTTCCCGCACAGCCGTTCATTAATGGAAGATGCAGAGATGGAAGAAGAGCGCCGTCTTGCTTATGTAGGGATCACACGGGCCGAAGAAGAGCTTTATTTATCAAGTGCAAAAATGAGAACGTTATTCGGCCGGACGAACATGAATCTGGAATCACGATTTATCAGAGAAATACCAGCTGATTTATTGGACAACCTAAATGAGAAAAAAGAAACGAAAACACCGTTTGGCCAAACGAGAGAAAGACCGCAAAGACGAGGGCCTGTCTCACGTCCACAAACGCAAACCATTCAAAACACAGGCGGCGGCAGCATTGGCTGGGCTGTCGGTGATAAAGCCGCTCATAAAAAATGGGGCGTTGGCACGGTTGTGAGTGTAAAAGGTAGTGGAGATAGTACAGAGCTTGATATTGCCTTCCCAAGCCCTACAGGCATTAAGCGTCTCCTTGCCGCCTTTGCGCCAATCGAAAAGCAATAAACTGATAGGACTGACAAAACGGATGAAGTGAAAGGAAGAAGCAGATGGATAAAGAAGCAGCGAAACGCCGGATCGAGGAACTACACCAGATTTTGAATCAATACAACTACGAATATCACACACTGGATCGTCCAAGTGTTCCTGACGCTGAATATGATGCGCGGATGCGTGAGCTGATCTCTCTGGAGGAAGAATACCCTGATTTAAAAGCTGCGGATTCACCCTCGCAAAGAGTAGGAGGTGCTGTTTTAGACGCCTTCCAAAAAGTACGTCACGGCACACCGATGCTCAGTCTCGGCAATGCGTTTCATGAACAGGACCTTCTTGATTTTGACCGCCGGGTTCGTCAAGCAGTCGGTGACGACGTCGCTTACAATGTCGAGCTGAAAATTGACGGACTCGCTGTTTCTCTCCGTTATGAAAATGGCGTGTTTGTACGGGGTGCCACGCGGGGTGATGGGACAACAGGTGAGGATATTACCGAGAACCTCAAAACCATTCGTTCCATCCCGCTCAAAATCAATCGGCCTCTGTCGATTGAAGTGAGAGGCGAGGCATTTATGCCAAAACCTTCTTTTGAAGCCCTTAACGAAAAAAGATTACAAAACGAAGAAGAGCCGTTTGCGAACCCGCGTAATGCGGCTGCTGGCTCACTTCGTCAGCTCGATACGAAAATTGCAGCGAAACGAAACCTTGATATCTTCGTCTACAGTATAGCGGAGCTTGATGAAATTGGTGTTAATACGCAAAGCGCAGGACTTGATCTTCTCGATGAGCTTGGCTTTAAAACGAACAAAGAAAGACGGATGTGCCAAACCATTGAAGAAGTGATCGACCTCATTGAAACACTGAAAACAAAGCGTGCTGATTTCTCATACGAAATCGATGGCATTGTCATTAAAGTCAATTCATTGGCACAGCAAGAAGAACTAGGCTTCACAGCAAAAAGTCCACGCTGGGCTGTTGCGTACAAATTTCCGGCCGAAGAAGTCGTGACGAAGCTGATTGATATTGAACTAAGTGTGGGGCGTACTGGCGTCATCACCCCAACAGCGATTCTTGAGCCTGTAAAAGTGGCAGGAACGACAGTGCAGCGTGCTTCTCTTCATAATGAAGATTTGATCAAAGAGAAGGATATCCGCCTTTTTGATCAAGTGATTGTCAAAAAAGCGGGCGATATTATCCCAGAGGTTGCAGGGGTCCTTGTTGATCAGCGAACAGGAGAAGAAAAGCCGTTTCACATGCCGACTGAATGTCCAGAGTGTCATAGTGAGCTGGTCAGAATTGAAGGAGAAGTGGCGCTTCGGTGCATCAATCCACAATGCCCCGCTCAAATACGTGAAGGACTCATTCACTTTGTGTCTCGTAATGCGATGAATATTGATGGGCTAGGCGAGCGAGTCATTACACAACTTTTCAAAGAACAGCTTGTCTCTCGTGTATCAGACCTTTACCGTTTAACAAAAGAAGAGTTGATTCAGCTAGAACGAATGGGCGAAAAGTCAGTCGATAATTTACTGCGTTCGATCGAGCAATCGAAAGAAAACTCTCTTGAACGGTTATTATTTGGACTTGGTATTCGATTTATTGGTTCTAAAGCAGCGAAGACGTTGGCTATGCACTTTGAGGATATCGATCAGTTAAAACAAGCGACGAAAGAGCAATTACTTGAAGTAGATGAAATTGGTGAAAAAATGGCCGATGCAGTTGTCACGTACTTTGAGAAAGAAGAAATACTAGATCTGCTAAATGAACTAAAAGAACTTGGTGTCAATATGACCTACACAGGGCCAAAACCGGTGAAAGTAGAAGAAAGTGATTCCTACTTTGCAGGAAAAACGATTGTGCTGACGGGGAAATTAGAAGAAATGTCTCGTAATGATGCAAAGGCAGCGATCGAAGCATTAGGCGGCAAGTTAGCAGGTAGTGTAAGTAAAAAAACAGACTTAGTCATTGCCGGCGAAGCAGCTGGAAGTAAGCTGACAAAGGCAGAAGAACTCAATATTGAAATTTGGGACGAAGCCAAAATGCTCGAGGAGCTAAAGAAATAAGAGGAGTGTTTTCTATTGAAAAAGTTGCTATTGCTGCTGACAATGCTCACACTGGTATTGTCAGCGTGTGCACCTTTTGGGGGAAAGGATGAGGAAGAGGTCACACAAAAAACGGATGAAACGAAAGAAACAGCGATCATCCCAATGTACAACATCTCTGATTCCTATTACAAAATGGTGCTGCCGTTTAAACAAGGAGCGGCAAGAGGACTAACTGCAGAGCGTCTCAATACACGCTTAGACATTGATGAATTTGAAACAGGACTCATGCGCCTGGCAACAGAATCATTCAATACAAACGATTATCTGTTCCAAGAAGGACAGCATTTAGATGAAGATACTGTTCTCAGCTGGCTTGCCCGCAAAAAAACAGGCAGTGATCTGAAAAAAGCTGAAAAAGAAGACAAAGACTTTAAGAACTTAGGCTTAAACCCTGCTCTTCCAAACTCAGGTTCAACAAAGTCAAAAAATGAAAATAGTCCAATCTACTTAGCTTCCATGCTAGAGCATAATTACTTAATCAGAAAAGATAAAAATAGCTTACAGCTTGGCGGGGTTGTTATCGGTCTTGCGCTTAACTCTGTCTATTATTATCGCGAAAATATCGGAGATCCTCAGCAAGAGGTGACCATCGATTCATCGAAGAATTCAAAGAAACTTTTAGCAGAGGGCGAAAAAATTGCGGAACAAGTCATTAAACGACTTCGTCAAATGGACGGACTGCAAAAAGTCCCAGTCATGATTGCTCTTTATAAACAAGCACCAAAATCATCTATTGTTCCAGGAAACTTCATCGCTAAAACCGATGTAAAAGCAGGATCAGCTGATATTGGCAGTTGGGATACGATTAAAGAAGAGAATGTCTTCTTCCCTTCAGATAATGCCAAGAGCAGCTACAAAGATGATTCAGAGCGATTTGACCGCTTCAAGACAAAGGTAGAAGACTACTTCCCGAATTACACGGGTGTGGTAGGCAAAGGTTTCTATAAAAACGGGAACTTGCAAAAAATGAAAGTAGAAATTCCAATGCAATTCTACGGCAAAACAGAAGTCGTGGCATTCACGCAATACTTAACAGGTGAAGTCATGGATTACTATAAGAGCACCAATATAGAAATCAACATCACCTCTTCTGATCAGCAAGAAGCCCTCATCACAAAAAATGCTGAAGATAAAGAACCAACGGTCCATATATATGACTAAATAAAAACCGCCTTTTGGCGGTTTTTAGCGTGTAGACAAACCTCGCATTCTTTGTCAGTCCTGCGTGCTGGTGCTCACGAATGTGAAATTCGCTCCGCGCCAGTACTCGTCCTTCCTAGGGCTGCAAAGGTTTTCATCACGCTGAAAAGAAGACAAAGGGCTAAAATCAAGTTCATTTTCGCCCTTTGTCAACAATCTGAAAACCGCCTTTTGGCGGTTTTTTTATTTCTAATTAGAGGAATCTTTCAACTTTTGTCAAAGTATGTGAAGAAACCAAAAGGAAAGGCAGGTATGTTGATGCTCGTATAAATGCTGATTACCGTCATGTATAAGTAAAAAGACGATAAAAGGAGAATCAGCATGCATAAAGAAGTAAAAGCACGATACGATGAACAAATGGTCTTAAAGAAAGCGGCTCTACTCTATCATTTTCAGCCAGAACAGGTCACATTTCTAGCCGATGCAGAAAATTATGTGTATGAATATACGGATGAAAAAGGGTCGAGTTATATATTGAAAATTACCCATACCATTCGTCGCTCTCGCACATATATTTTAGGAGAAATGGACTGGATTCGGTATTTATCTCAACATGGAATCTCAGTAGCTAAACCGGTTTTATCCACAAGAGGAAAAGATGTTGAAGCGATTCCCGATCAAGCAGGAGGCGCTTTTTTGCTGAGAGTGTACGAAAAGGCGCCCGGCAGAAAAGTGACCGAAGCAGATTGGAATGGACAGTTGTTTCAAGCGTTAGGAGCCTATACTGGGCGTATGCATCAAACGACTAAACAATATCAAGTGAAAGATCCTCGCTATAAGCGTCAAGAGTGGTATGAGGAGGAGCAATTAAAGCTTGAAACGTATATTCCTTCTGATCAAACGGTTGTGTTGCAGCGAAAAGATGAACTGATGCAAAAGCTTCACCAGCTCCGAATATCCAAGGATGTCTATGGACTGGTGCATGCGGATTTACATCACGGGAACTTCCATTATCATCAGGGAGAAATCATTGCATTTGATTTTGATGATTGTGGGTATCACTGGTTTATCAACGATATGAGCATTTTGCTATACAACGTTCTTTGGTATCCGGTGATTCCGTATGAGGATAAAGCTGAATTTACGGGTGAATTTATGAGTCATTTTCTCAAAGGCTATCGACAGGAGAATGAGCTTGATGACGCATGGCTGGCGACAATACCAGATTTCCTTATGCTGCGTCATATGCTTATTTATGGGCTTTTACATCAAGCATTTGATCTCCAAACACTAAGCGCTGACGAAAGTGCCATGCTGGCGCGTTTTCGAAAGGAGATTGAGGACAAAACCCCAATTACGCCTTTTGACTTTCATCAGCTAACAACATAAATCAAAAGCCCCTTGCTGTTTCACATAGCAAGGGGCTTTTTACCCTAAACCGTATCACACTTCACACCAACAACGCCTTCTAAATCTTTAATATCAAAGTACACATCGGTTGTATAGCGGTCTTTATGTACGCGAACACGTACTTCCATGATCGGATAGTCTTTTTCCTTTAAATCATCAATACGTACAGAATGAATACGAATATTGAGTGCTTTCATTTCTTTTAAAATCTCTGTCATGCGGTTTCGGTCAGAAAGTGACATTCTGATGCGGATTTCTTTTTCCTGTAAGCGAATGGGTCCAATCCGCTGGAAGAGCCAAGGTAAAAATTCCACACTGACAAGAATAAAGAAAAGACTGAGGAAGGCTTCTTTATAAAAACCTGCACCTGTTGCAACCCCAAGTCCTGCTGCTCCCCAAATCATCGCAGATGTCGTAAGACCTGAGATGACGTCATTGCTTTTGCGAAGAATCACACCTGCTCCAATAAAACCAACACCAGATATAATTTGCGCCGGTAACCTGAGTGGGTCCATTTGAAGCTTAGAGACTCGAGGGAAATTGTAGGCTGCATCAATGCTGATGATGGTTAATACGCAGGAGCTGACAGCAATGACAATACACGTTTTCAGCCCAAGCGGCTTTTTCTTAAGTTCGCGTTCAAGACCGATGATCAAACCGATTAAGGTGGCAACGGCTAATTTTAAGACCGTATCCCATTCAATTGTCCAAAACATGCGTATCGCTCCTTTCACTTCATGTACGTTTCACATCATGTATATGATCTTCTCACAGCCCATATGGCTGCACAACTTCTATTTTATTCAGAAACGGGAGAAAGAAAAGCATTTTATTTAAAAATAAAGAGAGTCATCCGCATAATGCAGATGACTCCTCATGTCTGGTTATTTTGTTTCTTCTTCGAGATGGTCTTCCATTTTGCTAAATAGCTTTTTAGAAGCTTTAGACGGTTTATTTGTTAAGAGGCTGACAATAATAGCAGTCAAACCACTTAAAATAAATCCAGGAACCATTTCATACAATCCAGTCGTGTTGTTTAAGCCTGTTGAAATCCAAACGAGAACGACAACAGCCCCAACAATCATTCCGGCTAAAGCGCCATGATGATTCATTCGTTTCCAGTATAGACATAACAAGATGACGGGACCGAATGAAGATCCAAATCCAGCCCAAGCATAACCGACAAGGTCAAGAATGGTATCACTTGGGTTTAGAGAGAGACCAATGGCAACAATCGCTACGACTAGTACAGAGATACGTCCAATCATCACAAGTTCTTTGTCAGAGGCTTTTCTTCTAAAGAATGTACGGTATAAATCCTCTGTCATCGCACTTGCAGTGACAAGCAGCTGAGAAGAAATTGAACTCATAATCGCAGCTAAAATGGCAGAAAGTAAAAATCCAGTAATATATGGATGGAATAACACTTTAGAAAACACAATAAAGATGGTTTCTGGGTCTGCCAAAGTGGTGCTTGTTTCATGAACATACGCCACGCCGACTAAACCGACAGATAGTGAACCAATGACAGACACAATCATCCAGCTCATACCGATACGACGTGCTGGCTTTAAATCTTTTACAGTCGTAATCGCCATAAAGCGAACAATAATGTGCGGCTGTCCAAAGTAACCGAGTCCCCAAGCGAGGAAGGAAATAATGCCAATGACGCTCGTTCCTCTAAAAATATCAAGCAATTTAGGGTCAATCTGTTGAATATCATTGAATGTGGCAACAGGTCCACCTAATTGAGTAAAGGCAACGATCGGCACGAGCACTAATGCTAAAAACATAATAGCTCCTTGAACAAAATCAGTTAAACTAACTGCCAAAAAGCCGCCGAATAGTGTGTACAAAATCACGATACTAGAAGTTAAGATTAAACCAAACATATAATCAGCACCAAACGCTGATTCAAATAAGCGTCCGCCTGATACCATACCTGATGAGGTGTAAAGTGTAAAGAAAATCATAATGATGACAGCTGAGACAGCTTTCAATAAAGTAGATGAGTCTTTAAACCGTTTGTCAAAAAAGTCTGGAATGGTAATCGCATCATCAGCAACTTCTGTATACGATCTCAATCGTGGCGCTAGGAATAGATAGTTTAAGTAAGCCCCACTAATTAAACCAACAGCAAGCCATCCAGATGAAAGACCGGTTGTATACATAGCGCCTGGAAGCCCCATCAGCATCCACCCACTCATATCAGCTGCACCAGCAGATAGAGCCGTTACATAAGGACCTAACCCGCGTCCGCCTAACATATAATCATTCAAGTCATTTGTTTTTCTGAATGCATACCAGCCAATGGCAAGCATTCCAATAAAATAAATAGATAGAGAAATTACAATCTCAATACTCATGTTTCCATATCACCTTTTTCGTATTAATTTGACATCACCTCAATCAAAATATACAAAGAACAGCCTATTGATTGTCTGCTCACTGCTATGGTTACTTAACCTATCAGAGTATTCCCGAGTGATCAACCTTCTTAAACATCCTCATCATACAAAAAAATACGTGTATGCGTGATAAGCGTCTATATGTAAGCGCTTACTAAATTAAATAAAAGAAAAAATTTTCTGAAAAATAAAAAGTCAGCTTGATGAATATTTTAGACAATAGTGGACAAAGCCTTTCTGGGCGACCTCGTAAAGTTGCTTTAGAACAGTAAAATTTGATATGATAAAGTGTATATGACTTATGATCATGACCACGAACACGTATCATTTTTGGAGGTGAACCTGCATGTCAAGAATTTCAATAGAAGAAGTAAAGCATGTTGCGCATTTGGCACGGCTTGCGATTACAGAAGAAGAAGCTGAGATGTTTACAGAACAGCTTGATAGCATCATTTCATTTGCAGAGCAGTTAAACGAGGTGGATACGGAAAACGTTGAACCAACAACACACGTATTAAAAATGAAAAACGTCATGAGAGAAGATGTTCCGAATAAAGGTCTTTCCATTGAGGCAGTCATCAAAAACGCGCCTGATCATAAAGACGGCTATATTCGTGTGCCATCAATTTTGGACTAAAGGAGGCCTGAGGCATGTCACTGTTTGACCACAAAATTTCTGAATTAAAAGAGCTTTTACATAAAAAGGAACTGTCTGTTTCTGATTTAGTGGACGAGTCTTATAAACGAATCCATGAAGTAGACGGGAAAGTACAAGCATTCCTAGCGCTGGACGAAGAGAAAGCACGTGCGTACGCAAAAGAATTGGACGAGGCCGTTGGTGAAAAGGACGAGCTTGGTCTATTGTTCGGTATGCCGATCGGTGTCAAAGATAACATCGTGACGAAAGATTTACGTACAACGGCATCAAGTAAAATCTTGCAAAACTTCGATCCTATTTACGATGCAACCGTTGTGAACCGCTTAAGAGAAGCGGAAGCTGTCACAATCGGTAAATTAAACATGGACGAATTTGCGATGGGATCTTCTACGGAGAACTCAGGCTTCAAAGCAACGAAGAACCCGTGGAATTTAAACACAGTTCCAGGTGGGTCAAGTGGTGGCTCAGCAGCATCTGTTGCAGCTGGAGAAGTACCATTCTCTCTTGGATCAGATACAGGCGGCTCCATTCGTCAGCCGGCATCATTCTGTGGTGTTGTTGGTCTTAAACCAACGTATGGCCGTGTATCTAGATACGGTTTAATCGCATTTGCTTCATCATTAGATCAAATTGGGCCGATTACGCGTAATGTTGAGGACAATGCATATGTTCTTCAAGCGATTTCTGGTGTTGATCAAATGGACGCAACGAGTGCAAATGTCGATGTCCCAGATTTTCTTTCTTCATTAACTGGCGACATCAAAGGCTTGAAAATCGCTGTGCCAAAAGAATATCTTGGCGAAGGTGTTGGCGAAGAAGCAAAAGAGTCTGTTCTTCAAGCGTTGAAAGTATTAGAAGGACTTGGTGCCACATGGGAAGAAGTATCTCTTCCGCATTCTAAATATGCGCTTGCGACTTACTACTTGCTTTCATCTTCAGAAGCATCTGCAAACCTTGCTCGTTTTGACGGTATTCGCTATGGCTACCGTACAGACAATGCAGACAACCTGATTGATTTATATAAAAATACCCGTTCTGAAGGCTTTGGAGACGAAGTCAAACGCCGCATCATGCTTGGCACATTCGCTCTAAGCTCAGGATATTACGATGCATACTATAAAAAGGCACAAAAAGTCCGTACGCTGATCAAAAAAGACTTTGAAGATGTTTTTGAAAAGTATGATGTCATTGTAGGACCAACAACACCAACTCCGGCATTTAACATTGGTGAAAAGACAAGCGATCCACTCACAATGTATGCAAACGATATTTTAACGATCCCTGTTAACCTTGCAGGCGTTCCAGGAATCAGTGTGCCTTGTGGATTTGCAAATGGTCTTCCGTTAGGACTGCAAATCATCGGTAAACACTTTGATGAAGGAACCGTTTACCGCGTGGCTCACGCTTTCGAACAAGCAACAGATCATCATAAAGCAAAACCTGAACTGTAAGGGGTGAATCAGAATGAACTTTGAAACGGTAATTGGACTTGAAGTCCACGTAGAGCTCAAAACACAATCAAAAATTTTCTCAAGCTCACCGACGCCTTTTGGTGCGGCTGCCAATACGCAAACAAGTGTCATCGATCTTGGTTATCCAGGCGTACTGCCTGTGCTGAACAAAGAAGCGGTGAACTTTGCGATGAAAGCAGCAATGGCACTGAACTGTGAGATTGCAACTGATACAAAATTTGACCGTAAAAACTATTTCTATCCTGATAACCCAAAGGCGTATCAAATTTCTCAATTTGATAAACCGATCGGTGAAAACGGCTGGATTGAAATTGAAGTAGACGGCAAAACAAAACGAATTGGTATTACACGTCTTCATTTGGAAGAGGATGCAGGAAAACTGACGCACACAGGCGACGGTTATTCACTCGTCGATTTCAACCGTCAAGGTACACCACTTGTTGAAATCGTATCTGAGCCTGACATTCGTACGCCAGAAGAAGCGTATGCTTACTTAGAAAAATTAAAATCCATTATTCAATATACAGGCGTCTCTGACTGTAAGATGGAAGAAGGCTCACTTCGTTGTGATGCCAACATTTCTCTTCGTCCAATCGGCCGTGAAGAGTTTGGAACGAAAACAGAGCTCAAGAACTTGAACTCATTCGCATTCGTCCAAAAAGGTCTTGAATTCGAAGAAAAACGTCAAGAGCAAGTATTGCTTTCTGGCGGCTTGATCGAACAAGAAACTCGCCGCTATGACGAAGCGTCTAAAAAGACGATCCTCATGCGTGTCAAAGAAGGCTCTGATGATTACCGCTACTTCCCAGAACCAGATTTGGTGGAGCTGTATATTGATGACGAGTGGAAAGAACGCGTAAGAGCATCCATTCCAGAGCTTCCAGACGAGCGCCGCAAACGCTACATTGATGAACTTGGACTTCCTGCATATGACGCAATGGTACTGACGCTGACAAAAGAAATGTCTGATTTCTTTGAAGCGACCATTTCAGAAGGTGCTGAAGCGAAGCAAGCATCAAACTGGCTCATGGGTGAAGTATCTGCTTACTTGAACTCGGCTCAAAAAGAGCTGGAAGATACGAAGCTAACGCCGCAAGGACTGGCTGGCATGATCAAGCTCATCGAAAAAGGAACGATTTCTTCTAAGATTGCCAAAAAGGTATTCAAAGAGCTTATCGAAAATGGGGGCGACGCAGAAACAATCGTCAAAGAAAAAGGACTTGTCCAAATTTCTGACGAAGGTGCACTGCTCAAACTTGTCACAGAAGCTCTTGATAACAACCCGCAATCCATTGAAGACTTCAAAAATGGAAAAGACCGCGCAATTGGTTTCTTAGTCGGACAAATCATGAAAGCATCGAAGGGACAAGCAAACCCACCGATGGTCAACAAGATTCTTCTTGAAGAAATCAAAAAACGCTAAATTGCAAAAACCGCCTCATGGAAGAGGCGGTTTTTGTTGATGGATATGACAGGGTCTTATCACAGATTCAGACCACCGCCGTATATCAATTCATTGGTTCTTTTTTTATAATGAAGCATAAGCTTTAGCACATATTCGAAGGGGATAAAGGTGAACTAAAGTGAACATCGCCACGTATTGTCATTGGAGGAATAGCTTCAATTGTTCCACAGCTCTTTGGACAGCGGAGTCCTCACACGTTTCTAAATTTGTCAGCATCCCTTGAATGACCGGCTTGCGAGGCTCATCTTTGGCCAATTCTTCTTCAATAACTTCAATGGATACAAGGGTATCATCCGAAAGCAGATGCTCAGATTTTAACAATCGAAGCTCTTCTTGAAGAGTAGCGGCATTTGGCGCTTCATCATCCCAAATGTTTTGCTTTAGAATCGGCTTCGCATGAGAACGGAGAAGCCCATGCACCAAATCATCAAATCGGTCGAGAATAAAGGATGAGAGCTCATCACATGATAATTGCATCTGATCTTGTAAAAGCAGTACCTGCACATAAGATTGGATGATTCCTTGAATCATGACTGACAGGTCAGTTATGTATGGTTCGATCTCCTGTCCATACGTGGTCAAAATAGAAATTTGGATTTCATCATTCATCTGCTTTTTAACCGTTTTGGAATACTTTTTAATTTGCTGATTTTCCGGAATAATGTTCTCGCTGAGGATCAAAATGATAAAATCCTTGTTCTCAGCAAAGTGCTGGAACTGTTCAGCGATTTGTTTCTGAAAGATATCTCTAGGCGCAAGATGCTGATTTTCTTTTCGAATCTTTTCAATACTTTGCATAGACGTGTCGATATAATATTCAAACGCTCTGTTGAAAAGCTGTTCTTTTGATTTGAAATGCAAATAAAATGCACCTTTAGAAATTCCGCATTCATCTGCAATTTCCTGAATGGTCGTAGAAGAAAAACCTTTTTTCGCAAACAACTGAATGCTTGCTTTAATGATTTTTTCTTTTTTTTCGTTCATGAAATAAGGCCCCTTCAGCTTTAGAATGTTACGTCAAACGCAAGTGAAATGGTTGACGGCATTGTATATCACCGTTTATTATGATATAGAATGACCAGTCAGTCAATACATAAAGGAAAATGGAGGACATAATGAATTCGATCATCAATTTTGTATTAAAGAACAAGTTCGCTGTATGGCTCATGACGATTATCGTAACAGTTGCTGGTCTATATGCCGGATTGAATATGAAACAAGAATCAATCCCGAATATCAACACTCCAGTCATTACGGTTTCTACAACGTATCCTGGCGCAACGCCGGACGAAGTATCAGATAAGGTGACAGACCCAATTGAGAAGTCGATACAAAATCTCAATGGGGTGAATGTAGTCACTTCTAATTCTTTTGAAAATGCCTCATCGATTCAAATCGAGTACGATTACAATAAAGATATGGATGAAGCAAAGAAGGAAATTGAAGATGCCATTAGCAATATCAATTTTCCAGAAAATGCAGAAAAACCAAAAATCACACGTTTTAGCATCAATGCGATTCCAATCTTAGCTCTAAGTGTCTCCGGTGATAAAGAATCATTACAAGACCTGACACAAAAAGTGGAAAATGACCTTATTCCTTCTCTTCAAAGCTTAGAGGGTGTCTCGTCTGTCGAAGCTTCTGGACAACAAATCAAAGAAGTAGAATTTTCTTTTAAACAAAAGAAATTGAAGGAATATGGTTTAGATGAAGAAACTGTCCAAAACATGATCAAAGGCTCTGATGTCAATGTACCTTTAGGGTTATACACATTTGGCAACAAGCAAAAATCAGTCGTAGTGGATGGCAATATTTTAAGTGTTAAAGATTTGAAAAACATGCGAATTCCTGTCACACCAAGTGCAAGCGCAGGAGCTGGTGCATCTGCTAGCGGCTCAGAAAATGCAGGTGCTCAAGGTACCGATCAGCAGGCTGGAAGTGCAAGTCAGCAGCAAGCAGCAGCAGCTCAGCAACAAACAGGTGCAGGTGCAGCAAGCGGTCAATCGGTAGAACTGCCGACGATCAAACTTTCTGAGATAGCAGATATTAAAGTCGTGAAAGATGCAGAATCAATTTCTAGAACGAACGGAAAAGACAGTATCGGTTTGCAAATTGTCAAAGGCTCTGATGCCAACACAGTGAGTGTAGCAGAAGCAGTCACAAAAGAACTTGAAACATTCAAAAAAGACAATAAAGGAATCAAAGTCAGCACGACATATGATCAAGCAGAGCCGATTAAAGAATCTGTCAGCACAATGCTGAACAAGGCGATCATCGGAGCAATCTTTGCGATCATTATCATCATGTTGTTCCTTCGAGATATCAAATCAACATTAATTTCGGTCATCTCCATTCCGTTATCCCTGTTGATTGCTGTTTTATTATTAAATCAGCTCGATATCACATTAAATATCATGACACTTGGTGCCATGACAGTCGCCATTGGGCGCGTTGTCGATGACTCGATTGTTGTCATAGAAAACATCTATCGACGAATGGCGTTAAAAGATGAACCGTTAAAAGGCAAAGCACTCGTTAGAGAAGCCACAAAAGAAATGTTTATTCCGATTATGTCTTCGACGATTGTCACAATTGCGGTATTCTTGCCATTAGCGCTAGTGGGTGGAATGATTGGTGAACTATTCATCCCATTTGCATTAACCATTGTGTTTGCTCTAATGGCTTCACTACTTGTCGCCATTACAATCGTTCCAATGATGGCTCACAGCCTATTTAAAAAGAACCTGTATGGCAAAGCGAAAAAGGTGAAAGAACACAAACCAAGCAAACTTGCTGGTGGTTATAGACGTGTACTCAATTGGACATTGAACCATAAATGGATCACGTCAGGAATTGCGATTTTGATGCTGATCGGAAGCTTATTCCTCGCACCACTTGTCGGTGTCAGCTTCTTACCACAGGAAGCAGAAAAAACGGCAATGGTGACATACACGCCAGAGCCTGGACAAACGAGAGAACAAGCCATTGCTGAAACGAAAAAGGCAGAAGATTACTTAATGAAACGTGATCATGTCAATACGGTTCAATATTCATTAGGCTCTTCAAATGCAATGACAGCAAGTGTTGGCGGAAACTCTAACGGTGCATTATTCTTCGTACAATACGACGAGGACACACCGAACTTTGATAAAGAAAAAGATCGTATGGTTAAAGCCCTTCAAGACAAAACGTCTAAAGGGGAATGGAAATCACAAGACTTCTCATCTGCTGGCGCAAGCAATACAGTGACGTACTATGTGTACGGTGACAAAGCAAGTGATATTGAAGGCACAGTCAAAGATGTCGAGAACATTTTAAAAGATGAAAAGAATTTGAAAAACGTCAGCACAAGCTTATCTGAGAAATATGACGAATATACGTTTAATGCAGATCAAGAAAAACTGGCGAAACTAGGCTTAACCGCTTCACAAATCGCACAGGCGATCGCTCCTCAAAGTAATGAAACAACGTTGACGAAAGTAACAGAGGACGGCAAAGAACTAGATGTGAAGCTTCAAACGGAAAAAGATGAATACAAGAGTAAAAAAGATCTAGAGAATAAAAAGATCACAACACCAACAGGACAACAAGTCCGAATTGGCGATGTGGTGAAAGTGAAAGATGGCACAACAGCAAACACTGTGACAAAGCGTGATGGGAAGATTTACGCTGAAGTATCTGGTGACATGACAACAGACGACGTATCAAGTGTGACACAAGATGTCCAGAAGAAAGTTGACAAGCTTGATTTGAAATCTGGCGTTACGATTGATACAGGCGGTGTAAGTGCGGATATTGAGGAATCCTTTACACAGCTAGGACTCGCAATGCTTGCAGCGATTGCGATTGTATACCTCGTTCTCGTCATTACATTTGGCGGAGGTCTTGCACCATTTGCGATTCTGTTCTCACTTCCATTTACGGTTATTGGGGCACTCGTTGGATTGTTTGTAGCGAAAGAAACCATCAGTTTAAATGCCATGATTGGATTGCTGATGCTAATCGGAATCGTTGTAACAAATGCCATTGTCTTGATTGACCGAGTGATTCATAAAGAAAAAGAAGGACTTTCAACAAGAGAAGCCTTACTTGAAGCAGGTACAACAAGATTACGCCCAATCTTAATGACGGCACTTGCGACAATTGGTGCATTGCTGCCACTCGCATTAGGTTTTGAAGGCGGAAGTCAGATCGTATCAAAAGGACTTGGCGTCACCGTTATTGGCGGTTTAACAAGTTCTACACTTCTCACATTGGTGATCGTGCCAATCGTGTATGAAATCTTAAGCAAGTTTAGACGTAAGAAAAAGTACGCTGAAGAAGAGTAAGAGGAAGCCCCGCTCATGAGCGGGGCTTCAGCGTGTAGACAAACACTTGCATTCTTTGTCAATCCTGCGTTCCGGTGCTCACGAATGTCAAATTCGCTCCGCGCCGGTACTCGTCCTTCCTAGGGCTGCAAAGGTTTTCTATCACGCTGAAAAGAAGACACAGGACTAAAATCAAGTTCATTTTAGCCCTGTGTCAACAATTTGAGCCCCGCTAATAAGCGGGGCTTTTTTATGATGAAATCTGACAAACCGCTTTTCTCATAAGCTCTTCAAAGGCCTCGAAAAAGGCATCCCGATCAACGTGGTCAATGACATGAATCGTCTTTCCATCTGGATGTTTTTCGGTACGTCCTTGTCTTGGTGTTTCGGTATAAACAATTGCATTCATTTCTTTTGAACGGGTAAATGAGGTGGAAGCAAGAGTAATCGTTGTCAGCACATCCCATAAGTAGTAAGTCGAGTTCGTTTCGTGATGAATGAGAGGCGGACAAAAGGCATAACATTGTCCAATAAAGTCAATCCCGATGTGAGAGCGAAGGGAAGCCCAGCGTTGACGGACATCGAGTGTGAGCGGGACTTGATTCGTGCTTTCCAGTGCGACCATTTCAATTGGAAAACGCTCTTGAAATACGGTGCTCACAGCATAAGGGTCCCAAAAAGCATTCCATTCTGCTGTTCCATCATGCTCGGGTTCTTCGACATTGCCTTTTTCAAGGAATGTGCCGCCCATCCACACCAGTTTCTCAATTTTATTTGAGATGGAAGGATCTTCTTCTAAGGCGCGTGCAAGGTCTGTGAGCGGTCCTGTAAAGAGCAGCGTAACAGGTTCGGTTGACTTTTTCACCGTTTCAATCAGGTGAAGATGTGCAGGAAGCTTAGATATTTTTGTATCAACAGCGCCTTTTTCATTTAAAATCGGCAGGGCATCTACATAAAAAGCATGCATACGCCATTCCTTTGGAAATGGATTCACACCTCTAGAATTGGAAGCGGCTACTTCAATCTCATATGGACTAAATCGATCAATAATTTTCTGAGAGGCGCTCAGCGCAGGCTCTAAATAACAATCAGCAGGAATCACAGATATCCCGATCACTTTCAGGTGTTCCATTTGAAGAAGCAGAAATAAGGACACGAGATCATCAACACCGCCGTCATGGTTGAAATAGACAGGCTTTTTCATGGCATACCATCCTTTTCATCGTTTTCTTTTATCTTATCAGAATGCTGATCTGCTGAGGGAAACGTACCGTGAGATTTCAAATATTAGGGGGGTGTTCTGTTGCCATTTTCAAATCTCATAGTATAATTAAAGGTTGTTAGTGGTGAAAATAGATTGCATAATGATAATAGGATGATGATGAATGAAACGTGCTCGAATTATATACAATCCGACATCTGGACGTGAACTCTTTAAGAAGAATTTACCGCAGGTTTTGCAAAAATTTGAACAGGCTGGCTATGAAACATCTTGTCATGCGACGACATGTGCAGGAGATGCAACACAAGCAGCCGAAAAAGCCGCACAGAGAGATTTTGATTTAATTGTAGCAGCTGGTGGAGACGGCACGATTAATGAAGTCGTCAATGGATTAGCACCGCTTGAAAAAAGACCAAAATTAGGAATCATTCCAGTTGGAACGACCAATGACTTCGCAAGAGCACTTGGCATTCCAAGAGAAGATATTTTAAAAGCGACAGATGCCATCATTGATGGTGTAGCAAAGCCGCTTGATATTGGTAAAGTGAATGGACAGTATTTCATTAATATTGCGGGAGGCGGCCGATTAACAGAGCTGACCTATGAAGTGCCTAGTAAGCTGAAAACCATGCTAGGACAACTTGCGTATTATTTGAAAGGTATGGAGATGCTTCCTTCCATTCGCCCGACAGAAGTCGAAATTGAATATGACGGCAAATTGTTTCATGGAGAAATCATGCTGTTTCTTGTTTCACTAACAAACTCAGTAGGCGGCTTTGAAAAGCTCGCACCAGATTCCATTCTAGATGACGGTATGTTTGACCTGATTATTTTAAAGAAGGTCAACCTAGCAGAAGCCATTCGAGTGGTCAGCCTTGCACTTCGAGGCGAGCATATTCATGATAACAATGTCATCTACGCAAAAGCGAATCGCGTGAAGGTAGATGTAAAAGATAAAATGCAATTGAATTTAGATGGTGAATACGGCGGCATGCTGCCAGGTGAATTTGAAAACCTGTATCGCCACATTGAATTTATTGTGCCAAAAGCAACAGCTGAAAAAATAGGGTGAAGATTGAACTTGGTTCCTTATGGCGACCAAGTTTTTCTTTGCAAATGAGGTGATAAAATTGGTGAAAATGAAACCGCCTGTTCAAAAAAATGAATACTACAATGTAACCTTCGAAGATTTAACGCACGAAGGTGCAGGAGTAGCGAAAATCGAGGGTTTCCCTGTGTTTGTACCGAATGCCCTTCCTGACGAACAAGGGAAAATCAAAGTCACACGTGTCAAAAAAGGATTTGCTTTTGGACGACTCATGGAGCTGACAAAGGAAAGTCAGCACAGGCAAGATGCGCCATGTCCTATCTATAAGCAGTGCGGAGGCTGTCAAATTCAGCACATGAGCTATGAAGGTCAGCTGCTTTTTAAACAGAAACAAGTAAAGGACGTATTGGAGCGGATCGGTAAGCTTGATATGAGCCGTGTAAAAGTTCATCCTGTACTCGGCATGGAAGACCCTTGGAATTACCGAAACAAAGCACAAGTACCTGTTGGTGAACGAGAAGGCGGACTTGTTGCAGGATTTTATCAGCAGCGTACCCATGAAATCATTGATATGGAAAAATGCTTGATCCAGCAATCAGAAAATGACGAAGTGGTACAGGCAGTAAAAGACATCTGCAATGCGTTTGGCATAAAAGCATATAACGAAGAGCGGCATAAAGGCTGGCTGCGTCATGTCATGGTTCGCTACGGCATTGCAACAGGTGAAATGATGGTTGTGTTTGTCACAAGAACGGCTGATTTTCCGCAAAAGCAACAGGTGATTGAGCAGATTATAGCACGCCTCCCACACGTTCGGTCAATTGTGCAAAACGTGAATTCAAAGAAAATAAATGTTATTTTCGGAGACGAAACAACCGTTTTATGGGGCGAAGAATACATTTATGACATGATTGGCGACATCAAATTTGCCATTTCAGCTCGCTCGTTTTATCAAGTGAATCCAACTCAAACAAAGGTTCTTTATGACA